>NZ_JAGHQP010000029.1 GCF_017744255.1 Brevundimonas sp. A19_0 | reverse complement strand
GGGCCTAGGTGAACACAGGGAGGGGAACTTGAGTGGCGAGGAAATCTCGCGCCTCTGAGCGCAGAGATGTAGACCTTCCGAGTAGGGCTAAAATATCCCGTGCGATCCACTCGAAATCCCATTCAAGGAGATAGTCAGGCGTGTTGTATCTCTGGCAGAACGCAGACAAATCATTGCGGGGCTTGCCGCCTTCAAGGCTAATCTGAAGGACAGCACCCTTTAGAAAAGTGGTTGAGGGATTTGTGAGATGTCTGACCCACATTTGGCTGTCATGACTGCTCATCATACGAGCGAGTGTGACTTCTTTTTCGGACATTACCCACATATGACGACAGACTGACCTTGCGCTCACATTCCCGGTTGCCGTAAAGCAGCTTGCCGATGGGAGAAATGATCCGGACAGGTGGTCGGTTAGAGCGAGTTCTGCAAATGCTTCGAGAGCGATTTGCTTTACAAAGGATATCTGATACATAAAAGCTGTATCTATTATCTTGCGTGCGCGGCGCAATATTTTTCATTCGAACAGAAGCCAGAATTCCATTTGATCCCTATGGGACTCGAACGCGAAATCTGCGCGGCCCTCTACGACACTGACCTTGCGTGCGAAACCTCCGTGCCGCTGGCGCGATGCCGCCTAGCGCGTCGCTTCATCCAGACGTTGGGAGCCCTCCTCGCTGGCCCAGTCGCCGTAAAGGGTTACCTCGTAGGCCGGGCGAGAACTCCAAGGGACCATCCACTGGTGGGCAGATCGGCGGGCGTGGGGCATGCTCGTATTTATTGAGCGGCGACGCCGAAACGCGCGGCGTCAATCGTCGCCATCCCGCACAGGAGTCTGCCTTGGCCGCCGATGCGAAAACCATTTGGGATGTGGCGGACACCGCCCTCACCATCGGCGGCACGCTGATCGCTGCGGCCCTTGGTGCATGGTTCACTGAGCGACAGGCCAACAGAAGGCTGGCCAAGGAGCGCGAGTTCAAGCTTGAGGATGAGGCGTCATTAGCCGCTCGCTCCCAGGCCAAGCTCGATGGACAGCGCGCGTCGGCCCGGATGATCCTCGCGTTCCATTTGGAACGTTATGCCGAGGCCTGCGCACACGTGATTTCCGACAACAACGAACCCGATTTGGAGCAGGCAACTGGCCTTGCCGCGTTCGAGCCCTGGCCCACTATCGACTGGGAACTGCTGGGGGCAAAGGAGACCGCTCGCATCCGGGATATCGAGGTGCGGGTAAGGATGCGGGAGTCGTTCGTCCGAGGAGACGTTGATCAGGCCGCCTTCAACGCGGACGACGCCGCTGAGTTTTATTCGGTTGGGGCAGCGAAACTGGGGCTCGATGCGTGGTCGGCGGCGTCTGACTTGCGACGCGAGGCTGGCGTGTCTCCTTTGGAGTTTCCGTCTGATGGAGAGGGCTGGAATTTCGTCGAGACGCTTGAGCGCGAGTTAGCCCGACATCAGGCCGAACGGGCCTCGTGGAAATCGCCCGACCTCTGACCCTTGCCTTAAGCGTTGACCTTGTTCGCACTTCACGATTCATGGTCGTGGGAGGCGAACATTGGCCAAGCTTACGCAATCGGAACTCGAACGACACCTGTGGCAGGCGGCGGATATCCTGCGCGGGCACGTCGATGCGGGGAAGTTCAAGGACTACATCTTCGCCCTGCTGTTCTACCGGCGCCTCTGCGACGTGTGGGACGAGGAGTTCGAGGTTCTGCTGGCCGAGACGGGCGACCGCGAGGAGGCGGCTGATCCGGACGAGCACCGGTTCGACGTTCCGCCCGAGCATCACTGGAACGCCGTTAGGAAGCACTCCACCCAGATCGGTCAGCACCTGAACAACGCGTTCAACGCCCTGATGGACCGCAACATGCGGCTTCAGGGCGTGTTCGGCGACGTGGACTTCGCGAACCAGGAGCGATTCCCCGACGCGCGGCTGGAGAAGCTCCTTGCCCACTTCGAGAAGCACCGGCTGCGGAACAGCGACGTGCCGCCCGACATGCTGGGCGACGCCTACATGTTCCTCATCGAGCAGTTCGCCGAAGGCGCGGGCAAGAAGGGCGGCGAGTTCTACACGCCCCGGCAGGTCGTGAAGCTGATCGTCGAGTGCCTCGATCCCCAGCCGGGCATGTCGATCTACGATCCCACCTGCGGCTCGGGCGGTATGCTGCTGGAGGCGGTTCAACACCTGAAGGACAAGGGCCAAGACCCGCGCAGCCTGTCGCTCTATGGCCAGGAGAAGGAACTCGACACCTGGGCCATCGCCCAGATCAACCTGTTCCTCCACGACATTGACGACGCCTTCATCGCCAAGGGCGACACGATCCTCGATCCGAAGCGGTTTGAGCCGAAGACGGGGGAGTTCGCATCCGGCGTCGGCGCCTATGACCGGGTGCTGGCCAATCCGCCCTTCTCACAGAAGGTCTGGGGTCACGAAGTCTGGACCAACGGCGATCCCTATGGGCGCGACGAATATGGCGTGCCGCCGAAGGGCTATGGCGATCTCGCCTTCGTCCAGCACATGGTCGCCTCGCTCAAGGACGACGGCATGTTGGGCGTCGTCGTTCCGCATGGCGTGCTGTTCCGAGGCGGCGCCGAGGGACGTATCCGCGAGGCCATGCTGAAGGCCGACATCATCGAGGCGGTAATCGGGCTGGCGCCCAACCTGTTCTACGGCGCGGGCATCCCGGCTGCGATCCTGATCATCCGCAAAGCCAAGCCCTCGGAGCGGCAGGGCAAGGTGCTGGTTATCAACGGCGACGCCACTTTCACGCCGGGCAAGGCCCAGAATCATCTGACTGACGCCAATTTGCGGACGCTGGCCGACGCATTCCACGGCTTCGCCGACATCGAAAAGCTGGCGCGGGTTGTGGCGGTGGATGAGATCACCGCCAACGGCAGCAACCTCAACATCAGCCGCTACGTCCAAACCGGCGCGGATGCCGAATCCGTCGATGTGGCCGCCGAGGTCGCCAAGCTCCAAGACCTAATCGCCAAGCGCGACGAAGCCGAGGCTGTGATGTTCGGTCACCTGAAGAAACTCGGCTATGTCGAGTGAGGCACCGGAGGGGTGGCGGCTCACCAAGCTCGGCGAGATTGCCGGGCTGTCTGGCGGCACAACGCCATCGAAGGCCAAAGACGCCTATTGGGCGAACGGGAGCGTGCCGTGGGCCACGCCTTCGGACATCACATCTCTGCCGCTCGGTCAGACCCGTATCGCTGGCACCGAGACGCACATCACCGAGCTTGCATTGAAAGAGTGCTCGCTCCGGCTGAACGCACCAGGGACCGTCCTCATGACCTCGCGCGCGACTATCGGCCATGCGGCGATTAATGACGTGCCGATGACGACAAACCAGGGATTTCTGACCCTCACTTGTTCGGAGGACAGCGACCCGGATTTCCTTTGCCAGTGGCTGAATGCGAACCGAAGTGCACTTACCGCTGCGGCGGGCGGAAGCACCTTCAAGGAGCTAAGCCGAGGCACGGCAAAGCTACTTCCAATTCTTCTCCCCCCGCTCGACGAGCAGCGGCGGATCGCCGAGGTGCTTCGGTCGGTGGACGAGGCAATCGAGGCGCAGGACAAGGTTTGTCGCCAGTTGTCGGCTGCTTTCACCGGCGCGTTGGAGGCTTGCTTCTCCGCCGCTGAATGGCCCAGCTACCATTTGGGCGACCTGTGCCAGTCGATTCAGGTCGGCATCGTCGTCAAGCCAGCCGCCTATTACGTCGAAAGCGGCGGGGTTCCAGCCTTGCGATCACTGAACGTGCTCGAAAACCGGCTTGCGCTCGACGATCTTGTTTACATCTCGGAGGCTGGCCATCAGGCGAACCAGAAATCCAGCCTTCGCGCTGGAGATGTCGTCACACGTCGAACTGGCGAGCCGGGCAAGACCGCTATGATTCCCTCAGGGTTCGAGGCGGGGTTGAACTGTATCGACATCATTTTTTCCCGCCCGAAGGACTGCCTGCGCTCGGCCTACCTTTCCTTCTTTATGAACTCCAAAGCCGCGAAGCGTCAGGTTGCGGGCCTCCAGGGTGGGCTGGCTCAGCAGCATCTGAATGTCGGCGAGATGAAGAAGCTGATGCTTCCGCTGCCCGATCTCCGAGTGCAGGATCAAACCGTCGAGGTTCTAGACGATATGTGGGCCAGCTTGGAATCGTCGCGGCACTCGCTTCTGAAGCTCTCTGCGCTCAGGGCAAACTTGGCCGCCGATTTACTCTCCGGTCGCGTTCGGGTGCCCGCGTGAGGCTCGGTGAAGCGGCGATCTCAAACCTGACCGAGATTGCCTACGACACCGGCATGACCAGCAGTCGGCTGATCGCGTTTTTCAACTCTTTCGGCATGAACGAGCCTGTCGTGCGTATGCTCGACAGCAAAAGAAGCTTCGCGGAGCGGGCTTGGCGAACTCTGAACGGGACCGAATACCTCGCTGAGGCCGTGAATCAGATTTTGAGCCCACATTACTTCCCTGGCGTCGGTGATCGTCAGAACCGCGTCGATGCGCTCAAGCGGTGTGTCGCACGGGATGGGTTTGATCTGGTTGACGACGGCTACCGAACCGAATTGGTCGTTCGATCTGGAGCGGCTGCCACTGGAGTTCTTGAACACCTCAAGTCCCACGGGGAGAAGTTCAGCCACGACAATCTCCTCACCCGCATCCGAAACATCGAACGCACCTGCGAAAGCAGTCCTGCCGATGCCATCGGTTCGGCCAAGGAGCTCATCGAAGCCGTGGCGAAGGACGTAATCGAGCGCAGTGGTGAGGTGCCTGAGAAGGCATCCAGCCCATCGGCACTCGTGAAGCACGCGCTGCGATGCTTGGAGTTGGCGCCGAGTGACATTCCTGACCGGAGTCGCGGCGTAGATTCCATCCGGGCGACGCTGAATGCTCTGGCGAACATTGCCCACCAGATGGACGAGCTTCGCGGGTTGTATGGGTCCGGGCATGGACGCGCCAGTTCTGCACGCAGCCTCTCCCCTCGGCATGCAAGGCTGGCCGTTGGCGCAGCGGGAACGCTCTGCTTGTTTCTTTTCGAGACCTTTGAGGCTCGGGGAGCAGGTCAATGAGCGAATACCGTCTCGCCGAGAAGCCCGCGCTCGATGCCCTGACGGCGATGGGCTACGTCGCGCTTCATCACGAGGCGGCGATGCTGATGCGGCAGGAGCCGAACCGCGTCCTGCTGAAGCCAGTGCTGATCGAGGCTCTTCAGGCCGTGAATCACGGGCTGGGCGCCGAAGACGCCGAGGCGATCTACAGCGATCTTTCCACCCTGTCGGACAACGAGGAATGGCAACGTCGTCTGCGCGGCGCCTATTCCCGGCGGCTGAAGGGCGAAGCCAAGGACAAGCCGGTCGAACTGATCGACTTCAAGCGGCCCGATAGGAACCGCTACCACGTCGTGCGCCAGTTCAAGGTCGAGGCCCAGCGGTCGCGTATCGCCGATCTGGTGGTGTTCGTGAACGGCATCCCGCTGGTCGTGATCGAGGCGAAGTGCCCACTGAAGGCGGCGGATCGATCCGGTCAGGCGTTCGAGCAGATCAAGCAGTATGAGCGCGACATCCCGCGCCTGTTCTATCCCAACGCCTTCAACATCGTGACCGATGGGATGGCGACGCTGTATGGCGCGACCGATGCGAAGGCAAAGTTCTACGCCCCCTGGACCGACCCGTGGCCGCGCACCCGAGACGAGTTCGCCGACGATCTGACCAAAGACCTATGGTGCCTGCTGGAGCCGTCACGGCTGCTGGACCTGCTGGCGCACTTCATCGTCGTCGAGACCCATCCCGAAACCGGGCGACCGATCAAGAAGGTCTGCCGCTATCAGCAGTTCCGAGCCGTCAACAAGGCGGTGATCCGGGTCGCCGAGGGGACCAAGAAGAAGGGTCTGATCTGGCATACCCAAGGCTCGGGCAAGAGCCTGACGATGGTCTTCCTCGCCCTGAAGCTGAAGACCCATCTGACGCTCGACGCGCCGACGCTCCAGAATCCGAACATCCTCGTCCTGACCGACCGCATCGATCTGGACGATCAGATTTCCAAGACCTTCGTCGCCTGCGGCCTGCCGAATCCGAAACAGGCGGCGTCGGTCGGCGAACTGCGTGAGGCCGTGGCGCGCGGCGGCTCGGGACAAATCCTGCTCTCGACGATCTTCAAATTCCAGGGATCGAAGGAGCCGATCCCGAATTCGGAGGACTGGATTGTCTTGGTGGACGAGTGCCACCGCACGCAGGAGAAAGACCTCGGCGCCTTCCTTCAGGCGACCCTGCCGGAGGCCCGCTACTTCGGCTTCACCGGCACGCCGATCAAGAAGGCCGACAAGGACACCTATGCCCGGTTCAGCGAGCCGGGCGAGACATACTTGGACAAATACGGGATCGACGACGCCGTGCGAGACGGCGCGACAGTGCCGATCCTCTACGAGGGCCGGAAGACCGAGTGGTCGATCAACGAAGCTGAGATCGACATCCTGTTCGACCGTTGGTTCGTCGATCTGTCCGACGAGAAGCGCGAGAAGCTGAAGCAGAAGGGCGTCAGCCTCGCCCTCATCGCCAAGCACCCTGAGCGCATCCGGCTGATCGCGCGCGACATCTGGGAGCACTTCAAACAGACCTGCCGCCCGGACGGCTTCAAAGCGCAGATCGTGGCCATCGACCGCGAGTCGGTCGTGCTCTACCGCGCCGCTCTGGCCGACGTGATCGCCGCTGATCTGGGGAAGGGCGGGATGAGCGAGGCGGATGCGGCGGCCAAGGCCGACCGGATGATCGCCTGCGTCTTCTCCAAGAGCCAGGAAGATAACAAGCCGTCCGAGGATGCCGAGATCGCCGCCCTGCGGTCGCAACTGGAGGCGCACTATCTCGACGACGACGGCGAGAAGGCGGCGAAGAAGGCGTTCAAGGGAAAGACCGACGAGCCCAGTTTCCTCATCGTCTGCGACAAGCTGCTGACCGGCTTCGACGCGCCGAACGAGCACGTCATGTATCTCGACAAACCCTTGCGGGAGCATGGCCTGCTTCAAGCCATCGCGCGCACGAACCGCACCTGCTCTATCAAGCGACCGGACGGTTCAACCGTGGACAAGTCCCACGGGCGGATCGTGGACTACATCGGCGTCACCCAACACCTGGACGAAGCCCTGGCGTCCTACCGCGCCGACGACGTGCAAAACGCCCTGCGTGATCTCGACCTGCTGCGCCGCGATCTTCGGAAAACGCACGCCGAGTTCATGCGCCAGCGGCGGCTCCTCGGCCTCGACGGCATGGATGAGAAGGCTGCCGCCTATGCCGCAGAGAAGCTTGTCCAGGATGGGCGGGAGGACGACTGGTTCGAGCTTCAGCGGCTGGGCCGCCACTTCGTTCGCACCTACGGAGACTTGTCACCCGATCCGGCGGTCCTCGACTTCACCGCCGACATGAAGTGGACCGCCGTCTTTCTGCGACTGGCTCAGCAGGCAATCACCAAGGACGAGAGCCTCGATCACCTCAGCTACTCCGGCAAGATCAGGGACATGCTGGAAGAGCACGTCCGCGCCACCGGCCTGACGACAACTGTCCGTTTACGGAACATCACGGACCCCGAGTTCAAGGGCGACTTCGATACGGAAGAGAAGTCGGAGGAGGAGCTTCACGAGGCGTTCGTCCGGAAGGCCGCCGAACTGAAGCGGGTCACCCGCGAACTGGTGGACAAGAACCCCGCCCAATACGGTCGCTTCTCCGAGCGGGTGCTGGAGATCATCCGCCGGTTCGAGGAAGGCCAGATCGCCGCCGCCGAGGGGCTGAAGGACTTCGAAGACCTGACCGGTGGAATCGAAGCCGAGGCGGGCGCGCATGTCGGAATGGGCATGGACGAGCGCGCCTTCGCGATTCTGCGGATCATGGAGCCGCACGCCCCTGAGGCGGATCATGCGGCGATCCAGGTCGTCGCTGTGGAGATCGGCGACCTCTACGCCCAGGCGCAGACCAGCCAGCCGTCGTGGTTCTTTATGGACGGCTACAAGAAGGAACTGCGGCGCGAGGTCCGCAAATTCCTCCGGCCTTTGAATCTCGGCGACGCCAACACGGTGCGCGACGAGATCGAAGCCTATGCGGTGCACGCCTACGCCGAGGTTGGCTGATGGGCATCGTGCGCATCGGCCAGACCGAGGTCGCCTATGAACTCCGGCGATCCGCAGCGGCCTCGGAGCGGCGGATCACGGTCACGCCCGGCCATGTCGAAGTCCTGGCTCTGACGACGGACGACGACGCGGAGATCGACGCCTTCCTGACCCGCAAGCGGCAGTGGTTGTTCAACACGCTGCGCGAGCTTGAGGCCGTCGTGACCAAGCGGGCCGTGGTGCCGCGCTTCATGACGGGCTCGAAGATTCCGTATCGCGGACGGGTGGCGAAGCTGACCGTGCGTCGGCATGACGGGCCCCACCTCGAGATTGCGTTCAAGAATGGATTCGTTGTGGACCTGCCGACGTGGGTCCGAGGCGAGGACCAGGACGGAATCGTCGCCACCGAGATCAAGCTGTGGCTCAAGCGGCGCGTGCGCCGGGATGTCACAGAAATCGCCGCTGCCTATCAGAGGCGGTTCGGTCTCAAGCCTCGAACGATTCGCGTGGCCGACATGAAATCCGGCTGGGGCGCCTGCGGCCCAACCGGCGCGATCCTGATCAACTGGACCCTCGTCTTCGCGCCCAAGGCGGTGCTCGAATATGTGGTCGCCCACGAACTGGCGCATCTCAGGGTTCGATCTCATGGCCCGGAGTTCTGGGCCGAGATGGCGGCGATCATGCCCGACTACGCCCGTCCCAAGGCGTGGCTGGATCAGCATCAAGGGGCCTTGGATGACGGCTTCCTCAGGCCGTCAATGAGGACGCGATGACCGATGAGATCGTGCCTCCGTCTGCCGGAGGGCCGAGGCGGGTTTGGCTGAAAGCCTTCTGGGGATTCAATCCCGGAGAAGACGGCTATCTGGGCTTCACGCGGGAATCAGATCGGGGCCGGTTGATCGACGAGTGGCGGCCCGGCGACCTGATCCTGATTTACGGGGCCGCATCGCCCAACACCAAGGATCAGGACCGGAGGCAGGCCCTCGGGTTTCTTGAGATCGATCCGGTTCCGACAACCGACGCCGACCGCTCCTCGGCTGCCGGAATGGCACGCAAGCGCGACATGGGCTGGTTGGATCGCTGGAAGCACGCGGTGCCCGTCAGGCGAGCCTGGAAGGTGACCCGCAGGATCGAGGTCAAGCATCTGGCACCCGACACCTACACCCACTCGCGGGCCCGCAACATTGCGTCCCGTGGGGAGCTTCTGGCTGACCACGAGGCGGAAGCCGCCCTATGCCTTCCGGTCGTTCCGGTGAACGTGTTCGGCGAACCGCCGCTGACGGATGTTGAATCTGCCGAGACTACGATGACGGCGGCATTTTCGCCGTCGCGCGGATTCACGCCGTCGCACGGAGAGCGACGAAGCAACTACGAGGACGGCGATGCCTTCCTCTACATGCTGACCTACCAGGGTTGTGTCGCCACGCTCCTAGGGCGGGACAAGGGGGCTGTAGGGCAGAGGATCGTTGCGAAGATCGGCTACTCGAACGACCCGGCGAGGCGGATCGAGGAGGTGAACTCAGGCTTCCCGCCTGCGGCCAAATGTCGATGGAAGGCCGGATTTCAGTCCAAGGCTTTTCCTTCGGCTGAAGCCGCCAAGGCCGCCGAGGATGGCCTTAAGGGCGATCTGAAGTCGCGCGCTGAAAGTCTCGGCGGCGAGTTCTTCTTGGGTGATGAGACGGTCCTTAACTCCGCCTTTTTCGCCGCCGCCGCCCCAGCCGCCTTCCGTGTGATAGCGACGACCAAGTCCACCCGGCGGTAGCCGTCAGATGCTCAGGTTCCGCGAGACCCGGTCATGGACCTTGCGGAACAGATCGACTGGATCGTGGTCCATCGCCCTGGCCAAGGCGATGAATTCCAACACGTCCACGCGTCGCTGGCCGCGTTCGATGATGGAAATGAAAGTCTGATCTTTGCCCAGCCGTTCGGCGAGTTCCGTTTGCGTCAACTTCGAAGCCGCCCGAGCGCGTGTGAGCACATCGACCAGATGCCGATGGTCTCCTTCGAAGACCGTCTTGGACATCGGATCAGGCCTCGCCAGTTCAGAACTGGCGACCCAACTATAGGGAAAATTCCCATAGGCAGATTTTCCCTATCAAGATATGGAATCTTTCCATTCTCTGGAGGGGACATGCGGAACGGGATCGGCTGCGTGACCATGGGCTTGATCGGCTTCGCTGCCGTTCTCGCCTATGGCCAGATATTCGGAGTGCTCAAGGATCAGTTCGGTGAGAAGGCGGCGGATCAGGCCATGGTCTGGATTGTCGGTGCGGCAATCCTGCTCGGCGTTATCTTCGCAGTCCGCGCCACGATACGGGCGCGAGCGGCAGCGGCCAGGATTATCCGCTTCGACCGCGACTATCCCGAAGACCCTGGGCCGTTCGGTCGCTGGTTCAATGGTCAGTCTCGCTTCCGCAACTCGGACCAAATGCGGGTGGACGACGCCGTCAACGCCTTCCTCAAGGCATATGGAGGACGGGCTGTCGTCGGCTATCTGATCCGCGAGGGCTACGAGGGCTTGATCGAAGCCGATCTCCTCGACGTGTTCGATGTGGATCGTGCCCAACGGGTCGGCGCCGGAATCTACTCCGCCACCTATCGCCTGCCTTGGTGGGCTTCGCTGGCGGCCTTGGTGACCGGCGGCATCTTCGGATACCGAGCGACCACACGCCGGTAGGCTGACAGGCTGATTTTTGTAGACAAATCACCGATCCGAGATATCCCATTGGGATGCAATCTGACATCGGTGACAAGGCCCAAGGGCGGAGAACGCCTCGTGCCATTGCTGCGCCTTGGGCCTTGGAGCCCATCGCCAGTCTCGGACCCGAGTTCCTCCATTGGATGACCTGCCGGGCCAGCGTCGTTCGGCGGCAAGCCGTCTTCGCGGTGGCCGCCAAAGGCTGGCTGGCCGAGCCCGAGGGGATCATCGCCCAGGTCGCACCCGATCTTCTGGCGCAAGCCAAGACGGAACTCAGCCGCCTGCTGATGGGTGGCGATCTGCCTCCGATCATGGCCGCTGCCTTCGGAACTTGTCCGGATGGCTACCTCTCCGGCCTGAACCGACTTGGGCCTGACGCCTTCTCCGGCCCCAGCCTTCACCTCGATTTTCATCGCCTCTACGCGGATCGAACCCTCAAGCATCGGCGTCGGGTCGGACAGCACCTGGGGCGTCTGAGTGAAGACCGATTGCGGACGTTGATCGAAGTTGACGAAGCCATGGTGCACGGGTCGGTGCTGCGGCGCAACTTGCCTGTAGAGCGCATGCGGGAACTGAACTCCGCACTCACAGCCGTCAGGGCCGCTTCGACGCCCGATGATGAGCAAGCCATACTCGCCGCATTGCGCGAAAGCGGTGAGCAGCGGGAGATCGACGAACTCCTCAAATCTTGGATTCGCCGGTGCCGGTTCCCGGCCCTGCCGTTCGCTGCCGACGAAGACGCCGGAGTCTTCCCGATTCAGGATGCGCTCGAATTGATGTCCCGATCCCTCACATATCGGAACTGCGCTCGGACGATCCACCGGGCGGTAGATGTGATCTGCGGGCGAGCCGCCTACGTGGCCTACGAACCCGAAGGCATCCCAATGGCCATGGCGATGCTACTTCCGTTGAACACGGGCGGCTGGGTGGTCGAAGGCATCTACGGCGTCGGTAATGGCCCCCTCAGTGCAGACCAAAAGGCGCCGCTGAAGGCATGGCTGGCCAGCCGGGGCGTCGCCAGTGTGAGCCGCCCTGCGATTCCGGACATGTGGATAGCTGCGCTGAAATTGTCCGGTCGTCGGGGCTGGGGCGATCTGGGCGCCGACTTCGACCTCGCTGACTGAGCCGTAACGGGCGCACCTGCGCTGCGCGAGCGTTTCCGATCCCCAAATTCCGTCGATGAGAGATGGCCGATCTCGGTTCTTCTCAACGAGACGGCGAAGAGGTCGAAGCCGAAGGCGTCCCGTAGGGTCGAACCTCGAAGGCGTCAGCCCCGCGTGAGATCGGAGCGGAGCGACGAGCGAACGTGGCGGCTCCGATCTGGCCTGTGATGGATCATCAAACGCACCTCGCCGCGCCTTCGCCTTGCGAGGGCGTGTCGCCGTCGTCGTCTTGTCCGGCTCGCCTTGCTCGCCTCCCTTCCGACTCGGCGTCGTAACGGATGCTCTCTCTTTATAAGGGTTTCGTTACGTAGAAATCTGATGACTGGCAGAAATTGTTAGATCAATTTGGCCTCTATAGGTGCCGTCGTTACGCCAATTCTCACGCGTATGAATAATGAATCCGCTCATGATTTCCGTTATAAATAGAACCGTAGAGGCGAGAATGGTTCGAGCCTCATCATCCGGAAAGTATGGCCAACCAAAGCATTTACTACTTTAGTTCCGCTTCATGTGGCTCCGGCAAGACCGAATGGGCCATTCGTCAGATGGTCCAGAACCGGGGACGCTACGTCTATGTGGTCGATAGGACAGACGAGTTCGAGGGCCGTCGAGAACGCATAAGCGGCGTGTCGGCTGAGGTGGGCAACTGGCCAGCCGTCCGAGCACTGTCGAGCAAGGCCGGGGATGTCGTCACCCGAGACTTCCCTCACACAATCGACCAACTCAGCCTTTCCCCCCACGCCATCCTCATCATCACCCACGAGGCGATGAAGCTGGTCGATCACACCGTCGTCGCGGGCCACGAGTGGCAAATCATCATCGACGAAGACCCAAAAATCTGGAGCCATGCGGCCTTCGATCTTCCCGCCTCCCAGGCCTTCTGGGCCAACACCTACAATCTCGAAACATTCATGGATGGCTATTCGACCATCCGCCCCAAGGCCGACGCGCCGACTTGGCGGGAGATGATGGCTGATGATTTCGCGAGGCCGTTCGCTCCGCTTCATGCCCGGCTTGATCGCGGTCAGACGGTCGTGAACATCGAGAACTGGGCTGACCTGCCAAAAAGGAAGCGGCTCTCGTTCTTCAGCGTGTGGAACGTCGAAGAACTCCTCGTCTACGACCGGGTGACCTTCCTCGCAAACTCGTTCGAGAGCCTCGTTACCTATCGTCTGATCACCGCCCTCTTCGAGTCGATCAAACTGGTCGGCATCCCCCTCATCAGGGCGGTGTCCTGGAAGCCCCGCCGGGTCTCAATCAATTATGTCGCCAGCAATCACCGGGCCGGGACCAACTTCTTCGTCAACTCGCCTCAAGGCCAGAAGGCTGTTGAGGCCTGGGCCGCGTGGGTAAACGGTCGGGCCGAGGCTGTTCATCACTACTGGGCGACCAACCGGAGCCGCGCGATCACGCTTCCGGGCCAGCGGGTTTCACCGAAAATCGCGGGATCGAACGCCTATCGCCACCTCACGCAGTGTTCCGTTCTCTACACGGCCAAAGCTTCCTCGACGGAATCGCGCATATTCGCCGCACTGACGGACGGACTGATCACCGCTGAAGAGGTGATGCGTGACCGGGAGTATGAAGACCTCATCCAGATCGTCTTTCGCTCGTCGCTCCGGATGCCGGACGATGATCGTCCCGTCACCCTGAACGTCTATGACCGCGAGCAGGCGGAATTCCTGGAAGGCTATTTCCGCGATTCCTGCTTCCCCTTCGAGGTCGTGCTCGATCACCATGATATCGGGATCGATTTCGAGGAGCGTCCGGTGGGCCGCCCGACTGTCACCGGCAAGGCCAAATCAAATGCGGAGCGTCAAAGAGCGTGGCGCGAACGTCAGGCACTGAAACGAGCG
>NZ_JAGHQP010000028.1 GCF_017744255.1 Brevundimonas sp. A19_0 | reverse complement strand
CGCCCCGACTTCCTCGCCCCACCCCGGGCCTGTGCGACTCTTCCCCCGTCCCGTCGCACGGAGGGCTCGTAAGGCCTGCGACCTTGTGAGCGGCGGGAGCGATGGAGCGGGATCAGGCCTTGGGGCCTGAGCACCTCCGATCTCCGCCTCCGGGTGCGGGATCGGGGTAAGGGTCGAGGGGGATACTCGGCCGTTCCGGGACGGGGCGCAGGCCCCGCCCGCCCGTCGGAGGCGCTGCGGTAAGGCGATAACACCGCCACCCGACGCAAGCTTCCGGAAAACCACCGCGCGGAGCGTCAGACTTCGTCGAAACGGTATTTATTCAATGTCTCCGGGCGAAGGCCCGGCGCTCCGCCTGCCCTCCAACCCGCCGCTCCTGCGGACGGGCGCCCTGGCATGCCCGCTCCCCTCACGGGTGTTTGAACGCCCGGGAACCTCTGCGTCCGATAATCCTTTTGCAGTGCCTTGCGAACTATGCTGCGCTGCACACTCCGGCCGGCCGCACGCCGCCATTCGAAGAGACGCATGCTCTATTCCCTGCACGAATTCTCCTACTATTCGGCCGCCCCCTTCCGTCTGGGGGCCCAGCTGGCCCGATCCTTCTGGTCCTCCCCCTTCAATCCGGCTGCCGACACCGCCATCGGGCGCACGGCCTATGCCGCCGCCGAGGTGTTCGAGGGGCTGACCCGCCGCTATGGCAAGCCGGCCTGGAACCTCGATGTGGTGACGGCCGAGGGGCATACGATCCGCACCACGGAACAGACCATCTGGACCTCGCCCTGGTGCCGCCTGATCCGCTTTCAGCGCAACCTCGGCGATCTGCAGCGCGCGGGCAAGCCCGCGGACGGACCCGCCGTGCTGATCGTGGCGCCGCTGTCCGGCCACTATGCGACCCTGCTGCGCGGCACGGTCGAGGGCTTCCTGCAGGACCACGACGTCTATGTCACCGACTGGGTCAACGCTCGTCAGGTGCCCATGCTTGAGGGCCGGTTCGACTTTCATGACTACATCGACCACATCCGCGACATGCTGGCCGCCATCGGCCCCGGCGTCCATGTGGTCGGCGTGTGCCAGCCGGGACCGCCCGTGCTGGCCGCCTGCGCCCTGATGGCCGAGGACAAGGATCCGCACCGGCCGCTCAGCATGACCTATATGGGCTCGCCCATCGACGCGCGCCTGTCGCCGACCGTGACCAACCGTCTGGCCGAGGCCCGGCCCTTCGCCTGGTTCCGGTCGAACATGATCCACACCGTGCCCCTGCCCTATCCGGGGGCCGGGCGGCGCGTCTATCCGGGCTTTGTGCAGCTCTACAGCTTCATGTCGATGAACGAGGATCGCCACCGCGACGCCCAGCACGAGTATTTCCAGAATCTGGTCGCGGGCGACGGCGACGGCGTCCAGAAGCACGAGGAATTCTACGACGAATATCTCTCGGTGCTGGACCTGACCGAGGAATTCTATCTCCAGACCATCGACATCGTCTTCCAGCAGCACCTGCTGGCGAAGAACGAACTGGAGCATCGCGGGCACAAGGTCGATCTGACGAAGATCACCGACATCGGCCTGATGACGGTCGAGGGGGAAAAGGACGACATCTCCGGTGTCGGCCAGACCCAGGCCGCCCATGGCCTGTGCCCCAATATCCCGGACGACCGGCGCGAGCTGTATGTCCACCCCGAGGTCGGCCACTATGGCGTCTTCAACGGGCGCCGCTTCCGGGACGACATCTATCCCCGCGTGCGCGATTTCATCGCCCGGAACGAGGCCGCCCGTGGCGTATCGCGACGGGCAGCGGCTTAGCCTCGACGCGGACGGCGCGCCGCTGCGGCTGTCGGTCAACCGGCGGGCCCGGCGGGTCTCGATCCGCATCGACGCCCGCGCGGGCGAGGCCGTACTGGTCGCCCCCAGCGAGCGCCGGCTGGCCGATGCCGTGGCCTTTGCCCGCACCCGCGCCGACTGGATCCGGGACCGGCTGGCCGATCGCCCGGAAACCATCGGCCTCGCTCCAGGACAGGTGCTGAGCCTTGAGGGGCGCCCCGTCACCCTGGCCGTCCTGCCGGGCGCCGGCGCGGCCCGGCTGCGTCCCGGTGCTGACGGCGGCGAGGAACTGGCGGCGGGCGGCGAGGGCGCGGCCTGGAGCCGGCGTATCCTCAACTTCCTCAAACGGCGCGCCCGCGAGGCCCTGGTCGCCCGGACCGAGGTTCACTGCCGTGCCCTGGGACTGCCGTTGCCGAAGGTCTCGATCAACGACCCCCGCTCGCGCTGGGGCTCCTGCACCCCCGGCCGGGGCACGATCCGCTATTCCTGGCGGGTGATCCTCGCCCCTCCGGCCGTGCTCGACTATCTGGCCGCACACGAGGTGGCCCATCTGGTCCATGCCGACCACAGCCCGCGCTTCTGGGCGGTGGTGGCGCAGAGGATCGGCGATCCGGCCCCGCACCGCGCCTGGCTGAAGCAGCACGGCGCGGCGCTGCACGCCCTCACCGTCTAGAAGAACAGCGGATCCGCCTTCTTCTCGGGCGGCGGGGCCGGCTCGGGCCGCTGGTCTTCGGGATCGCGCCGCTCGGGCTGGGGCGTGGTCGGGCGGATGACCGGCTGGTCGGGGGATGGCCGCTCGGGCTCGCGCCGTTCGGGCGTCGGCTCGATGCCGCGCTCGATCTCGTCGGCATAGGGGTCCTCCATCGAGCCGATCAGCTCGCCGACCGCGTCCGGCGGCTGCCAGCCTTCGGGCAGGGGCGGGCCGTCGGGAATGCGCGGGGCGTCCAGCCGGGGCAGGGCCGCCGTCATGAAGGCCCGCCAGATGGCCGCCGGGGCCTGTCCGCCGGTCACGCCGCGCATGGCGCTGTTGTCGTCCTTGCCGACCCAGACGGCGGTGACGAAACCGCCGGTGTAGCCGACGAACCAGGCGTCCTTGTAGTCCGAGGTCGTGCCCGTCTTGCCCGCCAGGTCCCGGCCGGAGATCGCCACCGACCGGGCCGTGCCCGACGAGATCACGCCGCGCAGCATGTCGTTCATGTACAACAGCGGCGGGTTGGCGATGGCCTGGATCGGCCGGCTCTCGCGGGCCGACCGCTGATAGATCACCCGGCCCTCGCGGGTGCGGATGCGGCTGATACCATAGGCCGTGACGCGCTTGCCGCCGTTGGCGAAGGCGTCATAGGCCTGGGCCATCTCGACGGGCGACACCTCGACGGCGCCCAGCGCCATGGCGGGCTCCAGCCCGATCCGGCTGGTGATGCCCAGCCGCCGCGCCGTGCGGGCCACATTGTCCCGGCCCAGGCTGTCGGCCAGCGACACCGCCACGGTGTTGGTCGACTGGGCCACCGCGTTCGACAGGGTCGTCCGCCCGATAAACCGGCCGGAATAGTTGCGCGGCTCCCACGAGCCAATACGGATCGGTTCGTCGATCACCGGGGTCTGGGGCGTGTAGCCGGCCTCGACGGCGGTCAGATAGACGAAGGGCTTGAAGGCCGAGCCTGCCTGACGGCGCGCATCCACGGCCCGGTTGAACTGGCTGTCGGCATAGGAGGCGCCGCCGATCATGGCCCGCACCCGTCCGTCGCCGTCGAGCGCCACGAGCGCCGCCTGTTCGACCCCGCGCGAGGAATTGTCCTTCAGCACCTTGCTCACGGCCCGCTCGGCTGCGGTCTGCAGGGTCAGGTCGAGGGTGGTCTCGACGATCAGGTCCTCGGTCGGTTCACCGACCAGTCCGCGGATCTCCTTGTCGAGCCAGTCGACGAAATACTGGGCGTGCTGGGTGGCCAGGGTCCGCGACACCCGCACCGGCTCCAGAACGGCGGCGGCGCGCTGTTCGGCGGTGATGACGCCGCTCTCTTCCATCTCGTCGAGCACGACGGTGGCGCGGGCAGCGGCGCGCTCGCTCTCGGACACCGGAGAATAGCGCGACGGGGCCTTCAGCAGGCCGGCCAGAAGGGCGGCTTCCCCGACCGTCAGGTCCTTGGCCGATTTGTCGAAATAGCGCTGCGAGGCGGCCTCGATGCCATAGGCGCCGGCGCCGAAATAGACCCG
This sequence comes from Brevundimonas sp. A19_0, assembly GCF_017744255.1. GTDB lineage: Bacteria > Pseudomonadota > Alphaproteobacteria > Caulobacterales > Caulobacteraceae > Brevundimonas. Next base: position 13,889 of record NZ_JAGHQP010000028.1, on the reverse strand, counting down.
GTTGAGATACAGGGCGAGGATTTCGTCCTTCGAGAATTTCATCTCCAGCCAGACGGCCAGCATCAGCTCCTGTCCCTTGCGGCGCAGGGTCTGGTCGGGTGTCAGGAACAGGTTCTTGGCCAGTTGCTGGGTGATGGTCGAGCCGCCCTGGACCACGCGGCCGGCGCGCATGTTCGAGACCATGGCGCGCACCATGCCGATGGGGTCGAAGCCGGGGTGCCAGCGGAACCGCTGGTCCTCGATGGCGATGAAGGCGGCCGGCACATAGTCGGGCAGGGCGTCGAGATCGGCGGGCGGGGCCTGCTGGCTGCCGCGCACGGCGATCAGCGCCCCGTTGCGATCCAGATAGGTGACGGACGGCTGGCGGTCGATGTCATAGAGAGAGGAGGTGTCCGGCAGTCCACGGGCGAACACGGCGAAGAAGACGACCAGAAAGATCAGGCCCCACACCCCGGCCACGACGCTCCAGTACAGGATGCGTTGCAGGAGGTTGCGCTGGCCCTGGCCACCCGGGCCCCGCTTCAGTCGATCCAGAAAGGCGTTACCCGCCATAGTCACCCTCTCGCCCAGCCAGAGCCCTGCGGCCTTTTAGCGCCGAAAGCGCTTAACGGAAATCACCCGGAGACCCGTGGTCCGGCACCATCCCGGCAATTTCCGTCGAAAGCGTGACGAAGACGACAATCAGTCGAGGAAGGCGTTGATCGCCTGGGCCAGCGCGTCCGGCTGGTCCAGCATGATGAAGTGGGCGCTGTCGTCGATCCGCTTCAGCTCCACGCCCTCCAGATTGGCATAGGAGGCCGCATAGATGGCGTCGGTGACCTCAGGGCTCATGCCCGGTCCGTTGAAGGTCACATAGATGACCTCGGTCGGCGCGGTGATGGCCGCCAGTTCCGGGCGCAGGTCGGTGACGATCAGTTCGCGCATGGCATGGCCGGCCACGACCGGATCGCTGTTGATGCTGTCCTCGATCGGTCCGGCCCGCAGACTTTCGGTCTGGACCATGCCGGTGATGCTGGCCGTGGACGAGGCGCGCCATTGTTCGGGCGTCGAGTTGACCATGCCGGTCGCGATCTGGTCGGCGATCGGGGCCACGCTTTCGGGGGTGGCATTGGCGCCGCCGAACACATTGCCCATGAATGGGATCATGTCGATCACCACCAGCCGGTCGACCAGATCCGGATGGCGGGCCGCCAGCATCATGGCAATGGTGCCGCCCATGGAGTGGCCGATGACCACGACATCCTCCAGGCCCTGCTCCTCGATATAGCGGGCGATGTCCTCGGCGACGGGGGCCGAGACCGGGCCTTCGGCATTGTCCCTGGCCGGCGCCCCTGCAAAGCCTTGGACGTGCAGGATGTGCACGCGCCAGTCGCCCTCCAGCCGCTCGACCAGCGGCTCCCAGACCTCGGGCGAGGACGTCAGGCCGGGGATCAGGATGATGTCGCGCCCCTCGCCCTCGACCCGCACATGAAATCGGCCCGAGTCAAAATCGGCGTGGACGTGGCCATGTCCGTCGGCCGGGTGGCCTGCGCCCGGCGCGGTCTGGGCGCAGGCCGCGGTCGACGTCAGGGCAAGGGCGGCGAGGGCGAGGGCGAAGCGTTTCATGACGGCCGGTATCCTGTGATCGAGGGCCGCTTTGTAAAACAAAGTAACAGCCGCAGGCAATCCCCGGCGATGGATTCGGCCGGAGGCTGGCATCGGAAAGGGAGTGGTCCTAACACTGCGGTCATGACGGCAGTTGAGACCCCCATCCCCGGCGAAACCCGCAACCGGCCCGCCCCCATGCCTTTCGGCAAGGGCTTCCTGAAGGACTGCTGGTACTTCGTCGAAGTGGCCGAGGCGCTGAAACCCGGTCGCCAGGCGCGCTATATGCTGCAGGACGAGCCGGTCCTGCTGGGCCGGACCCGGTCGGGTCAGGTCTATGCCCTGCGCGACATCTGCCCGCACCGCGCCGCCCCCCTGTCGGCCGGCCGGCAGGTGGAGCACGCCGGCGAGGGGGAGACGATCGAGTGCCCCTATCACGGCTGGCGGTTCCGCACCGACGGCCAGTGCGCGGCCATCCCGTCCCTGACCGACGACTCCGATTTCGAGGTCGATCGCATCCGCGTGCGCGCCTATCCGGTACGCGAGAGCCAGGGGATGGTGTTCGTGTGGATGCCGTCCGATCCCCGCCGTCCGGCCGAGCCCGATCAGGCCCCGCCGCTGTTCCCGGGCGCCGAGGGCCCTGCGCCGCGCCTCGTCGAGGCCATGGTGTTCGACAGCCACATCGATCATGCGGTGGTCGGGCTGATGGATCCGGCGCACGGCCCCTATGTCCACCAGCAGTGGTGGTGGCGCTCGCAGCATTCCATGCACGACAAGCAAAAGGCGTTCGAGCCGCGCGATCAGGGCTTTGCCATGGTCCGCCACCGCCCCTCGTCGAACAGCCGGGCCTACAAGCTGCTGGGCGGGGCGCCCGCCACCGAGATCACCTTCCGCCTGCCCGGCTATCGCTGGGAGCATATCGAGGTCGGCGAGAAACAGGTGCTGGGCCTGACCTGCCTGACGCCCGAGACCGCCAACCGCACCCGCATCACCCAGATGTTCTGGTCGGACCATTGGATCTTCGCCCTGGCCCGCCCGATCCTGCGACAGGGTGTGCGCGCCTTCCTCAAGCAGGACGGCGACATGGTGAACCTGCAGAACATGGGGCTCGACTTCGACCCGGCCATGCTGTGGATCGACGACGCCGATCGTCAGGCCAAATGGTACCAGCAGCTGAAACGCGAGTGGGCCAACAGCTGCGCCGAGGCCCGCCCGTTCGTCAATCCGGTCAAGCCGGAAACGCTGAGGTGGAAGAGCTGAGGCGCCAGAGGCGCGCGAGGGGGGCCGACCCCGAACGGTCCGGCAACATCTGGTCGATTCAATCGTCGCGCAGACGGACGGTGAACTCGATACGGGTTCCCGCCGGGGCCGCAATGCGAGCGGCCTGACGTCCTGACTTGGTCACCGAGGCCAACGCGATCTCACCCAGGCCCTGGCCCTCGGGCTGCTCGCTGACGACGCGGCAGTTCACCAGCTCTCCCAGATCTCCGACGGCGCAGTTCAATGTGACGGTGCCATCCTCTGACGTGGGCGCGAAGCCGCGGCCATAGATGGGGGAGCCATCAGGCGCCGTTCCCATGAGGGTGGAGTCGTCAGCGCAACCGCTGACGGCAAGGGCCAGCCCTGATACCAGGGCGAGGGATCGAACTTTCATGCACGCCTCCACAGCAGGGACGCTAGGTCAGTGCGTTCGCGAACTCAACGACCCACCCAGCGAAAAGGCCGCGACGGGAATCGCGGCCTTTCAACGAACTCAGGGGAATGCCGCGCCTATCGGCTGAGCTGACCCGCGAGGATCATGTCGACCTGGTTGCCCAGATGCGACTTCAACTGCTCGACGGTCCAGCCGTCGTAGGCCGCGCGGCGATAGTTGGCGAGGTAGGCGATCCAGACCAGCTCGCTGACGAGGGCGGCGTCGGTGCCGGCCTTCAGTTCACCGGCCTTGACGGCTGCGGCAACCACATCTTCGATCTGGCTGGTCACCGGGGCGAGGACCTCGCGGCCCTTGCGGGCGTCCTCCAGCGGCTGGTGCCAGGCGCGGGCAACCACGGCCTGAACCAGCGGCAGCTGGTCCAGCGTGGCCTCATAGCCGGCCGTCAGACCACCCAGCAGGCGCGACGTCACGTCGGAACCGCTCTTGATGCCACCCGCCAGCGCCAGGGTCAGGGCGTCGATGTCCTCGGCCAGAACCGTGTCGAACAGTTCAGCCTTGTCCTGGAAGTTGGCGAACACCGCGCCGGTCGACATGCCGGCTTCGCGGGCGATGTCGCGGATAGTGGCGGCGTCATAGCCGCGCTGGGCGAACAGGCGACGCGAGGCCTCGATCACCTTGCCGCGGGTGCGCTGTTTGGCGACCTGGCGACGATTGAGCGGGCGCGACCCGGCTTCGGAGTTGGCCGGGGTCGGGTTCACAACGGTATCACGCATACAGGGGCTACTCTGAATAACAGGCATGAACAGCCGGGTCGGAAAGGCGAGGGCCGCGGTCGTTCATCGCCGGGGAGGGCGGAAACGCCGCTTTCTCACCGAACAATGACCAAAATGCGAACGAAACCTAATCCGTCCCGTTCGAAGATGTCGCAGGCGGAGGGGCGGCGTCAGGCGCGGACAGTCCACGCCTCAGGGCCCGGTTGGGACGCGAGGTCGGGTTTGGCGCCCGGGTCTGGGCCTTCTGGAAGACGTCGCGGAAGCGGTCCCGCCGCTCGTGGATCGAGGCCAGCACCAGACCCATGGGCACGCCCAGATCGACCAGGGTGTTCTCGGCGAGCTGCAGGCTGGCTTCGGTGGTCTCGGGCACCGCATCGGTGACGCCGAGGCCGTAGAGGCGGACCGCGTGCCGGTCATCCCGCGCCCGGGCGATGATGATCAGGTCGTCCCGCAGCGAGCGCGCGGCCTCGACCACCTCATCCACCTTGCCCGGGGCGTCCATGGTCACGACCAGCGCACGGGCGGTGGCCACATTGCAGAGCTCGAGCATTTCGCGCCGGCCGGCGTCGCCATAGTGGACGTTCAGCCCTTCGCGGCGGGCACCCGCCACGATGCCGGGGTCGGTATCGAGCGCCACGAACGACTGTTTGTGCTCGGCCAGCATTTCGCCGACCAGACGGCCGACCCGGCCATAGCCGACCAGCAGCACCTGTCCGCCCGAGTCCGGCGGCTGCAGCGCGGCGGCGGGCAGGTCGACTTGGGTCTCGATGCGCCGCGTCGCCAGCTTCTGACCCAGCAGGCCGAGGAAGGGGATGGTGAACAGGCTGAGGGTGGCGGACAGCAGCACCGACTGGGTGATGCCGGGCGGGGCCACCCCCTCGACCATGCCGGCCGTCAGGATAACGAAGGCGAACTCCCCGGCCGGGCCCAGCACCAGCGCCGTCTCAAGCGCGGCCAGCGGCCCCAGCCCCCATCGGCGGGCGAGGGTGAAGATGACGCCGATCTTGGCCACGGTGATGGCGACGGCCAGCGCAATGACGCCCAGCGGATCGGCGACAATGGCATCGATGTCGAGGCCGCTGCCCACGCCGATGAAGAACACGCCAAGCAGCAGGCCCTTGAAGGGGTCGATCGAGATCTCGACCTCGCGCCGGAACTCGGTCTCGGCGAGCAGCACCCCCGCGACCAGGGCCCCCAGACTCATGGACAGGCCAACGGCCTGGGCGGCCAGACCCGCAGCCACTACCACCAGCAGGCTGGCGGCGACGAACATCTCCTGTCCCTGACCGCGCGCCCGCGCCCGGGCGACCGACTTGAACATGGGGCGCAGGACCAGCCGCCCCAGCAGGATCAGCCCCGCCAGACCGATGGCCGCCGGCGCCAGCGTCAGCAGGGCCGCGCCCAGCACCGCCGGATTCAGGTCCCCGCCGCTCTGCGCCAGCGTCGCCAGCACGGTCACAGTGATCAGGATGGGGGCGACCGCCATGTCCTGCGCCAGCAGGATCGAAAAGGTCGCGCGCCCGGCCGTGCCGTGCAGCCGCTTCCGTTCGGCCAGCACCGGCATGACGACGGCGGTCGAGGACAGGGCCAGCCCCATGCCCAGCACCATGGCGGAGACGAAGGTCTGTCCGGTGAGCATGAATCCGGCCGCGATCACCGCTGTGGCAAGGGCGATCTGGCTGAGCCCCAGGCCGAATACCAGCCGCCGCATGGACTTCAGCCGTTCCCACGACAGTTCCAGACCGATCATGAACAGCAGGAAGGCGACGCCCAGCTCCGACAGCTGGGCGATCTGGTCGCGATCATCGAGCGTCAGCCAGCCCAGCCACGCCAGCCAGGGCGCGTCATCGGCAAACCGGCCCAGTCCGTCGGGCCCCAGCAGCACACCGGCGGCCAGAAAGCCGAGCACCGGACTGATCTTGATCCGGTTGAACAGGGGCACGACCACACCGGCCGCTGCGAGGAAGACCAGCAGGTCCTTGTACTCGGACGCATCGCCGTGGGGAGGAGCCATCCGCCGTGCATACAGCAGCCCCCAGCCCTCGCGAAACCCACGGCGAAGCTGGACGGGCCGCCGATCATGAATTTTTTTTAAGGAGCATCCCTGCGAGGGGGCTCTAGGGTCCGGAACTGGAAATTTCCGGGCGCGGCCTTCCCGCGTCAATTCGAGAGGTTCGAGAATGAAACGCCTTCTGATCGGTGCCGCTGTCGGTGCCCTGATGCTGCCGGCGACGGCCACCTTCGCCCAGCAGATGCACACCTTCGACGACGGCCACCAGCACGAGTGTATGGACGAGGCCTGCACCGTCTTCTCCCTGTTCCCGAGCGTGGGCCAGGATCCGGCCGGTTCGGGCTGGAAGGGCACGGATGCGCCGCGCTACGGCACCTGGGGCTTCGACCTCGCCGCCCGCGACCTGAGCGTCGCGCCGGGCGATGATTTCTTCCGCTATGCCAACGGCCTGGCCTTTGATCAGATCGAGATCCCGGGCGACCGCACCTCGTACGGCTCGTTCGCCCTGCTGCGCGAACTCTCGGACAACCGCCTGAAGGTGATGATCGACACCCTGGTCGCCGATCCGTCGCTGGCCGCCGGCACGGACGAGCGCAAGATCGCCGACCTCTACCGCTCCTATATGGACACCGACCGGATCGAGGCGCTGGATGCCCAGCCGCTGCAGCCCTATCTGGCCGCGATCCGCGCGATCGACAGCCATGACGCCATGGCTGTCTATATGGGCGGCACCCAGGGCCGCTTCGGCAGCTCCTTCTTCGGCATCGGCATCGGCGACGACGCCAAGAACCCCGACCGCTACATCACCTATGCCAGCCAGTCGGGCCTCGGCCTGCCGAACCGCAGCTACTATCTGGACGAGCGCTACGCCGACAAGAAGGAGCTGTACCTCGCCTATGTCGAGCGTATGCTGACCATGATCGGCTGGGAGGATCCCGCTGAAACGGCGCAACAGATCGTCGATCTGGAGTCGCAGATCGCCGAGGCGCACTGGACCCCCGAGCAGAACCGCAACCGCGACGAGACCTACAACCCCTTCACCCCGGCCGAGCTGGCTTCGGCCGCGCCGGGCTTTGACTGGGCCGGCTATCTGAATGCGGCGGGTCTGGGCGGCATCGAGCGTCTGGTGGTCCGTCAGGACACGGCCCTGCCCAAGATCGCCCAGATCTTCGCCGATGCGCCGATGCCGGTGCTGCAGGCCTGGCAGGCGTTCCGCACCGTCGACGACATGGCCCCCTATCTGTCGCAACGCTTCTCGGATGCCCAGTGGGAGTTCCGCGGCCGCGACCTGTCGGGTCAGCCGGAACAACGCGCCCGCGACAAGCGCGCCGTCAGCTTCTCGGAAGGCGTGATGGGCGAGGCCTTCGGCCGTATCTATGTGGCCGAATACTTCCCCGCCGAATCCAAGGCGATGATGGAAGAGCTGGTCGCCAACCTGCGCGTGGCCCTGGCCGGCCGCATCCGCCAGCTGGACTGGATGGGTGAGGAGACCAAGGAGCAGGCGCTCTACAAGCTCGACAATTTCACCGTGAAGATCGGCTATCCGGACAAGTGGCGCGACTATTCCGCCATGGAGGTTCGCGCCGATGATCTGGTCGGCAATGTCGAGCGCGCCGGCGCCTTCCGCTGGCAGTACCAGCTGGGCCGCATGGACGGTCCGGTCGATCGCGACGAGTGGGGCATGACCCCGCAGACCGTGAACGCCTATTACAACTCGACCAAGAACGAGATCGTCTTCCCGGCCGCCATCCTGCAGCCGCCCTTCTTCGACCCGCACGCTGACCCGGCCGTCAACTATGGCGCCATCGGCGGCGTGATCGGTCACGAGATCGGCCACGGCTTCGACGACCAGGGCCGCAAGTCGGACGGCGACGGGGTGCTGCGCGACTGGTGGACGGCCGCCGACGCCGAGCGCTTCGAGGCCCGCGCCGAAATGCTGGGCGAGCAGTACGGCACCTATGAGCCGCTGCCCGGCTATCCGGTGCGTCCGGCCCTGACCATGGGTGAGAACATCGGTGACCTGGCCGGCATCACCCTGGGTCTGGCGGCCTATCAGCTGTCGCTGGACGGCGAGGAAGCCCCGATCCTGGACGGCACCACGGGTACCCAGCGGGTGTTCCTGGGCTGGGCCCAGGTGTGGAACAGCAAGTACCGCGATGAAGCCCTGAAGAACCAGGTGGCGACCGATCCGCACTCGCCCGCCCAGTTCCGGGTGATCGGGCCGGTGCGCAACCTCGACGCCTGGTACGAGGCCTTCAACGTCCAGCCGGGCGACAAATACTATCTGACCCCGGAAGAACGCGTCCGCCTCTGGTAGTCGCCATCGCAGACCGGAAGAGGGGGCTGCCCGCAGGGGCGGCCCCCTTTTTCATGGGCGCAGAGGGCCGCCTTCAAGGTGACCTGGCGCGCGTTGGGTTTCAGGCATGAAAAAAGCCCGCCGCGGGGGATACATCGCGGCGGGCTTCTTCTCGCTCGTCTAGGAGCGGACGTTTCCTCCCCGAAACGCCTACGAAGTTTGCGCGTCGCACCGCGTCGCGCGCTTCGAGTGGTTCATTCATACGATCCGGACCGGCCAAGTCAATCAAAGCCAAGGCGAAATCCGCCATTTTCTTGACTGATCGTCGATAAGTCAGCCTCCGGATCAGCCGCTTATTGACGATCCTTCGAGAATGGCCCGGATGGCGGCCACCATCTCGCTTCTCGGCAGGGTCTGCTGCCCCGGACGCGCCTGTTTCCATTCGGCATTGTCCGAGACCGCCTGCGACAGCCGGCGTCCGGCGTCGAGGTCCTTGAGGGTCACCTGTCCCGAGGCGATCTCGTCGCCGCCCAGCAGGACCGCCACGGGCGCGCCGCGACGGTCGGCATATTTCATCTGGGCCTTCATGCCTGCGCGGCCGAGATAGAGTTCGGCTGCGATGCCGGCGGCGCGCAGTTCGGCCACCGCGCCCAGATAGTGGGCCATGTCGGTGTCCGAGAAGGCGATCACCACGACCGGCCCGCGCACCTCGCCCGCCGGGTCCCGGCCGCTGGCGCGCAGGGCGGCGGCAAGGCGCGAGACACCAAAGGAAAAGCCCGTCGCCGGCACGCTCTGGCCCGTGAAACGCGCGACCAGATCATCATAGCGCCCGCCGCCCCCGATCGAGCCGAAGCGCACCGGCCGGCCCTTCTCGTCGGTGGTGGGCAGCAGCAGTTCGGCCTCGAACACCACGCCGGTGTAATACTCGAGCCCGCGGACCACGGTCGGGTCGAACCGGACGGCCGCCTCATCGACGCCCATCAGGCCCAGCGCCGTGTCGACGGCCTGCAGCTCCTTCAGGGCCTGATCTCCCTCCGCCCCCAGATCGCCGGCGCGGGCGATCGCGGACAGGGTGTCGGCCCGGCTGAGGGCGGCGTCGCCCGCCGACGCGAGGAAGCGCTCGATCGTGCCGATCAGCGGCCCGGGCAGCTGGGCCCCCTTTGTATAGTCACCCGACTCGTCCAGACGGCCCTCGCCCAGAAGGGCGGCGACGCCCTCCCAGCCGAGGCGGTCAAACTTGTCGATAGCCCGGAGCGCGGTCAGGCGCCGGGCCGGGTCGTCGATGCCGCCGGCCGTGAACAGGCCGTCGAACAGCTTGCGGTTCGAGACCTTGATCTGGGCCTGGTCGCGGTCCAGCCCCGCCGCCGTCAGCCCCTCGACCGCGAGGGCCAGGATTTCCGCATCCGCCTCGGGGCGGTCCGAGCCGACTGTATCGGCGTCGCACTGGATGAACTCACGGAACCGGCCGGGGCCCGGCTTTTCATTGCGCCAGACGGGCCCGAAGGCATAGCGCCGGAACGGTTTGGGCAGGGTCTCCCAGCTCTGGGCGGCATAGCGGGCGAGCGGCGCCGTCAGGTCGTAGCGCAGGGCCATCCACTGGTCGTCGTCGTCCTGCAGGGCGAACACACCCTCGTTCGGGCGGTCGGCGTCGGGCAGGAATTTGCCGAGGGCGTCGGCATACTCAAAGGCCGAGGTCTCGAGCGGCTCGAAGCCCCACCGCTCATAGACGGCCGAGACGCGCTCGACGATGCGGCGTTCGGCGATCAGGTCGGGTCCACGACGATCCTGAAATCCCCGAGGGCCCCGCGCTTCGGGACGGGCGGGTTCGGCGTTCGGGGCATCATCGGGCGTGTCGGTGCTCATGGGGGGCGATTACGCCATCGCCCCCCGTCCCGCAATGCGGCCGCCGGTCAGTCCCCGCCCTTCGACAGGCGCACCATCCGGCCATAGGTCAGGCAGCGCCAGAGCCACTCCAGCGGTCCCATGCGGAACATGGACAGCCACAGGGGCGACCACAGCAGCTGGGCCACCCAGATCACGCCCACGACCATCCACATCTGCGAGGTCGTATGCGTGCCGAACCACAACGGCCCCCAGGGCGCATAGTAGAGGGTCACCATGATCAGGGTCTGGGTCAGATAGTTGGTGAAGGCCATACGACCGACCGGCACGAACACGGCGGTCACGGCCTTCAGCCCGAACTTCGTCAGCAGGATGAGGGCGGTGACATAGAAGAGAGTGACCAGCGGCGCGGCGCCGGTCGAGGCGTGGGCCCAGCCGCCGGTCGGGTCGACCCCGTCCGGCGCCATGGCGGCCTGCCAGCCCCAGATCGCGGACAGCGCCAGATTGGTGCCCCCGACGACCAGAACGGTCAGATAGACCCACATCGGCGACTGGCCGGTCAGGTAGCCCGACTTGTAGAGGCCCAGACCGAGCATCATGAGGGGGACCGTCACGACGGTCATGATCGCCATCGGGAACAGGAACTTGATCCAGACCATAAAATTGGCGATCCACCCGGCCGGCCAGCCGGAACGGTAGGTATCGACAGTCGCCTGGATCTGATCCGGTTTCGCGGTCGGCATTCCCTCCGCCATCTTGCTCGCGAACTCGGGGGGTAGATTGGCCATCCCCCAGTACATCCCGATGGCGAGAAGGGCCCAGAGCAGGGTCACGCCTCCGCCGACCCAGAGCAGGCGCCGGGCCGACCAAGACCGGAACATCAGGAAGATGAAGCCGGAGACGGCATAAAGCAGCAGGATGTCACCGAACCACAGCATCGCCCCGTGCAGGGCGCCGATCAGGGCCAGCCAGCCCAGACGGCGCCGGAGCAGGGCGCCCCGGTCCAGATCGCTGCGCTCGCCGCCCACCAGAAAGACGGAGACCCCGAACAGAAGGGTGAACAGCGTCCGCATCTTGTCGGCAAAGAAGACGTCAATGACCCAGACGCCGATCGTGTCGGCATGGCTCGCATTGAGGGGGGGCGGCGCCTCGGCCATGGTCAGGGCGGCCGGCCAGGCAAAGGCGATGGCATTGACCGCCAGAATGCCCAGGATGGCCCACCCCCGCAGCATGTCGAGGTTGAAGATGCGGTCCTTGGGCGCGACGGGCCGAAGCTCGTCCAGGCCCGGCCCGCTGTGCAGATCTGCAGTGGTCATGGTGGTGCCCCCCGGCGTGAACCCGTCGCGACAGGTTCGCAGTCGCAGCGCGTTCGGAAAACTAAATTCCCTGTAATCTCGCGCGCAGCCTTAGCCGGCGTCGGATCCCATGACACCCAGCCGGTTCCGGACCGGCGCATTGCGGGGCATGAAGGCGAGGAAGGCGGCGCACAGACCCGCCCACAGGGCGTAGCTGATACCGACCAGGATCGCGAGCGGCACCCCGCCGACGCCGAAGATCAGCAGGGCGGTTTCGGCATAGCCCAGAGCCTGACCGATATCGGCCGAGCGGGCGGCGCCGATGCCCGACAGGACAAGGGCATTGAAGGCCTGCAGGGCCGCCGCCAGCAGCCCTCCGTAGAACATGAAGCGCCACACGATCCCCAGCCGGGTCGCGGGGCGTCCGGTGCGCTCGCGCTCCTTGGCCAGCAGCCACAGACAGGCCGGCACGGCCACCACTCCCACGGCCAGCACCAGAATGCGCCAGTCCGTATTGAGACCGTCGATCCAGGTCTGGGGCGGCCATTTGATGAAGGTCAGGATCAGTGGCGGCCAGGCGATGCCGAGCACGGCTGCCAGCGCGATCCAGCCCCCGGAGGGGCGCCAGGTCACCTGGCGCTGGCCGGGCAGATCCTCGGGGCGTTCGAAGCGGGTCTTCATCGGGTCGGCACCGGGGTCTCGCCGGAGTAGTCGTAGAAGCCGCGCCCGGACTTGCGGCCCAGCCAGCCGGCCTCGACGTATTTCACCAGCAGCGGGCAGGGACGGTATTTGCTGTCGGCCAGCCCGTCGTACAGCACATTCATGATGGCCAGAACGACGTCCAGACCCATGAAGTCGGCGAGTTCCAACGGGCCCATCGGGTGATTGGCCCCCAGTTTGAGCGCCTTGTCGATCGAGGCCACGCCGCCCACGCCCTCGTACAGGGTGTAGATCGCCTCATTGATCATCGGCACCAGAATGCGGTTCACGATGAAGGCCGGGAAGTCCTCGGCATTGGTCGTCGTCTTGCCCAGCGATTCGGCGAAGGCGACCGCCGCTTCATAGGTGCCGGCCGAAGTGGCGATGCCCCGGATGATCTCGACCAGACGCATCGCCGGGGCCGGCTTCATGAAGTGCAGGCCGATGAAGCGATCGGGGCGGTCAGTGGCCGAGGCCAGCCGCGTGATCGAGATGGACGAGGTGTTGGACGCAACAAGCGTCTCCGCTCCCAGATGGGGCGTCAGCGACTTGAGGATCTCGGTCTTGACCGCCTCGTCCTCGACCGCAGCCTCGATCACCAGATCTGCACGCCCCGCCGCCTCCAGGTCCGGGGCGTCGGTGATGCGTCCCAGGACAGCCTGGGCCTCGTCGGCCGACAGGTCGTCGCGTTCGACGCGGCGGGCCAGGCTTTCGGCAATCACCCCATGCGCCAGCGGCAGGCGTGCGGGGTCCACGTCATACAGGCTGACCGCATAGCCCCCGAGGGCCACCGCCTGGGCAATGCCCGATCCCATCTGTCCCGCGCCGATGATGGCGACCGTCCTGATCGTGGTCATGACCTTCGAAATTCGTGGGCGCCGGGGCGCCGGGGGAGGGGCACCTTAGGCGTTCGGGGCGCCGCAAGGAAGCACCCCCGCGTGTCCCCGATGCATCAGAATCCGCCCAGCAACTGATAGAGGGCCGTGCAGCTGGCCGGCAGGAGGTAGCTGCGGATGCCGGAAATGATCAGAAGGGCGATGATGGGGGTGATGTCGATCCCGCCCAGCGACGGGATGATGCTCCGCAACGGGGCCAGGATCGGGGCCGTGATGCTGTCCAGGAAGTGGGCCAGCTGGGCCACGAACCGGTTGCGATAGTTGATCACATCGAAGGCGAACAGCCAGCTCATCACTGCCGAAACGATGATCGCCAGCCACAGGAGCATGAAGACGGAGTCGACCAGAAAGCAGATGAAGCCGGCGATGGCGGTGCCCATGTCGATCCTTTTTGGCAATGACGGGGTATCGGTTGACCGCTTCTAGCCTGAGCCGGTCGCGGCGTCCAAGGGCGAGCTGACGCACGATGCCATTGACACCACAAGCCCTGCCCGCCTATGTCCCGCGCTCGCCTGTGCCCGAGCATGGATCGGGGCCGTAGCTCAGTTGGTAGAGCGCGTCGTTCGCAATGACGAGGTCAGGGGTTCGACTCCCCTCGGCTCCACCAAATCCTTGTTCCACAAGGGTTTGGACAGGATCAGGCGAGAATTCTGACACCACGCTGCTACACACGGTTTCCAAGAGACCGTCGAAAAAGCGTGCCCCTACAGTCAGTTCACTGTCCCGAGGCTGTAGCACCACCTCGTCGCACATACCGTCCCAACGGCCCCTTCAACCGTCTCCACGGTCACCCGATGGTCGGCCTCGCCAATCGTCCGGCCTGATCGTCAGGGGATCGA
>NZ_JAGHQP010000027.1 GCF_017744255.1 Brevundimonas sp. A19_0 | reverse complement strand
GTCGAGCTGATCACCCCGATCGCCATGGAAGAGAAGCTCCGCTTCGCCATCCGCGAAGGCGGCCGCACGGTTGGTGCCGGCGTCGTGTCGAAGATCACCGAGTAATCAGCCCCCACGGCTGAAAGACGGAACGGCCCCCGGAGCAATCCGGGGGCCGTTTTCGTTGGGGGTGGATGAAGCGCTATCCGACCACACCCGATGGCCGCTACTTCGTGGTGCGCGGTCGTCTGTGGCGCACGACCAACCCTGCGCTGTCGCCCGAGGAGAAAGCCCCGCTGGTCAAGGCGCTCATGGCCGCCCGCCGCGAGGTGGGCCGAGCCCGAAAGGCGGGCGACCGCGAGGCGCTGGCGGGGGCCGGACAGGCGGTGGACGCGGCCAAGATCGCGCTGGGCGAGCGCGGTCCAGTCTGGTGGACAGACGGGGCGCCGGACCTCAATCGGCATATGGCGCGGACGACGCCCTATGCCGACTGGTACGCGAGCCTCGACCCCGGGGGGCCTAGGTGAAGCGCACCTGGACGCCCTGTTCGACCGCGTCGGCCAGCTGTTCGGCGTCCCAATTGGTCAGGCGCACACAGCCGCTGGAGGCGGTCTTGCCGATCTCCGCAGGCTCGGGCGTGCCGTGGATACCGTAGGTGTCCTTCGACAGATCGATCCAGACCGAGCCGACCGGGTTGTTCGGGCCCGGGGGCACGATCACCTTGCTGCCGCCTTCGCCATAGCTGACCCGCGACGGGTCGTAGGTGTAGTTGGGGCGGGGGGCGACGGCCCGCACCGTGTGGGTGCCGGACGGAGAGGGAGTGTCGCCGCTGCCGATGGTGGCCGGGTAGAAGGCGAGCAGCCGGCCCTCGGCATCAAAGGCACGCACCGCGCTTTCAGCCTTGCTGACGACGATGCGGGCGACCTTGCCGTCCAGCGCCGGCTGGCCGGTCGAGGCGACCACGATGGTCTGGCCCGCACGCCCGAAATCGACGCCCGGATTGAGCGCCTCGAGCAGGGCTTCGCTCATGTGAAACTTCTCGGCCAGGGCCTCGAGCGGACCGGTGTAGCCGACGGTCTCGAGCCCGGCCATGTCCGCAAGGTCCTCGGGCACGGTACCGATGAAGGGGCCGGCGACGTCGGCCTGGGTGATCGTGTAGTCGGTCAGCACCCGGGCGGTGTCGCCCGTGGTCAGGCGTTCGAACACGGCGGCGTCCAGCTCGCCGTCGACGTCCATGCCGTTGGCCTCCTCAAAGGCGGCGATGGCCTGACGGGTGTTCTCGCCCCCCAGCCCGTCGACGATGCCGGGCGAGAAACGGGTGCGGTCGAGCAGGATCTGGACCCGGACCATGGCCGGGTCGGGACGCGCCTCGTCCGGCAGCTCGCCGGAAACCGCGCCGCCGCGCGACGCGGTGTCGCCAGTATCGGCTTCCCCGGTGGAGGTCGCCTCGTCCTGTTCGGGAGCGGGCGGCGCGTAGGTCGCCGCTTCGATCGACTGGCGCAGGCGCGAGGATTCGTCGCGCGCGGGGCTGCCGGCCTCTGGCGGGGAGCGGTCGCGCGTATCGTCGCCGCACGCCGCCAGGGCGAGCAAGGGGAAGGCGGCAGCGAGGGCGAGCGGACGGCGACGGCGGATGATCATGAACGGGCTCCGGGAGAGGGACCTGTCCAACCCCTGCCGCGCGCGGCCGTTCCGCGCCTTTCAGCGAAGTGCGGCGCTAAGGCCGGTCACGGTCTGGGCGGCCCAGCAGGCATAGCCGGCGTCGTTGAGGTGCAGGTCGTCGGGGCCGACGCCGCCGTGGGGCAGGGCCCCCCAGCCCGACATGGGAATGAACCGCTGGGCCACGGCATAGCCTTCGCGCTCGCCCAGATAGGTGATGGTGCCCGACACGCCCGACAGCAGGGCGTTGCGCCCGCGGAAGCCGGCGTTTTCAGTCTGCTCCGGCAGGCGCTGGGGATCGATCAGCACGACGTCGACGCCCGCGGCATCGAGGATGTCGCGGCCCCGGTCGAAGTCGGCGACGACCTGGGCGAGGGTCAGGTCACGCAGCATGTCGTTGGTGCCCAGCTGCCAGAGGACGAGGTCCGGGTGGTGGGCGTCGATCTCGGTCTTGAGGCGGTTGACGGTGTCGGCGGTCGTCTCTCCGCCGATACCGCGATTGACCACGGTGACTGTCGCGGAGGGGAAGGCTTCGCGGAGGCCCGCCTCGACCAGCGGCACATAGGACAGCTCACGGGCGCTGGCGCCCACGCCCTCGATGCTGGACGAGCCGACCGCCAGAATGGTCAGCTCGCCCGACGCCAGCGCGGCCCGGCTGCGGTCGAGCGCGCCATTCTCGTGGAAAACCGCCCCCGCAACCGGACAGGCGGCCGGGACATCGAAGGCCCGGATGGACGTGGTCGTCATGCCGGTGGAACATGCCCCGAGCGCGAGGGGCACCAGCAGGGCGGCGACGGCAGCGGCCTGACGCATCAGTTCTCTTCGCCCGTGGCCGGATCGGTCTCGGTCTCGCCCGAGTTGCTGGAGCCCTTGGAGCCCCGCGGCTCGGTGGCCGGGCGCGGCGGCTCGCCGTCGTGATCGGGGCGCAGGTCCTCGTTTTCGGTGGAGCGGTTGTCGGGGCGGGGATCGGTCATGTCGGACTCCGTCGATGGGCAACAGTGCCCGGCAGGGCATGAACGCTCAAGGTCGCCACGCGGCTCCCGTCGAGCGAACATGGATAAGGCCCCGTTCACCATGGCTCTCAACTTCGATTCAAGGCTGCGAGTCTAGTCTCGCGTGTGAAGCGGTGCGTGCTGCGCGCGACCGAAGGGGATGATGGAGCGGCTATGGGCACGGGTCTGAAGGTCGAAATGCTGGCGGTCGAGCGACTGTCGGCGGATCACTGGCAGCTGTGGGACGCGATGCGTCAGGCCAACCCGGCGCTGTCCAGCCCGTATTTCCGGACCGAGTTCACCCGCATTGCGGCAGAGGTCACGCCCGGCGCCCGGGTGGCGGTGTTGCACCGGGGCGACGAGGTCGTCGGCTTCTTCCCGCACCAGACGCGCGGCGGGGCGATCCAGCCGCTGGCCGCGCCGATGAATGACTATCACGGCATCATCAGCCATCCGGACACGGCGCCGACCCTGGCGCATGTGGCCGAACTTCTGGATGGCAAGCGGCTGAACGTCAGCGGGTGGGTCGGGCCGTGCGGGGCCGGTGAAGCCCGCCAGGCGGTCATGGCCGTCCTGCCGGACGAGGGCTTTGAGCCCTGGTATGCCGAGCGGCGCACCGCCCAGGGCAAGTACTTCAAGGACAAGGAGCGCGCCCGGCGCAGCCTGGAGGCCGAGCTGGGGCCGGTCGAGGTGCAGCTGGGCCTGCGCGATCCCGAGCTTCTGGAGCGGATCATCGGGTTGAAGCGCGAGCAGTATCGCCGCAGCGGTCTGCACGATGTGTTCGCCTGTGGCTGGACCGGTCGGCTGTTGCAGGCGCTGATGCAGTCCGAGGGTGACTTCGGGGCCTCTATCGCCGTGCTGAAGGCCGGCGACCAGATCTGTGCGCTGGAATATTCCATGCACGCCGACAGCCACTATCACTTCTGGTTCCCGACCTATGTGCCGGGGCTGGCGCGCTGTTCGCCGGGGGTGCTGCTGAGTCTGGAGACCATGCGGCAGGGATCGGAACTCGGATACCGGGTGTTCGACTTCGGCTTCGGGGGTGAGCACTACAAGAAGTATTTCTGCAATGCGTCGCAGAGCCTGCGCGAGGCGGTGATCCAGAAGCCTGGCCTGACGGCGACGCTGGGCGGGGCCGCATTGGCTACGCTGGGCGGACTGGCCGGTGCCGGTCGGGCCGAGGCGCTGCGCACCAGCCTGCGTCGGCGCTGGGCGGCCATCGAGGCCTGCGAGGTCGATGGACTGGCGCGTGCGCGGGGTCTGGCGGTCGCGGCGCGGTCGGCCCTGCGCAAGACGCCCGACATCCTGACGGCTTCGGCCTGACCCCCGGCGGAGGACGCCATGCTGCAGAAGACCGCCCGCACCCGCTACACCGGCCCCATCGAAAAGGGCGAGGTGCATCCGCATGCCCTGGTCGATCAGGGCTTTGCTTCGGACGAGGCGCTGGCGGCCCTGCTGGACCGCTATCCCGCCGATCTGTTCGACATCAACCTCTATGACTATGACGACGACGGTCAGGCCCGTCTGCGGACCGGGGCGCGCGGGCGCCTGTCGGGCGCGGACCTGCTGGACGCCATCAAGCAGGGGCGCCTTTGGGTGAACCTGCGCTCGGTGGAGCGGGGCTGGCCCGAGCTGTGGCAGGCCGCCATGGCCGAGTTCGACACCGTCCAGGCCAGCTATCCGGGACTGAAGGCGATCCGCCGGGCAGGGCAGTTGATCCTGTCGTCGCCGAAGGCGCGCGTGCCCTATCACTTCGATGCGGCCGGCGTGATGCTGTTTCACATGCGCGGGCGCAAGCGGGTGTTCGTCTATCCGGGTGACGAGCTGCACCTGCCCGAGGTCGCCATGGAGCAGGTGGTCGCCCGACAGACGACCGAAGAGGTGCCCTATGCCCGCAGCTTCGAGAGCGATGCCCAGGTGGTGGATCTGGAGCCGGGACAGGCGCTGACCTGGCCCTTCTATGCGCCGCACCGGGTAGAGAACCTCGACCGCTTCTGTGTGTCCCTGTCAGTCGAGTTCCAGACCTGGCCCACGCGGCTGAGGAATGGTGCGCTCTATACCCATGCCGTGGCGCGGGCGAGGGGGCTGAGGCCGGTGTCGACCGATCGTGTGGGACTGCCGGGTCTGGCGGTGCGCTGGGCGGCGGCGCAGGTGCTGCGCAAGCTGAAGGTCATGCCCGACCGGATCGCCAGCTTCGAGCGGGAGTTCGAGCCCGCCGTGGGCGCGGTGGACGGTGCAGGGCGTATTAATTCGGAGTCATGACCTCGAGTTAAAATGACATCGGCCGTCCCGAGGGGGCATCCTTCCCGTCATTGGAACAGGGAGGACCTCTTATGAAAGCCGCATACATCCTGACCGCTGCCCTGCTGTCGACGACCGCGCTGGCCGGGACGGCCCAGGCCCAGGACGTGAGGATCGAGAACGCCGTGGCCCGCGTCATCGTGCTGGTCGAGGACCGCTCCGACGTGGCGGTCGAGATCGATCAGGGCCGTGCCGATTTGCCGACGCCTACCGTCCGTCGCCGGGGCGACCGGATCGAGATCGAGGGCAATCTTCCGCGCCGGGCCATCCGCAGCTGCCGCTCGGGCCGGGCCGGGGGCTCCCAGCCGGGCGAGGGTGCCTCGGTCGATGTACGGGGCAAGGGCCGCATCAATCTGGAAGACGCCCCGCTGATCGTGATCCATGCGCCGCGTGACGTGGATCTGGGCGTATCGGGCGCGGTCTATGGAACGGTTGGCCGGGGCGCACGCAGTGTCGACTTCGGCAATGCCGGCTGCGGCGACTGGATGGTCGCCAATGTCGATGGGCAGGTGGACCTGTCGCTCGTGGGCTCGGGCGACTCGATCATCGGCACCTCCGGCGCCCTGAACATCAGCATCGGCGGGTCGGGCGATGTCCGGGCCGGAGCCACCCGTGACCTCGACATTTCCATCGGGGGATCGGGCGATGTGGAGATCGCCGGCGTGAATGGTCCGGTCGATCTGTCGGTGGCCGGCGCCGGTGACCTGCTGATCCGGGGTGGCAATGCCCCGACCATGGACATTTCGATCGCCGGCGCCGGGGACGTGGAGTTCCGGGGTACCGTGGGCGATCTGGATGTCTCGATCGTCGGCGCGGGCGACGTGGATATCGACCGGGTCACCGGCCGGGTCAGCCGTTCGGTGCTGGGGGCAGGAGATATCTCCATCCGCCACTGACATCCGTCGGATTCTGCCCTTGACGCAGGCGGAATCGAACGGCATAAGCCCGCACTCTTGTTGGACCGGCTGTGCACTTCGCGTGAGTATGAAGTGCAGACGCGGTCCGCAGGAACGACCTGAGACCCTGTTCTTTGCAGCGATCCAGGACTTAAACGGCCTTCGCGGGTAACTGCGTGGGCCGCTCGTTTTTGCGGACGTGCGTACTCTGAGGGCTTCGGCCTGAAGACTCCGGTCTTTGAAATGGTTCACAGGGACGCAGGTTCGCCTGCTTGGGAAATACGACCGATATGGATCAAAGCATCCGCATCAGGCTCAAGGCCTTCGATCATCGCGTCCTCGACTTTTCGACGCGCGAAATCGTCAATACTGCGAAACGCACCGGGGCGACCGTCCGTGGTCCGATCCCGCTGCCGACCCTGATCGAAAAGTTCACCGTGAACCGTTCGCCGCACGTCGACAAGAAGTCGCGCGAGCAGTTTGAAATCCGCACGCACAAGCGTGTTCTCGATATCGTCGACCCCACCCCGCAGACCGTGGACGCGCTGATGAAGCTCGACCTGTCCGCTGGTGTGGACGTCGAGATCAAGATTTAAGAAGAAGAGGCGGGATCCGATGCGCCAGGACGCGCAAAGAACGGGCGTGATCGCCAAGAAGCTGGGAATGACGCGTATCTTCGCTGAAGATGGCGCGCACGTTCCTGTGACCGTGCTGCAGCTGGACGGCTGCCAGGTCGTGGGCCAACGCACCAAGGACCGGGACGGCTATGTCGCCCTGCAACTGGGTGCCGGTGCCCGCAAGGCCAAGCGGACCAACAAGGCCCAGCGGACCGTGTTCGCCAAGGCCGAGGTCGAGCCGAAGCGGATCGTCACCGAGTTCCGCGTGTCGGAAGACGCGCTGCTGGACGTCGGTGCCGAGCTGACGGCGGACCACTTCATCGCCGGCCAGACCGTGGACATCCAGGGCCAGACCATCGGTAAGGGGTTCGCGGGCGCCATGAAGCGCTGGAACTTCGGCGGTCTGCGTGCCACCCACGGTGTGTCGGTCTCGCACCGTTCGCACGGTTCGACGGGTAACCGTCAGGATCCGGGCAAGACCTTCGCCGGCAAGAAGATGGCGGGTCACCTGGGTCAGGAAACCGTCACCCTGCAGAACCTGACTGTGTTCCGCGTCGATGCCGACCGCGGCCTGATCCTGATCAAGGGCGCTGTCCCGGGTCACGACGGCAGCTACGTCAAGGTTCGCGACTCCATCAAGAAGGCCCGTCCGGCCGATGCTCCGTTCCCCGGTGCCGTGAAGTCGGCCAAGGCCGCCGCCGAGGCGCCTGCCGAAACCCCGGCCGAGGACGCGCCCGTCGCCGAGACCCAAGAAGGCGGTGAAGCGTAATGAAGCTCTCGGTCATCAAACTCGACGGCAAGGCCTCGGGCGACGTGGAGCTGTCGGATGCCGTGTTCGGCATCACCGACATCCGCGGCGACCTGCTGGCCCGCTATGTGAACTGGCAGCTGGCCAAGCGCCGTGCCGGTACCCACAAGGTCCAGACGCGCAACGAAAACTCGCGCACCGGCAAGAAGATGTACAAGCAGAAGGGCACCGGCGGCGCCCGTCACGGCTCGCGGCGTGCGCCGCAGTTCGTGGGCGGCTCGCGCGCTTTCGGCCCGGTCGTTCGCGACCACGGCTTCTCGCTGCCGAAGAAGGTCCGCGCCCTGGCCCTGCGCCACGCCCTGTCGTCCAAGGTCGTCTCGGGCGACCTGATCGTGGTCGACAGCGTCTCGGTCAAGGAGCCCAAGACCGCCAAGCTGCGTGAGCAGTTCGGCAAGCTGGGCTGGACCAAGGCCCTGATCATCGCTGGTCCGGAAGTCGACACCGGCTTCGGTCTGGCGGCGCGCAACATCCCGCACATCGACGTGCTGCCGAACGCCGGCCTGAACGTCTTTGACATCCTGCGGGCCGACAAGCTGGTGCTGACCAAGGCGGCCGTCGAGGCCATCGAGGCGCGCTTCTCTGAGAAGGAGGCCGCGTAATGGCCGGCGCTCAACCCACCGCCAAACACTACGACACCATCCTGTCGCCGATCATCACCGAAAAGGCGACGATCCTGTCCGAGCAGAACAAGGTCGTCTTCCGCGTGGCCGGCACGGCCTCGAAGGACGAGATCGCCGCGGCGGTCGAAAGCCTGTTCAAGGTCAGCGTCGTCAAGGTCAACACCCTGGTCCAAAAGGGCAAGACCAAGCGCTTCCGCGGCATTCAGGGCCGTCGGGTCGACATCAAGAAAGCGATCGTGACGCTGGCCGAGGGCCAGTCGATCGACGTCACCACGGGGCTCTGAACCAATGGCTCTGAAGACATATAATCCGACGTCGCCGGGCCGCCGCGCCCTGGTGCTGATCGACCGTTCGGAGCTCCACAAGGGGCGTCCGGAGAAGTCGCTGACCCAAGGTCTGACCAAGTCCGGCGGTCGCGGTGCCGGTGGTCGCGTGGCCGTCCGCTTCCGCGGTGGCGGCGCCAAGACCCTGTACCGCAAGATCGACTTCAAGCGTCGCAAGTTCCAGTCGGCGACCGTCGAGCGCCTGGAGTACGATCCGAACCGGACCGCCTTCATCGCCCTCATCACCTATGAGGATGGCGAAAAGGCCTACATCATCGCGCCGCAACGCCTGAAGGCGGGCGACACGGTGGTCGCCGGTGAAAAGACCGACGTGAAGCCGGGCAACGCCATGCCGCTGCGCTCGATGCCGGTGGGTACGATCATCCACAACATCGAGATGAAGCCGGGCAAGGGCGCCCAGCTGGCCCGTTCGGCCGGCGCCTACGCCCAGCTGGTCGGCCGCGACGCCGGCTACGCCCAGATTCGTCTGGGTTCGGGCGAACTGCGCATGGTGCTGGACGGCTGCATGGCCACGGTGGGCGCGGTGTCGAACCCCGACCACATGAACCAGAACCTGGGCAAGGCCGGTCGCAAGCGCCACATGGGCTTCCGTCCGCACGTCCGCGGTGTCGCCATGAACCCGATCGACCACCCGCACGGTGGTGGTGAAGGCCGGACCTCGGGCGGCCGCACGCCGGTCACGCCCTGGGGCAAGGACACCAAGGGCACCCGTACCCGCAAGAACAAGGCCACGGACAAGTACATTATCCGTAGCCGCCACGTGAAGAAGGCTCGCTAAAGATGGCCCGCTCCTCCTGGAAAGGCCCGTTTGTCGACGGGTATCTGCTGAAGAAGGCCGAGGCCGCGCAAGCGTCGGGCCGCAAGGACGTGATCAAGACCTGGTCGCGCCGCTCCACCATCCTGCCTCAGTTCGTCGGTCTGACGTTCGGCGTGCACAACGGCATGAAGCACGTGCCGGTGTCGGTCTCCGAAGAGATGGTCGGCATGAAGTTTGGCGAGTTCTCGCCGACGCGGTCCTTCCCGGGTCACGCGGCGGACAAGAAGGCCAAGAGGAAGTAACCGATGGCCCAGACCAAGAACCCCCGTCGCGTGTCGACGACCGAAGCCCGCGCCAAGCTGGTCAACGTCCGGATCAGCCCCCAGAAGCTGAACCTGGTGGCCCAGTCGATCCGTGGCCTGCCGGTCCAGAAGGCGCTGAACGAGCTGGAATTCAGCCGCAAGCGCATCGCGACCGACGTCCGCAAGGTGCTGTATTCGGCCGTCTCGAACGCTGAAAACAACCACAACCTGGACATCGACAACCTGATCGTTGCCGAGGCCTTTGTGGGCAAGAACCTGGTGATGAAGCGTTTCGCGAGCCGCGCTCGTGGTCGCTCGTCGCGTATCCTGAAACCGTTCAGCGAGATCACCATCGTGGTCCGTGAAGCCGGCGAGGCCGCCTGATGGGTCAGAAAATCAATCCGATCGGGCTGCGGCTCGGCGTCAACCGCACCTGGGACAGCCGCTGGTTCGCCGGCGGTCGCGAATACGCCAAGCTGCTGCACCAGGACCTGAAGCTGCGCGAGTGGCTGCGTGAGCGCCTGTCGGGCGCCGGTGTGTCGCGCATCATCATCGAGCGTCCGCACAAGAAGTGCCGCGTGACGATCTATGCCGCTCGTCCGGGTGTCGTGATCGGCAAGAAGGGCGCCGACATCGAGAAGCTGCGCAAGGACATCGCCGCGATGACCGAAGGTGAGGTTCACCTGAACATCGTCGAGGTCCGCAAGCCGGAAGTCGATGCCCAGCTGATCGCCGAGAACATCGCCCAGCAGCTGGAGCGCCGCGTGGCCTTCCGTCGGGCCATGAAGCGCGCCATGCAATCGGCCATGCGTCTGGGTGCCAAGGGCGTCCGGATCAATGTGGCGGGTCGTCTGGGCGGTGCGGAAATCGCCCGTATGGAATGGTACCGCGAAGGTCGTGTGCCGCTGCACACCCTGCGCGCGGACATCGACTATGGCGTCTACGAAGCCAAGACCACCTACGGCATCATCGGTGTGAAGGTTTGGGTGTTCAAGGGCGAGGTGCTGGAGCACGACCCGATGGCCCAGGACAAGCGCTGGGCCCAGGAAGCGTCGGGCCCGTCGTCGAATGAAGGCCGCGAGCGTGGCCCCCGCGGTGATCGCGGTCCGCGCCGTGACCGGGGACGTGAGAACTAAGTCATGCTGCAACCGAAGAAGACCAAATACCGCAAGGCCTTCAAGGGCCGCATCCATGGCTCGGCCAAGGGTGGTTTCTCGCTGAACTTCGGCTCGTATGGCCTGAAGACGCTGGAGCCGGAACGGATCACTGCGCGTCAGATCGAGGCGGCCCGCCGCGCGATCACCCGCCAGATGAAGCGTCAGGGCCGCGTCTGGATCCGCGTCTTCCCGGACGTGCCGGTCTCGGGCAAGCCGGCCGAAGTGCGGATGGGCAAGGGCAAGGGCGCCGTGGACCACTGGGCCGCGCGCTGCCACCCGGGCCGTATCCTGTTTGAAATCGACGGCGTGCCGGATGACATCGCCCGCGAGGCGCTGCGTCTCGGCGCTGCCAAGCTGCCGGTCCGCACCAAGGTGGTCACCCGCCTGGATGCCGGCATCGGTCACACGGAGCAAGCGGCATGACCAAGATCGCCGACCTGCGGGCGCTGACGCCCGACCAGCTGTCCGAGGAGCTGCTCAAGCTCAAGAAGGAACAGTTCAACCTGCGCTTCCAGGCGGCCACCGGCCAGATGGAAAAGACCCACCGCGTGGGTGAAGTGCGCAAGGACATCGCCCGCATCTCGACGCTTCTGCGCCAGAAGCAGGCTGCGGCTTAAAGGAACGAAGATGCCGAAACGAATTCTCGAAGGCGTGGTCGTCTCCGACAAGGGCGACAAGACGATCGTCGTCAAGGTCGAACGCACCCTGCTGCACCCGGTGCTGAAGAAGACCGTGCGCCTGTCCAAGAAGTATCACGCCCACGACGAAGCGAACGCCCTGAAGGTCGGTGACCTGGCCCGCATCGTCGAGTGCGCCCCGAAGTCCAAGCTGAAGCGCTGGGAAGTCGTCTCCGACTCCCCCGCCTCGGCTTCGTAAGAAGAAGGATCGGATCCCATGATCCAGATGCAAACTAACCTGGAGGTGGCCGACAATTCGGGCGCTCGCCGGGTCATGTGCATCAAGGTGCTGGGCGGCGCGAAGCGTCGCTACGCCTCGGTCGGTGACACCATCGTCGCCTCGGTCAAGGAAGCGATTCCGCGCGGCCGGGTGAAGAAGGGTGACGTCGTGCGCGCCATCGTCGTCCGCACGGCCAAGGACATCCAGCGCCGTGACGGCTCGGTCATCCGCTTCGACAAGTCGGCGGCCGTGATCGTCAACAAGCAGAACGAGCCGGTCGGCACCCGTATCTTCGGCCCGGTTCCGCGCGAGCTGCGCGCCAAGAACCACATGAAGATCATCTCGCTGGCTCCGGAGGTCCTGTAGACATGGCCGCCAAGATCAAATTGGGCGACACCGTCGTCGTCCTGACCGGCAAGGACAAGGGCCGCACCGGCAAGGTGCTCAAGGTTCTGCCGACTGAAAACCGCGTCGTCGTGCAAGGCGTCAACATGGTCCAGCGCCACACGCGCCCGACCCAGGCTGACCCGCAAGGCGGCATCAAGAACAAGGAAGCCTCGCTTCACCTGTCGAACGTCGCGATCGCCGACGCCAACGGCAAGGCGACCCGCGTGGGCTTCAAGGTTGAAGGCGACAAGAAGGTTCGCTTCGCCAAGACGACGGGAGACGTCATCTGATGGCCGACACCAAGTATACGCCTCGCCTCAAGAGCGAGTACCAGGAGCGCATCAAGGCGGTGATGTCCGAGAAGTTCGGCTACACCAACCCGATGCAGATGCCCAAGCTGGACAAGATCGTCCTGAACATGGGTATCGGTGAAGCCGTGGCCGACTCCAAGAAGGCGAACGCCGCCCTCAAGGACCTGACCGCGATCGCCGGCCAGAAGGCCGTGCCGACCAAGGCCCGCAACTCCATCGCCGGCTTCAAGCTGCGCGAAGGCATGGTCATCGGCGGCAAGGTCACCCTGCGCGGCGACCGGATGTACGAGTTCCTGGACCGCCTGATCACGATCGCCCTGCCGCGCGTGAAGGACTTCCGCGGCCTGAAGGGCACGTCGTTCGACGGCCGTGGCAACTATGCGATGGGTCTGAAGGAACACATCGTGTTCCCGGAGATCAACTACGACCAGATCGACCAGATGTGGGGCATGGACATCGTCGTCTGCACCACGGCCAAGACGGATGAGGAAGCCAAGGCTCTCCTCACCGAATTCAAGTTCCCGTTCGTGAACTGATCGGGAAAGGAAGAGCAAAATGGCTAAGAAGAGCGCCGTAAACCGGAACGAGCACGTCAAGCGGCTTGTTGCGAAGTATGCCGCAAAGCGGGCCGCCCTCAAGGCGACCGCCAACGATGAATCGCTGCCGCTGGAAGAGCGCTTTGAAGCGCGCCTCAAGCTGGCCGCGCTGCCGCGCAACTCCGCGCCCAGCCGCATCCGCAACCGCTGCGAGGTGACGGGCCGACCGCGCGCCTATTATCGCAAGCTGAAGATGAGCCGTATTGCCCTGCGCGAACTGGGCAACAAGGGTCAGATCCCCGGCCTGACCAAGTCGAGCTGGTAAGGGGAAGAACGCCATGATGATCAACGATCCCCTGAGCGACATGATCGCTCGCATCAAGAACGCCGCGACCCGCAAGCGTTCCAAGGTGCTCACCCCGGCCTCGCGTCTGCGCCAGCGCGTCCTGGACGTGCTGAAGGACGAGGGCTACATCCGCGGCTATTCGCTGGTTCAGAACCCCGGCGAGTTCCCGCAGTTCGAGATTGAACTGAAGTACTTCGACGGCCAGCCGGTCATCGCCGAGATCAGCCGCGTGTCCAAGCCGGGCCGCCGCGTCTATTCGGCGATCAGCGACCTGAAGCCGATCAAGAACGGCCTCGGTATCTCGATCCTTTCGACTTCGAAGGGCGTGATGTCCGACTCGGCCGCCCGCGACGCCAATGTTGGCGGCGAAGTCCTCTGCAGGGTCTACTAAGATGTCCCGTATCGGTAAGAAAACCATCGCCATCCCGAAGGGTGTGACCGTCTCGATCGACGGTCAGACCGTGTCGGTGAAGGGTCCCAAGGGCGAGCGCTCCTGGACCGTGGCCGAAGAGGTCGAGATCACCCAGGGTGACGACGGCCTGAACCTGGCCCCGCGGGCGGACACGCAACGTGCCCGCGCTATGTGGGGCCTGTCGCGCACGCTGGTCGACAACATGGTCGTCGGCGTCACCGAAGGCTTCGAGCGCACGCTGGAACTGGTGGGCGTCGGCTATCGTGCCGCGCTGAAGGGCCAGTCGCTGTCGCTGCAGCTGGGCTTCTCGCACGAGATCGACATCGCTCCGCCGGCCGGCATCACCTTTGCCGTGCCCAAGCAGACCGAGGTCAAGATCTCGGGCAATGACAAGCAGGCCGTCGGTCAGATCGCCGCCGTCATCCGCAAGCTGCGTCCGCCGGAACCCTACAAGGGCAAGGGCGTGCGCTATGCGGGCGAGACCGTCCGGCGCAAGGAAGGCAAGAAGAAGTAAGTCATGGCCACTACGCTCAAACAGAATGCCAAGCGTCGCGCCGAGCGCACGCGCCGCCGCCTGAAGGCGGTCGCCAACGGTCGTATGCGTCTGTCGGTCCACCGGTCGGACAAGAACATCTCGGCCCAGATCATCGACGACGCCAACGGCGTCACCTTGGCGGCTGCCTCTTCGCTGGAAGGCGAAAAGGGCAAGAAGCAGAAGGGCTCGGACACCGCGGCCGCGGCGCGCATCGGCAAGCTGCTCGCCGAACGTGCCATCGAGAAGGGCGTCAAGGACGTCGTCTTCGATCGCGGCGGCTACATCTATCACGGTCGGGTGAAGGCGCTGGCGGAAGCCGCGCGTGAAGCCGGCCTGAACTTCTAAGGAACGGGACGTATGGCGCAACAACCCCAACGCGGCGGCGGTGGCAATCGTCGCGACAACCGCAACGCCCCCCAGGCCGAGGGTCCCGAGTCGGACATCATCGAGAAGCTGGTTCACATCAACCGCGTCGCGGCCACTGTGAAGGGCGGCCGCCGGTTCTCGTTCGCGGCCCTGATGGTCGTCGGCGACGGCAAGGGCCGCGTCGGTTTCGGTCACGGCAAGGCGCGCGAAGTGCCGGAAGCCATCCGCAAGGCGACCGAGGAAGCCAAGAAGACGATGATCCGGGTCCCGCTCCGCGAGAACCGCACCCTGCACCACGACGGCAACGGCCGTTGGGGCGCCGGCAAGATCATGGTCCGCGCGGCGCCTCCCGGCACCGGCGTGATCGCGGGCGGTCCGATGCGGGCCGTTCTGGAAACCCTGGGCGTGCAGGACGTGGTCGGCAAGTCGACCGGTTCGTCCAACCCCTACAACATGATCCGTGCCACCTTCGAGGCGCTCAAGGTCCAGTCTTCGCCGCGTCAGATCGCGTCGAAGCGCGGCAAGAAGGTTGCGGATCTGATGGGACGTCGCAATGACGGTGCCTCGGCGCCGGAAGCCGTCGAGAGCTGATCATGGCCAAGAAAGAAAACGCAACCGTCACCATCCGCCAGACCGGCAGCCCGATCCGTCGCAAGTCGGACCAGCGCGCCACCCTGATGGGTCTGGGCCTGAACCGCATGGGCCGCGAGTCGACCCTTGAGGACACCCCGGCCGTCCGTGGCATGATCGCCAAGGTCCGCCACATGGTGGAAGTGGTCGAAAAGTAAGTAAATTCGCTACGCTGAGTGGCGAGTGGTGAGTGGCGTGTGACGAGTAGGCAAGGGGTCGGTGCATCCGATTTTGCTTGACTCGGCACTCATCACTCGTCACTCGCCACTTTCTTTTTCCAACGCCGAGTCTGGCCTGGCCAGGCGCTAGCACCCGAAAGGATCAGGCACATGAAACTGAACGAAATCCGTGACAACGAAGGCGCTCACAAGAAGCGCATGCGCGTCGGCCGGGGCCCCGGTTCGGGCAAGGGCAAGACCTCGGGCCGCGGCGTCAAGGGTCAGAAGTCGCGGACGGGCGTCAGCCTGCTGGGCTTCGAAGGCGGCCAGATGCCGCTGTACATGCGCATGCCCAAGCGCGGCTTCAACAACCCCGGCGCGCTGAAGCTGGCCGAGGTGAACCTGTGGCGCCTGCAGGACGCCGTGGATGCCAAGAAGCTGGACATCAAGAAGGAAATCACCGGTGAGGCCCTGGTCGCCGCCGGCGTGCTGCGTCGCGTCAAGGACGGCGTGCGGGTGCTGGGCACCGGCGAGCTGAAGGCCAAGCTGAACCTGGTCGTCTGGTCGGCCTCGACCGGCGCGGTCAAGGCCATCGAGGCCGCAGGCGGCACCGTGGTGCAACAGCGCATCGCAGCCGAGGAAAAGGCCAAGGCCCGCGTCGAGAAGCGCAACGCCGCCAAGGGCAAGGCCCCGGCAGCGAAGGCTCCGAAGGGCGATGCCAACAAGGTTTCCGCCCGGGCCCGTCGCCAGGCCGCAGACAAGGCCGGAAAATAAACCCGCCGGGGCGGTCTCGCTAAGAGGCCGCCCTTCGCCTATCTGGGAACGGGCACCCGGTCGTGCGCGACCGGTCTTGGACTAAACGTCGGGGTAAACCGTTATGGCTTCGGCCGCCGAACAACTTGCTGCCAATATGAATGTGGGCTCGTTCGCGAAAGCGACCGAGCTGCACAAGCGTCTGCTCTTCACCCTGGGCGCGCTGATCGTCTATCGCATCGGCACCTTCGTGCCGATCCCGGGGATCAACTCGGAAGCCTTCCTGCAGTTCTTCCAGAACCCGGATGGCCAGCGCGGCATCCTGGACATGTTCAACATGTTCTCGGGCGGCGCGGTCGAGCGGATGGCGGTCTTCGCCCTGAACGTGATGCCCTACATCTCGGCGTCGATCATCGTGCAGCTGATGGGCGCAGTGTATCCGCCGTGGGAGAAGCTGAAGAAGGAAGGCGGCGAGAGCGGCCGCAAGCAGCTGAACCAGTACACCCGCTATCTGACCGTGGTGCTGGCCCTGATGCAGTCGTTCGGTATCGCCATCGGCCTGAACGCCCAGGCCAATCTGGTCGATGCGCCCGGCATCTTCTTCATCGTTTCGACGGTCGTGACCCTGACCGGCGGCACCATGTTCCTGATGTGGCTGGGTGAGCAGGTGACGGCGCGCGGCGTCGGCAACGGCATCTCGCTGATCATCTTCGCCGGTATCGTGGCGGTGCTGCCGTCCAGCATCGCGCGTCTGCTGGGTCTGGCCGAGCAGGGCCAGATATCGGCCTTCCTGCTGCTGTTCCTCGGCGTCATGGCGATCGCCACCGTGGTCTTCATCGTCTTCATGGAGCGCGCCCAGCGCCGCCTGCTGATCCAGTATCCGAAGCGTCAGGAAGGCAACCGGATGGCGGGGGGCGAGCGCTCGTTCCTGCCGCTGAAGGTCAATGCCGCGGGCGTCATCCCGCCGATCTTCGCCTCGTCGCTGCTGATGCTGCCGACGACGGTCGCGACCATGACGGCCAATGCGGACCTGCCCTCGTGGATGAGCTGGCTGCCGTATGTCACGGCCCAGATGTCGCACGGCCAGCCCGCCTTCATGGTGCTGTACGGCGCACTGATCATCTTCTTCTGCTTCTTCTACACCTCGATCACCTTCAATCCCGAGGACACGGCCGAGAACCTGCGCAAGTACGGCGGCTTCCTGCCGGGCATCCGTCCGGGCAAGCGCACGGCCGAGTATCTGGACTATGTGCTGACCCGCCTGACGGTGATCGGCGCGGCCTACATCACCGCCGTCTGTCTGTTGCCGGAGTTCCTGGCCAGCTCGATGGGCGGCCTGCTGTTCGGCGGCACCTCGATCCTGATCGTGGTCTCGGTGACGATGGATACCGTGGCGCAGATCCAGTCGCACCTGCTGGCGCACCAGTATGAGGGGCTGATCAAGAAGGCCAAGCTGCGTGGACGTGGCGGCGGTGGCCGGGGCGGCATGCCGGCGCCCGCGCGCCGCTAGGCCTCGGGGGAGGACGTCATGAACCTGATCCTGTTCGGGCCGCCTGCGGCCGGCAAGGGCACCCAGGCCAAGCGACTGGTCGAGACGCGGGGCATGGTCCAGCTGTCGACCGGCGACATGCTGCGCGCCGCCATCGCGTCGGGCTCGGAACTGGGCCAGACGGTCAAGGGCATCATGGAGCGCGGCGAGCTGGTCACCGACGAGATCGTCATCGCCCTGATCGAGGCCCGCCTCGACGAGGCCGAGGCGGCCGGCGGCGCCATCTTCGACGGCTTCCCGCGCACGGTCGCCCAGGCCGAAGCGCTGGACACCATGCTGGCCGGCCGGGGATCGACCATCGACCGCGTGGTGCGCCTGAAGGTGAATGATGAGGCCCTCAAGGCCCGCATCGCCCAGCGCTATGCCGAACAGGGCCGTCCTGACGACAATCCCGACAGCTTCAAGGTGCGGCTGGAGGCCTATAACCGCCAGACGGCGCCGCTGCTGCCCTACTATGAGGGACAGGGCAAGCTGGTCGAGGTGGACGGGATGGCCTCGATCGACACCGTGGCGGCCGCCCTCGACGCCGCCATCGACGCCTGATCAGCAGGCGACGGATCGCGCCCTTGCGCGTTAGGCTGGTCGCATGGGCCGGTTCTCTGGACATCTGACGAAGCGCCAACGGCGGGCCACCCGGTGGAGTGGCGCGCTGATCGTCGTGCTGCTGATGCACGGGCTGGTGCTGTTCGCCGCCAGCCGTTCGACGCCCGTGCCCGCCAGCTATCCGCCACCCCTCATCGATGTGGTGCTGTTCACCCCGCCCCCGGAACCGCCTCCGCCC
>NZ_JAGHQP010000026.1 GCF_017744255.1 Brevundimonas sp. A19_0 | reverse complement strand
TCCCCCGCCGCCGCCCGCGCTTGCCCTGAACCAGGGCGTGTCCGAGGCCGCATCGATCTATGTGGCCTTCATCCGCGAGGTCGGCACCATCCACGCCGGCTTCCCCGATGCCGAGTCCATCCAGACCGCAATCCGCACCGGCTCGGCCTATGAGCCGGCCCAGCTGTCGCGGGGCATGATTGCCTACGGCGCGATCCTGGCCCTGCAATCGCCCGAGTATGTCGCCGGTGTGCGCCAGTACGCGGCCGACCCGGTGCAGCGCGAAGAGGTCATCAATCGCATCATCGCCGACCCGGCCTATGCGGCGACCCTGCCCGGCGCCGATGCGGCGGCCGGCCTGATCGTCAGCACCCTTGGCGAGGACATCGCCGCCCTGTCGACCATCGCCGAGGCCGTCAAGGAAGACGCCTATACCATTCAGGGGCGCGAGGACCCGCGCCGTCGCTGGGCCATCCGTCCGATCGACGACCGGGAAGCCCGGCTGGAGGGCGCCAAGACCCGTTCGGCGGTCGAAATGCTGCCGTCGGCCGAGGACGCCACCCTGCTGTTCACGGCCGCCCACGCGGGCTCGGGCCTGGATCTCGCGCCGATCAAGCTGCAGCCGCCCTACACCCGGCCGGTCATCAACTCGCTGGCGATCGCGGCGCTCGCAGCCCTGGGCGCCGGGGGCGAGGACTTCCGCACCTATACGGACGCCCTGGTGGTCGAGACCAACAGCGAGTTCTGCTTCAATATGTCGAAGCTGAACCTGTTCCAGTGTCTGGCGGCCGCCCGCCCTCACTATGAGGACATCTTCTGCATCGGGCAGCATATTGTGAGCGATCTGGCCACCTGCACGGCCCAGAACGTGGGTCCGATGCCGGCCACCGTGCCGACCACCGCCTTTGCCCTGGACGAAAGCGCGATCAGCACGGTGCCCGCCGCCACGGCGGCCGCGGCGGCCGACACCGCCCAGTCCGAGGCTCCGTCACCCGGGCGCCCCTGAGGCCCCGCCGCAGGCTGTTCCTTCGGGTGCGATAGCCGGTTGCGCGGCGCGTCGCATCCGTGTAATAGCCCGCGCTCTTGAATTCGAGGGATGCGATCCCCGCTGCGCGCTGTCTGTGGATGCGCGGCGTGCGTTATTGAGGCGAGCCCGATGGCCGAGATCATTCTGAACGTTGACGTCCGTGATGGCGTCGGAACCGGCAGCGCCCGCGCCGCCCGTCGTGCGGGCTCGGTGCCCGGCGTCCTGTACGGTGGCGACAAGGCCCCGGTGGCCATCTCGGTCAACGAGAAGGACTTCCGCAAGAACCTGTACACCGGCAAGCTGCTGGGCCACTTGGTGACCCTGAAGTACGGCAAGGAAACCCAGCCGGTCATCGCCAAGGACGTCCAGTTCGACCCGGTCAGCGACCGTCCGCTGCACTTCGACCTGATGCGCGTCGACGAGAAGCAGACGATCAAGATCGAGGTGCCGGTGCACTTCATCAACCACGACGAATGCGCCGCCTTCCGTCAGGGTGGCTCGCTGGAAATCGTTCGCCACACCGTCGAGATCTCGGTGCGCGCCGACCACATCCCCGAGGAACTGGTCGTCGACCTGGCTGGCCACAAGATGGGCGACACCATCCGTATCTCGGACATCAAGCTGCCCAAGGGCGTCGAGCCCGCCATCGGCGACCGCGACTTCATGGTTGCGGCCATCAAGATCTCGTCCGCTGCCAAGGCCGATGCCGCCGACGAGGCTGCGGATGAAGCCGCCGCCGAGGCCGAAGCCGAAGTGGCCGCCGACGAAGTGCCCGCCACCGCTCAGGGCGAAGACGGCGACGCTGCTGCCGAAGAGACCCCGGAGAGCTGATCCTCTTCCTGCTTCACGGCATGATTTGACCCCGCGGCCCATTCCCTTCAGGGAGTGGGCCGCGACCGTTTTGGACCCTGCCCATGATCATCCTGGCGGGCCTGGGCAACCCCGGGCCGAAGTATCAGAACAACCGGCACAACATCGGCTTCATGGCCGTCGATGCGATCGCGGATCGCTGGCGCTTCGGTCCCGAGCGGGCCAAGTTCCAGTCCATCGTGCGCGATGGCGAGGTTGAGGGCCACAAGGTCCTCCTGATGAAGCCGCAAACCTATATGAACGAAAGCGGTCGCGCGGTCGGTGAGGCTGCGCGCTTCTTCAAGGTCGCGCCGGCAAACATCGTGGTCTTTCACGACGAGATCGATCTGGCGCCCGGGCGGTTTCGCATGAAGACCGGGGGCGGGGCTGCGGGCCAGAACGGCATCCGCTCGTTGATCGCTCATCTGGGCGCCGACTTCCGACGGGCGCGTATGGGTATCGGCCATCCCGGCCAGCCCCAGCTGGTCATGCCCCATGTGCTGGGCGATTTTCACAAGGCCGAATACCCGTGGCGTGACGCCCTGCTGAATGCCTGCGCGGACGCCCTACCCTTTCTTCTGGACGGGCAGGACGAGCGCTACCAGGGCGAGGTGCTGCGCCTCGCCCCTGCCCCCAAGTTCAGCCCGCGACAGGCCGCCCAAGGCGGCGACTGAGCGTCAATCGCGGACCCGGAAGGTGTAAGTCAGCGTCTCGCTGCCCCCCGGAGCCAACGCCAAGGTCCATACGGGATAGCCGTTTTCGCTTATGGCGCTGCCGTGGCTCTCATCCGTGATCAGGAAGCCCGGACGATAATAGTCATACGGGATGATCTCGACCGTTGCCGGGTCGCCGCCCGCATTGGTCACCACGACCTCGACCGTGAAGATGGCAGTCGTCACTTCGCCCGTCTGGCTGGATCGATAATCGGTCGTGCGAAGGGTGGAGCGGACGTTGGGCGACTGACCAATCCGCAGTTCAACCGGCAGGCCTACCGGCCGGTCCGTGCTGCGGGCCTCACCGATAAAGAAGCTCGCGCCGCCCCGTTGCTGCTGGCGCAGACTCCAGGTGCCTCCTGGCAACGCCACGCCGAGAGCCGACTCCGGGTCGTTGTCCAATTTCAGGATGATTTCGGTGTCAAAGGGGCCGAGCAATTCCGGCTGGTCGGTGCGCGCGGATACCCGCGCCCGATAGATCCGCTCGATCGGCACGTCCGGACGCTCAAGGAACCGCACCTGCTTGGTCTGGCGGGCCGCCACCGTGGTTCGTTCCGGAAGGGTGTAGATTTTGTAGTCGCCAAGATCGGCCTGCTCGGCGATGAGGGATCCGGTAACAACAACCTCGTCGAACGCTGCGGCCGCCATCGGTGGCGGTGGCGGTGGAGGCGGCGGCGGGGGCGGCACGGCCATGGCCGGTCCAGAATATTCCGGCATTTCGCCCTCGGTCGTCGTATCCTGCGGCCAGCATCCGGCCCGGCGCGGGAGTCGCACCGCATCGACCGGCACGGTGCCCCCCTCTGTCCGGAGATTGCCGGCCACGGCTTGCACCGGGGCGTCGACAAAGCCGGTGCTGCCGAAATTGGCCAGGGTCAGCCAGCCGGTCAGGGTGATGGAGCGCCCGTCCGGCGCCAGTTCGGCCACATAGTCGCTGGACCACTGCAGCCCGGTCGCCAGATAGGCCAGGGTCACCGTATAGCGGCCCGCCTCGCCCGCGCGCGTTCGCACCGACAGGCTGGGTTGATCGCTCAGGCCCTCGGGCACGCGATCGAACACCACCCGCTGGGTCAGGCCCGAACAGCTGAGCGCCTCATAGCCGCCGTCGACCTCCAGCACCGGGCCATTCGCCCCGGCCCGGATGACGGCCGGGCGTTCCTCGGCATTTCCGGTCACGGGGTTGATCCGCACCACCCGAACGGTCTCGCCGATCGATCGCTCGAAAAGCGAGCCGGGCGTCAGCAGATCGAAGTCGGTGTTCCGCTCGATCACCCCGGCCGGCAGGCCCTCCAGCACGGCGCTCTGGCCAACAATGCCGCCCGCCACGCCTTCGAAGCGTATTACCGCCTCGCCCGCGGGCAGATCGACCGTGCGGGTCTCGACGATCAGGGCCAGCCCTTCCCGATCCAGCCGCCTCCAGCTCTGTTGCGACCGGCGCATCAGCTCGACCGTATTCACGGGGCGGTCGCGATAGATGACGACGGACACGGCCTCCGGACCGGATGAAACGGCCAAAGCGGGCTCGGCCACAGCCACCGGCGCGGTGGCCTGGGCCACGGCCGCAGGCGCCGCCAGCCCCGACAGGGCCAGTATGGCGATCAGGCTGACGCCGACGCGCATTACGATCAGCCGCCCGTCTCGATCGTGGTCGTCAGCACGGTCTGGCCATTGGCGGGCACCGGCACACGCCAGACGATGGTCCCGGCGTCGCGCATCTCACCCTCCAGGCTCTGGTCCTGGATCTCGGTGTCGCGGCCCAATCCACTCTGACGGACCTCGACCACCACCGGCTCGCTGCGGGCATTCCGCACCGTGTATTCCATCCGGTAGCGCGAGCGCTCCGTGTTCAGGATGCGTGGCGCCACCCGTTCGTTGCTGACCAGACGCGGCTGGACCGTGACGTCAAACGCATCGCCGGTCGTGATGGCGATGTCCGAGCCGGCGGGCGTGTGGCCGATCTGGTCCTCGCCGATAAAGCGGGGCTCTCCCCCGGCGTCCCGCACATAGACCCGGACCACGCCGGCGGGCAGGGCCTGACCGACGCCCGAGCTGCGGCCGTTCTGGAACAGTACCGCGACCTCGGCCGACTGCGGCTGCTCCCACGTCGCAAAGCCGCCCATCTCGAACAGATAGCGCTTCGTGGCGGGCACGCCCGCCACATCCAGCAGTCCGACCTGCTTGTTCTGGTTGTTGGCGACGGTCACCCGGCCCGGCAGGGGGTAGATGTAGTAGTCCGCCACCCCTTCCCCGCCGTCGGAGGAGGCGTAGCCGTTGCCGCTGCGGCCTCCGCCGTAATAGCCGCCGCCGTTGACCAGATTGACCTCGCCCGCGACCACCCGGGTGCTCGCCTCGCTGAAGGTCGCGCCCGAGCGGTTGGTGATGGTGATCCAGCCGGTCAGGTCCAGCATGCCGCCCTGCTCGTCATATTCGGCGACATAGTCCGCCTTCCACGACAGGCCACTGGTCAGATAGCTGAGCGTCGTCTCGCGATGGCCTCCGCCCTCGGCATCCAGGGTGACGCTCAGAGTGGGGCGTGGGCGAAGGTTCGCAGGCACCTCGTCAAAGATCACCCGGGTCGGCACGCCGTCATCGCGCAGCACCTCGATGCGGTCGCCGATGCGCAGCACCACACCTTCGTTAGCGGCCAGCACCTGGGCCCGTTCGGTCGTCTCGCGGCCCGTGCCCGGATTGATCCGGACGATGCCGATGGTGTCGCCCACGGCGCTCTGCATCAGCTTGTCTGGCGTCAGCAGGTCATAGTCGAAATTCTGCTCGACCACCGACAGACCGCGTCCGCTCAGGCCCACCGTCTCGGGCCGGATGCTGGCCGAGACCCCCGGAAACTCCTGCCGCGACCGCCCCGCCGGGATGTTCAGGTCGCGCACATCCTCCACGAGGGCGATGTCCTGGTTGTAGATGGTGATGGCGACGCGGCCCGGGCCTCCGGGGCGGCTGTCGACCTGTTCCTGGGCCGTAACGGCCGTCGCCGTCAGCAGGAAGGCACAGGCCCCTCCCATAAGCCCCCGTTTGATCTGAGCCGGGCGGAACGACATGGCGAACTCCGTGATAACAGCGACTTGTGGGCAGCACGCTGGCACGGGCCAGTGAGGCTGTCGAGAGGTTCGCCCTGTCCGTTCCTGACGGTCGCGACACTGTGGCGCTTGCAAGCCGGTCGGTCGGGGTCCATTCCGCCCCGCATCGTCGCGGACCGGAGTTCCCCATGCGCCTTATCCTTCTGGCCCTGGCCTGCCTCGGCCTTGCCGCCTGCCAGAATACCACGGTGCCTTCGGTCGAGGTCTCGGACGCCCTTTGCCGGCCCACGCCCAACGGGCGCGACCTGACCGGCTGCTATCTCAAACTGACCGCCTCGACCGAGGACCGCCTGGTCGCCGTCTCGACGTCCGCTGCGGCAGAGGCCCAGATCCACGCGGTATCGACCGAGGGGGGCGTGATGGCGATGGAGGAGATGCCGGACGGCATGCCGCTTCGCGCCAATGAACCCGCCGAACTGGCGCCCGGCGGTGACCACATCATGCTGCTGGGCGTGACCACGCCGCTCAAGCCCGGCGACACGGTCGATCTGGTGCTGACCTTCGAGCGGGCGGACCCCGTGACCGTCACCGCCCAGGTCGGCACCCCGCCCCTGTCCTGACAGGTTGACCGGCTTTGCCCCTGACAAACCGGCCCCGAGCGGCTAAAGCCTCGCCTCGACCCGTTCCCCAGAGAGTTCCATGGCCCTGAAAGTCGCGATCGTCGGCCTGCCCAACGTCGGCAAGTCCACCCTGTTCAACGCCCTGACCAAGACGGCGGCGGCCCAGGCGGCCAACTATCCCTTCTGCACCATCGAGCCGAACACCGGCGATGTGGCCGTGCCGGAACCGCGCCTCAAGGTGCTGGCCGAGATCGCGGGCTCCAAGGAGATCATCCCCTCGCGCATCACCTTCGTGGACATCGCCGGACTGGTCCGCGGCGCCTCGAAGGGCGAAGGCCTGGGCAACCAGTTTCTGGCCAACATCCGCGACTGTGACGCCATCGCCTTCGTCGCCCGCTGCTTCGTCGACGACGACATCACCCACGTCGAGGACCGCATCGACCCGATCGCCGATCTCGAGATCATCGAGACCGAGCTGATGCTGGCCGACATGGAGAGCCTGGAGCGTCGCCGCGTCCAGATGGAGAAGCGCGCCAAGGCCGGCGACAAGGAAAGCCAGCTGAACCTCAAGCTGGTGGATCTGGCCCTCGCCCAGTTGCACGCCGGCAAGCCCGCGCGCACGGCGGAAATCAGCAAGGAAGACCGCAAGGCGTGGGACATGCTGCAGCTGCTGACCGCCTTGCCCGCACTTTACGTGGCCAATGTCGATGAAGGCTCGGCGGACAAGGGCAATGAGCTATCCGACTTGGTCGCCGCCCGTGCCGCGAAGGACGGCGCCAACTCGGTCGTCATCTCGGCCAAGATCGATTCGGAACTGGCCGTTCTGGACGAAGCCGAGCAGCTGGAGTTTCTTGAGACCTTGGGTCTGGCCGAGCCGGGCCTCAACCGCCTGATCCGCGAAGCCTACAGCCTGCTGGGCCTGCAGTCCTATTTCACGGTCGGGCCCAAGGAAGCCCGCGCCTGGACGATCCATGTCGGCGACACGGCTCCGCAGGCGGCGGGCGTGATCCACACGGATTTCGAAAAGGGCTTCATCCGCGCCGAGACCATCGCCTTTGACGACTATGTGGCCCTGCGCGGCGAGGCCAAGGCTCG
Organism: Brevundimonas sp. A19_0; assembly: GCF_017744255.1. Classification (GTDB taxonomy): domain Bacteria; phylum Pseudomonadota; class Alphaproteobacteria; order Caulobacterales; family Caulobacteraceae; genus Brevundimonas. Next base: position 11,405 of record NZ_JAGHQP010000026.1, on the reverse strand, counting down.
CGAGGCCGGCAAGCTGCGCGCCGAAGGCAAGTCCTACGTCGTCAAGGACGGCGACGTGATGAACTTCCTGTTCAACTAGGGGGCCGGGTCCGCCGGACAGCGCGTCAGGGCCACGGTCGCCCCATCGCGGTCCGGATAGGCAAGGGTCATCCGGTCTCCGTCGGCGGAGGCGCGAACCGTCTCGCGCGTCTCCTGTCCCTCGGCTTCACACAGCAAGGTGAGCTCGTAGCCATCGGCCAGAGGCCGCGACTGCTCGATGGCGCAGCTGTTCTCATAGCCTTCGAAGCGCGCCAGCGTGATGGTGATCGGCCGTTCCGCGCCGGAGCTGTTGCTGCACCACGAGGGGTAGGCCGCCCAGTCGCCCAGCAATTCCGCGTGGCCGGTCGGCTGGACCGGACCGGGATCAGCCGGCGGCAAGGGTGCGTCCGGGTCCGGCGTCACGGGTCCCCCCTCCATCGAATCCGTCTCGCCGCAGGCGGCGGCGAGGGCGACGACACTGGCAATGGCGGCAAGGCGGATCAGCGGTTTCATAGCCCCCCAACGTCCTACCCCACCTCAAGTTCAGAACGAGTCGCAATTGCGGTTGCTTCTGATAATCGTTCGCAGTAATTGCCCGGCACCTTCACTGTAACTGTCCCGGGGCACACCATGCGTACCTTCCTCCTCGTCTCCACCGCGCTCGTCGGCGTCACTGCTCTGGCGGCTCCGGCCATGGCCCAGACAGCCGTCCGTTCCGTCAGCCTGCAGGCGGCGGCCGATCCGGAGGACCCCACCATCCTCGACCCGATCACCGTGCTGGCGACCCGCAGCGCCACCCGGGTGGACGAAGCCCCGGCCACGGTGACCGTCATCACAGCACGCGAGATCGAGCAGAACCTCTACACAGACATCAAGGACCTGGTGCGCTTCGAGCCGGGCGTCAGCGTCCCGACCCAGCCCTCCCGGTTCGGCGCGGCGCTGGGCTCCACCGGCCGCGACGGCAACTCCGGCTTCACCATCCGCGGGCTCGGCGGCGACCGGGTACTGATGGTGGTCGACGGTGTGCGCACCCCGGACGGCTATGCCTTTGGCCCGCAGAGTGTCGGCCGCGGCGGCTATTCGGACCTCGACCTGATGAAATCGGTCGAGATCCTGCGGGGCCCGGCTTCGGCTCTCTACGGATCTGACGGGGTCGCCGGTGCCGTGGCCTTCACCACCAAGGACCCGGTCGACATGCTGGGCGCCGACCGGGACTGGACGGCCCGGGCGCGCGTCGCCTACGGCTCGGCCGACGACAGCCTCGCCACCGGCCTGTCGTTCGCGGGACGTCAGGGGCCGGTGTCCGGCCTGCTGGCCTGGACCCGGCGCGAGGCCTCCGAGACCGAAAACCAGGGCACGGTCGGGGGCGAAGGCGCCTCGCGCACCGAACCCAATCCCCAGTCCATGCAATCCGACGCCCTGCTGGCCAAGCTGGTCTGGCAGGCCGCGCCTGGCCATCGCCTCGGCCTGACGTGGGAGACCTATGACGCCGACACCGACGCCAATGTCCTGACGGGTCGCAGCGCCAGCGTGCTGGACCTGCGCGCCGAGGACGAGACCTCGCGTCAGCGCGTCAGCCTCAACTGGACCGCCGAAGCCCTCCCCGGGCTCGATCAGGCGTCGGTGACGGCCTATTGGCAGGACGCCGACACTCGCCAGTTCACCTTCGAGGATCGCGAGCCGGCGGCCGATCGCACCCGCGACAACACTTTCGACAACGAGGTCATCGGTCTCTCGGCCCAAGGCCAGCGCGCCCTGCTGGCAGGGGGCCTGGAGCACCGCCTGACCTTTGGTGGAGACTGGTCCGAGACCACCCAGCAGGGTGTGCGGGACGGCACGGTCCCGCCGTTCGGCGAGACCTTCCCCTCCAGCCCCTTCCCGCGCACCGAATATACCCTGAGCGGGCTGTTCGTTCAGGACGAGATCCTGCTGGGGGACGGGTCCCTCCGCCTCATCCCGGCCCTGCGCTATGACCGCTACGAGCTGTCGACGGCCGACGATCCCCTCTTCACCGGCACCAGGGCCGATCAGGAAGACAGCCATCTGTCGCCCAAGCTGGGGGTGGTCTGGTGGGCGACCGATACCTTCGGCCTGTTCGGATCGTGGTCCGAGGGCTTCAAGGCCCCCACCCCGTCGCAGGTGAACAGCGCCTTCGGCAATCTGGCCTTCGGCTATGTGTCGGCGCCCAATCCCGACCTGAAGCCGGAGACCAGCCGGAGCCTCGAGGCAGGCCTTCGCCTGCGCGAGGTTCCGGTGGCCGGGGGCGGGCGGCTGGCGATGCAGGCCGTCGCCTTCCAAGCCGAGTATGAGGACTTCATCAGCCAGCAGGTGGTGTCGGGCTCGTTCACCCCGACCGACCCGGCGGTCTTCCAGTACGTCAACTTCACCGACGTCGAGGTGAAGGGTCTGGAGCTCCGCGGCGACGCTCACTGGGATAATGGCGTCAGCGCCCGCCTGTCCGCCGCCTGGGCGGAAGGAGACCAGACGACGGCCGGCACCACCACAGCCCTGCCCACCATCGATCCGCTCAAGATCGTGGCCGGGACCGGATGGGATGCGCCCTCGGGTCGCTTTGGCGGTCAGGCCATCGTGACCTGGTCCGAGGCCAAGGACGGCGCCGACACCACCGGCCTGACCTGCTCGCCCGACTGCTATGTCGGTGACAGCTTCACCCTGGTGGATGTCACGGCCTACTGGAACGTGACCGACACGGTGACGGCGCGGGTCGGGGTCTTCAACCTGTTCGACGAGACCTACGCCTGGTGGAGCGACATCTCGGGCCTGTCGGCCAGTTCGAGTGTGCTCGACGCCTACACCCAGCCCGGGCGGAATGTTTCCCTGTCCCTGACCTTGCGTCTGTGAGCCGGGACGCGATAATGCGAATGACTTTCATTATGGAGATGCGCCCCATGCGTGCCGCCCTCGCCGCTGCCCTGCTTCTGGGCACCGCCCTGCCCGTCGCGATCCTGCCCGTTGCTGCCCATGCCCAGGTGCAGATGTCGGAGCAGGCGCGCTTCGAGCGGGACCGCCAGTCGATCCTCGCCCAGGCCGGCCAGTACCGCGTGCGGTTCGACATGCGCGAGACCGTGCCCTTCGTCGATGGCTATGAGCCGCTGGACGAGAAGCTGTCGGGGGGCAACGAGATTGTCCGCGTCGTCTATGACGACGGCACGCGCATCAGCCTGCAGCACATCCTGGTCATGGAGCACAACGATCAGGTCACCGTCATCAAGCACTGGCGCCAGGACTGGGTCTATGAGCCGGAAACGGTGCTAACCTATGTCGGCCCCAACGAATGGCGCCTGACCCCCTTGCCCGCCGATCAGCGCAAGGGCGCATGGTCGCAGACGGTCTGGCAGACCGACGACTCCCCCCGCTATGGCGGTGTCGGCGTCTGGCACTACGACAATGGCCTGACCGAGTGGGCGTCATCCCCCACGCTTCGGCCGCTGGCCCGGCGCGATGCCGTGCGGGATCCCGTCTACGACCGCTACCTCGCCAGCAACCGGCACGCCCTGACCCCCTTCGGCTGGGTGCACATTCAGGACAACCTCAAGGTGTCCGGTGCACAGGGCGACGAGGGTGAGGCCCAGGTGATCGTGCACGAGGACGTGGTCAACACCTATCGCCGATGGGACGGCTATGACGCCACGCCGGGCGAGCGCTACTGGACGGACACGCAGCAGTTCTGGGCTGGCGTGCGTGGCCTCTGGGACGAGGTGATCGCCCGCGACGGCGGCATCCACGTTCAGGAAGAGCCGAACTTCGGCGCCGTCACCGGCCCGACTCTGATGGGTCTGGCCGAGCAGATCCACGAGGGCAAGTTGACGACCGAAGCGGCCCTCGCCGAGGCCCGCACCGTGATCATGGATGCCACCTCCGGTAGTCATTGATTTTTCCGCTTGACGGACCCACGGCCCGTCGGCACGCTTAAGTCACTCATCAAGACCGGTCGAGGGATAGGCCCTTTGACGCCGGGGCAACCTTCGCGAAGAGACCCTCTTCGCGAGATGGTGCCAACTCCTGCGAGGGCATCGGTCTCACGACCGGGTCCGCGAGAGATGAGTGAAACGACGGCCCCTCCGGGGTTCTGACGTTTCACGGGTCGATCCACGCACGAGTGCTCGATGAGCGGAGCGCGTGGCATGGTTTCAAACCGGACTTCATCGATCGACTGGCGGGACGTGATCATTCCGCTCGACGGCTTCTGCCTCGCCGACGGCAAGCCGCTGGAGGACGCGCGTCTGAAGGTCCGGCTGTTCGGACCGCAAGGCGCGCCGGTCGTTGCCGTGCTGGGCGGCATCTCCTCGGACCGCCGGGTGGCCGACATCGGTGATGGCCGGGCGGCCTGGTGGTCGCGCATCGTCCGTCCCGGTGGGCCGATCAACCTCGATCAGGTGCAGGTGCTGGGCGTCGACCTCCTGCCCGGCAGGGCCGAAACGGACATTCGCACCCTCACGCCTGCCGATCAGGCACGGGCGCTCGCCATCGCGCTCGATCATCTCGGCATTGCGCAGTTGCAAGCCTTTGTCGGCGCCTCCTATGGCGGGATGGTGGGTCTCGCTTTCGCCAGCCTGTTCCCCGAGCGCGTCGCACACCTTCTGGCCATCTCGGCCCCGCATCACGCCTCGCCCGGTGCCACGGCCCTGCGCGGTATCCAGCGGCGCATCCTGGCGCTGGGGCTGGAGACCGGTCGCTCCGAGGAGGCGGTTGCGCTAGCCCGCGAGCTGGCCATGACCACCTATCGCACCCCCGGCGAGTTCGCCGCCCGCTTCGACGATCCCACGGTGCCAGAGCAGGCGGGCGGGCCCTATGCGGTCTGCGACTATCTGAAGGCGCGCGGCCGGGCCTATGTGCCGCACATGTCGGCGGGTCGCTGGATCAGCCTGTCGGACTCGCTCGACCGGCACCGCATATTGCCCGAGGACGTCGCCGTGCCGACGACCCTGCTCGGCTTCACCTCCGACACCCTTGTGCCGATCTCGGCGCTGGAGCAGCTGGCTGCGCGCCTGCCGGATCTCCGCGCCTTCGTCCGCGCCCCGTCGCTCTACGGCCATGACGGCTTCCTGAAGGAATACGCGATCGTCGCTGACGTCATCGCCCGCGCCCTGCCCGCTCCCCTCACCGCTTCCTGTTGTCTTTCCGGACTTGCCGCATGACCCGTCTTGCCTCTCCCCGCGACCTCGCCACCCGCCTCGCCCGCGTCGGCATCGATCAGGACCCGGCCCACGGCGCCGTCATGCCGCCCCTGCACCTCAGCTCGAACTACAGCTTCGATGGGCTGGAGGGGAAACGCCGCTATGACTACAGCCGGTCGGGCAACCCGACCCGCGACCTGCTGGGCGAGGCTCTGACCGCGCTGGAGGGCGGGGCCGGGACGGTCGTCACCTCCAGCGGCATGGCCGCCGTCGATCTGGTGCTGGCCCCGCTTTCGCCCGGCGACCTGATCGTTGCGCCCCACGACGGCTATGGCGGTACCCACCGGCTGCTGAACGCCCGGGCGGGCAAGGGCCATTTCGAGGTCGCCTTTGTCGACCAGACGGACCCCGCCGCGCTTGCGGCTGCCCTTCAGCGCGGCCCCCGGCTGGTGCTGGTCGAGACCCCGTCGAACCCTCTGATGCGCCTGACCGACATCGAGGCCGTGTGCACGGCCGCCCATGCGGTCGGGGCGAAGGTCGCGGTCGACAACACCTTCCTGTCGCCGGCCCTGCAGCAGCCGATTGCCCTCGGGGCGGACTGGGCGATCCATTCGACGACCAAATTCGTCAATGGCCATTCCGATGTGGTCGGGGGCGCTGTGGTCAGCGCCACCCTTGAGGACCACGAGACCCTGGCGTGGTGGGCGAACTGTCTGGGCACGACCGGCGCGCCGTTCGATTCCTGGCTGACGCTCCGGGGCCTGCGCACCCTGTTCGTGCGGATCGAACGGCAGCAGGCCACCGCCGGAGACCTGGCCGAATGGCTGGTGCGTCAGCCGGGCGTGCGGGCCGTGCACTATCCGGGTCTGGCGGACCATCCGGGCCACGAGATCGCCCGGCGGCAGCAGGCCGGGTTCGGCGCCATGCTGAGCGTTGAGCTGGAGGGGGGCCGCGACGCCGCCCGGGCCTTCGTTGACGGGCTGGAGGTGTTCACGCTCGCGGAATCGCTGGGCGGGGTCGAGAGCCTGATCGCCCATCCGGCCGGCATGACCCACGCGGCCATGACGCCGGAGGCCCGGGCTATGGCGGGGATCAGCGACGGCCTGCTGCGCCTGTCGATCGGGCTGGAGCATGTCGAGGACCTCCGCGCCGAGCTGGCCAACGGTCTGGCCCGCGCGGCCACCCTCGTCTGTCCCCAGCAGGAGGCCGCCTGATGACCGCTCTTTCGCTTGTGGCTGCCGCGGAACGGACGCTCCCGCCGGTCACCCTGTGCCTGCGGGCCGTCACGCCGGACCAGGCCCGGGACGGCGCCGGGCTGGTCTATCGCCATCGCCGCGAAGGTCGGTCGGTTGCTGTACAGGTCGCCGGCGGAGGCGATGCCCTGGCCCGGTTGGTGCAGGCCTGTCGGGACATCGGCCTGGCCCCTTCGCCGGAGCTGACCCTGCGCCTGCTGGACGGTCCGGCGGACCTGAGCCTGTCGCCGCTCGGCCCCCTGCCCGGCCATGGCGGACCGCTGCGCGTGGCGCTGGCCGGATGCGGCGTGGTGGGCGGAGGGGTTCTGCCCCGCCTGCTGGACCGGCCCGACATCGCACTGGTCGGCGTGCTGGTGCGCGATCCCGCCAAGGCGCGGACGCCCGGGCCGGCCCCCGAGCTGGTGGTGACCGATCCCGCGGCCCTGCTGGCGCGAGAGCCCGATGTGGTGATCGACACCCTGTCGGACGCCACGGTTTCGCTGAGCCTGATCCGGGCGGCCCTGTTGCGAGGGGTGCATGTCGTCAGTGCCTCGAAGCAGGCGGTGGCCACGGACTTCGACGGGCTGGCCGGTCTGGCAGCGGCGACCGGGGCGACCCTGCGCTTTTCGTCGGCGGTCGGCGGCGGGGTGCCCATGCTGGAGACGGTGCGGCAGGCGCGGGCGGTGGGGCCGGTCCGGCGGATCGAGGCGGTGCTGAACGGCACGGTCAACTTCCTGCTGAACCGGCTGTCGGAGGGCGTGCCGTTCGACCTGGCGCTGGCCGAAGCGCAGGCCGCGGGACTGGCGGAGGCCGACCCGACGGCGGACCTGAGCGGGCGCGACGCGGCGGCCAAGCTGTTCCTGCTGGCGCGGGCGGCGTTCGGCCCGGGGGCGACGGGGCCGGAGCGGGTCGAGGCCTTGGGCGAAGGCTTCCGGCCGTCCGGACAACCCGTGCGGCAGCTGGCGGTCGCCGACTGTGCCGGGGTACGGATCACCCTGTCACCGGTGGGAGACGACCCGCTGTTCGCCGATCTGGCCGATGCGGGCAACGCCATCCGGGTGACGCTGGCCGACGGCCGGACCCTGTCGCAGACCGGGCTGGGCGCCGGGCGCCGGCCCACCGCCGAGAGCGTGTGGGCCGACCTGGGCGACCTATTGGCGAGCCGCGTCGGAGCGGGCGCGGGTGGCGACGAACTCTGAGTCCGCCTTCCACGTCGGCCAGCGGTCCGAATTGGCGAGGTCCCAGGCGAGGCGGTACATCAGGGTCAGGTTCTCGACCGCCGAGCGCAGGTCGTAATCCTCACGCCATTCGTCGCTGCGCTTGTGATAGTCGCGCGAGAACAGGGCCTGATACTCCGGCAGGCCGACCTCGATCCCGCCCTCGTCCAGATCGACCCCGTGCCAGGGCATCAGGGCCGGCACACCCGAGCGGGCGAAGGGGAAGTGGTCGGAGCGGAAATAGTAGTTCTGCTCCGGCTCGCGGTCGTCGGTGACATAGCGGCCCTCGGCCTCGGCGAGGACGGCGAGGTCGTCTTCCAGCGTGTTCTGGCCCTTGCCGAAGATGGCGAAGTCGCGGGTCGGACCACTGAGCGGCAGCATGTCGATGTTCAGGTCGGCCACGGTCGTTTCCAGCGGATAGACCGGATTGACCGAATAGGCCCAGGCGCCCAGCAGGCCCATTTCCTCGGCCGCCATATGGGCGAAGACCACGGTGCGCTCCGGCTGCGGCGAGACCGAGAAGGCGCGCGCCAGCTCGAGGATGCCGGAGGTGCCGGAGGCATTGTCCCAGGCGCCGTTGAAGACGGTGTCTCCGTGCGCGTCGGGGGCGGCCACGCCGACGTGGTCCCAGTGGGCCGAGAAGATCACGACCTCGTCCGGGCGCTCGGAGCCTTCGATCCTGGCCAGCAGATTGTAGGTGTGAATCTCTTCGCGGGCTTCCTCGATGTCGACGTTGAGGCGCACGCCGGTCAGCTCGACCGCCTTGAAGCGACCAGTATCGACCGTGGCCATGGCGCCGTGATCGACGCCGGCGGCCGTGCCCCAGGCCATGGCCGTCTGCGGACCCACGGTGCCCGTGAAGGGGATGGGGTCGAGGCCCTGGGTCGTCGTGCGGGTCCGGGCCGGACGGCCGGCGATCCGCTGCCACATGGCCGGGTCCAGTTCGAGCGTGATGACGCCGACGGCCCCGCGGCGCAGGGCCTCCATCTTCTTGTAGCCGCTGCTGGAATAGGCCGAGTTGTACTCGCCCCGGAACAGCTCGCCCTCAGGCTCACCGGCCAGCACAATGACGACCTTGCCGGTCACATCGACGTCGCCATAGTCGTCCCAGCCGCGCTCGGGCGCCGTGATGCCATAGCCGGCGAAGACGACCGGGGCATCGGCGATCTGGACCCGGCCGCTGTCGTTCGAGGAGCGCAGCTGCAGGTCGGCGCCGGTCAGGGCATGGCTGACCCCGTCGGGGCCGGTCCAGCTGGCGACCGCGTCGCGAGCAGGGGTGAAGCGATAGAGGGTCACGGGTTGAAGCCACTGACCGTCCGGGCCACCCGGCTGCAGGCCCATGGCCTCGTACTGGGCCTGGAGATAGTCGAGGGTCAGCTTCTCGCCGACCTCACCGGGAACGCGGCCCTGGAAGCTGTCGTCGGCCAGCACGCGGATGTGGTCGGACAGGCGCTGGGCCGAGATGTCCTGCGCGGCGACGGCGCCCGCGGACAGGAGGACAGCGGCGGCGGCGACACCACCCAGAAGACGACGGAACATGAGGGACTCCCGGAACAATTTCGGGCGCACCTTAGGCCGGAGCCCGGGGTGCGCCCATTAAGTTTTCGTCATGTGAGGCCGGAGGTTCAGCGCCGGGCGGCGGCACTTTCCTCACGCACCGGACCGAACTCCGAGCCCGGCTTCCACTCGGGCCAGTCGCGGCTGTTGGCGAGCGCCATGCCGACGGCATAGACGACCTCCAGATCCTCGGCGGCGCCGCGGAAGTCCATGCCGGGCAGCCATTCGTCGGCGGCCTGGTGATAGCGGCGGGCGCCGTATTCGTCGCGCAGCGCCTGACGCTCGGCGACCGGTTCATCGCGGAAGTCGCCCGAGCCCTTGGGATAGGCCATCGGCACGCCGCGCTTGGCCAGCGGGAAGTGATCCGAACGGAAATAGGTGCCGGCGGCATTGTTGGTGTCGGGCACGATCACCCGACCCTGGGTCTGGGCGGCCGCTTCCAGCCGTTCGTCGAGCATGGACTGGCCATAGCCGGTGACGCCCAGGCCCGACAGGCGCCCATAGACGTTCATGGCATCGAGGTTGAAGCCGGCCACCGTGGTCTCAAGCGGATAGAGCGGATTGGCGGCGTAGAATTCCGAGCCCAGCAGCCCGCTTTCCTCGGCGGTGAAGGCGATGATGACGATCGAGCGCTCCGGGCGCGGGCCCGAACCGAACACGCGGGCCAGCTCGATCAGGCCGGCGATGCCCGAGGCATTGTCGACCGCACCGTTGAAGATGCGGTCGCCGTTGGCGTCCGGGTCGCCCATGCCGATGTGATCCCAGTGGCCGGTGTAGAGGATGGCCTCGTCCGGATGGGTGGTGCCCGGCAGGCGGGCGACGACATTGTGGGTCTCGATCTGGCTGGTGGCGACGCTGTAGCTCGCTTCGAGGGTCTGGCCCTCCAGCACGACGGGGCGGAAGTCGCGGCTGCGGGCCGCGACCTTCAGCGCCTCGAAGTCGAGGCCGGCGCGGGTGAACAGGTCGACGGCGACGTCGCGCTGGATCCAGCCCTCGAGCGGCACACGCTCGGCCGCCGCATTCTCGCGCACGATGTCGAACTGCGGGCCCGTCCAGGAATTCTTGACGGTCGTCCAGCCGTAAGAGGCCGGGGCGGTTTCGTGCACGACCAGCACGCCGGCGGCGCCGCGACGGGCGGCCTCTTCATATTTGTAGGTCCAGCGGCCGTAGTAGGTCATGGCCCGGCCGTTGAAGGTGTTCAGCTCGGGCTGTTCATAGTCGGCGTCATTGACCAGCACGACGATGACCTTGCCGCGCACATCGACGTCCTTGAAGTCGTCCCAGTTCCGCTCGGGCGCCGTGGTGCCATAGCCGACGAACACGAGAGGCAGGTCGTCGAGGCGCACCTGGTCGGCCGGACGGCGGGTCGAGATGACGATCTGGTCGCCCTGGGTCAGGGCGCGGCTTTCGCCGTCGTCACTGAATGACGCGCTGACATCGCTGACGGCGAAGCGGCGCAGGGTCACGGCCTGGGTCCAGCCGCCGTTCTCGCCGCCGGGCTCGAAGCCCGCATCCGCAAAGGCCTCGGACAGATAGGCGATGACCTTGTCCTCGGCCGGGGTAGCGATGCCGCGGCCCTCGAAGCTGTCGTCCGACAGGGCCTGCACGTGGGCGGACAGCCGGTCCGGATCGATCCGGGCGGGCGTGCCCCCCATGGGCATGGAGGCGCAGGCGGCCAGCGCCGCTCCCGCGGCCAGAACACTGAGCTTGGACAGCAGACGCATGAACGACCCTCTCGTGAAACCGGGAGTGGACCCTATCGTCTTGCCCCGCTGACGCAACCGGCAAGGCAGGCGAAAGCGCCTCTCGCCGCGCGCGGCAGAGGATATGGAGAGGCGGGCGGCGCACGGGCCAGGGGCCCGGAACCGTATGCGCCCTGCTTTCGCGCTACGGGCGCTGTGTGAATTTTCGGCCCCAAGCCTGGCGCCGCCCCGGTCGGTTCACGCGAGCGGTCTGAAGCTCCGGCCTCTTCCGCCGGGACCGGGGGCGCCGACGAACTTGCGCGGCCCGGCTCGTTTAACCCGGTTCGACCTCTTCCAGACATCTCGGCCCGCGACGGGCGAGGCGTCCAGAAACGCCCCGGGCCCCGGCGTTTACACCAGGCAATCCCGCTCGACCGGCCCCCGCCGCCGCTTCAGTGCCTGGGTCCCGAGGCGCCTCTCCTGCGGCGGAGACGAGGAGAGCTTGGCACGCCCCCGGGGTGAGGCGGGCAAATCGGGTCGGGAAAGGGCGGGGGTGTTGAA
>NZ_JAGHQP010000025.1 GCF_017744255.1 Brevundimonas sp. A19_0 | reverse complement strand
CCGCAGGCCCCACCCCTCCCCTCGCACGGGGCCTGCCCCCCGGGGCGCGATCGGAAACGGTCGCGCCCCTTCTTTCTGGGTAAACGGGCGCGCGATCGGAAACGGTCGCGCCCCTTCTTTTTGGGTAAATGGGGTCGCCATCACGCGGGCGGGGTTGCGGCTTCGCTCCCCAACAAATTCATCGGATGCTCCGGTGCGGCATACTCCAGCAACGCGATAAGCCGCATCAGCCCTTGCGGCCCGACTTGAACGACCCGGGTTGGATCAACAGCGAATGCGCTTCCAGACACGACCTGCACCGAGCCTTCCCCAAAGCCGCAGGCCAGGCCCGCGCGTGTCGCAAAGTCTGCAAGCGTCTCGTTTTCGGGGTTGTAGGGGGGAAAGTCCCGCAGGCCCGCGCCTTCAATCAACTGGCTCTTGTACTGCTCAAACCGTGCCTCGGCCTGGACGACGCGGGGCGACGCCATCAGCGACTTCTCATACGTCTCCTGCAGGGCCCGGGATCTGAAGACGAAACGACTTGGAAACGTCAGGCTCAATTCGACGAGGGCCTCAAGCGTTTCAGCCGGATAGCTCTGGTCATTGAAGGTCAGCACGTCCTCCTGACAGAGACCGTCCCACTCGACGACCACTGCCAGCGGGTCGATCCCGCAGGAAACCAGCGCCTCTGCCAGAGCGCCCTCTGGATGATTGCTCATTCCGCGCCCGTCACCTCCGGCCCCAACCGCCACTCGGCCATGTCGCACTCGAACACTGTCCCGGTCGCCGTCTCGACCGCGAACCAGCGCATAAGGGTGCTACCGCACAGGTCCTGATCACAGACCGCGCGGAGGCCCAGAACATGGTAGCCGGCCGGGCTGTCTTCCGCCCCGACCGGGTCGCACGACGCGACGTGCCCGAGCGGCAGGCCACGCGCCGCCGTCACACGCGCCGTCGCCAGGGTGCAGGCGGCCTCGACGCGGGTCACGACGTCCGACGGGGGGCGTGCGCAACCGGACGCCGCAATCGCGAGGCCCGCCAGCAGCAGGCCAGGTCCCTTCGGCATATCCATCATCCCTCTCCGCGATGCGGCGCCTGCTCATAGCAGAACGGCGGCCCCAGTCGCTCGATGTCCAGGGTGCGCTCGACCGTCACCTTCGACCTCCACAGACCCAGGTGGCCGGTGCCCAGCGGGTGCCGTGTCCGGCGCCCGGCGAAACGGACGCGGAAGACCTGCACCGGCTGACACTCGAGGCCCTCGGCCGCCAACCCCGCCTGCATGTCACGGGCGGCGCCCGGCGGCACGGAGGGGTACTCCAGCCAGTCTGTCGTCTCGTAGTCGGGACGAACCGTCGGCACCGCGGTCGCGCCTTCGACGAAGCTTGAGCCTTCGAACTCGTACAGCCAGACGCCCGAGAACTCCCGCGAATGATTGCCCGGACCCGGATTGGCACAGGCCCACAATAGGAACAGGCAAAGCCCGACTGTCGCTTTCGCTCTTCCGAGCCCCCTCGCCATCCTCCGTCCCTCCGGCAGCCTGACAGACCTTTCGGATAGCATATCCGGCTGGAGACCGCTTTGGGGTTGTGCCACTGTCAGCCATGCCCCTGCCCCGCCGCCTTGCCGTTCTGTGTCTCGCAGCCCTCGCGGCCCTCGGTGCCACGGGTGCCGGCCAGCCGACCGCGCAACAGGATGCCGGGACAGAAGCCGCGACCCTCCACGCCTCCCTGCGGAACTACATCTCGGCCCGATGGGGTGCGCCCGACAGCGAGACCCGCTACCGCGTGGCCTTCATCGACCTGAACGACGATGGCCGGCGAGAGGCCGTGGTGCTGATGGACGGCAACTTCTGGTGCGGCTCGGGCGGGTGTTCGCTCTGGGTTCTGACGCCCCGGGGCCGGTCATGGCGCATGGTCACCCAGGCCACCATCATCAACCCGCCGATCCGCGTCCTGCCCTCTCGCAGCCACGGCTGGTCCGAGCTGAGCGCCATGGTCGATGACGTAAACGGACCGGACTACGAAGCCCGCCTGTCGGTCAACGGCCGCCTCAACCCCACCGTCACGCGATTGACCAGGCCATCAAACGCGCGCGTGATCCTGACCTACGACGATCCGGTGCGGGCGCTGTTTCCATAGGGCAGCGTCACGTCCTAAGGTGGCTACCCCCTAAACCCGCAACCGGCTCTCCATCGTCGTCACCGCCTGTCCGGTCAGGATCACCCGGCCGCCGCGCATCTCCGTGGTGATGGCGCCGCCTCGCGTGGGGAAGGCCTGGAAGAAGTCGACGCGGGCGCGGCCCAGGCGGTCGGTCCAGAGGGGGGCCAGGATACAGTGGGCCGAGCCGGTGGCCGGGTCCTCGGGCACACCACAGCCGGGGGCAAAGAAGCGGTCGACCACGTCGTACGGGTCGCCGTCATCGGCGGGGGCGCAGACGATCACCTCGCCGGGTTCTCCGGCCGGGGTATCCAGCGCGTTCAGCGCCGCGATGTCGGGCGTCAGGCTCCGGACGGCTTCCGCATCCTTCAGCATCACCACCAGATAGCGGGCGGCCCAGACCTCGACCGGCTCGGCGCCCAGCGCCTCGGCCAGACCCGCGACCGGCCCCGCGCGGCGCGGCGCATCGGCGGGAAAGTCCATTTCATAGGCATCCCGCCCCTGCCCCCGCTTCACGATCAGCGGGCCGGATCGGGTGTCGAACGTCACCGCCTCGACGTCCAGACCCAGTTCGCCCAGCAGCACATGGGCCGAGGCCAGGGTGGCATGGCCGCACAGATCGACCTCGCGCCCCGGGGTGAACCAGCGCAGGCCGAACCGGTCGGGCCGGTCGGTGCGCGTCAGGAAGGCCGTCTCCGACAGATTGTTCTCGCGCGCCAGCGCCTGCATCCAGGCGTCGTCGCGCCACTCCAGCTGCGGCTCGACCACACAGGCGCCGTTGCCCATGAAGGGGCGCGCGGCAAAGGCATCCACCGTCCACTGTCTCATCTCTCGCGCTCCACCTTCAGTTCGGGCCAGCGGGCCACAAGCTTGTCGACCACCCGGTCCCAGTCCGCGGCCAGCGGCCGGGTCGGATTGGGGCGGAGCACCATGGCGAACATGTCGCCGAGGCCAAACGGCGCCTCGACCGTCAGCCGGTCGTCGGGCTCCAGCCGCACACCGACGGCAAAAGCCGGGGCCACGAACCGCGACAGCGCCTCGGCGGTCGCGCCGACCGGCGGCCAGGGCTGGCCGAACTTGGCCGGAAACCACTCCGAGACGCGGCGCTGATTGCGCACCTCGACGCGGCTTCTCAGCGGCTCGTCAAAGCGCGCGGCGACCCGGCGGATCACCGCATCCTCGGCGTCCCAGCTGTAGTCGGGATCGAAATAGCCGACGTCGAAATCCTTGATGCCGTGTCCGGCAGGCCGCCCGGTCAGGTGGTTCCAGACGCTCTGATAGACCGCGCCGGAGAAGATCAGCCAGTCGCTCAAGCCTTCCGCCCGCACCCCCTCCAGCACCGTCATCAGATTGGGATCGGCCCGCACAATGGCCTCAAGCCGCGCCACGAGGTCGGTCATCGGCCGCGCACCGGCCAGCCGTGGTCCAGCGGCCCGTGCCCCTGCCCCAGCCCGGGCGCCCGGCGGATCGCCTCGGCCACATAGGCCCAGGCATTAGCGACCGCCGCCTCCATGGGTTCACCCTTCGCCAGCCCCGCCGCGCAGGCACTGGCCAGCGTACAGCCCGTGCCGTGGGTGTGCCGTGTCTCGACCCGCTCGCCCTCCAGCACCGTCTCGCCGTCGCCCGTCAGCAGCAGGTCCAGGACCCGGTCGCCCGGCACATGGCCGCCCTTCATCAGCACCGCGCCTGCGCCCATCGCCAGCAGGGCCTCGCCCGCCCGGCGCTGGCCGTCCAGATCGGTGACCGCGATGCCGGTCAGGGCCTCGGCCTCGGGCGCATTGGGGGTCAGCAAGGCCGCACGCGGCACCATCCGGGTGCGCACCGCATTGATCGCCGCATCGGCCAGCAGGGACGCCCCGCCCTTGGCCACCATCACCGGATCGATGACGGCAGGCACGCCCGCGCCGTCGAGAATGTCGGCGACCGCCTCGACCACCTCGACGCTGCCCAGCATGCCGGTCTTGATGACGTCGGTGCCGATGTCGTCCAGCACCGCCCGGGCCTGATCACGGATCAGGCTGACCGGCAGCGGGTGGACGCCGTGAACGCCCAGAGTGTTCTGCACGGTGATGGCCGTCACCGCCGTCGCGGCAAAGCCGCCCAGCATCGTCACCGCCTTGATGTCCGCCTGGATGCCGGCGCCCCCGCCCGAGTCCGACCCGGCGATTATCAGGACCCTGCCGCGCATCAGACCGTGGCCCCCGAGAACAGCTTCAGCCCGACAATGCCCGCCACGATCAGAACGATGCACACCAGCCGGATCGCGGTGGCCGGCTCGCCATAGGCCAGGATGCCGATGCTGGCGGCGCCGACCGCCCCGATCCCGGTCCAGACCGCATAGGCCGTGCCGATCGGCAGCTTCTGCGTCGCCAGCCACAGGAAGGCGAAACTGGCCAGCATGGCGATCCCGACCAGCAGGCTGACGCCCGGCCGCTGCGGCCCCACATACTTGAAGCCAGAGGCCCAGCCCACCTCCAGCAGGCCCGCGATCGTCAGCGCCAGCCACGGATTCATCTGGGTCAGCAGTCTGAGCGTCTCGGTCATGGCCCCTCAATGACCCGCACCCCCGCAACTGGCAACCCGCCCTCAAGCAGCGAGCGACCGCGTCGCGAGCGTTAGGGCGAGAGACAGCGCAAGTCCTACCTTCCCACGAACAGCGTCTTCAGCGCGCCCAGCAGAGCGAACACTTCACCCAGAATGGCCGCCGCGACGATCAGCATCAGGACGGTATCGACCCCCTCATGCGTGCGGATCAGCGTCTCGGTCCGGTCGACGAAGGCCCCGACACTGTCCACCCGGATCAGCGGCGAGAAGGGCGAGGACGTCCAGATCCAGCCCAGCAGGCTGAGCGACGCGCCCCGGAAGATCACATCCCCGGCCGCCGTCAGCCGCGCCGGCGAGCCGGTCAGCGCCCGCAGCACATGGAACAGCCCCTGCGCCGCGGCGAAGACCAGCACCGGCCAGTACAGCAGCGTCACCGTCTCGGCGAACAGCAGGCCATAGTCGACCTCGCCGCGCACCAGCTCCCCGCCCAGATCCTCGGGCCGGAAGCCCAGGCCCAGCAGGCCCGACCACCACAACAGGAAGATGCCCCAGCCCGTGGCGCTGCCCAGCGCGCCCGCCGTCGGCGACATCTTCGGCAGGGATGCGTCCAGCGCCTTGTCGGTTTCGGCCAGCGTCCCGCCGCCGCTCTTCTCGTGCAGGGAGTCCCACCACCGGCGGCTGAACACGCCGACTTCGAACAGGCCCAGGTCCTTCGCCCGCCAGTCGGTCAGGAAGGCCGGCTTCTTCGCCTGCCGCTCGATGATGAAGCCGGCCAGCGTCGCCAGCCCCACCACCGTCAGTCCGCTCTCGAACAGGCCGGCAAAGGCCTGGCCGATGGCCTGCCCCACCTCGACCTGACCGAACAGGATGCGCGCCACCGCGCCCACCGCCGTGATCAGCACCAGCACCGTCAGCGCCGTCTTCACCCCGAACATCCACCAGGGATAGAGCTCGGGCCCCACCACATGCTGCGGCCCGGCGCCATAGCGGGCAGCCACCGTCAGCGGGTGCCCCACCTCGCGCAGCAGCGCCTCGACCTCGGCCTCGGTCAGCGGCCGGCCCAGTTCGGCCTCGCGTTCCTCGACCCGGCTCATCAGCAGGTCGCGCAGCTCCGCCAGAATGTCCTCGCGGCCGGCGGCGGGCAGCTGCGCCCCCACAGCCTTCAGATAGCGTTCGATCAGGTCCATCGTCCCCTCCGTGATCACAGAATTCGGTCCAGCGAGGCCGACAGCCTGCGCCATTCGGCCTCAAGCCGGCCCAGCATGGCCTCGCCCGCAGGCGACAGCCGGTAAAAGCGTTTCTTGCGGCGCTCTTCCTCGCGCCATTCGCTGGTCAGCAGCCCCTGGCTCTCCAGCCGGCGCAGCAGCGGATAGAGGGTCGATTCCTCCATCTCCAGCCCGTCCTCGCCCAGTGCGACGCGCAGGGAATAGCCGTATTGCTCGGTCTTCAGCCGCGCCAGCACCGCCAGCACCAGCGAGCCCCGCCTGAGCTCCAGCCGCATCGCCTCATAAAGATCGGTCTCGCCCAAGTGCCCGCTCCACTCGCGTCACATAGTGTGTGACACACAGTGTATGCGACATACTGTATGAGCGAGTCAAGCGCTCGGGTTCATGGCGGTGTGGGCCTCAGTTCCCCTCGCGCACCCAGACGCTGCAGCGGGCGATCCAGTACTGCAGGTCGGCGATCAGCGCGGCGTAGTCCTCCGTGGCGAGCGCATGCACGACCTCGCCGTCGAGAAATGTCAGCGGCTGGTCGGCGATCCGCCGCCCGCGCTCTGTCCTCGGCCAGGGCGCATAGCTGACCCTGAGGTGAAAGCCGCCGGTCACCTCGATCTCGAACCGCGTGGCGGCATTCGTGGCGCTGAACAGCACGGAGTCCGGATCGCACAGTCCGGGGTCAAGCTGGTCGGACAGGTCGTTCAGCGCGATGCGCCAGCCCGCCGGAACGCGCAGGGCCGGCAGTTCCAGAAAGGCCTTCGAGCCCGGATAGGCGTCCTCGAACCGGACGGTCATGATCGATCCTGCTGTCGCGTGGAAGAGCTGCGATCCTTGCCGAAACCCTCGCCCCGACACAATCAGAAGCCAAGCCTGACTTGTCGCGCCCCGGCGGTCGCGCTCATGTTCCGCAATGCGCCTCTTCACCGGTCTGTCCGCCTTTCCGATCACGCCGATGACCCCCTTGGGGCAGGTCATTGCCGACGACCTCGCGACCCTCGTGCGCCGCATCGAGGCGGGCGGCGCCGACAGCATCGGCCTGCTCGGAAGCACCGGCACCTATATGTTCCTCGACCGCGAGCAGCGCCGCCGCGCCGTCGCCACAGCCCTCGCCGCCGTCACCTCGACCCCGGTGATCGTCGGGGTCGGCGCCCTGCGCACGGACACGGCCTGCGACCTCGCGCGCGACGCCGCGGTCGAGGGCGCCTCCGGCCTGCTCCTCGCCCCGGTGAGCTATACGCCCCTGACCGAGGCCGAGGTCTATGAACATTTCCGGGCCGTCGCGTCGGCGACCGACCTGCCCCTCTGCATCTACAGCAATCCCGGCACGACCCGGTTCACCTTCAGCCCCGCGCTCGTGGCCCGGCTGGCAGCCCTGCCGACTGTGACCGCGATCAAGCTGCCGCTGCCCGCCGGTCCGCTGGCCCCGGACCTTGCGGCTTTCCGGGCTGCGGCGCCCGGCTTGTCGATCGGCTACAGCGGCGACTGGGGATGCAAGGACGCCCTGCTGGCCGGGTGCGACGCCTGGTTCAGCGTCGCGGGCGGCCTGTGGCCCGAGGCGATCGTCCGTCTCGCAAGAGCGGCCATGGCCGGCGACCGCGCCGAAGCGGACCGGCAGGATGCGGCCTTCGCCCCGCTCTGGGACCTGTTCCGGACCCACGGCGGCCTCAGGATCGTCCATGCCGCCGCCGCCCTCATGGGCCTGACCACAGCCGACCCGCCCCGGCCCCTGTTGCCCGTCGATGAGACGGTGCGGGCTCGGGTCAGGGCCGCCCTTCCCTGAGCTGCGGGCCCCCGCCCACCGACGGCCCTCAGTCTTTCAGATAGAACAGCGCCTCGACCGTCACGCCCAGCGCCCGCGCCAGATCCAGCGCCAGCAGGGTCGAGGGGATGAACACCCCGTTCTCGACGGTGTTGATGGTCTTCCTCGACACGCCCGCCCGCTCGGCCAGCTCGGCCTGGGTCAGGCCGGCGGCGGTGCGGATGGCCTTCAGGTGTGACCCCAGCCGCGGGTCACCCATCCCCGCGCTCCGGCAGGCCCGCCTCGCGATCCAGCCAGGCAAAGCGCAGCCCGGCCGCCGCCCCGCCCAGCGTCAGCGCCGTGATGATCGCCAGCGGGCTCCACTCCGGCCGCCACAGGCTGACCCCGGCGGCAACCGTGCCGCTCGCCATCAGCACCACAAAGGCCGCCCCCAGCGCCCGCGCCCGCAAGGCCCCGGTCAGCTCGTCATCCAGATATTTGCGCTGGGTCCGCGACTGGAAGTCCCAGCCCAGCACCACCATGCTGACCACCCAGGAATACAGCACCGGCATGCCCAGCTGCAGATAGTCGACCACCCCGTCGTCACCCGCCTCGATCCCGCCCCAGGCCTGATACGACACCGCCAGAAAGAACAGGCTGGCCACCGGAAACGCCCACAGGATCCCGTTGCGCCTTGCCTGCAGCCGGTCGCGCCGCGCCTGCACCGGCTCGGTCTGCCACCGGCGGTTCCGGGGCCGGAGCGCCCACGCCTTGAACGCCCCCACGATCGCCAGACCGACGCCACACCCGATCACCCCGGCCACGGCCCCGCCGACGCTGACCCCGTCCCGGATCCAGGCCGCGCCCACCGCCGCCATCCCCACCCCGATGACCAGAGCGCTCAGCGCCGCCATCAGCTTCCACCGGCGCGCCCGGCCTTCCTGCACGCGCTCCTGCTCGGTCATCGTCATCATGGGGCAATCTCCTCAGGCTCAATGTCACCTGTGGGTTACATAT
Organism: Brevundimonas sp. A19_0; assembly: GCF_017744255.1. Lineage (GTDB taxonomy): Bacteria > Pseudomonadota > Alphaproteobacteria > Caulobacterales > Caulobacteraceae > Brevundimonas. Next base: position 11,217 of record NZ_JAGHQP010000025.1, on the reverse strand, counting down.
CACCTCAAGGTTACACGCCGTCAAGCCCCCGCGTTGCGCTCCGGGTACCTAGTGCCCGAAAATCATGCTCCCCACGACGTACACAAGCGCCCCGAACACGGCTGGCCCGAACACGATCGCGAGGATCACCGCCGCGATCCTGAGCAACCATCTCGCGGCAGAGCCGCGCTTCGGCCCCTTCCCTACCTGCAAAACGCCCGCCCCCCCGGTTCCAGATGCAGATGGTCCTGGTGCGGGGCGTCATAGTCGGGGCTCAGCACCGTGCTGAACACCTGACAGCCCTCGTCGCGGATGCGCTTCAGGAACCGCGCCTCCGGCCCGTCGCCGTACCAGTCCTGCTTGACCATCACCCGCGTGCCGTCGCGCAGCACCACCCCCGCGACATCGATGGCCGCCGCGCGCGAATGGGCGCTGGGCCGCGCGCCGGGCCGGTTCGAGACCGAGCGACACGCATAGGTCCCGTAGTGGACGATATCGACCACGTCCTGGCCGAAGATCTCGCGCGCCGCCGGCTCGACCACCTGCCGCCGCCACACCGACAGGGCCAACGCCGTCTGGCAGGTCATCACCGGCCCCCCGGGCGACAGGCGCGCCACCGTGCCCCGGTCGATGTCCAGCGTGCCCGCCCCCGCCAGGCCACAGGTCTCGGAATCCACCCGGTCGGGCACGGGGGTAAAGGTCACCCGCGCGGCCTCCAGCTCGGCGCGACAGACCGCCAGGTCCGCCCCCGCCGCATCCACCCGCTCGCGCATGCCGCGATCCGGCCGCTGATCGATCAGGCCCGACGCCAGCGCCACACTGACCGGCGCATTCACCGGCGGCTGGCTGACCGGCCCCCGATCCCCCCACCCCGGCGGCGGCGGATTGGCCCGCCCGCACGACACCAGCACCAGCAGGCCCCCAAGAAGGCTCAGGGCAAGGATCAGTCGCATGTGTTTCATGGCGCAGGAGGCTAGCGGGATTCGCGGCCCCATTCCGCCCCACGCCCCGCTTGCCACCCACAGGCGAACCGGGGAAAGGTGGGGGCAAGGGGGAGCCATGCGTCTCAGCTGGAACGAAATCAGGGCCCGCGCTGCGGCCTTCGCGCGCGAATGGTCCGACGCCCATTACGAAAAGGGCGAGACCCAGAGCTTCTACAACGATTTCTTCGAGGTCTTCGGCGTTCGCCGCCGCAAGGTGGCGACCTTCGAGGAGCCCGTGCGCCTGCTGGGCGACAAACGCGGCTTTATCGACCTGTTCTGGAAGGGCGTCCTTCTGGTCGAACAGAAGAGTGCGGGGCGCGACCTTATCAAGGCCCGCAAGCAGGCCCACGACTATTTCCCCGGCCTGAAGGACCACGAGCTCCCGCGCTACGTCCTGCTCTGTGACTTTCAGACCTTCGAGTTGATCGACCTCGATACGGGGGAGGAGACCCGCTTCGCCCTCGCCGACCTGCCCGCCCATGTCGAGGCCTTCGGCTTTGTCGTCGGGGTCGAAAAGCGGGTCTTCCAGGATCAGGACCCGGTCAACATCATCGCCGCCGAACTGATGGGCAAGCTGCACGACGCGCTCAAGCCCACCTATGACGGCGCACCGCTGGAGCGACTGCTGGTCCGGTTGCTGTTCTGCCTGTTCGCCGACGACACCGGCATCTTCCCCGAACGGGGCATGTTGGAGACCTATCTGCGCGACCGCACCGCGCCGGACGGCCATGATCTGGGGGCCAAGCTGAACCTGATCTTCCAGACCCTGAACACGCCCGAGGACGCTGCGTGGCGCAACGGGCTGGACGAGGATCTGAACCGGTTTCCCTACATCAACGGTGACCTGTTCGCCGAGGTCCTGCCGATCGCCAATTTCAACACCGCCATGCGCGACCGCCTGCTGGAGGCGTGCGGCTTCTTCTGGGAAAAGATCAGCCCGGCCATCTTCGGCGCCCTGTTCCAGTCGGTGATGAACGCGAAGGAGCGCCGCGCCAAAGGCGCCCACTACACGACCGAAAAGAACATCCTGAAGGTCATCGAGCCCCTCTTCCTCGACGATCTCCGCGCCGAGCTGGCCCGCATCAAGGGCCTTCGGCGGGGCCGCGAAGCGGCCCTGCGCGCGTTTCAGGATCGCCTCGCCGCCCTCAACCTGTTCGACCCGGCCTGCGGCTGCGGCAACTTCCTGATCATCGCCTATCGCGAGCTTCGCCTGCTCGAAATCGAGGTCCTGAAAGCCCTCTACCCGACCGGCCAGCTGGACCTCGAGGCCGCCGCCCTGTCCAAGGTCGACGTCGACCAGTTCTACGGCATCGAAATCGACGAATTCCCTGCCCGCATCGCCGAAACGGCCATGTGGATGATGGACCACATCATGAATAACCGGCTCAGCCTCGAGTTCGGCAAGGTCTTCGCCCGCATCCCGCTGAAGGCGGCGCCGCATATCGTGCATGGCGATGCGCTGGAGATCGAGTGGACCGGGGTGCTGGCGCCCGAGCAGTGCAGCTACGTGTTCGGCAATCCGCCATTCCTTGGCGCCAAGGTGCAGAGCGAGACCCAGAGGGCACAGGTCCGGCGCATCGCCGCCCTTGGCAAGTCAGGCGGCACCCTCGATTTCGTCGCCGCGTGGTTCATCAAGGCGGGCGAGTACGTCCAGAAGTCGACTGCCGGCATAGGCTTCGTCTCCACCAACTCCATTACCCAGGGCGAACAGGTGGCCCAGCTTTGGCCCCTGTTGTTCAATCGCTATGGCTTGGAAATTGCCTTCGCTCACCGGACTTTCGCCTGGGGCTCGGACGCGCGCGGCAAAGCGCACGTCCATGTGGTCGTTGTCGGCTTGGCCCGGCGCGAGGACGAGCCGGCGGAGAGGCGGCTGTTCAGCTACCCGGACATCAACGGTGATCCCGACGAGACGCGTCACGCAGCGCTGTCGCCGTATCTGTTCGATGCATCGCAATTGGCGGATCGGCATCTGGTGGTGCGTGAAGTGCCCCGGCCTTTGATGGGGCAGCCGCGTATGATTACAGGCACTAAGCCGATCGACGGTGGCTTTTACATCTTCACTGACGCTGAGAAAGCTGAGTTCGTCGCCATTGAGCCGAAGGCCGAACCCTTTCTCCGGCCCTTCATTGGCGGCCAAGAGTTTATCAATGGCAGTCCTCGTTGGCTGCTCGTCGTGTCCGACGCCCCGGCGTCGGAGATCAGAGCCCTTCCCGAAGTCGCCAAACGAATCCGGGCAGTGCGAGAATTGCGCGAAAGGAGCAAGAGCGGGCCAACACGGGCCATCGCCTCAACGCCTACCCAGTTTCATACGACCTTCTTGCCGGAGAGGCCTTACCTTGCGCTCGCGCAGGTAAGTTCAGAGCGCCGCGAGTACCTCCCGATCGGGTGGGTCGAACCGCCCACCGTTCCGAGTGACAAGATCCGACTAATCGCCGACGCGGCCCTCTGGGAGTTCGGAGTTCTAACTTCGAAGGCTCACATTTCGTGGGCCAAAGCAGTCAGCGGTCGCCTCAAGAGTGACATTCAATATTCTGCCAACCTCACTTACAACGCCTTCCCGTGGCCCGAGCTCACCGACGCCGACATGGCCCGGCTCGACGGCCTCGCCCAGGCGGTACTCGACGCCCGCGCCGCTCATCCAGACGCCACCTTGGCCGATCTCTACGACCCCGATGTCATGCCCGCCGACCTGCGCCGCGCGCACCGCGCGCTCGACCTCGCGGTCGACCGCCTCTATCGCAAGGCCCCCTTCGACAGCGACCGCGAGCGCGTCGAACACCTGTTCACCCTCTACGAAAAAATGACCGCCGGCCTGCTGGCCGCGCCGAAGAAGACCCGCCGCCGCAAGAAAGCAGACGCCTGATGGTCACCCTCGCCGACGTCCCGACCTATGATGCCTTCATGTGGCCGATCATTGAACGCTTGCGGGCCCACGGTCGGTCGCTCAGCAATGCCGAGATGCTGGAAGACGTAGCCCAACACATGGGGCTGGGCGATGACCATCTGACCTTACGCCATGGCAAGCTTAACCAGTTGGCCGTGGAACAGCGCATGGCCTTCGCCCGCAGCTTTCTGAAGCTGGCGGGCGCGGTTGAGAATAGTCAGCGGGCGGTCTGGAGTCTGACCCCAGCCGGTGCAGCTCTGACGCCGGAAGAGGTGGCCGAAATACCCCGGAGGGTTCAGCGCGAATACGCCAGCAAGCGCGCGGCTTCCCAGCCGTCAGCCGCGCCCGAGGACCACCCACACATCTTCGAAGCCGCTGCGGAACAGGATTGGAAGGCCGAGCTCATTGGGCGTCTTCAACAGATCGAGCCTGCGGCGTTTGAACGGCTGTGCCAGCGCCTGCTTCGTGAGTTCGGGTTCGTGAAAGTCGAGGTCACGGGAAGGTCCGGCGACGGCGGCATCGACGGAACCGGAGTTCTCCGGGTGAACCTCCTGTCCTTCCACGTGCTGTTCCAGTGCAAGCGCTACTCTGGCTCGGTCGGAGCGCCCGCCGTGCGCGACTTTCGGGGGGCCATGGTTGGGCGCACCGACAAGGGACTGATCATCACCACCGGGACCTTCACCGCCGACGCCCGGCGCGAGGCCACTCGCGACGGCGCACCTGCCATTGATCTGGTGGACGGCGACGCCCTGTGCGACCTGCTCAAGGACCGGGGGCTCGGCGTCACCGTGCGCATGGTCGAGGAAGTCACCGTGAACGAGGCGGCCTTCGCCGACTTCTGACCCCCTAGCCGCGGGCCGGTCGGCGCACTACCTTTCCGTTCATGGCCCGTTCTCCCCGATCGTCGCGTTCCGTCACCGGTGTGTCCGAGGCGTCCGTCGCCTTTGCGGGCGCCTCTGCCGCCCCCGGAAACCTGCCCATGTTCGCGCCGGTCACCGGGCCGCGCCTGACACCCGAGGAGGCGCCGGGCGCTCCGGCCGACTGGGTGCCGCACCGGCCCTCGCGCCCGACGGACAAGGTCTCGCGGCCCTTCCGGCTGGAGACGAAATACACCCCCGCCGGCGACCAGCCCGCCGCCATCGCCGAACTGGTGGCCCAGGCGGCCGAGGGCGAGCGCGATCAGGTGCTGCTGGGCGTGACCGGCTCGGGCAAGACCTTCACCATGGCCAAGGTCATTGAGCAGACCCAGCGCCCGGCCCTGATCCTGGCCCCCAACAAGACCCTCGCCGCCCAGCTGTACAGCGAGTTCAAGGCCTTCTTCCCCGACAACGCCGTCGAATACTTCGTATCGTATTATGACTATTATCAACCAGAGGCTTACGTGCCTCGTACTGATACCTATATTGAAAAAGACTCCAGTATAAACGAGCAGATCGACCGGATGCGGCACGCGGCGACGCGCGCCATCCTGGAGCGGGACGATGTGATCGTGGTGGCCTCGGTGTCGTGCATCTACGGCATCGGCTCGGTCGAGACCTATACGGCCATGACCTTCACCCTGAACGTCGGCGACCAGATCGACGAGGCCAAGCTGCGCGCCGACCTGATCGCGCTGCAGTACAAGCGCAACGACCTGACGTTCGAGCGCGGCATGTTCCGAAAGCGCGGCGACACCCTCGAGATCTTCCCCGTCCACCTCGAGGACCGCGCCTGGCGCCTCAGCCTGTTCGGCGACGAGATCGAGGCCATCCACGAGTTCGACCCCCTGACCGGCAAGAAGACCGCCGACCTCGACACCATCACCGTCTATGCCGCCAGCCACTACGTCACCCCGCGCCCGACGCTGAAACAGGCCATCGACGGCATCAAGGCCGAGCTGAAGGAGACGCTCGACTGGATGAACGAGAACGGCAAGCTGCTGGAGGCCCAGCGGCTGGAGCAGCGCACCCGTTTCGACCTCGAGATGATGGAGGCCACCGGCGCCTGTGCCGGCATCGAGAACTACAGCCGCTGGCTGACCGGCCGCGCGCCGGGCGAGCCCCCGCCCACCTTCTTCGAATACATCCCCGACAACGCCCTGCTGTTCGTCGACGAGAGCCACGTCACCATCGGCCAGATCAACGGCATGTTCCGCGGCGACTACAAGCGCAAGTCCACCCTCGCCGAATACGGCTTCCGCCTGCCCTCCTGCATCGACAACCGCCCGCTCAAGTTCGAGGAGTGGGACGCCATGCGCCCCCAGACGGTCCACGTCTCGGCCACCCCCGGCCCGTGGGAAATGGCCCAGACCGGCGGCGTCTTCACCGAACAGGTTATCCGCCCCACCGGCCTGATCGACCCGCCGGTCGAGATCCGCCCCGTCAGCGACCCCACCCGCAACCAGGTCGATGACGTCATCGATGAGGTAAAGAATACGGCCCGACAGGGGTACAGGTCTCTGGTCACCGTCCTGACCAAGAAGATGGCCGAGGACCTGACCGAATACATGCACGAACAGGGCGTCCGCGTCCGCTACATGCACTCCGACGTCGACACGCTGGAGCGGATCGAGATCCTGCGCGACCTCCGCCTCGGCGCCTTCGATGTGCTGATCGGCATCAACCTGCTGCGCGAGGGGCTCGACATCCCCGAATGCGGCCTGGTCGCCATCCTCGATGCCGACAAGGAGGGCTTCCTGCGCTCCGAGACCTCGCTGATCCAGACCATCGGCCGCGCGGCCCGCAACGTCGACGGCCGCGTCATCCTCTATGCCGACAAGACCACCGGCTCGATGGAGCGCGCCATCGCCGAGACCAACCGCCGCCGCGAGAAACAGGTCGCGTACAACACCGAACACGGCATCACGCCCGAGTCCGTCCGCCGCGACATCAAGGAGATCCTCGCCAGCCCCTATGAGAGCCGCGCGATGGACCGCCTGACCGCCCCCGGCCTCAAGGAAGAGGCCAAACCCTTCACCGGCTCCAACTTCCAGGCCGCCCTCAAGGACATGGAGTCAAAGATGCGCGAGGCCGCCGCCAACCTCGAGTTCGAGGAGGCCGCCCGCCTTCGGGATGAAATCAAACGCATGAAACTCCTCGATCTGGAGTTCGCGCAGGACATGATTTCATCTTGAATTCAGAGGGTCGGCGCAGCCGTCTCTCCTGCGGGATGACCCGGAGCGAAGCGGAGGGCGGTGGAGCGCGCAGCGCGGAACCAGATCAAGAAGATGAAGGCCCTCGACCTGGAGTTCGCCAACGAAATGCTGACCGGCGCGGGCGAGGAGGTCGACAAGTCCGCCCCCAAACGCTGGCGGGCGGAGGCTGCGGCCGAGAAGGCGGAGGCGTTCAGGAAGGTGCGGCTTTAGGGGGGCGCTCTCGTGCCATGAGGGCTTGGCGCCCGGTACTACACCAGCTCGAAAAGTGCATGAGCGCTAGGTTGGCGGCTCATAGTGATCGAGCACGTCACTCAAACGCTGAAGCAACGGCTCGAAACCGTCCCACTTGAGCGTCGACGCATTGGGACGCACGACTTTTTCGGCGAAGATATGCTTCCCATACTCGGTAGCTGGATTTGGTGTACCTAAATTAAGCGTCTTACCGTTTAGCTCTTCCTTTAGGAGCGAGGGCTCAAAAAAGTCTTCTATGCAGGTCTTCACCTTCTTGCCAACATGAGGCGTTGTCACAACGTAAAGGTTGTCTGTAATGTGGAAAAATGAGTTAGTTGAGCTCGGCTTTATTTCGATTCCATAATTCTTTTTAATTACAGCCAAAATGTCCTTAGCACCATCATCGTTATCCAGTAGCATGATCACCGGATGGAGCTGGGGCTTGTGACCAAATTTCGCTATTAGATCAGCGTAGCGTAGAACGAAGAACTTGAAGTTACCGGAGCCGCCATCTAGCTCCATTACCTTACTCGTCTTATTGACGTGATTAAAATAGCGGAGAGCACTCTGAAATCCCTTTGCACTCGGTTGCCCGAGCTTTGGATGGAATTTCGGCAAGTGCCGGACTGCCAACGAGAGGTAGACATTGTCCGTCTTGCCTTCTGTCAGCACTAACGGCTTATCGAGAGCTACGAAATTTTTGTAGAAAAGGAACCGATAGTAAAGCATCCGGAACGCCGTCATATGCTTCCGTTTGTCGATCTCCTCGCGCGTATCGATCGTGTCCTTAACATAGTGGATATGGGCTAGCCGCCCACCAAGTGGGCCTAGCGACTTGATCCCCGCCTTCGCCGGCGCCCAAGGCCCGCTGCCGGTCGCACCGCCCTCGTTTGCGGTCACGCTGTCTTGCCGGCGAGCAAGTGACTTGTTGAATGGGACGTCGGCATACTGCCCCGTCTTGAAGAGGGCATCGCACATGGCACGCGTCCGCCTGTAGTACTCTTGGCGGATGTTAACCTTGGCGTTGACGGTGAGGCTTGTCACGAGCTGACGAGAGGCGTGACATTGCATGCGCGTCTTGTCGGGGTTGATAGCGAAACCCGCGTCAACGATCCGCGACACCAACTCCTCGCCTAGCTCCCAGACGTTGGTCTCACCTTCTTTTGAGGTCGCAAGCGCAGCCGGAAATTCCTTCTTGCTTGTAGAAAAAGTCAAATCGTCTGCGTAGCGCGAATACGTCACGCCCTGTGCCTTCGCCATCTTGGCAAGTCGCGCATCAAGCAGGTGAGCGAGAAGGTCTGAGATAACCGGCGAGCACGGGCTTCCTTGGGGCAACGCGTTATTATGACAGGCGATTTGCGCAATCAACGTCGCCACCTTTTCATTCAACTCGAAGGCCTTGCTCTTGATGAAGAACCCGCGAACGCGCCCGAAATTGAAGCTCGGAAAAAAGTCCTTTAGGTCCAGGTTCAGAACGTACCGTCTTCTGCGGTGCGGCTTTGCGTTCGATACGATTGAATGCCCACGTCTAAATCCGTGGGACAGCGACCCCAATTTGCTCGACTTATCGATTTCATCGCGGCACGCGTAAAGGATGTTGGCTAGCCGACGCTGGAGCAACTTGAGTTGTGCGATGGGCGCACAGATTTCCCGCTCGCCCCCGGTCTTCTTTGGGATTGTAAAGGTGGTGTATTTGGCTCCGTCGGGGATTTTATAGAGGATGTAGGCGAGGCTTTTCGGCTTATAGCCGAGCAGTGCGGCCAAATCCTCGATGTCCTCAGCTTCCTTCAGACTTTTAAGTACCGACACGATCCGCACTCGCCCTAGGTGAGAGGCTTACAGGCACTCCTATGCGATCATCCAGTCGCCCGCATATGGGCAAATAGATTAAGGGTTATTAGGAAGCAACGACAAGTCGTATTGCTTCATACGTCGCGAAACTCGACGATAAATCTGCCTGTAAGCCAGCTTCTCGGTTAGTTGGAATAGCGACGTTTGGCAAGTAGCGACTGCCGAGATTTCGATACTCTGCCGCCTAGCGTTGACCCGCTCCAGCCCCTTATTAATGAGTCGTCGCTAGCCAAATACAGGGCCACATTCGGACCGAGCTGCTACAGGCAAATCAATCCGTGGCCTCTGCGTGCGCGACCGGAAATCGAGTACACACCTTTTTTTTGCATGGGCGCTAAGGGCTGACTAACCCTTCCCCGGCCATGGTCCGATCATGGCCGAAGACGATCCGCCCTGGAGCCCACCGTTCGGCTTTGCCGAGGAACAGGCCGTCTTCAAGGGGCCGACACAGAACATTCGCGCGCAGAGCGAGGGCTGGGTCGCGGCGCATATGTTCTGTCCGGCCTGCGGTGCGGCGCGGCTGCGTCCGTTGCCGAACAACTCGCCCGTCGGGGATTTCGTCTGTGGCGACTGCGCCGAGGAATTCGAGCTGAAGGCCAAGGGCGGGCGTCTGGGGCCGAAGATTCTGGACGGCGCCTATGGCGCCATGATGCAGCGGCTGTCGGCGCGCAATAATCCGAGCCTGTTCGCCATGAGCTATGACAGGGCGGCATCAAGGGTCACGGACCTGATCGTCGTGCCGAAGCATTTCTTCACGCCCGAAATCATCGAGAAGAAGAACCCGACCCTGCCCAAGGGGCGCAGCAATCCGTGGGTCGGCTGTCACATCCTGATCGGTCAGGTGCCGGTGTCGGGGCGCATCCCGCTGGTCACCGGTGGCGCACCTGTGCCCAAGAGCGAGGTGCTGTCGCGCTGGCAATCGACCCTGTTCCTCAAGGACACCAGCCTGAAGGCGCGCGGTTGGCTGCTGGCCGTGATGACGGCGGTCGAGGCGGTTGGGAAGGCCGAGTTCGATATCGACGAGGTCTATGCCCACGAGGCGGCCCTGTCGGCCCTCTATCCCGACAACAACAATGTCCGGCCCAAGATCAGGCAGCAGCTACAGGTGCTGCGTGACCGGGGCTGGCTGGAATTCACCGAACGACGCGGGACGTATCGGCGGGCGCATGGCTGACGCTGTGCGGTCGATTTCCCCTCCACCGCTCCGCGGTCCCGTCGTCGGCTCGTGCACGAGCCTTCCTCCACCCCATCCGAGATGGGGAGGAGACGGTCGTGGCTACGTCCGCTCCTGACGCACCCGGCGCCTAGCCTCCGGGGTCATGGATTACTTCGACGATGAGCCGCAGACCCCGCGCGGGCCGAAAATCCGCTCCGACGACACCTGGGCCGAGGTGCGGCGGGCGTGGGAGGCGGGGGAGACCGGGGCCTCGCTGGCGCGGCGCTATGATGTGGGGCTGGCGAACCTGTGGCGGCGGCGGGCCTCCGAAGGATGGAGCCGCAGGAAGCCCGTCGATCCCCGGCCGGAGCCTGTGGAGGGGTGGGACCGGCATGCGGAGGCGGCGCTGGCGCGGTTCGAGCATCAGCGGCTGGAGACGCGGGCGCTGGCCGAACAGCTGTGCAAGGCCATGACGGGCGGCTCGCTGGAGGGCACGCCGATCTGGCATCTGGCCTTTGTGCTGCACTGGCGGGCGGAGCATCTGGGCGAGGCCGTGATCGCGGCGGACCGGGCGTGGGTCGCCGGGCGGGGGCTGGACCTGTCGCTATGGCACGAGGACGGGACGCTGTTGCCGCTGTGGTGGATCGACGAGGTGGTGCTATCGGCGCACCGCGAGGCCTGGCGCGAGGATCACGACCTGCCCCCCGGCGTGGCGCCGCATGTGCCGGTGCCGGTGAAGCGGGACGGGGTGCGGTAAGGCCCGGCGTCCCGCCGCCCTCCCCACCGCTGCCGGTTCCGACGGGGGCGTAGGGGCGTGCCCGTTCCCAAGTTCCTCCCCTCTGGGGGAGGGGGACCGTCCGCAGCCCGCAGGGCGAAGGAGGGTGGAGGGGGCAGCGCCGCCGTCTGCCACTCGGGCGCCGATGCCCCGCGTCGGCCCCCTCCACCGCTTCGCGGTTCCCCTCCCCCGAGGGGGGAGGAGTGACCGCCCTGCCCTCAGCCC
>NZ_JAGHQP010000024.1 GCF_017744255.1 Brevundimonas sp. A19_0 | reverse complement strand
CGCCGCAACGCCCGCCCCCCAACCCTCGCCCGCCGCCAGCAAGTCTGGCGGGAGCAAGGACAAGACCCCCTCGCCCTCGACCCTGCGCCATGCCGCGAAGAAGGCCGAGGCCGAGATGGCGCGCCTGACCGATCAGCTGGCCCGCATCGACGACGATCTGGCCGAGGCCTCGGTCAACGATCCGTCGAAGCTCGAAGGCCTGACCCGCGCCCGCGCCAGGGCCCAGACCGCGCTGGACGAGGCCGAGGCCGCATGGCTGGCCGCCGAGGAAACCCTGGCCGCCGTCGAGGCCGGCTGACCCCTTCCCTCCCCGCGCCGAAATGGTCTAAGGCCACGCCAGAACCTGGCGGATGTGGCGGAACTGGTAGACGCACTGGATTTAGGTTCCAGCGCCGCGAGGCGTGGAGGTTCGAGTCCTCTCATCCGCACCAGCTTCGGCGGGCTCAGGCCTGGGCCGGGACTGCAAAGACCAGCACGATGACGGCCAGAGCGATCGCGCCCGCGTAGAGGGCTGCCCTGCCCTTCCTGCCGAGGCGCCAGGCCGACCACGCCGCCTGCACCGACTGCAGCGCGTAATAGAGCACGAAGGCCCGCGAGGCCCAGGTGATGATCTCGTAGATGTCGGAGGTCCAGACAATGGCGATGGCCGCTGCTGCCGTCACCACATTGCCCCAGCGCACCCGCACGCGGTGGCCCGAGACCTCATGCAGCAGGCCGCCCGCCCCGTTCATGTCGGCGACTGCCGCCGAAAGCTGGGACGCCAGCGCCGCCAGGATGATGGCCGGGGCGATGAGCATGCCGACGGGCCGCAGGATGTCGATGATCGCCGTCTCGCCCGCGCCCTGGCTTTCGCTGCCGGTGAAATGGCTGGTGATCAGCAGGAAGAAGACCAGATAGATGGCCGTGGCGATCCACTGGGCATGGCGCATGGTGCGGATGCGCATGGGGCCGTCATAGGCCGCACCGAGGAAGCGCGAGGTCTCAAAGCCCTGCACGAGGATGACCAGCCCCAGCAGGACGCGCAGGTCCTGCAGCCCGGCGTCGGGCACCGGGGCCGACCAAGCGAAGGTGCCGCCCTGGATGGCCAGCCAGGCCGCCACCGCAAGCGCCCCGAACAGGCCCAGGATCACGGCCAGCTTCAGGGCCACCGCGCTGCTCGCCAGCCGCTCCAGCCCGTTCAGTCCGAACAGCCCGCCGATCAGGCCGACCGAAGCGATGACCACTGTGGCGGCCGCCCGGATCCAGACCGGATCGGTGACCTCGCCCAGCCGCAGGCCAAAGGCGGCGAACAGGTGCAGGTAGTAGGCGACCGAGACGAAGTAGGCGAGCGCCAGCGTCAGCTCGGACGCGCGCTCCAGCCCCTTGATGCCCCGCGATCCGGGCTTGTCCAGCTCGGGCTCGACATGGCCGATGTTGTGCCGGATGGCCGAGCCGAACAGATAGCCGGCCGCGCAAAGGGCCAGCATGGCGGCAATGGCCAGATGCCCCGCCAGCGAGGCCAGCACCGGGCCGGCGACCAGAAAGCCCGAGCCGATGATCGAGGCCAGCGGCGTGACCGTCGCGCGCCAGCGACCCGACCTCAGCAGCCTGGGGTGAAACAGGGCCGCCGCAGCGACCAGACCGACGCCGATCAGGGCATAGTCGGCCGGTCCCATCAGACAAGTCGGCTTTGCACCACCGCCGCCTCGATGAAGCTGGCAAACAGCGGATGCGGCGCGAATGGCCGGCTCTTCAGCTCGGGGTGGTACTGCACCCCGATGAACCACGGATGGTCGGTGCGCTCGACGGTCTCGGGCAGGACGCCATCGGGCGACAGACCCGAGAAGATCAGCCCCGCATTCTCCTCGATCGCCTCGCGATAGTTGATGTTGACCTCATAGCGGTGGCGGTGCCGCTCGCTGATGTCGGTCGTGCCGTAGATATCGGCGATGCGTGAGCCGGCCTGGAGGGTCGAGTCATAGGCCCCCAGGCGCATGGTGCCACCGAGGTCGCCGTCGGCCTGGCGCAGGACTCGCTGGTTGCCCACGGTCCATTCGGTCATCAGGCCGACCACCGGCTCGTCCGCCGGGCCAAACTCGGTCGAGGAGGCGTCGGGGAAGCCGGCCAGGTGCCGCGCCGCCTCGATCACCGCCATCTGCATACCGAAGCAGATGCCGAAATAGGGAATGTTGCGCTCGCGGGCGAAGCGGGCCGCCTGGATCTTGCCCTCGGCGCCCCGCGCGCCGAAGCCGCCCGGCACCAAGATGGCGTGGGCGCCCTGCAGGCGGGCGTCACAGGCCTCGCGATCGCCCTCAAAGGTCTCGGCCTCGACCCAGTCGATGTTCACCTTGACGTTGTTGGCCACGCCGCCGTGATGCAGGGCCTCGATCAGCGACTTATAGGCATCCTTGAGGACGGTGTATTTGCCGACTACGGCGACCGTGACCTCGCCATCGGGCTGAAGGCGGCGACGGACAATCTCTTCCCAGCCGGTCAGATCGGGCGCGGGCGCGTCGTCGATGCCGAAGTGGGCCAGAACCTCGGCGTCCAGCCCCTCGCGGTGATAGTCCAGCGGCACCGCATAGATGTCGGCCGAGTCCATCGCCTGGATGACGCCCGACGGGCGCACATTGCAGAACTGGCCGATCTTGCGCTTCTCGTCGGCCGGGATGGGGTATTCGCTGCGGCACAGCAGGATGTCGGGCTGGATGCCGATCGACCGCAGCTCCTTGACCGAGTGCTGGGTCGGCTTGGTCTTCATCTCGCCGGCGGTCTTGATGAACGGCAGCAGCGTCAGGTGCACGAAGCACGACTGGCCGCGCGGCAGGTCCTGGCCCAACTGGCGGATCGCCTCAAAGAACGGCAGGCCCTCGATGTCGCCCACGGTCCCGCCGATCTCGACGAGCACGAAGTCGACCTCCTTGCCCTCGTCTGTCAGGGCGGGGGTCAGGCAGAACTGTTTGATCTGGTCAGTAACGTGCGGAATGACCTGGACGGTCGCGCCCAGATAATCGCCGCGCCGCTCCTTCTCGAGGATGGTCGAATAGATGCGGCCGGTAGTGATGTTGTCGGATTTGGCGGCGGACACGCCGGTGAAGCGCTCATAGTGGCCCAGGTCGAGGTCGGTCTCGGCGCCGTCATCGGTGACGAACACCTCGCCGTGCTGGTACGGGCTCATCGTGCCCGGGTCGACGTTCAGATAGGGGTCGAGCTTGCGCAGCCGAACGCTGTAGCCACGCGCCTGCAGAAGCGCGCCGAGAGCGGCGGAGGCGAGGCCTTTTCCCAATGAGGAAACCACGCCGCCAGTGATGAACACATAACGGGCCATGGGGGGTCACCTTAGCGTCGATTCGCGGCGCGCACAGGGGCGATCCTCTCGCGAGGACAAACGCCTGTTGAAAGCCGGGTACAGGTTGGCGGTCAGGCCCTATTGGGCGGCGGGTTCCGAAACGGCTTCGGCGTCGAGATCGTCCAGCGTCGGCGCGGCCGGAGCCTGTCCGGGCAGGGCGGTCGGCGGAGCGGCAGGCTGCACCTCCACTCCGTCGGCCTCGGTCGGGGCCGATTCCACCAGGGCGCCCACGGCATCGGCGTCCACCACCGAGCTGGAGCCACGCGAGATGTTGCCCGCCACCGTCAGGCCAATGGCCAGCAGGAAGAACAGGGTGGCCGCGATCCAGGTCGACTTGGTCAGCAGATTGCCCGCGCCGCGCGCCGTCATGAAGCCCGACGGCCCGCCCCCCATTCCGAGTGCGCCGCCTTCGGACCGCTGGAGCAGGACCAGCGCCGTCATGGCGAGCGAGACGATAATGATGGCGACGAGGAGAATTGTCTGGAGCATGGCCGCATCTATGTGTGGCGCGAGGCTGCGCCGATCAAGCGGCGGGCTCTATCATTCTTGTCCGGAGGGCGCAAACCCGATCGGACCGCCCGTGAGCCCTCAGGCCGCCTTGAGAATCCGGATGAAGTCGGCCGCCTTCAGCGAGGCGCCGCCCACCAGACCACCCCCGACGTCGGCGACCGCCAGAATATCGGCCGCATTGTCCGGCTTCATGGAGCCGCCGTACAGGATCGGGGCCTGTCGACCGCCGTCGCCCAGTCGTTCGACCAGGGCTGCGCGAATGGCGGCATGGACCTCGCCGATCTGCTCCAGGGTGGGGGTGAGGCCGGTGCCGATCGCCCAGATGGGCTCATAGGCAACGGCAAAGGCCCGGTCCTTGAGGCTGTCCGGCAGCGAGGCCCGCACCTGACCTGTGACGAAGGCCACGGCGTCCCCCGCCTCGCGCGTTTCCAGCGACTCGCCGACGCAGATGATCGGCTCAAGCCCGGCGCGCAGGGCCGCCTCGACCTTGGCGGCCACATCGGCATCCGTTTCGCCAAAGCCCTCGCGCCGCTCCGAGTGGCCCAGAATCACCAGCCTTGCCCCCGCATCGGCCAGCATCGGCGCCGAGACCGAGCCGGTGAAGGCGCCCGAATCCTTGTCGTGGCAGTCCTGTCCGCCCAGTTCGACGGCGCTGCCGCGCAGCTTCCATGCCATCTGGGCGATCAGGGTCGCCGGAGGGCAAAGGCCGACGCGCGCCTTGACCGGCTCGGCCTCGATCATCTGGCCAAGGGCGTGAGCTTCCTCAAGAGCCGGGGTCAGGCCGTTCATTTTCCAATTGCCGACGATCAGTTTCACGGGCGTTCCCACGGTCAGTTTTCGATGCAGATGACGGATGCGCCAAGCCAGCGTCTTGCCGCAAGGGGGCTGGTGCCCCTATACGCCGATAAAGCCCGTCGTGGGTACCTGCGCACTGCTCAAGGTTTGTCATGATCAGCCACTTCCGCAATTTCGCCAAGTCGCCGTGGGCCATCGGCCTGGTGGGGCTGATCATCCTCAGCTTCATGGTGCTGGGCGGCAGTCAGGCGGACATTTTCGCCTCGCTGGGGCCGCGCCATGTGGTGAAGGCCGGTGACCGCAGCCTGAGCCAGCAGGAGTTCCGCACCGACTTCGACAAGATCGTCAAGAACTATCAGGAGCAGACCGGCCAGCCCGTCACGGCCGAGGACCTGGTCAACCAGAACATCCACGTCCGCTATCTGGAAGGTAAGGTTCAGGAGCTGTCGTTCCAGAGCTGGGCCCACCGCGTCGGCATCCGGCCCGGCAAGGAGCTGATCCTTCAGCAGATCCGCCAGATCCCCGCCTTCTTCAACCAGATCACCGGCAAGTTCGACGAAGAATCCTACAAGACCGTCCTGCAGGGTGAAGGCCTGACGCCGGCCCAGCTGGAGGGCAATCTGCGCAATGAATATGCCCAGAACCACTTCGGCGCCTCGCTTTATGCCGCCGCCCGCGTCCCGCGCATCTACGGTGCCGTGATCGCCAATGGCGCGCTCGAGCGCCGCGATGGCCGATGGTTCGCCGTGACCCAGGCGATGGCCGGCAGTGCGCCCGCCCCGACCGACGAACAGCTGAATGCCTTCATGGCCGAGAACGCCGACCAGCTGCGCCGTCCGGAAACCCGCATCGCCTCGATCGTGCTGTTCGACAGCCCTCCGGGACAGGCCCCCGAGATCAGCGAAGAGGCCATCCAGGAGCGATTCGAGTTCCGCAAGGACGCCCTGTCGATCCCCGAACGCCGCACCTTCTCGGTCTATCCGGCGGCCAATGCCCAGGCGGCCGAGCGCATTTCCGCGGCGCTGAAAGCCGGCGAGAACCCCGGCGTCGAAGCCACCCCCTATTCGGAAACCCCGCGCAGCGCCGTGCCCGATCCGGCCGTGGCCGAGGCCGTGTTCGGCATGTCGGGGCCCGGCGTCTCGGGCCCGGTTCAGGGCCGCGTCGGCTTTGCCGTGGTCGAGGTGACCGCCATTCAGCCCGGTGAAGCCGCCACGCTGGACGGCGTGCGCGAGGCCATCGTCCAGGAGCTTCAGGGCGAAGCCGAGAAGGGCGCCGAGTTCGACCGGGTCAGCCGCTATGAGGCAGCCCGCAACAGCGGCAAATCGATGGAAGAGGCCGTCGAGGAAGTCGGCGCGCGCATCATCACCCTTCCTGCCTTCACCGAGCAGGGTGTCCGCGCCGATGGCAGCCAGATCAATGCGCCGCCGCAAATCTTCGAGACGGCCTGGCGCCTGCCCGAGGGCGGCATCAGCGACGTGATCGACGCCGGTCAGGGCCAGTATTTCGTCCTGCGCCTCGACAAGATCCGCCCGGCCTCCATGCCTGCGCTCGACGAAGTGCGCGACATTCTGGTGCGCGAGTGGACCGCCCGCGAGAACAGCCGTCTGCTCAGCGCCAAGGCCGAGGAACTGGCCGCGCGCGTCCGCGCCGGCGAGGACATCGCCGAGGTCGCCCGGTCGGCCGGCGCGACATTGATGTCCCGCGAGGGTGTCCTGCAGGATCAGGAAACCGTCGAGGCCATTGGCCAGGGCGTCGCCCAGGGCCTGTTCGGCCAGGCCAAGGGCCAGGTGTTCGTGCAGCCGCAAAGCCAGACCGCCTTTGCCGTCGGCGTCGTGGACGACGTTCGCGCCTCCGACCCGTCGATGGTCGCGCCGATCGCCGAGCGCGTTCGCCCGCGGGTCACCCAGGACGTGGTCAGCGGGATGGGCGAAAGCGCCATCGGCTGGACCCAGGCCCGTGCCAAGGCCAGCTATGATGTCGGCGCCGCGCGTCAGGCCCTCGGCCTGCCCGAGGAAGCCCCTGCCCCGGCCGGAGCTCAATGATCGACGAACGCGCGCCGGTCGACGCCGACGCATTTGCCCGGGCCTGGAATGCCGGTACGCCCCAGGTCGTCGTCCGTCGCCGGATCGACGACCTGGAGACCCCGGTCTCGGCCTATCTGAAGGTCGGTCAGGGCCGCCCCTACGCCTTCCTGCTCGAGTCCGTCGAAGGCGGCGCGGTCAAGGGCCGCTATTCGATCCTGACCCTTGATCCCGACGTCGTCTGGCGCTGCCGCGACGGACAGGCCGCCCTGTCGCGCGGGTCCGACATCGCCTCGGAGCGGTTCGTCGACGAGCCGGACGGCGCGCTCGTATCGCTGCGGCGCCTGATGGCCGCCAGCCGGTTCGACCTGCCCGCCGACCTGCCGCCCATGGCCGCGGGCCTGTTCGGGGCGTTCGGCTATGACATGGTGCGGCTACTGGAGCCGCTGGGCGAGGCCAACCCGGATCCGCTGGACCTGCCCGACGCCGTGCTGGCCCGGCCCTCTCTGGTCGCCATCTTCGATTCGGTCAGCCATGAGATCGTGCTGGTCGCCGCGGCCTATCCGGACGGGACGACCCCGGCGGATCAGGCCCTGTCGCAGGCAATCGCCCGGCTGGATGACTTTGAGACGCGCCTCGACCAGGGCCTGCCGCGTCCGCGCGCCGGGCCCCGCCCCGCGCCCGAGTTCCGCACCCGGGTCGACGGCCCGGCCTTTGACGGCATGGTCGACCGGGCCAAACGCTATATCGAGGCGGGCGATATCTTTCAGGTGGTGCTCAGCCACCGGCTGTCCGCCGAATGGACGCGCGATCCGTTCGCCTTCTACCGCTCGCTGCGGCGCCAGAACCCCTCGCCCTATCTGTTCTATCTGAACTTCGGCGGCTTCCAGATGGCGG
This sequence comes from Brevundimonas sp. A19_0, assembly GCF_017744255.1. GTDB lineage: Bacteria > Pseudomonadota > Alphaproteobacteria > Caulobacterales > Caulobacteraceae > Brevundimonas. The sequence continues at coordinate 12,482 of NZ_JAGHQP010000024.1, read as the reverse complement.
GCTCCAGCCCCGAGATTCTGGTAAGGTTGAAGGACGGCGGGGTCACCATCCGCCCGCTGGCCGGCACCCGCCCGCGCGGCGCGGACGAGATCGAGGACAAGCGCCTCGAGACCGAACTGCTGGCCGACCCCAAGGAGCGGGCCGAGCACCTGATGCTGCTGGATCTGGGCCGCAACGACGTCGGCCGCGTAAGCCGCCCGGGCAGCGTCACCGTGACCGAGAGCTTCGTCGTCGAGCGCTACAGTCAGGTCATGCACATCGTCTCGAACGTGACCGGCGAGGCGGACCCCCGGCTCGACGCCGTAGACACCCTGCTGGCCGCCCTGCCCGCCGGCACCCTGTCAGGCGCGCCCAAGGTGCGGGCCATGGAGATCATCGACGAGCTCGAGACCGAAAAGCGCGGCATCGGCTATGGCGGCGGCGTCGGCTACATCTCGGCGGACGGTCAGGCCGACATCTGCATCGTGCTGCGCACCGCCCTGTTCACGCCCGGCCAGATCCATGTGCAGGCCGGTGCGGGCGTGGTGGCCGACAGCGATCCGGCTACCGAATATGCCGAGACCCTGGCCAAGGCGCGCGCGCCCATGCGGGCCGCCGCGGACGCCTGGAGATTCGTCTCAGGAAATGACTGAGGCGGTTGCGGCCGGGTCCTCGACCTGGACGCCCGGCCCCAGCACCACGGCTCCGGCCATCAGGATGGCGGCCGCCGCCAGCAGGGCCATCGCGGCCAGCGCGCCGACAGCCTGTTTGCGCGGCGCGGCGGTGCCCTGCCCGTCCAGCAGGCGGCGCGCTTCTGCAAGCTTGGGTGCGATGTCCATGGTCCGGCCTCCCTCAGTCGGCCCAGACCAGTCTGATTGGGTTAACGCGGGGTTTACGCTCCGCCGCTTGGCGCGCGCGTCCCGCCGCTCTAGAAGCCGCTCATGATCCTCGTCATCGACAACTACGACAGCTTCACCTGGAACCTCGTCCACTACCTGGCCGAGCTGGGTGTGGAGACGCGCGTGGTGCGCAATGACGAGCTGACCGTCGATCAGGCCCTGTCGGCCGGCGCGGAGGCGGTGCTGCTGTCGCCCGGCCCGTGCTCGCCCAATGAGGCGGGCATCTGTCTGTCGCTGATCGAGCAGGCGCCCGAGACCCTGCCCATACTTGGCGTCTGTCTGGGCCACCAGGCCATCGGCCAGATTTTCGGCGGCGAGGTCATCCGGGCCAAGGCGCTGATGCATGGCAAGACCTCGCCCATCCACCATGAGGGCCAGACCCTGTTTGCCGGCCTGCCGTCGCCGTTCACGGCCACGCGCTATCACTCGCTGGCCGTGCGCCGCGAGACCCTGCCCGATGTGCTGACCGTCACGGCCTGGACCGAGGACGGCGAGATCATGGGCCTAAGCCACGTCAGCCGCCCGATCCACGGCGTGCAGTTCCACCCCGAGTCGATCGCCACCGAGCACGGCCACGCCATGCTGGCCAACTTCCTCGACCTGGCGGGCGTGCGCCGCAAACAGGCGGCCTGAGATGTCGGACGGGTTCAAGGGGCTGCTGGCCCAGCTGATCGAGGGGCGGCCGCTGGCCGGGCCGGACGCCCAGGCCTTCTTCGCCGCCTGCCTTCGGGGCGAGCCGACCCCCGCCCAGGTCGCCGCCGCCGTCACCGCGCTCCGCATGCGCGGCGAGACGGTCGAGGAGATCGCGGCCTTCGCCACCGCCATGCGCGAGGCGGCGACGCCCTTCCCTGTGCCCTATCCGGTGATCGACACCTGCGGCACGGGCGGGGACGGACGCCATACCTGGAATGTCTCGACCGCCGCCGCCCTGGTGCTGGCGGGTGCGGGGCTGAAGGTCGCCAAGCACGGCAACCGGGCGCTGAGCTCAAAGTCCGGCTCGTCGGATGTGCTGGCGGCGCTGGGGGTCGATCTGATGGCCCCACCCGAGATCCAGCGGCGCGCGCTGGATCAGGCCGGCATCTGCTTCCTGTTCGCGCCCGCCTATCACGGCGCCATGCGCCACGTGGGCCCGATCCGCGCCGAGATCGGCTTCCGGACCGTCTTCAACCTGTTGGGCCCACTGTCGAATCCGGCAGGCGCGAAGCGTCAGGTGATGGGCGTCTATGACCCCGCCCTGCTGGAGCCGCTGGCCGAGGTGCTGGGGCGTCTGGGGGCCGAGCGCGCCTGGACCGTCCACGGCGAGGGGCTGGACGAACTGACCACCACAGGCCCGACCGAGGTGGCGGAGTGGCACGAGGGCAAGGTCCGCCGGTTCACCGTCACGCCCGAGGATGCCGGCCTGTCACGCGCCGATCCCGAGGCTCTGGTCGGTGGCGATGCCGAGGCCAATGCCCGGGCCCTGTCCGACCTGCTGGACGGCGCGCCGGGGGCCTATCGCGACATTGTGCTGCTGAATGCCGGGGCGGCGCTGGTGGTCGCGGACAAGGCCGAAACCCTGACCGAAGGCGTGGCGCTGGCCGCCCGGGCCATCGACGAGGGCGCCGCGCGGCTGGCCCTGACCCGCCTGTCCGCCATCAGCCACACCCGGCCGGAGCCGGACGCATGAGCGACGTGCTGGTCCGGATCGCCGCCTACAAGCGCGAGGACGTCGCCGCGCGAAAGGCCGCCCTGTCGCGGGCCGAGGTCGAGGCACGCGCCGCCGGGGCACCCGCCCCGCGCGGCTTCAAGGCTGCCCTGCTGGCCCGCCGGGCCACCGGCCGCCCCGGCCTGATCGCCGAGATCAAGAAGGCCAGTCCGTCGAAGGGCCTGATCCGCGAGGACTTCGATCCGCCCGCCCTCGCCCGCGCCTATGAACGCGGCGGCGCCGACTGTCTGTCGGTGCTGACCGACGGGCCCAGCTTTCAGGGCGACGACGCCTATCTGGTGGCCGCTCGGGAAGCGGTCAGCCTGCCCTGCCTGCGGAAGGACTTCCTTGTAGACCCCTGGCAGGTGGCCGAGAGCCGGGCGCTGGGCGCCGACTGCATCCTGATCATCATGGACATGGTGGACGACGCCCTCGCCGCCGACCTGCTGGCCGAGGCGCGCCGGTTCGGAATGGACGCCTTGGTCGAGACCCATGACGAGGCCGAAATGGCCCGCGCCGCCCGGCTGGGCGCCGACCTGATCGGGGTGAACAACCGGTCGCTGCGCACCTTCGAGGTCGACATCGCCACCTTCGCCCGGCTGGCCCCGCTGGCCCCTGAAGGCGCCACCCTCGTCGCCGAAAGCGGCCTGTTCACGCCTTGGGACGTAGCCACCGTCGCCCGCGCCGGCGCCGACGCCCTGCTGGTGGGCGAAAGCCTGATGCGGCAGGCGGATGTGGAGGCGGCGACAAGGGCGTTGATGGGGTGAGCCCACCCCGCTAACCGCTCCTTAACCAGAACACCTCACGAACACAGCATGGACGTTCGCGGTGTGTTCCGCTATTGTCCACAGGCGGAACAGATTCGGGTCAGAGGTCTCCATGCTCACGCGCAAACAGCACGAACTGCTCATGTTCATTCATGAGCGTATCCGCGAGACCGGGGTCTCTCCGTCGTTCGACGAGATGAAGGCGGCGCTGGACCTGGCGTCCAAGTCGGGCATTCACCGGCTGATCACGGCGCTGGAGGAGCGCGGCTTCATCCGCCGTCTGGCGCACCGGGCGCGGGCGCTCGAGGTCGTGAAACTGCCCGATCAGGCGGCCGCCCAGCCGGCCCGGGCGCGCGGACCGTTTGTGCCTGACGTCATCGAGGGCGGCGGTCGTCCCGCAGCCAACGCCAATGAGCCGGGCACGCGCGAACTGCCCCTGCTGGGCAAGATTGCCGCCGGTACGCCGATCGCGGCCATCCAGCACGAGCGCGACCGCATGGCGGTGCCCGAGGCTCTGCTGGGGGCCGGGGAACACTATCTGCTCGAGATCGAAGGCGATTCGATGATCGAGGCGGGCATTCTGAACGGCGACTATGCCATCATCCGCCAGGTCGACAGCGCCAGTAGCGGCGAGATCGTCGTGGCCCTGGTCGAGGACGAGGAAGCCACCCTGAAGCGCCTGCGCAAGAAGGGCGCCTCGATTGCGCTGGAGCCCGCCAACCGGGCCTATGAGACGCGCATCTTCGGCCCGGACCAGGTCAAGGTTCAGGGTCGTCTGGTCGGACTGATCCGCCGCTATTCCTGATAGTCCGGATCGCCCAGGCGATTCCATGGGCGGTCGCCCCGCGCGGTCGTTGACCACAGGGCGCGCCAGCCTGTCCCGGTGCGCCAAAGCTCGACACTGCCGCCCGTGGCATAGTCGCGCCCGTCCAGCACCAGACGCCCGGTGCAGGCGTCCGGCAGGGCGGGCAGCTCAACCCGCACACTGACCACCTCGGCCGAGCGGCACAGGTCGGCCAGCTGCTGGTCGTCCGGCGCGCGCCGGCCCCACCACAGGGCCAGCGGTCCCGGTGCGTCGGGCGCACAGTGGGTGCGCCCGCAGATCCAGCCCTCCCCTTCCCGGTCAACCGCCTCCAGCCCGCGCCGCCCCGACCAGACGTCTCGCGAAAAGCTGCCGACACGCCGCAGCATCAGGGCCTGATCCCCCGTGACGAGGGCCGCATTGCTGCCGGCCTCCGCAATCCACAGGTCGGGCGCAGGCGGGCGCGGCCAGACCAGCACCGCAGCGGCCAGAGGCAGGCCCAGCCAGCGCAGGCGGCCCCGCCACAGACAGATGAACAGGATGCCGACGAAGGCGACTGGAAGGGCGACTACCGGCGCGCTGGCTGTATGGATCACGGCACCGGGCAGGCGGGAAATCCACGAGCCGATGGCCATGATCGCCTCGATCCCCCATCCCGCCACCGTCAGGAAGGGGCCGCCAAGGCCGAAGGGCTGCAGCATGACGCCCAGGGCCAGCATGGGCATCATGACGAAGTCGGCGAGCGGCGAACTGAGCATATTGGCGGGCAGGCCGTAGACGGCGGTCCGGTTGAAATGCTGCATGGCAAAGGGGCTGGTCGCCATGCCAGCCACGAAGCTCGCCAGAATGGCCAGCCCGACCCAGGTGCCGGCCCGCTGGGCGATCAGGATCGGCAGCGGCACCTGGATCTCGCGCGGACGACGCGGCCAGCTTTCGGCCAGTGCGACGAGCGCCGCCGTGGCCGCGAACGACATCTGGAAGCCGGGCGTGACGATCGCCTCGGGCTGAAGCAGCAGGACGGCAAAGGCGGCGACCGCCAGGGCATTCATGCTGATGGCGGGCCGGTCGAGGATGATGGCGAGAAAGGCCACCGAGGCGGTGATCGCCGCGCGCTCGGCCGGAGGGGGCGCGCCCGATATGACCAGATAGGCGATGACGGCCGCCCAGCCGGCCCATGCCGCGACCTTCTTGCCCGGCACGCGCAGCACCAGCCAGGGCACGGCGGCGATGCCGAACCGGACGGCGAAGAAGACAAAGCCCCCGACGATGGCCATGTGCAGGCCCGAGATCGACAGGATGTGGATCAGGCCGGAGTCCCGCATGGTGTCGTAGGTCTCCTGCGCGATCCAGCTCTCGTGGCCGGTGGTCATGGCCGCCGCGACCCCGCCCTCGCGCGGGCCCAGCCGCTCGACCAGCCGCTCGGCCAGCCCGTAGCGGAACTGGTTGACTGCCATCCGCAGGCGGAGCGTCCAGGGCGGCGGCGGCAGGTCGATCCAGCGGGTCTGGCCCAGCTCGAATCCGACACCGCCCATGCTCTGGAACCAGGCCGTGCGGCCAAAGTCGTAGGCCCCGGGCGCCGCAGGACCGGGGGGCGGATTCAGGATGGCGAACACGCTGACCGCATCGCCGGGCCGGGGCACCTCGCCCCGCACCGTGACGCGCAGCCGTATGGGCGTCTCTTCCGGCGCCAGCCCCCTGACCCGGACCGGCGCGAGGATGACGCGCGCCCCGCGGGCCCCGGGACTGTCGACGTCCAGAACCCAGCCCTCGACCACCACCGGATCGCCGGTCGCCGGGGCGATGGGCGCAGCGACATTGTCCGACCTCAGCTTGGCCACCGACACCCCGGCCGCAAGGCAGGTCAGCAGCATCAGCGGCACGGTCACCGCGCGCCCGAACCGCTGATGGCGAGCGGCCCCCCACAGGCCGGCACAGAACAGGACCGCCAGCGCCAGCGGCCAGAGCGGCGGCTCTGTCTTGAGAACGAAATAGAGGCCGCAGCCCCCGCCGAAGGCCACGGGCGCCCACAACCGCCACCGATCGGTCTGGCAATCGACGGCCGTGCGCAGGCCCTGTATAGCCCACCGGCCAATTCGCCACGGCAGGCTGGGCAGCGGGCCCTCAGGGGGTATAAGGGCGGCCTCTTCCTGAACCTTGGCCAATCCCGTCCCCCTTGACCGATTCCCACGCCCCCACTGACGTCGTCACGCGCTTTGCTCCCTCTCCCACGGGATACCTCCACATTGGGGGTGCAAGAACAGCGCTTTTCAACTGGCTTTTTGCCCGGCACCACGGCGGGCGGTTCCTGATCCGCGTCGAGGACACCGATCGCGAGCGTTCGACCGAGACGGCGGTGAAGGCGATTTTCGACGGTCTGGACTGGCTGGGCCTGACCGCTGACGCCTCGCCCGTTTTCCAGCACGCCCGCGCCGACCGCCACCGCGAGGTTGTCGATACCCTAGTCGAGACCGGCCATGCCTATCGCGACTGGACCTCTAACGAAGAGACCGGCCGCCTGCGCGACGAGGCCAAGGCCGAAAAGCGCGCCTTTGTCTCGCCCTGGCGCGACCGTGACCCGGCCGAAGGCGACCCGGCCCAGCCCCACGTCGTGCGCTTTCGCCGCCCGATAGAGCAGAGCGTCGAGATCGCCGACGCCGTCCAGGGCACGGTTCGCTGGCGCGCCGAGGATCTGGACGACCTGGTCCTGCTCCGCTCGGATGGAAATCCGACGTATAATCTGGCGGTTGTAGCCGACGACCACGACATGGGCGTGACCCATGTGATCCGCGGCGACGACCACCTGAACAATGCCGCGCGTCAGGCCCTGATCTATGACGCCTTGGGCTGGACCCGCCCGGTGTTCGCCCACATCCCGCTGATCCACGGCCCGGACGGCGCCAAGCTGTCCAAGCGCCACGGCGCCCAGGCCGTCCACGAATATGCCGACATGGGCTACCTGCCCGAGGCCATGCGCAACTATCTGGCCCGCCTCGGCTGGGCCCATGGCGATGACGAACTGTTCGACGACGCTCAGGCGATCGAGTGGTTTGGCCTCTCTGGGATCAACAAGGCCCCGGCCCGGCTGGACTTCGCCAAGCTGGCCCATGTGAACGCCCACTGGATCCGTCAGGCAGAGGTGTCGCGGCTGGTCGATCTGGTCGCCCGGGACGAAACGGAAAAGCCGCGTCTGGCCCGCGCCCTGCCCCACATCCGCGATCGGGCCACGACCCTCATCGAGCTGCGAGACCAGGCGGGCTTTGCCCTGATGGATCGCCCGATCGTGATCTCCGACAAGGCGCGTGGCCAGTTGACCGAGGACGCGACCGCGCGCCTTTCGCGCCTTCGGCCTGTGCTGGCCGATCAGACCGACTGGTCGGTGGACGCCCTTGATTCCACGCTGAAAACCTTTGCCGAGAGCGAAGGGGTTGGCTTTGGCAAGATCGGTCCGGCGCTGCGCGCGGCCTTGACGGGAGGGGCTGCCTCTCCCGATATCGCACGCACACTGGCCTCAATATCGCGGGAAGACGCCCTCGGTCGCTTGGATGATGCGCTGCAACATACTAAGTGAACGGCCATAACTCATTTGCGGATCGCGACTCCTAAGCGGTTCGCCCCGGTCGGGGGCACCCGGTCGGCATGCACACAGGGACGCAGATGACCAACACCACCTCCCCGACCGGCACGGCCACCCTTACCTATGGCGACAAGAGCGTAGACCTGCCGGTGCTGTCGGGCTCGACCGGACCGGACGTCATCGACATCCGCAAACTGTACGGTGCCACAGACGCCTTCACCTATGACCCGGGCTTCACCTCGACGGCGGCCTGCGAAAGCGCCCTGACCTTCATCGATGGCGACAAGGGCGTGCTGCTGCACCGCGGCTATCCGATCGACCAGCTGGCCTCCAAGTCGAACTTCGTCGAGGTCTGCCACCTGCTGCTGCGCGGCGAGCTGCCGACGGCCGAGCAATATGCGGCCTTCGAGAACAGCGTGACCATGCACACCATGCTGCACTCGCAGTTTGATCGCTTCTTCGAGGGCTTCCGTCGCGACGCCCACCCGATGGCCATCATGGTCGGCACGGTCGGCGCCCTGTCGGCCTTCTATCACGACAGCCTGGACATCCATGATCCGGTGCAGCGCAACATCTCGGCCATCCGCCTGATCGCCAAGATGCCGACCATTGCGGCCCGCGCCTACAAATACTCGGTCGGCCAGCCGTTCGTCTCGCCGCGCAACGACCTCAGCTATTCGGAAAACTTCCTGCGGATGTGCTTCGCCGTCCCGGCCGAGGACTATGAGGTCAATCCGGTGCTGGCCAAGGCCATGGACCGCATCTTCATCCTGCACGCCGACCACGAGCAGAACGCCTCGACCTCGACGGTTCGTCTGGCCGGCTCGTCGGGCGCCAATCCGTTCGCCTGTATCGCCGCGGGCATCGCCTGCCTGTGGGGCCCGTCGCACGGCGGCGCCAACGAAGAGGCGCTGAACATGCTGAAAGAGATCGGCACCCCGGACAAGATTCCGGAGTTCATCCAGGGCGTGAAGGACAAGAAGTACAAGCTGATGGGCTTCGGCCACCGCGTGTACAAGAACTACGACCCGCGCGCGAAGGTCATGCAGGAAAGCGCCCACGAGGTGCTGAAGGCCGTTGGCGATCCGAACGATCCGCTGCTGCAGGTCGCCATGGAGCTGGAGAAGGTCGCGCTGAACGACGAGTACTTCATCGAGCGCAAGCTGTTCCCGAACGTCGACTTCTATTCGGGCATCACCCTGTCGGCCATGGGCTTCCCGACCACCATGTTCACCGTGCTGTTCGCCCTCGCGCGCACCGTGGGCTGGATCGCCCAGTGGCAGGAGATGATGGAGGATCCGTCGCAGAAGATCGGCCGTCCGCGCCAGCTGTACACGGGCCCCACCACCCGCGACTACACCCCGATCGAACAACGGGGCTGATCCCGAACCGAGCCCGCCCCGGACAGATCATGACCTTGAAGGGGCGTAGCGCAGGCTGCGCCCCTTTTCGTTGGCGGACACCCTGACGCAGTTCCGGTGCTTTGGTTGGGGGGAACCCCGTGCTAGCCGTAAGGGATTGTCACATTCCTGGAGGCTTCCCTTGCAGAATTCCGGCGCGTCGATCCGCAAATTCCTGGGGGCATCCGCCGCCATGGGCATCGTCCTGTTCGCCACGGGCGCCCTTGCCCAGGAAGCCCCGCTGATCCAGCCGGGTGCCCCCGGCGAGGCCAGCCGCGCGCTGGAGGGGCGCGAAGCGGCGCGGATCGCCGACAACCGCTATTCGGCCGACGACGTCGCCTTCATGCAGGGCATGATCGTCCACCATGGACAGGCGGTCGAGATGGCGATGCTGGCGCCCGAGCGGACCAACACCCCGGCCATCCGCGATCTGGCGGCCCGCGTACTGGCCTCGCAGGAAGACGAGATGGCCTTCATGCGCGGGTGGCTGACCGAGCGTGGCGAGGCGGCGCCGATGACCGGGGCCATGGACCATTCGGCGCATGGCGGCATGGATCACTCCGCCCACGCCAGCCACGCCGGCATGCCGGGCATGGCCTCGCCCGAGCAGATGGCACGCCTGGCCGCCGCCACCGGGCCCGAGTTCGACCGCCTGTTCCTCGAGCTGATGATCCCCCACCACGAGGGCGCGCTGACCATGGTGTCGACCCTGCTGTCGCGCCCGGGCTCCGCCTATGACCCGATCCTGTTCCGCTTCATCAATGACCTGACCAATGAGCAGCAGGCCGAGATCAACCGGATGACGGGGCTGCTGCGCGCGGCCTCGCCCGACCCCCGGACCAATCTGCGCGCCGGCTTCCGTGATGCCGAACAGGCGGCCAGCAACATGCAGCTGATCGCCAGCCTGCCCAAGCCGACCGGCTTCTTCGACCCCACCAACCCCGCCGGGCTGCCGCCGCAGGTCGGAGACCAGACGGGCCGTCGCTCGCCCTTCCTCAGCTTCTCCAACACCGACATGGCCTTCCAGGGCGACCTGCTGGCGGTCGGCAACTATCACGGCATCAATCTGTATCGCCTGACGGACGCGCCCGAGCCGCAGCTGATCAGCTCGATCGTCTGCCCCGGCGGACAGGGCGACGTGTCGCTCTATGGCAATCTGATGCTGATGTCGGTGGAGTCGACCAACGGCCGCGTGGATTGCGGCCGCGAGGGCGTCGGGCCCGGTGCCAGCCCGGACCGCTTCCGGGGCCTGCGGATTTTCGACATCACCGATCCGCTGCGCCCGATCCAGGTCGGACAGGTCCAGACCTGCCGCGGCTCGCACACCCACACCGTCGTGGCGTCCGACGAGCGGCGCCTGATCGTCTATAACTCGGGCACCGCCAGCGTGCGCGACGAGGCCGAGCTGGCCGGCTGCGTGGTCGGCACGCCGGGCGATGAGCGCACTGCCCTGTTCCGGGTGGACGTGATCGAGATCCCGCTGGCCGATCCGTCGCGGTCACGCATCATCGACAGCCCCGCTGTCTTTGCCGATGCCGAAACCGGCGAGATCGCCGGCCTGTGGCGCGGGGGCGACCACGGTCCGGGCACCCAGACCACCCGCCAGACCGACCACTGCCACGACATCACCATCTTCCCGACGCGCAGCATCGCCGCGGGCGCCTGCGCGGGCAACGGCGTGCTGTTCGACGTGTCCGATCCGCGCGCGCCGAAGCGCATCGATGCGGTGGTCGACGAGGGCTTTGCCTACTGGCACTCGGCGACCTTCAACAATGACGCGACCAAGGTGCTGTTCACCGATGAATGGGGCGGCGGCGGACGGCCGCGCTGCCGGGTGCAGGACCCCATGACCTGGGGTGCCAACGCCATCTATGACATCGTCGACGGCCAGCTGGAGTTCCGCAGCTACTACAAGCTGCCGGCCGCCCAGACCGAGCTGGAGAACTGCGTCGCCCACAACGGCTCTCTGATCCCGGTGCCGGGACGCGACCTGTTCGTTCAGGCCTGGTACCAGGGTGGGCTGTCGATCAGCGACTTCACCAACTCCTCGGCGCCGTTCGAGATCGCCTACTTCGACCGTGGTCCGGTGAATGCCGAGCGCCAGGGATCGGGCGGCTACTGGTCGGTCTACTGGTACAATGGCCGGGTCTATGGCTCGGAAATCGGACGTGGCCTCGACGTCTTCACCCTGACGCCCAGCGAATATCTGACGGCCAATGAGATCGCCGCCGCCGCCCTCGCCGACGAAGGCGGGACGGTCAATCCGCAGCAGCAGTACCCGGTCAGCTGGCCGGCGCATCCCGTCGTCGGTCGCGCCTATCTGGACCAGTTCGCGCGCGATGGCGGACTGGATGCGGGTCTGGCCGCGCGGGTGACGGCAGCGCTGGACCGGGCCGAACCGCTGGTGGAGGGCAACCGCAAGGACCCCGCACTCGCCCGCGACCTGCTGGCGCTGGCCGGTGAGATCGACCCGTCGGGAACCGATCAGGCCGCCAAGCGCCGCGCCGGCCTGCGCGACACCCTGACCGGAATCGCCACCCTCATCCGCTGAGACGGCGATACAGAAGCGCGCCCGTGTCCGGGTCCTCGGCCGTGAGCACCTCGGCCGAGGACAGGGCGGCGACGGGCGCCGTCGGCACGCGCGGGGACAGGTTGACCGTCAGGTGCTCCCACTCGGCGGAATAGCCCATGCCCCAGGCGCAGTTGTGGGCCACTACCTCGCGCCCGCCGCGCAGCTTCAGCCGGGTCGCCCGGCCGCGACGCTGGCCCAGCAGGCGGACCAGGCCGGCCCCCTGCCCCGGCAGGATCAGATCGACCATGATGCCCTCGCTTCCCTGTTTTGCTCCATTGCCTTTGCTCCCGCGTTGGTGGACGCTGGCAGGGTGAGGCGTCTGCCCCTGAGCGGCATGAGCGACGGCTGAGGGTTTGCTGAAATTGACGACGGACGGCCTTCGCTTCGGTGCCTTCACCCTCGACCCCGTGAATCGTCGGCTGATGCAGGACGGCGCGCCGGTCGAGATCAGCGCCCGGTATCTCGACGCCCTGATCCTGATGGTCGAGCGTCCTGGTCAGCTGGTGACCAAGGACCAGTTCCTCGACCAGGTGTGGCGCGGCATTCCGGTCACCGACGAAGCCCTGACGCAGTGCATCCGCACCCTGAGAAAGCAGCTGGGCGATACGGCCGGGCGGCCGACCTATATCGAGACTGTGCCCAAGCACGGCTATCGCTTCATCGCCCCTGTCGCGGCGGCCGAGCCCGCGTCAGGCGACCCGCCTGTCGTTCAGGCGGCGCCTGGCCCCGCCGATGATGCGTGGGACGCGAAGCGCACTCTTTTGCTGGGCGGGGCCGGTGTGCTGGGGGGCGGACTGGCGGGGGT
>NZ_JAGHQP010000023.1 GCF_017744255.1 Brevundimonas sp. A19_0 | reverse complement strand
GGGGTGGCGGCTCCGGTTCCGTGGCGGCACACGCCGCGATCATGGCGAGGGCAGCGAGGGTGCCGCCTTTCAGCCCCAGGGACAGGGCGGTGGTGGACCGAAGGACTCGGGTCATGGAAAGGGCTTCCCCACTCAAGATACTCGGGCGCCGCCGATGACGGCGTCGCGATCCGGTTCCTTATAACGCGGGATGAAGCGTTTTCCGACCGTTAATCGAACAGCTTGGAAACCGACTCCTCATTGGCGATTCGGCGGATCGCCTCGCCTATGAGGGGAGCGACCGAGACCGTGCGGATCTTCTTGCAGGTCGCGACTTCGTGCGGTTGCTCGATGGAATCGGTGATGACCAGCTCCTTGAGCGGGCCGTCGGTCACCCGCTGAACGGCAGGGCCGGACAGGACGCCGTGGCTGATATAGGCCGACACCTCGGTCGCGCCCTGGTCGATCAGCGCCTTGGCCGCATTCACGAGTGTTCCGCCGGAATCGACGATGTCATCGAACAGGATGCAGCGGCGTCCTTCGACGTCACCGATGATGTTCATCACCTCGCTCTCGCCGGCCCGCGGACGGCGCTTGTCGACGATGGCCAGGTCGACATTCAGGCGGCTGGCCAGCGAGCGGGCCCGGACCACGCCGCCGACGTCGGGCGACACAATCATCAGGTCGTCGCCCCGGGCGTAGTTCTCGCGGATATCCTGGGCCAGCACCGGGGTGGCGACCAGATTGTCCGTGGGAATATCGAAGAAGCCCTGGATCTGGCCGGCGTGCAGATCCATCGTCAGGACCCGGTCGGCCCCTGCGCGGGTGATCAGATTGGCGACCAGCTTGGCCGAGATCGGGGTGCGGCCGCCGGTCTTCCGGTCCTGACGGGCGTAGCCGAAGTAGGGCATGACGGCGGTGATCCGCTTGGCCGACGCCCGAACCAGGGCATCCGTCATGATCAGCAGCTCCATCAGATTGTCGTTGGCCGGATAGCTGGTCGACTGGATGACGAAGACGTCCTCGCCCCGAACATTCTCCTCGATGACGGCAAAGACCTCATTGTCGGCGAAGCGCTTAACCTCCGTCCGCGTCAGCGGCATGTCGAGGTGGTCGCCGATGGCCCTGGACAGGGTCCTGTTGGCATTGCCGGACAGCAGCTTCATGGCCCGTCATCCTTTCGCCGTCATCGGATCGCCAATAGGGAGGAGAGGGGAGCGTCCGTGATGTGGGCGCTTCTTAACAGCGGGGCGTCACGCATCAAGCTGCATTCACACCTATTCCGGATCAATTCCGGGCGCGGGGTGCATGTGATTGGCGCTTGGGTTTCGCTGGTGTAGAGATCGCTTCGTCTTCCGAAGGGCCGCCCCGGCGCGCCCTCCGGCCGGTAACCATGGGGTCGCAATCAGTGCCTGTTTCCAAATTCCGCTCCGGTCTGATCCTGTCGACCGTCCTTGTGGCGTCGCTGACGGTGGCCGCCTGCAGCAATACGCGTGCGCGCCCCAAGCTGGCCTATGAAGAGCGTCCCGTGGAGATGCTCTACAATACCGGTTACGATCGGCTGGAGCGTCGGCGCTGGCGTGACGCCATCGACTATTTCCAGGAAGTGGAACGTCAGCACCCCTATTCCGAGTGGGCGCGGCATTCGATCCTGATGCAGATCTACGCCTACTATCAGAACGGCAACTATGCCGAGGCAATCGCGGCGTCGGACCGGTTCATCCAGCTGTTCCCGGGTAATCCCTCGGCGGCCTATGCCTATTACATGAAGGCGATCTGCTTCTTCGAGCAGATCACCGACGTGGGTCGCGAGCAGGGCTATGCCGAAAACGCCCTGGCGGCGCTCAAGGATGTGGCCCGCCGCTATCCCGGCACGGCCTATGCGTCGGATGCGCTGGTCAAGATCGAGATGGTCAACGACCAGCTGGCCGGCAAGGAAATGGCCATTGGCCGCTACTATCAGCGCGCCCACCAGCCGCTGGCGGCCATGAACCGCTATCGCGTCGTGGTCGACAATCCCGACTTCCAGCGCACCTCGCATGCGCCCGAGGCCCTCTATCGTCTGGTCGAGGTCAACCTCGAGCTGGGCCTGAAGGACGAGGCGGTCCGCAATGGCGCGGTGCTGGGGCACAACTTCCCGGGCAGCCCCTGGTACGCCGAGGCCTATACCCTGCTGACCCGTCAGGGCGATCGCCCCGAGGTCGAGCCCGAGGCGCGCCGCGAGGGCTGGCTGAGCCGCATCATTCCGGGCTGAGTGCCCGGCCCCGCATCGTCAGTCCGGTCTGCGGCGCTATGATGTGCGGCATGTCGAATCATCCTGACCGCGCGAGAGGCGGCTGCCCATGCTGACCGCCCTGTCGATTCGCGACATCGTGCTGGTCGACCGGCTGGACCTTGAGGTCGGGTCGGGGCTGACGGTGCTGACGGGTGAGACCGGGGCCGGCAAGTCGATCATACTCGATGCCCTGGGGCTGGCGCTGGGCGCGCGCTCCGATGCCGGGCTGGTCCGGGCCGGAGCGGCCCAGGCCGTGGCCACGGCGGTCTTCGACGCCCCCACCGATCCCGAATGGCTGGCCGAGGCCCGCGAGCGCGGCCTCGAGGTCGAGCCGGGCGGCGAGCTGATCCTGCGCCGGGTGCTGGGTGCGGACGGGCGCAGCCGGGCCTTCATCAACGATCAGGCAGTGGGCGTGACGGCCCTGCGGTCTCTCGCCCAGGGCCTGGTCGAGGTGCATGGCCAGCACGAGACGGTCGGTCTGCTGGACGCCCGCACCCACCCTGCTGCCCTCGACTCCTACGGCGGTCTGGCGGGGGAGGTGGCGGCGGTGGCTGCTGCTCATGAGGCGCGCCGCGAGGCCGAGCGCCATCTGGAAGAGCTGAAGGCCGAAGCCAGTTCTGCGGCGGCACGCGTCGAAGAGTTGACGCTGGCGCTGGACGAACTGGACGCGCTCGCCCCCCGCGCCGGGGAGGAAGCCGAACTGGCCGGCGAACGGGCCCTGCTGGGCGCGGCGGAAAAAGCGCTGGCGGATCTGTCCGAGGCCCGCGATTCGCTGGGCGGCGACAAGCTGTCCCAACGTCTGTCCGCGGCGCTCCGCGCGGTCGAGCATGCGCGGGGCCGCGCCCTTCAGGCCGTGCGGCTGGAGGCAGAGAATGCGGGCACGGCGTCCGAGGTCTCGGGCCATGACCATCCGGTGGTCCTGCGGCTGGCCGCCGCCGCCGAGGCGATCGACCGGACCCTGGTCGAGGCCATGGAGGCCGTGGCCCAACTGGATCAGGCGGCGGACGCACTCGACGTCGAGCCGGGCCGTCTCGACAAGGCTGAGGAGCGGCTGTTTGCCCTGCGCGCTGCGGCCCGCAAGCTGAACACCACGGTCGAGGACCTGCCGCGCCTGCGCGAGCGACTGCGCGACCAACTGCGGCTGATCGAGGACGGAGCCGAGGCGCTGACTGCGGCCGAGCGGGCGGTGACCGCCGCGCGCGCCGCCTATGACACGGCAGCCGCAGCCCTGTCGGCGCGACGGGCCGAGGCCGGAGAGCGTCTGGCCCGGTCGGTGGCCGAAGAGCTGGGACCGCTGAAGCTGGACCGGGCCCGGTTCCGCGTGGCGCTGGAACCGCTGGCCGAGGACCGACGGGGCCCGCGAGGCGCCGAGACGGTCCGATTCGAAATCTCGACCAATCCGGGTCAGCCGTTCGGGCCGCTGGACACAGTGGCCTCTGGCGGGGAACTGGCGCGGTTTGCCTTGGCGATGAAGGCGGCGCTGGCGGCCCGACCGGATCAGGCCCAGCCCGTTATGATCTTTGACGAGGTGGACCAGGGTGTCGGCGGCGCCGTGGCCGAGGCGGTCGGACGCCGCCTGCAGGGGCTGGCGCAGGGCGGCCAGGTGCTGGTGGTGACCCACAGCCCGCAGGTCGCGGCCCGGGGCCACACCCACTGGAAGGTGCGCAAGGGCGATCGCGATGGTGCGACCTTCACGACGGTCGAGGTGCTGGATGCAAGCCAGCAGGGGGAGGAGATCGCCCGCATGCTGTCTGGTGCCGTAGTGACGGACGAGGCGCGAGCCGCTGCCCGTCGCCTGATCGACAACCCCGCCCAGTGACGCATCGCCACAGGGTCACTTCGGGGCCAAATTTCCCTGTCTTTTCGGCACTTGAAGCCGCGTTCACAGCGCCTTGACCTGACGCGCGCCCCCCTATAGGTTCCGCGCCGAATTCAGACCCCCTCCGGCACCTGCCGGAGCGCTGAGGCCGCTCATGTCACTGCCCCCGGAATCGCGTGAAGAGGCGATCGCTCGTCTCACCCGAAGCGCATCCGATCTGGAGGCGAGGACGACGCCCAAGGTTTCGGCCGAAATGGCCGGGCACGCGGCGGCCAGTCAGGCATGGAAGATCGTCGCCGATCTGCTCGGTGGCGTCTTCGTGGGCTTGGCGATCGGATTCGGCGTGGACCACTTTGCCGGGACCACGCCCTGGGGATTGATCGGCGGCGTCCTGCTGGGCTTCGCCGTCTCGGTGTGGATGGCGTGGCGCACGGCGCAACGCCTGATGGCCGAGGCCAAACAGTATGGGGAGCCGAAGTCGGTTCCCTTTGACGACGACGACCAGGGAGCCTGATCGCCAGATGGCCGATCCGCTACATCAGTTTCAGGTTACGCCGCTGCCGGGCATGGATTTCGGCGAAGTCACCCTGCCCGTGGTCGGGACGGTGCATCTGGCGTTCACCAACTCGCACCTCGCGATGACGCTGGCCTTCCTGGCCGTGGTCCTGTTCCTGCAGGTCGCGACCTCGGGGGCGAAGGTTGTCCCGGGCCGCCTGCAGACGGTGGGCGAGGGCGTCTTTGGCCTGATCGACAACATGACGGACTCGATCATCGGCCACGACGGACGCAAGTATTTCCCGTTCGTCTTCACGATCTTCACCTTCATCCTCGGCATGAACATGCTGGGCATGTTCCTGAGCTTCACCGCCACGTCGCAGCTGGCGGTGACCGCGACCTTTGCCCTGATCACCTTTGGCCTGGTGGTGCTGGTCGGCATCTGGAAGAACGGGTTCAAATTCCTCAAGCTGTTCTGGCCCACCGGCGCGCCGCTGGCCATGCGACCGGTCGTCGGCCTGATCGAGTTCTTCTCCTTCATGCTGCGTCCGATCACGCTGATGCTGCGTTTGTTCGGCAACATGATGGGCGGCCACATCGCCCTGAAGGTGTTCGCCGGATTCGTGGTTTCGCTCGGTGCGCTGGCTGCCGGCGGCGGGCTCGGCTTCATGGGTATTCCCGGCGCCGCCCTGTCGCTCAGCATGGTGGTCGGTCTGACCGCCCTGGAGTTCCTCGTGGCCTTCCTTCAGGCCTTCGTCTTCGCTGTTCTGACCTGCATCTATCTGAACGATGTGGTCAACCTGGATCACGCCCACTAAGGGCCGGTTCAGTCACCTTCCAACCCAACTACCACAGGACTAGAGAACCATGGATCCTCAAGCCGCCAAGCTCATCGGTGCCGGCATTGCGATGTGCGGCATGATCGGTGCCGGTATCGGCGTCGGCAACATCTTCGGCAGCTTCCTGTCGGGTGCCCTGCGCAACCCGTCGGCCGCTGCGTCGCAAATCGGCAACCTGTTCGTCGGCGCCGCCCTGGCCGAAGCCCTGGGCATCCTGGCGTTCGTCATGGGCATCCTGATCTGGATCTCCTGATCCTGTCGGGCCGCGGTGGTGTCCAAGGACACCACCGCCGGCCGCCCTTTGAACTTTCCTGACGACCGGGTCCAGAATGACGACGCCCTCGACCACTGCCGTGCCTGCTGACGCGCCCTACGCGGTCGACGTCGCGGACACCCACGCCACCACCGAAGCGGCCCACGGCGGCGAACACGCCTCGGGGGGACTGCCGCAGTTCGAATTCCAGCACTGGTTCGGGCAGATCGTCTATCTGATCTTCCTGTTCCTGATCCTGTACGTTCTGATCGCCCGCGTCTTCGCTCCGCGCATGCGGAAGGTGTTTGACGAACGCCGGGGCACGATCGCGGCCGCGGTCGACACCGCCCGCCGCGTGCAGGACGAGGCCGCTGGTCAAGCCGAGGCTGCCAAGAAGGACGTCGAGTCCGCCCGCGCCCGCGCCCGCGCAACGGCGGCGGATGCCAAGGCCCGCGTAACGGAACAGGCCAATGCCCGCGCCGCGGAGGAAGAGGCCGTCGTCGCGGCCCGCATCGCCGAGGCCGAGGCAGCTATCGGCAAGACGCGTGACGCTGCCATGACCCATGTGTCCGCCGTGGCCGCCGACACCGCCAGGGCGGTCGTTGAGCGTCTGACCGGCAAGGCGCCGACGGCGGCCGAGGTGGATAAAGCCGTCAAGGGAGCCGCCTGATGGAATTCTTCAATCCGCATCTCTACGACCTGTCGAACCCGGAGCTCTGGGTCGCCGTCGGGCTGGTCCTGTTCCTGGCCATTCTGGTCGTGGCAGGTGTTCCCAAACTGATTGGCGGCCAACTCGACGCCACGGCCACCAAGATCCAGTCCGAGCTGGATGAAGCCCAGCGTCTGCGCACCGAGGCCGAGGCTCTTCTGGCCCAGATCCAGCAGGAGAAGGCCGAAGCGGAGGCCCAGGCCGCCGACATGCTGAAGGCTGCCGAGGCCGATGCGCGCCGGATGGAAGAGGAAGCCAAGGCCAAGCTGGAAGAGACGCTGGCCCGTCGTCAGACCTTGGCCGAGCGTCGCATCGCCCAGGCCGAGGCCCAGGCCACGGCCGATGTGAAGGCTGCGGCGGCTGATCTGGCCGTGAAGGCCGCGGAAGACATTCTGGCCGCCCGTCTGGCCTCCCAGAAGACCGATCCGATGGTCGATGACGCGATCGCCCAACTGGGCACGCGCCTGAACTAGACCCCGGCGCAAGCTGACCGAAGACGGCCCCGGAGCGCCTGCTCCGGGGCCGTTCTCATATCCGGCTAGTGCGCAAGGTGGACGTGATCCCGGACGCGCGACTGGCGCCAGGCGGTGCCCACCATGCGGGCGTAGACATTGCCCAGCACGGCGCCGAAGACGGCGTGGGTCAGGACCAGCCAGGCCACCGAGATGAAGCCGGCCCGGATGCCGAACACACCGATCCCCGTCAGCGGGGCGATGGTCAGCCCCATGATCAGGAAGGCCCCGACGGCGAAGACGATGCCCTTGGTTTCGGGTGTTTCGGTCGGCATGCGCGGACACAGAATGCCGAACAGCGGGCCCAGTATCAGGGTGCCGACGGCAAAGTGTCCGACCCAGCCAATCCAGGTGACGGAGTCCATCCCGAGCATCACGGAGACCAATCTGGGAAAGCTGACCGCCCAGGGCCCGATCAGATACTGGGCGACCTCGAGGGCGGTTACTGCGAGTGCCGCGATGAAACCGGCAATCATGCCCTTGTAAACGCGTGACATCATGACCATTGCGCCTCCCAACGCTTGATTATGGGTTCTGATTACGCAGGGTCATCATACGCCTATGAGGGGAGATCGCGTTCACAATGCCGTGCGCGGGGTCAGTCGCCGGGCCAGGAGACGCCGGTCAGGGCGGTGGACTGGTCCCACAGCCGCGCCGCGACATCCGCGTCCAGAGCCTGGTCCGAGGGCACGGCAGGCCCGGGCGGCCCCTTGATTTCGCGCCGGCCGGTCGGGCCCAGATAGGCGCCGCCCGTCACCTCGGCCGAGGTGGCGGCCATCAGGATTGGCACGGCGCCGGCGGCCTGGCTGTGGGTCACCAGAGGCTCGATCAGCGGCCGGACGATCCAGCGGTGCAGAGACCGCCCGATGCGCGATCCGGTCAGCGGACCATTGGCGATCAGGCCGGTGCGCGCGATCCCGGGGTGGGCGGCGACACTGGTCAGGCCCCAGTCGTGCGCCCGGCTGCGGCGATCCAGTTCAAGGGCGAACATGAGCATGGCCAGCTTGGACTGGGCATAGACGGGCCAGGCCTTGTAGCCCTCGGTGTAGTTCAGGTCGTCGAGGCGGATCTGGCCCTGGCGGTGGGCGATGCTGGACAGCTGCACGACCCGGGCGCCGCCGTTCCGGAGCAGGGGCATGAGCCGGGCGGTCAGGGCGAAATGCCCGAGGTAGTTGGTCGCCAGCTGCCGTTCAAAGCCGTCCTCCGTCTCCTCGCGGCGGGGGAGGGCCATGACGCCGGCATTGTTGATCAGGATGTCCACCGGCCGTCCTTCCGCCAGCATGCGCTCGGCAAAGGCCTGCACCGAGGCCTGGCTGGCGAGGTCCAGCGCCTCGAACCTCAGCGTCGCATCGGGCTGCTGCGCGCGAATGTCGGCAATCGCGTCCATGGCGCGGTCATGGCTGCGCGTCGCCATGATGACGTCGGCGCCATGGGCGGCCAGCGCCTTGGCAGTTTCAAAGCCCGTACCGCTGTTGGCACCGGTGACGATGGCGCGCTGGCCGGTGAGGTCGGGAATGTCGCGTGTCGTGAAGGCAGTCATGCTCCCCATGTCGGGTCGACACGGGGAGCCTGCAAGGGAAGCCCTATTCCGCCGCCATGTTGGAGCCGTCCGGCGCGGTCCAGCGCAGGACCGGCTGTCGGGCGGCCCGGGTCTCGTCCAGACGCTTCATCGGGGCGTGGAAGGGTGCCCCCTTGAACCGGTCCTTGTCGCCGGCCTTTGCGGCCCCGGCCAGGGCGCGCATGGCGTGGATGAAGCGGTCCAGTTCGGCCCTGGACTCCGTCTCGGTCGGTTCGATCAGCATGGCCCCGTGCACGACCAGCGGGAAGTACATGGTCATCGGGTGGAAGCCCTCGTCGATCATCGCCTTGGCGAAGTCGAGCGTGGTGATCTCCGTGCCCTTCAGCCATTCGTCGTCGAACAGGGCCTCGTGCATGCACGGCCCCTCGGGGAAGGCCGGGCTCATCAGGTCCTGCAGACGGGCCTTGATGTAGTTGGCGTTCAGCACCGCGTCCTCGGCGACCTGACGCAGGCCGTCCGAGCCGTGGCTCATCATGTAGCTGAGGGCGCGGACATACATGCCCATCTGGCCCTGGAAGGCACACAGGCGGCCAAAGGCCTGTTCGGCCTCATCCTCTTCGCGCTCGACCAGTTTGAAGCCGTCGCCGGTGTTCACGACCCAGGGGGCCGGGGCGAAGGGCGCCAGCGCCTCCGACAGCACGACCGGACCGGCACCCGGGCCGCCACCGCCGTGCGGGGTCGAGAAGGTCTTGTGCAGGTTGATGTGCATGGCATCGACGCCCAGATCGCCCGGGCGAACCCGGCCGACGATGGCGTTGAAGTTGGCCCCGTCGCAGTAGAAATAGGCGCCGGCCTCGTGCGTCAGGCGGCTGATCTCGAGGATGTCGCGCTCGAACAGGCCACAGGTATTGGGATTGGTGACCATGATGGCGGCCACGTCGTCACCCAGCTTGGCCTCGAGGTCCGCCAGATCGACCCGGCCGTCCTCGGTCTGGGCGATCTCGACGACCGTATAGCCGACGAAGGCGGCGGTCGCCGGATTGGTGCCGTGGGCGCTGGTGGGCACCAGCACCTTGTTGCGCGGCTTGTCGGAGCGCAGGCCGTGTCCGGCGGCGCGGTGGGCGGCGCGGATGGCCATCAGGCCGCACAGCTCGCCGTGCGCGCCCGCCTTGGGCGACAGGGCCACCGCCGGCATGCCGGTCAGGGTGGTCAGCCAGTGGCTGAGCGTGTCCATCAGCTCGAGCGCGCCCTGGACGGTCGACTGGGGCTGCAGCGGGTGGATGTCCGAGAAGCCCGGCAGGCGTGCCATCTTCTCGTTCAGGCGCGGGTTGTGCTTCATCGTGCACGAGCCCAGCGGATAGATGGCCAGATCGATGGCGTGGTTCTTCTGGCTGAGGCGCACATAGTGGCGCATGGCCTCGGGCTCCGACAGGCCGGGCAGGCCGATCGGGTCGCGGCGAACCAGGTCGCCGAGGTCCGAGGCATCGCCCTTCGGCGCCGGCAGGTCGACGCCGGTCTTGCCCCAGCCTTCGCCCTCGAAGATCAGGCCCTCGTTCTGCAACAGGCCGCGCCCGCCCGTCAGGGTCGCCGGCTTGCTCTCGACGGCGTTCGGCGTGGTCGGACGGCCAACAGTGTTCATGGTGCTCATCGGTCCGGTCCTCAGTTCGCCAGAACCTTGGCGAGGGTCTTCGCCAGGATCTGGATGTCGGCATCGAGGGTGGTTTCGGTCGCCGCGACCAGCAGGACATCGTCCATGCCGGCATCGGGGGCGAGGCGGCTGTAGGGCACGCCGGCCAGGATGTGGTGGTTCGCCAGCTGCTCGACGACCTCGACGGCGGGCTTGGGCAGCTTCACCGCGAACTCGTTGAAGAAGCGCGGGGTCAGGACCTCCACGCCCGGAATGGCGGCCAGCGCATCGCGGGTCGCCACGGCCTTTTCGTGGTTCAGCAGGGCCAGCCGGCGCAGGCCGGTTTCACCCAGCAGGCTCATATGGATGCTGAACGCCAGGGTGCAGAGGCCCGAGTTGGTGCAGATGTTCGAGGTCGCCTTGTCGCGGCGGATGTGCTGTTCGCGCGTCGACAGCGTCAGGACGAAGCCGCGCTCGCCGTCGGCGTCGACGGTCTCGCCGGTCAGGCGGCCGGGCATCTGGCGCACCAGCTTGTCGCGCGTGGCGAACAGACCGACGTAGGGGCCTCCGAAATTCAGGGCATTGCCGATCGACTGGCCTTCGGCGGCGACGATATCGGCCCCCATCTCGCCGGGCGACTTCAGCAGGCCCATTGAGACCGCCTCGGTGACGACGACGATCAGCAGGGCGCCGGCCGCATGGGCGGCTTCGGCAATGTTCGTGACGTCCGTCGCGGTGCCGAAGATGTTCGGGGTCTGGACGACGACACAGGCGGTGTCGGGGCCGATCTGGTCGATCACGGCGGCCTCGGCATCGACCGCAGCCGGCAGGGCCTGGGTCTCGACGCCGACGGCGTGCACGACGGTCTCGGTCGCCTTGACGTAGTGGGGATGGACGCCGCCCGAGATGACGGCCTTGTTGCGGCGGGTGACGCGGGTCGCCATCAGCACGCCCTCGGCCATGGCGGTCGAGCCGTCATACAGCGACGCATTGGCCACCGGCATGCCCGTCAGGTTCGCGACCTGGGTCTGGAATTCGTACAGGTACTGCAGCGTGCCCTGGGCGATTTCCGGCTGATAGGGGGTGTAGCTGGTCAGGAATTCCGACCGCTGGATGATGTGGTCCACGGTCGCCGGCACATGGTGCTTGTAGGCCCCGGCGCCGCAGAAGAAGGGCACGTTCCCGGCGGTGGCATTCTTGGCCGCCAGGGCACCCAGCGCCCGCTCGACCTCCAGCTCGCCCGCCACGCGGGGCAGGTCGACAGGGCCGTCCAGACGGGCCGCGGCAGGCACGTCGACGAACAGGTCATCGATGGATTTCACACCGATCGCGGCCAGCATGGCCTCGCGGTCGTCGGGCGTCAGGGGGAGGTAGCGCATGCTAGTTTCCGGGAGGGGAGAAGCGGGCGGCGATGAAGACCACCCAGATGAAGGCGAGGGCAAACAGGCCGTAGATGGCGGTCAGGCCCCACAGGACAGGTGAGCCGATCTCCATGGCGCCACGGGCGAGGGAAATGCCCCCGACGGCGAAGAGCACGACATTGGCCAGTCCCAGCGGGCGCCCGTAGACGCCGCCGAACACGCTGCTGCGCGAGAACCAGTTCATCAGGGCCACGCCGATCAGGGCGCCGGCCAGAAGCTGGAACGGGACGGCACTGGTGCCTTCCAGGCCGGACAGGCGAACGGCCTCGGCCGGGGCGAAGTTCAGCGCCACTCCCAGCACGAACAGGAAGGCGGCACTGGCGGTCAGAAGGAGCTTGCTCATGCGCGTCTTCCTGCCGGGTTGCTTACAGGGTGGCCAGGAAGGCGTCGTAGGCGGCGCGATCCATCAGGCCGTCCAGCTGCGAGGCGTCCGAGACCTTGATCTTCGCGAACCAGCCCTCGCCCTCGGCGTCGGCGTTGACGGTTTCCGGGGCGCCCGACAGGGCGTCATTGGCCTCGACCACCTCGCCCGCGACGGGGGCATAGACGTCCGAGGCGGCCTTGACGCTCTCGACCACGGCGAAGCTGTCGCCCTTGCCGACGGTCTTGCCGACCTCGGGGGTCTCGACGAAGACGACATCGCCCAGCTGGTCGGCGGCGTGTTTGGTGATGCCGACGGTGGCGACGTCACCGTCCAGCTTGACCCACTCGTGATCCTTGGTGAATTTCATGGCTGATCCTTCCTGAGGCCCAATCAGGCTTTGGGTTTGCGATAATAGCGTTGCGCCACAAACGGCATGGCGACGACGGTGGCGGCGGCCGGCTTGCCCCGCACGATGACCTTCAGCTCCGTGCCCAGTTCGGACAGGTGCGGCGGAACATAGCCCATGGCGATGTTGTGTCCGAGGGTCGGCGAGGGGCCGCCCGAGGTGACCTTGCCCACGACTGTGCCCTTGGCATCGGCGATCTCGGCGCCTTCCCGGGCCGGGGCGCCTTCCTTGACGTGCAGGCCGATGCGAACCCGCGCCGGGCCGTCGGCCAGTTCCTTGAGGACGCGGTCGGCGCCGGGGAAGTCAGCGCGTTCCTTGCGCGACTTCGACAGGGCGAAGGTCAGGGCCCCCTCGACCGGGCTGGTCGTCGGGTCGATGTCGTGGCCGTGCAGGGGCAGACCCGCCTCGAGGCGCAGGCTGTCGCGGGCACCCAGACCGATCGGCTTGACCCGGGCGTCTTCCAGCAGGGTGTTCCAGATACGCTCGGCCTGGTCGGCGGGCACCGAGATCTCGTAGCCGTCCTCGCCCGTATAGCCCGAGCGGGAGATGAAGCAGTCGGCGCCGAACAGCATCAGGCGGGCGCACTCCATGAAGCCCATCTCGGCCAGCACGGGCTCGTGCACCGCCATGACCTCGGCGGCCTCGGGCCCCTGAATGGCCAGCAGGGCACGGTCTTCCAGACGGGTGAGGGTGACGTCACCCTCCAGTCGGGCCTGGAGATACGCGAAGTCCTCTTCCTTGTTGCCGGCGTTGACCACGACATAGAGCCCCGCATGGTCGGGCTTTCCGGCCATCAGGTCGTCCATGATGCCGCCGTCCTCGTTCAGCAGCAGGGAGTATTTTTGCTTGCCGGCCTTGAGGACCTGATAGTCGCCGGGCACGAACCGCTCGAACCAGCTGACGGCATCGGCGCCGGTGATCTTCGCCTGGCCCATGTGCGAGACGTCGAACAGGCCGGCGTGCTCGCGCGTCCAGCGGTGCTCGGCCAGCACGCCCTCGTACTGGACCGGCATGTCATAGCCACCGAAGCCGACCATGCGCGCGCCGAGCGCCCGGTGAGCGGCATTGAGGGGCGTGGTCTTCAGTTCGGTCATCGGTGTCAGGCTCTCGATCGCAGACGGTTTCCCGCCCCGTGAAGCCCCCGCTGTCTCGAAGCCTGAGAGATTCCGGCGAACGGGTTCGCCTTGCTCCGTCGGCGAGCCCGGCCGGGCTCTTTCCAGCGTCTGACGCGCCTCGCGGTCCTTTTGCCTGAGCGTTTCCGGGGCGGTTGCGCCTTCGGCTCCGGGGCCAGAACCGAGACCCCGATCTCTCCCGCGAGAGCCCGCCTTCCCTGTGCGTAGCCGCGTCCGGAGTCAAGCGCCCAGCATGGATCAGGCGTCTGCGTAGGCCCGCACATCGGCAATATGCCGCGCCTTGTCGGCCTCGGGCAGGAAGGAGCCCGAGAAACTGTTGACGGCGATCTCCACCAGTTGGTCGCGGGTGACGCCCGTCTGGTCGGCCATGGCCTCATAGTTGCGGTTCACATAGCCGCCGAAATAGGCTGGATCGTCGGAGTTGAGCGTGACCTTGAGACCGGCCTCCAGCATGGCGGGCAGGGGGTGGTGGCTGAGGTCGTCGACCACGCAGAGCTTGTGGTTCGACAGGGGGCAGACCGTCAGGGTCATGTTGTCGTCGACCAATCTGCGGATCAGGGCCGGATCCTCCATGGCGCGGTTGCCGTGGTCGATGCGGTCGACCTTGAGCAGGTCCAACGCCTCCCAGATGTAGTCCGGCGGCCCTTCCTCGCCCGCGTGGGCGACGCGCTTCAGACCCATCTCGCCCGCGCGCTCGAACACCCGCTGGAATTTCGACGGCGGGTGGCCGACCTCCGAGGAATCGAGTCCCACGCCGAGGATGCGGTCCCGCCAGGGCTCGGCGGCCTTCAGCGTCTCGAACGCCGCGTCCTCGTCGAGGTGGCGGAGGAAGCACAGGATCAGTTGCGACGAGACGTCCAGCTCTGACCGGGCCTGATCCATCGAGGACAGCAGACCGTCGATCACGACCTGGAAGGGGATGCCCCGGTCGGTGTGGGTCTGGGGGTCGAAGAAGATCTCGGCGTGGCGCACGCTGTCGGCGGCTGCGCGCCGGAAATAGGCCAGGCCCAGGTCGTGGAAGTCCTGCTCGGTGCGCAGCACATCGGCCCCGGCATAGTAGATGTCGAGGAAGTCCTGCAGGTTCGAGAAATCATAGGCGGCCCGCACGGCCTCGACGCTGTCGAAGGGCAGGGACACCTTGTTCCGCTTCGCCAGTTCGAACATCAGCTCGGGCTCGAGCGAGCCCTCGATGTGCAGGTGCAGTTCAGCCTTGGGCAGGCCGGCGATGAAATCGTGCATGGACATGGCTGGGCTCCCGGGACGTGCAGCCCCGCGAGACTAGGCTACATCCGTTCCGGTGTCGCTATGCCCAGCAGATCGAGCGCCAGTTCCAGCTGGGCGAGCGTCGCCTGCGACAGGGCCAGACGCGAGGCGCGCACGGCAGCGTCCTCTGCGCCGAGGATCGGGCAGGCGGCGTAGAATTTCGAGAACGACTGGGCCAGCCGATACGCGTGTTCGGCCACCAGGTGCGGCATGCGCTTGTCATAGGCGTCGGAGACGGCGCCGGAGAAGGCATCCAGCGTCAGGACCAGGTCGCGCTCGGCCGGTTCGTCGACGCGGATCGGCGTGTCGGTCGGCGCGGCATCACCGGCCTTCCGCAGCAGGGATTTGATGCGCACCGACTGGTACAGCAGATAGGGGCCGGTCTTGCCCTCGAAGCTGATGAAGCGGTCGAGGTCGAAGACGTAGCTGGTGGTCCGGGCATTCGACAGGTCGGCGAATTTGAGCGCCGCGACGGCAACCTTGCGGGCGGTGTCGTCGAAGGCCTCTGGCGCGAGGTCGTCGCCCAGCCGGGCTTCCTTCAGGCGCTCGCGGGCCTTGTCGGTGGCCGTGGTGATCAGGTCGTGCAGCTTGAGCACACCGCCGGCGCGGGTCTTGAAGGGCTTGCCGTCCGGCCCGTTCATGGTGCCGAAGCCCAGATGCTCCAGCTCGCCGTCGGCGGCATAGCCCGCCAGCCGCGCGGCGCGGAACACCTGTTCGAAATGCTCGGCCTGACGCTCGTCAACGACGTACAGGATCAGCTGCGGGTCGATGCGATTGCGGCGGTCGACGATGGTGGCCAGGTCGGTGGTGCCATACATGGCCGAGCCCTCCGACGAGACAACCAGCAGGGGCGGGGGGCTGGGTGCCTCGACGACCGAGCCGTCCTCCAGCTTCTTCTTGCGGGTCTCGCCCGGGCCGGCGACGTGGACGACGCGCGCGCCCTGATCCTCGACCAGCAGGCCCTTGGCTTCCAGATCGGCGATCATGCCGGCCATCAGAGGATCGGCGTCCGACTCGCCGTTCCACAGGTCGAAGGTCACGCCCAGCGCAGAAAACTCCCGCTCCAGCGCCGTGCGGCTCACGGCCACGAAGTGCGACCACAGGGCGCGGTAGCCGGGCCGTCCGGCCTGCAGCTCGGCGGTCGCCTTGCGGGCGCGGTCGCGGAAGCCGACGTCCTCTTTCGCCCTGGCGGCAGCCTGCGGATACAGGCGCTCCAGATCTTCCAGCGAGACCGGGCTGTCGGCCGGGAAGGGGCCGTCCCCGTCGGCCATGAAAGGCTCGGCCCCGCCTTCGTCGGCGAGTGCGACGATCAGCAGGCCCATCTGGAAGCCCCAGTCGCCGAAGTGGGCATCTCCCCACACCTGATCGCCGCGGAAGCGGAACAGCCGCTTCAGGCTTTCGCCGATGATGGACGAGCGCAGGTGGCCGACGTGCATCGGCTTGGCCACGTTCGGCCCGGCATAGTCGATCATGACGCGACGGCTGTCGGTCACCGGCGCGGCACCGCGATGGACGTCATCGGCCAGAACCTCGGCCGCGCGCGAGGCCAGCGCCGCGGGGGAGACCACCAGATTGATGAAGCCGGGGCCGGCGACCTCCACCGAGGTCAGGTCCGGATGGCCCTCAAGCCGCGCAGCCACACGTCCGGCCAGATCGCGGGGATTGGTGCCGTGCGCCTTGGCGACAGCGAGAGCCGCATTGGACTGGAAGTCTGCGAGGTCGGGGCGATCCGAGGCCGTGACCCGAACCTTGTCCGAGGCCACGCCTTCGGCGGCGAAGGCGGCCGCGACCGCTTCGCCGAGGCGCGATTTCAGATCGGTCATCGGTTGATGCAGGTCCCGGCGCTGGTGCCCGAGGCGTCGACGCAGAAGCGGCTGCCGACGCGGTTGAACTCGGCCATCTCCGGCGTCACGTCGAAGCCGATCAGGATTTCGAAATTGGCACCCGAGGTCTGGGCAGAGGCACGCGGAATGACGATCGTCTGCGACTCGCTGACCCGGGTCCTGTCCTGGCCGTCGAACTGAACGGGCAGATCGAAATATTCCTTGGCCAGAATGGCCTGGTCACGGCTGGTGACCGCCACCCAATAGCGATAGGTGCGGCCGTCTCCCTCGGCGCTCGGTCCCTTGCCCAGCGCGAACAGCATGTTGGTGTCGACCACGATCGGATCATCGTCGCGATAGCGGCAGTCGGAGGTCACGCCCTCGATCTCGCCGGTGTAGCCGACGTTGGCGGCAACCGCGCGCTGGTCCTGAAGCTCGACGTAGCGGGCGGCGTCGTACAGGATCCGGACAACCGGGCAGGGGCCCGCATTGGCGCGGCGGCTGAGCGGCATGACGCGGGTGCGCTGGCGGGTTTCCGTCGAATTGCCGTCCGCCGTCTGCCCGTTCTGGGGACGGCTCTGCGCCTGGGCGGCATCGGGCAGGGCGGCCAGCGAAACGGCGGCGACGAAGGCAAGGGCAAGAACGCGACGCATCTGTGTCTCTACATTTCCCGGGTTGGGTGGGCCGGTTCGCCCCGAATTCCAAGGCGACACCTTCCCGCTGATAACGGCTAAAGCGAGGCACCGCAAACAGCCGGTGGCGCCGGGGCCCGAGGACGCCTAGTTTGGAGGCATGGATATGGTGCCGTCTACCTCCCCCGAACCGCGTCCGCTGACCGTGCGGCTGGCCACCCCCCGCGGCTTCTGTGCCGGCGTGGACCGGGCGATTCAGATCGTCGAGCGGGCGCTCGAGAAATATGGAGCGCCCGTCTTCGTGCGGCACGAGATCGTGCACAATCGTCACGTGGTCGAGCGGCTGAAGGCACTGGGCGCCGTCTTCGTCAAGGAACTGGACGAGTGTCCCGACGACCGGCCGGTCGTCTTCTCGGCCCACGGTGTGCCGCGATCGGTGCCGGAGGCGGCCCGGTCCCGCGAGATGTTCTTTCTGGATGCGACCTGCCCGCTGGTGTCCAAGGTCCACGTGGAATGCGAGCGGCGCCACGAGGAGGGCCGCCACATCATCCTGATCGGCCACGCCGGGCACCCCGAGGTGATCGGCACCATGGGCCAGTTGCCGGCAGGCGCCATCTCGCTGGTCGAGACCGTCGAGGACGCCCAGGCCTTCCAGCGTCCGGGCGATCAGCCGCTGGCCTATGCGACCCAGACGACCCTGTCGGTCGACGATACCGCAGAAATCCTGTCGGTGCTGAAGGCCCGGTTTCCGGAGCTGCCGGACCCGCACAAGGAGGACATCTGCTACGCCACGACCAATCGTCAGGAGGCGGTCAAGCGACTGGGCGAGGGCAGCGATCTGGTGCTGGTGGTCGGTTCGGCCAATTCGTCGAACTCGGCCCGACTGGTCGAGGTCGCCCTGCGCGCCGGTGCCCGGGATGCCCGGCTGGTCGACGATGCCTCGGCCATCGACTGGCGCTGGTTCGACGGGGTTCAGACGGTCGGCGTGACCGCCGGGGCCTCGGCACCGGAAAGCCTGATCGCCGACCTGGTCGCCGCGATTGCCGAGCGCTTCGATGCCTCGGTGGTCGAGGATGACGGCGTCAGAGAGGCCGTCACCTTCAAGCTGCCGCGGGCGCTTCTGAGCTGAGGGAGCCCTAGAGGCCCGGCAGCTTGAAGCCGCCGCTGCGGCGCGGCTCGATGACGATGGCGTTCTGGCCGCCGGTCAGGGCCTGCAGACGCTCATACTCCGAAGCGGCGTCGATCGGCACCACGCCGTCGGCGGTCAGCATGCGGGTCTCGGTCTGGGTCGCGGGGTCGTCGCGGCGCCAGAACATGACGCGGTTGGCCCAGTTCTCTTCCTTGTGGGCGATGTCGCCGAACTGGTCGTCGATGACGTAGCGGATCGTGCCGTCGATCTGGCCGGTGCCGGCGCCGACGCGGCTGGCGAGCGCCTGTTCGCCGGCCGAGCGGGTCACCGACTGGCGCTCGGAGGCCAGGATCTGGCGTGCGACCAGCTCGGGGGTCACGTCCTGCGGGCGCGGCTGGCCGGGGACCGGCGGGCGCAGGCCGTACTCGGGCGGCACCGACAGGGGCGCCCGCGACACGGTCAGGAACTCGTCCGGGGTGACCTTGGTCAGGCCGACGCTCTGGCGAAAGCCCGTGCAGGCCTGCAGCGAGAGGGCCGACACGGCGACGACGGCGAGGGCGAGAACTTTACGGTTACGCATGGATAGGCTCGGCTCCTGTGGCGCGACGGGCACCTGGGATCTTAGTGAAGACCCTGTGATTACGACTTTTCGTTGGCGAGGCCAACCTCGCGACCCTGCCGTTCGGACAGGAAGGCGTCGAGGATCAGCAGGATCACACCGATGGTGATGGCGCTGTCGGCGATGTTGAAGACCCACGGAAAGACGCCGGTCCCGGAGAAATCGAGGAAGTCGACCACGCCGCCGAAACGCACGCGGTCGATGACATTGCCCAGGGCTCCGCCCATGACCAGGCCGATAGCGGTGATCAGCAGGCGGCGGTCGGCGCGCGTCGCCCACCAGGCCAGCAGGCCCGCTACCCCGACCGAGAAGATCGACAGCAGCCAGCGCCCCGCGCCGCCGCCGAGCAGGCCGAAGCTGACGCCGTCATTCAGCAGATAGGTCAGCCGGAAGTAGGGCGGCCAGACGTCCGCCAGCGGGAAGCCGTTGGGAATCAGCGACAGGTCGGTCGTGCCCAGCCGGGTCAGGACCCACGCCTTGGTCAGCTGGTCGAGGACGATGATCGTCAGGGCAAAGCCGTAGGCGGCCCAGGTGATGCGCGGGATTCTCATGACCGCAGGCGGTTAGCAGGAAGGAGGGGCAAGGCGAAGCAAAATCCGGCCCCGGCTCAGCGTGTCATGCGGATCAGTTCGTCGGCCAACTCGGCCGTCAGATAGCCGTCGGCCAGACGGCCGTTGTCGATCTGCCACTGGCGTAGGGCCGCGCGGGTGTTCGAGCCGATGATGCCGTCGATCCCCTGGGTGTCGTAGCCGAGGCTGGTCAGGGCGCGCTGGGTGCCGATCCGCTGCTCGCGGGACAGGGGCGCGTCGTCCGGCCAGGCCCGCGTCAGGCCCGGCTTGCCCTGGATGCCGTCGGCGGTCAGGCCGATCGCGAGGGCATAGGAGACCGAGTTGTTGTAGCGGCGGATCACATAGTGGTTGGGCAGGGCGAGGAAGGCCGGGCCGCGGGCGCCCTGGGGCAGCAGGATGGTGGCCCCCTCGGCCTGTTCGGCCTGGGTGGGCTCGCCGCCATGGGCGAGCTGCACGCCGCGGGCCCGCCAGAAGGCCCAGTCGTGGCGGGCGCCTTCGGCGAGGCCGTAGTCGAAGCCCTCGGGCAGGACGACCTCATACCCCCAGCTCTGGCCGCGCTTCCATCCGGCCTGGGCTAGCAGATTGGCGGCCGAGGCCAGGGCGTCGGCGTCCGAGCCCCAGATATCGACATAGCCGTCGCCGTCCTGGTCGATGCCGAGACGCAGATAGTTGTCGGGCATGAACTGGGTCTGGCCCATGGCGCCGGCCCAGCTGCCCTTGAGGCCCGAGCGGGCGCGACGACCGTCGATGACGATGTCCAGTGCGTCCTTGAGCTGGCTTTCCGCCCAGTCGCGGCGCCGCCCGTCATAGGCAAGCGTGGCGAGGGAGCGGATCACGTCGAAATCGCCCTGGACCTGGCCGAAGGCGCTCTCCTGGGCCCAGATGCCGAGCAGGATCTCGGTGGGCACACCGAATCGCTGGACGACCGCCCACGGCACCCGGTCGGCGCGCTGCTTCGCCTGGGCGATGCGGGTCGGGGTGACGGCATTCTGGACATAGGCGCCGGCCGGTCGCGAGAACTCGGGCTGGTTGCCGTCCAGACGGATGACGGTGGGGTCGGGGTTGAGGCCCGCCAGCTCGCGGGCATAGTCGGCCCTGCGGGCGCCGCCGTGGCGGTCGAGGAAGCCCTGCTTCCAGCCCTCGAAGCCCGCCTGATCGGGCACCGGATCGGTGGCCGGGGTCGCCGGGTTGGTCGACGGCGTCGAGGGCCCCGAGGGCGTGGGGGTGCCGGGCTGCACGGGCGCCGGGCCGGGCAGGGGCGGTTCGGGCAGCATGGGCGCGCAGGCCGCGACCGTTGCAAACAGGATGAGGCGGGTGGAAAGGCGCATGATCACGTGTCGTCTGGGTCCTGTCGCGGGGCTGGCAGCCGGTATCTGGAGGCTAAGCGTTTCGTGCCAAGAAAGCGTTGCCATGATGGCGGCTTCGGGGCGAGAGGTGCGTCCCCCGGGACACAGGCCCGTGAGGCGGCGGCCGGATTTGGGGTGACACAGGCGTTGACGTCCGGGCCACCTCTCTTTATAGGCACCGCTCCGCCGCAAGTCCGCCTTGTGGCTTTTTCTATTCTGACCAGCCCGCAGGACAAAAGACCATGAAGGTCCGCAGCTCTCTCAAGTCGCTCAAGGGTCGCCACCGCGACTGCAAGATCGTGCGCCGCAAGGGCGTGGTCTATGTGATCAACAAGACCGATCCGCGCTTCAAGGCCAAGCAAGGCTAAGCACGGCGGCTTGCCGGTCCTCCGGGGCCGGCCGATCCATCCACAGGGTCGCGGACACTGTCCGCGGCCTTTT
The DNA here is from genome assembly GCF_017744255.1 of Brevundimonas sp. A19_0. GTDB lineage: Bacteria > Pseudomonadota > Alphaproteobacteria > Caulobacterales > Caulobacteraceae > Brevundimonas. Next base: position 799 of record NZ_JAGHQP010000023.1, on the reverse strand, counting down.
TCGTGCCTGACGTTGAGCCGTTCCGGCCCAGCCGTTAAGCCTGTTCGCCTATCCAGTTCCTGCCTGCGGAGACCGCCATGGCCGACGACGCCGCCTTTGAATCCAGCCCCGACGTCCTGACCTCGACCGCCCAGGGGCGCCTGCGCACCCTGATCGAGCGGCTGGAGCGGCTGGAAGAGGACAAGCAGGCCGTCATGGGCGACATGAAGGAGGTCTTCGCCGAAGCCAAGGGCGAGGGCTATGACGTGAAGGTGCTGCGCAAGGTGCTGCGCATCCGCAAGCAGGACAAGGCCAAGCGCCAGGAGGAAGAGGCGATCCTCGACCTCTATCTGTCCGCCCTCGGCGAGATCTGAACCTGATCCGGCGGTCAAAGCCTGACCGCCCGGAACGGCCGACGCTGGAGCAGCTGCGCGCGGCCGAGCGCAAGGCCGCCCAGCGCGCTGCCCTTCGCGCCCTGAAGAAAGCCCGCCGCACCGCCGAGGCCGAGGGCGTCGACCTGTCGGAATGGGAAAGCGAATTCCTCGATTCGCTGTCCGAACGGATCACAGAACACGGACGCGCCTTCGCCGACCCGGAAAAGGGCGCCCCCGGCAAGGCCCTGTCGACCCTGCAGGGCCGCAAGCTGAAAGAGATCACCCGCAAGGCCAGTGGCGAACTGCCGCCGTGGAAACGGCCGAAAACACCGTCTGAATAGTCTGAATGGTGTGAAGCGGCGTTGCTCATCTCCTCCCCGCTTGCGGGGAGGTGGCGCGGCGCGTCAGCGCCGTGACGGAGGGGGCGGCGGGGTGGGTGGGGATTG
>NZ_JAGHQP010000022.1 GCF_017744255.1 Brevundimonas sp. A19_0 | reverse complement strand
CGATCGCGCCCCGGGGGGCAGGCCCCGTGCGAGGGGAGGGGTGGGGCCTGCGGAGGCGGGTCCTTGGGGACGCCGCCTTATGTCTTACCAGCGGTGACCACCACGGTTGCGATCGCGATCGCGACGCTCGTAGCGGATGCGGGCTTCCAGGGCATCGAAACGACGATCGAGGTCCTGGCGTTCCCAGCGGCTCAGGCCGTTGCGACGATAGTTCGCCTCAAGCCGGGCCAGCTGGTTGAAGTCGCGGCGCAGGCCCTGGGCCTCACGGCGGGTCAGCTGGCCGTTGCGGATGCCCTGGTCGATGCGGCGGTCCAGCTGGCGCTGGCGCTGGTTGATCGACACCCAGTCGCGCTCGTAGCGGTCATACCGGTCGTGGCGGTCATAGCCGTAACCGGGGGCATAGGCCGGAGCGCGCGTGCCGACGGTGACGCTGAAGCTCTGGGCGGCGGCCGGCAGGGCGACCGAGGTGGCGGCGAGGGCCAGGGCGGGGATGAGAATCTTCTTGATCATGGTCGTATCCTTTCAACACGCGTCGTCCGGGGTGGGGCGACGTTGACCGCAGAAAAGCAGGTCGCGGCTGAGCCCAATCTGAACAGGCCGTTTCAGGTTCGGTTCATGCGGATGAATTCGCCTCCATGACCGTCCGCCCCTCGCGCGCGAGGGGATAAGGGGCGACTTTCACGAGAGGCGGCTGTCGCGACGGTGAAATAAGTCTAGACTGACCGTTCAGCCTCCGTTCAGAGCCCCGGGCCCAAAACCCCTTCCATGACCCGCACCCTGACCCACCGTCTGATGACCTGTGCCGCCACCGGCCTTGTGCTGGGGGTGATGATGCTGGCCGGTTCCGCCATGGCGGCGCCGGTCGGGGATGTGCCCGCCGGGGCCGCAGCCGCAGATCCCGACTGGATCTGGCAGGATCAGGACCCCCGCGGCCGTCAGGATCCGCGCGGACGCGACCGCCAGGACAGCCAACGCGACCAGCGCTCGCGCCGGGTGAGCGAGGCCGAGGCCCAGCGGATTGCCCAGTCGCGGGCGGGCGGCGCGCGTTATGTCGGCTATATGGGCATGCGCGCCGGCCAGCACGTGTTCCGCTTTGAACAGCGCGACGGCCGCGTGATCGACATCGGCGTCGACGCCGAAAGATAAGAGGAATTCCATGCGTGTACTGCTTGTCGAGGATGACGCCGACCTGTCGCGCCAGCTGAAGGCCGCCCTGGGCGATGCCGGCTATGCGGTCGACCACGCGCCCGACGGCGAGGAGGCGCACTTCCTCGGCGACACCGAACCCTATGATGTGATCGTGCTGGACCTGGGCCTGCCCAAGGTCGACGGGGTCTCGGTGCTGGAGCGCTGGCGCCGCGAGGGCAAGACCACGCCGGTGCTGATCCTGACGGCGCGCGGAGCCTGGTCCGACAAGGTGGCCGGGTTCGATGCGGGCGCCGATGACTATCTGACCAAGCCCTTCCACACCGAAGAGCTGCTGGCGCGTCTGCGGGCGCTGCTGCGGCGTTCGGCGGGCATTGCGTCCGCGACCCTGTCCTGCGGTGGGCTGCGGCTGGATCCGCGCGCGGCAAGGGCCAATGTGAACGGCGAGCCGCTGCGCCTGACCAGTCTGGAATACCGGCTGCTGCACTATCTGATGATGCATCAGGGCCGGGTGATCAGCCGCACCGAACTGGTCGAGCACCTGTACGACCAGGACTTTGACCGCGACTCCAACACCATCGAGGTGTTCGTCGGGCGGCTGCGCAAGAAGATCGGCGCCGACCGGATCGAGACGGTGCGCGGGCTGGGCTATCGGCTGACGGCCCTGCCGGGCGAGTCCGAGGCCGCGTGAACTGGCAGGTCTGGGCCGGACGGGCGTTTGGGCGCCCCGGTCGCTCGCTGACCCGGCGTCTGATCTGGCTGGCCTCGGCCTGGATGGCGGTGGCGCTGGTGCTGACGGGCTGGATGCTGACCAGCCAGTATCAGGAATCGGCGCTGCGCCGCATGGGCTATGCCCTGGCGGAAACCATCGACGAGGTGGTGCTGGCCACGACCGTGGTCGGGGGCCAGGTATCGGTCGCCGAAATCCAGGATTCGCGGACGCTGCGCCCCCTGTCGGGCAAGTACTGGGTGGTGGCCGAATTCGACGGGCGGGGCGGGATGCGCATCCTGGAACGCTCGCCGTCGCTGGCGGGCGAGGACCTGCTGATCCCCAGGGACATGCCGGCGCGCCTGGAGCGCGGGCGCACCCTGAGTTACACGGCTATCGGCCCGGTCGACCGGCCGCTCCGGATCGCGGCCAGCGTCAAGGTGCTGCCGGGACGCGAGCGGCCGCTGGTGTTCATGGCAGGCATGGACCGGTCGGACATCGATGCCGATACGCGGGCCTTTGCCACCTTCACCTGGATCGCCCTGCTGATCCTGGGGCTGGGGCTGGTGGCGGCGGTGTTCATGCAGGTGCGGATCGGCCTGCGCCCGCTGTTCCTGCTGAGGAATGAAATCGCGGATGTGAGAAAGGGCCGCTCGGGCCGGATCGAGCGCACCTATCCGCTGGAAATCCAGCCGCTGGCCGAACAGGTCAACCGCCTGCTGGACCACAATACCGAGGTGGTGGAGCGCCAGCGGACCCACGTCGGCAACCTGGCCCATGCGCTGAAGACGCCCTTGTCGGTCATGCTGGCCGAGGCCGAGGGCAGGACCGATCCCCTGGCCGAAGTGGTCACCCGCCAGAGCCGGGTGATGAAGGACCAGGTCGATCACCATCTGCGCCGGGCGCGCGCCGCCGCCCGCGCGCAGGGGCTGGGCGAGCGTACCCCGGTGGCCGAGGTTCTGGACGAGATGGCCGTGATGCTGGAGCGGGTGTTCGCGTCAAAAGGTGTCGAGATCGACTGGCGCGCGCCCGACGACCTGATGTTCCGGGGCGAGCGTCAGGATCTGCAGGAGATCCTCGGCAATCTGATCGAGAACGCCTGCAAATGGGCAAAGCGGCGCGTGCGGGTCAGCGCCGGGGGGACCGGTCTGGGCCAGATGGTGGTGGTGGTCGAGGACGACGGGCCGGGTCTGGCCGAGGACCAGTGGGAAGCGGCGCTCAAGCGCGGCACCCGCATGGACGAGGATGCGCCCGGATCGGGTCTGGGCCTGTCGATCGTCGATGATCTGACCAAGGCCTATAACGGGCGCGTCGCCCTGTCCCGCAGCGAGATGGGCGGGCTGAAGGCTGTGCTGGACCTGCCCGCCGCCGAGGGCTGAGACTGCCTGCAACGCTGAAACAGGGTGGACGGATTATTAACCCTGGCCCGGCCAGTGTGGGGACACGTGCTGTTCGCGTGGAGTGTCCATGGCCGGTCTATCGGTCGCCCATCGTGCCGCCCTGGCGCATCTGATCACCCTGTGCCCGCCGCCCCTGCTGGACGGCCTGCGCCGTGCTGTCGGCAGCTGGCCGGGCGACAAGGCGCGCGAGCTGGGGCGTATGCTGGTCGAGGCGGGCCAGGAACAGAAGCGCCGTGATCTGGCGCTACAGCCGCTCGTTCCGATGTTTCGTCCGCGTCCGGACGGTATCGAGGCCCTGACCTTTCCGGCCTCCGTCCTGCCGCGTCTGTGGGCGGTGGCGCGCGAGAGCGAACTGGACCTGCTGGAACGGCTGGACCGCTATGCGCCGGATGCGCCGGTGGTGGCGGACCGGCTGTGCCTGGCCGCAGCGGCCGCCGTCCGGGATCGCCCCGCGGCCGTCTGGCCCGAGGGGCTGGCTGCCGATCAGCGCGAGGAGGGGCTGGCAATGCTGGCCCGCTGTCTGGATCTGGCGCATCTGGCGCGAAAGGCGCTCAACCATCTGGAGACCTGGCTGGGTCGCCCCGACGGCGACAGTCTGGCCGACCTGCGGCTGGCCATTCGCGATGCCGCCGAAATCCACGAGGACGGGGCACCGCGCCTGATGGACATACTGTTCGCCCATCTGCGCGACGCGGCGCTGGTGCTGCGTCTGGTGACCCAGACCAGCGGCTCGGCGGGGCGTGACGACTTCCTGAGCGGGACGGAAATGGCCGTGTTCATCCAGCGCCTGATCGACGGGATCAGTGTGCGCGCGGACCGTATCGCGGCTTTCCGGCCCGGACCCGACGCCGCCACCGAGGCGGTTGCGCGACTGGAGGACATCAACTGGTGCGCGGTGACCCTCAATGAGCTGGACGTCACCCTGGAGATGCAGCCCGGCAGCGCCTGGGGCCAGAGCGTGCGGGAGGCCCGCACCAAGGTGGCCAAACGCCTGAGCGATACCATCCGCGGGACCAGCCGGGCGGTCGAGGCAGCCCTGCCGATGACCCGTGCGACGCTGGCCGGGCGGATGACCCGCAAGGTGCCGGACCTGACCGTTGATCCGGCCTCGGAGGCGCTGGCCACTGCGGAGGTCCAGGTGCGGATGCTGGGGTCCGTCCATTCGGCGGCGGCCGTGTTCGGGTGTGAGTCTGATCGCAAGCGGCAGGCGGATGCCCTGGTCGGGATGCTGGGCCGCCATGCCGACGAGGCCTTTGACCTGATCCACGGGGGGGAGGTCGAGGACGTGGACCGCGCCCTGGCCCTGATGGACATCGTGGCCCGCTTCCTGACGCACCTTCAGGCGCCCGAGGCGGCCCGGACGGTGCGACGCCGCGCCACTGCGACGATTCACGCCATGCCGCCGTACAGGGCCTCGCCCGAGGCCGCCTGATCGGCTAAACGCCGGGCATGCTGATCTTCTGGACCCTGACGGGACTGGCCTGCGCGCTGGCGGGGCTGCTGATCCTGAGCGCTGCGCGAAGCGGCGGCCGGCAGGGCATGCCCGTGGCGACGGATGCAGTGCGGGGACGTGCCCTGGCCCGCGATCTGGCCGAACTGGACCGGATGGCGGCGCGGGGCGTGCTGGCCGGAGAGGCGCTGGAAACCGCCCGGGCCGAGGTGGCGCGCCGGCATCTGGACCCCGTGGCCGCCGGGCTGGCGGAGCCTCTGGACGACCGGGCCCAGGCCCGCCATGCCAGCTGGGTGCTGGGCGGCGTGGCCGCGGGCGTGCTGGGCGCGCTGGGCCTCTATATCTGGCAAGGCAATCCCGGCGTGCCCGATCAACCCTACGCCCGGCGGGTGGCCGAGTGGGCCGAGACCCCCGGCATGCTGGACGCCCCGCGTCTGGCCGCCGTGATGGGGCGCGAGGCCGAGGCCCGCCCCGACAGTTTCGAGGCCCAGGCGCTGCTGGGCGCGGCCCGGTTCGAGGCCGGAGATTCGATTGGCGCGGCCCAGGCGCTGCGTCGGGCCGCGGCGCTCAAGCCCGGGGACGCCCAGACCTGGGCCCGGCTGGGCGAGGCGCTGGTCCGGACCCAGGACGGCGAGGTCGGCGAGGACGCGGAAATGGCCTTTACCCGGGCCCTGGAGCTGGACCCGAACCAGCTGGGCGCGCGCTATTTCCTCGGCGAACTGGCGCTTGAGCGCGGGGACGCCCCCCGGGTGCATGAGATGTGGGGCCCGCTGATCGCGGCCCTGTCGCCCGCCGATCCGCGCCGTGTGGATCTGGAGTCGCGGCTGCCGGCCCGGCCCGGGGGGGCTGGCTGATGGGCTGGATGCCGAAATCGCCGAAGGCGCGCCGCCGCATGTGGGTGCTGATGGCCGTGGCGCCCGTGCTGGCGCTGGCCGTGGGGTTGAGCCTGTGGGCCATGCAGGACACGGTGACCTTTTTCGTCTCGCCGTCCGAGGCGACGGTCGAGGCTGCGCCGCCCGGCCGGGCCATGCGGCTGGGCGGTCTGGTCGAGGCGGGCAGCGTGGTCCACGAGGACGGCGGCCGGGTGCGCTTTCGCGTGACCGACAATGCCGCCTCGACGCCCGTCGTCTATCAGGGCGACCTGCCCGACCTGTTCAAGGAAGAGCAGGGCGTGGTGGTCGAGGGTGAGTTCCGCGCGGACAGGACCTTTGTCGCCCGGCAGGTGCTGGCCAAGCATGACGAGACCTACATGCCGCGCGAGGTCGCCGAACGGCTGAAGGAACGCGGGGAATGGCGCCCCGAGAGCGGCGAGGCCCAACCGTGATCGTCGAACTGGGGGCCTTTGCCCTTTGCCTCGCCCTGGCGCTCAGCGTGCTGCAGGCCGGTCTGTCGGTTGCCGGACGGATGCGCGCCAGCCCGGTTCTGGCGGGGGCCGGAGAGGGCGCCGCCCTGGCCGCCTGCCTGGCCGTAGTGCTGGCCTTTCTGGTGCTGATCTGGGCCTTCGTCGTTTCGGACTTTTCGGTGTCGAACGTGGCTTCCAACAGCCACACGGACAAGCCGATGCTCTACAAGGTGGCCGGCGCCTGGGGCAGCCACGAGGGCTCGCTGCTGCTGTGGTGTCTGGTGCTGACGGGCTTCGGCGCGATGCTGGCGCGGGCCCGCACGGGGGCCGGGGGGCTGCCGTTCGGGCTCAAGGCCGTGGCCGTGGCTGTGCAGGGCGGACTGGGCGCGCTGTTCCTCGCCTTTGTGCTGTTCACTTCCAGCCCGTTCGGTCGCATGGATCCGGTGCCGGTCGAGGGGGCGTCGCTGAACCCGCTGTTGCAGGACCCGGCGCTCGCCTTCCACCCGCCGCTGCTCTACGGCGGCTATGTCGGCCTGTCGGTGTGTTTCTCGCTGGCGGTCGCGGCCCTGATCGAGGGGCGGCCGGGGGCCGGGTTCTGGCCCGCCTGGGGACGCTGGATCCGGCCGTGGGCGCTGGCCAGCTGGGCCCTGCTGACCGCCGGCATCACGCTGGGCAGTTTCTGGGCCTATTACGAACTGGGCTGGGGCGGCTGGTGGTTCTGGGACCCGGTCGAGAACGCCAGCTTCATGCCCTGGCTGGCCGCTGCGGCCCTGTTACACAGCGCGGTCGTGACCGAGCGGCGCGGGGCACTGATCGGCTGGACGGTATTTCTGGCGCTGGTCGCCTTCACCCTGTCGATGCTGGGCGCCTTCCTGGTGCGGTCAGGCGTGTTGACCAGTGTGCATGCCTTTGCCGTCGACCCCGAGCGGGGACTGATGCTGCTGGGCATCCTTGGCCTGACCGCGGGGGCGGCCTTTGCCCTGTTCGCGCTCCGGGCCGGGCAGCTGACGGGCAAGGCCCTGTTTGCCCCGATCAGCCGCGAGGGCGCACTGGTGCTCAACAATCTGTTCCTGTCGGTGGCGGCCGCAACCGTGCTGGTCGGGACGCTCTATCCGCTGATCCTCGAGGCGGCGGGCGGGGCGACCATCTCGGTCGGCCCTCCCTATTTCGCCGTGACCTTCACCCCGCTGATGGCCGTGGCCCTGCTGATCCTGCCCATGGGACCGCTGCTGGCCTGGAAGCGCGGGGATGCCATCGGAGCCTTGCAGAGACTGGCCTGGGCGGCGGGTCTGTCGTTGGTGTTCGCGGTCGTGATCTGGGCCCTGTTCCAGCCCCGTCAGGCGCTGACCGGAGCCGGTCTGGCGCTGGGGGCGTGGCTGGTGCTGGGGGCGCTGGCCGAGCTGGCCGAGCGGGTGCGCCTGTTCGGCAAGCGGTCGGCGGGTGAGCTGGGACGGCGGGTGCGGGCCCTGCCGCTGGCGGCCTGGGGCATGACGGCGGCCCATGCGGGCCTCGGCCTGTTTGTCCTGGGCGCGGTGGTCGAGACCGGGCTGAAGGTCGAGGCGGCCCGTCCGCTCGAGATCGGCCAGACGGTCGCGGCCGGGCCGTACCAGGCCACTCTGCGGGCGGTCGAGATCGTCGAGGGGCCGAACTATCTGGCCGAGCGCGCCACGCTGGATGTCGAGCCGCTGGGCGGCGGGCGCCCGGAAATGGTGCGGGCCGAGCGACGCTTCTTCCCGGCGGGCGGACAGACCACGACCGAAGTGGGGCTGAGCTTCCACGGTCTGGACGACGTCTATCTGGTACTGGGCGAACGGCGGGCCGGCGAGAGCGGCGGCCGGGCGTGGACGGTGCGCATGAACTGGAATCCCTGGGCGCGGCTGATCTTCCTCGGACCGGCGCTGATGGCGCTGGGCGGGCTGCTGTCGCTGATGGATCGCCGCCTGCGGACCGCGGATGTGGCGCGGCGCCGGAGGAGCGCATGAGGCGCCTGATCCTGACGCTTCTGATGATGGCGGGTCTGTCCGGGGCGGCGTTCGCCCAGGAACCCCCGGCGACGCCGGACCAGCCGCTGGCCCGCCCGGAGCAGGAGGCCCGCGCCCAGGCCCTGTTCAACGAGATCCGCTGCGTGGTCTGTCAGCATGAGTCGATCGCCGACTCGCCTGCGGGCGTAGCCTCGGACATGCGCCGCTGGGTGCGCGACCGGATCGCGGCGGGTGAGAGCGACGCCGAGATCCGCGAGGGACTGGTGGCGCGATACGGCGACTATGTGCTGTTCACGCCGCCGCTGCGGGCCGGGACCCTGGTGCTGTGGGGGCTGCCGCTGGCTCTGGTGCTGGGGGGCGGGGTGGTGCTGGTCTGGATCGGCCGTCGCAGGCCGGTCGCCGAGGGCCCGGCGGAATTGACGGAGTCTGAACGTCTTGCGGTGCAGGACCTTCTCAAGGCTGCAACGTCCGGCCCCGAAGATGACGCAACTTCGCCGCCGAAAACCCAAGGATAGCCGACACCACCTTTCCCTGTTGCGTCGCAGCGATTGGTGATCCGGCCCAAGGCCCTATATCGTCAAGGACATGCCGGTCCCCTTCGGGCGCGGCGCGAGATCGAACAGGAAGCGGACGTTGAAGCGCAAGGAGTTCATCATCGGTGCGGTCGCCGGCCTGCTGGTGGCGGTGATCGCCACGGCGGGCGGGCTGATTCGCTGGCCCGGCATGGAAGGCAGCCTGCTGTCGGTCAACGGACCGATCACGCCGTCCGCCGGTGCGCCCGGTGCCGCCTTCGGTCCGCCGCCCGGCGCCCCGGTCAGCTTCGCCGACATCTTCAACCAGGTGGCGCCCGCAGTGGTGCAGATCGATGTGAGGACCCGCATCGCCCGGCCCTCCACCAACGGGATGCAGATTCCCGGCCTGCCGTTCGACTTCCAGGTGCCCGAGGGCGAGGGAGGAGACGAGGAGGGCGAGACCGCCATGGGTGCGGGCTCGGGCTTCTTCATCTCGCCCGACGGCTACATCGTCACCAACAACCATGTGATCGCCAATGCCGAGGAGATCACCGTCCGGCTGGCCAACAACCGGGTTCTGCCCGCGCGTCTGGTGGGGCGCGACGAGAGCACCGACCTGGCCGTGATCAAGGTCGAGGGCGGCAACTATCCCTATGTCAGCTTCGAGGAATCGGCCGAGCCGCGCGTCGGCGACTGGGTGATCGCGGTCGGCAATCCGTTCGGACTGGGCGGGACGGCCACGGCGGGCATCGTTTCTGCCAAGTCGCGCGACCTGCGCGACGCCTCCAGCAACTATATCGACTACATCCAGATCGACGCGGCCATCAATCGGGGCAATTCCGGCGGTCCGACCTTTGACATCTATGGTCGGGTGATCGGCGTGAACACGGCCATCTTCTCGCCGACCGGCGGGTCGATCGGCATCGGCTTTGCCATTCCGGCCGAGACCGCCAAGGCCATCACCGACCGGCTGATGCGCGGCGAGCAGATCGAGCGCGGCTACCTCGGCGTCCAGATCGCCGATCTGGAACCCTATCGGGAGGCCCTCGGCCTGGATGCGGGCATGCAGGGCGCGATGGTCATAGAGGTGACCCCCGGCGGTCCTGCGGCGCGCGGGGGCCTGCGCCCCGGCGACATCGTGGTTGAGATGAATGAGCTGCCCGTCGTCGATGCGACCGATCTGACCCGCCGGGTCGGCGCGGCGGCGGTCAATGAGACGCTGGAGGTCGTGGTCCTTCGTGGCGAGCGGCGTCTGGTCGCGCGGGTGAAGGCGGCCAGGCGTCCCTCCCTTGAGGAACTGAATGCTCCGGTTCCCCAGCGCCCGGCGGGCGCCCCCAGCGAGGGGGTGCGGATCGGGGCCTTGACCCTGGCCCCCATGTCGCCGGACCTGCGCCGCAAGTACGACATTCCGGCGGGGGTCGATGGACTGGTGATCGTGGCGAACGGCCGGATCGGAGACAGTCCGCTTCGACCCGGCATGGTCGTCATGCAGGCCGGGCTGAAGCCGGCCCGCGCGCTCGCTGACGTCGAGGCGGAACTGGCCCGGGCGCGCGAGGCCGGGCGGGACGAGATCTTCCTGCTGGTCTGGTCGGCGGGCGGCAACGGGGCGCTGCTGATGGACGTCCCGGCGCGGGCGGCGGCGCGACCGCGGACTCCGGCCACAACGCAGTAAGGAAACCGGCCGGGATCGGCTATCATCGAGGACGAATCCCGCAGGGGCGGGAAGGAAGGGAGAGGGCGATGCGCATTCTGGTGGTCGAGGACGACGCCGAAGCGGCGACGGCCATGGTCCGGGGCCTGACCGAGGCCGGCCATGAGGTGGTCCATGCCGTGGACGGTGCCTTTGGCCTGCTCGAGGCCCAGAAGGGTGGCTATGACGTCTATGTGGTCGACCGGATGATGCCGCGCCTCGACGGCGTCGGCATGGTCGAGACGGTGCGCAAGAACGGCGACCAGACGCCTGTGCTGTTCCTGTCGGCCTTGGGCGAGGTCGAGGACCGGGTGACGGGCCTGCAGGCCGGGGCCGACGACTATCTGGTCAAACCCTATGCCTTTGCCGAACTGATCGCGCGGGTCGAGGCCCTGTCGCGCCGTCGCGAGACCGGCTCGGTCGCGACCGTGCTCAAGGTCGGCGATCTGGAGATGAACCTGATCAGCCGCGAGGTGCACCGCGCCGGCCAGGAGATCGACCTGCAGCCGCGCGAGTTCCAGCTGCTGGAGTTCATGATGCGCCACGCCGGCCAGTCGGTGACCCGCACCATGCTGCTGGAGAAGGTCTGGGAGTATCACTTCGACCCCCAGACGAACGTCATCGACGTGCACATCAGCCGCCTGCGCTCCAAGATCGACAAGGGCTTTGACAAGGCCATGCTGCAGACCGTGCGCGGCGCGGGATACCGGCTGGAGGCGTGATGGAATTCTCCCTCCCCTTTATGGGGAGGGATGACGGCGAAGCCGTCAGGGTGGGGAGGCTTCCATGTCAGGAAAGATCGAACGCGCCCGTGAGATGCGAAAGACCCTGTCCCCACCCGAGGCGCGAATGTGGTCCCGACTCAAGGCACTGAGAAAGCAGGGCTTTCATTTTCGCCGACAAGCTCCGTTCAGAGGGTACTTCCTCGATTTCGTGTGCTTCAAGCACCATCTTGTCATTGAAGTTGATGGAGCGGTTCACGGGGATGAGGAGCAGGCGCGCCACGACCGTGTCCGGGATGGAGTGTTAAGGCGCGAGGGCTTCAGGACGCTCCGTTTCGACAACGCCTCCATCCGCGACAATGTTGATGGCGTAATGGACTGTATTCTCGCTCAATTGAATGACTCCCCCACCCTGGTGTCGCTTCGCGCCACCGTCCCTCCCCATAGAGGGGAGGGAGAGAGAACTAGCCTGTGAAGCTCCCCTCCCTCTTCCGGCGGACGCCCTTCCGGCTGACGCTGCTGTTTCTGGCGCTGTTCGCGACGGCGGCGGCGGCAGTGCTGGCGTGGGTCTATGTCGCCTCGGCCAATGAGGCGCGACTGAGGGCCGAGGAGGCGGTGCGCGCCGAAGTCACCACCCTGACCGGCATCTATGATGCGCGGGGCTTTGACGCCCTGAACATGGCGGTCATCGACCGGACGCTGAGCCGCGACAACTTCCTGTACCTGCTGATCGACGCCGAGGGGAACCGGGTGACCGGCAGCCTCAATGTCTCGCCGATCCAGGACTATGAGGGGGGCACCGTCTGGCACACCTTTCCCATGACCGACACTTTGCCCGACGGGCGGGTCGTGCGTCCGCAGTCCCGCGGTGTGCAGATGACCCTGCGCGGCGGCGAACAGTTGTTCGTCGGCCAGTCGCTGGGCGATACAGAAGCCTATCTGGGCCGGCTGACCCAGGCCCTGTGGGGGGCGATGGGGATCGTCGTGCTGCTGGGCCTGATCGGCGGGCTGCTGGTCAGCCGCAATCTGGAGCGGGCCATGGGCCGGCTGAACCGGGTCGTGCTGGCGGTGCAGGGCGGCGATCTGAAGGCGCGGGTGCCGGTGCGCGGATCGGGCGACGAACTGGACGAGCTGGGCCAGGGGCTGAACGGCATGCTGGACCGGCTGGAGGCCTCGATGGCCTCGATCCGCCATGCCGGCGACGCCATCGCCCATGACCTGCGCTCGCCGCTCACCCGCATGCGGGCCAAGTTGGAAGTGGCGCTGATCGACGCCGAGGCCGGCAAGGTCAGCGGCACCGAGGCGCTGGAGCTGGCCCTGTCCGAGGCCGACGATCTGCTCAAGACGTTCAACACCGTGCTGGCCATCGCCCGGCTGCAGGCGGCGGCGGGGTCGGGCAACATCCCCGACGCCAGGCTGTTCGATGCGGCCGACCTGGCCGCCGACCTGGCCGAGCTGTACGAGCCGGCGGGCGAGGACAAGGGGCTGGAGTTCTCGGCCGAGATCGAGCGCGGGCTGAACATCGTCGGCAACCGGCCCTTCCTGACCCAGGCGCTGGCCAATATCATCGACAATGCCATCAAATACACGCCCGAGGGCGGGGCGGTGAAACTGCGGGCGCGCCGGCGGTCGTCGGGTGAGATCGAGTTTTCCGTGACCGACACCGGGCCGGGCGTGCCCGAAGCGGACCGGGGGCGGGTGATCGAGCGCTTCGTGCGTCTGGACAACAGCCGGACCGAGCCGGGGTCGGGACTGGGGCTGGCGCTGGTCGGGGCGGTCATGGAGGCCCATGGCGGGCGCATCCAGCTGGATGAAGGCCCGGGCGTGTTCAACGGCTCCGGCCCCGGCCTGAGGGTCGCGCTGGTTCTGGCCGCGGCGCCGTGACGGCACCGGACGCCCTCGGTCCCCGGATGAGGCCCTGCGGCCCGACGCTGGCCTCGCCGGGGCTTGAGACGCTGAAGGCGCAACTGGCCGAGGCGATGCCCGCGACGCTGCTCGACGCAAGCTGGCCGGCGCTGGAACCCGTGTTTGCCGCCAGCCCCTATCTGGCCTCGCTGGCGCGGCGACGCCCCGGGGCGCTGGAGCAGATGCTGGCCGCCCGGCCCGAGGACACCCTGGCCGGCATTCTGATGCAGACGCGGGCGCTGGACGGCGGGGCCGAGGCGATGAAGCGCCCACTGCGGCAGTTGAAGGCCGACCTTCACCTGCTGACGGCGCTGGCCGATCTGGGCGGGGTCTGGGATCTGGAGGCGGTGACGGCGGCCCTGTCGCGGTTCGCCGATGCGACGGCCGAGGCGGCGCTCCGGGCCGTGGCCCACGACCTGCGCGAGCGGGGCAAGCTGGTCGCCGCGGCCGATCCCGACAACCCGCTGCCGGGCCTGTTCGGCCTCGCCATGGGCAAGCATGGCGCGCTGGAGCTGAACTATTCCAGCGACATCGACATCTCGCTCTTCTACGACCCGGCGACGCTGGCGGGCGCCCTGGCTGAGGGTGTGGAGATGCAGCGCACCGTCGACCGCGCGGCCCAGGCCTTTGCCGCCCTGCTGACCGAGCGGACCGGCGACGGCTATGTGTTTCGCGTCGACCTGCGGCTCCGGCCCGATCCATCCTCGACCCCGCCGGTCGTGGCCGTGCCCATGGCGCTGGATTACTATGAGGGCGTCGGCCAGAACTGGGAGCGCGCAGCCTTCATCAAGGCGCGGGTGGTGCTGGGCGACCGCGCAGCGGGCCGCGATTTCCTTCAGGCGCTGGTGCCGTTCGTCTGGCGCCGTAGCCTCGACTATCAGGCGATCCTCGATGTCCAGTCGATCAAGCGGCAGATCCATGTGCACAAGACGGGCGAGGGGCTGGAGGCGGCGGGCGCCAATCTGAAACTGGGCCGGGGCGGTATCCGCGAGATCGAATTCTATGCCCAGACCCAGCAGCTGATCCTGGGCGGACGCGATCCGGCCCTGCGGCTGCCTGCCACGCTGGCGGCGCTGGCGGCCCTGACCCGGGCCGGGCATGTGCCGGAAGCGACCCGGGCGGCGCTGGACGAGGCCTATGTGCGCCTGCGCGGACTCGAGCATCGGGTGCAGATGCTGGCCGACGAGCAGACCCATGCCCTGCCGGTCGAGGAGGACCGCCGCCGGGCGGTCGCCGCGCTGGCGGGCGAGGCCGATCTGGCCGCCTTCGACGCCGGGGTCGAGGCCCTGCTGACCCGGGTCAATACCCTGTATGGCGAGCTGTTCGAGGGCGAGGAGGCGCTGTCGTCGGACTATGGCAGTCTGGTTTTTACGGGCGTCGAGAACGACCCCGAGACGCTGGCGACGCTGGAGCGGATGGGCTTTGAGGAGCCCGCCCCGGTCTCGGACACCATCCGCAGCTGGCACCACGGACGCATCCCCGCCACCCGCAGTGCGCGCGGGCGCGAACTGTTCACCCGGCTGGCCCCGCGCCTGCTGGAGGCCCTGGCGGCGACCGGCGCGCCCGATCAGGCCTTTCGCCGGTTCGCGGTGTTCTTCTCGGGCCTGTCGGCCGGGGTGCAGATCCAGGCGCTGTTCCTGAACCAGCCGGCGCTGTTTGAACTGGTGGTGCGGGTAATGGCCTGGGCCCCCCGTCTGGCGCGGGCGCTGGGCCGCGATCCTGCGGCGCTGGACAGCATGCTGGACGCGCGCTTCCAGACCCCGCTGGACGCCGACACGGGGGTCGCCGACCAGATGCGGGCTGAAGCTGCGGCGGCCGATGATTTCGAGGCGGCCATGGATGCGGTGCGGCGCCTGCACCGAGACCAGCGGTTTCGCATCGGCCTGCAGACCCTGACGGGGCGGGCCGATGTCGAGGCGGCAGGGCGGGCCTATACGGTGCTGGCCGATGCCTCGATCCAGGCGTTGGCGCAGGCGGCGCTGGACGAGGTGACGCGACAGTCGGGCCGGATCGACGGGGCGGTGGCCGTCGTGGCACTGGGCAAGGCCGGCTCGCGCGAGATGACGGCCGCCTCGGACCTCGACCTGATGACGGTGCATGAGGCGCCGGCCGAGGCCCTGTCCGAGGGGCGGGGCCTGCCGCCCGAGACCTGGTACGGGCGCTTCACCCAGCGGCTGATCGCGGCCCTGTCGGCCCACACCAGCCAGGGGGGGCTCTATGAGGTCGACATGCGGCTGAGGCCCTGGGGCGCCAAGGGGCCGCTGTCGGTCAAGCTGGCCCGGCTGGACAGCTATTACGGGGACGAGGCCGACACCTGGGAGTTCATGGTGCTGACACGGGCGCGGGTGGTCTGGGCCAGCGACCCGGCCTTTGGCGAGCGGGTAGGCGCGGCCATCGAGGCGGTGATCCGCGCCCATGGACGGACGACGGACACGCTGGCCCGCGATGTGCGCACCATGCGCGACCGGATGATGCGCGACCGGTCCCCGGGCGGCTTCTGGGACCTGAAGCGGGTCGCGGGGGGACTGATCGATGCCGAATTCGTCGCCCAGTACCGGCAGCTGAAGGGCGCGCCGGACGGCGGACCGCTGACCGTCTCGACGCTCGGGGGGCTGGCGGACGATCCGGAACTGGCCACGGCATGGAAGAGCCAGCAGGGGCTGGCGCAGATATTCGCCTGTGCCTTCAACGAAATGCCGCGACCGGAGGACGAGCCCGAGGGGCTTCAGGCGCGGGTGGCCCGGGCGGTCGGTCAGGTCGATATGGCCGGGCTGAAGGCGCATCTGGAGGCCCTTCGCAGCGAGGCCCGTGCGCGGTTCGAAGAGGTGCTTCCGCCGGTCGCGACGGAATCCTGAGGGCCGCTCCGTTAGACCGGGTGGACAAGGGGACGTCCGATCTGACGATCAAGGAGCAACACCCATGAAGACTTCCATCTGGATCGGCGGCGTCGCCGCCGTCGCACTGGCCGCCTCGGCCGGTATTGTCGTGGCCCAGCAGGCCCCCGCCCAGGACCCGGTCCGACAGGATCGCGGCATGGCCCGCGCCGACGCCGACGGCGACGGTCGCATCAGCCGCGCCGAATTCACCGCTGGTCGCCTCGACCGCCTGCGCGCTGCCGACGCCAATGGCGACGGCACGGTCACCCGCGAGGAAATGCAGGCCGTCCGCGAGGCCCGCAAGGACGAGCGCGCCGACCGGCACTTCGCCCGACTGGACGCCAATGGCGATGGCAGTGTCTCACGCGCCGAGTTCGACGCGGCGCGTGAAACGCGGGCCGACCGGCGCGAGGAACGTCGGGCCGAACGCGGCGATCGCGGCCCCCGCCGGGCCATGCGGGGCGGTCATCGCGGTCCCCGTATGGGCGGCGAAGGCATGCGGGGCGAGCGTGGCCCGGTGGTGATCGCCGAGGCCGAGGCGCGCATGGCCGAAGGCTTTGCCCGCATGGACGCGAACGGCGACGGCTATGTCACCGCCGAGGAACGTCAGGGCGCCCGCCAGGCGATGCGCGAGCAGCGTCAGGAACGCCGTCAGCAACGGCGCTCGCAAGCGGCGACCGCATCGGAGTAGGGTGGATGACGGGCGAGGCGATCCGCGATCGACGGCCCTCAGTCTTTTGCGAGACAGGACGACCGATTGGCCGCGATCGCCGACCCCGATCAGGAACTGGTGGCCCGGGTGGCCCGGGGCGACCCGGAGGCCATCCAGGCCCTGGTCTCCGCCAAGCTGCCGCGCATGATGGCGCTGGCCGGCCGTCTTCTGGGCGATCCGGTCGAGGCCGAGGACGTGGCGCAGGAGACCCTGCTGAGGGCATGGAAACAGGCGCCGCGCTGGACGCCGGGCAAGGCCAAGTTCGACACCTGGCTGCACCGGGTGGCGCTGAACCTCTGTTACGACCGGCTGCGGCGGCGGCGAGAGGTGGCCACGGACGCCGTGCCCGAGCAGGTGGACGACAGCCCGGGGCCCGATCGCGGGCTGATGGCGCAGGATGTGGGCCGGCGCGTCGAGGCGGCGCTGATGGCCCTGCCCGAGCGCCAGCGCGAGGCGATCGTGCTGTGTCACTATCAGGAGCTCGGCAATATCGAGGCCGCCGGGTTGATGGGGGTCAGCGTCGAGGCGCTGGAGAGTTTGCTGTCGCGCGGGCGGCGGGCGCTGAGAGCAGCGCTGGCCGATCTGGGTCCGGCGGCTGAAGGAGAGAGACGATGAAGGCTGAACGCTTTCACAGCATCGTGGACGCCTATGGCGTCGATCCCGCCCGCTGGCCCGAGGCCGAGCGCGAGGCTGCCCGGGCGTATGCCCGCACGCCAGAGGGGCAGGCGGTGCTGGACGGGGCGCGGGCGCTGGATCTGGCTCTGGCCGGCCATGTGGCCCCCCTGCCGGACGCGGCGGCCTTTGCCCGGGCGCTGAAGGCGGCGGAGGCCGCACGGGCCCCCGCGGGCGGCAGGCCGCGCTTCCGCCTGCCGGTCTGGCGCATGGACCGGTTCCGGCTGGCGTCGGGTGCCGGCCTGATGGCGGCGGCCTGTGCCGGTGTGGTGTTCGGCGTCACCCTGACGGACCATCTGACCGCCGATGTGCAGGCGGATGCGGTGCTGTATCAGGCGACCCTGAACGGTCTGGATGACACGGAGGTGCTGGGATGACCGCCCGCGCAATGAAGATCGGCCTGATTGTCCTGGCCGTGATCAATGTCTTTGCCCTGGCGGCGGTTGCCACCATGGCGGTGTCGCTGAACCGGATCGAGAACCGGGTAGAGGAGCAGCGCCGGCCCGGCCGGGGTGATCGCGGCCCTTGGGAGGCGATGGCCGCCCTCTCGCCCGAGACACGCGACCGGGTGAAGACGACGCTGCGCGAGTCGGCGCTTGCGGCACGGCCCGACTTCGAGGAGGCGCGCACGGCCCGCAAGGCGGCGCTGAGCCGCGCGCTGGAAACCCCCTATGACGGCGCCGCGGTGCGCGCCCTGCTGGCCAGCTCGCGCGAGGCAGAAATGCGCGGGCGCTCCCGGATCGAGGACGACACCACGGCCCTGCTGGACACGCTGACGGTCGAGGAGCGGGCGGCGGTGGCGCCCCTGCTGTCGCGCCACGGACCGCGCGGTCGGGGAGGCCGGGACGGGCGGCGGGGCGACCGCGACGACCGTCCTCCGGCAAACTAGGGCTCAGGCGGCCTGACGGTCGTCTTCCTGCCCGCCCTGGCCGGCCTCGGCGGGCGGCACCAGCGGCAGGGTGAAGGCCACGGTGGTGCCCTGACCCGGTTCGCTTTCGATCCACATCTGGCCGCCGTGCAGCTCGATCAGCGACTTGGTCAGGGCCAGGCCCAGCCCCGTGCCTTGGGTGGTCTTGGAGTGCTGGCCCTCGACCTGTTCAAACGGCCGGGCCAGTCGCGCGACGTCCTCGGCGGCGATGCCGATGCCGGTATCGGTGACGGCGATCTGAATCATCCCCGCCTCGGCCGGCTGGGCCTGGACGGTGATCTCGCCGCCCTCGGGGGTGAACTTCACCGCATTGGAGATCAGGTTCAGCATGACCTGCTTCAGGCCCCGGTGATCGGCCTGGAGCTCCGGCAAGGTGTCGGGCGCATCGACCTTGAGGCGCAGGCCCGCCTCGTCCACCTTGCCGCGCATCAGCCGGGCGGCATCCTCGCAGATGTCGTGCACCGAGACGGCCTCGTAATAGAGGGTCATCTTGCCCGACTCGATCTTGGCCATGTCGAGGATGTCGTTGATCAGGCTGAGCAGATGCTGGCCCGACTTGAGGATATCGGCGGCATAGCCCTTGTAGCGCGGGTCGCCGAGCGGGCCGAACATCTCGGCGGTCATGATCTCCGAGAAGCCGTTGATGGCGTTGAGCGGCGTGCGCAGCTCGTGACTCATATTGGCGAGGAATTCGGACTTGGCCTGGTTGGCGGCTTCGGCCCGGGTCATGGCAACCTCGTATTTGCGGGCCAGCTGGCTGAGTTTCTCCTGGCTGGACTCCAGCTTCTCGACCATGGCGCGGAGCGAGTCGGCGGCGCGCTGGCGCTCGGCTTCCTGACGCTTGATCGCCGTGATGTCGGCGGCGGTGACGACGGTGCCGCTGTCGGTGGTGTAGCGCTCGACCAGCTGCAGCCAGCGGCCGTCGTTCAACTCGACTTCGCGGGCGCCGCTGCGTCCGCCGGCGGCGGGGTGTTCGGCGCGGATGGCGAGGGCCGCGATCCGGTTGAGGTCATCCTTCTTCGCGCCCTTGCGCACCAGCCCCGGCTCAAAATCGAAGGTGTCGATGAAGGCCTGGTTCCAGAGGGTCAGCCGGTCGTTGCGGTCGAACAGGACGAAGGCGTCGGAGACGCTCTCGATGCCGTCGCGCAGGCGACCTTCGGCGGCCTGGGCCTGGGCCTTGGCGCGACGCTCCTCGGTGATGTCGAGCGCGACGCCGAGGATGGCCGTAAAGCCGGTTTCGGCGCGCCCGCCCCGCGACTGGCCACGGGCGTCGATCCAGCGGGGCCGGCCGTTCGCATCGGGCACCGGGAAGCTGGCCTCGAAGGTGCCGAAGGTCTCGGCCTGACGCAGGGCATGATGGAGAGCCTCACGGAACTCGGGGTGGACGCGTTCCATGAAGGTCTCGGCCGGGATGATCCCCGCGCCCTCGACCCCCATCAACACCGCCATATAGTCCGACAGGATCACTTCCTGGCGCTCGAGATCCCATTCCCAGACGCCGCAGCGCGCGCCTTCGACGGCGATCCGGAAGCGACGCTCGGTCTCGGCCCATTCGCGTCCGGCGCGGGCCGAGCGGGCCTGCTGCAGCAGGACGGCCAGCAGCACCAGAACGCCGACCAGAAGGGGCGCCATCAACACCCAGGCATCGTCCAGCAGGGCCGTGGCGCCCACCGCGTCCGGGCGGGCGCCGATCACCATGATGCCGATATCGCCGACGGGCACGGCCACGCGGCGGAAGCTGGGGCCGTCCTCTGGCAGGACGCCGTGCAGGGCGCCGTCCGTCTCGGGCGCCGGGCCGTCCAGCCCCATCCAGGTCGCGGTCTGTTCCGTGGATGCCGAGGCCGCCCCGATCACCTTCCGGCCGACGCGAAGACCCAGGATTCCATTCTCGGGCGCCACCGCTGCCGGGGGCAGGGCGATGCGCACGACGGCCTGACGGCCGTCGGCGGTGGTACGACGGATCAAGAGGGTGCGCCCCTCGCTGTCCGCGACCGGCGGGCCCGCGAGGTCCGGCAAGGGGCGGAAGGCGGCAATGGGGGCCCCGCGCGCCACCTCGATCTGTCCCGAGGCGTCGAGGAAGGCGACCGGGAGGTCGGCGGGCAGGTCCCGCGAGGGGCCGGCGAGGGCCAGTTCGGCGGTGCGGATGCGCAGCAGGGTGTCGGTGGCCAGACGCCCCGCCTCGGCGACCATGGCCTGATCGCGGAGCTGGTCGGATTCGCGGACGGGCTGGGCCATTTCCCGCCCGAACAGCAGGACATAGCTGGCAACGCCCAGCGCGACGGCCAGGATCACCACCCGCACCCACGCGGGTGAGGCGCGACCCCGGTCGCTCTTGCGGCGCCCCGTGGGGTTTATGCGTCGCTCGCTGGCGCGCAAAGCGTCTTCTCCCGGCCCGAACTGTCGTCGAGAGCGGAATCTAAGCTGCGTCGCGTTCCGGTGTCGAGGCTCGGAATACCGGTGTCAGGCCGCGTGTGTCGCGCGGGACTCGGTTGCGGTGTCCGGCAGGGGGCGAGCCCGACCGGAAATGGGCGTGGTGACCTGTTCGGTGGTGGGCGCGCTGCCGGGAACTTCGGTCACTTCACGGGTCAGTTCGCGCGCCCGTTCGGCCAGCCGCCGCATTTCGGGCGGCGCATCCTCGGGCAGCTCGGAGACGGACTCGACCAGAGCCATGGCGAGGGCGAACAGGCGCGGCGCGGTGGCGATCAGACGGGCCTGATATTCGATGCGCTCGGGATCACGGTCATATTCGGCGCCCGGCACGCGCCAGCCGCCCCAGTCCTGCGGATCGGTGACCACGACGGGATAGGTGCCGGGGAAGGGGTGGTGGGGACAGTCCTCCGCCGTCTGCCACTTGTTGCGGGCGCGCAGCATCCGCCAGCTGGAAGCGGCTTCGTCGGCGATCGTGTCGGTGACGGCCGGGGCCAGTTCCTGGGCCATGAATTCGCGGCCGAGGCCGACGTCATAGGTGACGCGCACCGGCTCGTCGAAGCCCTTGGCCCAGACGGGCTGAACCTGTTCGATGCGGGCCCAGACGCCCACGCATTCGACCCAGACCCTTTGTCCCTTCTGGAACTGTGCACGCGCCATTGAACCCTCCTTCGGTGGCTCCACTGTAGGTAGCGCCTGTTAGCGACGGGTTGGGAAACGCGGTGAAGCAAGGGTGAAGACGACGGGAAAACGGGCTAAGCGGTCCGCCATTGCGATGAGAGGCTCAGCATGACGACGGCGGCACACGACCTTGGCGATACCCTGAAGCGGCTGGGCGTCAGCCCGGCCTGGCAGGACGGGGGCATGGCCACGCGCTCGCCGGTCGACGGCACGTCGGCGGGCCGGCTGGCCGGTGCGGCGGCCGGGGAGGTGGAGGCGGCGGTGGGGCGGGCCTGCGCGGCGTTTGACGCGTGGCGGCGGGTGCCGGCGCCGCGCCGGGGCGAGCTGGTGCGGCTGCTGGGTGAGGAGTTGCGCGTCGCCAAGGACGATCTGGCCCGGCTGGTGACGCTGGAAGCGGGCAAGATCACCTCGGAGGGCCTCGGCGAGGTCCAGGAGATGATCGACGTGTGCGACTTTGCCGTCGGCCTGTCTCGCCAGCTGTACGGCCTGACCCTGCCCAGCGAACGCCCCGGCCATCACATGCGCGAGACCTGGCAGCCGCTGGGGCCGGTCGCGGTGATCACGGCCTTCAACTTTCCGGTGGCGGTCTGGGCGTGGAATGCGGCGCTGGCGCTGGTGTGCGGCGATCCGGTGATCTGGAAGCCGTCGGACAAGACCTCGCTGGTGGCGCTGGCGGTGCAGGCGGTGTTCGAGCGGGCGGTGGCCCGCTTTGGCGCGGATGCGCCCGAGGGCCTCAATCAGGTGCTGGTCGGCGGGGCCGAGGTGGGTCAGGCCCTGGCCCGTGACCCGCGTATTCCGCTGGTGTCGGCCACCGGCTCGACCCGGATGGGCAAGGCCGTGGCGGTCGATGTGGCCGGGCGGCTGGGGCGGTCGCTGCTGGAACTGGGCGGCAACAACGCCATGATCGTGGCGCCGGGCGCCGATCTGGATCTGGCGGTGCGGGCCATCGCCTTTTCTGCGGTCGGCACCTGCGGGCAGCGGTGCACCAGCCTGCGACGCCTGCTGGTTCATGAGGATCTGGCCGACGGACTGATCGCGCGGCTGAAGGTCGCCTATGAGACCCTGCCGGTCGGTGATCCGCGGGACGACGGCACCCTGATCGGCCCGCTGATCGACGAGGCCTCGGCCGAAGCGATGGCGGCGGCCCTGACACAGGCGGTGGCCGAGGGCGGCGAGGTCGTCACCGGCGGTCAGCGACTGGACCGGGACGGGGCCTATGTGCGGCCTGCGATCGTTCGCATGCCGGAACAGAGCGCCATCGTCCGGCACGAGACCTTCGCGCCCATCCTCTATGTGATGACCTGGCGGGAGCTGGATCAGGCGATCGCTATGCAAAATGCGGTGCCGCAGGGCCTGTCCAGCTGCATCTTCACCGACAGTGTCCGCCAGGCCGAGACCTTCCTGTCGGCCTGGGGTTCTGACTGCGGCATCGCCAACGTGAACATCGGCCCGTCGGGCGCCGAGATCGGCGGGGCCTTTGGCGGCGAGAAAGACACCGGCGGCGGTCGCGAGAGCGGCTCGGATGCGTGGAAGGCCTATATGCGGCGCCAGACCCAGACGGTGAATTTCTCGACCGCCCTGCCGCTGGCGCAGGGCGTCAGGTTCGACGTGTAGCGGACAGAGTCGGCACGGTGGTCGGCTGACGGCCCTTGCGCCAGCTGCGGTACAGGGCGCGCACGATCAGGAAGCCGATCAGTACCACGACCGGGATCAGGATCGGCATCAGGAAGGCGACCAGCACGGTCCCGATGCTGAGAATGTCGTCGACGACGCTGAGCACGGGATTTGCCGCCCCCGCTGTCGACAGGGTCGAGGCCGCCCGCGTGCCGCCCTGGGCCGCGCCGAAGGCCAGGGCCGTGGGCGCACCGACGATGATGCCGGCGATGGCGGCGGCCGTCGGGTCCAGACCGGCGAACATGGAGCCCGCTACAATGGCCCCGGCCACCGGCCGTGCGATCAGGCCCACGGCATGCAGGGCATTGTCGAGCACCGGGACCTTGTCGGACACCACCTCGATGACCGTGGCGAGGCCGAGGGCGGCGATGGCGGTGTTGGAGGTCATCCAGACCATGCCGTCATTCAACTCGATGCCGAACAGCTGGAACCGCGCCGCCAGCGCCGCCATGAACAGGGGCACGAAGATGCGCAGGCCCGAGGCGGCCGCGAGGCCCACCGCCAGCAGCACCGGCAGCACCCAGGTCTCGAGGATGCCGGTCGCCGGCAGGCTCTGCAGAATGTCAGCCGTCATGAGAAGTCCTCCACCCGATCCTGACGGACCAACGTTCGGCAGGCCCGTCGGCTCCCCGGAGCGACGTCAGGGCTGGCGGACCGGACCCAGGTCGGATGCGGAGCGGGCCAGGTTGACGAATTCGGCGCGCTGACCCCAGGGATCGTCGCCCCGCGCTCCCTGGGCCAGGTCGATGACATCGTCCCAGCCATAATCGACCGCCAGCCAGGGGTCGCCGCGCAGCAACTGGGCGGCACCGGCGACGGCCACGGCCCAGCGGACCTCGGTGCCGGGGCGGGAGTCCTGACCGGTGACCGGATGCTGAATCAGTTGCGAGGTGTCATTGCCCGGGGGCTTGAACCGCACCTGGACAAAGGCCCATTCGCCCGAAGGGTTACCGGTCAAGGCGGTGGTCTGCGCGTAGCGGCGATCCGGCAACTGGCTGAGTCCGCCGACGGGGGTGATCTCGTAGAGGGCGACGACGGTGGCGCCAGACCCGACCTCGCCCGCGTCGATCCGGTCGTTCGAGAAATCCGCCTCGGACAGCAGGCGAGTCTCATAGCCGATCAGCCGGTATTCGCTCACAGTGGCGGGGTTGAACTCGACCTGGATCTTGACGTCATCGGCGATGGGGAAGGCACCCCGGTCGAAGGCCGGGCCGAACAGGCGGCGGGCCTCGTCCAGATCATCGACATAGGCGGCGGTGCCGTTGCCGGCCTGGGCGATGGCCTGCATGCGGGCGTCCTGATAGTTGCCGCGCCCGAAGCCGTAGACCGACAGATAGATGCCCGTTTCGCGCTTTTCGGCGACATAGTCCTCCAGCCGCTTGTCTTCGGTCACGCCGACGTTGAAGTCGCCGTCGGTGAACATCAGGATGCGGTTGACCTTGCCCTCGCCAAAGGCGGCCTCGGCCTGGTCATAGGCATTGACCATCCCGGCGGCCCCGGCGGTCGATCCGCCTGCGGACAGCGAGGCCACCGCGCAGCGCAGCTTCAGTTTCTCGGTCCCGGGCGTCGGCCCGACCAGGATGCGCGCGCCCGAGGCATAGGTGGTGACGGCAAGGGAATCCTGCGGTCGCAGCCGGTCGATGATCAGGTTCATGGAGCGCTGGGCCAGCCCCAGCTTGTCCGGACTCTGCATCGAGCCCGACACATCGACCATGAAGGTCAGGTTGAGCGGCAGCCGCTGGCGGGGCGGCAGCTCGTAGCCCTTGAGCGCCACATGCATCACCTTGCGCCCCGGGCTCCAGGGCGAGTCGATCACGGCGGTGCTAACCGCAAAAGGCTCCTCCCGCGAGGTGGGACCGGTCAGGTCATAGTCGAAATAGTTGACCATCTCCTCGACCCGGACAGCGTCGCGCGGCGGCCGCTGCCCGTCGCGGAGAAAGCGCCGGACATTGGAATAGGAGGCCGTGTCGACGTCGATCGAGAAGGTCGAGACGGGCTCATCTGCGGTGCGCTTGACCGGATTGGGCGTGGCGTCGGGGTAGCGCTCCGTGGACGGCGGAGTGACCGCCGGGCCCGGGGTCACGATCGAGGGGGCGGCTGATCCTGGCCGACGCTCGACCCGCGACCCGCTGACGACGATCTCGTCGGCAGCAGCCTGCCGTCCCGTAGGCCGGCCGTCGACCACAAGTTCGCCGCTGGGGGTCTGGGCGACGACTGCGGGGCGGGCCGGTGGTGGTGGCGGCGGCGGC
>NZ_JAGHQP010000021.1 GCF_017744255.1 Brevundimonas sp. A19_0 | reverse complement strand
GATTGGCCAGGCCGTTGCCGACGCCGAAGGCCGTGGTCCCGACCAGCACCAGGTTCTCGACGTTGGCATAGAGATAGACGCCCGCGTTCTCGACCCGCACATCGGCATAGACGGTGTCGGTGCCGCCATTGCTGGCTTCAAACGTCAGGTCGTCGCCAGTGTCGACCCAGTAGAGATCATCGCCGGCGCCCCCGTCCATCAGGTCGTAATCGGCCA
Source organism: Brevundimonas sp. A19_0 (assembly GCF_017744255.1). GTDB lineage: Bacteria > Pseudomonadota > Alphaproteobacteria > Caulobacterales > Caulobacteraceae > Brevundimonas. The sequence continues at coordinate 28,627 of NZ_JAGHQP010000021.1, read as the reverse complement.
GGCTGGAGTCCCCGCGCAGGATGTCCTTGCCCTCACCGCCGACCAGGATGTCGGTGTGGAAGGTATTGCCGCCTTCGAGATAGTCGTCGCCGTCCTCGCCATACAGGGCATCGGCGTCGTCGCCGCCGGACAGGAAGTCGTTTCCGGCTCCGCCAACCAGATAGTCGATGCCGGTCCCGCCATAGATTTCGTCATCACCGGCTTCGCCGAACAGATTGTCATTGCCGGCATGGCCCGTGATCTGGTCGTTGCCCCCTCCGCCCAGCAGAAGATTCCTGCCATCGTTTCCGTTGATGGTGTTGTCCAGAGCATTGCCGACGCCAAAGCTGTTTGCGGTGCCCGTAAGGATCAGCGTCTCGATGTTGTCGTACAGGTAGAAGCTGGAGGAAGCGTAGACGGTGTCCATGCCTTCATCCGCGTTCTCGAACACCAGATCCTGCTGGACATCGACATAGTAGATGTCGTTGCCCGTGCCGCCGTACATCCGGTCATTTCCACGCCCGCCCTCGAGGACGTCATCCCCGGTGCCGCCATCCAGCAGGTCGGTGTAACCGGTACCGCTCAGATGGTCGTTCCCGCCACCGCCGTATATCTGAATGTTCGACGAGCCGACCTCGGTCCCGGGGCGCGCGACAAACACGTCGGCATGATCTGTGAGGTATACGCCCCGGAGATATTCAATGCCGTCCAGGACGCCGTTCATGGCCTCGGCCAGCGGCGCCAGATCGCCCGAGGAAAGGTCGATGTTCACACCGGACGTCGCTCGAACGAGGCTGACATAAACGCCATCGTTCCCGGCGCCACCGTAGGTGCGATCATTCAGCCCCGCGTAGATGGTATCGTTGCCAAGGCCTGCGTCGACATAGTCGGCGTCTCCGTCGTCGGCGAGTGCGCCGAGTGATCCGGTGACATCGTCGGTGAAGCACCACCCCGAGGTCGCGATCTGGTCGTCGAGCCCGGTGCCTGTGATCGTGTCCGCGCCGCGGCCGGCCGCCACATAGCTGACACCGGTCAGATGATCAGCCTGGTCGGTCGCCCGAAGGTAGTAGCCCTCAAAGTTGGTCAGGCTGCCCCCGATAAGGGTCGAAAGCTGCGACTGCCAGTTGGTCTGGTGCGTGTAGGTGATGCCGTTGTTAAGGCCGAGGAGGCTGACGACCACCACGTCGGTCTCGCTGCCGCCGTCGGCGATGTCGCCAAGCCCGACAAAAACAAGGTCCGCCCCTTCGCCCCCATAAAGGCGATCAACCGCATAATCCTCGGCATAAGGGTCGAAGGTAAATCCCAGCGGTCCGAAATTCTGGCCAAAAAAGAGCACGGGGCCAGGCGTCCGGGCGCTACTGGTGTCTCCGCCGTGGTGAAAAAGGTAGTCGGTGTCGCCAAGACCATAGAGCGTGTCGGCCCCGATCCCGCCGAGCAGGATCTGGCGCCCCGCATCGCCATTGATTTCATCATTGCCGGCGTCGCCAAAGACCCAGTCGACCCCCATGGGGTAGGGTGAGGGCCCCGAGAACAGCCGGTCGTTGCCGCCCAGGCCGCGGATCACATCCGAGCCGTCCCCGCCATTGATCGTGTCCGCGCCGTCTGTGCCGACGAGTGTGTCGTCCCCGCCCGTTCCGGTGATGATCGCCATATAATCCCCCTCCTGCGCCATCAGGACATCCGGATGGGACAGCCAGAGGCGACATGCCGGGGCATCCTTCACGCCCCCCGGACCCACGTTATGGCACCTTCACGAATGCGCCAACCCCTAAAGCCCTGAGAGGAATGTAGTTTTTGTGTCGAGGGAGATCCGTTTCCCCTACCGCCCGAATTTCTGGAACTTGATCCGGTGGGGGATCAGGGCGTCGGTGCCGAGGCGGCGCTTCTTGTCTTCCTCGTACGCTTCAAAGTTGCCCTCGAACCATTCGACGTGGCTGTCGCCCTCGAAGGCCAGGATATGGGTGGCCAGACGGTCGAGGAACCAGCGGTCGTGGGAGATGACCACGGCGCAGCCGGCGAATTCCTCCAGGGCCTCCTCGAGGTTCTGCAGGGTCTCGATGTCCAGGTCGTTGGTCGGTTCGTCGAGCAGGATCAGATTGCCGCCGGTGGCCAGGGTGCGCGCCAGGTGCACCCGGTTGCGCTCACCGCCCGACAGCTGGCCGACCTTTTTCTGCTGGTCGCCGCCCTTGAAGTTGAAGCTGCCGACATAGGCGCGGGTGTTGATCTCGCGCTTGCCGACCATCATCACGTCGGTGCCGCCCGAGATGGCCTGCCAGATGGTCTCGTCGGGCTTCAGGTCGTCGCGCGACTGGTCGACATAGGCCAGCTTGACCGTCTCGCCCACGCGGATCTTGCCGGCGTCGGGCTGGTCCTGGCCGGTGATCAGTTTGAACAGGGTCGACTTGCCGGCGCCGTTCGGGCCGATCACGCCGACGATGCCGTTCGGCGGAAGCTTGAAGGTCAGATCCTTGAACAGCAGCTTGTCGCCATAGGACTTTTCCAGTCCCTCGACCTCCAGCACCACATTGCCGAGACGCGGCCCGGGCGGGATCTGGATGTGGGCGTGGGTCTGGGCGCCGCGCGCGGCTTCCTGTTCGTCGACCATGCGCTCATAGGCGGCCAGACGGGCCTTGGACTTGGCCTGGCGGGCCTTGGCGCCCGAGCGCACCCATTCCAGTTCGCGGGTAAGCGCCCGCTGACGGGCCTCTGACTCGGACTGTTCCTGAACCACGCGCTTCTGCTTGGCTTCCAGCCAGCTGGAATAGTTGCCCTCGTGCGGGTGGCCCTTGCCGCGGTCCAGCTCCAGGGTCCACTTGGTCACCTGATCCAGGAAATAGCGGTCGTGGGTGACCAGGATCACGCAGCCCGGGAAGTTCTCCAGGTGGTGCTGCAACCATGCCACCGACTCGGCGTCCAGGTGGTTGGTCGGTTCGTCCATCAGCAGCATGTCGGGCTTGCTGAGCAGCAGGCGGGCCAGCGCCACACGACGCTTTTCGCCACCCGACAGATTGGTCACGTCCCAGTCGTCCGGCGGACAGCGCAGGGCGTCCATGGCCATTTCTATGCGGCTGTCGATGTCCCAGACGTCGGCGGCGTCGATCTTCTCCTGGAGGGAGGTCATCTCCTCCATCAGTTCGTCGGTGTAGTTTTCACCCAGCTCGCCCGCCACCGCATTGAAGCGGTTCACCCACTGCTTCTCCTCGCACCAGGCCTCGACGTTCTCGCGAACGTTCAGATTGGGGTCCAGCTGGGGCTCCTGCTCCAGATAGCCACGCTTGATGCCGTCGGCGGCCTTGGCCTCGCCCTGAAACTCCTTGTCCAGCCCGGCCATGATCTTCAGCAGGGTCGACTTGCCCGAGCCGTTGACCCCGACCACGCCGATCTTGGCGTCGTTGTAGAACGACAGCCAGATGTTCTCGAAAATCTTCTTGCCGCCGGGGAAGGTCTTGGTCAGACCCTGCATCTGAAAGATGTACTGCTGCGCCATGGAGTGCGGTGCGCCCTTGATATCGTGTGGGGGGGAGGTTGGGGCGGGATGTAGCGACTGCGGGGGCGAAGGGCAACGCCCGCCCGGGGGATCAGACGGTCGCGAGCAATGCCTTTGCCGCCTTCAGGTCGGCGATGAAGCGGGCGCGCTCGGCCTCGCGCGTTGCCGCGTCCGGCAGGCGCAGGAGGTAGGACGGGTGCACGGTCGGCAGGACGGCCGTTCCATCGTCCAGCCGGACGGGGCGGCCCCGCTCCTTCGTCACCGCGATCTTGCGGCCCAGCACGCCCAGCGCGGCCGTCGCGCCCAACGTCACGATCAGTCGGGGTTTCACGAGGGCCCGTTCGGCCTCCAGCCACCAGCGGCAGGCCTGGACCTCCCCGGCGTCGGGAGTCCTGTGCAGGCGCCGCTTGCCGCGCGGCTCGTGTTTGAAATGCTTGACCGCATTGGTGATCCAGGCGGCGTTCCGGTCGAGGTCCGCCTCGGCCAGCGCGGCATCCAGCACCTGACCAGCGGGGCCGACGAAGGGCTCGCCGGCCAGATCTTCCTGATCTCCCGGCTGCTCGCCCACGATCATCAGCGGGGACTGCGTCGGCCCCCGGCCACAGACGGCCTGGGTGGCGTCGCGCCACAGGGGGCAACGCCGGCAGCCCTGGACCGCAGCCTCCAGCGCGGGGAGAGAGGTCGGCACTACCTCATCGCTCGCAGCGCGCTCGACCACCGGCGCGGTGGCGCGCGACAGGCGGGCGTTGGCGGGTGTGGCGGGCGCACGGACCATGGCCTCTTCCCGAACCGCCGCCCGCGCCACCAGTTCCGGAATCAGCGACGCCTCGGGCAGGTTGGCCCAGTAGCGACGCGGCATCTCGCTCTGCATCATCTTCGTCTTCAGCCGGGCCGGATTGAAGGTCGAGGCGTAATAGGTCTTCCAGAACTCCTCGACATCGTCGCCCTCCGGGGCCTGATCCTTCGTCGCGGGCGGGCCGAAGGTCAGATGTTCGCCGTTCCAGTCGGCCGTGCCGTCGGGCGTCAGGATCGTCCAGTGCATGGTCGTGAACCGCCGCTGGAAGAAGGGGGCCGTCCGTTCCAGCACCCGGTGCGAGGGCTCGAACCAGGCGATCCAGCGCTCGTCGCCGGCGTCCTCGATCCGGCGAAAGCGGACGAAGGCCTTCATCTTGTGGCTGGCGCGGCTGACGTTCTTCGCCCGCTCCAAGGCGTCAGCGACATCGCGGTCCGAGACGATGTTCAGCAGGTGCCGGTCCTGCTGCAGCCGCCACAGCAGCCGGTACAGCAGGTCGAACCGGTCCACCGAGCGGTGCAGCACGACCGCAGCCGCCAGATCCATAAAGGCACGCGGCACCGTCAGGGCGAAACCCGCCGGGGCAGGCGAGGGGGGCGCGGCCTCCTCGAACAGGCCGGCAGTCGTCATTCCCGTGCGGAAGGCCGCATGGGCCGGCTGGACGCCCTCGGCCAGCAGACCGCGCGCGGCCTCGCGCCAGCCGTCCAGATCGGTCTCGGACTCCAGCCGCACGGTGCGCATCAGAACAGTCTCAGCTGTTCGGGCTCACGCGCCTTTATCACACGCGCCTTGAGGTCGGCGGCATCCGTCAGGCCACCGGGGGTCCAGTCGAGCGTGGTGATGAAGGGCCGGATCTTGTCGAGGCTGCGCGTCAGCCGCTGGATGTCCTCCAGCCGCAGCGTCCGGTAGCGCCGGACCTTCAGGATGCGATCGACCGAGCGCACGCCTAGGCCGGGCACGCGCAACAGGGTTTCGCGCTCGGCGACGTTCACATCGACGGGAAAACTGGCCCGGTTGGCCAGGGCCCAGCCCAGCTTGGGGTCGACCGCTAAATCCAGCATGCCGTCGGGCGTGGCCGAGGCGATCTCGGGCGCGGAAAAGCCATAGAACCGCATCAGCCAGTCGGCCTGGTACAGCCGGTGCTCGCGGATCAGCGGCGGCTTCGACAGCGGCAGCTGCGCCGACGAGTCCGGGATGGGGCTGAAGGCGGAATAATAGACCCGGCGCAGGCCATAGCCGCCATAAAGCGAGGCGGACCGCTCGAGGATTTCCCCGTCCGGCGCGCCGTCGGCCCCGACGATCAGCTGGGTTGACTGGCCACCGGGGGCAAAGCGGGGCGGGCGCTTGCGATCCTTCTTCGCCGGGCGGGCGGCCTCGACCCGCTGGCGGACCTGACCCATGGCCTTCTTGATCACCCCGGCGTCCTTCTGCGGGGCCAGCCGGGCCAGCGCCTCGTCGCGCGGCAGTTCGATATTGGCCGACAGCCGGTCGGCATACAGCCCCGCCTGCGCCACCAGATCGGGGTCGGCCTCGGGGATCAGCTTCAGATGGATATAGCCGCGAAAGTCGTGCTCCTCGCGCAGCATCCGCGCGACCCGCACCAGTTCCTCCATCGTATAGTCGCCCGACTGGACGATGCCCGACGACAGGAACAGCCCCTCGATATAGTTCCGCTTGTAGAAGTTCAGGGTCAGGTCGACGACTTCCTGCACCGAGAACCGCGCCCGCGGCACGTTCGACGACACCCGGTTGATGCAATAGGCGCAGTCATAGATGCAGAAGTTCGTCAGCAGGATCTTCAGCAGGCTGACGCACCGCCCGTCCGGCGTATAGGCGTGGCAGATGCCCATCCCCTCGGTCGAGCCGATCCCCTTGCCCCCGACCGAGTTCCGCTTGCCCGCCCCCGACGACGCGCACGAGGCATCGTACTTCGCCGCATCGGCGAGGATTTCCAGCTTCTTGCGCAGGTCGAGACGGGCCATATGTTCATGATATGTGCCGTATCCGCAGCGAGGTCCAGCGTGGCCGTAAAGGGCGGAATGTCGCGGGCTGGCGGCCCGCCGCCCTTGCCTGTTGCGGTGCAGCATGCGACAGGGCGGGCAACCTGGACCCGCGCCCTTGAGGGGCCTGCGGGTGGCTATTCCGGCCGCCGATCCGCCGGAGCAATGAAACCGGCCCCTGTCTGAACCCCGCGTATGGGCGCGGCCGGTCGTCTGTTGTGTGACCTTTCATGTCCGTCTTCCAATCGGCCCGCGCCCAGTGGCTGGCCCATCCGCGCAAGGATCTGCTGGCTGGCACGGTCGTGGCCCTGGCCCTGATCCCCGAGGCCATCGCCTTTTCCATCATCGCCGGGGTCGATCCGGCGGTCGGTCTGTACGCCAGTGTGGTGATCGCCATCACCATCGCCTTCGCCGGCGGGCGTCCGGCCATGATCAGCGCGGCGACCGGGGCCATGGCCCTGCTGATGGTGACCCTGGTCCGCGACCACGGGCTGGAATATCTGTTCGCCGCCTCGATCCTGACCGGGATCTTCCAGATCGGCATCGGCCTGTTGCGGCTGGGCCGCTACATCAAGTTCGTGTCGCGCTCGGTCATGACGGGCTTCGTCAATTCGCTGGCAATCCTGATCTTCATGGCCCAGCTGCCCGAGCTGATCGGCATGGGCTGGCAGACCTGGGCCCTGGTCGCCGCAGGCCTCGCGATCATCTACGGCCTGCCGCGCCTGACGAAGGCCGTGCCGTCGGCGCTGGTGGCCATCATCGTCATCAGTGGCTTTGTCATCTGGAGCGGGCTGGATGTCCGAACCGTGGGCGACATGGGCGAGATGCCGACAACCCTGCCGATGTTCCACATCCCCACGGTGCCCCTGACATGGGAGACCCTGGCCATCATCGCCCCGGTCGCCGGGACGCTGGCATTCGTCGGGCTGCTGGAAAGCCTGCTGACTGCCAATCTGCTTGACGACATCACCGACACCCCGTCCGACAAGGATCGCGAGACCCGGGGTCAGGGTATCGCCAATGTCGCGGCGGGCTTCTTCGGCGGCATGGCGGGCTGCGCCATGATCGGCCAGTCGATCATCAATGTGACCTCGGGCGCGCGCGGGCGCCTTTCGACCCTGTGGGCCGGGGTGCTGCTGCTGGTGCTCATCCTGTTGCTCCAGGACTGGGTGGCCCGCATTCCCATGGCCGCCCTGGTGGCGGTCATGATCATGGTGTCGATCGGCACCTTCGACTGGGGCTCGATCCTCAGGCTCAGGTCCATGCCGTTCCAGTCGTCGACCGTGATGCTGGCCACGACGCTCACCGTGGTCCTGACCCATGACCTGTCAAAGGGGGTGGTGCTGGGCGTGGTGCTGTCGGCCATCTTCTTCATGCGCAAGGTCGGCAAGACCGTGGTGGTCGAAGAGGTCGACTCGCCCGAGGGCGAGCTGAAATACCGGGTCAGCGGCAATCTGTTCTTCGCCTCGGCCGATGTCTTTGCCGCCAGCTTCGAGCACCACGGCCATCCGACGCGCGTCGAGATCGACATGTCGGATGCCCATCTGTGGGACATCACCGGCGTGGTCGCCGTCGACAAGGTTGTGTTCCGCTATCGCCGCCAGGGCGCCGTGGTCGAGGTCAGCGGCATGAATCAGGCCGCCCAGACCCTGGTCACCAAACTGGGGCGCCACGAGAAGGAGCATCTGCCCGACGGGGCGGTGGCCCACTGAAGCCTCAGGCGTAGTTGAAGCTGATCGAGATGCGCTCGGCCCTTGCACCGTTCGGCGGCACTTCGTGGCGCAGCCAGCTCTCCCACATCAGCACCGTGCCGGGGCGGGGCTTGAGATAGACGAAGGGCTGTTCGGCCTCGGGCGCATCGGGGACCACGCCGGGACGGGCCATCATCATGGGCAGGCGCGGGTCCTCCAGCTTGAGCGCGGAGGCGCCCTCGGGCACCTCGATATAGACCGTGCCGGACAGCACGGCATGCGGGTGGATATGGCCGGTGTGGCCGCCCCCGGGCTTCAGGACATTTACCCACAGATTGTCGAGCTTCGGCTTGCGGGCCAGCTGGAAGTTCAGAGCCCCGGCATAGGCCTTCGCATGGCGATCCAGTTCCCGCTTCAGCGCCTCGAACTCGGGCATGCGTTTCGGCAGGTCGTTCAGCGAACCATACGAGGTATAGCCCGGATAGCGGTGCTCGCGGCACCAGGCCCGGCCCGCACCGTCCTCGACCGCCAGCAGGCGACAGGCGTCGGCCAGCTCGGGGACCAGTCCGGCTTCGCTCAGTTCGGACTGATAGATCTGGGTGACGAACAGGGGGCGCAGGGTCATGGCCCCGGGATAGCCCGTCCGGGCCGGGTCGAGAAGTCGTTCAGAAGGGCAGGGCCGCCTCGCCGCGCAAAATGGCCTCGGCCTCGGGGGTGTGGGGCGCCCCGTCGCGGTCATGCAGGACCAGCGGCGGCAGCAGGCGCAGCGGGCCCTTGCCGGTCTTGATCGCCTGCACCAGCACCCTTTTGGCGGGCTGGTCGGCAAAGGGATGGATCGGTCGGACGGCGAACGACCCCGCCTTGGGCGCCAGCAGGGCCAGAATGTCCCCCAGCCGCTCGGCTCGGTGGATCATGACGATGCGCCCGCCCTCGCGCACGGCCTTGAGCAGAAAGCCGGTCCAGGCGGCCAGACCGTCATCGGCCATCCAGGCGGCGCGACGCTCCGGCGCGGGCGGGCGCATGCGGCCCGGGTCGTCGAAGAAGGGCGGATTGCTGATCGCCCAGTCAAAGGGCTGCAGGTCCAGCGCCCGGAAACCCGTGGCGACATCGCCGAGCCGGACGTCGGCCCGGTCGTCCAGACCATTGGCCTCGATGTTTCGCCGCGCCAGGGTGGCGATCTCCGGCTCACGCTCCAGCCCGAACAGGGCGGCCTCCGGGCAGCGCGCGGCAATCTGGGTCAGCACCGCACCGGGGCCGCAGCCGGCCTCGATCACCCGCTCGCCGGGCCCGGCCGCGACCGCCGCCGCCAGCAGGGCCGCATCCATGCCGGCGCGATAGCCACGCACCGGCTGATGCAGGCGCACACGCCCGCCCAGCAGGGCGTCTTCGCGGATTTCGGGAGAGGAGGCTGCGACCGTCACGCGTCTTGACCCTTCATGGCCCGGTCACCATTGTGCGCCCGCACCCGCTCCGGCAATACGGGCGCTGAATTTTCTCTCCCCGATTGCCCATCACGAGTACCGCCTTGGACGCTGTTGCTGATCCTGTTCGCCGCCCCGCCGGAGACGTCTCGCCCATCGTGCGGCTCAGCCAGCCCGACATGGACCGCGTCAACCAGCTGATCCGCGACCGGATGGCGTCGGACGTGCCCCTGATCCCGGCGCTGGCCGATCACCTGATCGCGGCGGGCGGGAAGCGGCTGCGCCCCATGCTGACCATCGCGGCGGCGCGGGCCTCGGGCGGAGACAGGGGCATCGAGAACCCGCTCAAGCTGGCCGCCGCCGTCGAGTTCATCCATACCGCCACCCTGCTGCACGACGATGTGGTCGACACCTCGGACCTGCGCCGGGGCAAGGTCGCCGCGCACCTGATCTGGGGCGCGCCTTCCAGTGTGCTGGTCGGGGACTTTCTGTTCGCCCGCGCCTTCGAGCTGATGGTCGAGACGGACTCCATGCGCGCGCTGGGCACCCTGGCCCGGGCCTCGAGCGTGATCTCGGAGGGCGAGGTCCTGCAGCTGACCCGCGCCCATGACATCAACCTCGACACCGATGTCTATCTCCAGATCATCACCGCCAAGACCGCCGAGCTGTTCGCCGCTGCCGCCGAGGCGGGTGCGGTGGGCGCCGGTGCTGATGACGCCGCCGTCACCGCCCTGCGCGACTATGGCATGGCACTGGGTATCGCCTTCCAGCTTGCCGACGACGCCCTCGACTATGGCGGCACGGCCGCGGCGCTCGGCAAGAACGCCGGCGACGACTTCCGCGAAGGCAAGGTCACCCTGCCGCTGATCCTGGCCATGGAACGCTCGCGCGGCGCCGAGGCCGGATTCTGGACCGAACTGTTCGACAAGTCCGCCCGCGACGACGACGACTTTGCCCGCGCCCGCGAGCGGGTGGTCGGCACCGGCGCCCTTTCGGCCACGCTCGACGTCGCCGGCGACTATGCCGATCAGGCCAAGGCCGCCCTGACGGTCCTGCCCGCCAGCGACTGGCGTGACGCCCTCGACCTGCTGGCCGACTACGCCGTCAGCCGGGTCTACTAGCGCAGGCTGGCGCAGAAGCGCTGGATGCGTTCGCAGGCGTCTTCCAGCACGGTGTCGCTGGTCGCATAGCTGATGCGGAAATAGGGGCTGAGGCCAAAGGCCGAGCCCTGCACGACGGCCACGCCCTCGGCGTCCAGCAGGGCGCTGGCGAAGGTGTCGTCGCTGTCGATCACCGTCCCGTCCGGAGTCGCCTTGCCGATCAGACCGTCGATCGAGGGATAGACGTAGAAGGCCCCCTCGGGTGTGGCGCAGCGGATGCCGTGGGCCTGGTTCAGCATGGACACCACCAGATCGCGGCGCGCCTCGAACGCCTTCCCGCGCTCGGCGATGAAGTCCTGGGGTCCGTTCAGCGCCTCGACCGCCGCCCACTGGCTGATCGACGACGGGTTCGAGGTTGTCTGCCCGGCCACCTTGCGCATCAGGTCGATCAGGGCTTTCGGCCCGCCCGCATAGCCGATGCGCCAGCCGGTCATGGCATAGGCCTTGGACACGCCGTTGACCGTCAGGGTGCGGTCATAGAGGTCGGGCGCCACCTGGGCGATCGTCACATAGTCGAAGTCGCCGTAGATCAGGTGCTCGTACATGTCGTCGGTCAGCACCCACACCTGCGGGTGGCGACGCAGCACTTCGGCCAGCGCCTCCAGCTCGGCGGCGGTATAGGCCGCGCCCGTCGGGTTCGACGGGCTGTTGAGGATCAGCCACTTCGTGCGGGGCGTGATCGCCGCCTCCAGCACCTCGGGCCGCAGCTTGAATCCGTCGGCTTCCTCGCCCACCACCCGCACGGGCTCGCCGCCCGCCAGCAGGACCATGTCGGGATAGCTGACCCAGTAGGGCGCCGGCACGATCACCTCATCGCCCGGCGACAGGGTGGCGACCAGGGCGTTGTAGATCACCGCCTTGCCGCCGCCCGCCACATGGATCTGGTTGGTCGCATAGGTCAGGCCGTTCTCGCGCGCGAACTTGGCGACAATGGCGGCCTTCAGCTCAGGCATGCCGTCGGCGTCGGTGTACTTGGTCTCGCCCCGGCGGATGGCCTCAATGGCCGCTTCCTTGACGTTGTCCGGGGTGTCGAAGTCCGGTTCTCCGGCGCCCAGCCCGATCACATCGCGTCCCGCCGCCTTCAGCGCCCGCGCCTGGGCGGTGACGGCCAGCGTCGCCGACGGCTTCACGCGGGCAAGGGCCTTGGACTGCAGCTCGGACATGGACAGGGACTCGCAGACGGGGAGGGGAGAGGCCCCTTCTTAAGCAGTCGGGGAAAGCGGAGCAATGTGAGGCTCGCCTGTCGCCGGAGCCGGTGGTAACCGAAGACGAATGATCCGTCGCATCCTCGACTTTGTGCTGAACATGGAGGCGGCCCGCTGGCGGGCGGCGTTGGCCACGGCTGTGCTGCTGGGCGCGGTGGTCGGCCTGTTGCTGCTCGGCAAGGCGGCGCTGGGGCTGGAGGCCGAGCATCGGCTCGAGGCCTGGCTGCAGGGCTATGCCGGCGGGCCGTGGGCGTTTCTGGCGACCGTGGCGCTGTTCGTCGGCGCGGCCTTCATCGGGGCGCCGCAGTTCCTGCTGATCGCGGCCTGTGTGGTGGCCTTCGGGCCGTCGCTGGGGTTCTGGTACAGCTGGGCCGCGACGGTGGTGTCGGCGGGCGTCACCTACTGGATGGGGCGCGGACCGACCGCCCGGCTGCTGGATCGCTGGGGCGGCAAGACCGTCACCCGGCTGAAGGGGTTCGTCGGGCGCAACGCCTTCTACGCCAGCTTCATGATCCGCAATGTGCCCTCGGCGCCCTTCATCGTCGTCAACATGGCCTTCGGCGCGGCCCGCGCGGGCTTCGTTCCCTTTCTGCTGGGCTGTGCGCTGGGGGTTCTGCCCAAGACGGCGCTGGTGGCCTTCTTCGGCGGAGCGGTCGCGGCGGCGGCCAGCGGCGACGGCACCTGGACCAGTCTGATCCTCGCGGGCGTGGCCGTGGTCTGGCTGGCCCTGATGCTGGGCGTGCGCGAATGGGTGAAGCGCCGGGAGGCTAAACGCAACTGAACCGGTTGCAATATGGACCCGTCCCTCTATCTGACCGTTGGTCTTGCATAGACAAAGGAGACATCATGACCCTGACGGCCTTCATTTCCGCCGGCGCCTGCGCCATGGCCACCCATTCCGCGCTCGAGGAAGCCGGCCTCGACTACGAGATGCAGCTGATCGATCTGAAGAAGGGCGAGCAGAAGACGCCCGAATATCTGGCCATCAATCCGGCGGGCGTGACGCCGGCGCTGAAGACCGATCAGGGTGTGATCACCCAGAATGCTGCCATCCTCGGCTGGGTCGCCGCCACCCATCCGGACAAGAAGCTGGCCCCCGTCGGCGACGCCTTCGCCATGGCCCGCTTTGATGCCTTCAACGGCTGGCTGGCCTCCAGTCTGCACCCGGCGATCGGCAAGGTGCTGTTCAGCCGCCCGCCGCTGGAAGGGCAGGCCAAGGACGACGCCACTGAACAGGCGCTGGCCAAATACGACCTGGCCGAACAGCGTCTGGTCGAGGGGCCGTACGTCTTCGGGGACGACTGGACGCTGGCTGACAACTATCTGGCCGTCTTCACCCGCTGGGCGCGTCAGGCGAAGCTGCTGGACGCCGACCGCTTCCCGAAGCTGAACGCCCATCTGGACCGCGTGCAACAGCGTCCGGCCATGCAGCGCATGCTGAAGGCCGAGGGGCTGGAGCCCGTCGCCGCCTGACGACGGTCTCGTGATGCGCCGGGCCGATTCAGGGCTTGTAATCCCTGTCCCATAAGGGCAAACGGGCCACGGTCGGCTCGGCGATATCGATCAGGACGGCCCGTGCGTGGGGATGCGTGTCGGGGCGGGGCTTCGTCGCAGCGGACATAATCGCTGACCGCCCCAAAAAGGCCCAACCCGGAACGGTATCCCACCCCTATGCATCTCTTCGGCATGATCTCGAACGACATCGCCATTGACCTCGGCACGGCCAACACCCTGATCTATATGAAGGGCAAGGGCATCGTGCTGAACGAGCCGTCAGTGGTGGCCCTCAGAAACGTCGGTGGACGGAAGATCGTCCACGCCGTGGGCATCGAGGCCAAACAGATGCTCGGCCGGACCCCCGGTCACATGGAAGCCATCCGTCCGATGCGCGACGGGGTCATCGCCGACTTCGAAGTCGCCGAGGAAATGATCAAGCATTTCATCCGCAAGGTTCACAACCGCAAGGGCTTCGTGAACCCCAAGGTGATCGTGTGCGTGCCGTCGGGCGCCACCGCGGTCGAGCGCCGCGCCATCAATGATTCGTGCCTTAACGCCTCGGCCCGTCGCGTCGGCCTGATCGACGAGCCCATGGCCGCTGCCATCGGCGCGGGCCTGCCCATCCACGAGCCGACCGGTTCGATGGTCGTCGACATCGGCGGCGGCACCACCGAGGTGGCCGTGCTGTCGCTGTCGGGCATCGTCTATTCGCGCTCGGTCCGCGTCGGCGGCGACAAGATGGATGAGGCGATCATCAGCTATATGCGCCGCAACCATAATCTGCTGATCGGCGAGACGACCGCCGAGCGCATCAAGAAGGACATCGGCACCGCCCGCATCCCGGCCGACGGCGAAGGCCTGTCGATCGAGGTCAAGGGCCGCGACCTGATGCAGGGCGTGCCGCGCGAGGTGCGCATGAGCGAGCGTCAGGCCGCCGAGGCCCTGACCGAACCGGTCAGCCAGATCATCGACGCGGTCAAGGTCGCCCTCGAAGCCACCCCGCCCGAACTGGCCGCCGACATCGCCGACAAGGGCATCATGCTGACCGGCGGCGGTGCGCTGCTGCGCGGCCTGGACGCCGAGATCCGCGATCACACCGGCCTGCCGGTGTCGGTTGCCGATGATCCGCTCTCCTGCGTGGCCATCGGCTGCGGCCGCGTGCTCGAGCATCCGCGCTGGATGAAGGGCGTGCTGGAAAGCTCGCTGTAGAGCGTCCGGTACGGTTGCGGACATCAGCGGTTTTCAAGCTGCGCTGATTCTGCGATAGCCTGAGTTCACGGGCGGATTCGCCCGCCGGCCCCACGGGACCGGTTGACACCAACCCTCTGAATGCAAGGGGCGCCGTGGCGTTTCGCGACGGACCGTTCGAAAATCTGAAGGTTCCGCTGATCTGGACGGCGGGCCTGACTGTGCTCGTGGTGCTGGCCCTTTCGGCCTTCCTGTTGATCAGCCAGCGCCGGGGCGATCCGGAGGCCCAGAGCGCCGTCCGCGGCGCCAGCGATCAGGTTTCGGGCGGAGTCGGCGGTGTGCTCGCCGCGCCCGTTCGCTGGGTGGGTGCCGCCAGCGACTACGTCGGCGACTATTTCTTCGCCGTGTCCGAGAACCGTCGCCTGAAGGCACAGGTGGCCGAGCTGCAGGCCGTGGCCGACGCCAATATCGCGCTTCAGAACATCAACAGCCGGTATGAGGCCATGCTCGGCATACGGGTCGAGCCCCCGGTCCCGACCCAGACCGCGCGGTCGATTTCCGAGTCGCGCGGGCCCTTCGCCCGCTCGCGCCTCATTGATGTCGGCACAGGCCAGGGCGTTCGCATCGGCAATCCGGTCATCAACGAGCACGGTCTGGTCGGCCGGGTGGTCGGCACCTCGTCGCGGGTCAGCCGCGTCCTGCTGGTCACCGATGTGTCCAGCCGCATTCCGGTACTGATCGACCGCACCGATGCCCGGGCCATGCTGAGCGGGGACGGCAGCGGCAATCCCCGGCTGGAATATGTGCGGGGCACGGATTCGGTCGAGGTCGGCGACCGGGTGCTGACCTCGGGCGACGGCGGCGGCATTCCGCGTGGCGTGCCGATCGGGGTGGTGGCGCGCGGCATCGACGGGTCCTGGCGGGTCAAGCTGTTCAGCGACCGCGGCGCCATCGACTTCGTCAAGGTTCTGAAGTTCGAGGACTTCGGCCAGCTGGTCGATGCGGAAGAGCTCAACGCCCCGCCGCTGGCCGCGCTGGACACGGCGCCTGCGCCGTCCGCGACCGAGGCGGCCGCCATCACCGACAGCGTCACCCGCCGCCAGAATGCCCAGGCCGGTGCGGCCCAGCCCGCCGCCACGCCTGCCCAGCCCCCTGCAGGCGAAACCGAGTGAGACGCCCCGTCGCCGTTCGCGTGGTCGGCCCCCTGCAGTGGATCGTCTATCCCTCGCTGCTGGCGATCCTTGCGACCCTGATCCTCGCCACGCCCGTGACCCTGTTCGGGCTCAGCCTGCCCGAGCCGGTCATTCCCATGGTTCTGGCCTTTGCCTGGCCGCTGATCCGGCCGTCGATCCTGGCACCGCTGGCCCTGTTCGTCCTCGGCCTGATGCTCGACCTGCTGCTCTACACGCCGCAGGGCCTGTGGGGGCTGGTCCTGCTGTGCATTTATGCGGCCATCTTGCTCGCGCGGAATTTCCTGATCGGCCAGGAAACCCGCGTCCTCTTCGTCTGGTACACGGTGGCCGTCCTGGGGGCCTTCTTTCTGGCGTATGTCATTGTTACAATCGACGCCAAGCGGGCGCCGAGCCTTCTGGCCCTGCTGGGACAGGTGGTGCCGACGCTCCTGATCTTCCCGCTGGCGGATCGACTGATCCAGCGGTTCGACGATGGCGATGTGCGGTTTCGATGAGCAGCGAACCCTCGATCTTCTTTTCGGACGTCAATGAGCGGCAGGGCTCGTTCCTGCGGCGCACCTTCGTGCTGGGTGGACTGACCGGACTGGGCGTGCTGGGCCTGACTGCGCGCCTGGGTCAGCTGCAGGTCGTGCAGGCCCAGGAATATACGACGCTCGCCACCGCCAATCAGTTCAACTTCCGGCTGGTACCGCCGCCGCGCGGCATCATCCGCGACCGTGACGGGGTCATCATCGCCGGCAACCGGCCCAGCTTCCGCGTGCTGGTGGTTCGCGACGAGACCAAGGATCTGGACCAGACGCTCGACCTGCTCGGGCGCCTGATCCCGGATACGCTCGAGCGCCGCCGGGGCATCATCCGTGATGTGAACGCCGCGCCGCGCTTCTCGCCCGTGCCGGTCAAGAGCGACCTGAGCTGGGAAGAGTTCGCCAAGGTCAACCTGTACGCCAATGAGCTGCCCGGCGTGATGGCCGACATGCACGAGACGCGCTTCTATCCGCACGGCGGGGCCTTCGCCCACGTCGTCGGCTATGTCGCCAAGGTTTCGGACCGGGACATCAAGGCCGTCCGCGATAAGGGCGAGGAGCCCTCGCCGCTGCTCTACAACCCCGGCTTCCGTATCGGCCGTCAGGGCGTCGAGGCCGCGCTCGACGAACAGTTGCGGGGTGAGGCCGGCGGCCAGCGGGTCGAGGTGGATGCACGCGGCCGCGTGGTGGGCGAGGATCCCGAGAACTCCCGCCCGGCCGTTCCGGGCAAGGAAGTGGTCCTGACCCTCGACGCCGATATCCAGAACCGGGCACTCGAGGTGTTCGGCGAGGAGTCGGGCGGCTGTGTCGTGATGGATGTCCGGAACGGCGACATCCTGTGCATGGTGTCCGCGCCGTCGTTCGATCCGAACCTGTTCGTGTCGGGCGTGCCCAGCGACATCTATCGCGCCTGGGCGGACTATGAGCGCCGCCCCCTGCTGGACAAGGCGATCTACGGCACCTTCCCGCCGGGCTCGACCTTCAAGATGACCACCGCGTTGGCCTTGCTCGAGGCCGGGGTCGATCCGACCGAGCGCGTGGTGTGCACCGGTTCCTACCGTTTCGGGAACAACACCTGGCGGTGCTGGAAGCGCGGCGGGCACGGCGCGATGGACATGCACAATGCCATCAAGAACTCGTGCGACACCTACTTCTACCACCTGTGCAATCGGGCGGGCGTCGACCAGATCGCGCGGGTCGCCGAGGACCTCGGCTTCCACCACACCTATGAGATCGGCATCAGTGGCCAGAGCGAAGGCCTGGTCCCCACCACGGAATGGGTGCGCAAGGCCCGCCCGAATGAACCCCAGTGGAATCGCGGCGAGACCCTCAACGTGGCCATTGGTCAGGGCCAGCTATCGGTGAACGCCCTTCAACTGGCGGTGATGACCTCCCGGCTCGCCAATGGGCGCAAATCGGTGCTGCCGCGCCTGATCAAGTCGGTGGATGGCGAGCCCTATGCCGACGCCACGTTCGCCGACCTGCCCTTTAGTGACGAACACCTCGACATTGTGCGCGGTGGCATGGCGGCCGTGGCCAATGATGTGACCGGCACCGCCTACCGCGCGTCCCAGCTCGGCTTGGGCGACATCATGATGGCGGGCAAGACCGGTACGGCCCAGTCGCGCAGCTATGGCAGCGGGTCGCGCGGTCCGCGTGATGCCGTCTGGAGCCGCCGCGACCACGCCCTGTTCGTTGCCTTCGCGCCGCACGACGCGCCACGCTATGCCATCGCGCTGATCATCCAGCACGCGCCGGCGGGCGGCGCGGCTGACGCCGCCCCCAAGGCGCGCGAGGTCATGAGAGTGGCCTTGCTCAAGGATCCCGACATGCGCGCCCGCATCGAGCGGCCCCTGCCGCCCGAGCCCGAGGCCGCCCCGATCGAGGACGAGGGCGCCGCGCCCCCGCCGCCCGAGCCCACGGCTGCAGCGCCCGAGCCGACGCCGGCCGAACCCACTCCGGTCGCGCCGCAGGACCAGACCGGTCCGCAGCCCTATCTGTCGGAGCCTCAATGACCGCCTCGGCCCTGACCCGCCCCGGAGAGCGCGACCGGCTGAGCGTCAAGATTACCCAGATCGACTGGCGGCTGCTGGTCCTGCTGTGCGCCATCGCCGGCATGGGCGCGGCCATGCTCTATTCCGTGGCCAAGGGGTCGTGGGAGCCGTGGGCCGCCAAACACCTGATCCGCTTTGCCATCTGTCTGGTCATCATGCTGGGCCTGTCGATGGTGAACCTGAAATGGTGGTTCCATCTGGCCTATCCGGTCTACTTCCTGGCGCTGCTGATGCTGGCGGCCATCGAGATACCGGGTCTGGGCTATACGGCCATGGGTGCCACCCGCTGGCTGAACCTGGGCGTCACCCGCATCCAGCCGTCCGAGATCATGAAGATCGCTCTCGTGCTCGCCCTGGCCCGCTGGTACCACGGGGCGACGGCCCAGGAGGCGCGCTTTCACTGGAAGCTGATCTTCCCGGTGATGTTGATCGGGGCGCCCTTCGCCCTTGTGGCCCACCAGCCCGACCTCGGCAGTGCCATGCTGCTGGGCCTGACGGGCGCGGCCATCATGTTTGCTGCCGGTCTCAGCTGGAAGGTCATCGTCGCCGCCGGTGGCGCTGCCGTGGCCGGCGTCTGGCCCTTCATCCAGTTCGTGATGCACGACTATCAGCGGAACCGCGTGCTGACCTTCCTCAACCCCGAGGCCGACCCTTCGGGCGAGGGCTACCAGATCATGCAGTCCAAGATCGCCATGGGTTCAGGCGGTCTGCTGGGCAAGGGTTTCGGCCTGGGCAGCCAGAGCCAGCTGGAATTCCTGCCCGAGCGGCACACCGACTTCATCTTCGCGGCCGTGTCTGAAGAATTCGGCTTCGTCGGCTCGTTCGGCATGCTGCTGTGCTATCTGGGCGTCATCCTGATCGCCCTGCGCATCGCCTCGCTGTCCCACAGTCATTTCGGCCGGCTGGCGACCGCCGGGGTGACCGCCACCTTCGCCCTCTATGTGCTGATCAACGGCGCCATGGTCATGGGCCTGGCCCCGGTCGTGGGCGTGCCCATGCCGCTGATGTCGAACGGCGGCACGGTCATGCTGACGGTGATGATCGGCTTCGGGCTGGTGATGGCCACCCGCGTCCACCGCTACGTCGAACTGCCCAAGGGTCACGGCCTGTTCTAGAGGCCGCGGGGTTTCAGTCCGGCAGACCGGCGGCCCAGTCGGTCGCCCGTACCAGACTGTCGACGATGCCCGGCTCGGTCGAGGCATGCCCCGCGTCGCCGATCACCTCCAGCCGCGCTTCCGGCCAGACCCGGTGCAGGGCCCAGGCGCCAGACATCGGCGTCACCACATCGAACCGGCCCTGGGCGATCCAGCCCGGGATGTGGCGGATGCGGTCGATCTTCTTCAGCAGCCAGCCGTCCTCAGGCAGGAAGCCCTCGTTGCGGAAATAGTGGTTCTCGATCCGGGCAAAGGCGATGGCGAACTCGGCCTCGGCGAATTTGTCCGGGCGGGAGTCAGGCCCGCGCACACTGACGGTCTCCCCCTCCCAGCTGGACCAGGCGACCGCGCATTCGCGCTTGGCGGCTTCATCATTGCCGGTCAGGCGCTTCTGGTAGGCGGCCATCAGGTCGTCGCGCTCGGCCTCGGGGATGGGGGCCAGGAATCGCTCCCAGGCATCCGGGAAGATCATCGAGGCGCCGTCCTGGTAGAACCAGTGCAGCTCCTTCTTCGTCAGCAGGAAGATGCCGCGCAGCACCAGCGCCTTGACCCGCTCGGGATGGGTGACCGCATAGGTCAGCGACAGGGTCGATCCCCACGAACCGCCGAACACCACCCATTTGTCGACGCCACACCGCTCGCGCAGGCGCTCGATGTCCTCAATCAGGGTCCAGGTGGTGTTGTCCTCAAGCGAGGCATAGGGGCGCGACTGGCCACAGCCCCGCTGGTCGAACATGATGATGCGATAGACCGCCGGATCGAAGTAGCGGCGCATGCCGGGGCTGGTCGCGCCCCCCGGTCCGCCGTGCAGCACCAGCACGGGCTTGCCCTGCGGATTGCCGCTCTCCTCGAAATAGATGTCGTGCCCGTCCGGCGTCTTCATCATCCCTGTGGCGAAGGCCTCGATCTCGGGGAACAGGTCGCGACGCTCGCCGTCAGGCTTGGGAAAGGACATGGGCACTCACTCTACGGTTCAGGACAGATCGGACGGGGGTGAGGCGGTCCGCACCACCCCCCACGCAAACAGGAGCCAGGACAGAATCATCAGAAGGCCACCGACGGGCGCCACGGCACCCATGGCTCGCAGCCCGGCCATACCCACAAGGGTGAGGGAGGCGGCGAACACGGCCCCGCCGATCACCGCCAGCCAGCCGGCCCAGCGCACAGGCGCCGTGCCGGCCCATGCCGCCGCCAACAAGGCGAGAAGGGCATGCACCATGCCGTAGTGCGCCCCTGTGGTCAGCAGGGGTTTCACTTGCGGCCCGGCTCCATGCGCCGCGAACGCTCCCAGAACGACACAGATTGCGCCGAGGCCACAGGCCGTCACCGCAAGGGGGCGATTCAGTCTCATAAGGCCAAGCTAGCTCACGGAATCGCCGGAGTCTGCTATCGGAGCGCGTATGACTTCGTCGATCCGCCTTGCCCTCCACTATGTGTTGCTCTTCGGCGTCACCGGGGTGAGCCTGCCATTCGCCGGTCTCTGGCTCAAAAGCCTGGGACTGGACGGGGCCGAGATCGGGACCCTGCTGGCGGTACCCATGCTGGCGCGGTTCGTGACCGGGCCCCTGATCGCGGTATGGGCCGACGGCTTCGCCTCGCGGCGCACCCCCATCGCCATCCTCGGGGCAGTGGCCATGGCCGGCTACGGCCTGGCTGCCCTGGTCGAGGGTTATCTGCTGTGGACGCTCTGCTGGTTCGTGGCAGCCACGGCGACGGCGGCCGTCATCCCCCTGATCGATGTGCTGAACCTGCGCCTTGCGCGGCGCGAGGGCTTCTCCTTCTCGGTTCCGCGGGGCTGCGGTTCGGCGGCCTTTGTCGTGGCCAATCTGGTCATGGGCGCGCTGCTGGTGCGGCTTCCGGTCGATGCGGTCATCGTCTGGATCGTGATCGCCAGCGGGGCCATGGCGCTCTATGCGGCGTTCGGCCTGCCGCACGAGGTGGTCAGTGCGGCCGGGCGGGCCACGGGCCGCAACCGCTTCCTGGGCCTCGGACGCCTGCTCGCCGATCCGGTCTTCATGCTGGCCATTCTGGCGATCGGCGCCGTGCAGGCCAGCCACGGCTTCTACTATGGCTTTTCGGCCATCCTCTGGACCAACCAGGGCCTGTCGACCGGACTGGTCGGCGCCCTGTGGGCGGCCTCCGTCGTCATCGAGATCGGCTTCATGTGGTGGCTGGACCCCTGGCGCCGGCGGCTGGGGATCGGGCCCTGGTCCATGCTGATGCTGGGCGTGGCGGCCGGGGTGGTACGCTGGACAGCGCTGGCCTTCAGTCCGTCGCTGGCTTGGTTGTGGCCGCTGCAGGCCCTGCACGCCCTGACGTTTGCCGCCACCTATCTGGCCGGGGTGGAGATCGTTGAACGACTGGCACCCGAGGATGCCCAGACGGCGGCCCAGACCCTGTCCTCCACCCTGTCGGCCGGGGTGCTGATCGGCATCGCCACCGTCCTGTCCGGCCCGCTCTACGACGCGCATGGGGCCGGGGGCTATCTGGCGATGGCCGGGATGGTGGTGATCGGGGGTGTGGCGGCGCTGGCGGTGCGGACGCGGCTGTCGCCGGGCTCAGGCCGCGCGGGGGCGGGGCAGGGGTGACAGGTGACGGGCCATGGCCTCCGTCGCCAGACGAATGGCGCGGGTCACGGCGGCACCGCCTTCATCGGGAACGCGCAGAAGGCCCACCAGCGGGGCCTCCGGGTCATCAGGCAGCGAACTGAGCACGCGGTACAGCAGATAGTTTCCGGTATCCGATCCGGGTTCGGACGACAGCTGGGCGCTCAGGCCGGCCTCGGACAGGGTCTGGGCCATTTCCAGCGCCGGGGCCGTGGCCCGCGCGACGCCCGGGCCCGTCGGGACCAGCCGTCCCTTGCCGTTCAGGACCCGGTTCTCGGCCCGGGTCTGGATCAGGAATTCGTCGACCCCGGTGGCCCGACCGATCAGCAGGGCCGCGCGGCAGGCGGGGTCCTTCAGGCGCTCGACCAGGGTCCGCGCCAAGGTCTCCGGGGCATCCGCCTCGACCGGGATCAGGCGCGCGCCCGGCGGGGCCCAGTCGGTCGAGGGTGAGTCCTCTCCCGACCAGTCGACGTCGGCTTCATAGGCGCACAGGACCAGCCCCGGGCGCAAATCAGGCTGGGCATCGGCGGGTGTGTCGAGCATGGACCTGGAACGCTGTGACGGACGTATGACGGCGGGGACCGTGTCTTTATCGTGGCGCGCCCGTCAACCCCAAAACCGGCCCGTAACGCCGGTTTCTCCTGTCAGGAGAGATCGCCGACCGCCGCATCCAGCAGCAGGAAGGCGCGCCCCCCGTCCGAGGCCAGACGGTTCAGCACCGCCGCCGCATCGCCGTTCGCCGCATGATCACGCACGATGCGGGACCAGCTGTGGACATAGGCCTCGGCATCGGCCTTGAGGCCCGCGTCGCTCAGCACACGGCGGGACACGCTGCGCACGGCGGCGGGGGCCACGCGCCGCACGATCTGGCGGGCGCCGCCGGGATCCCGCGCGACAAAGGCCTCGGCGGCCTCCTCGATGCGCGAGCGCGGCAGCAGGGCATTGGGGTCGACGCCCATGCGCCGGATGGAGTCCAGCATGCGGGCATTCAGGACTTCGGTGTCCTCGGGCGGCATGACGGGGGTGTCGAGGTCCATCGGGGTCTCGTCCCGGTCGTCCCCCATCAGGTCCTTCCAGCCGATGCGGTCGTCAGTGGGACGGTCCTTGCGCGCCTCGCCGCGGTTGCGCAGGCCAAAGCCACGGCCCTCCGGCTCGGTCCGGGCGCGCCGCAGGGCAGGGGCCTCGTCGGCCGCCGGCGGGGCGTCGGGGGCCGTACGCCGGTTCCGCCCGCTGTCGCCCGACACCACGCCCATCAGACGCACGGCCTCGGTCAACATTTCGTAGTTGCGCTTCACCCGCTCCTGGAAGCCGGCATCCAGCGCCTCGGTGTCGTCGGCCGCCTTGCGGGACGCCTCCGACAGCGCCGCCAGGCCTTCTTCCACGGCGGTGCGGACCGCCTCGACCCGCTCCCGCGCCTGTTCCGGCAGGTCGGCGGCGCGCTGGTCGAGGTCGCTGATCGCGTCATCGACCCGCTGCATGGCCGCGTTCATGCGTTCGATCGTGGCTTCCAGTCGCTGCAGAGCCCGCTCGCCCGCCTCGTCGACCAGCTCGGCCGTATGGGTGACCACCTTGCGGGCGCCGTCGATGCGCGCCTCGGCGGCCGCCTCGGCCTTCTGCGAGGCCTCGAACACGGCCTCCCCCAGCCGGTCGGCCCGCAGCTGGGCCTGTTCGGTGGCGTCGGCCGCGGCCTGACGGCTCTCCTCAGCGGTGGCCTTCAGGATATCCAGCGCCTTGCGGGTCTCCTCCAGCAGGGCGTCGCGGGCGTCGGCCGACAGGGCCTCGAACCGGTCCAGCGACACCTTGGTCGCGCTGTCGAAATTGTCGGCTTCGCGTTGCGACATCTCGATCAGGGCGCGGAACTGGTCGCCCGCCGCCTCGACCAGATCGCGCAGGGCCTCGGTGCCGATGGTCGTGGACTCGGTCAGCTCGGTGCTGCTGCTGCGCACCAGCGACAGCTGTTCGGTCAGCTGGGCGCGCTGGCTCTCGACCTGGGCCGAGAAATCCTCCTGATCGGTGCGCAGGGCATAGGCGGCCGTGACCAGGGCGGCGCGCTGCTGGCCCAACCCTTCCTCGACCGACTGGATCTGCTCAGCCACGCCGGCGCCGGCGTTCTCAAGCCGCAGGGTCTGGCGCGCGAGATCGTCGGCGGCGGCCCGGGCGGCTTCCTGGGCCTCGCCGGCGGCGGCGGCCATGTCGGCGGCGCGGGCGGCCAGCGCCGTTTCGGCCTCGCGCAACTGGGTCTGGGCCAGATCCGAGGCCTCGACCACCATCCGGGACTGGCGGTCCACGACCTCCAGCACATGGGCGGCCTGACCTTCCAGCGTCTGCCCCAGTCCGGCCATGGCGTCGCGTTCGCCCGACAGGCTCTCGACCAGACGACGGGCCGTGCGGCTGGCGGTCTCGGCGGCTTCGTTCAACAGGCGGCTTTCCTCGGCCAGCGACTGGCGCAGCTCGGCCATGTCCTGCCTCGCGCGTTCGGCAGCGAGGGCGGCCTGATCGATGTCCTGCTTCAGACCCACCAGAACGGCGCCGGTCTGGTGCGCGGCCAGCGCCGTCGGCGCCAGCAGGGCTTCGGACAGGCCCCGCGCCCGGCGGGTCTCGGCGGCGATCAGGCGCGACTGATGCGCGGCCCGGGCCAGCAGGAAGGCCAGTCCGGCAGGGGCCAGCGCGACCAGAATATAGAAGGCCAGCCGCAGCGGCTCGATCGGCGCGGCGCCGAACCCGGCTTCATACGCAGCCCAGGCGCCGACGCCCCCCGCCCACAGCAGGGCGGCAAGCGCGGCGGTCCAGTAGCCGCCGCTCGCGCTGACGGTCTCGACGGGCACGGCCTGAAGCGCCGCCTGAATGGGCGCCAGGTCCCCCCTGGTGTCGTCGGGGGCGGTGTCGGTGCGGGCTGCCTCGCCCTTGGACTGGGGGATCGACAGGGAGGTCTCGGTTTTTGCCGCCTCTTCTTCGCGCGCGGCTTCGGCGACAGCGGCCTTCGCCTCGGCCTCCTCGCGCTGGCGGCGCTTGCGGCGTTCGGCACGGCTTTCGGGCGCCGGCTCGGGCTCGGGCGTGACCTCGGCCTCGGCCTCGACCGCCGCGTCCGTGCCTTCGGGCGCGTCCGTCCCCGCATCCTCCTGCGGAGCGGTCAGGTTCAGCGGCGGCCGGTGGCGGGATTTCATGGACTGTGTGCTCGATACGCGGGCGTCGCGCCCCCCGGCGCGACCTCGAAACTGCAACCTAACGACTCGGAGCGCAGGCGCAAAGCGGTTCGGGGCGTCAACCGTCCCGGGCCTGAGGATGGATCAGCAGTCGCGCTTGGCGGTCGCGCTCACCAGCACCGTCGACGCGGGCTGCCGGTCACAATCGGTGACGCGATGAACTTCCTGCGGGGCCGTGGGCTCGGCGCGCGACTCGACGCCAAATTGGGCAAGCGCCGCCGCCGCCATCATGGCGATGAAGCCGATGATCATTTCGATCAAGGCCTGCATTGGCGGTCCAGTCTCCCCCTGATGCCGTGGAACGACGGCAACACAGGGTCATTTATGCTCCAAATCGCCGCTCCGGACAATCGTCGGGAGAACAAGAATCGCGCATGATCGGTTCGGCGTGTGCGACAGGACACGGGAATCGCGGTCATCGGCCGGGCACATCGGGTGGGGCATGAGCCAGTTCGCAGACGGGGAAGGGCGGCCCGAACCCGCCACAGCCTCGCTGATCGAGCGCCCCGGCCTGTGCTGGAAAACAGCCCGCGCCGGGCGTTTCGCCGTCCTGATGGACAATGAAGCCTATTTCGAAGCCCTCGCCTCGTCGCTGGCCAAGGCGCAGAAGTCGATCGTCGTCCTCGGCTGGCAGTTCGATCCCCGCACCCGCCTCGATCCGGAAACCCGCCCCGACGACTACCAGGCCCAGATCGGCCACCAGCTGCGCATGCTGGTCAAGACGCGGCCCCAGCTGGATGTCCGCCTGTTGATCTGGAACTCGCCGCTGCTGATCGCCGCATCGCAGGGCTTCTACCCCCACCGGGCCCAGGGCTGGTTCCGCAAGCGCATGGTCGAGTTCCGGCTGGACCAGCCGGGGCCCCTGGGTGCCTGCCACCATCAGAAGGTGATCGTGATCGACGATGCCGTGGCCTTCACCGGGGGCGGCGACGTCGCCACAGATCGCTGGGACAACCCCGACCATCTGGACGATGATCCGCGCCGCTGCATGCCGTCCGGCCTGATCGCTCCCCCGCGGCATGAGACCATGTGTGTGATGGACGGCGACGCCGCCCGCGCCCTCGGCGATCTGGCCCGCGAGCGCTGGTTTCGGGCGACCTGGGAGCGGACCCTGCCGGACCATGTCGAGACCGATCCCTGGCCCGATGGCGTCGAGCCCGACCTCTACGACGTGCCCATGGGGGTCTCGCGTACCGAGCCCCGCTGGGCCGGACGCCGCGAGGTGAGGGAGATCGAGGCGCTCCATCTGGAATCAATACGTTCGGCGAAGAAGCTGATCTATTTTGAAAACCAGTACTTCACCTCACCGCGCATCGCCGCGGCGCTGGCCGAGCGTCTTGAGGAGCCCGACGGGCCAGAGGTGGTGCTGATCTCGACCGGCAAGAGCCCCAGCTGGTTCGACCAGTGGACCATGGACACCACCCGCTCCGAGGTCCTCTTCCGGCTGGAGCAGGCCGACCGGCATAATCGCTTCTTCGCCTTCAGCCCGATGACCGTCGGCGGCCAGCGCCTGATCGTGCACGCCAAGGTGACCGTGATCGATGACCAGGTGCTGCGCATCGGCTCGGCCAATCTCAACAACCGCTCCATGGGCTTTGACACCGAGTGCGACGTGGCGGTCGAGCCGGGCACCGAAGACGGGAAACAGACCATCCGCCGCCTGCGCCAGACCTCCATCGCTCACTTCATCGGCGCCCCGACCGAGGCCTATCGCATGGCCGAGGAAGTCACCGGTTCGGTGGGGCAGGCCATCCAGACCTTCAGCGAGGGCCGCATGAATCCGCTGGGTGCGGACCCGCCCTCGCGCCTCGAGGCCTTCATCGCCGAGTGG
Organism: Brevundimonas sp. A19_0; assembly: GCF_017744255.1. GTDB lineage: Bacteria > Pseudomonadota > Alphaproteobacteria > Caulobacterales > Caulobacteraceae > Brevundimonas. The sequence continues at coordinate 1,641 of NZ_JAGHQP010000021.1, read as the reverse complement.
CAGCTGGGGGATCCCTCCTCGACCGCCGATGCCTGGCGCCCGTGGAAGCGGCGCAGTCCGACGCAGCGCCCGATTCAGTCCCCTGACGGCTCCACCTCGAAATCGAGAATCAACGGCAGGTGATCCGAGGCCATCCGCGCCAGTGGTGAGAAGGAAGACCGCACCTGGGTCACCCGGATCTCGGGGCTGACGAAGGCGTGGTCGATGCGGATCGCCGGGAAACTGGACGGGAAGGTCTTGACCGACGGCTTCAAGCCCAGTCGCCGCTGCGCATCGTCCAGCCGCCCCGCCAGAATGCGATAGGGACGCGTGATCGAGGTGGCGTTGAAATCCCCCGTCAGGATGGTCGGCCCGGTGCAGTCGCGGCGTCCCAGCCAGTCCCGCCCGACCAGGGCGGTGGCCTGCCGCCGCTGCTCGCGGGGCACCAGGCCCAGATGGGTATTCAGCACATTGACCCACTGGCCCGCGACGCCGATCCGGGTCCACAGCGCCCCGCGCGGCTCCAGCCCGGGTATGCCCGCGACCGAGGGCAGGGCGTCGGTCTTGACCAGCTGTTCGGGCAGATGGGTCAGGATGGCATCGCCATACAGCTCGGCCTCGACCCGCATGGCCGGGTGGAAGTGGACCGACATGGCCAGCTTGCCGGCGATCTCTGCCGCCTGGTCGACCCCGCCCGTGCGGGCCCGGCCGACATCCAGTTCCTGCAGGCAGACAATGTCGGGCTCGAACTCGGCGATCACGCCCGCGACCCGGTCGAGGTCCAGCTTGCGGTCCATGCCCACGCACCGGTGGACGTTATAGGTGATCAGCCGCGTCATGCCGTCGTCCTGACAGGGCAGACAGGCGGCGAAGGGTCGGCAATCGGGCCGTTATGGGGCGTCACAGCTCGACCAGCCGGTCGGACAGCTCGTTCGGATTGTCCGCAGCGGGGGGGAAGTGGGGCTCCAGGATTTCCCCGCAGAGGGCGATCGCCTTCTCGAACCCTTCTATGGGACGACGCGCCTTCATCTCGCGGATCAGAACGGCGGCCACCTGACCCCAGGTCTCGGGCGGGACCTGGCTGCGGATGCCCTCGTCGGCCACGACCTCGACCCGATGCTCCTCCAGCGCGCAGAAGATCAGCACGCCGGTGCGGGTCGAGGTGGCATGGATTCCGTGGGCCAGAAACTGATGCACGGCCGCCTTGCGGACGCGGTGCCGCCGGATCCCCGCCGGCGTCGTCCAGCGGCGTACAAGGGGCAGTTCGTGGGCCAGGAACACCACGACGAAGACGCAGATCTGCACCAGCCCGTAGGCCGCCAGTGTCAGGGCCGTGTTGGCCGGCGCGGCGGCCAGTTGCGCGGCCTGCCAGCCGTCCGAATAGCCGGGCAGCCAGGCCGGGCTGAACCCCAGCGGCACCAGCAGCAGGGGCAGGATCATGGCCGCCGCCGCCGCCCACGCCAGGCCGACTTCGCGATAGGCCGAGACGCGCTGCGCGATGACGCAGAAGATTTCGCCCGAGGTGTCCTGTTCGGCTTCCTCGATGGCCCGTCTGACGCGCGCGCGGTCCTGTTCGGTGATGCGCATTACCAGCCTCCCGAGGCGCCGCCGCCGCCGAAGCTGCCGCCCCCGCCGCCGAAGCCACCACCGCCTCCAAAGCCG
>NZ_JAGHQP010000020.1 GCF_017744255.1 Brevundimonas sp. A19_0 | reverse complement strand
GGCCTCGGCCACGAGGGCGGGCGGCGGCGGGGGCAGGTCCTGCATCATCCCTCGGGCACCCCCGGCGCAATCGCGAACAGGTCGCTGGGCCGGACGAACAGCTCCAGCCCCATATAGATGCCGACGCCCAGCACGATCACGCCCAGCATGGCCCGCAGTTCCTCGGCCCGGAACCGGCCCGACAGGCGCGCCCCGAACTGGGCCCCGATCACCCCGCCGAACAGCAGCAGCGACGACAGGATGATGTCGACCGTCTGGTTGCGGCCGGCCTGCAGCACGGTCGTCATGGCCGTCGTGATGATGATCTGGAACAGGCTGGTGCCGACCACCACCGACGCCCGCATGCGCAGCACATAGAGCATGACGGGCAGCAGGATGAAGCCGCCGCCCACGCCCATGATGGCCGACAGAATGCCCACGCCACCGCCCAGCGCCAGCGGCGGTATGGCCGAGATATAGAGGCCCGACTTGGGAAACTTCATCCGCCAGGGCAGGCCGTACAGCCACATGGGGCGGCGGCGCTGCTTGCGCGGGGCAGGCGTGCCCCGGCGCCGGCGCAGAATCTGCTCCAGGCTTTCCTTGAGCATCAGGGTGCCGATCACGCCGAGGAAGATCAGATAGGCCAGCGCCACGACCAGATCGGCCTGGCCCAGCAGGCGCAGCCAGCGGAACAGCTCCACCCCCAGCAGGGCGCCCAGAATGCCGCCGCCCGCCATGATGCCGCCCATGCGGAAGTCGACCGCCCCGCGCGAGGAATAGCTGATCACGCCCGAGGTCGAGGAGGCCACGACGTGGCTGGCCTGGCTGGCGACCGCCACAGTCGGGGGGATGCCCAGCACCACAAGGATCGGTGCCATCAGGAATCCGCCGCCGATTCCGAACAGGCCGGACACAAAGCCGACCAGCCCGCCCAGCAAAACCAGAACAGGCCAGTTCACCGAAACCTCGGCGATCGGCAGATAGATATCCAAAGGGCGGACCTTCGGCTGGAAGCGGGACCCGGAATCGGCACGTATGCCGCAGGTCCAAGGGCTTAGACCCGCTTATCCGCCATGGCCAGTGCGCGAAGGTGACAGACGGTAACGAACCGCCCGCAGCCTCCGGATCAGCCGGCGTCGGTGCCGGTACCGGGCAGGATCTGGCGGGCGCGGGCCTCGGCGGCCTCGCGCTGCCCGGGGGTCAGCCGGGTGCCGAGACGGTCCACCGAGGCCGTCGCCGGTTCATCGCCCGAGCGCGCCGCCACCCGGTACCAGGCATAGGCCGCGACCGGATCGACCGGCATGCCACCTTCGCCCCGCTCGTGAATGACGGCGGCATTGAACTGGGCGTCGACCAGACCGGCCCGCGCCGCGCGCTCGATCCAGTCCAGACCGGTCGGGCGGTCGGGGGTGCCGTCGGCGCCCTCGAACAGGCGCATCCCATAGGCGAACATGCCGCGCGGATAGCCGCCCTCGGCCGAGCGCCGCGTCCAGGTCAAGCTTTCGCCCATGTCGACGGGGGCGCCCGCATCGCCTGTTTCATACAGGCCCGCCAGCATCAGCTGCGCCGGCCCATAGCCCAGCTCGGCCGATTGCGTCAGCAGGTCCAGGCCCTCGGGCTTGTCTTCCTCGATGGCGGTCAGGGCCTGTTCGTACAGGTCCGTGGCCTGCGCCACCGTCTCGGCCGACAGAGGAGCAACCGGCGTCGCCAGCGCCACCAGCGGCGTGGTCTCGGCCGGATTGCCCGGCTCCGACGACTGCCACGGCAGGGCCTGACCCGTCAGTTCGGTAAAGGCATAGAGGCCGCCCATCAGGGTCACCGCGACGGCCGAGGCGCCCAGCGCCTTCTTCATCGTCGAGCCTTCACGGCTGGCCTGGCGGTCCATCCGCTCCTGCAGGCGGGACTTGCCGCCCTTCTTCAGGCCGAAGGCCGAGCGCGGGGCTTCCGGTTCGGGCGTGGCCATGGCCGCGCGGGCGGCCTCGACGGCTCCCCGGGTGCTACTGGACGCGCGACCGGCGGCGGCGGCGGCCCGCAGGGCCCGCGGGTTCACGAATTCGGTCTCGGCCGAGAACTCGTCATCGTCCGGCGCCGTGGCCGCCAGGGCGTCCGACACATCGGCCCCGCCAAAGTCCGTGGGCGCAGTCAGGGTCGGGGCCGGATTGGCCGCCGCCGGGCTGCCGAACGGGGTCGATGTCGCGCGGGGTGCGGCGAAGGCGGGCGTGTGGGGTTCGGGCTCGACCTCGGGCTCGGGCGCCGGGGCCGCCGCCGGCTCGGCGCTCACCGCGCCCCCGGTCGGGAAGGGGTCAGCCGGGCCGTCCATCGGGTCGCTCGACCAGATGGGATCATCGGCCAGGGCGGCGACACCAAAGGCGCCCGCGCGCCAGTCCGACGGCTGCGGCGGGGCTTCAGGTTGGGGTGCGGGTTCTGCGACCGGTTCCGGACGGGCCGCCTCGGGCTCGGTGCGGCGGGCCATGCTCTCGCGGGCCTCAGCCAGCAGGCGGGCGGTGCGCTCCTCGCTCTGGCGCATGCGCTCGGCCAGTTCGCCCGAGGCGCGGTCATAGCGTTGTTCGATGCGCGAGGAACTGTCGTTCAGCTTCTGGCCGATCTCGTCCAGCGCCTGGCTGGACCGGCGCTCGGACTCGGCGATCCGTTCGCTCAGACGATCCGAGATGCGGCCGATCTCATTGCCCAGCTTCTCGAGCGCCAGCGCATTGCGGTCCTCGCTGGCGACCAGACGGCGCTCCATGCCCTGGGTCTTGATCTCCAGATCGCGTTCCAGACGGTCCATGCGCGCCGGGCCATCGACCTCGATCTTCTGGACGCGGCCATTCAGGTTCTGGGCGATGCGCAGCACCTCGCGGCCCATGGCCTCGACGGCCTGGGCCGACCCGCGCTCGGCCTGCCGCAGCTGGTCGCCCAGCGCTGCGACCGCGCGCTCGACCCGCTCCATGCGGTTTTCCGACTGGGCCGTATCCAGTCGGTGCAGCATCTCCGACCGGCTGGCTTCGACCTGACGGGTCAGGGCCTCGGCCAGCTTCTCCAGCTTGCCCTCGTAGCGCTCGGCGGGATCCGGTCCGCGACCGCGCGCCTCGGCCCGTGCCTCGGACAGGCCCATCCGGCGATCCAGTTCCGAGAAGGCCCGCTCCAGCCCGCGCAGCGCCTCATTGGTGCGCGACTGGGCGTCATCCAGACGGCGGCCGACGTGCTCCAGAATCTCGACACCGCGATTGGCCTCGGCGGTCTTTTCGACGGCATCCAGCCGCTGGCGCAGCTCGTGCGTGCCCAGGCGCTGGCGTTCCTCGATGTCGTACAACCGGCTGGACAGGGCGCCGATGGCGGTTTCGGTCTTGGCGAATCCTTCGGCCGTGGTCGGACCGGTTTCCTGTTCGAAGCGGCGCAGGCGACGATGGCCCTCGCGCAGTTCCTCGGCGATGTCGTCGATGCGGCGATTCAGCCCGCCGTCGCGTCCATCCTGCGCGTCCAGCCGCCGGACCAGACCGGCGACGGCCTGATCCACGCCCTGAATGGCGAGCGTCGAGCGGCGCTCGGCTGCCTCCAGCCGCTCGGCCATCATCTCGACCGTGGCCGACAGGCGCTGGACCGGGTCACCCCCGTCCAGACCATAGACATCGTCCAGACGACGGCTGCGGCTGCGGCGTTCGTAGATGTCTGCGGCGTGGGCCCGGCGCTGCAGCGGGACAATGCCGTCCTCGTCGTCGCCTTCCATGATCATGGAGTTCAGCCACTCGCCGAGGGTCATGCCCGAGCGACGGGCAAGGTCCTTGGCGACTTCGCGGGCCTTGGGGTCTATCCCCTTCACGCTCCACGGCGCGGCTGCGCTCACTGATTCGCCTCCCGACCTCTAGACATTGACGCTACTGATCCAGATCAGGGGTGTAAACGTGTGGTTAACCCCAAGATATAGCGATGCCGCCATCTTCCTGTGGACATCCAGCGTCGACCGTCCCGCCTCTGGCTGATTTTCTGAACAGACAGGGTTAACGGCTCGTAAAGATTAACCCTCTGGAAAGGTGCGGAGCGCGGGTTCCGTCTGCTTTCCGGCGCCCCACGGACCGCCCATGCCGCTGACCCTGACCCTCATTGTCCTCGCCGTCGTGATCGGCTTTGGCCTGTTCAGCGGCTGGCGGGGGGCCCGTCCGCCCGACCCCCGGCGAGGCCCTCGGCTTGTCCCCTGGCGGTTTTTCATGATCGTCGCCATGGCCGTGGCCCTGGCGCTGGCCGTGCATCTGGCGACCCTGTTGCGCGGCTGATCCCGGAACCGGACGGCGGCCCGGCCTGTTCTTGGAGGGAACCCCGAAACAGGAGCCCTTCATGGCCGACCACCTCAGCCCCGCCGACGCCGAAACCGAATTCTGGAAGCACCTCAAAAAGTCCAACACCGGCATGCTGGGCCTCGACCGGCCGGGCTATCACAGCCAACCGATGACCGCATTCCGCGACGAGGAAACGGACACCATCTGGTTCTACACCCGCGACGACACCGACCTGGTGCGTGACGTCGGCACGGGCGCTACCGCCATGTTCACCTACGCCGCCAAGGACCAGCACGTCTTTGCCTGCATCCATGGCAAGCTGACCCGCGAGCAAGACCGTCAAAAGGTCGACAAATGGTGGAACCCCGTGGTCGCCGCCTGGTACCCGGAGGGCAAGGAAGACCCGAATCTGGTCATGCTGAAATTCGCGCCGGGCGACGGTCGCGTCTGGGTCTCCGACAAGGGTGCCTTTGGTTTCGCCTATGAGGTGCTCAAGGCCAATGTCACCAGGACCACGCCCGACAGCGGCGACGTGGTCGACGTCGATCTGGCGCACTGAGGACCAGACCCATGGACGAGATCCGCGCCCATCTGAAAGCCTTCCGCACCACCGACTGGCTGATCCTCATCGCCGTGGCCCTCGTGGGCGCGGCCGTGCTGGATGGCATGATCGGCCTGATCGTCGGCGCCATCGTCGGCTATCTGGGCATCCTCGCCTGGCACCGCGGCGCCTTCGGCAACCGCAACGGCCGCAAGGGCGACCATTCCACTTGAACAAGCCCGCTACCGACCGCTGTTCAGAACAAGGCGTGAAAAGACATATCTCAATATTTGCTCGCCGCGCCGGGTTGGGTCCGCAGCCAAGGTGATTTGTACGGTCACTTCATCGCCAGGCAGAAGCCTGCCGTCGCAGCCGAACTCGACCATATAGGTGGCAGCCTTTGTAGGAGTGACCTCAAACGGCTGCTCGTCCCATTGGACTGCGCCATTCGTAAAGTGTGCAGCGCGGGGGAGCCCGCCTAAGATCCGCGCCTCGCATGTCGCACCGGTGCCGGCAAACGCTTGGGTCTGATAGGGTTGAGACCGCGTCCCGATAAAAGCCACGGGAATAGACTCGCTCAATGTCGGCCTGATTTCAAAATACACACGGAAACAACTTTCAACACCGTACCTGTTACACTCATAAATTATGGGATCCGTGGATGCGACGGTGAGCCGGTCAGAAACAGTGCCCTGAGGCTCTCCTGTGTTCGAAGCAACTTGTGCGACCACCGAGGTCGGGACCGTAGCGACACAGACAGCGAGCGCAAAAGCGTTAGACATCTTATTCATTGGCCTTGGTTCCCAAGAACTATCCTAGCAGGACTATTTTGATCCACAGTAGGGGCGACATCGCTTCCGTCGCTTCTATTTTTGAAGACAAGCGGCTGCGGGGCTGCGGAGACTTCGGAAACACTAGCCTCATCGGGATTGGCCTGACGAACTTCCACCTCGGTAGAGGCAACTCCGAAAGATGAGCGGTCTGGGGCCTCCGCCAAGGATTGCGGACCGTCCCAGTGCTCGGTCGCGCGCGCCGCTACTGCGCTCTCTGGGACTTCGTTCTGCATGCCGGGCGAATGAGGTACCGTCGGGCTGTCGTTGGACGCCAAGGGCCACGTGGAAGACGAAGGATACTTCTCGCCCCCTCCTCTCCCTTCGGCGCAGTTTCCGAGGGCGATCACGGTCCCGATGATGGTCGCAATAACCCCCATCCGAGTCCAGATCAGCGTTTTCTCGGCGTGAGATCGCATACCGCCCCTCCTCGCCCACACTAGGACTGGGGAGCAAGAACAGCAACGGCCGACCGATCAGGTGAGCCTGCGCCCTAGGAGATCAGCCGCCCAAACACCAGGCCAGAACGGCCTTCTGGGCGTGGATGCGGTTTTCCGCCTCGTCCCAGACCAGCGAGCGAGGACCATCGATCACCGCATCGGTGACCTCCTCGCCCCGGTGCGCCGGCAGGCAGTGCAGGAAGGCGGCGCCGTCGGCGGCCTCCTCCATCAGCGCCTCGTCGACCGTATAGCCCTCGAAGGCCTCCAGCCGGTCCTCATAGTCCTGATCGCCCATCGACACCCAGGTGTCGGTGACCACCACATCGGCGCCCTTGACCGCGTCATGGGGGTTGGACGTGAGCGTCACCGACGATCCGCCGATGGTCAGATCGCGCAGGTCGGGATGGTATTCGGGCGGGCAGGCGACATTCAGGTGAAAGCCCAGCTTGGGCGCCGCATGCATGAAGCTGTGGCACACATTGTTGCCGTCGCCGATCCAGGCAAAGGTCATGCCCTTCACCGGCCCGCGATGCTCCTCGACCGTCATCAGGTCCGCCAGAATCTGGCAGGGGTGGCTGCGATCCGTCAGGCCGTTGATCACCGGCACACTGGCGAAGCGGGCGAAGCGCTCGACATCCTCATGATCGTTGGCGCGGATCATCACCGCATCCACCATGCGCGACAGCACCCGCGCCGTGTCCTCGACCGGCTCGCCGCGCCCCAGCTGCATGTCGGACGCCGTCGCGATGATCGACGAGCCGCCCAGCTGACGGATGGCCGCGTCAAAGCTGAACCGGGTGCGGGTCGAGTTCTTCTCGAAGATCATCGCCAGCACATGATCGCGCGCCGGCGCGTCGGCATCGACCCACCCCTTCGGCTTGTCACGGCGCGCCGCCTTGCGCGCATGGGCGTCGTCCAGAATGGCCCGCAGGTCTTCGGCCGACAGCCGGGAGAGATCGAGGAAGTGACGCACCATGACGGCCTCCGTCAGCCGGCCTTCGACCGGGCGAACTCGCAGGTCTTTTCAAAACGGGCGATGGCCTCGGCGGCATCTTCCCGGGTGAAGTTCAGCGGCGGCAGCATGCGCACGCAGTTGTCGCCGCCCCCGGCCACCAGAAGCTGGTTCTCGTCGCGGGCCCAGCCCATGAATTCGCGGTTGTTGGGCTTGAGCTTGATGCCGATCAGCAGGCCCTTGCCGCGCACGTCCTCGATCACATCGGGGAAGCGCTCCTGCAGGCCGGCGAGCTGCTGCTTCAGATAGCCGGCGATTTCGCGCACGTTCTCCAGGGTCTCGGGCTTCGCGATCTCGTCATAGGCCGCCAGACCGACCGCCATGGCCAGCGGATTGCCGCCGAAGGTCGAGCCGTGCACGCCGACCGTCATGCCCTTGGCCGCCTTTTCCGACGCCAGGCACGCCCCGACCGGGAAGCCGCCGCCCAGCGCCTTGGCGATCGCCATGATGTCGGGCGCCATGCCCGCCCATTCGTGGGCCCACAGCTTGCCCGTCCGGCCCATGCCGCACTGGACCTCGTCGAAGATGATCAGCACGCCGTGCTCGTCGCACAGCTCGCGCAGGCCGCGCAGGCAGACCTCGGGCACCGAGCGGGCGCCGCCCTCGCCCTGCACGGGCTCCAGGATGATGGCCGCCGTATCGGGCCTGGCAATAGCCGCCTTGATGGCCTCGTGGTCGCCGAAGGTCAGCTGCGAATAGCCGGGCAGGCGCGGGCCGAAGCCCTCGACATAGTTGGGATTGCCGGCCGCATTGATGGCGCCATAGGTGCGGCCGTGGAACGAGCCGTCAAAGCCGTAGATCTCGATCCGCTCCGGCTGGCCGTTGGCATGATGGTACTTGCGGGCTGTCTTCAGCGCGCACTCGACCGCTTCCGAGCCCGAGTTGGTGAAGAACACCGCATCGGCAAAGCTGTCGGCGCACAGCCGGTCGGCCAGCTCTTCCTGACCCGGGATCTGGAAGATGTTCGAGACGTGCCACAGCTTTTCGGCCTGATCCTTGACCGCCTGCACCAGTCGTGGGTGGGCGTGGCCCAGCGCGTTCGTCGAGATGCCCGAGACGCAGTCCAGATAGACGGTGCCGTTGGTCGCATACAGGCGCGACCCCTTGCCGTGATCCACGGCCAGCGGCGCACGGTTGTAGACACCCATCAGATGGCTGGACACGGGATCAGACCTCCAAAAGACGAAGGCCCCGGCGCACAGACGGCACCGGGACCGATAAAACAGACGTCAGGCGTTGTCGGACTCCGCCCCCGCTTAGTCAACACCGAGGGACGGCGCTGCAATCAGCTCTTCAGCCGCCAGCCCGAGCGGAAGACGGCCCAGCAGGTGACCGCCAGCGTCAGGGTCAGCACTCCGGCCGCGATCCCGCCGATCAGAAGGTTGCTTTCGGCGTGGCCGATGAAGCCCGCGCGGAAGCCGTCGATCAGATAGAAGAAGGGGTTGAAGCGGCTGAAGGTGGCGAACGGCTCGGGCAGGCGTTCGACCAGATAAAAGGCGCCCGACAGGAAGGTCAGCGGCATGACCAGAAAGTTCTGTACGGCCGACAGCTGGTCGAACTTCTCGCTCCACAGACCGGCCAGCACCCCGACCATCCCCATCAGCAGACATGCACACAGGCCGAACCACAGGATCAGGCCGATGTTCTGGATCTCAAGCTGGGCGAACGGCAGCACGCACAGGGCGGTCACCAGCCCGACCGCCAGGCCGCGCGTCGCCGCCCCCAGGGTAAAGCCGATGGTCAGCTCCAGCGGGCTGAGCGGCGGGGTCAGGAAGTCGGTGGCCGTGCCCATGATCTTGGCCTGGATCAGGCTGGAGGATGAGTTGGCGAAGGCGTTGTTCAGCATGGCCATCATGATCAAGCCCGGCGCCACGAACTCGGCAAACGGCGTGCCGTGCAGGGGCGGCCGGCCGCCCTCGAAGGCCACCACGAACACCAGCATGTAGAGCAGGGTCGTGACCACCGGCGCGGCCACCGTCTGGGCGCCTACCTTCCAGAAGCGGCGCACCTCGCGCTGGTACAGGGTCCAGACGCCGATGCCGTTGATCCCGGCATAGCGGCGCGGCACGGGCGGGCCTTTGGCGGCCTCCGCGGTGGCGAGATCGGCAAGGGTTGCGGAAGAGGCGGTCGTCGGTTCGGTCATGTCGGCCAGATGCGCCCGATACGGCGCCGGTTCAAGCCGCGAGGGGCACAGCGGCTTCACCGAACGCCGATTCAAGATGTGGTTTCTGTGGACACTCCGAATCGCACATCTTGCGTCTGTTAACGAGAGGTTTACGACTGGTTGTAGGTCGGGGCCGCCAATCTTGGCACCTGACGCAAGATGTTGAATCGACCAAACCGGGAGGATGGCATGACCGCAGGCTGGACCGAGGACCGCGTGGGCGCACTGACCAAGCTCTGGCTTGAGGGACAGTCGGCCAGTCAGATCGCCAAGGCCCTGGGCGGCGGCGTCACCCGCAACGCCGTGATCGGCAAGGTGCACCGTCTGGGCCTGTCGGGGCGCGCCGCCCCCAGCCAGCCGGCCCGCACCAACTATCGTCCGACCCGGCCGCGCGCCGCAGCACCCGCTCCGGCCCAGCCCTCGGCCCCGCGCCGGATCGAGGCCGCCCAGCCGCGCCCGGTCACGCCGCCCCGGCCCGAGCCCGCGCCCGAGCTGCCCGGCACCGCCACGGTCATGACGCTGGGCGCCCACATGTGCAAATGGCCGATCGGTGACCCGTCCTCGACCGAGTTCAGCTTCTGCGGCCGTCGCGCCTCGGAAGGGGTCTATTGCGTCGAGCACGCCCGGGTCGCCTACCAGCCCCAGGTCAAGCGCGGCAGCAAGGACGGCAGCTCCGACCTCGCCCGCAGCCTGCGTCGGTACATCTGATCCAGGTGGGTGCTGGTGAGCAGTGCCAGTGAGTAGTGAGTAGAAGGCTGGGGTGACGCGCGTCGCTGCGGTCATCACCGGATCGGCACCGTCCCTCACGTGCCCTGCTCACTACTCACTGCTCACTAGCACCCCTTCACGATCGCCCCTTGTTGGGCCACCACCCCCTCGCCGGGCCTTCGGGTCGGGCGAGCCTTCGGGGGGCGGGGCTGCGGTTCTCCGGGTTGACGCAGCCCCGGCCTCTTGTCTCCTCCCTGTCGAAGACGGGGAGGTGGCGCGGCGCAAGGCGCCGTGACGGAGGGGTTCTGGGCCACAAGCGCGATCTGAAGAGCCCCTCCACCGCTACGCGGTCCCCCTCCCCATCACGATGGGGAGGAGACGGCAGCCTCAGTTCAATATCCTGGCCCCCGGCACGTCCAGGCTGAAGGCGGGGATTTCGGCCTCGAACCGTTCGCCGTCGGGCGTCTCCATCACATAGCTGCCGCGCATGGCGCCCGAGGGCGTCGGAAGCGGGCAGCCCGAGGCATAGCTGTGGCTGTCGCCGGGCGCGATGACCGGCTGTTCGCCGACCACGCCGTCGCCGATCACCACCTCCTCGCGGCCCGTTGCGTCGGTGATGATCCAGTGGCGCGACAACAGCTGCACCGGCACCCCGGTCAGATTGACGATCTCGATCTGATAGGCCCAGACCCAAAGCCCCTCATCGGGGTTCGAGCGCCCGGCCAGATAGCTGGGCTGGACCTTGACCCGGACTCCCCGGGTCTCGGCGGTATAGGCGGAACTCTCATACATGCCCCCATGCTCGCCCCGCCGCGTGTCCGCCGCAAGCCCGTTTCCGCTTGACGACTCGCGCCGAAATCCGTGGAACATCCCCCATGACCTTTGACGCCTCCCGCCCCGGCATCCTGCCCTGCCAGGCCATCGACACCCTGATCGCCACGGGCGCCATCACCACCGACACGCCCTTCGACGCCGATCAGGTCCAGCCAGCCAGCCTCGACCTGCGCCTGTCCGACCGGGGCTGGCGGGTGCGCGCCTCCTTCCTGCCGGGTGAGCGGACGGTCGAGACCCGCATCCAGGACGTGGTCATGCACACCATCGACCTCGACGGCGGCGCGGTGCTGGAAAAGGGCTGCGTCTATATCGTCAAGCTGCAGGAGCGGCTCAGCCTGCCGAAAGGTGTGGTCGCCCGCGCCAATCCGAAGAGCTCGACGGGCCGCGTCGATGTGTTCGTCCGCCTGATGACCGACCGGGGCGCCACCTTTGACGATGTGGCCGAGGGCTATGACGGTCCCCTCTATCTCGAGATCGCGCCCCAGACCTTCTCGGTGCTGGTCCGACCCGGCACCCGGCTGAACCAGCTGCGCCTCAAGGTGGGCGAGCCCCCGCACCTCGAGACCCGCAGCGTCGGCGTCGATCTGGCCTTCGACACAGAGGGCGGCATTGTCGGCTATCGCGGGCGGCGCCACGCCGGCCTCATCGACCTGGACAAGGTCAACGGCCACGACCCCGCCGACTTCTGGGAGCCGCTGCGCGCCCAACGCGGCGAGTTGATGCTGGACCCCGGCGAATTTTACATCCTCGCCTCACGCGAAGCCGTCGAGATCCCGGTCGACCAGGCCGCCGAAATGACCCCCATCGACCCTTCGGTCGGCGAGTTCCGCGTCCACTATGCCGGCTTCTTCGACCCCGGCTTCGGCACCGACGAGGCGCACGGCGCGGGCTCGAAGGGCGTGCTCGAGGTCCGCACCCACGACACCCCCTTCATGCTGGAGCACGGCCAGATCGTCGCCCGGCTGGTCTATGAACCCCTGACCGAACGCCCCGATCGCCTCTACGGCGAAGGCGGCAGCCACTACCAGAGCCAAGGCCTGAAGCTGTCGAAACATTTCCGGGCTTAGCACCGCTCCGCCAAGGTGTGACGGAAACCCTCCGTAGCCCGCCAACGAGCTTCAGCGGCTCAGCGTGACATCGGAAATTCTGGCATCACACTTTGAAATTTTCAGGGACAGCTGCCCGCCACCCCGGGTCGAGGTGGTACTGCCGTCGGGATTGACCATCGGAGGCCGGTATCGAAACACGAACCACCATTCTCCCTCATCGGTTACCCCAACGGCTGGATAGCCGACCCGATCCGACTGCGGAAAGGCGTCGCCCTCCACCGCCAGAAAGATGGCTTTGGCCGCTTCGCCCGACGTCACCAGCGGCTCGCCCGAGTTCAATCCGGTGCGTTGGCAATCGGGAGCAGCCGCAGCCGCCGAAGCGGTCATCAGCATTATCCCGATGCACATAGAGGCGGCTTTGAGACCGGGGCGAATTAAACGGCGCATGGTTGACCATAGCCCTGAGAAGCGCTTCGGGACAACTCCCGACCCGGTTGCCAGCCGCCCGTATTTTTTGAGCGCCTGAGGCGTCCTCGCGGCAAGCGCCGGGTGCAGCCAACTCCCCCCCACTGGCACGCATCCTGCTCAAATCGTCCCGGCCCGGATCACTTCGCAACAGGGCCTCAGGAGGCTGCCATGTCCTGGATGGCGATGAGTACAGGTCTGGCCGGGCTGTGCGGCCTGGGCGTGTGCGTGCATGCATGGCAGGTCCGGGAGAGAGGCGCAGACCCCGCGCGGGCCGCCTTGTCCCGTGTCGGCATCGGCGTCCTGCTGGTGACCTGGGGCGCGCTGGTGCCTGTTACCCTGTTCCTGTGGCGACAAGGGCTGGCGGCGCCCTGGCTGTTCGGGGCCGAGACCTATGACGGCGGCGTGGTGGAAACCGTCACCGCCGTCGGCCTGATCCTGATCGTCCTGCTGGCTGCCCGGGAGGCGGTTGTCTCGCGAAACGCCCTCAAGTCCGGCTTCTGGGCACTCGTCGCCCTGTTCGGAATCCTGGCCTTCGGGGAAGAGGCCAGCTGGGGCCAGCACATCTTCCACTGGACCTCGACCGGCGCCTTCGCCTCCGAAAATCTGCAGGCCGAGACCAATCTGCACAACTTCCTGTCCCCGCGCCTCTACGACATCGCCTATGCGGCGGTCGGCTGGGGCTTGGTGGTCGCGGCCGGTCTGCTGAGCCTCCGCCCGCGGTGGCTGGCTCCCTTGCTGCATCAGCCCCCGCTCGATCGGCCCTCGGTCGTTCGCATCGCCCTGCTGGTCTCGGCCGGCGTGCTCCTCCAGCACGAACTGTTCGAGGAGATGGCCGAGGCCGTCACCATCCTGGCCTTCGTCTTCATCCAGGCCGAGCTGGCCCTGACCGGCCGTGCCCCCGTCCGGGCGATACAGCCGCCGACCCCCGCACTGCACGCCTGATCGCGCGGCGCGGCCTCACTCCAGCCGGTCCGCCTTCCTCAGGTCCGGGAACATTTTGGCCCAGAGGCCGGTGGAGGCCAGCGCACCCAACCCCCCGAACACCGCAGCGCCCACCGGGCCCAGCAGGCGCACCATGACGCCGGAATAGGCCTCGCCCAGTTCGTTTGAGGCGCCGATGAACAGCATGGAGACCGAGCTGACCCGGCCGCGCATGTGATCGGGCGTGGCCAGCTGGATCAGGGTCTGGCGGATGTTGACGCTGATCATGTCTGCCGCCCCCCCGATCAGCAGCACCAGCCCCGACAGCCAGGCGAACCGCGACAGGCCAAACGTCAGGGTGCAGAGGCCGAACACGGCGACCGCTGCCAGCATCCAGGTGCCGCCGTTCCGCGTGATCGGAAACCGGCTGAGACAGACCGCCATCCCCAGCGCCCCGACCCCGAATGAGGCCCTGAGCAGGCCGAAGCCCAGCGCCCCCACATGCAGGATGTCGCGCGCGAACACCGGGGTCAGCAGGGCCACCCCCGCCAGCATGACCACCACCAGATCCAGCGAGATGGCGCCCAAGACGATCTTGGTCTTCCAGACGTAGCGCAGGCCCTCTGTCACGGCCTGAAGGCGGGTCAGCCCCGTCTGGATTACCGGCGGGCGGCCCGAGGTGCGGATCAGCAGCAGCGACAGCACCGCTACCCCGAACAGGGCCGCCGACACCCCATAGGCCAGCGGCACCGACAGGCCGACGATCAACCCGCCCAGCGCGGGGCCCGCGATGGCGCCGGTCTGAAAGGCGATCGACTGGGCCGCGATGGCGGGGGCCAGCGCGCGGCGTCCAACCACCATGGGCAGGAAGGCCTGGGTCGCGGGGGCCAGAAAGGCGCGCGCCGCGCCGAATACGGCGGCGATGGCCAGCAGCCCCCACAGCGGCGGATTGCCATGCAGCGCCAGCGCCAGAAACCCCGCTGCGCAGCTGCCCTCGACCAGCACCGACAGGATGACGGTCGTCTTGCGGTCGCGCCGGTCGGCCATGGCCCCGGCGGGCAGGGTCAGGGCCAGCAGCGGCAGGAATTGCGCCAGACCGACAAGGCCCAGATACAGGCTGGCCTGTTCGATCGGATGGTCGCGTCGGGCGATCTCATAGACCTGCCACAACAGGGCCGAGGACTGGATCTGGATGCCGAGGACGGCACTCAGCCGCCCGATCCACAGCCAGCGGAAATCGGGCACCGACCAGGGGCTGGCTGGGCCTTCGCTCAGGGGGGAGGAAACGGGTCCGTCGTCGCTCACGTGCGGCGGTCGTATTTCGGATAGGGGGTGCCGTCGCGGTGCGAATAGACGCCCGAGCGGAAGGTCATGTCGATGTCGGGATACTCGCCCTGGTCACCACCGGGCTTGCGAGTGCCGACCTCCAGAAGGACGGCGTCCTGATCGGTGCGGTTTTCCAGCTTGTGGCCGTTCGGAACCCCCGCCTTGAACCCGGCACAGTCGCCGGCGCGCAGCACGGTCTCGCCCTCATCTTCGACCAGCACCACCTCGCCCGACAGCACCCACACGAATTCATCCTCGCCCTCGTGCCAGTGACGCTGGCTGGACCAGGCGCCGGGCGGCAGGGTCAGATGGTTCACCCCGAACTGGTCCAGCCCCACGGCATCGCCCAGCTTCAGACGCCGGCGCGGCTTGCACGGCCCGGCGTGTTCCTCGGGATAGGTCGTGCCGTCGGCCCGGGGCGCGGTGTTCAGATCGATACGGGGCATGGGGTCTTCTCGCAGGTCCTGACACCTCCTAAAGCATGGCCTCATGACAAGACCAGCCCACCTGATCGATCCCGTCGCCCTGACCCGCGACCTGATCCGCAGTCCCTCCGTCACCCCGGTCGACGCCGGGGCGATGGCGACGCTGAAGGGGGCGCTGGAAGAGCTGGGCTTCACCTGCCGCGACCTGCCGTTCGAGGGCACGCCCAACCTCTATGCCCGGCTGGGTAGCGAGGGTCCGAACCTCTGTTTCGCCGGCCACACCGATGTCGTGCCGACCGGCACGGTCGCCGCCTGGTCGCACGATCCCTTCGCCGCCGAGGTCCGGGATGGCGTGCTGTTCGGCCGGGGCGCGGTCGACATGAAGGGCGGCATCGCCTGCTGGGTCGCCGCCGTCTCGCGCGTGCTGGCCGATTACCAAAAGGAGGGGGGCGGCGTGCCCGGCTCCCTGTCCTTCCTGATCACCGGCGACGAAGAAGGCCCGGCCCTGCACGGCACCAAGCGCGTCGTTGAGCAACTCAGGACCGAGGGCGAGCGGATCGACGCCTGTGTGGTCGGCGAGCCCTCCTCCTCCCAGCGTCTCGGCGACATGATCAAGGTCGGCCGGCGCGGCTCGCTGAACAGCTGGATCACCGTCAAGGGCCGCCAAGGCCACGTCGCCTATCCCGACCGGGCCGCCAATCCGGTGCCGGTTCTGGTCCGCCTGCTGAACCGTCTGGCCGAGGCCCATCTCGACGACGGCTATCCCGAGTTCCCGCCTTCGAACCTCGAGATCACCACGGTCGACGTCGGCAATCCGGCGTCCAACGTCATTCCGGCCGAGGCGATGGCCCGGCTGAACATCCGCTTCAACCCGACCCACACGGGCGATGCCCTGTCGAAATGGCTGGACGACCAGGCCGCCGAGGTCGCCACCGAGACCGGTCTGGCCATCACGCTCGAGCACCTGTGCTCCGGCGACGCCTTCCTCACCGATCGCGGTCCGCTCGTAGAGGCTGTCGAGGCCGCCGTAGAGGGTGTCGAGGGTATCCGGCCGGAAAGCTCGACAACCGGCGGCACTTCCGACGCCCGCTTCATCCGCGCGCTTTGTCCCGTGCTGGAGCTGGGTCTGGTCGGCCAGACCATGCACCAGATCGACGAGCAGGTGCCGGTCAGCCAGCTGGAATCCCTGACGGACATCTACGCCGCCGTGATCCGCACCTGGTTCGCCCGAACCACCTGAAATTCCTACTGTTCCAGGAACCTCAGCGCGGTCAGCACATGGGCCCGCACGCCCACGATCAGCACGTCCTCGTTCACGTCGAACATCGGTGAGTGATTGGGCGCCGAGGTCGCCGGATCCACCCCCGCGGCGCTGGCGCCCAGATGATAGAAAACGCCCGGAATTTCTCGCTGGTAGTAGCTGAAATCCTCGGCCACCGTGGTCGGCGGGACGGCTGGATTGACCTGGCCCTCGCCCGCCGCTTCCTCCAGAACCGGGGCCAGCCAGGCCGACAGCGCCGGGTCGTTATAGACGAGCGCCGCGTTCTGCCGGACCGAGAATTCCGCCGTCGCGCCATAGGCTTCGGCTACATGGCCGATGGCCGCCTCGGCCCGCGCCACCAGATCATCGCGCTGTGCCACGTCAAAGGTTCGCAGTGTCCCGCTCAGCCGTGCCTCATCGGGGATGATGTTGTAGCGCACCCCCGCCTCGATCGTGGCGATGGTGAAGACGGTCGGCGTCGCGGTCGGGTCGACCGTGCGGGCTGTCAGCGTGTTGACGGTCTCTACCACCTGGCCGGCAACGGCAATGATATCAATGCCTTTCCAGGGCCAGGCGCCGTGTGTCTGGCGCCCGGACAGGACGATGTCGACCCGGTCCGACGCCGCCATGAACCCCTCGGGCCGGTAGAAGATCGTGCCCGGCAGGCCGGGCACGACGTGCAGGCCGAAGATCGCCTCGGGCCGGGGATCGTCCAGCGCCCCTTCGGCGATCATCAGCGCCGCCCCGCCCATGGGCTCACCCGGAGGGGCCCCTTCCTCGGCAGGCTGGAAGATAAAGACGACGGTGCCGGAAATCTGGTCGCGCATGCCGGCCAGCACCTCGGCCGCGCCCATCAGCATGGCGATATGGGCGTCATGGCCACAAGCGTGGGCGACCGGCACGGTGCGCCCCTGATAGGTCCCGGTTGCGGTCGAGGCGAACGGCAGGCCCGTCGCCTCCTCGACCGGCAGGGCGTCCATATCGGCCCGAAGCGCGACGGTCCTGCCCGGACGACCCCCACGCAGAATGCCGACCACGCCGGTCTTGCCGACCCCGACCCGGACCTCCAGTCCCAGCCCACGCAGATGGTCGGCGATCGCCTCGGCCGTGCGATGCTCGGCAAAGCCCAGCTCGGGATTCTGGTGAAAGTCCCGCCGCCACAGGACGACATCGGGCATGACCGCCTCAACCGCCGCCTCGATCTGCGCCGACTCGATGGACTGGGCATTCGCCGGCGCAGCCGCCGTCATCGCCAGAGCCGTCGTGACCCCCATCAGGACTGTCATGCGTTTCAGGTATCGGATCATCCTCAGCCTCCCTGCCTCAGGCCATGCTGTGCCCTCGGCGCGGCTTGCACAAGCCGGGGGCCCGACCAATCTGGAGCGCCATGCCCATCAAGACCGCGAAGACCGAGTGGCAGGACGTGGTTCTGGTCTGCCGCAAATGCACGAAGAAGCTGAAGCGCAAGGGTTTTGGCCCGGATCAGGACCGCAGCCTCAGGAAGGCGCTAAAGCGCTGGCTGAAGCCGGGCAAGGGGCTGAAGGCCCGCGTGGCCGTGGTCGAGACCGGCTGTTTCGACCTGTGTCCCAAGGGGGCCGTGGTCGCCACCAATGCGCGCACGCCCGAGAAGCTGCTGGTCATCGCGCCCGGCACCGACCTCACCGAAATTCGCGACGGCCTGAACCTGTCGGACGGCCGCCGGCGGAAATCTGCGGCGACACGAAGTGATCCCTCCGCCGGGCCCGCCTCTGGTCAGACCCCGGCGTCCGGGCCTATCGAGACCGGGTGAACCTCAAGAGCCCCACCTTCATGCTTCTGTTCGCGGTCAGCCTGATCGCGGCGGCCGGCAATATGGCACTGCAGTCGGTGCTGCCGGCTCTGGGGCGGGCGTTCGAACTGTCCGACACCCTGGTGGCCGGGGCCTTTGCCATCTCGGCCCTGATGTGGACCCTGACCTCGCCGGTCTGGGCGCGGCTGTCGGACCGCCTGGGTCGGAAACGCGTCATCCTGATCGGGCTGGGCGGCTTCGTCGTCTCGATGAGCGGCTTCGGTCTGGCGGCCACGGCGGGGCTGGAGGGCTGGCTTCTGGCGGTCGTCGCCTTCTCGCTGATGGTGGTGGCTCGCACCGTCTACGGCCTGTTCGGCTCGGCCGCGCCCATAGCCTCCCAGGCCTATGTCGCCGACCGTACCAGTCCCGCCCAGCGGACCCAGGCGATGAGCTGGCTGGCCTCGGCCCAGGGGCTCGGCACGGTGATCGGCCCGGCGCTGGCCCCCTTCTTCGTTCTGCCGCTCGTGGGACTGGCGGGTCCCATGTATGCCTTTGCCACCATGGGGGCGGTCGTGCTGTGGGCGGTCTGGCGCTATCTGCCCAGCGGCGATGTCGTGCGCCAGCCGACCGACCGGCTGCGCGATCCCGGACGCGGCCTGTGGCGGGATCCGCGCATCAAGGATTATCTTCTGTACGGCATCGCCCTGATGGCCGTGCAGGCCATCAACATCTCGGTCCTCGGCTTTCACGTTATCGACGAGCTGGCGATTGAAGGGCTGGCACCGGCCCAGGCCCAGCCCTTCATCGGCGTGGCCATGCTGGCAGGGGCGGCCGCGACCCTGATGGTCCAGTGGGGCCTGATCCCCATGCTCCGGATGGAGCCCCGCGACCTGCTGCGCTGGGGCGCGGCACTGGCCCTCATCGGCAATGCGATGAGTATCGCCTCGCCCGGCTTCTTCGGGGTGGTGGTCGGCTATGCCGTGGTGTCGATGGGGGTCGGCTTTGCCCGCCCCGGCTTTACGGCAGGATCCTCCCTCTCGGTCGGGCCGCATGAGCAGGGCGCCGTCGCGGGCCTGATGATGTCGCTGGCGGGCCTGAGCTTTCTGGCACCGCCCATCATCGGCGTGGGCCTCTACGAACTGATGGAGGCTGCCCCCTTCCTGTTCAATGTCCTGCTGGGCGCGCTGGCGCTGGCAGGCTGTTTCCTCAGCCCGGTTCTCCGGACAGGCCCTGTCGATCTGCCGGATCGGGACGAGACCCCGCCGCCGGATACTGCCCCCGCCTCCCAGCCCGGGCCCGAGGGCAACCGCTGACCGCTTCGGGATAGTCAGGCCGCGCATCTCGTGGCACATGCCGGTCATGGACACACGTATCGAACAACGGGTGGGGATCCGGGCCACCGCCGACCATCTGTGGGACATTCTGGTGGACTTCCCCCACTGGTCCCGCTGGAACACCCATGAGACCGAAGTCGAGGGTCAGCTGGCCTTCGGCGGCGCCTTTTCCCTGACCGAGACCTGGCCCGACATGGCCCCCCGCAAGGTCGAAGCGCGCGTGACGGAATGGCAGCCCCTCGCCCAGCTGATCTGGGTCGAGAAGCGCGGCTGGCTGTTCACCACCGTGCGCTATTTCGAGATTGAGGAGCTCGACAAGGGCTCGTGCATCCTCGCGACCGGCATGCTGTTCCAGGGCCTGCGCGCCGAGCTGTTCATGGATCGGCACAGGAAGTCGATCCGGCATGGTCTGACGGACATGTGCGACCGGCTGAAGGCGCTGGCCGAGTCCTGACGCGGCGGGCGACCTAGCCGCCGGCCGCCATCGTGTCCTGAATGTTGATGATGGCCGGCGTCAGGATGACGATGAACAGCACCGGCAGGAAGAACAGGATCATCGGCACGGTCAGCTTGGCCGGCAGGGCCGCAGCCTTCTTCTCGGCGGCGGACAGGCGCAGCTCGCGGTTTTCCTTGGCCATGGTCCGGAGCGCGGCGCCCAGCGGCGTGCCATAGGTCTCCGCCTGGGTCATGGCCGTGGCGACCGAACGGATGCCCGGATGGTTGGTGCGCTTTGACAGGCCCTCATAGGCCATGCGGCGATCGGGCAGATAGCTGAGCTCGGCCGACAGTAGAGTCAGTTCCTCTGCCAGATCGATCGAGGAAGCGCCGATCTCCTGACTGACCTTTTGCACGGCCGCCTCGATCGACATGCCCGACTCCACGCAGATCAGCAGCAGGTCCAACGCGTCGGGAAAGGCCTGCATGATCGAGGTGCGGCGCTTGGAAATCCGGTTCGAGAGATAGAGGTTGGGCGCATAGAAGCCCGCCACGGCCGCCGCCATCACGGCGGTGATCCGGGTCATGAAGGGCAGGCCGAAGTCGTTGAAGATGAACAGGTAGAAGGCCACCACCGCCATGAAGATGAACGGCGTCGAGAAGCGGAAGAAGTAGAAGGTCGTCAGCGGCTTCGGCCCGCGATAGCCGGCCTGGGTCATCTTCTCGGCGACCTTGGGGTCTTCCAGAAGCTTGGTCAGGTTCAGCTGGTCGACGACGCGCTTCTTGAAGCCCTCGTCCGACTGGCGAAGGCTCGACCCCTGGCTGGCGATGGCCTGGCGCGACCGGCGCTTCAGCTCCTCGCGGCGGGCGGCGACCGCCTTCATCCGCTTGTCGAGGCCCGAGCCGCCGCCCATCGACGACAGCAGGGTGAAGACGGTGGCGAACGCCGCCACGGCCACGCCGAGGGTCAGCAGGTTCTGCGGATCGGTCAGGAACTGGATCATGGGTGCCGGTCCATCAGAACTTGAACGCGATCATCTTCTTCATGACGAAGATGCCCATGGTCATCATGGCGACGGCGACCAGCAGCATGAACTGCCCGCGCGGGTCGGTGAACAGCAGCATCATGTAGGCCGGTGTGGTCAGGGTCACGAGGATCATCACCGCCGGCGGCAGCGAGCCGATGATGCCGGCCGAGGCCGTGGCCTCCGACGACAGCGCCTTGATCTTCTCGCCCATCATCCGCCGCGCGCGCAGCACGGATGACAGATTGCTCAGCGCCTCGGCCAGGTTGCCGCCGGTCTTCTGCTGGATGGCCATGACGATGGCGAAGAACTTCAGCTCGGGCGTCGGCATCCGCTCGTACATCTTGTTGAGCGCTTCCGAGAGGGTCATGCCGACCCCCAGTCCCTCGACCAGTTTCTGGAACTCCGGCCCCAGCGGCGCCGGGCTCTCTCGCGCGATGATCTTGAAACAGTCGTGGACGGGCAGACCCGACTTGATGCCCCGCACGATCACATCGACCGCGTCAGCGAACAGGTTCGAGAATTTCTTCATGCGCCGCTTGGCGAGGAAGGACAGCACCCAGCGCGGCAGGCCCAGTCCGAAGATCATGGCCAGGCCCACGCCCAGCAGGATGTTCAGCCCGAACAGCAGGCTCATCAGCAGGGCCGTGACCCCCAGCCCGCCGCTGAAGATCCAGAAGGTCCGGACATTCATGTTGAGCCCGGCATGGCGGATGCGGGCCTTCAACGTCATCCGCGCCTTGCGTTGGGCCTTTTCGGCGTCCTGCAGCTGGTCGACGATCTGCTTGCGGCGCGCCTCGGGCGTATTGGCGGCGGCCTTCTTGGCGCGGGTCTGGTCGACCCTGGGACCGCCGAAGGTCTGGGCGCGCTTGACCGCCTGGGCGC
Organism: Brevundimonas sp. A19_0; assembly: GCF_017744255.1. GTDB lineage: Bacteria > Pseudomonadota > Alphaproteobacteria > Caulobacterales > Caulobacteraceae > Brevundimonas. The sequence goes on along the minus strand of NZ_JAGHQP010000020.1, from coordinate 7,634 downwards.
TCGAGTCATCGCCCCCGACCAGCACCCAGCCGACCGAGCCGATGGTGACGAAGGCGAGAACGGCCGCAAGAAGTGCCAGCATCGGCCCTACTCCGCCGCGTCGAGGGCTTCGGCCAGCTCGCGCTCCAGGCCGTAGTAGCGGGCGCGATCCCAGAAGCGGGGACGGGCGATGCCGGTCGAGCGGTGACGGCCGATGATCTTGCCGTTCTCATCCTCGCCGGTGATCTCGTAGACGAACAGGTCCTGGGTGACGATCACATCGCCCTCCAGACCAACCACCTCGGTGATGTGGGTGATGCGGCGTGAGCCGTCGCGCAGACGGGCGGCCTGGATGATCACATCGACCGAGCCGACGATCATCTCGCGAATGGTCTTGGACGGCAGGCCGTAGCCGCCCATGGTGATCATGGATTCCATCCGGCTGATCGCTTCGCGCGGGCTGTTGGCGTGCAGCGTGCCCATTGATCCGTCGTGGCCGGTGTTCATGGCCTGCAGCAGGTCGAACGCCTCCGGGCCCCGGACCTCACCGACGATGATCCGCTCGGGGCGCATCCGCAGACAGTTCTTGACCAGATCGCGCATGGTGATCTGGCCCTGGCCCTCAAGGTTCGGCGGCCGCGTTTCGAGGCGCACCACGTGCGGCTGCTGCAGCTGCAGTTCAGCCGCGTCCTCGCAGGTGATGACCCGTTCGGTCGGGTCGATGAAGGCCGTCAGGGTGTTGAGCAGGGTCGTCTTGCCCGAGCCCGTGCCGCCCGAGATGACCAGATTGCATCGCGACGCGCCGATGACGCCCAGGACGCGCGCGCCCTCGGGACTGATGGAGGCGAACTCCACCAGATTCTTCATCGTCAGCTTGTCTTTCTTGAACTTCCGGATCGTCAGGGTGGCGCCGTCGATGGCCAGCGGCGGGGCGATGACGTTGACGCGCGAGCCGTCGGGCAGGCGGGCGTCACAGATGGGGCTGGACTCATCCACGCGACGGCCGACCTGTGACACGATCCGCTGGCAGATGTTCATCAGCTGGGCATTGTCGCGGAAGCGGACATTGGTCAGCTGAACCTTGCCGCCGACCTCGATGAACACCCGGCCGGCGCCATTGACCATGATGTCGGCGATGTCGTCGCGGGCCAGCAGCGGCTCCAGCGGGCCATAGCCCAGCACATCGTTGACGATGTCCTGGACCAGGTGCTCCTGCTCGGCCACCGACATGGAGACGTTCTTGATCGCCACCAGTTCGGCAACGATGTCGCGGATTTCCTCCGACGCCGCCTTCTGGTCCAGCTGGGCCAGTTGCGACAGGTCGATGGTATTCATCAACGCATTGAAGATGGTGGTCTTCGTCGCGTGGTAATAGTCGGACTGCTCCCGGACGATTTCCGTGACCGACTGCACCTTCTTCATCTGTTCGAAGGCCGGGGTGGCGCGCGGTCCCGGGCCCCTGGGCCGGGGGGCTTCGGGCGCGGGCGATGCGACGCGGGCGTCTGGTCGCGGCTTCGGCCGGGCGGCCAGAGCCTCCAGACGATCCGCCTGCTCCATGCCGCCGGCCGGGGCCGCCGCGTCGGAGGCGGGCGGCATCGGCGCGTCTTCGCCGTCAAAGCCGAAGGCGAAGGCCTCGGTCTGGATGCCCGGCTGAGGCGCCTTGGCGGCCGGCTGGGGCGCAGGCGCAGGGGCGGGCTGAGCGGGAGCCGCACCGCCCGGAGCCACTGACTGTGTGCGCTTGCCAAACACCGGAGCGGTCAGCCCTTCTTGAACAGATTGCCGAACAGCGAGCCGCCCTTGGCCTTGGCCTTCGGCCCGGCGACGACCGGCAGTTCCCGACACGACACGATCTGGGCCAGGGTCTGGAAGGCGGCCGCGGATTTGGACTTGTCGTTCAGGTCCAGAACCATCTGGCCGTTGTTGGCCGCCGTGCCGAACACCTTGGGCTCGAACGGAATGACCAGACTGGGGTGGACCCCCAGCGCCGCGCCAAAGTCCTTGGCCGGAATCTCGGGACGTCCGGGTACGCCGACCTGATTGAGCACCAGCCGCGGCGGCGCGTCATTGGGGCGGCCCTGACGGACCAGGTCGATCATGTTCTTCGCATTGCGCAGCGACGCCAGATCGGGCGTGGCGACCACAACGACCTCATCGGCCGAGATCAGGCTGCGACGCATCCAGCCGCTCCAGATGTGCGGCAGGTCCAGCACCACGAAGGGAGCGGTCGAGCGGATGCGGGTGGTGACTTCCTCGAAGGCCTCGACCGAGATGTCCCAGTCGGTGTCGAGCGTGGCGGGCGCGGCGAACAGGCTGAGCTTGTCGGTGCAGCGCACCATCATCCGGTCCAGCAGGGTGGCGTCCAGACGGTCCGGCTGGCTGAGCGCATCGGCCACGCCGTTCAGCGGGTCCTGGTTGAAGTCCAGTCCGGCGGTGCCGAACGGCAGGTCGTAGTCGACGATCACCGTATTGGCGCCGATCCGCTCGCTCATCGCATAGGCGGTATTGTGCGCGACCGAGGAGGCCCCCGTCCCGCCCCGCGCGCCGACAAAGGCGATCGAGCGGCCGACGAACGGCTGGGCCGGGTCCGAGAACAGTCCGCCGATCGCGGCGATCAGCTGCAGCGGCTGCAGCGGCGCGACCAGATATTCGCTGACCCCCCGGCGCATCAGTTCGCGGAACAGCAGGATGTCGTTGGTGGCCCCGATCACCACCACCTTGGTGCCGGCGTCGCAGACCTCGGCCAGGGCGTCGATCTCGGCCAGCAGGGAATGCGGGTCCTTGAGGCACTCGACGATGATCAGCGGCGGGGTCGGCTCGTTCGCATAGGTCTCGATGGCCGCCGGAATACCGCCCACGCGGATGTGGGTTGTGGCGCGCGACATGCGCCGGTCCTTGCCCGCCCGGTCGGCGGCGGCCAGCGTGTCCTGACGCTCGGCGAACACATGGATAGCGATGCGCGGGATCGACACGCCCGACGGATCAGGCTGGCCATAGCCGGTCGTCGACGCGACCTCGGGCAGGGCGGGTTCGATGGGCGCGAGCGCGGCCGAGGCCCCGGCCACCAGTTCGCCCACCGGATTGAAGCTCTCAGGCTCAGACGGGAAGGCGGCCGGCGCAGGCGTCGACGGAAAACCGCCCGGCTCGCTGCCGATCGGGGCAGTGAACTGTAGCGGCTCATGCGACGGCCGAGCAGCAGGCGCGGGCGCCGCCTCGCCCGGACGCGCGTAGCTCATGTCCAGATCGAAGGCATCGTCCAGATCCGCGTCGAAGGCGTCTTCAGGTCGGGGAAAGGCTGCGGCGTTCATCGGGCCCCTATTCCACCGCTCGCGCGATACGACCGCTGACCAGCTCGTCCTGCGGGGCCGAGGTGGGCTCGCCGGCCCGGTAGTTCTGGAAGACGACGGCGGCCCGGCCCGAGTCCGCAGGCGTCATGGCGCGCGGCCGCACGATGTCGCGCGGATCGTCGATCTGGGCGGCCATATTGGCAGTCACCGCGCAACCGAGGCCGGGCGACGGGGCGTTGGAGTAGCGCGGGCGACCCGCGCTGTTCACGGCCGCACAGTTCGGGATGACGGCCTGCACCGTGTCAAAGCCGATCAGCACCGGCGCCCGGGGGTCGGGCGCGTCATAGCCCTCCATGCGGATCCGGCCTTCCGGAATCCCGCGCGCGATCAGGGCAGAGCGGACCGACCAGGCCATGTCGGCCGTCACCGCATCGCCGATGCCGGGGGCCTGGACGAACACGCCGCCGGTGCCCGAGGCCCAGTAGCGCTGGACCATGGCATCGATGGCCGCCGACTGGTTGGCCGACATCCCCTGATCGTGAACGGCCAGGGCGATGCGATCGATGCCGGGCTCGACCTGCATGTAGTACTGCGAGACGGGCGTCAGGGGGCGCACGCCACCGGCACCCGAACCGCCACAGGCGGACAGGGCCAGCGCCGCGGCAGTAGCGGCGAGAACAGCGAGGGTGCGGGGGGTGCGGGGCATCGTCTCCGTCCTCATTCGATCACATAGCCGACGGGGCCGACCCAGCGGGCCGGGGCCTCGTCGCCGGTCTGACGCGGCGGGCCGTAGGTGCGGGTCAGCTGGCCGAACAGCAGGGTCGAGGCGTCGCCCGCGATGGCGATCCCGTCCGCCGGGGTCTGCAGCCGGTCGGGGCTGGTCGGCGAGACGATGTAGGCCTCGAGAATGATCACCAGCTCGGTCTCGTTCGACAGATAGTCCCGCGAGCGGAACAGGCCGCCGGCCACGGGGATGTCACCCAGCACCGGCAGCTGGTCCAGGTTCTGGCGGGTATCCTCACGCAGCAGGCCGGCAATCATCAGCGATCCGCCCGAGGGCAGTTCGACGGTCGAGGAGGCGCGACGCACGTTCAGCGCCGGGATGACCAGTGCGTTGTCGGCGGTCCCGCCCAGGGTGAAGGCACCCGAGGTGGTCAGTTCCGACACCTCGGTCGACAGTTGCAGCGAGATGCGTCCGCCCGACAGCACGATCGGCCGGAAGGCCAGCCGCACGCCGTAGGGCTTGAACTCGATCAGGATATTGCCGCGGTCATCGCGCCCGACCGGCACGGGGAATTCGCCACCGGCCAGGAATTCGGCATTCTCGCCCGACACCGAGGTGGCATTGGGTTCGGCCAGCACGCGCACCAGACCCGCGCGCTCGAAGGCGCGGATAGTGCCGGTCATGCCCTCGCCGTCGTTGTTGGCATCGGTGTAGCGCAGGTTGCCGCCGCCCAGCTGGCTGCCGGACACGCCGAAGGTGGCAGAATTGGTAAGCTGCAGACCGTCGCCTACCGTGTCCAGAATGGCAGTCACGTCCAGGCCCAGCTGCTTGACCGCAGTGCGCTGCACCTCGATCACCCGGGCGCGCACCATCACCTGGTCCGAACCGGTGATGGTCATCATATTGATGATCTTCTCGGGCGCATCGACGAAGGCTGCCGCGATCTGGGTCACGCGATCGGCCTCGCCGGGGCTGGAGACCGTGCCGGTCAGCAGGATGCGGTCATTGACGGCCTCGGCCCGCACATCCGTTCCGGGCAGCACGCGGCTGAGCGTGTCCTGAAGCGCGCTGACGCCGGCATCGACGCGGATCCGCAGGGTCAGGATGGAGCGACCGGCCGCATCGAGGAAGACGGCGTCTGTCTCGCCCGGGGCCAGGCCGATGATGGTGATGCGGCGCGGCGAGTGCAGGACCGCCTCGGCAACGGCCGGATTGGAGACGATAACGTCGCGCGCGTCATTGGGCAGGTCGACGGCCATCGACGTGCCGCGCGGCAGGCTGACCAGACGGGTGCCGGTGCCCATGGTCACCACTTCGCGGCTCTGCGCCTGCGCGGTCTGCACGGGCATGGGCAGGCCGACCGCCACCATGGACAGGGCCACGAGGGCCGCAGCCCCCTGTCGGACAATCTGTGTGAGACGGCTCATTGGACCACCACCACTTCGGTTTCGCCGCCGCGATAGACCCGCACCGACCCGCCCTGCGCCGTGGCCACGGCGCCCGTGCGGCCCGAGGGACCGCCGGTGTCGGCATAGGAGCGCAGGACCAGGCTCAGCTCGCCCTCCGACTTGGCGAGCGCCAGGGCCTCGGCATCGCCGGGGCGGACTTCCAGCGTCGCGGTGGCGCCGACCACGGCCTGTTCATTGTCCGAGACGCGGGTGGCCTGATCGATGGCCAGAACCTTGACGTTGACCAGCACGGTCGAGGAGGTAAAGCGCGGCCGATCGCCTTCCTGGGCGCCCATATTGCCGAGCGTCGTCTCGCGGGTGAGCAACACATCCACCCGGTCGCCAGGCAGGATGAAGCCGCCTGCGGCGGTCTCGACCGTCACGCGGATCGCCATGGCGCGCATGCCGGGCTCGAGATAGGCGGCCATATAGCCGCTGTCGCCGGCCGGCACGACCTTGCGCGCGACGATCGGCTCTCCGGCCAGAATGGGTTCACGCACGACCGAACCGACAAAGTCCGATTTCGAGGCCTGGGTCACCACTTCGGTCGCTGCGCGCGCCACCCGGGCGACGGCGCCGTCGGGCTTGTCGCGTACCGGCGCGGCCTGGCCCTGCGAGGGGATGGGGACGGTGCCGTCGGTCACATAGCTGGCGTCCACGGCGCTGACCGCCCAGTCCTTCCAGACCATGTCGGCGGCGGCCAGTCGGCTGCCGGGCTCCAGATCGCGGGCCGCGACCAGCACCTTGGCCATGGGTTCCTGGGGTTCGGCGGGGGCCTCGGCGGCGGCGGGCGTGGTCGGCTGTCCCGAGGACGAACCCATGGCGCGCACGACCAGCGCCAGGCCGATCGCAGAAACGGCCGCGACACAGATCACGATGATGCGGGCGGGTTTCATCCACGGTCTCCAGCGGCGAGCGGCCGACCGAATCACAGGTCAGACCACCCAAGCGTTAACGACCATGGAGGGTCGGAGTTAACGCACCCCTAAACGCGGATTCCGGAAGACCTTTTGCTCAGAAGCCGGCGGCGAACCGCTCGACCATGGTGCTGGCCGGATAGGCCAGCAGGGCCCCGGCCGCGATGGCCACGCCATAGGGAATGTCGCCCTTGGGCTGCATCAGCTCCGACACCCAGCCGGGCACGCCCGACAGATACGGCCGCGCATGGAAGCGGGCAAAGATCAGGGCCAGACAGAACAGACCCCCGGCGATGCCGGTCCACAGCAGGAAATAGCCCGACCCGGTCACGCCCAGCCACAGGCAGGAAGCCGCCATCAGCTTGGCATCCCCGCCGCCGATCCAGCGCAGGGCGAACATGCCCGCGCCGACAAACAGGGCCAGCAATGCGACACCGACATGGGCGGCGACCGTCGGCAGCGGCAGTCCCACGGCCCAGGCCGCGGGAAAGAAGGCTCCGATCAGGATCAGCGAGATCCAGTTCGGAATGGTCATCGACGTCAGGTCCTTGAGGCCCGCGATGATGACCAGGGCCGGCAGACAGGCCAGAAGCGTCAGGGTCAGTGTGTCCATGCTGTCATCCTTGGCATCCACGCGTTAAAACGACGTTTCCTGACCCGGCCTGCGCGCAACGAAAAAGGGCCGGAGCATCTCTGCCCCGGCCCCTCTGCGGTTTTCAGGACGGTCGGCTTAGGCGCCGGCGGTTCCGCCCATGCCGGTCACGACGGCGTTGAACTTGGTCTTGATGGTCGTGCCGAGCGCGGTCACGGCCGAGATGATGACGACGGCGATCAGGGCCGCGATCAGGCCGTACTCGATGGCCGTGGCGCCGGATTCGTCCTGGGCAAAACGCGAGATGAACTTGGTCATGGATATCCTCTTGATCAGTCCTTGGCGGGCAGAAACGGGGGAGACGGTCGCCCGCGCGGCCCCCTGATTGCACGATCACCCTAGGGCGCCTGAGTTAAGAGGTTGTCGAAAGTAATGGTTATTTGGTCGTTTACTCTGATTTTATTCAACGGCCGTCCACAAGCAAAAAGGGCCGGAGCATCGCTGCCCCGGCCCTTCTGCGGCTTTCAAGACGGTCGGCTTAGGCGCCGGCGGTTCCGCCCATACCGGTCACGACGGCGTTGAACTTGGTCTTGATGGTCGTGCCGAGCGCGGTCACGGCCGAGATGATGACGACGGCGATCAGGGCCGCGATCAGGCCGTACTCGATGGCCGTGGCGCCGGATTCGTCCT
>NZ_JAGHQP010000001.1 GCF_017744255.1 Brevundimonas sp. A19_0 | reverse complement strand
GAAGTACACCACGAACTCACGCGCCGCCTCCGCCGGTGCCGGCGCGTGAGTTCGTGGTGTACTTCGAGTGGGATTCGACCGCCCTGTCGTCGGAAGCCCAGTCGGTCATCGCCCAGGCCGCCCAGTACGCCCAGTCGGGTCGTGCCGCGCGCGTCGTGGTCGTCGGTCACGCCGACACCTCGGGTTCGGCCAGCTACAACGTCGGCCTGTCGAACCGCCGGGCCCGCACGGTCGCCGACGCCCTGGTGGCGCGCGGTGTCTCGGGTGGCGCCATCTCGGTCGAGGGTCGTGGTGAAAACGACCTGGCCCGTCCGACCGCTGACGGTGTCCGTGAGCCGCTGAACCGGCGCGCGACCATCAACATCCGTCCTTCCTGATCCGGCTTCCGGACCGGTCCGGCCTCTCCCCGCGAGAGACCGGACCCCCGGAAACCCTCAGGCGGACAACGCCTTCGCACCCCCGTCGTGGTCTCCACGGCGGGGGTGTCGCTTTTGGGGGGGCTTAGACTTCGCTGACGCGGACGCCGCGATCGGCCAGGGTGGTCTCGACCGCCTCCCGCAGGGCCTCGACCGCCGCCGACAGCGCTGCGGCATCGCGACCGCGTACCACCAGCTGGGTGCCGTACTCTCCGACCGTCCCGTGGCCAAAGGGATAGCTACCGAAGCTCAGGGTGCGGTGGGTGTCGGCCGCTGCGCTCAGCAGGTCGGCCACGTCGCCTTCGCCCACGCCGTCCACCTTCAGGGTGCGGGCATGGGTCACCGCCCCGACCTTCAGGCGAGGCGCCACATCATCCAGCATGGCGGTCATGATCCTGGGCACACCGGCCATGACGAACACATTGCCGATCTGGAAGCCCGGGGCATCCGTCACCGGATTGGCGATCAGCGAGCCGCCCTCCGGGATGCGCGCCATGCGGCGCCGGGCGTCGTTCAGCTCATCGCCGTACCGTCGCTCGAGGATAGCGAGGGCCTCGGCATTTTCCGGGAGGGCGACGCCCATGGCCTCGGCCACGCAGTCGGCGGTGATGTCGTCGTGGGTGGGGCCGATTCCGCCCGTCGTGAACAGATAGTCGTGGCTGCCGGCCAGCGCCTGGACGGCCTCAATGATCTGCGAGCGCGTGTCGCCGACCACCCGGGCCTCCTTCAGGTCGATCCCGAGGGCGCCCAGAAACCGGGCCAAGGTGTTCAGATTTGTGTCCTCCGTCCGGCCGGACAGGATCTCATCGCCGATGATCAGGACGGCGGCGGTGGGCGAGGTCTCCGCGCCCATCACAGCGTCCCCGCCTTGCGGAGGGGCGCGCGAGGGGCGATATGGCCCGGCACCGGTCGCGGCAAGGCGGGCATTCGTGCTATCTTCATCGTGACCTTCTTCTCTGATGACGCGGTCCCTGTCGGACCATCGCGCCGCAACTGACTTACCGGGACACCCCGCATGTATGAAGCCCAGGATATGGACGGCGACGTTTTCGTCCGCACCAGCGAAATCCGCATCCACGACGAGGACGCGTTCGAGGGCATGCGCGCCGCCGGCCGTCTGGTCGCCGAGGCGCTCGACATGATCGGCGAATACGTCAAGCCGGGCGTCACCACCGGCGAACTGGACGATCGCATCCGCGAGTTCACCCTGGACCACGGCGCCATCCCGGCCTGCCTGGGCTACAAGGGCTATGAGAAGACCATCTGCACCTCAATCAACCACGTCGTCTGCCACGGCATTCCGGGCGACAAGGTTCTGAAGGAGGGGGATATCGTCAACGTCGACCACACCGTCATCGTCGACGGCTGGCACGGCGATTCCAGCCGCATGTATGCGGTCGGCGAGATCAACACCCGCGCCCGTCGCCTGATCGACGTCACTTATGACTCGCTCGACGCCGGTCTGGCCCAGATCAAGCCGGGCAATACCTTTGGCGACATCGGCTATGCCATCCAGCGGCTGGTCGAGGACCAGCGGATGAGCGTGGTGCGCGACTTCTGCGGCCATGGCATCGGCCGCCTATTCCACGACAGCCCGAATGTCCTGCACTACGGCCGTCGCGGCGAGGGCGCGGTGCTCAAGCCGGGCATGTTCTTCACGGTCGAGCCCATGGTCAATCTGGGCAAGCCGCAGGTGAAGGTGCTGTCCGACGGCTGGACGGCGGTGACCCGCGACAAGTCCCTGTCGGCCCAGTGCGAGCATAGCGTCGGCGTGACCGAGGACGGCCTGGAAATCTTCACCGCCAGCCCCGCAGGCCTGTTCCGTCCGACGTTCTGAGGCTAGCCTTCCCCGGAGGACGGGGACGGGCATGCTGGACCAACCACCGGAAAAACCGAAAGCGCCCCACCACGCCGGTCATCGCGAACGGCTGAGGGAGCGGGCGCGCGGCGCCGGCATCCACCACCTGCCCGACTATGAGCTGCTCGAGCTGTTCCTGTTCCGCAGCCAGCCGCAGGGGGACGTCAAGCCGATCGCCAAGGCCTTGCTTGCCCGCTTCGGATCGCTGGCGGCCGTGCTGGCCGCCTCGGTCGAGGATCTGATGACGGTCAAGGCCGAGGACACCCGGGGGCGCACCAAGGGGATCGGCGCCGAGACGGCGCTCGACATCGCCGCCCTGCACGAAGTCGCCCGCCGGGTCGCCCGCGAGGAAGCCACCGCCCGCCCGGTCATCTCGTCGTGGACCTCCCTGCTGTCCTACGTCCGGCTCAGCCTGCAGCACGAGCCGCGCGAGCAGTTTCGCGTGCTCTATCTCGACAACCGCAACCAGCTGATCCTCGACGAGGTCCAGAACCGGGGCACGGTCGACCACGCCCCCGTCTATCCCCGCGAGGTGGTGCGTCGCGCGCTCGAGCTGTCGGCCAAGGCCATGATCATCGTGCACAATCACCCGTCCGGCGATCCCACCCCCAGCCGCGCGGACATCGAGATGACGCGCCAGGTGGTCGAGGCGGCGCGCGCGCTGGACGTGTCCGTGCATGACCACCTGATCGTCGGCCGCAAGGGTGTGGCCAGCTTCAAGCAACTGGGACTGATGTAGTCATGGACCTCTCCCGCCGGACCCTGTTGACCGGAACCGCCGTGGCTGCTGCCGGTCCGGCGCTGGCCCGCGACGATGCGCCCCCTGCCGTTCTGGTCTCGACCTGGGATTTCGGCGTGCCTGCGAATGCCGCCGGCCACGTTGTACGCCAGGCAGGGGGCTCTGCGCTCGACATGGTCGAGGCCGGGGCCCGGGTGGCCGAGGCCGATGAGACCAATGCCTCGGTCGGGCTCGGCGGCTTTCCGGACCGCGAGGGTCATGTGACACTGGATGCCGTCATCATGAACGGGCGCGGCGACATGGGCGCGGTCTGCGCCCTGGAGGACATCGTCCATGCCGTCTCGGTCGCCCGCCGGGTGATGGAGGCCACGCCCCATGTCATTCTGGTGGGCGAGGGGGCCCGCACCTTTGCCCTGGAGCAAGGCTTCGACACGACGCCACTCCTCACGCCTGAGTCCGAGGCCGCCTGGCGGCGCTGGCTGGAGACCTCTGACTATGCCCCCCGCGCCAACAGCGAGAACACCGACTGGCCGGGCGGGGCCTCCGACCACGACACCATCGGCATTCTCGGAATCGATGCTCAGGGGCGGATGGCGGGCGCCTGCACCACCTCGGGGATGGCCTTCAAGATGCGCGGCCGGGTCGGCGACAGCCCCATTCCCGGTGCCGGCCTGTCGGTCGATGACGAGGTCGGCGCCGCCACGGGGACTGGCGTGGGCGAGGACATCCTGCGCGTCTCGGGCGCCCATGCCGTGGTCGAGGCGATACGGTCGGGCCTTGATCCCTCGGCAGCCTGTCAGCGGGTGATCGAGCGCCTCGCGCGTCTGCGGGGCGAGAAGATTGCCGGTCATCAGGTGGCCCTGCTTGCTTTGGACCGTCAGGGACGTGCCGGGGGATATGCCCTGCGTCCCGGCTTCACCTATGCGGTCACCGATGCGGCGGGCCAGACGCGGCTGGTCCGGGCGGCCAGCCTGTTTTCATGAGTCGGGTGATCGAGACCGACCGCCTGATCCTCACCCCTGTGGCCGAAGGAGACTATGCGGATCTGTGCGCCCTGCTGGCCGACCCCGGCTTCTTCCGCCACATCTTCCCGCAGGCCCTGAATGCCGAGGAGGCCTGGTTCCGCCTGCTGCGCGATATCGGTCACTGGCAGGTCATGGGCTATGGCAACTGGTCGATACGCACCCGCGACGACGGCCGCTATGTCGGCAGCGTCGGCCTGCTGAACTATCAGCGGATCCTCGACCCGGCGTTTGACGCGATCGAAATGGGCTGGGGCCTGTCCCCGGTCTTTCAGGGCCAGGGATTGGCGTTCGAGGCTGCCACCGCCGCTGTCGCCTGGGCCAGCCGGCATCTCAAGGCCGACCGCCTGGTCTGCATGATCAGCCCCGTTAATGGCCCGTCGCTGGCGCTGGCGGCCCGCCTCGGCTTCGCCCGCTATACGGACACCACCTACAAGGGCGAGCCCGTGATCCTGCTGGAGCGCCGGTCCGTCTCAGGCGGGGGAACGTAGCCGGACATTAAGGTTTATGAGGCATGGGTGGGGGGCGAAAGAATCAGGTTCCCGCCATGCCCATGTCCGCCGACAGTCTGAGATCGCACCTTCTGGAAGCCTTTCCGGATGCCGAGATCGAGATCGTCGATCTGGCGGGTGACGGCGATCACTATCGCGCCCGCGTCGTCGCCGGCGCCTTTGCCGGTCTCAGCCGGGTCAGGCAGCACCAGATGGTCTATGCCGCCCTCAAGGGCCGCATGGGCGGTGAACTGCACGCTCTCGCGCTCGAGACCGCCGCTCCGGAAGGAAAGGGCTGACCCATGCGCTATCGTCCGTTCGGCCATTCCGGCAGCGCCATCTCGTCCCTGACCCTCAGCCTCGGCCACGCCGGTCTGGCGCGCGGCTTCGAGGCCGCCCAGTCGCTGATCTATTCGGGGCTCGAGGCCGGCATCAACAGCTTCCGGCTGGAAACCGCCGACCCCGTGCTGGCCGATGTGGTGGGCCAGGCGCTCGGCCACGTCGACCGCAATCTGGTGTCGGTCACCCTCATGCTCGGGACCGGTGACGGGCGTCGCGGCTCGCAACGCGACTTTTCCGCCGAGGGCATGACCCATGCCATCGACCGGGTCCTGCACGTCTCGGGGCTCGGCTATATCGACGTGGCCCTGCTGGACGAGCCCGACGAGCATGAACTGGCCCAGTCCACCCTGCACACGCTCAAGGCCCTGCGGAGCACCGAACGCATCCGCATGCTGGGCATCGCCGGCGAGAGCGAGGTGATGGACGCCTATGTCTCCACCGGCGCCTTCGACGTGCTGGCCACGCCCTTCCACGTGACGTCCGACTGGCGCATCCAGTCGCGCATCCGCCACGCCCGTGAGCGGGACATGGATGTACTCGGCTATGGCTATTTCCCGGACAGCCTGGATACGCCCAGGAAGGCCGAGACTGTGCTCGAACCGCGGCGCGGCCTGTTCGGCTTCGGCCGCCCGCGCGAGGCCGATAACCCCCTCAAGGGCGCCGGCACCTTCGCCTTCCTGCACCGCACACACGGCTGGACGGCCGAGCAGATCTGCCTCAGCCACGCCCTGGTGGACCCGGCGATCGCCAGCGTTATGGTCTCGGCCACGACCGATGAGCGCATCAATGAGCTGAGTCTGGTGCCCGAACGCGACCTGCCGCCCGGTCTGTCGGCCCAGATCGAGATGGCTCGGGTGGGCATGGCCGCGGCCTGAAGGTGCCCGCCGCCCTTGACCGCGGGGCACGGGCCTCCTAGCTCACAAGCCTGCTGAAAAGAGGCCTCCCGTGACCGACACCGCTGCCGACCCCGTGCGCGATTTCATCGCCCAGACCATCGCGGATCACCCCGTGGTCCTGTTCATGAAGGGTACGCCTGATCAGCCCCGCTGCGGCTTCTCGGCCCAGGCTGTCCAGATTCTCGACCACGTCGGTGCCTCGTTCGTCGGCGTGGACGTGCTGCAGGACGACGGCCTGCGCGAGGGCATCAAGGCCTTCACCGACTGGCCGACCATCCCCCAGCTCTATGTGAAGGGGGAGTTCGTCGGCGGCTCCGACATCGTCCGCGAGATGTTCCAGGCGGGCGAACTGACCGCCCTGATGAGCGAAAAGGGCGTGCCGCTCGGCGATACCGACGCCTGATGGCGCGGGCGCCGCTGATCCCTCGCGAGGATCGCGAGCTGTTCGTCGTGCCGCTCGAGGTGCGCCCCGAGCACATCGACGCCAACGGCCACGTCAACAATGTCGTCTATGTCGGCTGGCTGCAGGACGCCGGCACCGCCCACTGGAACGCGCGCTTCGACGCCGGGACCCGGGAGCGCTGGTCGTGGGTCGCCCTGCGCCACGAGATCGACTATCTGCGCGGCATAGAGCCGGGCGCGACCGGCATCGTCGCCCGGACCTGGGTCGGCGACCCACAGGGGCCGCGCTTCAATCGCTATGTGCGGATCGAGGACGCCGAGGGCCGGCTGTGCGCCCAGGGCGTGTCCGAATGGTGCCTGGTGGACGCGGCGACCCTGCGCCCCCACCGGATTGCCGGCGACATGATCGCGCCCTTCCTGGCAGGGCCGCAGGACTGAACGTGCCGATTTGGGGCGAAAAGGCTTGAACCGCCGCGCCTTTCCGTGAACGATCCCGGGCTCGGGGGTGGGCGAAGGATGAGGTGCTGGATGCGACGGATCGTGCCGACGCTGGTGATTGCAGGGGTGGTTCTGGCCGGGCCGGTGGCCTGTGGCGGACAGAATACCGAAGCGTTACGGCGCGACGCCGTCGGGTGCTCGACCTATTTCACCGTTCTGAACGCGCAGATCCTTGAGGGTGACCCGGCCTTTGCCGATCGCATCATGGCGGCCCTGGTCGATCCGGCTGCGGTCGATGCCGATGCCCGGTCCGAGGAAATCAACCGCACCCTGGTAGAGATGTCGGCCGGCACCGACGCCTGGCGCGCCGAGCTGCCGCCGGAAGAGGTGACGACGCTTGAGGCGGAGCAGACCGCGTTGGCCCGCCGTCACGTCGCCGAAGACCGCTCGACCGAGGCGGCCGAGCGGATTTCGACCTGTGTCGAGACGTGGGAGCGGCTCGACCGCTAGATCAGTCGTCCTGGGACGGCGTGTGGATGACCTGGGTTTCCGGCTTGTCGGTCGCCACGATGATGCAGCCAGCAAGGGCGGGCGCAGCCAGGGCGGCGAGGGTGGCCAGAAGGGTCAGGCGGCGAAGCATAGGTGTATCCCCCGAAGGATGTTGACGTTACGCGCCTGTTTTCGCGCCAACAGGCGGCGCGTGCACGTGAATAATCCTCAATGCGGCGGGGAGCCGGGCCGGCGTCAGCCTAGCGCGGGGCGATAGGGGTTGGCCACCTGCACCCGGGTGCCCGGGGCAAGGCCCATTTCCTCGAAGGTCCAGCGCAGTTCAACGCCGTCTTCCGAGGGATTGGTGCAACCGTCGTCCCTCACCCGGCGAAGGGTAACGCGCGCGCCGTCATAGGTCTGGCGCACCACGGGGATCAGGTCGCTCTTTTCCGTGCAGCCATTGCTGCTGATCCAGAACAGCACCGTGCCCCGGCCGATCGCCGCGGCGCGGATAGGCTCGACCACGCCGGGGCCGTCTTCGACCGCCGGGCGTCCCGCCAGCCAGCCGGGCAGGCCTCCGCACCCCGCGAGGGTGAGGGCCAGCAGCACCGCCGCTCCGCCCGCGGCCAATGATGTGCGATGTACCGACATGGCAGGTCCCGTCGCCTTCCCGAGCGTCAACAATGCCTCAATTCGCCGCATCTGGCATCCCCGAACCCGACGCCATCCACGAAAAAGGGCTCCGGATCGCTCCGGAGCCCCACTTTCTTGTGCTACCGCTCGGTTCGCGGAACCTCGCTGCTTGAGCGCATTTGCTGGTCTTGCGCTCAAGTCGCGAGTGACCGCGTCACGAGCATAGCGCCCCAATCAGGACGAATAATATTCGACGACCAGGTTGGGCTCCATCTTCACCGGGAACGGCACATCGGCCAGTTCCGGCACGCGGACCCAGCGCACCGAGAAGCCGCGATCGCCGACTTCCAGATAGTCCGGAATGTCACGTTCCGACGACTGCATGGCCTCGAGGACCAGCGCCATGTTGCGCGACTTTTCCTTGACCTCGACGACGTCGCCGACCTTCACGCGGTACGAGCCGATGTCGACCTTCTTGCCGTTGACGGTCACGTGGCCGTGGCTGACAAACTGGCGGGCCGCCCACACGGTCGGCACGAACTTGGCGCGGTAGACGACGGCGTCCAGACGCGATTCCAGCAGGCCGATCAGCAGCTCCGAGGTGTTGCCCTTGCGACGGGCGGCTTCCTCATAGGTCTTGGCGAACTGCTTTTCGGTGATGTTGCCGTAATAGCCCTTCAGCTTCTGCTTGGCCTTCAGCTGCAGGCCGAAGTCCGAGACTTTCGACTTGCGGCGCTGGCCGTGCTGGCCGGGGCCGTACGAACGCTTGTTGACCGGGGACTTGGACCGGCCCCACAGGTTTTCACCCATGGCGCGGTCGATCTTGTACTTGGCGCTGTGGCGCTTGGACATGTGTCACTCTCTATCGTGATGCGGCCCGGCATCCCCGATATTGGGAATGCGATCTCAACGGCGGTCCACGCATCGTCCGTCATTAACCCCGCCCCGGTCTTGCGACGGGACGTGAAGGCGGGGCTTATGGCGGCCCAGCCCTCCGGAGTCAATGCCGATGCCTAGGGCTGAGCGGCCGTTTCCGGCGCCCAGACGAAGGTTTCGCCCTGCCGGCGCACATGGCCCAAGCCCGGCCAGAGGAAGTGAACGGCATAGAGGCGCAGGTCCTCATCGGCGGCCCGCTCCCACAGGGCCTTGCGGCTCGCCTCGGCCGTGTCGGGATCGCCATCGAACTGGATGGTCCAGTCCGGCCGCTGGACCGAGATCACCTGATGGTGGCCGGTGTCGCCGATGTAGAGCAGGCTCTGGTCCCCAGAGACGATCTCATAGGCCGTATGGCCCGGCGTATGGCCGTCGACCGGCACGGCCGTGACGCCGGGCAGCACCTCGGCACCGTCGGCGAAGGTCTCGACCTTCGGCGTGATGGCCGCTACCAGACCCGCCATCTCGCCATTGGCCTGCAGGGCAGCCCATTCCTCGGCCGTCATGCGGATGGTGGCATTCGGATAGGCAAGGGTGCCGTCCGCCTTGACCAGGCCGCCCACGTGGTCGCCGTGGCCATGGCTGATGAGGATGTCGGTGATCTGTTCCGGCGACACGCCCGCGGTTGCCAGGCTTGCCGTCAGCTTGCCGCCGGCGGGACCGAAGGCCGATCCGGCGCCCGCGTCGAACAACACGACCCGGTCCCCGGTCTTCACCAGCATGGGCTGGATGCTCAGGCTGAGCGGATCGGTCGGCACGCCGGCAGAGGTCAACAGGGTGTCGACGTCGGCCTTGGGCTCACCCATGGCGAGGACCGAGCCGTCGTTCGGCACTTCCAGTCCACCGTCACGCAGCGCCCAGGCCTCCAGTGTGCCGATCATGAACGGGTGGACGTCGGCGCTTTCGACCCGGCTGTCGGCGGCCGGTCGGTCCGCAGGCTCCGTCCCGGAATTGCAGGCCGCGAGCCCCAGGCCCGCGCTCATCAGGATCGCCGCCACAGCGGCAGAAGTGGTCAGTCGCATTGTGCATGCCCCCATAGGAAAAGCGCCCGCCGGACGATCCGGCGGGCGCTGATAGCTGCGGCCTAGGAAACGGCCTTGGCGTAGAGGTCGTTGACCTCGTTCCAGTTTACCACCGACCAGAAGGCCTTCAGATAGTCGGCCCGGCGGTTCTGGTATTTCAGATAATAGGCGTGCTCCCAGACGTCGGCGCCCAGCACCACGGTGCCCTGTTCGTCGGCGACGTCCATCAGCGGATTGTCCTGGTTCGGGGTCGAGGTGACCTTCAGCTTGCCGTTCTGGACGATCAGCCAGGCCCAGCCCGAGCCGAACTGGCCGGCGCCGGCGGCGTTGAACGCCTCCTTGAACTTGTCCATGCCGCCGAGGTCGCTGTCGATCGCAGCCTTGAGCGCGGCCGAGGGCTCGCCGACCTGATCCTGCGGGGCCAGCAGCTTCCAGAACAGGCTGTGGTTCCAGTGGCCGCCGCCGTTGTTGCGGACGGCCTTGGGCAGTTTCGACATGGTCTTGAACATATCTTCCAGCGACTTGCCTTTCAGGCTGTCGTCGCCGTCCACGGCCTCGTTCAGCTTGTCGACATAGGCCTGGTGGTGCTTGTCGTGGTGGAAGGTCATCGTCTCCTTGTCGATGGCCGGTTCCAGGGCGTCATAGGCGTAGGGAAGCGGGGGCAGGGTAAAGGCCATGTTTCGGGCTCCTGATCTGGGGTGAACCTTGGCCGTACACATAGGTCAGGCCGTCACAAACCCAAGGGACCGGAGGTCGAATTCGTTCCGAAAATGCCGGATCAGGGCAGGGGGGCGTGCGCCTTGATACAGTCGCGCACGGCCCGCTTCAGGTCGCCGGGGATCGAACCGGGGTCGGTGCCCTCGGCCGCGAACACGGCGCGCATGGCGGCATCATAGCCATTCGGCAGGGCGGCGATCACCCGCGCCTGCCCCTTGGGGTGCAGGCAGATGCCCAGCTTCACGCACAGTTCGGCGAACATGGCCTCACGGTCGGGTTCTCTCATGGATCAGGCCTTCATCCGCGGGTCGCGGGCAATATCCGCGCCTCGATATACCCGGCGGGCGGATCAAACTCTTCTTCGCGACGCATCCACCTTCCCCTCTCTTCGTCAGTCAAAGGACGACGAAGACCGCACCGGAGGGGGTGCTCCAAGGACCCCACCCTCTCCCCGGTATACGTGCCAGTCCCATGAGCGGGGATTTCCAGTGCGGTTGGCATGGTCTCGGTCATGGGATTGCTTGATGGCCCTGAAATACACACCAGAGACCACGACGAGATGGCTTCATCCGTAGGGTTGTTCAGCGTGGCGGATAGTGTCGAGGCCTGTATCGCTGTCGGTGTTTCCACCCCCTCCGGGAGTGAGCCATCGACATTGAGAGGGATTTCGCGACCAGGCATTAAGGTCAGATCGCTAAGATAAGGAAACTCCGAGCTGAACGGGGTGTCAACGGCTTCAGACTTGGGGGCTTCAGCAGCATCCTCACCGCCGGAGCAACCGGCACCCAAAATTGCGAAGGCGGCAATAGCGATCGAGGTTGCTCTGATGGTCATGGTTCGTCCTAGCTCTCGACCGACGCATGGAGCCGCTTCGCATGGAAGGCGAGATGATCGTCGATGAAGCTCGCCATGAAGAAGTAGGAGTGATCATAGCCCGGCTGCAGGCGCAGGGTCAGCTTCTGCCCGGCCAGGTCTGCTGCGGCGGTCAGCAGTTCAGGCTTCAGCTGATCGGCGAGGAAGGGATCGGCGTCGCCCTGATCGATCAGGATGTCGTCGTACTGGCCGTGGCCCGCGCCCGCCTCGATCAGCAGGGCGGCATCGTGCCGGGCCCAGCGGTCGGGATTGGACCCCAGATAGGCGCCCAGCGCCTTCTCGCCCCAGGGGCAGCGGGTCGGCGAGGCGATCGGGGCGAAGGCCGAGACCGAGGTGAACAGGTGCGGGTGGTTCAACGCCAGCGTCAGCGCCCCGTGCCCGCCCATGGAGTGGCCGAAGATGGCCCGGCGCCCGTTGGTCGGAAGCTCCGCGTCGATCATCTCGACCAGATCGCGGACGACATAGGTCTCCATGCAGAAATGCGGCGACCAGGGCGCCTCGGTCGCATCGACATAGAAGCCCGCACCCTGCCCCAGGTCATAGGCCTCGTCGTCGGCGACACCCTCGCCGCGCGGGCTGGTGTCGGGCGCCACCACGATCAGGCCCAGCCGGGCGGCGGCCTCATAGGCGCCGGCCTTGGTGGTGAAATTGTCCTCGGTGCAGGTCAGGCCGGACAGCCAGATGGCCACGGGGAAGGGGCCGTCGCCCGGGGGCACGAAGACCGAAAAGGCCATGGCCGTGCCGGTCGCCGCACTGTCGTGCCGCGCATAGGACAGGGTGCCGCCGTGGACGCGGTGTGTCTTGACGATATCCACGGCGGCGTCTCCTTCAGTCTCAGTCGTGATCCTTGCCGGCGGTCTTGTTCCCGCGAGCCAGGGCGAAGACCACACCCGACAGCGCCGCGAGCGCGATCAGGTTCGGCAGGGCCATGGCGGCGTTCGAGATGTCGCCCATGCGCCACACGAACTCGATGTGCTGGAACGATCCGACGAAGATCATGACCACCCACAGCAGGCGCCAGGGAATGGCGACGCCCTGACCGAACAGATGGGTCGCGGCCCGCTCCCCATAGTAGCTCCAGGTCAGCAGGGTGGTGAACACGAACAGGATCAGCGCCACCGACACGACCAGCCCGCCAAGCGTGGTCTGGCCGAACAGCATCTGCGGGAAGACGGCGGAATAGGCCGCCAGCGTCATCTCGAAGCCGCGCAGGTCCGAATTCCAGACGTGCTCGACCGTACCGGCGCCGGCGGGGAAGGCCCCCTGCACCGTCAGCATCACAAGGCCCGTCATGGTGCAGATCACCATGGTGTCGATGAAGGTGCCCATCATGGCGAACCGGCCCTGACGGGCGGGGTCGTCGGTCTGGGCCACGGCGTGGGCCATGGGGGTCGAGCCCTGACCGGCCTCGTTCGAGAACAGGCCGCGGGCCACACCGGCGCGGATCGCCATCATCACCGCTGCCCCGGCGAAGCCGCCGGTCGCGGCGCTGGGCTGGAAGGCGCTGCCGAAGATCATGCCGAAGGTGGCCGGCAGGTCTTGGAAGTTCAGGATCAGCGCCAGCAGCGCCAGGATCAGATAGGCGATGGCCATGACCGGCACGACCTTCTCGGCCACGCTGCCGATCGACTTGATGCCACCGATTATGACGACGAAGACGGCGCCGGCCACGATCAGGCCCGCGCCCCATTCCGGCATGGGCGCCAGCGCCACGATCGAGTCGGCGATCGAGTTCGCCTGGATCATGTTGCCCGTGGCCACGGCCGAGAACAGGGTGCCGAGGCAGAACAGGATGGCCAGCCAGCCCCACTTCTTGCCCAGACCCTTGCGGATGTAGCTCATCGGGCCGCCGCGATAGGTGCCGTCCGGCCCCACGTCACGGAAGCGGATGGCGAGTGAGCCCTCGGCGAAGGCCAGCGCCATGCCGAACAGGGCCGTCACCCACATCCAGAACAGGGCCCCCGGTCCGCCGAGGGTAATGGCGGTCGCCACGCCCGCGAGGTTGCCCGTGCCCACCTGTCCCGACAGGGCAGTAGACAGGGCCGCGAACGGCGAGATCTCGCCCTTGCCCGACGCGTCCTTTTTAAACAGTCCGGCAAACGCCTCGCCCAGCTTCAGGATCGGATAGAAGCGCAGACCGATCATGATCCAGGCGCCGACGCCCAGCAGCACGATCACCATGGGCGGGAAGGGCAGAACCTCCGCCCCGTTCCAGGTCCCGCCCCAGATGAAGTCACTGACGTTGGTGACCTGGTCGTAGAAGGCCTGCACGCCTGCGGGCGTTGCTGCGTCGCTCATTCCCCATTCCCCCGGGATGCCGATGAAAGGGGGCACCTTAACGGCCTGTCCCGGAATGGGAACGCTTTTCTGACCTTGCGGCGTTACCCGGGCCGGTGCAGCGCGCAGACCTTGTTGCCCGACGGATCGCGCAGATAGGCCAGCACCAGGGTGCCGAACGGACCGTTGCGCTCGCCGGGCGGATCCTCAATCGCCTTGCCGCCCGCGGCCACGCCGGCGTCGTGGAAGGCCTGGACCATCGCGGGCGACTTGGCGGCAAAGCCGATGGTGCCGCCGTTGGCGTGACAGGCCGGCTCGCCGTCGATCGGCGTGCCAATGGCAAAGGCCCCCATCCGCGTCCGCCACCAGAAGCGGCCCTTGGGGTCCGGCCCCTGTCCCGGCTCATGCCCCAATGCGCCCAACACGGCGTCATAGAAGCGGCGCGAGGCCTCGACGTCATTGGCGCCGACGGTGATGTGGGTGAACATGGCTTCCCTCCCGATGAACGATGTCCGTTGTTTTAGCGAACGGACGCAGACGCGCAAGGTGCGATCTGCGATGGCGCCTCGACGCTGATCTTCCGGGCGGCTACGCTTGCCGCTTCCTCAGCCTTCGGGACGATCCATGATGAAGCGCCTCGCCGCCACCGCTACCGCTGCCCTCCTGCTGTGTCTGTCTGCGGGGCCGGCTCTGGCCCAGGCCACCGTGCGCGTCGAGCGCAATGCCGTCGAAGCCCACATGAATTTCCTCGCCGGGCCTGAGCTTCAGGGGCGCGGCAGCGCCACCCGGGACGAGGCGATCGCCGCCGCCTATGTCGCCAGCCAGTTCCGTCTGGCGGGCCTGACGCCGGTGCCCGGCATGGACGGCTATCTGCAACAGGTGCCGGTGGTGATCACCACACCGTCGGGCGAGGCCCGGCTGACGGTGGGAGACATGACGCTCACCCAGGGCGAGGATTTCGCCATCCTGACCGGAGGGCTGGGCGCGGCCGGGGGCACGGTGACGGTCGCCACGGATGCCGCTGCCCTGCCGACTTCGGCCGAGGTGCTGATGATCGCCCCGCCCGAGGGGCCGGGCGTGCGGGCGGTGTTCGGCGCGGCCATGCGGTCGGGCGCGAAGGTCGTGGTGATGCGCCGTACCGAGGTTTTGGCCCAGGCCACGGCGAGCGGTGGTTCGCGCGATCCGGTGATCCGGCTGGCGGGTGATACGCCCCGGTCGGGGCCGGTTGTGCTGGTCGTCTCGCCCGAGGCCTGGGACCGGCTGGCTGCGGGTGCAGGCAGTAAGGCAGCGGCCTTCGACCCCGGCGCATCGGACGTGGTGGAAGGCGTGACCACCAATGCCATCGGCTGGCTACCCGGCACCAATCCCGAGGCCGGCACGATCATGGTGTCGGCGCACCTCGACCATATCGGGGTCCGCTCGGACGGCGTCGTCATGTATGGCGCCAACGATGATGCCTCGGGCACGGTCGCGGTCATCGAGCTGGCGCGCGCCCTGTCGGGCACCGGCCCGCACCGCATGAATGTGATGTTCGTGGCCTATGGCTCGGAAGAGGCGGGCCTGCTGGGCTCGCGCTACTTCGTCGACCATCCGCCGGTCGCGCTGGACACCATCAAGGCCAATCTCGAGATCGAGATGATCGCCGATCAGGACCCGCAGCTGCCGCCCGGCGTGATGATGATGACGGGCTTCGAGCGCTCGAACTTCGGCCCGGAGCTCAAGGCCCGCGGCGCCCTGATCGGACCCGACCCCTATCCCGAGCAGAACTTCTTCCAGCGGTCGGACAACTATGCGCTCGCCCTGCGCGGCGTGGTCGCCCACACCATCTCCGGCTGGGCGACCATCCCGACCTATCACACGCCCGAAGACACGATCGACAACATCAATTTCGACTATATGACCCAGGCGATCCAGTCACTGGTCGTGCCGCTGACGGCGCTGGCCGAAGGCGATTTCGTCCCGACCTGGGCCGAGGGCGGCCGCCCCGAAGGGCGGTAAGCGCGGGGTCTAGAACACCACCACCGACCGGATGCTCTTGCCCTCGTGCATCAGGTCAAAGGCCTTGTTGATGTCTTCCAGCGGCATTGTGTGGGTGATCATCGGGTCGATCTCGATCTTGCCGTCCATGTACCAGTCGACGATGCGGGGCGTGTCGGTGCGGCCGCGCGCGCCGCCAAAGGCACTGCCGCGCCAGACCCGGCCGGTGACCAGCTGGAACGGGCGGGTGGCGATCTCCTTGCCGGCCTCGGCCACGCCGATGACGATGCTCTCGCCCCAGCCGCGGTGGCACGCTTCCAGCGCCTGACGCATGACCGTGGTGTTGCCGGTGCAGTCAAAGGTGTAGTCCGCGCCGCCGCCGGTCAGCTCGACCAGATGGGCGACGACATCCGAGACATCCTTCGGATTGACGAAATGGGTCATGCCGAATTTGCGGCCCCACTCTTCCTTGTCATTGTTGATGTCGACGCCGACGATCATGTCGGCCCCGACCATCTTCAGGCCCTGGATGACGTTCAGCCCGATGCCGCCCAGGCCGAACACCACGCAGTTGGCGCCGGGCTCGACCTTGGCCGTATTGACCACCGCGCCCACGCCGGTGGTCACGCCACAGCCGACGTAGCAGGCCTTGTCGAACGGGGCGTCCTTGCGGATCTTCGCCAGGGCGATCTCGGGCAGCACCGTGTAGTTCGAGAAGGTCGAGCATCCCATGTAATGCGCGATCGCATGCCCCTTGTAGCTGAAGCGGCTGGTGCCATCCGGCATCAGGCCCTTGCCCTGCGTGCCCCGAATGGCGGTGCACAGATTGGTCTTGCGGCTCAGGCAGCTTTTGCACTGGCGACATTCGGGCGTGTACAGCGGGATCACATGGTCGCCGACCTCGACCGAGGTCACGCCCGGCCCCACCTCGACCACCACGCCCGCACCTTCATGGCCGAGGATCGAGGGGAAGATGCCCTCTGAATCCAGCCCGTCCAGCGTATAGGCGTCGGTGTGGCAGATGCCCGTGGCCTTGATCTCGACCAGCACCTCGAACGCCTTCGGCCCCTCCAGATCGACCTCGACGATCTCCAGCGGCTTCTTCGCTTCAAAGGCTACGGCGGCGCGGGTCTTCATGGGGGGCTCCTTCGTCCTCGACCGGATTGGCATTCCAGGCAGAGCGGATCAAGGCTTGACACATTTCCGCAGGAGGCAGGAGATGAGGCGTGGGCCGGTCGCGAAAATCCTATCTTCTGGTGCGACGGTGGGTTGACCGTAGCTGGATTGACCATGGGCCAAGGCCTCCGGCCATTCTCCCGACGCTTCTTCTGTGTCTGCTGGCACTTCTCGTACCTCACACTCCCGTCACGACGGCCCTGTTGGGGCTGGCGGCAGTCTGGTTCGCCTTTGTGACATGGCGGGGGATCCGACTGCTTCGAGCGATGGCGGTTTATGGCGACCGGCAGTTTGATCGTAAGGACAAGTACAGCCTGGCACCGGAATACAGACGTTCAGAAAGCACCCTTCGCGCCAACCGGCGAAAGCGGCCGGCTCAAACGTGACCCACCGCAACATCGTCATCCTGACCGGCGCGGGCATTTCGGCGGAGTCCGGCGTGCCGACCTTTCGCGCCTCGGACGGGCTGTGGATGGGCCATCGGATCGAGGATGTCGCCACGCCCGAGGCCTTTCACCGCGATCCGGCGACGGTCCACGAATTCTACAATGCCCGCCGACGTCAGCTGACCGAGGTCCAGCCCAATGCCGCGCACCGGGCGCTGGCGGAGCTCGCCGCGCGCTGGCCGGGGGCGCTGACACTCGTCACCCAGAATGTCGACGATCTGCACGCCCGCGCCCATGCGGAGGTGGAGCCCGCGTCCGGCTTTCGCCTGATCCCCATGCATGGCGAACTGCTGAAGGCCGCCTGCACCCGCACGGGGCGGATCAGTGACTGTCCCGGCGATCTGACGGTCGACAGCGCCTCGCCCCATCACCCCGAAGGTCGCCTGCGCCCGCACATCGTCTGGTTTGGCGAGATACCGCTGGAGATGGAGGTCATCCACGACGCCTTGCAGGCCTGCGACCTGTTCGTCGCCATCGGCACCTCGGGCGCCGTGTATCCGGCGGCCGGTTTCGTCGAGATCGCCCGCCACGCGGGCGCCCGCACGGTCGAGCTGAACCTCGAGCCGTCGCTGATTTCCGACCTCTTCGACGAGACGCATTTCGGCCCCGCAACCCGGGTGGTGCCGGAGTTCGTCAGATCGCTGTCAGGGTAGCTCGAAGCTCAGCACCATCTCTGATCCGGGCGAGAAGCGCGGGCTGCGGCTGATGACCAGCTGGGTGGAGCCGCTGCGCCAGACGGCTATGTCGGTGGTAGACTGTCCCTCGATGGATTGCACCAGCGGCTGCAGCCCCAGAGCCTGAACGAAGGGTTCGGCGGCCGGGGCCATGTTCGACGCCCCGCCCTCATAGACGCCGACGGAACACAGGCCGCGCCCGTAGCTGAGGTCCAGCGTCACCGTGCCATGATGACGGCGCGTCAGCCGCACATAGGCCCACGGCTGATCGGACTCGAGGTCCATCCCACTCTCGTCGGCAATGATCTCATAGCGCAGCTCCTCCGCCGCCCGGATGGCGGCCGCGACATCTCCGGTGCGGGCATAGGGCACGCAGATCTGACCCAGAACATCCTCGACAATCGCCGGCACATTCATCGACTGGGCCGAGGCGGGTGCCGCCATAGCCATCAGGCCGACGGTGGTCAGTCCGGAAAACAGCAGGGTTCGCATGGGCGTCTCTCCGGTTCACGGAGACTGTCCGCCCGTGGCGCAGGTGGCGCCAGTGATCAGTCCTGACGGTCGGCGTCGCGTTTCGCCGCCAGCTTGGCCAGGGCCCGTCCGCGACCCTTGGCCAGGGCATGGATCACGCCGCGAAAGGTCGCGACCTCCTGCGCGCTCAGACCCGCGCGGCCCAGCATGACGCGCAGGTTTCGGCTCATGGCCGGCTTCATCTCGGGGGGATGGAAAAAGCCCCCCGCCTCAAGCTCGGTCTCCAGATGACCGTACATGCCTTCCAGCTGCGCCTGCGATGCGGGCGGGGCCTCGTCGCGGAAGCGCGGCGGCGGGGCGTTCAGCACGCCGGTGCGCCACTCATAGGCATTGATCGCCACCGCTTGCGCTAGGTTCAGCGAGTGGTGCTTCGGGTCGATCGGAATGGTCACGATGCCCTGGGTCAGGGCGATGTCGGTCGTCTCGAGACCCGCGCGCTCGCCGCCGAACAGCAGGCCAATGCCCTGTCCCTGGGCGGCGGCATCATGCAGTCTCGCCGATCCCTCCCGCGGGGTCAGCACCGGCAGACGCAGCTCGCGATGGCGCGCCGTGGTGGCATAGACCAGCGTCAGATCGGCGACCGCCTCGGCCACGCTGTCGAAGACCTGCACCCCCTCCAGCACCCAGTCGGCGCCCGACGCCGTGGCCCACGCCCGGTCCTGCGGCCAGCCGTCGCGAGGCGAAACCAGCCGGAGCTTGTCGAGCCCGAAATTGGCCATCACCCGCGCGACCGCACCGATATTGTCGGCCAGCTGCGGCTTGTCGAGGATGACGACGGGCGGTGTCAGGGCGGGCGCGTCGTCCAAGGCTCAGTCCTGACCGATCATGGCCAGCCACGGGTCGGCGGTGCCGGCCTCGACCTCGGACACCTTGACGTTCGGCCAGCCGACCGACCGGGTTCCCGCCTCGCGCCAGGCCAGCACGATCAGGTCGCGCAGTTCCGAGGCCCCGGCGGCCAGACGCACCGTGGCAAAGTTCACGCCGCGCGGGTCGGCCTCGACGAAGCCCCCGGCCTTCTCCAGACGATAGAAGGGCACCACCTCGCCCAGCGAGACCAGCAGATAGTCGGCCATGCGGGCGCGTAGCTCAAAGCCATCCAGACGCGGCGCCATCATGGCCGCCTCGATGCCCTGCAGGTTGACGCGGTCGCGGACGAAATCACCCTCGAACATGCCATGCGTCCGGCGCGAGCGGGTGAAGTCTTCGGGGTTGTCCGTGTCGCGGTCCCAGCCGTTGTAGTGGATGGTCGTGTGCAGGGGCTGGGCGCCGTCACCAATGTAGTGCGACAGCATGCCGATATCGCGCAGGATCAGCGCCTCGCGCCGCAGCCGGTCCTCCCGGTACCAGGCCTGACGCGCCAGATCGGTCTCGCGGGCCTCTGCGGCGGCCAGGATGCGCCAGTAGGCAAAATCCTGAACCACCTGCTGCCAGGCGTCCATGATGGCATAGGGCAGATAGCCGGCGTCATTGACATTGATCCCGGCGGCCAGCAGCTGGGCGTCATACTCGGACTTGAGCTCCGGCAGCGCACGGATGTCCGGGCCGGCCTCCGTCATCACACGTCCGTCGGCGATCATGTCGACGAAGTGGGCCGTGTCCCGCTCGCGGTCGTGGGGCTGGCCTCCGCCCTTCCAGCGATCGGGCTCGCGCGACAGCTCGCCCACCTGGGCGGCGGCTTCCTGGGTGCGCAGGAAGGCCGGCAGCTCTTCGGGCAGGGCGCGCATGGCGGCCTGACCCACCATCCGGTGTCCACTGGCGCCCCAGGCCGCGACGTCCGCAGCGGGCAGGGCGATCAGGGTCAGGGCGACGGCGGCGGCAATCAGGCGTTTCATGGCAGGGCTCCGGCAACTGCGGGCGGGGTTAAATCCATGCGGCGATGGCGTCCAGCGGCTTCTTGTCCAGCGCGGCCAGCGGCACGGTGGCGTCGTCCGCCGGATGTCCCGCGACCAGCAACAGGAACGGCTTTTCCTCGGCGGGGCGACCGCAGATCTCGCTGAGGAAACTCATGGGCGCGGGCGTATGCGTCAGGGTCGCAAGGCCGGCCCGGTGAAGGGCCGCGATCAGCAGGCCGGTGGCGATGCCGACGCTCTCGGTGACGTAATAGTTCTTCTTGGCGTCGCCGGGGCGCGGCCCGCCGCGCTTCTGGGCAAAGATGGCGATCAGCACCGGCGCCACCTCCAGGAACCCCTTGTCCGGGTCGGTGCCCAGCGGCGCCAGCGCCTCCAGCCATTCCGGCGGCGCCTTGGTCTCGTAAAAGGCCTTCTCCTCGGCCTCGGCCGCCGCGCGAATGCGGGCGCGGGCCTCGGCGCTTTCGATGACGGAGAAGAACCAGGGCTGGTGATTGGCCCCCGACGGGGCGGAGCCTGCCGTCAGCAGCGCCTGTTCCACGACGGCGCGCGGCACGGGCCGGTCCGAGAACTCCCGCACGGTCCGCCGCCGGCCCATCTCGTCGCGAAACGCGGTGGCGCGCGCGACGGCTTCGGCATCCGACAGCGCCGCATAGCCGATCAGCGGCGTCGAGGGGTGATCCTTCATCGGGCGGCTCCACGGCAGTGAGCGCCCTTGATAGCCCGGCAGGGGCTCAGGGTTCCACCCGCACCGGGATGGCCAGGGTGCGCATCGGCTTTTCGGGCTCCCAGCCGGGGGCCTCGTTCAGCACCAGTTCGCCTTCGCCGGGTGCGGCAGCTCTCAGGTGGAAGACGAACCAGCTGGCCCCGCCGGTCTCGCCCCCGTCGCGCTGGGCGGTGGTGGTCGGTCCCGTCCCGGTTCCCAGCAGTTCCAACCCGTCGGGCAGGGCGGCGATCTGCCAGTCGAAATTCGAGCGCAGGGTCACCGCGAAGGTCTGGCCGGTTCTCACCGAAACCGGGCCGGTGGCCTCATCCACCACCAGCGCCACTCCCTCGGGCACCGGGGCGGGCAGGGGCCCGTCGGGCGAGGGCGTCACCCTGTCGCAGGCATAGACGGCCAGCACAGTGACGGCGACCACAGCCAGAAGTCCTAACCGCACGATCCGCATGAGTTTTCTCCCTCTTGGCCTCTACCCTGACGGCAACCGGTCCACAGGCCAACCCACAGGACCTGACCGACCATCGCTATCCCTGCCGTCTTCTTGTCCCATTCGGTGGGCACACCCCCGGCGCCGGTCGGGTTGAGGGCCGGTGATTCAGCGATCCGATCATGTTCAAGACCCTCGCCCTGGTGCTGGCCCTGGTGACCCCGTCGGTCACCTCATCCATCGATCCCGTTCCCTACGAAACGCTCGTTTCGGCCGAGGCCGAAGCGGCCGAGCACGGGTTCGCCGCCGATGTCTGGCTGGCCCTGAGCGAGGAACAGAAGGCCCTGGCTGTACGCCCGGCCGACTGGAACCTGTCGGCGCGCCTCTATCACGCAGGCGGGGGTGGAGCGACCGGCAACGACTCGCTGGGCTGCCGCCCGATCGCCATGCGCACCGTGGCCATCGACCCGCGCGTCGTGCCCCGGCGCACCCGTTTGTTCATCAAGGAAACGGTCGGTCTGGTGCTGGCCGACGGCACCATCCACGACGGCTACTGGTATGCCTCGGACACCGGCGGGGCCATCAAGGGCAACAAGATCGACCTCTACACCGGCCACGGCCGCGGATCGATGGCGCCGATCATGCCGCTGAACATGCGCAGCCTGACGGTGGTCCATGCCGGCACCTTCGACGGCTGCCCGCCCGCCTGGGACTGATCCTCAGAACCGGCGCTTGCCGGTGACGGTCTCGAAGAACATCCGCCAGTCGCCCATCAGGCTCCACAGCGGGTATTTGAAGGTCGCCGGCCGGTTCTTCTCGAAGAAGAAATGCCCGACCCAGGCAAAGCCATAGCCGACCAGCGGCATGGCCAGTAGCCACCAGGCGTTCCGTGTCGCGATCGCGGCAACCAGCACGACCAGCACCAGCGCCGATCCCACGATGTGGATGCGCCGGCATGTCCGGTTGGAATGCTCGTGGATGTAGTATGGATAGAAGGCCTCGAACGAGGCGAACCGTTCGTCAGGGGCGTGCGTGCTCATGGCCGAACACTGTCCCCCGACGCCCGGTAAGGCAAGACGTCAGATCAGCCCGCCCGCTTCTGAGGCTTGGGGCCCTTGCGGAAAGGCGGCTTTGACCGGGCCGGAGCGGGAGCACCCTCGGCGCGCGGCTTGGGTGCACCGCCCTTGAACGGCGCATTGCCCCGCAGCTTGCCATTGGTCTTGGGGCTGCCCTTGGCCTTCCACGGCTTGCGGTCCTCGGCCGGGGCGGCACCGGTGTCGGGCCGGAAGGCCGGCTTTTTGGCCTTCCAGGCGGGACGCGCGTCTTCGCCACCGACAGCTTCGCTCTCGGCGCGCGGCGCATAGGGCTTCTTGACGAAGGGCCGCTTGGGTCGGGCCTCATAGGCGCCGTCGGGGGCCTCCGAGGGGCTGACCGTGATCTCGGGCTTCCTGGCCGCGGCCAGCGTGCTCTGGAAGGCGTCCACCGCATCGCGCGCGATCTCGAAGCGCGTCTCATGGGCGAAGGTCCGGATCGAGCCGATCTGGCGCTTGGTGACCCCGCCCAGACGGCAGATCACCGGGATCAGCCATTTGGGATCGGCCGGACGGGGGGCAGAGTTCCGGCCCACATCGGCGCGGAACCACACCACTTCGTGCGGCTGCAGGCGTTCGGTCGGCCAGGCGGTGTCCGCGTCGCCGCGTTCCCGGCGCGCCGGACGCTCGCCCGGGTCGGTCAGTTCCTCGGGCGCCGGCATCTTGGCCCGCTGCAGGCGGATGAAGGCACAGGCGATCTCTTCCGGCGTGCGCTCGGCCATCAGCCGCTTCGCCAGGGCGAAATCCTCGTCCGTCACGGATTCATCGAAGATCGAGCCGGCGATCAGGCGCGCCTCGTCCTGCGCGCGGATGGCGTCGGCACCCGGCGCGGCATCCCAGCTGGCCTCGACCCCGGCCGAGGACAACAGCATTTCGGCCCGGCGGCGCTTCGGATTGGGCACCAGCAGAACGGACACGCCCTTCTTGCCGGCCCGGCCTGTCCGGCCCGACCGGTGCAGCAGGGTCGCCCGGTTGACCGGCAGTTCGGCATGGATGACCAGCCCCAGGTCGGGCAGGTCCAGCCCGCGCGCGGCCACGTCGGTGGCCACACAGACCCGCGCCTGACCGTCGCGCAGCGCCTGCAGGGCATCGGTGCGCTCCCGCTGACTCAGCTCGCCCGACAGGCCGACCGACTGGAATCCGCGTTCCCGCAGGGCCGCCTGCAGGTGCTTCACCGACTCGCGCGTCGAGCAGAACACCAGCGCGCCCGGCGCCTCGAAGAAGCGCAGCACATTGACCACGGCGTGTTCGATCTGGTTCGGCGCAATCCGCATGGCGCGGTATTCGATGTCGCCGTGCGGCTGGCTCTTGTTGGTCGTATCGATCCGTACCGCGTCGCGCTGATAGCGCTTGGCCATGAGGGCGATGTCGCGCGCGATGGTGGCCGAGAACAGCAGGGTCCGGCGCTCGGCCGGCGATTGGTCCAGAATGAACTCAAGGTCCTCGCGAAAGCCCATGTCGAGCATTTCGTCGGCCTCATCCAGCACCACCAGCTTCAGCTGGGACAGGTCCAGATTGCCGCGGTCGATGTGATCCTTCAGGCGGCCGGGCGTGCCTATGACGATATGGGTGCCCCAGCCCAGGGCGCGGGCTTCCTTTCGGGCGTCCATCCCGCCGACGCAGGTGCCCAGCTTGGCGTCCGTCCCGGCGTACAGCCAGGTCAGTTCGGTCGCGACCTGCAGAGCCAGTTCACGCGTCGGGGCGATCACCAGCGCCAGGGGCTTGTCCGCCTTGCCGAACCGTTCGGCCTCGCCGAGCAGGGTCGGGGCCGCCGCCAGGCCAAAGGCCACCGTCTTGCCCGAGCCGGTCTGGGCCGAGACCAGCAGGTCCGCCCCGGAATGGTCGCCCTCCAGCACGGCTTCCTGAACCGGGGTGGGTTCGGCATAGCCACGGTCGGCCAGGGCGCGATCAAGCGCGGGGTGGGTAGCGGGAAACGGCATCGAAGGTCCTGAACAGCAAGAGGGGTCGCCGAAACGACCGCGCCCGGCCAAGGCGTGAACCTCGGGCCGGGCGGTAAGGGAGGCCGCCTCTATACACGGATAAAGGCCATGGTGGGGCGGGTTTTGCGCGAGCCCCTTCCCCGCGTCCCCATTCCGGTGTCAGCTGGCCGCATACACCGCCCTCAAGTAGCGCGGCCCCGCGAGCCGAGCGACAGGGCAATCAAGGAGCCCCTCATGGCCTTTCTCGACATTACCGTCATCCCGGTCCCGACCGCCAACAAGGCCGCCTATCTGGAGCATTCGCGCCAGTCGACGGTCTTCTTCAAGGAGCAGGGTGCCCTGAAGGTGACCGAGTGCTGGGGCGAGGACGTGCCTGACGGCAAGGTCACCGACTTCAAGAAGGCCGTTCAGCTCAAGACCGATGAGACCGTCGCCGTCGGCTGGATCACCTGGCCCGACAAGGCGACGCGCGACACGGCATGGGAGGTCCTGATGCAGGACGAACGCATGATGAAGCTGGACATGCCGTTTGACGGCAAACGCATGATCTTTGCGGGCTTCGACGTCCTGATCGACGGCTAGGACGACCGGGGCACCAGACCGGAAGCCTCGTCCGGAGGGGCACTCCCGGGCGGGGCTTGCGCTTTCCCGAAGTCTCGCGCTCGACGGGCGAAGCAGAGACAGGCAGACTGGGGATGTGCGCGTCCCTCCCGTTATCCAGTCCCTCCGCGAAGGCACGGCCGTCGCGCATCAACGTCTCGACGAAGCCGTCGACCTCGAGGTCCGGGTGCGCCGGGCGGACGACCGCCTCGACCTGGTCCGGGCTTTTTACCGGTTTCATGCGGCGGCCGAGGCCGTCCTGCGGCGGTCACTGACGGGGGTCGACGGATATGATCCGGAGCGGGCCTCGCGCCTTCCCGTGCTCCGGTCCGACCTTCAGGCATTGGGGGCCGCCGAGCCCCCGGTAGACCTGATGCCCGATGGGTCAGACCGGGCCGGGGGCCTGGGGTGGCTCTATGTGGTCGAGGGCTCGGCTCTCGGGGGGCATGTCCTGTCCCGCCAGCTGTACGGCCAAGGTATCGATTTGACGGGGCTCGGGTTTTTGAGCTTTTATGGAGATGATGTCGGTGTTCGATGGCGTCAGGTGATGGCGATCATCGACCGCGAGGTCAGCACGCAACACGCCGATCCGGGACGCGTTGTCTCGGGTGCCCGGCACGCCTTCGACTTCGCCTTTTCCGTCCTTCGTTCCCCCGCTATTCCCCAGAACTCCCTGTATGATTGATGCCGCCAACCTGACCCTGACGGATTGCGATCGCGAGCCGATCCACATCCCCGGCGCCATCCAGCCGCACGGCCTTCTGTTCCGCCTCTCCGACTCCGGCGACGTCGTTCAGGGAGCCGGAGATATCGAGGCGCTGACCGGCGTTGACGACTGGCTGAACCGCCCGCTGGCCGACTTGATCGGGGCTGAACTCGCCCGCGCCGCGCGTCAGGTGGAGCCCGCCGTCTCGACCTTCGTCGGGCGGTGGCAGGACCAGGCCGGCGTTCCCCATGACGTCTCCGCCCTGCGTGGACCGCAGGGCCTGCTCGTTGAGCTGGAGCGGGCCTCGGACGAAGGCGTGATGTCGGTGGCCCGGATGGCGCAGCTGGATGAGGCGGCCGCCGCCTTCGAGCGCACCCGCACCCTCGATCAGCTGACGGACGAGGCCGCCCGCACCTTCCGCCGCCTGACCGGCTTTGACCGGGTCATGATCTACCGCTTCCTCGAGGATGACTCGGGCTGCGTGGTGGCCGAGGCCCATGCCGAGGGCATGGCGTCCTTCCTCAATCAGCATTTCCCGGCCGGGGACATCCCGCGACAGGCCCGCGCCCTCTATGTGCAGAATCCGGTGCGGATCATCCCCGACGCCGGCTATACGCCCCGCCCCCTCCGTCCGGCGGAGGGCGATCATCCGCTGGACCTCAGCGAATGCGTGCTGCGCAGTGTCTCGCCCGTCCACCTGCAGTATCTGCGGAACATGGGCGTCGGGGCCTCGGCCTCCATCTCGATCGTGATCGACGGCCGCCTGTGGGGTCTGGTCGCCTGCCATCACAACACCCCGCGCCTGATGGACCGCGAGACGCGCGCCGTCGCCGCCGTTCTCGCCCGCAACCTCGCTCGCCAGATCCAGGGGCGGATGGAGGCGACCGCCTATCGAGAGCGGGTCGAACAGCGCCTGATGGAAGAGCGCCTGATCGCCGACCTGCCCCTCGACCGGACGTTGATGGATGGCCTTGCTGCCGAGCTTCCCAGCCTGATGCGGCTGGTCGGCGCGACCGGCTTCGCGGTCGTCGGCGAACGCGATATCCACCAGACCGGCCTGACCCCCGATACACGGGCTCTGGCCGACATGGCCGACTGGCTGCGCGCCCGTCCCCACGGCCGGCTGGTGGTCAGTCGCTGCCTTGAAAAGCTGACGCCTCTGGGCAAGCCGTGGGTCCGCGAGGCCAGCGGCCTGGTCGGAGCGGTCGTGGGCGGGGCCGAACCGGTCTGCCTGCTCTGGTTCCGCGCCGAACATGTCGAGACGGTCCGCTGGGCCGGCGACCCTCACGCGGGGGTGCGCAACGGCTCGCCGTCGGCCCTGACCCCGCGCGCCTCGTTCGATGCCTGGGCGGAGACCGTCCAGGGCCAGTCGCGGCCCTGGACCCCGGCCGAGGTCGAATCTGCCCAGCGCTTCCGCGACGCCCTTGTGGAGTTCAGCGAAATCCGTGCGCTGCGGCGTCGCAACAGCAGTCTCGCGGCCGAGGTGGCGGATCGCGACCATCGACTGGTGCGTCAGGACTTCCTGCTGCGCGAGGTCAATCACCGGGTGCAGAACAGCCTTCAGCTGATCTCCAGCTTCCTCGGCCTGCAGGTACGCGAGCATGGCGGAGGGCCGGGCGCTCCGGCGCTTGAGGAAGCGCGCCGGCGGGTAAAGGCGGTGTCGCTGGTGCACAGCCGCCTCTACCGGTCCGAGACGGTCGAGACGGTCGATCTGGCCCGCTATCTGTCGGAGCTCATCGACGACCTCGGCGAGGCCTCAGGCCCGGAGTGGGGCGACCACATCCGCCACGACCTTGCACCGCTGGCCATCGAGCCGGAGCGCGCGGTGACCGTCGGTCTGATCTTCACCGAACTGGTCATCAACGCCCAGAAGTACGCCTATTCCGGCGAGCCCGGGCCGATCTCGGTGACGCTGGAGCCGCTGGACTCGCGGCTCAGCCTGCGCGTCGCCGATCAGGGCAAGGGTGAGCACACCAAGGGCAAGGGCTTCGGCTCGCGCATGGTCGAGTCCATGGCCCAGCAGCTGGGCGGCAGCATGTCCTACAGCCGGGGCAAGACCGGCCTCACGGCCGACCTCATCATCCCAGCGCGCCTCGACAGCAACGAATAAGCCGGGAGGCCCCGCAGGGCCGCTCCGTCCCTAGCTGTCGAGGAACGACCGCAGCTTCCGCGACCGGCTGGGGTGCTTCAGCTTGCGCAGCGCCTTGGCCTCGATCTGGCGGATCCGTTCGCGGGTCACGCTGAACTGCTGGCCGACCTCTTCAAGGGTGTGGTCGGTATTCATGCCGATGCCGAAGCGCATGCGCAGCACCCGCTCCTCACGCGGCGTCAGCGAGGCCAGCACGCGCGTGGTGGTTTCCCGCAGGTTCGACTGGATGGCCGCATCGATCGGCAGGACGGCGTTCTTGTCCTCGATGAAGTCGCCGAGGTGCGAGTCTTCCTCGTCGCCGATCGGGGTTTCGAGCGAGATCGGCTCCTTGGCGATCTTCAGGACCTTGCGCACCTTCTCCAGCGGCATGGCCAGCTTCTCGGCCAGCTCTTCCGGGGTCGGCTCGCGGCCGATCTCGTGCAGCATCTGACGGCTGGTGCGAACGATCTTGTTGATCGTCTCGATCATGTGCACCGGGATACGGATGGTGCGCGCCTGGTCGGCGATCGAGC
Source organism: Brevundimonas sp. A19_0 (assembly GCF_017744255.1). Lineage (GTDB taxonomy): Bacteria > Pseudomonadota > Alphaproteobacteria > Caulobacterales > Caulobacteraceae > Brevundimonas. Next base: position 426,338 of record NZ_JAGHQP010000001.1, on the reverse strand, counting down.
GGGTGATCGCCTGCCGGATCCACCAGGTAGCGTAGGTCGAGAACTTGTAGCCGCGGCGATACTCGAACTTGTCGACCGCCTTCATCAGGCCGATGTTGCCCTCCTGGATCAGGTCCAGGAACTGCAGACCGCGGTTGGTGTATTTCTTGGCAATCGAGATCACCAGGCGGAGGTTGGCCTCGACCATCTCCTTCTTGGCCTGACGGGCCTCGCGCTCGCCCTTCTGCACCTTCTGGACGATGCGGCGATAGTCGTCGATCGGCAGGCCGGCTTCCGAGGCCACGGCGGCGACGTCAGCGCGGATCTGGCCGATCTGGGCGGATTCGTTCTCGCTGAACTTGGTCCAGCGCACCCCCAGCTCCTTGACCCGCTCGCCCCACTCGGGGTCGAGCTCCGAGCCGAAATAGGCCTTCAGGAATTCGGGGCGCGAGATGCCATAGCTGTCGGCCAGGCGCAGCAGGCGGCCTTCCAGCGACATCAGACGCTTGTTAATCGCATACAGCTGGTCGACCAGCGCCTCGATGCGATTGTTGTTCAGCTTCATGGACTTGAGGCGATCCGAGATCGCCACCGACAGGCTCTCATAGGCCTTCTGGTCCTTGGCCGAGAGGGTTTCGCCCTTCAGACGGGCCTCGACCAGCTTGTCCTGCAGCCGGCGGAAGGCGCCGAAGTCGTTGGCGACCTCGTCCAGCACTTCCATGACGCCGTCGCGCAGTTCGGCCTCGAGCGCCGAGATCGACATCCCGCCGCCGTCGTCGAAATCGTCCTCGTCTTCCTCTTCCTCGGCTTCCTTCTCCGCTTCCTCGGCAGTGCGCGGAGGCTTGGGCTGGCCGGGAATCGGCTGGGGCGGCTGGTTGTGCGGCAGGCTGGCGGGGTTCAGCACCCCATAGGTGGCGTCGAGGTCGATGACCTCGCGCAGCAGGATCCGGTTGTTCAGCAGTTCGTCGCGCCACACCATGATGGCCTCGAACGTCAGGGCGCTCTCGCACAGGCCCGAGATCATGGCGTCGCGACCGGCCTCGATCCGCTTGGCGATGGCGATCTCGCCCTCGCGGCTCAGCAGTTCGACCGAGCCCATCTCGCGCAGATACATGCGCACCGGGTCGTCGGTGCGGTCATAGGTCGGCTTGGCGTCGGTTTCGGAGACCGAGGTCTCGGCCTTTTCGGCCACCTCGGTGCCCTGGGCGGCCTCGCCGTCCTCTTCGGCCTCGACGACGTTGACGCCCATCTCGGACAGCATGGCCAGGGTGTCCTCGATCTGGTCGGGGGTCACCTCTTCGGACGGCAGGACCTTGTTCAGGTCCTCCATCGTCACATAGCCACGGGTCTTGGCCTGCTTGATGAATTTCTTGACGCCGGCATCGGTCAGATCGAGCAGGGGACCGTCGTTCGAGGTTTCGTTCTCCTGGGTGTCCGTCTGCGCGCTCATCCCGTTATCCGTCTCCGACCTGCCGCCGCACTGTGGCTAAACGGCACTATATGAACAGGAAAACGCCCGCGCCCTCGTTAGGCTCCTGCGGTGTCTTCCCAAAGGCTTCCCGACTTGATCGCACGCCGCAGGGCATCGCGTTCCGCCTTCAGCTGTGTGAAGGCCGAACTGTCGAACGCCCGGTGGGCCTCCGACTTCGCCAAGGCCAGCGCCCGCTCCAACGCCGCAATGCGGGTCAGGGCTTCGAACGCCTGCGACCACAGGGTGCGGGCCTCGCCGAGGGGCAGATCTTCTGCCAGGAAGGGCGCACCGGACTTCGCCGCCGCCTTCTCGACCTCGTGCAACAGGGCCTCGTAACCCGATTGCGCCAGATGGCGATGAAGGGCACCAGAGTCAAGGGAAGAAGGGCCACTCAGCCGGTGCCCGACCATCGTCTGGGTCAGGCCCTCGAGCGCCGGATCGCCAAAGCCGGTCTCGGCCACCGTCTCCAGATGGGCGTCCAGTCGCTCGGGATCGGCCAGCGCCGCAAGCGCCAGGGCGGCCGCCATCGGCTCGATCGAGCGGTTGAAGGCATGCAGGGCCTCGGCGCCCTCGGGCGTCTGCCCCAGCGGGGCGGGGGGCGCACCCCGGCGCCACTCCCGTCCGGGACGGTCCGGGCGCCCTGCGGTGCGGGGGGCGCGACCGGGCATGACGGCATCGAACCGCTCGTACAGGTCGCGCCGGTACTGTTCGGCCAGATCCCGGTCGGTGATCGCCTCGGTCGCCTGCCGCAGCCGGGCCTTAAGCCCCGCCCGCCGCTCGGGCGTGTCCAGCGGTTCGGCCTCGGCCTCCTTCTGGAACAGTACCTCGACGAAGGGCCGGGTCCGGGCCAGCGCCTCGCGCAGGGCCGGCGCCCCCGCCTCGCGCAGCATGTCGTCGGGGTCCCGGCCGTCGGTCAGCAGGCAGAAGCGGAAGCTCCGCCCCGGCTTCAGCAGCGGCAGGGCCCGTTCCACCGCCCGGCCGGCGGCTCGTTGCCCGGCCGCATCGCCGTCAAAGCACAGAATGGGCTCGGGCGTGACGCGCCACAGCCGCGCCATCTGCTCCTCGGTCAGGGCCGTGCCCATGGGCGCGACCGCCGGAATGCCCGCCCTCTGGCAGGCGATCACATCCATATAGCCTTCGACGACCACCAGCCCTGCCTGTTTCGAGACGCCCAGCAGTTTCCTCGCCTCGGGCATGCCGTAGAGCGTCGCCCCCTTGTGGAAGAGCGGGCTCTCCGGACCGTTCAGATATTTGGCGCGGTCGTCCGGATTCATGGCCCGGCCGCCGAAGCTGACCACCCGGCCCCGGTCGTCCAGGATGGGGAAGATCAGCCGGTCGCGGAACCGGTCATAGGGCGATCCGCCACCCTCGGGCGAGATCAGCAGGCCGGCCTCAACCAGATCGCCCGGCGTCGCCCCCTTCTGGATCAGGGCGGTCTTCAGCCCCTCGCGGTCGTTGGGGGCATAGCCCAGACCGAACCGCTCCCACTGGTCCTCGGGCAGACCGCGCTTTTTCAGATATTCGCGCGTGCCGGTCCCGACCGAGCGGCGCAGATTGGCGGCGAACCACTTCATGGCCAGCTCGGTCCAGTCGAACAGGGTGCTGCGCCGCTGTTCCTGGGCAGCGGCCTGCGGGTCGGGCGCGGGCAGCGCCAGCCCCGCCTCATTGGCCAGCCGCTCGACCGCCTCGACAAAGCTCAGCCGCTCGGTCTCCTGCAGGAAGCTGATGATGTCGCCGTGCTTGCCCGAGCTGAAGTCGTGGAAGAAGCCCTTCTCGTCATTGACGAAAAACGACGGGGACTTCTCCTTGGTGAAAGGCGACAGGCCGACGAATTCCCGCCCCTGACGCTTCAGCTTCACCGTCCGGCCGATCACGTCCGACGGTCGCAGCCGCGACTTCAGCTCCTCGATGTATCGTTCGTCGAACCTCACCGCGTCCCTATAGACCGGATTTCGCGCGCGCGTCAGGGACTCACGGCGGTCCCGCCTGCCGCCCTAGCGCCAGATCGACCCGTCCGTCGCGCCGGCGCGCCCGACCTCATAGATTTTCCGCATCGACTCGACGCTGAAGTCCAGCGGATCGCCCGCAGCGTCATCCGGCAGGGTGGCATAGCGAAAGGCGATGCCGTTGCGCTCGGCGAAGGCCCGGTTGCCCGCCAGGGTGTTGACCAGACTGGTCAGCATCAGGGTGTCGAGGCTGCGCTCCAGAACCCGGCCGAAGCTGTCCTCTGTGACCTTGAAGGCCGGGCCCGTCCGCCCGTTGACGATCACATGGATGCGCCCTCCGTTCAGGGCCCCGGTCTCGTCATGGAAGGACCAGAAGGTCTCCGGGAGGGCGAGAAAGGGCGTGGCCACCCCGCCGTCGACATGCATCTCCTCGAACTGCTGGCCGCCGCCCTCGGACGGGATCAGCACGGGCGGGAAGGCGCCCGGCACGCTGGCCGAGGCGATCAGGACATTGCGGAACAGGGCCAAGGCCTCGGGTCCACCCCGCTGCGCGATGGCGCCAAGGTCCCAGACGACGCCCCGCTGCGCATCCAGGTCGGTCGTCGCCACCAGCAAAAGACGCCCCTTGGCAGCCTCCGCGGCGACAGCCTCGACCACGGCCTCATCGATATAGCGCTCGACCAGCTCGCGCAGGGGATCGCCCTTGTAGAGGCCCGAGCCAAAGAACGCCCCCAGCCCCTGTGGCTGCAGCAGATTGCTGGCCGCGCCCCCCGTATAGGCCTCGGCCAGTTCATCGTCCCAGTCCGGGCCGAGGAAGACGAACGGAGCGGCCAGTGCGCCGGTCGAGACACCGGTCACCACCTCCATGTCCGGGCGCTCTCCCGAAGCGGTCCATCCCGCCAACACGCCGGCCCCGAAGGCGCCGTTCGACCCGCCCCCCGACAGGGCGACCAGGTCCAGATGGCCGTCGGGACCGATGGGAATGCCTTCTCTCAGCCGGGCCTCGAACACGCCCACCTGATCGGGATCGTCCAGATAGAAGCGATAGGGGTCGCGCTCGGGCGCCGTGAGCCCCATCGGCATCGCGCCCATGCGCGCCTCGGGTCCGAAGCTGGAGCGCTCACCGCTGACGCAGGCGCCGGTGGCCAGCACGAGACAGGCGATGAGGGCGAGGCGAACCATGGGGTCTCCCTTCGCGGATCAGACGACCGAGGACACAGCCCCCGTCCGGACTAGGCCATCAGCTTACGGAACCGCTCGAAAAGATACAGGCTGTCGGTCGGCCCGGGGCTGGCCTCGGGGTGGTGCTGCACGCTGAACACCGGCTTGTCCTTGAGCGCGATGCCGCAATTGGTGCCGTCGAACAGGCTGACGTGGGTCTCGGTCACGGCATCGGGCAGGCTGTCGCGATCCACGGTGAAGCCGTGGTTCATCGAGACGATCTCCACCTTGCCGGTAGTCAGGTCCTTGACCGGGTGATTGGCGCCGTGGTGCCCCTGATCCATCTTGATGGTCTTCGCGCCCATGGCGAGCGCCAGCATCTGGTGGCCCAGGCAGATGCCCATCACCGGCGTCCCCGAGGCGACCAGCTTCCGGATTTCGGGCACGGCATATTCGCCGGTCGCGGCCGGGTCGCCCGGGCCGTTCGACAGGACCACGCCGTCCGGCTTGCGGGCCAGGATGTCCTCGGCCGCCGTGGTGGCCGGCACCACGGTGATCTTCGCGCCCGTCGAGGCCAGCGCCCGCAGGATGTTCTTCTTCACGCCATAGTCGATGACCACGACCGACTTGTCGGCCGCGTCGACCCGGGGATAGCCCTCGGGCCAGTCCCACAGCCCCTGATCCCAGTCGAAGGCCTGAAGCGTCGAGGCGTCCTTCGCCAGGTCCAGTCCGACCAGACCCTGCCAGCCCTGCGCCTGCGCGACCAGGGCATCCAGATCGAACTGGCCGTCGGCGCTGTGAGCGATCACCGCGTGCGGCGCGCCGCTCTCGCGGATGCGGGCCGTCAGGGAGCGGGTGTCGACGCCGGCCAGTCCGACGACATTGCGGCTCTTCATCCAGGCGTCGAACGACTGTCCCGAGCGCCAGTTGGCCGGTGCGGTCGGCACGTCGCGGAAGATGGCCCCGCGCGCCGAGGTGGCCGCGCTCTCGCCCATCTGCTCCACATCCTCGGCGTTCACGCCGACATTGCCGACGTGCGGGAAGGTGAAGGCCAGGATCTGGCTCATATAGGAGGGGTCGGTCAGGATTTCCTGATAGCCGGTCATGGCGGTGTTGAAGACCACCTCGCCAAGGGCCGCGCCCTCTGCGCCGCAGCCGAGGCCCTGCAGAATGGTACCGTCAGCGAGCGCCAGCACGCCGGTTACGCCGGGAAGGGTTCGGGTCATGGCGGCATCCTATCGCGGAGTTCGCCCCCGCGCACCCGTCGCGTATCGACAGGGGCCGGAAGCGGCAGGGTGTTAGGAGGCCCGGACCGCGCGGTCAACCGGCACCGTTACAGGCTCAGCTTTTCCATGGGGGCAAAGACGGCGTGGGTGGCCCCGGCCTCATGGGCGGCGGGGGCCCATTCCGGCCGCAGATTGACCAGCAGCACCTGGGGCACGACCTGCCTCGCGACAGCGATCAGATCCCGCGCGCCGCTCTTGCCGTCCGCCGACACATGATCGACCCCGGCGAAGTCGAGGGTGACACAGGCGGCGTGAATGCCCTCCAGCTGTCGGACCAGTCCGGGGTCCGGCGCCGCATGCAGGATCATGCCGATCGGCCCGGTCCGGAACTGCTCGAACACCTCGGCCACGGCATCGAGACGCGAGCTCTCGGCCCCGCCCATGATCTCCAGCGACAGGCCGGTCGGTTGGGCCTCGTCGTGCGTCCCGGCGTACAGCAGGGCAAACCGGCCGTGGCTGGTGGCCAGCGTCCGCCAGAAGACCGGCAACACCCCGGTCAGCCCCGGCGTGCGCCTGAGCAGGGTCACCCCCATGCGCAAGGTCTGCAGGTCGATCCGCCTCAGGTCCGATCCTTCCAGAGTCCCGCGCCCGAACAGGCTGAGGCCCGCCTGTCCCCCCGTGTGCCGGATGATCCGGCGCACGCGCCGGGAAACGGCCTGACCCGTATCGAGTTCGACGATGTCCTGGGCGATCAGGCTGATGGACAGGCCGCGTCGCCCGCGGCTGGTCAGGCTGAAACTGGCCTCTTCCGGCTGATAGCGACGGGGGGGCTGCGACGGGTTGGCCGTCCCGATGAGGTTGGGGTCTGTCAGTCCGGCCCTGTCCTGAGGACCGTAGGGGAAGAGGGCCATGGGTCACCCTCCAGGTGACAACCGGGTTTCCGGCTCATGCAACCTGAACCTGCAAGTTGAAGGAAGGCTCAAGAAGTCCGGTGAATCTGCGGTTCACCCTGTCGGAGGTCAGGGGATGATCGGCTGGCCGTCCCAGGCGAACACCTTGCCGGTGTCGGCGGGCGAGAGCCCGGCCGTCACCGTCAGCAACTGGGCTGCCGCCCGCGCGGGCGTGAACAGCTTGTCCGGCGCGACCCCGGCCTGAAAGGGCGCACTCAGATCGGTCGCTACCGTGCCCGGGTGCAGACCCACGACAATGCCTTCGCGATGGGTGCGGGCATGTTCGATGGCCAGGTTGCGGATCAGCATGTTCAACGCCGCCTTGGACGCCCGATAGGCGTGCCAGCCGCCCAGCCGATTGTCGCCGATCGACCCCACCCGTGCGGACAGGGCGCCGAACACCGACCGGCCGGTGCGCGGCATCAGCGGCAGGAAATGTTTGGCGACCAGCGCCGGTCCCACGGCATTCAGCCGGTAGTCCCGCAGCAGATGCTCGGCCGAGAGCGCCCGATAGGTCCGCTCGGGCGCATGGTCGCCATGCAGCACGCCCGTCGCCACGAGCACGAGGGCAGGGGGCGGCCCTTCCGCCACTCTGTGCGCCGCCGCCGCGATCGAGGCCTCGTCCTCGAGGTCCAGCCCGGTTCCGGACCGGGAAAGGGCGTGCACCACGGCATGCCCGCCTGCCGTCTCCAGCGCCTCGACCAGCGCGGCCCCGATCCCGCCCGAGGCGCCGATCACGACTGCAGATGTCTCGCTCATCACCTCTCCCCAGAAACGGACGCCGGTGCTAGGCAGCGCCCATGCCCATCACCACCCTCGGCCTCGATGCCGACGACACCCTCTGGCACAATGAGACGATCTTTCGCCTCACCCAGGCCCGGTTTCTCGACCTTCTGACCGATCACGACAATGCGGTGATCTCGCACAGGCTGGCCGAGGTCGAGCGCCGCAACCTGCGCCTCTACGGCTATGGGGTGAAGGGGTTCACCCTGTCGATGATCGAGACGGCCATGGAGCTGTGCGACGGCAACCCCCCGTCCTCGGCCATCCGCGAGATCCTGGCCGCCGGACGGGAAATGCTGTCCCACCCCGTCGAGACCCTGCCCGGCGTGACCGAGACCCTGGCGCACCTGACCGACACCTACCGGCTGGTGCTGGTGACCAAGGGCGACCTGATGGATCAGGAACGCAAGCTGGCCGCCTCGGGCCTGGGCGAGCTGTTCTCGGGCGTCGAGATCGTCTCGGAGAAGGACCGCTCCACCTATGAGAGGGTGTTTGCCCGCCACGGCACCGGTCCGGAAGAGGGCGTCATGGTCGGCAATTCCATGCGCTCCGACGTGCTACCGGCGCTCGAGGCCGGCGCCTGGGGGGTGCACATTCCCTATGAGGTCACCTGGGCCCATGAACTGGCCGACGCCCCCGAGGGCCACCCCCGCTATGTCACCCTCGCCCGCTTCGACGAGCTGCCGGAATGGCTGGCGCGGATTGATCGCGATCCGGGCTGATTCAGGCCTTGCTAGCGGCGGCCCGCGTCTTTAGACCGGCCGCTTAACCGACAACCAGATGCGACCGCGCCGGGCCCTGCCCGCGGCGCGTCTTCGCGCGCCAGAGGACAGGCCCTTCGTGACCGCTGCCGATATCCCGCATGACGAGCGTGATGCCATGATCCGGGCGGCCCTGGCGGAGCACGGCGACAGCGGCGTCACCCCGCGTCACACCCTGTTCTACTTCTATGGCGAAGGCGACCACGACGACCTGAACGAGGTGGCCCGCCGGGCCGGCTTCGTTACGCGCGGCGCCGACGACTCGACCATTCTGGAAACGACCATGGCGGTGGACGAGACCTCGTTCGCGCCCGTTTCCGCCATGATGCAATCCTGGGCCGCGGCCTTCCAGCTTGACTACGACGGCTGGGAGTGTGCGGTCGTGACGAACTGACAAGAAGAGGCCCGCGATGCCCAGACGCACAGACATCCAGTCGATCCTGATCATTGGCGCCGGCCCGATCGTCATCGGTCAGGCCTGCGAGTTCGACTATTCGGGCGTGCAGGCCTGCAAGGCGCTGAAGGCCGAGGGCTACCGGGTCATTCTGGTGAACTCGAACCCCGCCACCATCATGACCGACCCGGAGGTGGCCGACGCCACCTATATCGAGCCGATCACGCCCGAGTTCGTCGAGAAAATCCTCGAGAAGGAGCGGCCCGACGCCCTCCTGCCGACCATGGGCGGCCAGACGGCCCTGAACACGGCCCTCGCCCTCGAGCAGTCGGGCGCGCTGGCCCGTCTGGGCGTCGAAATGATCGGGGCCCGCGCCGAGGTGATCGACAAGGCCGAGGATCGCCAGAAATTCCGCGACGCCATGGACAAGCTGGGTCTGGAAAGCCCCCGCTCGCGTGCCATCCATCACATCGACGAGGCCGAGGACGCCCTGGCCTTCGTCGGCCTGCCCGCCATCGTGCGCCCGTCCTTCACCCTGGCCGGAACCGGCGGCGGCATCGCCTACAACGTCGAGGAATTCCGCGAGATCGTCGAGCGCGGCCTCGACCTGTCGCCGACCACCGAGGTCCTGATCGAGGAAAGCGTCCTCGGCTGGAAGGAGTATGAGATGGAAGTCGTCCGCGACAAGGCGGACAACTGCATCATCATCTGCTCGATCGAGAACGTCGATCCGATGGGCGTCCACACGGGCGACTCGATCACCGTCGCCCCCGCACTGACGCTGACCGACAAGGAATACCAGCGGATGCGCACGGGCTCGATCAATGTGCTCCGTGAAATCGGGGTCGAGACCGGCGGGTCGAACGTCCAGTGGGCCATCAACCCCGACGACGGCCGCATGGTCGTGATCGAGATGAACCCCCGCGTGTCACGCTCCTCGGCGCTGGCGTCCAAGGCGACCGGCTTTCCGATCGCCAAGGTCGCTGCCCGTCTGGCCGTAGGCTACACCCTCGACGAACTGACCAATGACATCACCGGGGTGACCCCCGCCTCGTTCGAGCCCTCGATCGATTATGTGGTCACGAAGATCCCCCGTTTCGCCTTCGAGAAATACCCCGGCTCCGAGCCCCTGCTGTCGACCTCGATGAAGTCGGTGGGCGAGGTCATGGCCATCGGCCGGACCTTCCAGGAGTCGATGCAGAAGGCCCTGCGCGGTCTGGAAACCGGCCTGTCGGGCTTTGACGAGATCGAGATCGACGGCACCACCGACACCGATGACGACAGCGCCATCCGGGCCGCTGTGGTCCGCGCGCTGGGCACGCCCACGCCGGACCGCATCCGCGTCATCGCCCAGGCTTTCCGCCACGGCCTGACGGTTGAGGAAGTCCAGGCCGCCTGTTCGTACGAGCCGTGGTTCCTGCGCCAGATCGCCGACATCGTGCGCGAGGAAGGCCATCTGCGGGTCCGTGGCATGCCGACCGAGGCGCGCGCCTTCCGCCAGCTGAAAGCCAAGGGCTTTTCCGACGCTCGCATCGCCGCCCTGACCGGCATCACCGAGGCCGCCGTCCGCAAGGCCCGTCGCGGGCTGGACGTCCGCCCGGTGTTCAAGCGCATCGACACCTGCGCCGCCGAGTTCGCCTCGGCCACCGCCTATATGTATTCGACCTATGAGACCGGCGCCCTCGGCCAGGTGCCGGAGTGCGAGTCGCGTCCCTCGGACCGCAGGAAGGCCATCATCCTCGGCGGCGGTCCCAACCGGATCGGCCAGGGGATCGAGTTCGACTACTGCTGCTGTCACGCGGCCTTTGCCTTTGCCGAGATCGACGTCGAGTCGATCATGGTCAACTGCAACCCCGAGACGGTCTCGACCGACTATGACACCTCCGACCGCCTGTATTTCGAGCCGCTGACGGCCGAGGACGTGCTGGAGCTGATCGATGTCGAGCGCCGGGAGGGCGAACTGGCCGGCGTGGTCGTCCAGTTCGGCGGCCAGACCCCGCTCAAGCTGGCCCATGCCCTGCAGGAAGACGGTGTGCCCATCCTCGGCACCTCGGTCGACTCGATCGACCTCGCCGAAGACCGCGAGCGCTTCCAGCAGATGCTGAACGATATCGGCCTGATGCAGCCGCCCAACGCCCTGGCCCGCTCGGCCGAGGAGGCCGCCGCCAAGGCCGAACAGGTCGGCTATCCGGTCGTGCTCCGCCCCTCCTATGTGCTGGGCGGCCGCGGAATGATGATCGTACACGACCGCGAGCAGCTGGACCGCTATGTTCACGAGGCGATGAAGGTCTCGGGCGACGATCCGGTCCTGATCGACCACTATCTGAACCGTGCGACCGAGGTCGATGTGGACGCCCTGTGCGATGACGAGACCGTCTTCGTGGCCGGCGTGCTGGAGCATATCGAGGAAGCCGGAGTTCACTCGGGCGACAGCGCCTGCTCCATGCCCCCCTATTCCCTGTCGAAGGAAGTGGTGGCCGAGCTGATGCGCCAGACCGAGGCCATGGCCCGCGCGCTCAAGGTGCGCGGTCTGATGAACGTCCAGTTCGCCATCGAGGAGCCGCACTCGGACAATCCGCGCATCTTCGTGCTGGAGGTCAATCCGCGTGCCAGCCGCACGGCCCCGTTCGTCGCCAAGACCATCGGCCAGCCGATCGCGGCCATCGCGGCCAAGGTGATGGCCGGAGAGCCGCTGGCCTCCTTCCGGCTGGAGCACCGCCCCTATGACCACATCGCGGTCAAGGAAGCGGTCTTCCCCTTTGCCCGCTTCGCCGGGGTCGACACGGTCCTCGGGCCCGAGATGCGTTCGACGGGCGAGGTCATGGGCCTCGACTGGAAGCGCGAGGGCGAACCCGACATGGCCGAGGCCTTCGCCCGCGCCTTCGCCAAGAGCCAGATCGGCGGCGGCACCACCCTGCCGGTCAAGGGCTGCGCCTTCGTCTCGGTCAAGGATTCCGACAAGCCCTTCATCGTCGAGCCGGTGACCCTGCTGCTGAAACAGGGCTTTGACGTCATCGCCACCGGCGGCACCCATGCCTGGCTGGTCCAGCAGGGCCTTCCCGTCGGCCATGTGAAGAAGGTGCTGGAAGGGCGTCCCAACGTGGTCGACGCCATGAAGAACGGCGAGGTCCAGCTGGTCTTCAACACCACCGAGGGCAAGCAGTCCCTGCAGGACAGCTTCAGCCTGCGGCGCACGGCCCTGATGATGAAGATCCCCTATTACACCACGACCGCCGGCGCCCTTGCGGCCGTCCAGGCGATCGCGGCCATCCGCAACGATGATCTGGACGTCCGCCCGCTGCAGGCTTACGCCTGACGCAGGAGATAGAAAGGGGAGGGGCAAACATGCGCCATTCATCGCTCTTGGGAATGGTTGCCGCAGTCGTGATCGGATGTGCGGCAACTCCGGCGCTGGCGCAGGAGCAGGAGGCGCCCCGGATCAGTGCCGAGCAATGGGCGAAGCTGACTCCGACGCTCGACCTGTTCTTTTCGCGCCTCCAGGCGGGTGACGTCGAGGAGGCCTATGACGGGCTGATTGGCGATACACCCATGCCGAACCGGGCGGCCGTGATGCCGACGATGATCGCCCAATCGCAAAGCATGTTGTCGCTATATGAAGGCGTTCTTGGCTGGGAGGTTGTTGATCAAGAATGCCTGATCGAGACGGTCTGCCGGGTCCGGTACGTCGTTCACTCCGCGCAGCTTCCGGTCTTCTTCACATTCGATGTCTATCGGGCGCCCTCCGGCTGGAAGGTGACCAGCATCACGTTCACTGATTTGGCATCGCGGGTCTACTGATGTCCGCGGTCACCGCGACTACCTGAGCGACAGCCGGTCCCGGCGGGTGCTGTGGCTGCTCAAGGACCTGGGCCTGACAGAAGTTTAACGGGACAACGGCCTCTCCGACTGGCCCTGATGGGTCGGGGAGGTACGTCATGGTGAGACGACAGCGGATTGGAGCAGGATTCTACGCCCTGCTCTTCGGGGTCATGGTCCTGACGTTCGTGGTGCACGAGGCCGGCCATTGGGCTGCGGGCCGCGCCCTGGGCTATGAGGCCTATTTCAGCCTGAACAGCGCGGGCGTGCGCGACCCGTCGATCCCCGTGGAACACATGATCGCCGTCCGCGCCGGCGGCGTGGTCATGACGTTGCTTCAGGCCCTGCTGGGACTGACGCTGGTCCTGACACGCGGCAGTCTCGCGGCCTATGCGGTCCTGTTCTCGGCGGCCTTCATGCGTTTCATGGCCGCGGTCATGACGATGATGCAGCCGAACGACGAGGCCGCCATCACCCTGGCGATGGGGTGGGGACGGTGGTCGGGGCATGCCCTTGTGGTCGCTGTGCTGGTCGGGATGACAATTTGGGGTGCCCGGCACCTCCGGATCGGGTGGAAGGCCAATCTTCTGGCCTGGGCAGTCGCCAGCGTGGCCGTTACCGCCGTGGTCGGGCTGGACATGGCCTTGCAAGGCGGGCTTTGATCCGGACATCACCCCTCCAGCGCGTCGGATGTCCCCATGATCACTGTGCACCACCTGAACGACAGCCGGTCCCAGCGGGTCCTGTGGCTGCTCGAGGAACTGGGCCTGCCCTATGAGGTGAAGCGCTATGAGCGCGACGCGAAAACCATGCTGGCGCCGCCCGAGCTGAAGGCCATCCATCCGCTCGGCAAGTCGCCGGTGATCGATGACGGCGACGTCCGCGTGGCCGAGACCGGCGCCATCGTCGACTATCTGGTCGAGACCCACGGCAAGGGGCGTCTGGCCCCGCCGTCCGGCACCGAGGCGGGTCGCCGCTATCGCTACTGGCTGCACTATGCCGAGGGCTCGGCCATGCCGCCCCTGCTGCTCAAGCTGGTATTCGGCCAGCTGCCGAAACGGGCGCCCGGTCTCGTGCGACCGCTGGTCAAATCCATCGCCGCCAAGGCCCAGTCCGGCTTCATCGATCCCCAGCTCCAGACCCATATCGACTTCTGGGAAGCGGAACTGACCGCTCATCCCTGGTTCGCGGGCGGGGCCTTCTCGGCCGCCGACATCATGATGAGCTTTCCGATCGAGGCGGGCGCTACCCGCATTCCCGGCTTTGACCGCCGGCCGAAGCTGAAGGCCTTCCTGGAAACCATTCACGCGCGCCCGGCTTATCAGCGGGCGCTGGAGCGCGGCGGGCCCTACAGCTACGCCTGATCGCGTCGGATGCCGTCAGTAGGCCGGAGCCGTCCGGCCTGCCAGACTGGAGGTCTGATGAAAGTCTGGTTCTTGCTCAGCCTGCTTGCCGGCCTGTGCGGCCTGCCCGCGACCGGTCTGGCCCAGACCGCCGGGCCGGATGGGGCCGAGACCCGTGCGGCGCTTGAGGCCGAGGCCCGTATGGTCGAGTCGGTCCGCGTCGAAGAGGGTCCTGAAGCGGCCCTCGCGCGGGCCGAGCCGGCTCTGGCCCGGGCCCGCGCGGAGCTGGGCGAGGACCACCCGGTCACCCTGCATCTGATGGCGAACTCCGCCTTTGCGCTCGGGGAGCTGGGCCGGCCGGAAGAGGCGCTCGCCCGGCTGGATCATGTCGCCTCGCGCTGGGCCGCGCTGGGCTGGGACAGGACCGCCTTCAGCCAGGCCACTGACCTCTACCGCGCCGGACTGCTGGCCGAGCTGGATCGCAACGCTGCGGCGGAGGCTCTCCTGACCACCCTTCTGGGACAGCCCGATCTGTCGTCCGAGCTGCGTCTCCGGGCGCTGACCCAGATGGCGGACGTCCTCTATCGACAGTCCCGCTTCGAAGACGGGCTCGCGGTCGCCGCCGAAGCCCTCACTGCGGCCCGGACCCTCTATGGCGACCGCCATGACCAGACCCTTGAGGCACTGGGCCTCTACGGCACGGGGCTCGACCTGACAGGTGACGACCGGGCTCTGCCCATCCTGCGTCAGGCCGTCGAGGGCAATGTGACCCTGCACGGGGCGGCCGACCGTCGCTCGACGACGACCCTCTATCGTCTCGCCAGTGCCCGCATGGCCGCCGGTCGCCCCGATCTGGCCGAGCCCCTGCTGCGGCAGCTGTTCATGGGCGAGCCTGATCTTGCCCTGCGGGCCATCTATGGGCACCGGCTGGCATTGGCCCTGATGGCGCTCGATCGCCCCGGCGAGGCCGAGGCCATTCTGTCGGCGGCCGTGGAGATGAAGCGACAGGGCGGGCAATCGCTTTCGGCGGCGTCCAGCCTGTCGATGCAGGCCTCAGCCCTTGACCGTCTGGGCCGCCACCGGGAGGCCGAGCCCCTGCACCGCGAGGCTTTGGCCCTGCTCACCGCGAGCGGGGCAGGGTGGGAGGCGGAAAGCTCGGCCTGGCTCGCCCTGGGCGACAACCAGCGGGCGCTGGGCCATCCGCTTGCGGCCATTCAGGCCTTTGCCCGGGCGCGCGACCTTGCCACCGACCGTCTGCCGGACGGCCATCCCCGGCGGCTGATGCGGGATCAGCGTCTGGCCGCGGCCTGGCTGGACAGCGGCCAGAGCGACGCGGCCCTCGCCCTCGCACGGCAGACCGCCGACGCGGCTGTCCACCGGCTGCGGGACGCGCGCGCCAATGGCGATCTCGACCCGTGGGACACCCGCCGCGCGGTGTTCGGCACCCTGGTGCGTGCTGCCTGGGACACAGGGGCCGACCTTCCTTCACAATCGCGTTGATGAGCCCGCCCTCCGGGAAACCGGCAGGCCCATGCCGCGTTAACCGGGCATGAAGATCGCAGCCCTGTACATCCTCGCCCTGGCCCTCGTGGTCGTCGCCTTCAGCCTCGCGCTGATGTTCGCGAAGCTGGCAATCGTGTCGGTGCTCTTCATGGTCCTCGCCCTCGGGACCCTGGCCTGGTTGACGCGCAGTCTGATGCGCAAGGTGCGCCGCGCCACCATTCGGCCGACCGCTTGAGTTTGGCAAAAGCCTGACCTATCCTCTTTGCCCCGGTCGCGTGCGCCCCGCGACCTTCTGCCAAGGTTGACCATCCCCTCCTCAGTCGGGCGAAACAAGAAACTCACCACCCTATGGAAAAAGTGCCGATGACGGCCCCGGGCTATCGCGCCCTGGACGATCAGCTCAAGCAATTGAAGTCCGTGGAACGTCCCGCGGTGATCGCGGCCATTTCGGAGGCCCGTGAACACGGCGACCTGTCCGAAAACGCCGAGTACCACGCCGCCAAGGAGCGGCAGGGCTGGATCGAGGGCCAGATCGCCGAGATCGAGGACCGCATGTCGCGGGCCCAGGTCATCGACGTGTCGAAGCTGTCGGGGACCCAGGTCAAGTTCGGCGCCACCGTCACCGTGGTCGACGAGGACACGGACGAGGAGGCTCGGTACCAGATCGTTGGCGAGCACGAGGCCGATGTGAAGCAGGGCCGGATCTCGATCACCTCGCCGCTCTCGCGCGCCCTGATCTCCAAGGAGGTCGGCGACGTCGTCGAGGTCAACACGCCCGGCGGCGTGAAGGCCTATGAAGTCCTCAAGGTCGAGTGGATCTGACACGCGACAGCGCGTCTCCCCTCCGGATCCGGGTCGTCTCCGACGGCCGGGCCGGCATCCAGAATCAGGCGCTGGGCCTGGCCGAGGCCGTCCAGCGCCTTCGTCCCTCTGACATCGACGTCTGCCGGATCGGCTGGCGCCCCCTGTTCGACCGCTGGCCGTCGGTCGTGAAACAGCCGTGGATGCGCGATCCGGCGTCAGATGCGGCCCTGCCGTCCGACGGCGCGCCCTGGCCCGACATCTGGATCGCCACCGGCCGGGCCTCCCTTCCACTTTCAGTCAGGGCCGCCTCGGCCGGACCCGGGCGGCCTTTCGTCGTCCAGACGCAGGACCCCCGATGGCGGACCGACGCCTTCGATCTGGTGGTCGCCCCCGAGCACGACGGCCTGAGCGGTGCCAATGTGATCTCCATCCTCGGCTCGCCCCATCGCATCACGCCTGCGCGCATCGCCGGGGCAGCTTCGGCCTTTGACGTCCTTTCCGGCCTTCCCCGGCCGCGCGTGGCAGTGCTCATCGGCGGCCGGTCCGCCAGCCATGACCTGCCTGCGGACCACGCCGCCAGGCTGGCGCATGATATCGGGAAGGCGGTTCAGGCCGCAGGCGGCTCGGTCATGGTGACCCTGTCCCGTCGCACCCCGCCAGAGGCCGAGGCCGCCCTGCGCGACGGTCTGGCCGATGTGGCGGGCTGGATCTGGGATGGCCGGGGCGACAACCCCTATTTCGCCTTCCTCGATGCCGCCGATCAAGTGCTGGTGACCGAGGACAGCGCCAATATGGCGACCGAGGCGGCCTCGACCGGCAAGCCGGTGCAGCTGCTGCCCATGGTGGCGCGCAAGGCCCAGCCCAAGTTCGACCGTCTGCGACAGGCCCTGATCGCCCGGGGCCTCGCGCGTCCCTTCGACGGCACAATGGACGTTATGGGCATAGGGGCACAGCCTCTCGCCGAGACGGAGCGCGCGGCCCGCGAGCTGCTCAACCGCTACGACCGCTGGCGCGCCGCCTAGTTCAGGGACAGGCGCGCCACATTGATGTCGCCGCGCTGGCAGGCCGGTGCCCCCTCCGTACGCGTCGACACACCGGCGGCGGCGAGTTCGGCTATGAAGGTCTGTCCGGAATCCAGCCGTGCCGGTGCGTCCTCGCCGTCCGCCTTCGGGGATTCGGGCTCCGGCGGCTGTTCCGGGCGACAGGCCCGCACGGCCGGCGTCGCCCGCCAGCGGGACAGGGCCCAGGCCGCCCGCGTCCGGGCCTGAGGGTCGCCCAGGTCGACGGTGTCGAATACCTGCACGGGCGGCGTGACCAGCACGGTCAGGCCTTCGAAACGGCGGGCGAGGGCAGTCTCCAGCGCATAGGCACTTTGCAGGTCAAGACCCGCCTCGGGCCGCAGCAGGATGACGGCCCGGGAGCCCTCGGCATTCAGCATGATGGCGTCCGTGGCAAAGGGCACTGCCTCGATCAGGCGTCCGCGCAGGGCCGCCACCGGATCGGGGGCGGAGACCGGACTGGCCTGCACGGCGCGCGAGGCCGCCTCGGGGTCGGCCACGACGATCTGGTCCAGGTTGGCCACGACCGGCACATGCAGGGCGGCGGTCAGCCGCTGTTGCAGGCGGCTTTCGGCATCGGCGACCAGCGAGCGCGTGCTCACCAGGGCCGAGACGCTGACCTCGCCCGACTGGCTGCGCACATCCAGCAATGTGATGCGGGAGTCGGATCCCGAGAAGATGGCGTCCACCGCCAGCCGGGTCTCGGCCGTCGCCCGGCTCTCGAGGCCGATGGCGCGCAGAGACAGGGCCAGCGGCGCCGACAGCACGGCGAACACCAGCACCACGGCCACACCCCGCCACTTCACCGGCCGCTCCATCAGCCGGGGGCGGAAGCCATAGAAGCCGGCCGTCAGCGTCGCCGCCAGCGCAATCGCCACAAGGTTGGTCATGAACAGGAAGAAGGCCCCGCCCGCGATCCCCATATCCCCGGTGCCCAGGCCAAAGCCGACGGTCGCGACCGGCGGCATCAGGGCCGTGGCGATCGCCACCCCGATGATCGTCTCACCCCTTTGCTTGATCACCGCATAGGCGCCCGCGATGCCGGAGAAGACGGCGATCAGCAGGTCGAAGAAGTTGGGCCGGGTCCGCGCCAGGATCTCGGTCGTCGGCTCCTTCAGCGGTGACAGCAGCGTCAGCACCACGGCCACGATCAGCGCCAGTCCAAAGCCGAGGGCCAGCGCCCGGAGCGCCCGGTTCAGCTCGCTGAAGTCCAGCAGCGCCAGCGAAAAGCCCAGCGCCACGATCGGCCCCATCATGGGCGACATCAACATGGCGCCGATCACCACGGCCGGCGATGACAGCATCAGGCCGAGGATGGCGATGGCCGCCGAGATCCCGGTCATGATCAGATAGCGGCCGCTCAGCCCGCCGTTCTCATAGACGTTCTCGGCGACGGCCTCGTGGTCGACATTGCGGCGGGCAATGGCCAGGAACCGGCGGACGAAGGTGCGCGTCTCGCGCGCGCTCTGACCCAGATCGCTCATGGGGCCTTGTTTATCCGTCCGGCTCCGGCGTCAATCGCCTTTGGTGTCCTTGTCCGGTGTATCGTCCTTGTCGGTTTTCTTTCGGCCCGCCGCCGCGCCGCTGGCGCCGATGCCGGCCCCGATGGCCACGCCCAGCGCGATCCCCAGGCCGAGATTGTCCAGGGCAACGCCGATGGCGACCCCGATGGCGATCCCGACTCCGATGCCCATGGGCAGGAAGGCCGCGTTCTTGTTCTCACTCATCCCCAACTCCTTCGGCGTTCCCGGACAGACTAGCCATCGCACGATCGGGAATCAGCCCCTAAATAGGCGCCATGAGCAGCTCCTCTTCCGCCCCCCGCACCGTTCGCGTCGCCATTATCGGGTCCGGCCCCGCCGGCTGGACCGCCGCCATCTATGCCGCCCGCGCCTCGCTTGAGCCTGTGGTGATCGCCGGCATCCAGCCCGGCGGTCAGCTGACCATCACCACCGATGTCGAGAACTATCCGGGGTTTGCCGAGGTCATCCAGGGGCCCTGGCTGATGGAGCAGATGCAGGCCCAGGCCGAGCACGTCGGCACCGAGGTCATCCACGACATCGTCACCAGGGCCGACCTGTCGCAACGCCCGTTCCGGCTGACGCTCGATTCCGGCACCGAACTGCTGGCCGAGACGGTGATCATCTCGACCGGGGCCCAGGCCAAGTGGCTGGGCCTCGAGAGCGAGGCGAAATACCAGGGGTTCGGCGTGTCCGCCTGTGCCACCTGCGACGGCTTCTTCTACCGGGGCAAGGAAGTCGTGGTGGTCGGGGGCGGCAACACCGCCGTCGAGGAAGCGCTGTTCCTGACGAACTTTGCGTCCAAGGTCACCGTCGTCCATCGCCGCGATGAGTTCCGCGCCGAGAAGATCCTGCAGGAACGCCTGTTCGCCCATCCGAAGATCGAGGTGGTCTGGAACCACGTGGTCGACGAAATCCTCGGCCAGACGGACGGCATGGCCTCGAATGTCACCGGGGTGCGCCTTCGCGAGACCGAGGGCACCGGGACGCGCGAAATTCCAGCCGACGGCGTGTTCATCGCCATCGGTCACGCCCCGTCGTCCGAGGTGTTCGCCGGCCAGCTTGAGACCAAGTCCGGCGGCTATCTGGTGGTCAAGCCGGGCACGACCTCGACCTCGATCGAGGGGGTCTATGCGGCGGGGGATGTCACCGACGACGTCTATCGTCAGGCCGTAACGGCCGCCGGAATGGGCTGTATGGCCGCGCTTGAGGCTGCCCGCTACCTGGCCGAGGTTGACCATGCCCGGGCGGGCAATCCCATCTCGCACGCGGAAGCAGAAAAGATCGGCGCCTGGTAGGCCTGACCTAGGCGCCGGCCTGGTTGAACAGCTGAAGCTGGGGCGGCGCCATATTTGTCGGGGCCCCAGCCCTCACGCCGAGCGCATAGGACACGGCATTCTGCACGATATGCTCGTCGGTAGGCTTTGACAGCACACCGATAGTGCCGGCGACGCCGTCGCGCACCATGCCCGGGTTGGCCGTCATGAACAGCACCGCAACCTTGTGATCGGTCGCCAGCTCGCGGCCGATCGACACGCCCGTGGGGCCGTCCGACAGGTGAATGTCCACGAGCGCCAGATCGACGTCCGTTTCCTTGGCGAGGTTCAGGGCCATTTGCGAGTCTGCGGCCGTACCCACGACTTCGTGGCCCAGGTCCTCCAGCACGAAGCGAAGTTCCATGGCCACGAGGGCTTCGTCTTCAACGATGAGGATACGGGCGGGCATGGCAGGCAGGAGTGTCAAAAACTGTGAACGGGAGAGTCTTCAAAACGAACGTGCAAGGGATATGCCGGTTGCGTGGTTACGCCTTTGTAACCACGCGTGCGGCGTTACGGCGCGACAGGGCGGTCGCGGGCAGCTCCACCAATACTTCCAGCCCGTCGGGGTTCCAGTTCCGCGTCAATTTGCCCGCCAGCTGCCCCTCGACTGACAGGGTCGCGAGCGATGACCCAAACCCGGACTTCTGCGGCACACCGTTTATGGCGGGTCCCTGACGCTCCCGCCAGGCCAGCCGATACTGGCCCTCCTGGCTGTGGTCCGTCTCGACCTCCACATAGCCCCCCTCGACCGATAGCGCGCCGTATTTGGCGGCATTGGTGGCCAGTTCGTGGAACAGCAGGGCGACCGAGGTGGCAGCCTGGTCGTCAAAGGCGGCGTCATCGCCGGTGATCCGCACCCGGGGCTGGCCCTGTTCGTCGGTGTAAGGCGTGAACAGCGCGGCGAGGAAACCGTGCAGCGTCATGTCGCCCATGGTGGGGCGCGAGACGTCGCTGTGGGGCCGCACGAACTCGTGGGCCCGCGCCAGCGCATTGATGCGGGTACGCAGCGACTGGGCGAAGGGCCGCGCCTCGGGATGCTGGCGCGCCGACAGGGCCACCAGCGCCGACACCACGGCAAAGATGTTCTTGATCCGGTGGCTCAGCTCCTGGCTCAGCAGCTCCTTGGCCTGATCCATGCGCTTGAGATCGTCGATATCGGTGCAGGTCCCGAACCAGCGCACGATCCGGCCCTCGGTGTCCCGCACCGGCATGGCCCGGCCCAGCGTCCAGCAATAGACCCCGTCGTGGCGACGCAGGCGGTATTCAATCTCATAGGGGTCGCCGGTCGCCAGCGAATGACGCCACCGCTCCCACGCCCGCTCCTGGTCTTCGGGGTGGAACATGTCGTTCCAGCCTTCGCCGTCGGTCGAGCCCGCCGGCACGCCCGTGAACTCGTACCAGCGCGCATTGTAATAGTCGTGGTGGCCGTCCGGCAGGGTCGACCACACCATCTGCGGCATGGAGTCGGCGATGGCGCGAAACTCGGCTTCCGACCTCTGCTGGTGCTTGAGCGCGCGGCGCAGGTTCAGCTGGGTCATGACCTGATCCGCCAGCACCTCGAGCGCCTTCAACTGGACCTCGGTTGGGCCTTCCGGCCGGGCCTTGGTGTCCAGAACGCACAGGGTGCCGAGTGGCAGGCCCTCCGCCGACTTCAGCAGCTGACCGGCATAGAAGCGCAGGCCGGGTGTATCGGTCACCAGAGGATTGCAGGTGAAGCGGGGGTCCTGGGTGGCGTCCGGCACGACCATACGGTCAGCCTCGAGGATGGCATGGGCGCAGAAGCTGGTCTCCAGCGGCGTCTCGCGCACGCCCAGGCCCTTCTCGGCCTTGAACCACTGCCGCCCCTCGTCAATCAGATTGACCACGGCGATCGGGGCGTCGAACAGGGTGGCGATCAGATCGACGATATCGTCGAAGGCGCGCTCCGGCTCCGTGTCCAGAATGTCGTAGTCGCGCAGGGCGGCCAGACGTTCGGCTTCGGTCCAGCCCGAGGGGGCAGAGGTGGTGTCGGACATCCCGGTTCCGGAAAAGGCAGAAGTGCCACAAGACCCTATCAATGCAGGGGCGGCCCGCGGGTTTCAATAAGGAACTATCGGCCTGCCGCCTGGCGTGAAGGGCGGCCCACTTCCTCGACTTCCAACCCGACCACGCCGGGCACGGGCGTCGGGGCGACACGCGTGGGCGCAGGGTCCTGTTCCTCGAAATCCGCCAGATTGCGATTGATCTCGGCGATCTCTTCGGGCGTCGGCTGACGCCGGCCGCCCAGACTGGCCGCGCCGACCACACGGGTCTGGCCGTTGATCTCGACCGTACGCGGCGGCGCGCCCACCACCGTCCCGTCGGGTGCGGTCAGGTCTTCCTCCGCCACGGCATCGGCCATCAGCACGCGCGGCTGCGAGAAGCGCGCCTCGTCGATCACCGGCTCGCGCCCCGCGTAGGACTGGGAAAAGGCCGCCGTCTCGCCGGGATAGCCCTTCCAGCGATAGAAGATGTGCGCCCCGATCTGGTCGATCTTGCCCAGACTGGGCGCCCACCAGGGGAAGACATAGTCGGCGTGATAGTGGGTGGCGGTGCCCACGCGCTCGGAGACATGGCCGTCCAGCGCCCGACGGGCGACGTCCTCGGCCCGCTTCCAGGCCCAGCCGACCGGGGCCTGGCCCAGTGCGCCGTCGCAGGTGAAGCTGAACTGGCAGCCCGTCACCCGCTCCGCCCCCTCGAACACCACACCGCAGACCGTATTGGGGAAGTTCGGGTCGCGAACCCGGTTCAGCACGACCTGGGCGACGGCTTCCTGACCGGCGCGCGGCTCCAGAGCCGCTTCGTAATAGACGGCTTGCGTCAGGCACCGCAGGGCACGGTTGCGATCGGCCGTGGCGATCCGGCCGAGGCTGAAGGGGCGCGCGGGCCGCAGCAGCCCGGCGGCGACCGGGCGGGCCGCGTTCAGACGCTGAGCCTCCAGCCCGGTCTCGCCCACGACCAGCGTCGGCGTAGCGGCAAGCCCCAGCTGCTCAGGGGTGGTTCTTGCGGCCAGGGCATCGAGATCGTCAGGGCCCGGATCGCCGCCGCTGGCGCTCAGGACGGCGCGCCCGGTGTCATCCTGCTCGGGCCGGGCCGCAGAGCTGGCCGTCATCGCGACCCCGGACAGGGCCATGAGGGCGACAAGGCTCAGCCCCGACAGACGGCCGTCCGGGAACCGGGCCTTCACCCACGCCAGCAGTGTCGCAAGCTGTTTCATCACAGGAAATATAGGGCTTTCATCGCTCTGGAGCACGACGATATCCCGCCAGTCGGGCCTTTTTCAGGCGCGGGCAGGCGGTCGGGCGACCGCCTGCCTCCGACCAGGTCAGCGACCGCCCAGGGTAGAGCGCAGCATCCAGGCGAATTTCTCGTGGGCCGCCAGACGCTGGGTCATCAGGTCGGCCGTCGCCTCGTCACCGGCCTCGTCGGCCAGCGACAGGGTATCCCGCGTCGTCGCGATCAGCGTCTCGTGGTCGCGCATCAGCTCCTTGAGCATGGCCTCGGCCTCCTGCTCGGGATCGCCGTCCTTGATGGCCGTCAGATTGCCGAAGGTGGCATAGCCCTGCGGCGCCAGGATGCCGAGCGCGCGGATCCGTTCGGCGATATCGTCGAGCGCGCCCCAGATTTCCGTGTACTGTTGCTCCAGAAGGTTGTGCAGGGTGAAAAACTCCGGGCCCCGCACATTCCAGTGATAGCCGTGGGTTTTCAGATAGACAGCGAAGCTGTCGGCCAGCACCTTGGTCAGGGCTTCGGACACCTGGCTGCGGTCCGCCTTCTTCAGGCCGGTCTGGATGGTCGCGGTGGTCATGACAACTCCTCGGGTTGCGGATGCGGATCAGGGATTGCAGATGGGCACGGACACGGCATGGAACAACCATCTACAGTCGCTCGCGGTCCGCCCTGTGCGCTCCGGAACGCGACAGCCACGCTTGCGTTCAAACCTCAGTGAAATTCGGGTGATGCGGCGGGGGCCAGACGCATGAATCGCAGCGGGGACCAGGACTCGACCGACCCCGGCCGCGCCCGCCTCAGTGCCGACGCCATGCTGGCCCGTCTGGCCCGCACGCCACCGCCCGGCATCGTCCAGTCCATCGTCATCGGCCTGCTGGCCGCCGCGGCGGGCCTCGCCGTACGCTTGGCCCTGTCGACCTTCTACGAGGGCGTCACGGGCTTCATGATCCTTCTGCCGGCGGTGGTGCTGGCCGCGCTGGCGGGAGGCCGGATTGCCGGCGGCGTGGCGGTGATCGTCTGCCTGCTGGGGGGCTGGTGGGTGGCCGGGCCCGACACGGCGGGAGTCGGTATCACCAGCAACCTCGGCCGCGTGGCCACCGCGAATTTCATCCTGGTCGGCCTGTTCGTCACCTGGGTCGCTTCCGCCCTCAGACGCGCCATGCGGCGTCTGGACGAGACGGTCGCGGACCTGCGTGCCGCCGCGGTTCGCGTCGACGAATATGAGGCGCGCTTCCGGGACATCGCCGATGTCGCGCCCGTCATGCTCTGGACCGCCGATGTCGAGGGTCGGGTCTATCTGAATGCCGAGTATCGCCGCTTCTGGGGCGACCGACCGACCGACCTCGGCGACCCGACGCCCTGGCTCGAAGCCATTCATCCGGAGGATCGCGAGCGGGTCTGGAACGCCAGCCTGGCGGCGCTGAAATCCCGCACCCCCCTGCAGATCGAAGCCCGGTATCTGCGAGCCGACGGGGATTGGCGCATCCTGGAGACCCACGCCCGTCCGCGGTTCGATGCCCAAGGGGTCTTTCTCGGCATGGTCGGCGCCAATATCGATCTGTCCGAGGTCCGGCAGGTGGAAAGTGCGCTCCGCGAAAGCGAGGGGCGCTTCCGCGACATGGCCAATGACGCGCCCGTCCTGATCTGGGTGACGGCGGCTGACCGCACCCGCGAGTTCGTCAACGAAGCCTATCGCCGTTTCATGGGCGCGGATCATGCGACCACCCTCCAGACCGACTGGCGCGCGTTCATTCACCCGGACGATCATGACCGCGTCGTCGCCGAGTCGATCGCCGGAGAGGCCACCGGCCAGCCCTTCAGCCTCGAGGCGCGATACCGTCGCGCGGACGGGGAATGGCGCTGGCTCCGGTCCTTCTCCCGGCCACGCCTCGACGCCCAGGGCAAGGTCCAGGGCTTTGTCGGGGTGGCCTTCGACGTCACCGACGCCAAACAGGCCGAGGTCGACCTCAAGCGCATCAATGAGCTGCTCGAGGAGCGGGTCGGCAAGGCCCTGATGGGCAAGGCCCAAGCCGAGGCCGACCTCATGCATGCCCAGCGGATGGAGGCGGTCGGACGGCTGACCGGGGGCGTGGCCCATGACTTCAACAACCTGCTGACGGTCGTCATCGGCGGCCTCGACATGCTGCTGAACAACAAGGTGGACGAGGCCCGGCGCCTAAAGCTGACCGAGGCGGCCCTCAGCGCGGCCCGACGTGGCGAGCGGCTGACCCACCAGCTGCTGGCCTTCTCGCGGCGCCAGGCGCTCCGGCCGGAAACCGTCGATGTGAACGCCCTGATCCGCGAGGGCGAACCCCTGATCCGGGGGGCGCTGGGCGGCGGCATGACCTACAGCTCGAAGCTTCGCCGCGGCGGCGCCCGCATCCGGGTCGATACCGCCCAGTTCGAGGCTGCCCTGCTGAATCTGCTGGTCAATGCGCGCGATGCCGTGGGCGGCACGGGCAAGGTCGAGGTCGAGACCCGCCAGATGAAGGTGCGGGCCGGCGAAGTCGCTGACCTTGAGCCCGGCGACTATGTGCGCATCAGCGTGGTGGACGACGGCCCCGGCATTCCCGACGATCTGCGCGACCGGATCTTCGAGCCCTTCTACACCACCAAGGCCGTCGGCAAGGGCACCGGCCTGGGCCTGTCCCAGGTCTATGGTTTCCTCAAGCAGAGCGGGGGCGCCATCCACGTCACGTCGGCGGACGGCACCGGAACCCGGATGGAAATGTATCTGCCGGTCGCCACGGCCGAGGACGCCGGCCAGCCGGTGGCCGCCGCGACAGGGGGCGAAGACCCGGTGGAGCGCCGCTCGGTCCTGCTGGTCGAGGATGATCCCGAGGTCCAGGCGATTGCGGTGGCGATCCTTGAGACCCTTGGCCTCAAGGTCACCACGGCCGCTGACGGCGCTTCGGCCCTCAAGCGACTCAAGAGCGGCGCGTTTGATCTGCTTCTGACGGACATCGTCATGCCGGGTGGCATGTCCGGACTGGATCTCGCGCGACGGGCGGCGGACCTCTATCCCGCCATGCGGATCGTGCTGGCCACCGGCTATGCGGGCGACGATGTCGACGAGGCCCTGCGCGACGCGCCCTGGGCGCTGATCCGCAAGCCGTTTGCCGCCGATGCCCTGAAGGCGGTGCTCAAGGTCTGACTGCGGTCAGACGATCAGCGGCGCATCTTCTTTTCGGCGCGACGGGCGCGTTGCTCGGCCTTGATCGCGGCCTTGCGTTCGCGGCGCTCATTGCGGCGCTCTTCCGCGATCTGCTCGGCGGTCTGGAACTTGGCCTGTTCGGCGGCGGCCTTCTTGGCCTCGGCCTCGCGGCGGGCGGCTTCCTGGGCGGCGCGCTTCTCTGCGTCCTTCTCTTCCTTCAGGCGCAGCTTTTCCAGCCGGGCCGCTTCCTTCTCGGCAGCAGCACGTTCCGCGCGCTTGTCGAAGTCGGGATCGGGGATCGACGGCTTGGGCTTGAACCGGGCCAGAAGGGCCTTTTTGGCTTCGGCCTGTGTGGCCAGGCGATCGGCAAAGCCGGTCTGCTTCAGATCTCTCATCAAGTCTCGGTCAGCTGGAGTGTTCGGTCAGCGAATAGGCGACGGCCCGGCTTCTGCAGCCAGACCCGGTCAGCGGCTGAGGCACGCTGACCGGGGGCCTTTACGGCTCGAAGGCCGGGGGATCAAGTCATACAGCCATGCAGCGGCGCTGTATTGCCCGGCTGTGTCTTCCTTGCCGGGCGCAGGCTCAGTCGTCCTTGCCGGCCTGGCCCATGGCGGTCCCGGCGGCGCCACCGACGGCTGCTCCCACCGGACCCGCCACCACGGCGCCGGCCACGGCACCGGTCGCGGCCTTCTGTTCGATCGTGCTGCCGCACGCGGTCACGCCCAGGCCAAAGGTGGTGATCAGGGCGGCGGCCATCAGGGTCTTGCGGGTCATGGGTCAAACCTTTCTTGGGGACGGACACCCGTCCGGGGAGGGATCATCGCCGGGGAAAACGTGGCCGTAACCCTCGCGGTTCCGCTTCACAGATTTCGAGAAGCGTTTTCCGTTGGTCAGGTCGGCTGGAATACTGGGAGTGGCCCTCTGTGCACACACTGTGTGCGCAAGAGGGGGTTCTCAACTCAGTTTATGTCACGCCGCCCAGTTGTCGCGGCCTGATCTATCAAGAATAACTCGGTCTCCGCACGGATCATCTACTGGCATGGCGGGGGGTGGGGCAAAATTGCTGCACTACCCTCGATTCTTGCGAATCAACCCTATTTGCGCCACAGTGCCTATGTTAAAGGCGCGTCCCCGACGATCGGCGGACTGCCGGTGCGTCGGCCTCGTCGTGTGCGTGGTTTCGCCTGAATCCCCGCAGACTGACAGACTACCTAAGGGGCGGCATTGCGCCCTGCGGACCTGGATTGAGCCTTTGTCATCGCCCCTGTCGCCCCGGACTGCCGACACCAATTCTGCGCGCTCACGCGTGACGCCCGGTGTCGCGGCGGCCCTGGTTGGAGGCCTGTTCGGTCTCACGATCGGTGTTGCCTATCTCGGGGGTACAATGGCCAAGGCCACGACCCTGCGTGCCCAGGCCGTGCGCCTGGACGGCGCCGCGTCGGCCGGCTTCACGGAAGAGGCCATGGTGGCCGCGGCCGGCGGTCTGGACGCCAGCGCGCTCGCCATCGCCCGTCGCCACGATCCCTATACTGTCGCCGGTCCCAGCCGTCGCGACCGTCAGGCTGAACTGCTGACCGCCCGTCTGGAACAGCTGCGCCCGGCCGCGCCGTCGGGCATGCCCGGCCTGCGCCTCGCCTCGACCGGCCCGGCGCATCCGGCGGCCTCGCCCTTCCGCCTCGGCAATGCGCTGGACGCCAGTCGCGATCTCGAATGCCTGACCCAGGCGGTCTACTACGAAGCGCGCGGCGAAGGTCGTGACGGCATGAAGGCGGTCGCCCAGGTCGTGATCAACCGTGCCCGTCACCCGGCCTTCCCCAAGACCATCTGCGCCGTCGTCTTCCAGGGTGCCGGTCGCCGCACCGGCTGCCAGTTCAGCTTCACCTGCGACGGCTCCATGCGTCGCGGTGTGAACCGGGGCGCCTGGAACCGCGCCCGCCAGGTCGCGAGCGAAGCCCTGTCCGGCTCGGTCTATGCTCCGGTCGGCAATGCCACCCACTTCCACACCACGGGCGTCAGCCCGCGCTGGCGCTCCTCGCTGATCCGCGTCAGCCAGGTCGGCGATCACGTCTTCTACCGCTTCGGCGGCCGCAGCGGCTCCAGCCGCGCCTTCGCCTATGATCCCGCACCGTCCACCGGCTCGGACGAGCCGCGCCTGATCCAGGCGGGCATGGACCCGAGCGAACCCGTCCGTCAGGTCGGTCAGGCTGTGGCCTATAGCCTGCTGCTGGCCCAGGAAGGCCGCACCGAGGATGACGTCCGCGCCCAGGCGGCTCCGGAGACGGCGGCTCCGGCCCCGGCGGCCCCCCGTCCGCAAGGGCAGGCGGCGACCCGTCCGGCAGCTCAGGCTGGCGCCGTCCCGGTTCCGGCCGAGGCCCCCGCGCGTCGTCCGGCCGCGCCGGCGCCCCGCGACAGTGTCCCGGCCGCTGCAACTGGGGTGTCGACCGAGAGCTGATCGGGCCTCAGACGGCGTCCAGCCCGATGTCGAGATTGGGCACGGAGTGCGTCAGCGCTCCGACCGAGATGACGTTCACCCCGGTCTCCGCGATCGCGCGCACGGTCTCGAGCGTTACCCCGCCCGAGGCTTCGAGCGTCACGCGCTGGCCGGCGCGCGCCACCGCCTCGCTGAGGTCGGTCAGGCTGAAGTTGTCCAGCATGATCACATCGGGTCCTTCGGCCAGGGCCGCGTCCAGCTGATCCAGCCCGTCGACCTCGACCTCGACCTTCATCAGGTGTCCGGCATGGACCCGGGCCCGGCGCACGGCCTCTCCCACCCCGCCGCATACGGCCACGTGGTTGTCCTTGATCAGGATGGCGTCATCCAGACCGAAGCGGTGGTTCAGCCCGCCGCCACAGGCCACGGCATGCTTTTCAAGCGCGCGCAGGCCGGGCGTGGTCTTGCGTGTATCCGCGATCCGGGCGCCGGTCCCCTCGACGGCCTGCACATAGGCACGGGTCTGGGTGGCGATCCCGCACAGTCGTCCCAGCAGGTTCAGCGCCGTGCGCTCGGCGGCCAGAATGGCCCGGGCCTGTCCTTCAACCGAAATCAGGGTGTCGCCGGCCGAGAAGGCCTCGCCCTCCGGAACCCGGACCGAAATCGTCGCCTGCGGGTCCAGCGCGGTGATGGCCAGCCGCACACAGGCGCCGCCGGCCATGACGCCGTCCGCGCGCGCGGCGAAGACGGCCTTCAGCCGCGCATCCTCGGGAATGCAGGCAGCGGCTGTCACGTCTCCCGCCCGTCCAAGGTCCTCGGCCAGGGCGGCGGTCACGACCGGCTGGATCAGGATGTCGGGCAGGGCAGGGCGCATTCCGGACGGGTCCTCTATTCGGCGGCCAGCACGGGCGCTGCCGACTGTTCGGTCTGCCGGACCAGCCGGCTGTGCCGCGCGGGGGTCAGGGTGTCGGGATAGTCGCGGCGATAGTGGCCCCCGCGGCTCTCCTCACGGCCCAGCGCCGCCTCTACCACCAGCCGGGCCGCGACCAGCGGCAGGGCATCGGGATACGCCCCATCCAGCGTGCTCAGGCAGTCCAGCGCGGTCGACAGTCCGGCCCGGTCCCTGACCACGCCGACGTACCGGTCCATCACGTCGCGTAACGCGTCCAGTCCTGCCTCGGGCAGGGGCTCCCCGGCGAGCAGCGTCAGGGCGCGGCTGTCACCGGCCGTTTCCCGGCGGGCTGCCTGTCCGGCCCGTCGTCCGAACGCCGCCGCCTCGAGCAGGGAGTTGGAGGCCAGCCGGTTCGCCCCGTGCACCCCGGTCGCCGCGCACTCGCCGACGGCATAAAGGCCGGCCAGCGTGGTCCGCCCGTCCGCATCGGCGGCGATGCCTCCCATGTGATAGTGGGCCGCCGCAACGACGGGGATGGGCGCCTGGCGCGGGTCCAGTCCCATGCGCATGCAGGCGGCGAAGACGGCCGGGAAGTCCGTCGGGAAGGCCTCGCCGATCGCCCGGGTCGCATTGAGGAAGGCGCCCCGTCCGTCCATCTCGGCGGCAAACACGGCGCGCGCCACCTGATCCCGGGGGGCGAGGTCGGCGCTGTCGTCATCGCCGAGCAGATAGGCCCCCGTCCGGTCGACCAGTCGCGCGCCTTCGCCCCTGAGCGCTTCGGTTGCCAAGGGCAGCGGCGAAATCAGCGGGCTGTCCGGCCCGGCCACCGTCAGGCGGATGGCCGTCGGATGGAACTGCACGAATTCGGGGTCGAGGATCTCGGCCCCGGCCATCCAGGCCAGCGCCATGCCCTCGCCTTGCAGGGCGCCCGGTGTGGTGGTGCGGGCATAAAGTCCGCCGATCCCGCCGGTCGCCAGGATCACGGCCGGGGCCAGAACCCGCACCTTGCGGGTGCCGCGCTGCAGGATGGCGCCCCGGATCCGCCCGGTCTCGTCCTGCACCAGACCGGTCAGCCGGGCATCGTCCCAGACGCTGACATGAGCGCTGGCGCGCACCGCCGTCACCAGCGCCGACAGGATCGCCCGGCCTGCGCCGTCGCCGCCGACCCGGGCCACCCGGGCGCGAGAGTGCGCGGCCTCGCGGCTGAGGTGATAGGTGCCGTCCGCGCCCCGGTCGAAGGGGGCTCCCAGCTGGTCCAGCCACTGGATCGTCGCGCGGGCGTCCTCGGTCAGGGCCCGCGCGCGTTCGGCCTCCACCAGCCCCGCGCCCGCCTCCACCGTGTCCTCGGCATGCAGGGTCGCGCTGTCGTCGATTGCGAGTGCGGCGGCCATTCCCCCCTGTGCCCAGGCCGAGGCGCAGGCTTCCAGCAGGGGGGAGGGCGTGGCCACGATCACCCTGGCCGGCGCCGCCTCCAGCGCCGCTGAAAGGCCGGCCAGTCCGGCGCCGATGACCAGCGGCCCGTCATGCCGCAGGGTCTTCATCGACCGAAGCCCGCAAAGCGCGCGATCATGTCAAAGGCACCCTGGATGTCGCCGCCTGTGGGGATCAGGAAGGCCGAGGTCGTCACCGCCACACAGGCGATCGTGGTGGCCCCGAACAGGCCGACGCTCATGGCTGCTTCGGACCAGCTCAGCTGCCGTCCCTCGGGCCGCCACCGGCCGCGCTTCAGATGGCCGATCAGGGCGATGGCCAGGAAGGCCGCAAAGATGAAGCTGCCGTTCGAGACACCCCACCACACCACCAGCGCCCCGACCGCGATCATGGCGCCATACTCGACCATGGGATGGATGCGGGCCAGCACCGGGCCGAGCGCCTTGGAGCCGTCCAGCGGCGGGGCCGGGGCCAGATTGACCAGATTGATCAGGCCGATGGCGAACACGCCGTTCAGCCACATCCCCTGACCCGTCCAGAAATAGAGGCCGAGGAACGGGATCGCCGCCAGCAGGCCGAAGGCCGGGCCGGCCAGCGAGACCAACACCCCGTCCCACTCGCTCTTCGGCATGCGCTGGCCGCGCGCCAGCCCGCCCAGGAAGGGGATGATGAAGATCTTCGCCGGACCCATGCCCAGCCGGTTCATGGCCAGCACATGGCCGTACTCGTGCACGAACAGGCCGACAATCGCGGCGACCGCGATCACCCAGCTCTGGCTCAGGTACCAGATGAAGCCGCCCAGCAGCAGGGTCGACAAAAGCCCCCACACCACGCCCTGGCCCTTGTCCTCGGGGGCGGGCGTCGGGCGTGTCTCCGTACGCCCGGCAGGGCGCTCGGGCAGCGACCCCCACGGGCCGGCATAGGGCGGACGGGAGGAGGGGGGGGGCTGGCTCATGGCCTCAATGTGGGCCGGGTGACGCCCAGCCACAATGCGACCAATGCCAACAGTTTCAGGGTACGCGGCTCGATCTTCGCCACCACCCGGGTCGGGGCCACATAGTACATCAGATCAGCTCCACATCGACGTGGTGGCGCGCCCGCACCAGGTCATAGCGCGCGGGCTTTTCGGGCGGGGGCAGGTCGACCATCCGCTGGACCGCGCGCCGCGCGGGCTCGATCAGCGCCCCGGGCACCGTCACCTCGAACTGCATGTTCACCAGACAGTCGCGGATGTTCTCCAGCGTGATGCGTTTCATGTGCGGGCACAGGTTGCACGGGCCGATGAAGCGCGTGTCCGGAGAGTCCGCCGCCACGTTCGAGGCCATCGAGCACTCGGTGATCATCACCACCTGCTTGGGCTTCCGTTGGGTGACATAGTCGCTCATGGCCGCCGTCGAGCCGGCAAAGTCCGAGGCGGCCAGCACCTCCTCCGGGCATTCCGGGTGGGCCAGGATTTCCGCGCCCGGATAGGCCGCGCGCATCTCGGCGATGTCATCGGCGGTAAAGCGCTCGTGCACCTCGCAGCGGCCCTTCCAGGCGATGATGCCCACGTTCGTCTGCGCCGCGACGTTCCGCGCCAGGAATTCGTCGGGGATCAGGATGACGCGGTCGACGCCCCATTCCTTCGCCGCCCACTCGACCACCTGCACCGCATTGGCGCTGGTGCAGCAGATGTCGGTCTCGGCCTTCACATCGGCCGTGGTGTTCACATAGGTGACGACCGGCAGGCCCGGATAGCGCGCCTTGATCAGCCGCACATCCGCCCCGGTGATCGAGGCCGCCAGCGAGCACCCGGCCCTGAGGTCGGGGATCAGTACCGTCTTGTCGGGGCTCAGGATCTTGGAGGTCTCGGCCATGAAGTGCACACCGGCCTGCACGATCACCTTCGCCTTGGACTTGGCGGCTTCCTTGGCCAGTCCCAGACTGTCGCCGACATAGTCGCCGACGCCGTGGAAGATGTCGGGCGTCATATAGTTGTGGGCCAGGATGACGGCGTTTCGCTCAACCTTCAGCCGGTTGATCTCGACGATCAGCTCGGCCTGCGCCGGCCATTCCAGCGGCGTGACATGATCGCGCACCCTGCGCCAGATCGCGGCCGTCGCCCGCTCGGTTTCCGGGGACAGTCCAAAGGCGCCGTCGGCCATCTCTCTCTCCTTTTGCTCAATGTGAGCAAATATGAGGCCCGAAACAGGACGGCGGGATCGCCCCGGCCGCCCTCCTTATGCTCAATCTTAGCATAAGTCGGTATGAACATAGTCCTTCGGCCGCCGAACGCAAGTGAATCCGTCAGCGTCCGTCGCGCTCCAGCGCCAGCAGCCACTGCTTCCGCGCCAGCCCGCCGGCATAGCCGGTCAGGGTGCCGTCACGCCCGATTACCCGGTGGCAGGGCACGATCACGGCGATGGCATTGGCACCGTTCGCCAGCCCGACGGCCCGGACGGCGGTGGGGCGCCCGATGGCCTCGGCCAGCTGGCCATAGGTCCGGGTCTGGCCATGCGGAATGGCGCGCAGCGCCAGCCACACCGACCTCTGGAATTCCGTGCCGCCCGTCTCGATCGGCAGCCGGTCCAGCGCCGTGGCGTCTCCAGCGAAATAGGCCTCGAGCGCCGCCCGGACCGGTCCGGTCTCGCCACCTTCCGACAGGTCCACGGTCCCGTGACGCAGCCGCATCAGCCGGCGCATGCGCGGCTCATAGTCGGCAAAGTCCAGGGCGTGGACCACGCCCTTCGCATCCGTCACGACCAGCAGGGGGCCGAGCGGCGACTCCACCCGGTCCAGCCACAGCTCACGCGCATTTCGCATGATCGGTCTCCTCGTCCATCGTCAGATACAGCGCCGCATAGGCCCGCCAGGGGCGCCAGTTTTCAACCAGCGCCTCGGTGTCCGGATCGGGCCATCGGTCGGCGGGCGCCACGGCCCCATCGTCCAGCACCCACGGTCCTGGCAGGCGAAGACCGGGCCGCGCGGCTACCGTTGGCCCCAACACCGGATCCTCGCCCAGATCGCGCATCAGCGCCTCGGGGTCATGCCCCAGATCGAACACCCGTCGCACCCGCGCCAGCACCCGGGGCAGGGCCTCAAGCCGGTCCGCCTCGACCCGCACCCGCAGGGTGTTTCCCCGGCCTGCTCTCGCCTCGACCCGTCCCTCCGTGCCGTCGTCCTCGCGGTCCAGAGCGCGCGACCAGACGCCGCCCACCACCGTATCGCCCCGCGCGCCCAGCGCGGCCATCAGGGCGTCGAGCTCATAGGGCGGCCGCCAGCTCAGCGACAGCTCGACGCCGGCGCCGGCCTCTTCACCCGCCCCGCGTCGCAGGGCCGATGGCGGCCGGTCATAGAGTGCCTGAAAGGTCTCGTTGAAGCGCCGCACGCTGCCGAACCCCGAGGCCATGGCCACCTCGGCCATCGGCAGGCGCGTCTGGTGCAGCAGGGCCTTGGCCAGCCGTACCCGCCGGGTCTGGGCCACCGCCACGGGCGAGGCACCCAGATGCGCCCGGAACAACCGCCTCAGGTGCCGCTCGCCCACGCCCAGCCGGTCGCACAGCCGCTCCAGCCCGCCCTCGTCCAGCGCGCCTTCATCGATCATCTGCAGCGCCCGGCTGACGGTATTGGCCGTCCCCCGCCATGCGCCCCCCGTCGCGACCTCTCCGCGCCAGGCGGAATAGTCCGGCGCCGTCTCGGGCCGACAGCGCAGGCAGGGGCGATAGCCCCGGGCCTCGGCCTCCGCGGCGCTCGCGACAAACTCCACATTGGCGAACAGAGGCGTCCGCGCCGGGCACACCGGACGGCAATAGATGCCCGTCGTCGTCACACAGGTGTGGAAGCGGCCGTCGAACCGCGCATCGCGTGCGACGACGGCGCGGTAACAGGCTTCAGCCGACAGGGGGGGCGGGCTCTCCATGCCGGGACCATGCCTCGGCGCCCGTCCCCTGTCTCGCGGTTTTCGGACTCAGACCCTGGTCAACCTCAGGTCCTGATAGTCATAGCTGAAGTCGATGTCGGGGCTCACGCCCTTGACCGTCGCCCGCACCGGCTGGCCGTTCTCCAGCTCGAAGGTGACAAAGGCGTCCTCCTCGCGCTTGTCCGGGAAGCGGGTGCGGAAGGTCTCGCCGTCATAGGGCTCCAGCGGGCCCTGCAGCGCGGGGTTATGGGTGAAGCGCAGCCACAGCTGCACATCCCGCCGCTCGATGACGATGTCCCCGTACCAGGGATCGCGCCACGTCCCGGCATAGGCCGACAGCGGCAGGGACGGCGCCGCCCCCGCAGCCTGTTTCGCGTCGATCTCGACGGCGGCGGCCAGCGACCGCTGGGTCGACTGGGCCTCATAGCGTTTGCTGTCGGCGATCCAGTCAAAGCCGGTCTTGTCCATGACGATGTCGGCGATGCCGCTGCGCAGCGCCCTCAGCAGATAGCTCTCCTCGGCGTTCGAGAAGATGGCAAAGCCGGCGTTCCGGCCGGGCAGCAGCACGGTCGCCGAAATCCCGCCGGGCGAGCCGCCGCCATGGCTGATCAGCCGCTCGCCGCGATAGTCCTGTACCGCGAGGCCCATGGCATAGGTCGAGGCGATCGACCGCCCCGGCAGCTCGGCCGTCGGCCCGGGCGAAGACGAACTGATGATGTTCGGGCGATACATCTCCCGCGCCGAGGCGTCGGAAAACAGCTGCGACCCGTCGGGCAGTTTGCCATCCGCCAGTCGCACCGCGATCCATTTGGCCCAGTCATGCGGACTCGCGCACAGGCCACCCGCCGCCGCAGCGGAATCCCAGTTCCACACCTCGGCGATACTGTCGGCGATGCGGCTCATCTCGCCCTGATAGCGCAGCGGCGGTCCGACCCGCGCGTGGGGCAGGGCCGACTTCCCCGGATCCGCGCGGGTCGCCATCACGGCCGTGTCGGACATGCCCACGCGGTCCAGAATGCGCGTCTGGACAAAGTCCTCCCACGCCATGCCCGAGGCCGCAGCCAGCACCTCGCCCGCCACCACGAACATCAGGTTGCAGTAATGGTACCGCGCCCGGAACTGGTCCTCGATCGGCACATGGGGGATGGCCGCCATCACCTCGGCGCGCGTCCGGTTACTGTTCGGCCAGAATAGCAGGTCCCCGGCCCCCAGTCCGAAACCCGCCCGGTGGCTCAGTGTATCGCGCACCGTGATCCGCTCGCCGATGAACGGGTCCGACAGGGTAAAGCCGGGCAGATAGGTCCGTACCGGCTCGTCCCACTTCACCTTGCCCTCATCGACCATGATGGCGAGGGCGGCGGCCGTGACATTCTTGGTGTTCGACGCAATGGCGAACAGGGTGTGTTCGTCTGCCCGCCCCGGCCGGTCCATGGCCTTGACGCCATAGCCACGCGTCAGCGCCGCCTCGCCGTCCTTGACCAGTGCGATCCCCAGCGCCGGTTGATCCGGAAAGGCCGCCATACAGCGGATCACATAGGCATCGACCGCCGCCGCCAGCTCCGAATGGTCCCGGGCCGCTTCCTGCGCCCAGGCCTTCATCGGCACGGCCGCAGCCCCCGCACCGGCAAACAGCGCCGACCGGCGCGACAGGGACAGGCTCATGGGGCACTCCTTGGACAACCGCCCGAACGCTAGCCCCCTGCGGCCGCCTTCGCTAGCCCCGGCGCCACCGCTCCAGCTGCTCCAGGATGGCGGCCTCGATCTGGGTGCGGGTAAAGCCGGTCAGGTCATGCCGGCGCCCGTCCTGCCCGCGCCCGGTCAGCCGCCATTCGCTGGCCCGCCGGCCTTCCGGCGCGTTCAGTGCGGAAAAGGCGGGCAGGGCGCGCGACGTCGCCATCAGCGACCAGCGGAAATCGGTCCAGCCCGGATGGTGCACGACCAGATCGGCCCCGGTGTCGGATGTTACGACTTCGGCTGTCTCCATGCCCTCCGCGGTCAGGGCGGCGGCCACCGCCTCCATGGCCGGCAGGCCGTGCCGTTCGATCTGGCGGTCGATATCCTTGCGGCGCGCCGGCGACAGGATGCGTTTGACCTGTTCACCCAGGGGCGGCGTCTCGGTCTCGATCTCGCGCCCCGCAACGTCGGCGTACATCTGTCGTGATAGCCCCACACACAACAGGATCATGATCACCGCAAACGGCAGGGCCGCCACCAGGGTCGCCGCCTGCAAGGCGCCCAGACCGCCCGCCAGCAGCAACAGCGCGGCCGCCAGACCTTCCAGCGAGCACCAGTAGACCCTCTGCCAGCGCGGGGTCTCGTCCGCCCCGCCCGAGGCGATCGTGTCGATCACCAGCGAGCCTGAATCCGCACTGGTGACAAAGAAGACCGCCACCAGCAGCACCGCCAGTGTCGAGGTGATCGCCGTGCCCGGCAGATACTCCAG
Source organism: Brevundimonas sp. A19_0 (assembly GCF_017744255.1). Classification (GTDB taxonomy): domain Bacteria; phylum Pseudomonadota; class Alphaproteobacteria; order Caulobacterales; family Caulobacteraceae; genus Brevundimonas. Next base: position 388,806 of record NZ_JAGHQP010000001.1, on the reverse strand, counting down.
GAACCGGAACAGCGCCGTCGACAGGTCCGTCTGCACCGCCTGGGTGATCGCGCCCGCCGCCGTGCCCATGTCGATGGCGATGGCCGTATTGCCGAACACCGTCATCCACAAAAAGGTGAAGCCGGTCGGCACCAGCAGCACCCCGGCGGCGAACTCGCGCACCGTCCGCCCGCGCGAGATGCGGGCGATGAACATGCCGACGAACGGCGACCAGGCGATCCACCACGCCCAGTAGAACAGCGTCCAGCTGGCCATCCAGCCGCGCGGCTCATAGGCATAGAGGTTGAAGGTCCGCTCGAAGAAGTGGTCCAGATACAGGCCGAAATTCTGCACCAGCGCCTTCAGCAGAAACCCGGTCGGCCCTGCCACCAGCACGAACAGCATCAGCCCGACCGCGATCACCAGATTGAGCTCGGACAGCCGCCGCACGCCCCGGTCCAGACCGGTCAGCACCGATACGGTCGCGGCCCCCATGACCAGGGCGATCAGCCCCACCTGTACCCACGGGCTGGACGGCAGTCCGGTCAGATAGTTCAGGCCGCTGTTGATCTGGGCCACGCCCAGCCCCAGCGAGGTGGCGATGCCGAACAGGGTCCCGCAGATGGCAAAGATGTCCACCGCGTCGCCGATCGGCCCGTTGATCCGTCGCCCCAGCAAGGGGTGCAGTCCCGACCGCAACGTCAGCGGCAGGCCCTTGCGGTGGGCGAAATAGGCCAGACTCAGCCCCACGACCGCATAGATGGCCCAGGCATGCACCCCCCAGTGGATAAAGGTGATCACCATCCCCTCGCGCGCGGCGGCAAAGGTCCCGGGCGCGGCGTCCGGCGGGGCGGCATAGTGCTGCACCGGCTCGGCCACGGCGAAATACATCAGGCCGATGCCCATCCCGGCCGCAAACAACATGGCCAGCCAGGACAGATAGGGAAAGTCGGGCTCGGCGTCGTCTGGCCCCAGCTTCAGCCGGCCCGTCGGTCCCATGGCCAGCACCAGAACCACCAGCACGAACCCCGCCACCGAGGCCACATAGAACCAGCCGAAGGTGTCGATCACCCAGGCCTGGGCGTGGCTGAACGCATAGTCCGAGGCGCCGGGCGCGATCAGCGCCGCGACCAGCAATATGCCGATGATCAGGCTGGCGCCCCAGAAGACGCGCGGGTTCATTCTTGACTTGAGCATGGGGGACCAGCGTGACCGTTGGCATCCGGTTCCTCAACCCCCTGTCTTTGTGGCCCCCGCCTTTGTGGCCCATTGTCTTTGTGGCAAGGCGGGACGGGGAGGGGCCGATGACACGCACATTCGACATCGCCGTGGTGGGGGCCGGGCCGGCGGGGCTGGCGGCTGCTACCCTGCTGGCGCGCGCCGGGCACCGCGTTGTCGTCCACGAGCGCTTCGATCAGGCGGCCCCTGTGGGCGCGGGCTTCATGCTGCAGCCGACCGGTCTGGCGGTGCTGGACGCCATGGGGCTGACAGGCGAAGTCGAGGCTCTGGCCCAGCCCATAGACCGCCTGTTCGGGCGAGAGGCCCGGCGCGGCCGGATCGTCCTCGACGTCGGCTATGCGGCCCTGTCGCGCCCCCGCCGGGCGCTGGGCGTCCACCGCGCCACCCTGTTCGACGTGCTGCACCGCGCGGCCCTCGACGCCGGCGTGACGGTCGAGACGGGGCAGGAGATCGTGTCCGCGCAGGCCGGCCGCCTGACCGATACCGCAGGCCGCACCGGCCCCGCCTTCGATCTGGTCATCGACGCCTCGGGCGCGCGCTCGGCCATCGCCGCATCGCTCGGCGCCCGCCGGCACGGGCTGTCCTGGGGCGCCCTGTGGGCCACCGTCCGCTGGCCGGGCGCACCCTTCGATCCGCATGCGCTGGAGCAGGTCTATCACGGCGCGGCAAAGATGATCGGCGTCCTGCCCGTCGGTCGCCAGCCCGGCAAGGACCAGCCGCTCGCCACCTTCTTCTGGAGCCTCAAGACGGCCTCATATGACGACTGGCGCGCGGCGGGCCTCGAGGTCTGGAAGGCCGAGGTGCGGACCCTCTGGCCCGAGGTCGCGCCCGTGCTCGAAAGCCTGACCGACCCGGGCCAGCTGACCCTCGCCCGCTACGGCCATCATACGCTCGCCCGCCCGGTCGCCGACCGGCTGGCGGTGATCGGCGACGCCGCCCATTCGACCAGTCCCCAGTTGGGGCAGGGGGTGAATATGGGCCTGCTGGATGCCTTTGCCCTGTCGCAGGCGCTGGCCGTCCATACGGATCTGGATCAGGCGCTCGCCGCCTATGCCGCCGCCCGCCGCTGGCACATCCGCCTCTATCAGGCGCTCAGCCTCGGCTTCACCCCCTTCTATCAGGCCGACGGCCGGCTGCTGCCGTGGGTGCGCGACCATGTGCTGGGCAAGCTGGCCCGCCTGCCGCTGACCGACCGGCTGCTGGCCACCACCGTCTCGGGCCTGCTGCTCGACCCGCGTCCCTGACGCCTTATCGCGTTTCCCAGGCCATCCAGAGCGCGACCAGCAGGATGCCGCCGCCCATCACCGCCCGCGCGGTCCGCCCCTCCAGCCGCCGCAGGACCGGCCCCCCGGCGCCCGCTGCCGTGACCACGATCACCGCGTGGATGGTGGTCGCCACCGCCAGATGCAGCCCGCCCAGCGTCAGCGCCTGCGCCACCGTCGACCCGGCGCCCGGCCGCATGAAGGTCGGCAGCAGGGCGGTATAGAAGACCGCCGCCTTGGGATTGAGCAGATTGGCTACCAGCCCCTTCAGGAACAGGGTCCGGCGCGAGCCCTCGTCCCCGTCTGCCGGACCGCTACCGGCTCCGCGCCACGCCTCCCACGCCAGCCAGACCAGATACAGCACCCCGGCCCAGCGGATGATCTGGAACAGCCACGGCCACTGGATCACCAAGGCGCTGACCCCGGCCACCGCGGCCAGCATCCACGCCGCCAGCCCCAGCGTCACCCCGGCCACCGCCGCCAGCGCCGCCGTCCGGCCCCGTCCGGCCGCGATCAGCGCCAGCCAGCCCATGTTCGGCCCGGGCGTCAGCTCGACCAGCGCCACCGCCAGCAGAAACGGCAGGATCACGGTCGGCTCGAACAGGGACAGCAGGGGCATGGCGGGGGGTCTCCGGCCTCCTGCATAGCTTGCCCGTGCGTGTCTGCCATCCTCCTCTTGCGTTGCGGATCGGCCACACCCATGTCCGGTCCAGCCGGTTGGCGTGTCGCTTGCTACAAGGGCACCGGGCCGGATCTGCCTGATCCAGGGGATGACCACAGATGAATCTCGACCTCTACTCCGACCGCGCCAAATCCGCCGTCCAGGCCGCCCAGTCGCTGGCGCTGGCCCGCCGGCACCAGCAGTTCGCGCCCGAACACCTGCTCAAGGTGCTGCTCGAGGAGCGCGACGGCCTCGCCCGCAATCTGATCACGGCCGCAGGCGGCGATGCCGCCAGGGCCGAGCGCGCCGTCGAAACGGCCCTGTCAAAGCGTGCCCAGGTCTCCGGCGGCTCGGGCCAGCTGTACCTCGACGGCGACACCGCCCGCGTCTTCGCCACGGCCGAGGCCTCCGCCAAAAAGGCGGGCGACCAGTTCGTCACCACCGAGCGCCTGCTCAGCGCCATCGCCAAGGACGGCGGCGTGGCCGCGACCGTGCTCGGCTCGGTCGGCGTGACCCCGGACAAGCTCGAGGCCGCCATCACCGAACTGCGCAAGGGACAGACCGCCGACAGCGCCGGCGCCGAAGACGCCTATGACGCCCTGAAACGCTACGCCCGCGACCTGACCCAGGCCGCCCGCGACGGCAAGGTCGACCCGGTCATTGGTCGCGACGAGGAAATCCGTCGCACCATCCAGGTCCTCGCCCGCCGCACCAAGAATAACCCCGTCCTGATCGGCGAGCCCGGCGTCGGCAAGACCGCCATCGTCGAGGGTCTGGCGCTCCGCATCGTCAACGGCGACGTGCCGGAATCGCTCAAGGACAAGAAGGTCCTGGCGCTGGACATGGGCAGCCTGATCGCCGGCGCCAAATACCGCGGCGAGTTCGAGGAACGCCTCAAGGCCGTGCTGAACGAGGTCGGCGCCGCCGAGGGCCAGATCGTCCTCTTCATCGACGAAATGCACACCCTGGTCGGGGCCGGCAAGGGCGACGGCGCCATGGACGCCTCCAACCTGCTGAAGCCCGCCCTTGCGCGCGGCGAGCTGCACTGCGTCGGAGCCACGACGCTGGATGAGTACCGCAAGCACGTGGAGAAGGACGCGGCCCTCGCCCGCCGCTTCCAGCCCGTCTTCGTCGAGGAGCCGACGGTCGAGGACACCGTCTCCATCCTGCGCGGCCTCAAGGAGAAGTATGAGGTCCACCACGGCGTGCGCATTTCCGACAGCGCCATCGTCGCGGCCGCCACCCTGTCGAACCGCTACATCACCGACCGCTTCCTGCCGGACAAGGCCATCGACCTGGTCGACGAGGCCGCCAGCCGCGTCCGCATGGCCGTGGATTCCAAGCCCGAGGCCCTGGACGAGATCGACCGCCGTCTGGTCCAGCTCAAGATCGAGCGCGAGGCGCTCAAGAAGGAAACCGACACCGGCTCCCGCACGCGGCTGGAGAAACTGGAGTCTGAAATCGACGGACTCCAGGCCGAGTCCGATGACCTCACCAACCGCTGGAAGGCCGAAAAGGAAAAGGTCGGCCAGTCCGCCCAGCTGCGCGAGACGCTGGACCGCCTGCGCGCCGAACTGGTCACCGCCCAGCGGAACGGCGACCTCGGCCGCGCCTCCGAGATCGCCTATGGCCAGATCCCCGGGATCGAGCGCCAGCTGGAAGAGGCCGAGGCCAATGAGGCGGACAAGGCCGGCCCGCTGACCCCCGAGGTCGTCGACGCCGAACAGATCGCCGCCGTCGTCAGCCGCTGGACCGGCGTGCCCGTCGAAAAGATGCTGGAGGGCGAGCGCGAAAAACTGCTCTCCATGGAAGACGCCCTTCGCGCCCGCGTGGTCGGTCAGGAAGACGCCCTCATCGCCGTCTCCGATGCGGTGCGCCGTGCCCGCGCCGGCCTCAACGACCCCAACCGCCCGCTCGGCTCCTTCCTGTTCCTCGGGCCCACCGGCGTCGGCAAGACCGAGCTGACCAGGGCGCTCGCCGAATTCCTGTTCGATGACGAGGCCGCCATCACCCGCATCGACATGTCGGAATATATGGAGAAACACTCGGTCAGCCGCCTGATCGGGGCCCCTCCCGGCTATGTCGGCTATGACGAGGGCGGTGCCCTGACCGAGGCGGTCCGTCGCCGCCCCTATCAGGTCGTCCTGTTCGACGAGGTGGAGAAAGCCCACCCCGACGTCTTCAACGTCCTGCTCCAGGTGCTGGACGACGGTCGCCTGACCGACAGCCAGGGCCGTACCATCGATTTCAAGAACACCCTGATCATCCTCACCTCCAACCTCGGCTCGGCCGCGCTCGCCGACCAGCCCGAGGGTCAGGATGTGGAGGCCGTGCGCCCCGTGGTCATGGAGGCCGTCCGCGCCCACTTCCGGCCCGAGTTCCTGAACCGCATCGACGAGATCGTCCTGTTCCAGCGCCTCGGCCGCGAACAGATGGGCGGCATCGTCCGCATCCAGCTGCAGCGCTTCGAAAAACTGCTGGCCGACCGCCGCCTGACCCTCGCCCTCGACGACACCGCCGCCGCCTGGCTGGCCGACAAGGGCTACGACCCCGTCTACGGCGCCCGCCCCCTGAAACGCGTCATCCAGAAGGAGCTGGTCGACCCGATCGCCCGCAAACTGCTGGCCGGCGAGATCGAGGACGGGTCGGTGATCGGTGTGTCAGCGGGGACCGACGGACTGGAGATCGGCAAGGCGCGGGTGCATTAGGGGCATTCGAAGAGCACAAGGCTCTCACGATATACGCTTGGCCCACTACGTTAGCTGGTGTCCTTGCCTAACCTACGTTCGTAGGGGAAGTTGAGTAGCAACGTTATCGTCAGGGGACGGGCGTTCTGGGGGGGCAGGATGTCACTGAAGGCTCGGGTAGCGCTACTCGCTCTAGTCGCTCTTGTGGAGCTTGCACTCTTGGTGGGGCTTGGGCTGCATCGGCCTGTATCCTCAGAGGCTTGGCTTGCTATCGGATTGGTGACCGCGCTGGTCGTCACAACGTTCGTTGTGGAGCCATTCTTCTCTAAGCCTTCAGATACGCTTGCAACCTCGCTCCTCACGATCGGGGTCTGGTTCTCGTTGCGAGAGCTAGCCACGCAGAACGGATGGCTTTTCGTCCTCGTTGCGGTCGGGCTGGGTGCGTTAGCAGCGTCCTCCGCCGCGACGGTGGTGCTGAACAGTTCGGCAGCGCGTGACGGGGACTCGGACTTGGCGCGACGTATTTCTGCGGCCCTGCACGCCGTCCTCTCAAGAGCCACGCCTTCTCGCGTCATTACGTCTACCGCCCTCGTGTGCCTTCCGCTCGTTGTTGTACCAGATGAGCGCCTGACTGCGTTCTGCTTGGTCAGTTGCGCTGCAATAAACACCATGCGCCCCGATGTGGCTTCGCGGGTTGGTGGATTCTTCCGTCGGCGCCCCACAGGGCTGACGCTAGGGACGCTTGAAGCGCTTCGGTCGGATGGCCGGCATTTGGTCAGAGCGTTCCGGCGCGCCCCCACGGTTCTAAGTGCCTGCATCGCCGCGCCGACGGATGAGGGGAGAATAGTCGGGCTCGTGACGCGGACCCTCCGTGCGAATGACCAAGACCTTTTTGAGTTTGTCGAGATGCCGGGCGAGATCGTCCCCCAGTACCTCGCGGGAGGTGGTCCCAAGCGCAACGAAGTGGCTTCTCCGCCGATCGGAGTTGATATCGAGCGCGACGACGTCGTCGGGATTGTCGCACCCCACACAACGATCAGTGCGCTACGATTTCAGACTTTCCCAAGCGTCACTACGCTCTCAGCAGGGGACTTGGTCCATACCGTCGTCGGCGACCGGACCGTCGTTTACCAAGTGACAGACGCGACTCTGGTGGAAGAGCGGGTGTCGGTATTAGACCGCGACACCGAGATCTTCGTTTCCGCTCGTCAGATCGGCTTTTGGTCTGTCGAGCAAGAGCGCTTTGACGCGCACGGATGGCTGCCGGGAATCAATGGCATCATCCGAATAAGGCCATCCCTGCCAGACAACCCTGCTCGACCCGATCAGATCACGCTAGGCGTGCTGCCTGGCACTGACTTTAGCATCAACGTGAATTTCGATGACCTCATCACCCACCATTGCGCTGTTCTGGGCGTCACAGGGACCGGAAAGTCCGTATTCGTCAGAAAGTTCATCAGGGATTTGGTGGCCAAAGGCGCTCGTTGCATTTGCGTCGATCTGACCGGTGAATACGCCAAATATTTTGGCCAAGAATCCAAACCGCTTGTGAATCCGGAAACCGACGAAGCGATTGCTCGATGCATCGCTTGGCTTGTGAAAGAAGAGGCGGAGTTTGCGAACAAGAGAGACCGAGCGGGCATTGCAAAATGCAAGTCTACCATCACCGAGCATTTCAAATCGTCTATAAAAACATTCCTCGATAGCGACAAGAGGATCGCAGTTATGGGGGTTGCCGACCTTGATAGCTCATCAGAGAACGTAGAATACTTGCGTTGGTTTTCCACGACATTGTTTGGAATGGCGAAGTCCGGGGAGATTGACGGGCGATTGTCTCTCGTTTTGGAAGAGGCACATACGATCGTGCCTGAAACGGCCTTCCTGACTTCCCAAGATGGGCGGACGAAGGGCCTCGTGAACAGCATAGCGCAAATAGCGCTTCAGGGAAGAAAGTATGGCATTGGTCTTATAGTCGTAGCTCAGAGGACTGCCAATGTATCAAAAACTATACTTACTCAGTGCAACACTATTATCGCTTTTCGCCAGTTCGACCGAACGAGCTTCGATTTCTTAGGGAGTCTGCTCGGAGAGGACTCAGCCAAGGTATTGCCGACGCTTCGCGCGCGTCATGCCTATATTTCGGGGAAGGCGCTCACGTCCTCTAATCCGTTGATCTTCCAAGTCCCGGAGATTAACGACTGACGCCCTTCGGCTCTGGGGCCCACGATTCCCACCCCCCGCACCGCCTCCGCCGCCACGGCATCCGTCCAGGCCTGTTTGCAGGCGGTGTAGGCGGCGCTGTCGTCGGGGTGGAGGGCGGCGCAGCGGGCCTTTTCCTGCGCATAGGCCTCCGCCGTGGCCGGCTCGGCGCGCAGGCGGTCGCGGAAGGCGAGGTGCCAGGTGATGGCCGGGTCTCCGGACGCATAGACATGCAGGTGCGCGACGCGGGTGCCGGTCGCCGGATCGTCACGGGTGAAATAGCGCCGCCCCACAAGCCCGTTCTCGCCCCGCCAGCGCCAGCCCAGGGCGGCAAGCGACGCCTGCGCGCCCTCGACCGCCTCCAGCGCCTCGACCTCGGCCAGCAGGTCGATCACCGGCTTGGCCGGAATCCCGGGAATGGCCGTCGAGCCCATGTGGTGCACCGCCCGGAACACCCCCGCCCCCGCCGCCCGCACCCCGGCCCCCAACGCCTCCGCCTGCGCGGCCCACGCGGGATCATGGGAAACAAGCACAACGGGTCTGGGCATGGGCCATGTTCCCGACGGGGCAGGGGGCGGTCAAGCCCAGCGTGACCCTCTCCCGATGGGAGAGGGCTTGAGCGCCCGCGCGCGAAGCGGGCGGCCTTGCGCGAAAGGGTGAGGGGCGAGGGTGGCCGTCGGCGTGAGCCGCGGCACCGGCGCTACGACGGCTCACGCCGAAGGCCACCGCCGACCCTCATCCGACCGCTTCGCGGCCACCTTCTCCCAACGGGAGAAGGATCAGGAGTTTACAGCCCCAGCGCCTTCGCCTGCTCCCGGATGGCCGCGTCGATGCGCGCCGGTTCGGCCAGCGCCTGATCGTTGGTGAACCGCACGACGGTCCAGCCCAGCGCCTCGATGGCCTGCTGGCGGATGTGATCGTTCAGCACGACGTCATCGCGCCCGTGCACCCCGCCGTCGATCTCGATGACCAGCCGCAGGGGGATGCAGGCAAAGTCGACCACATAGGGCCCGACCGGATGCTGGCGCCGGACCTTCCATCCATCAATGGCCCCACCCCGCAGCCGTGCCCAGATTCGCGCCTCCGCCATGCCGCCGCGCTGGCGCAATGCCCGGCCGAGCGGGGTCAGCCGCCCGGCGGTCATCCGTGCAACTCGCCGCTCATGCCGCGCCTCTTCCTCAACGCCTCCCCCCAATCTTATCAGCACACCTTCCGGCCGTGTTAGGCTGCCGGACCTCGCTGCCCCCACCCGGACCCATCAAGACCATTCAGACGATTCAGACGGTATTTTTCACGGTCTGAATTCCCGCTCCCCCGCCGACCCGTTTCAGACGATTCAGACTATTCAGACGGTCTTTCTCGCCACTCACCACTCACCACTCAAACCCATGCACCACCTCTTCATCGACGCCGACGCCTGCCCCGTGAAGGAGGAGTGTTTCCGCGTGGCCGAGCGGGTAGGGTTCAAGGCCCTTGTCGTCTCGAACGGCTGGATCAACCTGCGCCGCGCGCCCTTTATCGAGCAGGTGGTGGTCGATGCCGGGCCCGATGTCGCCGATGACTGGATCGCCGAACGGGCGGGGCCCGGCGACATTGTGGTGACCTCCGACATTCCGCTGGCCGACCGCTGTCTCAAGGCCGGGGCCCAGGCGCTCCGGCCCAACGGCACGGCCTTCACCCCTGACTCGATCGGCTCGGCCCTGGCCGGGCGCTCGATCGGCGAGCACCTGCGCGGCATGGGGGTCGAGACCTCGGGCCCGCCGCCGTTCTCGGCGCGCGACCGCTCCAACTTCCTGCAGGCGCTGGACCGGGCCGTGGTCGTGGCCAAACGGGCGGGGGGCTAGGTGCGCGCCAGAATGGCCGTCAGCGAGCCGTCGCTTTCCAGTATGACCACCTCGGCCTCGGCCAGGGTCCGGCCGCCGGCGTCGCGGACGGCGCTGGTGGCCTCGTCCTCGGTGACGCGCTCGCGCCGCAGCACCTCGGGCAGGGGCCGGCCGTCGCGGACCAGCACTGTCGGCTCGGACCGCACGCCCTCGCGCAGCCAGCGGAAGCGCACCGACGACCAGGTCACGAGGAACTGCAGGGCGATCAGGCTGGCCAGCGCGACCAGCCCCTCGGCGAGGGCCACGTCCTTGTTCAGCAGGGTCGTCGCCAGGATCGACCCCAGCGCCACCGTGACCACCAGGTCAAAGGCGTTCAGCTTGGACAGGGTCCGCTTGCCCGAAATCCGGAGGAACAGCACCAGCCCGACATAGGCCAGCACCGCGACCACGGCCGTGCGGGCCAGCCCGCTCCAGCCCTGAAACAGCATGTCCATCCAGTTCATCGTGCTCTCCCGCAGGCGGCATCGCCCGGGGGGACAACAACCCGCAGGCCGGAGGGTTCAGTTGAGCAGGGCGGTGGAGGCGGCTTCCAGCTCGGTCTCGAGCCGCGTCATGAACTCGGCCCGCTTCAGCCCGGGCGGGATGGGGGGCAAGAACTCATAGACCACGGTGCCGGGGGTGCGGCGGAACCCGTGGGCCGGCCAGTGCTGGCCCGCATTGGTCGCCATGGGCACGCAAGGGCAGTCCAGGTCGCGGTACAGGGCGGCGATCCCGGGCTTGTAGTCCGGCGCCGCGCCGGGCGCGGTGCGGGTGCCTTCGGGGAAGATCAGCACCTGCCGGCCTTCGTCGCGGCGCTCGCGGGCCTGCCGGACCATGCCCTTCAGCGCCGCCGCATGGGCCGAGCGGTCCACCGCGATCATGTTGGTCCGGGCCGCGAACCAGCCGAAGAAGGGCAGGACCATCAGCTCCTTCTTCATGACGAAGCAGGGGTTGGACAGGAAGGTGAAGGGGGCGATCACGTCCAGCATGCCCTGATGCTTGCCCGCGATCAGGGCGGGACCGTCGGGCCGGTGCTCCAGGCCCCGCACCTCGACCCCGACCCCGCACAGGGCACGCAGGCCGAACAGCACGAACCGGGCCCAGCCCTTGATCACCCCCATCGACGCCCCCGAGCCGAACAGCAGCACCGGCGACAGCAGGAGGGCGAAGATCGCCATCGACAGGTACAGCCAGGCGACGAACAGCAGGGAGCGGACGGTGGTCACCTAGCGGGCCTTCTTCGCGGCTTCCTCGGCCACGCCCTGCACGGCATCGGCCGAGCGGTCACCGCTGATGCGCCGCACGCCCTCGCGCACCATGACCGTCAGATACTTCATGTATTCCAGCGTCATGCGCCGGGCCGTCACCGCCGCCCGCCACCAGCCGCGGTCGTCCAGCTCGGGCGTCTTGACGGCATAGGGGGTCAGCTCGACCCCCGGCAGGGCGCTGCGGATCTCCATCAGGCTGCGCGGCATGTGATAGTCCGAGGTCACCACGATCAGGCTGTCATAGCCGTGCGACCGCGCCCATCGGCCGATCTCCTGGCCGTTGCCCATGGTGTTCTCGGCCTCGAACCCCAGATCGACGCAGCAGGCGAACAGCCGGGTCGAGCCGGGGGTCACCGCCTTCAGCTCGGACTTCTGCACCTGCCGGTTGACGCCCGAGATCAGCAGCCGGTCGCCCTTGCCGTTCTCCAGCAGGCGGATGGCGGCATCGACCCGCTCCGACGACGGCCCGGTCAGGGCGACGATGGCGTCGGCGGGGGCGGGGTCCCGGGTCGGGGTATAGCTCCGCACCCGGTCGGCAAAGGCAAACAGGCCGACCAGCCACACAAGCGCGAGAATGGCGAGGAGGGCCAGATACCGCATGATGCTTAACTAGCGACCGCCCCGCGCCCTGCCAAGCCAGAGCCGGACCGACAGGCGCCCGGCCACGACAGCCAGTGTCGCCATGGCCACGGGCACGGGCAGGACCAGCGCCAGATCCTCGATCAGCAGGGGGAACACCTGCCCGATCGTCCCGCCGGGCGGAAACAGGGCCAGCGCCAGTCCGGCCAGCAGGGCCATCAGGGTCGCGGCGGCTCCCGCCAGCGCGGCGTCGCGCCCCAGATGCCACTGGGCAAGGGTGGTCAAGGCGGCGTCATCGGCCCCCGCCAGACGCAGGGCCCGCAAGGTCTCTGCCCGGCTCTCGACGGCCTGCCGGGCGATCAGCACGCCTGCCGTGGCCGTCAGCAGGACGGCGATCCCGGCGGCCAGCGCCGTCAGGATGCGCAGGGTCCGGGCCGCGGCCGTGAAACTGTTCCGCCACAGGCTGTGGTCGTCGACGGTGCCGTCCACTCCCGCCTCGGCCAGCGCCCGGTTCAGGCTGATGGCGCTGGCGGGTTCGCGCGGGTCGAGGCGCAGCCGTACCAGTTGCGGCAGGGGCAGGGTCGCCAGATCGGCTTCGCCCAGCCAGGGCCTCAGCAGGGCCTCGGCCTCGGACCGGTCAAGGGCCACGGCTTCCTCCACGCCCCGCACGCCCGAGAGGGCTTCGGCACCCCGCGCCGCCGCGGTCGCGCCGGTCTCGTCGGCGCGCGGACGGATCAGGGCCGTGGCCTCGTGCGTCACCGCGCTGGCCCAGTCGCCCGCCGCCCGGCTGGCCCCGACATGGGCCAGAATCAGCAGCGCGCTCAGCAGGCCGAGCACGGTCAGCACCACCAGACCCAGCCGGCGGGTGGTGCCCCCGTCCGGCCACAGATCCGGTCCGCTCAACAGGGCCGGCCGCTTCATGATGCGCCCTCGCCACCGGTCAGACGCCCGGCCTCGAGATGCAGGCGCCGATCCCCCTTGCGCGCCTCGCTGCCCGGGCCGTCCCCGTCGCGGGTCAGGATGACGGTGGTCCCCTGTCGGTTCAGGGTCCGCAGCAGGCCCAGCATGCGCTTCGCCGACGCGGCATCCAGCCCGGCCAGCGGCTCATCGGCCAGAATCAGGTCCGGCCCCGTCATCATGGCCCGGGCCAGCGCCACCAGACGCCGCTCGGCGCGCGACAATGTGTCTGCCCGGCGCCCGGCTTCGCTCGTCAGTCCGACGAACGCCAGCATGGCCTCAAGGTCCGCCTCGCGCCCGTCCGGCGACTGGCCCGTGACCCTCAGGGTGACGGCCAGATTGTCGGCCACGCTGAGATGGCCGACCAGCGGATCATCCTGGGCGATCAGCCCGATCCGGCGGCGCAGGGCCCGGGCCTCGCTCCGCGGCAATCGCTCGGGATCGCTGCCGAACAGCTGCGCCTGTCCGGCATCGGGCCGGACCAGTCCGGCGACCACCATCAACAGCAGTGTCTTGCCCGCCCCCGACCGCCCGGTAAGGAAGTTGAAAGAGCCCCCCGTCACAGTGAGATCGATACCCCGCAAGAGGTCGGGGTGTCCGGCATGGCCGAACGTCACCCCCTTCAGGCGCACCGGCCATTGGTCGGACCGGGCGGGGGCAGCGGTCCGGCCGGACAGGTCAGAGGCGGCGATCGTGCGGGTCACATCGAAAACGGGACTGGGAAACCTGAAGGGCCGGCGGGACGAGGGTTCGTTCCGGGAGGGCAGGGGCATGCGCGTCCTGCGTCGTCGCCCATGATACTGACCTGCCCCGCCTGCGCCACCAGCTATTTCGTTCCCGATGACGCCTTTGGCCCGCGCGGCCGGACCGTGCGCTGCCAGTCCTGTGCCCACAGCTGGCACGCCACGGCCGAGGAGCCGCTGGAATTGAAGGCCGAGGCCGTTCCGACGACACCGGCCGCCGTCGCAGCCGAGCCCGCCACCGCGTCCGCCCCTGAAAGCCTGGCCGAGACCCCGGCCCCCGAACTGCCCAAGGCCTATCGTGCCCGGGCCGAGACCGCCCGGCGTACCCGGCGCGCGGCCCTGCATGGCGCCGCCTGGGCTGGTGTCGCCAGCATCTTCCTCGGCCTGCTGGCCGGGGCGTGGCTGTTCCGGGTCGAGGTGGTGGACATGCTGCCGCGCACCGCGGTCGCCTATGCCGCCGTCGGCATGCCTGTGAATGTCACCGGCCTCGAGTTCGAGGCCGTCGGCGCCCGCGCCCTGCCCGAAACGCCCGACAAGGTCGTGGTCTCGGGCGCGCTCCGCAATATCCGCGACCGCGAGATCGTGGCCCCGCCCGTGCGTGTCGCCCTGCTGGACGACCACGGCGCCGAGATCGCCCATGCCATCGTCCACCCCGATGCCGCGCCGGTTCTGCCGGGCAAGGTCTCGGGCTTTGCCATCGTCCTGTCCGACCCGGGGGGGCGTGCCACCGGCGTCGGGGTCGACTTCGTGCTCGACGCCCCGCCGCAGATCCCGGTCGAGCGCCCGGCCCGCAAGGCGCCGGCTGCGCACCCGCCGGCCGAGGAGCATGACACTCACGCCCCGGCCGAGGATCACGCCGCGATCGAACCTGCCGCCATGAGCCATGACGCGGTGCCGGCCGAGCCTCCCGGCCTGCGCCCCGTCCGGGCCTTGTCGTCCGACACACCGGCGGAACTGGCGCCCGCCGCCGCCGTACCGCTCGACAGCCCGGCCCATTAGGCGCTATCGGCCCGTCATGGCCGATCCTGTCACCGACCGCCCCGCCCCGTCCGTCCTGCTTGACCAGGCCGGAGTGGCCGCCGTGGTCGAGGACCTGGCCGCCCGCATCGCCCCGCATGTCGATGACGAGACCGTCGCCGTGGTGCTGTTGACCGGCGGCCTGTGGTTCGCGGCCGACCTGACCCGGGCGCTGGCCCGTCAGGGACGTCATCTGCGCTTCGATGCCCTGTGGCTGGCCTCCTATGGCGACGGCACGGAGAGCAAGGGCCGGATCGAGGTCCGGGCGCCCCTGCAACGGTCGGTCGAGGGCCGCAAGGTGCTGATCCTCGACGATGTCTTCGACACCGGCCTGTCGCTGGCCGAGTCGGTCCGGCTGGTACGCGATGCCGGTGCCGCCGAGGTGCTGACCAGTGTGTTTGCGCGCAAGCCCTGGCCCCTGCCGCGCGCGCCCGAGCCCGACTTTGTCGGCTGGGACGCCCCGAACCGCTTCCTCGTCGGCTACGGTCTGGACCACGGCGGGGCCTGGCGCGGCCTGCCGGACATCTGCGCGCTGGACTGAGCCGTCAGTCGGCCAGCCAGGGCGCCCGGGATTCGCGTCCCAGCAGGGTGTCATAGTCGGGGCGAGGCCGGACGACGGCGAAGCGGTCGCCGCTCACCAGCACCTCGGGCACCAGCGGCCGGCTGTTGTATTCGCTGGCCATCGACGCGCCATAGGCCCCCGCGCCCTTGAACACGACCAGATCCCCGGCCAACAGCTCCGGCAGGGTGCGCGCGCGGGCGAAGGTGTCCCCGGTCTCGCACACGGGTCCCACGACGTCATAGGGCCCTTTGACCCCGGCCGCGTCGCGGACCGGCACCAGCGGGTGGAAGGCGTCGTAGAGGGCCGGGCGCATCAGGTCATTCATCGCCGCGTCCAGTACCAGGAAGCGTCGCCCGTCGGGCCGGACATTCACATGGATGACGCGCGCCAGCAGCACGCCGGCATTGGCGACCAGCAGGCGCCCGGGCTCGAACAGGGTGTCGACGTCCAGCCCCGCCATGGCCTCACCGACCATGGCCGCATAGGTGGCCGGATCGGGTGGGGTCAGGCCCGGCTCATAGGGCACGCCCAGACCGCCGCCGAGGTCTAGAACCCGCACCGTATGACCATCGGCCCGCAGGCGGCGGGTCATGTCGGCCAGCACGGCAAAGGCGTCCCTGAGCGGGCCGAGGTCCAGGATCTGGCTGCCGATATGGCAGGCCAGCCCCACCGGACGCACATGGCCGGCGCGTGCGGCACGGGCATAGAGGTCCAGCGCTTCCTCGACCGGCACGCCGAACTTGTCGCCCCCGCCGCCGGTGGTGATCTTGGCATGGCCGCCCGCACCGACGCCCGGGTTCACGCGAATGGCGATGTCGGGACGAATGCCGGTGGCTTCGGCCACACGCTCGAGGCGGTCCAGCTCGGGGCCGGACTCGACATTGATCTGGCGCACGCCGGTCTGGAGGGCAAAGGTCAGCTCCGCATCGGTCTTGCCGACGCCCGAGAAGATGATGCGGTCCGCCGGGATGCCGGCCGCCAGCGCCCGGCGGATTTCCCCTTCGGACACAGTATCGGCCCCGGCGCCCAGCCGGCCGAGGGTGGCGAGCACGGACAGATTGCTGTTGGCCTTTACCGCAAAGGCGATCAGCGCCCGCCCGGCCAGCGGCGCCTGGGCGTCAAGCGCCTCCGCCAGCACCCGGTAGTGCCGCGTCAGGGTGGCGGTCGAATAGACATAGGCCGGCGTGCCGACGGTGTCGGCAATGTCGGCCAGCGGCACGCCCTCGGCATGGAGGGCGCCGTCGATGTGCTGGAAATGGTCCACGTCGTCTCGGGGAGGAGGGGGCGACCTTCCGGTCGTCAGGAAAGCGGGCTGCCGCCGCCCGAATAGGGATTGCTGGGGCCGCCGTCGATCGGCTGCTGGGTCGAGGACCGGTTGACCGTCGCCGGTTCCTCCAGATCGGGGGCCTGGGCACTGCGCATGCTGCGCTCGGTCCGGCGCTCGGGCGGAGCCTCCAGGTCGGCCATGCGGCCACAGGCGGCCACGCCCGCCAGCATCAGTCCGGAAAGGCCCACGGCGGCAATGCGTTTCGAAAGGGTCATGACAGGCGTGTCTTCCATTCGGCGATGCGCGCGCGGACCTGTTCCGGCGCCGTGCCGCCAAAGCTCTGACGACTGTCACAGGAAGCCTCAGGCGACAGCACCTTGTAAACCTCGGAGGTGATTCCGGGCTCGATTGCCGTCAGTTCGTCGAGCGGCAGTTGCGCCAGGTCCACGCCCAGCGCCTCGGCCCGTTTGACCGCCGCGCCCGTCACATGGTGCGCCCGCCGGAAGGGCAGATCCAGTTCCCGCACCAGCCAGTCGGCCAGATCCGTGGCGGTCGAGAAGCCCGAGCCCGCCGCCGCCCGCATCCGCCCGGTGTCCGGCTGCAGGGCCGCGACCATGGCGGTCATGGCCGTCAGCGCCAGATCCAGGGCGTCAAAGGCCTCGAACACCGGCGGCTTGTCCTCCTGCATGTCCTTGGAATAGGCGAGCGGCAGTCCCTTCATGACCGTCGACAGGGCGACCAGCGAGCCCATGATCCGGCCCGTCTTGGCGCGCACCAGTTCGGCGGCGTCCGGGTTGCGCTTCTGCGGCATGATCGACGAGCCGGTGGTCAGATGATCCGGCAGGGTGACGAAGCCGAACTGGGGCGTCATCCAGATGACGATCTCTTCCGCCAGCCGCGACAGGTGCCCGGCCGTGATGCTGGCGGCGGCCAGGCTCTCCAGCGCAAAGTCCCGGTCCGACACCGCATCCAGCGAATTGGCCATCGGCCGCTCGAAGCCCAGCGCCGAGGCCGTCATCCGGCGATCAATGGGGAAGGGGGAACCCGCCAGCGCCGCCGCCCCCAGCGGGCATTCGTTCATCCGGTCGCGCGCGTCGGAAAACCGCCCGGCGTCGCGGCCGAACATCTCGACATAGGCCATCAGATGGTGGCCGAAGGTCACCGGCTGGGCCGGCTGCAGATGGGTGAAGCCGGGCATCAGGTGCGACGCATGGGCCTCGGCCTTGCCCAGCAGGGCGCCTTGCAGCGCCTGCAGCTGCGCAACCGTGCGGTCGCAGGCGTCGCGCACCCACAGGCGGAAGTCGGTCGCCACCTGGTCGTTACGGCTGCGCGCGGTGTGCAGCCGTCCCGAGGGCTCGCCGATCAGCTCGGCCAGCCGTGCCTCGACATTCATGTGAATGTCCTCATGCGCTTCACGGAAGGGGAAGCGCCCGTCGCGGATCTCGGCCTCGATGGTGTCCAGTCCGCCCAGAATGGCCTCGGCGTCCTCGGCCCGCAGAATCCCGGTCGCGGCCAGCATGCGACAATGGGCGCGCGACCCCGCCAGATCCTGCGGCCACAGGCGCTGGTCCACGCCGATCGACACATTGATGGCCTGCATCACTGCATCAGGCTTGGCGGAAAAGCGTCCACCCCATAGGGTCTTGTCCGAAGTCGCTCCGCCATCGGATGCAGGAGCGTCAGGAGGTGTGGGCCGGGACATGGCGTTGGGCTCGGATATCAAGGGTTCGGTAAAGACGGCTCTGGCCATCGGCGCGGCGGTTCTGGTCGCCCTGATCGCCGGTGGCGTGCTGCTATATCCGCATATCATGCCCGGGTCCAAAGGCGATGCCGCGGCCAACGGCACTGAAGCCCCTCAAAGTGCCCTGTCGGCCTATGCGAAGGGTTCGCTCACCCGGCTGTCAGCGCCGGTCGATCTGGTGCCGGCACCCGATCAGGCGTTCGTGGACCGCGACGGCAAGGCGGTTACCTTCGCCGACTTCCGCGGCAAGGTCGTGGTGGTGAACCTGTGGGCCATGTGGTGCGCGCCCTGTCGCACCGAAATGCCGACGCTGGCGACGCTCGCCGCAGCCTATGAAGGCACGGACCTGCTGGTCCTGCCGGTGAATGTGGACTCAGAGGACGGCGCCATCGCCGATGCAAAGAGCTTCATCGACGTGCACGAGCCGCTGCCCTTCTACTCCGAGAAGACCTTCCGCCTGCCGTTCCTGTTTCCGGAGTCGGGCAAGATGCCCCAGACGATCCTGCTGGACCGTCAGGGGCGTATCCGTGCGACCTTTGCCGGAGAGGCCGACTGGGCCAGCGCCGAGGCGCGGGCTCTGGTCGACGCCCTCCTGGCGGAGTCCTGAGGCCTATTCGACGCGTTCGCCGGTCGCCGGATTGACCGCACCCTCGCGGCCCTGGGCGGCAGCCTCGGCCTGATTCTCCTCGAGTTCTTCGGACAGATTGCCCGCACCTTCCTCGACGGCATTGGCCGCGGCCATGGCACCGGACTCGATCACCTCGCCCGCTTCCGCGGCGGCGTCACCGATCGCCTCGCCGGCCTGTTCAGCATTGGCCTCGGTCTGTTCCTGCTCGGCCTCGGTACAGGCGGCCATGCCCAGGGCGAGCGCCGAGGTGGCGGCAACGATCGTCAGCGTGCGTTTGATCATGGTCAGGTCCCTTCCTGCTGAATGATGCGCTGGAAACGCCACCCCTACGGCAGGGGTTGCAAAGGACGCAAATCGGAGCCCTGGTCGTTCGTCCGCAGCATCTGCGAAACCGATTGGAGGGCCTTGGCATCCAGGCCGTCCGAGCGTTCGCCGGCAGTGATACCGGCCGCCACGACATCGATTATGGCAATGGCGTCCTGGGTACTGGAGGGACGGCCCTTGAGGATGGTCCGCTCGATGTCATCGAGTTCATCAAGACTGTCCTCGCTAAGGCTGGCTCTGAGTTCGGCCCAGCGGCGGGCGGCGATTTGGATCCTGGATTTCATAGGGCTCGAAAGCTCCGATCAGGGCCACGATCATCAGCTGTCCCCAAAGGACCCGTCGAAAGGCCACACCAGACCAGAGCATCAGGTCGGGCTGTAGCCAGGCGACGGCGTAGCTGGCCGTGGCGGCAAGTTGAATGCCGGCGGCGACGAGCAACCACCAGCGATCGAAACGAAGGGACAGGAAGACCAGGCCGGCCGAGAAGGCCACCGATACCAGGGCGAGGGCCCAGCGCCCGTTGGCATACTCCAGATGCTGGAGCGGCAGGGGCGCCAGTGTGGTGATCGCGATCGCAACCGCCGCCCAGCGTTCTGCCAGACGTCCACGTGCTGCCAGCGCCACCACGGCGGCGAGGGTCAGGGCGAGGATGGTGAATAGGGCGACGATCGGGGCCATGGTCGGCCATCCTAGGCCGCCTGAGCGTCCTGGGTAGTCTCAGCCTGCGGTTTGAATTCGAGCGGCCCCTCTGCCGTCCAGCGGATGCTGTGTTCGTCGGCCGTCCGCTTCAGGAGGTCATGGGCGGCGACCAGTTCCGCGCGGGTGGTGACGGCCGAGCTGATAGACCGGGTGATGGCCTCAAGGGCGTCCTGGCCGACGCCGGCCGCCAGATTGTTCTTGAGGCGACCGTCGATCATCGACTGACCCAGCTGCATTATGGCCATCAGGGTCTGGTCGATGCTGTGCTCACTGGTCCGCAGATCGAGGGCGATGCGGGTTCCCGACCGGTCCGGACGGGTAGGCAGAGTTTTGATTTGGGCGTTCATGACGCGCTCCCGGCAAGTTGACCTTGCTGTCAGCGTGCCGTCGCGGGCGCTGTGGTCTGAAGGGAAGACATTCCCCCCGCCAGAATGGCCGAGAAACCAAGCGCCAGGACGGCGGACAGGATCATGAAGACCAGGATCAGAGCGAGGCGCAGGATGGCCCCTCGCGGTGGAGGGCGATACCCGGCCCGCCAGGTCCCGGAGGCCACGCTCCCGTCACTGTCAGCCCGGTCAAGGGGCGGGAGTTCGGCCGCCGCGTCACTAGGCAGTGATTGCCCCGGGTAAAGTTCACCCAGGAGGCGGGCGGCCTGCAAACGATCGCTCACACCCAGCTTCCGGTAGGCCGAAGCGAGAGTGTTGGCCACAGTCTTGGGCGAGATGCCCAGCTTTGCAGCGATTTCCTTGTCTCGCAGGCGTTGGCCGGCCAGCTGCACACACTCAAATTCTCGCGCTGTCAGCCCGACCATAGACCCTCCGTAATTCACCATACCGGCGATGACGAAACCCGCCAGCCCCTGAATTCATGGATGTTCACAGAGGCCGTCGCGTCGGGCTACTCTAATCCCGGATGTACGCCTGAAAACCGGGACCGCACGATGGCTTCACGACAGACCCGCTCGGCCGACGACATCGATACTCTCGTCGGTCAGCGACTGATGGCCTTTCGGGAGGGCGCCGGGTTGACACGCGCTGAGGTGGCCAAGGCTGTCGGCGTGACTTTCCAGCAGATCAGAAATACGAGAAGGGCACGAATCGCGTGGCGGCCTCGCGCCTCTATCGTTTTGCCAGGCTCTTTGGATGCTCCATCGAGGCCTTCTTTCCCGTCCAGCACGAGGGGGCGCCGGCCGGGATGTCCACTCTCAACGAGATGGGGCAATCCAGGGCCGGGCGGAGGGTGGCCGAGTTGTTTGCGGGGCTGAGTGACCCGAAGCGCGCGGCGCTGCTGGCGGTCGCGGAGGCGCTGGCGGCACCCACCGGGGATGAGTCCCCGGGCGCCGCTACGACCTGAACCGGACACCATCCACGGCCTGCGGACCCAAGCTGTCAAGAAACGAAGAGAAGGTGGTGGCTGGAGGCGGACTTGAACCGCCGACCTGTGGGTTATGAATCCACCGCTCTAACCAGCTGAGCTATCCAGCCCCGGGTCACCGGGTCGCAGGAGCCGGATCGGGGGCCCGCGCGAGACGCGTCGCTATATAGGGCCGCGCACGGCGATTCAAGCGTCCCGTCTTCAGGCTGCTGCGTTTCCGGAACGGCACGCCGTCGAGAAGCGTATAGGAGGGGCGCTCTCCTTCAGCCTGCCGGGATTCTCCATGCCCTTTTTCGCCGCCCGCCCCCTGTCCCGCCGCACGCCCCGGGGGCGGCTGGTCCTTGCCGCCTCTCTCGCGACCCTGCTGGCCGCCTGCAATATGACGGGCAGCGCCGGTGCGGCCCAGTCCGAGCCCGGCGACCCGGTCGAGACCCGGCCCCCCAATGCGCCCAACCAGACCCCGGCCTTCGAAGGCCAGACGCGCGCGCCCGGCGTGACGACCGAAGCCACCCTCAGCCACACGGTGGTGGCCGAGGGGCTCAGCCACCCCTGGGGGCTGGCCCTGCTGCCCGACGGCAACTGGCTGGTGACCGAACGGCCGGGCCGACTGCGCATCATCACGGCCGACGGACAGGTGGGCGAGCCGATCGCCGGCCTTCCGGAGGTGGATGCCCGCGGACAGGGGGGCCTGCTGGACGTCATCCTCGGTCCGGACTTTTCCTCGGATCGCCGTATCTACTGGAGCTATGCCGAGCCGCGCGAGGGCGGCAATGCCACATCGGTCGCGCGGGGCGTGCTGTCGGACGACGGCACCCGGGTGGACGATGTCGAGGTGATCTTCCGCGCCTTGCCCACCTATGACGGCGACAAGCATTTCGGCTCATCCCTCGCCTTTGCCCCCGACGGCACCCTGTTTATCACCCTTGGCGAGCGCTCTGACACGCAGATGCGTCCGCAGGCCCAGGACCTGGGCTCGCACATGGGCAAGACCATCCGGATCAACGCCGACGGCTCGGTGCCCGACGACAACCCCTTCGTCGGCCGGGAGGGCGCCCTGCCGGAGATCTGGTCGCTCGGCCACCGCAATGTGCAGGGGATCGCCGTCGCGCCCGACGGCCAGGTCTGGACCGTCGAGCACGGCACCCGCGGCGGGGACGAGATCAATCTGGACCGGGCGGGCCTCAACTATGGCTGGCCCGAGGTCGCCTACGGCATCGAATACCGGGGCGGCGAGATCAATGAGGGCATCACCCAAAAGGAAGGCACCGAGCAGCCGGTCTACTACTGGGATCCGGTGATCGCGCCCGGCGGCATGACCTTCTATGACGGGGCCATGTTCCCGGGCTGGCAGGGCAATCTGCTGGTGGCCGGTCTGAAGGAGCGCCACATCGCCCGGCTGGTGATCGAGGGTGACCGCGTCGTCGGCGAGGAGCGCCTGCTGACGGGCCTCGGCGACCGCATCCGCGACGTGGCCGTGGGCCCGGACGGCGCGGTCTGGGCTATCACCGACGAGGATAATGGCAAGCTGGTGCGGCTGTTCACGCCCTAGGGCTTGAGGCCGGTCGCCCGCTTTCATACTTGACGTTGACGTAAACGTAGGGTTTCTGACCCCCACGTTTCGATTCCGAACTTGCCCTCACCCTGCGAGGCGCCAACAGACGCTTTGGGGGCCGAGCGGCAGGGCCAGCAAAAGAGGACCGCCCATGACCGAGGCCTATATCTTTGATGCCGTCCGCACCCCGCGCGGCAAGGGGAAGAAGGACGGCTCCCTTCACGAGATCACCGCCCTCAGCCTGGCGACCCAGGTGCTGGAAGCCCTGCGCGACCGGAACGGCCTTGATACCTCCAAGGTCGATGACGTCATCCTCGGCTGCGTCTCGCCAGTGGGTGAACAGGGCGCCGATATCGCCCGCACCGCCGTGATGAACGCCGGCTGGGCCGAGACCACGGCGGGCGTGCAGGTCAACCGCTTCTGTGCCTCGGGGCTGGAAGCCGTCAATATCGCGGCCGCCAAGGTCAAGTCGGGCGAGGCCGAGTTCGCCGTCGGTGGCGGCATCGAGGCCATGAGCCGCGTGCCCATGGGCTCGGACGGCGGCGCCTGGCCGGTCGACCCGACCAGCGCCTTCAAGACCTATTTCGTGCCCCAGGGCGTCTCGGCTGACATGATCGCCTCCAAGTGGGGCTTCTCGCGCGCCGACGTCGATGCCTATTCGGTCGAAAGCCACAAACGCGCCGCCCAATCCTGGGCCGAGGGCCGGTTCTCGAAGTCGATCGTGCCGGTCAAGGACCAGTTGGGCCTCACCATCCTCGATCACGATGAGACCATCCGTCCCAACACCGACATGCAGACGCTGGGCGGCCTCAACCCGTCCTTCGCCATGATGGGTGAGATGGCGTTCGACGCCGTGATCAACCAGCGCTACCCCGAGGTCGCCCGCGTCAATCACGTGCACACGCCGGGCAACTCCTCGGGCATCGTCGACGGTTCGGCCGGTGTGCTGATCGGCACGCTCGCCGCCGGTCGCGCCCTGGGCCTTGAGCCGCGCGCGCGCATCAAGGGCGCCGCCTCGATCGGGTCCGAGCCCTCCATCATGCTGACCGGCCCCGAGTTCGTGACCAACAAGCTGCTGGGCAAGCTGGGCATGGAGCCGACCGATATCGACCTCTACGAACTCAACGAGGCCTTTGCCGCCGTCGTGCTGCGCTACATGCAGGCGCTCAACATCCCGCACGACAAGATCAACGTCTGCGGCGGCGCCATCGCCATGGGCCACCCGCTGGGCGCCACCGGGGCCATGATCCTCGGCACCGTGCTGGACGAGCTGGAACGCTCGGACAAGACCACGGCGCTGGCCACCCTCTGCATCGGCGGCGGCATGGGCACCGCCACCGTCATCGAACGCGTCTGATCCGGGAGAAATTGACCATGGAAAACTTCAAGATCGACGTCGACTCCGACGGCATCGCCCTGATCACCTTCGACGTCCCCGGGCGTTCGATGAACACCCTGACCGGCAAGGTCATGCAGGAAATCCCCGAATGGGTCGAACGGGTGAAGACCGATGACGCCATCAAGGGCGCGGTCCTGACCTCCGGCAAGAGCTCGGGCTTCTGCGCCGGCGCCGACCTCGGCGACATGGCTGCCGGCATGCTGGGTGGATCCGACCTGCAGGCGGCCTTTGACGCCGGCTGGCGTCTCAATGGCGCCCTGCGCGCGCTGGAAACCTGCGGCAAGCCGGTGGCGGCGGCCATCAACGGCCTGGCGCTGGGCGGCGGTCTGGAACTGACCCTGGCCTGCCACTACCGCGTGGTCGGCGACAATCCGAAGATCCAGCTGGGCCTGCCCGAGATCAAGGTCGGTCTGTTCCCCGGCGGCGGCGGCACCCAGCGCCTGACGCGCCTGATCGGCGTGCAGGCCGCCATGATGGCGATGACCGAGGGCAAGTCCTTCCGTCCGAATGACGCCAGGGGCGCCGGCATCGTACATGAGGTCGTCACGGCCGGCGCCGAGGTCGAGGCCGCCAGGGCCTGGGTCAAGGGCGGCGGCAAGGCGACCCAGCCATGGGACGACAAGGGCTTCAAACTGCCCGGCGGCGGCCCCTATCACCCGGCCGGCATCCAGAACTTCCTGGTCGGCAATGCCATGCTGCGCAAGCAGACCTACGGCAACTATCCCGCGGCCATGAACCTGATGAAGGCGGTCTATGAGGGCGTGCAGCTGCCCATGGACGCCGCCCTGCGCGTCGAGACCCGCTATTTCATCAAGACCCTGATGACGCCCCAGGCCCAGGGCATGATCCGCAGCCTGTTCCTGTCGAAGCAGGAGCTGGACAAGGGCGCGCTGCGTCCCGCCGATGTGCCCAAGTCCGACCCGAAGAAGGTCACGGTGCTGGGCGCTGGCATGATGGGCGCGGGCATCGCCTATGTGAACGCCATGGCCGGCATCGAGACCATCCTGATCGACCGCGATCAGGAAAGCGCCGACAAGGGCAAGGCCCATGTCGAGGAGCTTCTGAAGAAGCGCCTGTCGCGCGGCCAGCTGACCCAGGACAAGTATGACGCCCTGCTGGCCTCGGTTACCGCCACGACCGACTATGACCTGATCAAGGGCTCGGACCTGGTCATCGAGGCCGTGTTCGAGAACCGCGAGATCAAGGCGGACGTGACCAAGCGCGCCGAGGCCCAGCTGGAGCCGGGTGCCATCTTCGGCTCCAACACCTCGACCCTGCCGATCACCGGCCTGGCCGAGGCGTCGGTGCGCCCCGAAGACTTCATCGGCATCCACTTCTTCTCGCCGGTCGACAAGATGATGCTGGTCGAGATCATCCTCGGCGAGAAGACCGGCAAGGCGGCCATCGCCAAATCGCTCGACTATGTGATGAAGATCAGGAAGACCCCGATCGTCGTCAACGACGGTCGCGGCTTCTACACCTCGCGCTGCTTCGGCACCTATGTGGCCGAGGGCATGGCCATGCTGGAAGAGGGCATCTCACCCGTGCTGATCGACAACATCGGCCGCTCGACCGGCATGCCGCGCGGGCCGCTGGAGATGCACGACGACGTCGCGCTCGACCTGTCGGTCAAGATCGCCAAACAGACCGCCGAGGACCTGGGCGCCGCCTATCAGCCGCTGCCGGGCTCCGAAATCGTCCGCAAGATGGTCGAGGATCTGGGCCGCTACGGCCGCAAGAACGGCAAGGGCTTCTATGACTATGACCAGAAGCCCAAGGTCATCTGGTCGGGTCTGGCCGACCTGGCGCCGGTCAAGGTCGACGAACTGTCCATGGCCGATGTCGAGGACCAGCGTCGCCGCCTGCTGTTCCGGCAGGCCGTTGAGGTGGCCCGCTGCTGGGAAGAGGGCGTGATCGACGACCCGCGCGAGGCCGATGTCGGCGCCATCCTGGCCTGGGGCTTCGCGCCCTGGACCGGCGGTCCGATCACCTACATCGACCAGTACGGGCTGAAGGCTTTCGTGGAGCAGGCCGACGCCTATGCCGCGAAGTACGGCGACCGGTTCAGCCCGCCGCAGCTGCTGCGCGACATGGCGTCGAAGGGTGAGACCTTCTACGGCAAGTTCGCCCCACAAAAGGCCGCCGCCTGATCCCCTGAAGCGCGGGGGTGCCCCACCGGTGCCCCCGCTGCCTCCGGCATGAGCCAACCCCCTGTTCTTTGCGGGACAGGCGGGCTATGCGGGCGACCGTAAATCTCCGGACAGCGAAAAGGGGCACCTCATGCGCGTGGCGATGATCGGAACCGGCTATGTGGGCCTGGTCTCGGGGGCCTGCTTTGCGGACTTCGGCCATGTGGTGACCTGCGTCGACAAGGACGCCTCCAAGATCGAGCGGCTGGAGCAGGGCATCATGCCCATCTATGAGCCCGGTCTCGATACCCTGGTCGCCAAGAATGTCGAGGAAGGCCGCCTGTTCTTCGCCGTCGACGGAGCCAAGGCCATCCGCGAGGCGGACGCGGTCTTCATCGCCGTGGGCACGCCCTCGCGCCGCGGCGACGGCCACGCGGACCTGTCCTACGTCTATTCGGCGGCCGAGGAGATCGCCGACCTGATCGACGGCTTTACCGTGGTCGTCACCAAGTCGACCGTGCCGGTCGGCACCGGCGACGAGATTGAGCGCATCATCCGCGAACGTCGTCCCGACGCCGAGTTCGCCGTTGTCTCCAATCCCGAGTTCCTGCGCGAAGGCGCCGCCATCGGCGACTTCAAACGCCCCGACCGCGTCGTCGTCGGCACCGAGAACGAGCAGGCCCGCGCGGTGATGAGCGAGCTCTATCGCCCGCTGAACCTCAATGAATCGCCGCTGCTGTTCGTGGGGCGCCGCACGTCCGAGCTGATCAAATACGCCGCCAACGCCTTCCTCGCGATGAAGATCACCTTCATCAACGAGATGGCAGACCTGTGCGAGGCGGTGGGCGCCGATGTGCAGCAGGTCGCCCGCGGCATCGGCCTGGACAACCGCATCGGATCCAAATTCCTGCACGCCGGCCCGGGCTATGGCGGCTCGTGCTTTCCCAAGGACACCCTGGCGCTCGTCCGCACGGCCGTTGACGCCGGCAGCCCGGTGCGGCTGGTCGAGACGACAGTCGAGGTCAATGACGCGCGCAAGAAGGCCATGGCCGGTCGCGTCGAGAAGGCGCTGGACGGCGACCTGTCGGGCAAGACGGTCACGATCCTCGGCCTGACGTTCAAGCCCAACACCGATGACATGCGCGACTCGCCCGCGCTCGATCTGGTGCCGGCGCTGATTGCGGCGGGCGCCACGGTGCGGGCCTTCGACCCCGAGGGCATGCATGAGGCCAGGGCCCTGCTGAAGGGTGTCGATTTCCGCGAGGGCCCCTATGACGCGGTCGAGGGCGCCGATGTGGTGGTCATCGTCACGGAATGGGACCCGTTCCGCGCGCTGGATCTGGATCGTCTGAAGTCGCTGGTGAAGCAGCCGGTCATCGTCGACCTGCGCAACATCTATCGTCCGGAAGACATGCGGGCCCGGGGCTTCCGCTACACCTCGATCGGCCGCGCCTGATCCCTAGCGGGTCGAGGCGGGGATCAGGATCTCGGCGCGCGCGACGGGCGGATCAGCCTTGTCGGTCAGGATGGCACGGCCCAGGCTGATGATCAGTCCGGCCGAGACGACGGCGCTGACCACGCCGATCGAGACCAGCCTGGCCCCTTCCATCCATTCCCGATTGTCCGGCCCCACGGCGTCCCCCGGTTAACCCTGTGACCAGCCAAAGCACGACGGGCGGGGGCAGGGCAAGCCTTGCCGAACGGGAGTCGTCAAAAAAGGCGGACCCCGCGAGGGATCCGCCTTGTTGTGTCAGGTCGGGTCGACCGATCAGCCGCGGAACGGACGGATCAGGATTTCGACGCGACGGTTCTGGGCGCGGCCCTGGGTGGTGTCATTCGACGCCACCGGCTGGCTCGAGCTGCGGCCTTCGATGTACAGGCGCTCGGGCATCACGCCGTTGCGGATCAGGGCGTTGGCGACCGACAGGGCGCGACGCTCGGACAGCGGCTGGTTGATGGCGTCGCCACCGGTCGAGTCGGTGTGGCCGATGATGTCGACGGTGCTGCGGTCATACTGTTGCAGCACAGCGGCCACGTCCTGCAGCACGGCATCGAACTGCGGCTCGATGTTCGACTGGTTGGTGGCGAAGGTCACGTCCGACGGCATGCGCAGGACCAGGTTGTCGCCCTGACGGACAACGCCCACGCCTGTGCCGGACAGTTGCTCTTCCATGGCGCGCTGCTGGCGGTCCATGTACTGGCCGACGGCCGCACCGGCCAGGGCGCCGACGCCCGCGCCGATCAGGGCGTTCTTGCGGCCCTGTTCGCCATCCGAGGTGTTGGTCAGATAGCCGAGCACGGCGCCGCCGAGCGCGCCGGCAATGGCACCGGTGCCGGTGTTGTTGCGACGCGGGGTCGAGCTGTACGGGTCCATGGTCGTGCAGGCCGCACCCCCCAGCAGAATGCCGATGGCGGCGCCGGTCATGAGAATCTTGTTGCGCATATGTCTCGTCCTGTTCCTTGGGCGTTAGGCCCGGTTAACGCGAGGCTTACGGTGAAGGTTCCGGCCTGTACCATGGATGAACGGAAAGGGCATAAGCGCGACAGTCGGTCGTTTGCCATCCGGGGGGCTCCGGGCGTATCAGCCTGTCCAGACCCTTCCTCGCCCGACGGACCCCTGCCGTGACCGCTCAGACCTCCTCCGCCTCATCGCTTTCCGATCGGGGCATCACCCCCGTCTCGATGACCCTGTACGACCAGGACTTCCAGGCCTTCGCCGATGCGCTCGGTGGATCGTTCGAGCGCTACGGCTTTGCCGTCATCGCCGACCACGGGCTGGAGCCGGCGGTGATCGACGGCGCCCTCAACGACGCCAAGACCTTCTTTGCCCTGCCCGAGGATGTGAAGCGGGCCTATCATGTGCCCGGCACGGGCGGCGCGCGGGGCCTGACGCCGTTCGGGGTCGAGGCGGCCAAGGGGGCGGCGGCGGTCGATCTCAAGGAGTTCTGGCACGTCGGCCGGGAGCTTCCGGAAGGCCATCCCTACCGCACCTTTATGCGCGACAACCTGTGGCCGACCGAGGTCGAGGGCTTCCGCCGGCATGTCTATGGTCTGTTCGAGGCCATGGACGCCCTGGGCGCGCGCATCCTGCGCGCCATCGCCCGGCACCTGGGCCTCGCGGACAGCTATTTCGAGGACAAGGTCGAGATGGGCAACAGCATCCTGCGCCTGCTGCACTATCCGCCGGTCGAGGGTGAACCCGCCGGTGTCCGCGCCGGGGCCCACGAGGACATCAATGTCATCACCCTGCTGCTGGGCGCCGAGGAAGCCGGCCTGCAGCTCAAGGAGAAGGACGGCAGCTGGCTGGACGTCGCTCCGCCGCCCGGCGCCCTGGTGGTCAATATCGGCGACATGCTGCAGCGGCTGACCAACCACGTCCTGCCGTCGACCAGCCACCGGGTGATCAATCCGTCACCCGAGCGCAGCCGCTATGCCCGCTATTCGATGCCGTTCTTCCTGCACTTCAATCCGGATTTCGTCATCGAGACCCTGCCGTCGACGGTCACGCCTGACAATCCGGACCGCTATGCGGACAAGTCCATCATGGCCGAGGACTTCCTGACCGAACGCCTCAGGGAAATCCGGCTGATCTGACCCGCGCTCAGGCAGCGAGCCGCCGCGCGGCGAGCGTTAGCGCGCCAACCCCGCGCTCAGGCAGCGAGCCGCCGCGCGGCGAGCGTTAGCGCGCCTGCGCCTACTCTATTTCGAGATCCTCAGTCGGGTGATGTCCCGTCCGATGGCCTTGAAGGCTTCCGACAGGTCCGCACCGCTGGCGGGCAGGAAGGCGGCCCCGGAGCTGGCACAGGCGTTCAGCACCTGGGCGCCGCGACCGCGTGAATCCAGCTGGAAGCCGACGGTGTAGACGATCACGCCCTGGGCCTTCATGGCCGTGCACAGGGCCACCGTCTGCTCGTATGGATCGCCATTGGTAGCATCACAGGCGATCTTGTCAGTCGCCGAGCCCGAGCCGGAGCCCGCGTCCTGGGCGATTACACCGGAGCAGTAGGGAGTGTTGAACTCGCCGTCGGTCATGATCACCACGGCCTTCAGCAGGTCCGGGTCGCGATAGGCGCCGGCCGCACTGCTCGGCCACAGCGAGTTGAAGTTCGGCGACACCGTATACCAGCCCCAGGCCGTGCCGATCTGGGCGGCCGTCGATCCGTCGGTGGAGAAGTCGTCAATGGCCGCCTTCAGGCCTGCACGATCACTGGACAGGGGGATGATTTGCGAGGACGGGCAGGAGTTCCCCGAGGTGCCGGAATAGTTGAACTGCACCCGGTTCGATCCGTTCGGCGTCACGTCCGTATACCGGTTGGCGCCCGTGCGTTCGGCCACGCAGTTCGAGCTGCGGAACCACTTCAGGCTGCCATAGGGGTTACGGAACACGCGCCACTCACAGCCGTACTGTCCGCACCACGACCGGCCGCCGTGGGTGAAGCTGCCGACCTGCGGGCCCGGAACGCCGATGGCGTATTTGGCCGGGTTCACGACCTGGACCTCATAGCCCGCGTTGTTGATCTGGGTCGCGCCACCGACATTGTCGATATAGACGGTGTCGCCGTCACTGAAGCCATGGTTGCCCGTGGTCGAGATCACGACCGAGCAGTCCCACTGCAGGCATTTGCGCACCCGGCCGTTCCGGCTGTAGCGGCTGTAGCCATCCGACGAACGGGTCCGCAGCGTGCTCCAGCCGTTGCCGTTCCAGTACTGCAGGGTGAAGGTATCGCTGCCCGTGCGAACGACGCGATATGGCTTGTCGTTGATCTGGTACATGCCGTCGACGTCGTCGATCCAGACATAGTCCCCCGTCGACAGGCCATGGCCCGAGGTCGTGCGCACCTCGCCCGTGCTCGAGCGCGTGATGTTCTCGATGTAGCTGGGCTGGCCCACCTGCCATTCGACATTGCTGATGCCCAGGTAGGAGGTCGGCGATCCGGTCGCCGAGTTATGGATGTCGCCCAGGTTCACACCCATCGAATAGGGCACCAGCGCGACCTTGGAATAATAGGGCGTCTGCATGTCCTGGACGACCATGGTGACCAGCTCCTTGGCCGCCACCTTCAGGTCGGCAATCCGGCTGCCGCTCATCGAGCCGGTCAGGTCCAGCACCAGCGAGACTTCGAGGTTCTTGGACGAGCGGTTGACCTCGGAATGGGCGCCGACCGGCAGATAGTCATCCATGAACTGGCCGTAGGGGGGCAGGAAGACATTGGCGACCAGCGTCTTCACATCGACCGAGCCCTTGGCCACCACCACCTGGTCCTCGTTCAGAACAAAGGTGGTCTTGTCCTCGCGCAGGACGACGTTGGGATAGTTGGACAGATTGGCGCGCAGGGCGTTCATGCCCACGCGCTGGATGTCGGCCGGCTGGGTGTAGGGCGACCGGGCCGCGGCCAGCGCCGAGGCGTCCAGCGCGTCCTGCAGGTTCACCCGCACGGTCGAGGCCCGGTGGATGTCCACGCCGCCGACCGTCATCAGCACCATGACGGGCAGGCTCAGCCCGAAGATCAGCGCCACATTCCCGCGGCGATCCCCGAAAAAGCCCTTCAGCCTGTCAACAATCCTGCGCATGCCGCTATCCCGACCTTGACCATAACGTGTGCGGGCACGGGCCCACACCTGCGGCGATCATGCCGCAGGCGGGGTTAAGGGAACGCCCAAGACGGACGGTTAACGGCGGCGCTTACCAGCCGCAGTCCTTGCCCTTGTTCTGCTCGGTCAGCCAGGCATCCAGTGGCGCGAAGTAGTCGGCAATGGCCGAGGCATCGCCCGTGCGCTGGCCGGTAAAGGCATACATGGCCTCGGGCCAGGGGCGGGACTGGCCCATCTCCATCATGGCGTTGAAGCGCTGGCCGACGGCCTCGTTGCCGTAGATCGAACAGCGGTGCAGCGGTCCGGTCCAGCCGATCTGCTCGCACGCCGCCCGGTGGAACTGGAACTGGTAGATGTGCGCCAGAAAGTAGCGCGTATACGGCGTATTCCCCGGGATATGGTATTTGGCGCCCGGGTCGAAGGCGTTGGCCGGACGGTCGCCCGGCGGCACCAGACCCTGGTACTTCAGCATATTGGCCGACCAGGCCTCGTTGTATTCGGCCGGCGAGGTCTCGCCCGAGAACACGTCCCAGCGCCACCGGTCGACCATCAGGCCGAACGGCAGGAAGGCGATCTTGTCCAGCGCCATCTTGAGCAGGAAGGGGATGTCCTCGTCCGTGCCCGGCACCTCGTCCAGCAGGCCGATCTGGTTCAGATAGGTCGGCGTCAGGGCCGACAGGCCGATGAAGTCACCGATCGCCTCGTGGAAGCCATCGTTCGCCCCGTTCTTGAACAGGAACGGCTGATCCTTGTAGGCGCGCTGATAGAAGTTGTGCCCCAGCTCGTGGTGCACGGTGTAAAAGTCCTCGGCATTGACCTGGGTGCACATCTTGATGCGCACGTCCTCGAGGTTGTCGATGTCCCAGGCCGAGGCGTGGCAGACAACCTCGCGGTCGCGCGGGCGGGTGATCTGGCTGCGTTCCCAGAAGGTCTCCGGCAGCGGCGCCATGCCCAGCGAGGTGTAGAAGCCCTCGCCGGTGCGCACCATCTTCTCGGCGTCGTAGCCTGCATCGACCAGCAGTTCGGTCATGTCATAGCTGGAGGTGCCGCCGGTCTTCGGCGCCACGACGTCATAGATATTGCCCCACTGCTGCGACCACATATTGCCCAGCAGGTCCGCGCGGATCGGCCCTTTGTCGGGCTGCACCAGATCGCCATAGCGCTCGTTCAGCCGCGAGCGCACATAGCAGTGCAGGTTCTCGTAGAAGGGCTTCACCTGATCCCACAGCCGGTCGGTCTCGGCGGCGAAGGCGTCCGGTTCCATGTCATAGCCCGAGCGCCACATGGCCCCGACGTCGTCAAAGCCCAGCTCGCGGGCCCCTTCGTTGGCGATGTTGACCATGCGCGTGTAGTCGTCGGCCATCACCGGCGAAATGGTCCGCCAGCCTTCGTACAGCGCCTTGGTCTCGGCCGGATCGCGGCTTTCGGCCAGAAGCTGGCTGGCCTCGTCCAGGGTGATCATCCGGCCCTGATATTCGAACTTGCCCGTTGCATAGGTGGAGTCCAGCCGTGTCGTGATCTCGGCCAGCTCGGTCGCGGCCCCCGGCTTGTTCGGCGCCGGCAGGACGATGCCCTGGGTCAGGATGTTCAGCTTCCGGCGGACGTCGAAGGGCACCTGGACATCGTTGAAGCGGGCCGCCTCATTAGCCAGCTTGACCGACAGCTCGGTGTACTGGGCGTTCGCCTGCGCCTCGAGCAACATGGTGTCGTGGGTGATGTTGGTCGCCCGAACCCAGGCCACGCGGCCCGCATATTCACTGGCTTCGGCCAGCTGCTTTTCGGCGTCGGCGACAAATGCTGTGGCCTCTGCGGCGGTCGGCGCCTGACCCGTCAGATTGGCCTCGGTCAGGGCGGGGGTGGATGCGCCGGCGCGGGCCGGCGAGTTGGTGACCTGCGGGGTGCCGCCGTCGCCTTCGGCCATGAAGCCCGGCATGCCGGCACAACCCGCCGCGCCTGCCATCAGGGCACACAGGGCTGCGGTCATCGTCAGGGTGCGTTTCATGGGGTCCTCCGCCTTGCACAAACCGGCTTGTTAACTGTCGCGCATCCGACGCTTCCGCGCCGCGCGCGTCAAGTCCGGCTCAGTCCAGCACGCAGCTCGCCAACCCGTCATTGCGGACCGTTCCCATGGCCGCCTGAACCCGCCGGGCGCGACCGCGCACATAGGGGCCGGGGCTGGAGGCATTGTAGCGGCGCGGGCTGGGCAGGACCGCCGCCAGACGCGCGGCCTCGCGCGCCGACAGGTCCCTGGCCGACTTGCCGAACCAGTGCTGGGCCGCCGCCTCCGCGCCATAGACGCCCGGCGCCCACTCGGCCACGTTCAGATAGACCTCGACGATGCGGCGCTTGGACCAGAAGGTCTCGATCAGCACCGTATAGCCGGCCTCCAGTCCCTTCCGGACCCAGCCACGCCCGGGCCAGAGAAACACGTTCTTGGCGGTCTGCTGGCTGAGGGTCGAGGCGCCGCGTACCTTGCCGCTGCCCCGCCGTTTTGCGCGCTCATTGGCCTTCATCGCCTCGTCGATGGCCTCGAAGTCAAAGCCGTCGTGGCTGCAGAAGCGCGCATCCTCCGAGGCGATCACCGCCTCAACCAGACGCGGCGAGATGTCGTTGAGACCGCGCCAGCGATAGTCGGCCGGATCGCCGGCGAACCCGCGCTCGACCATCAGCAGGGTCGTCAGCGGCGGCACCACCGCATGGGTCAGAACCGACCCGACCGGCAACAGGATGGCCAGGCCCAGCGCGATCAGCGTCACACCCAGACAGCCGATCCGCCGCTTTGGCTTTCCGGCTTTCAGATCGGGATCGGGCGGGGCTTCGGCCATACCGCATCATGAACAGCGCCGCTGGCTCAAGGCAAGCGGGCGAGGGCTACAGCTCGGCGATCCCGGCCTGACCGTCCTCGTCACCCCAGGCCAGGCGTTGGCCGTCGTCGCTCATCGCCAGCGCACAGATCGGCGCCCCGCGCTCGGCCTTGACGAAGGCCAGTCCCTGACCGGCCGGATCGGCCCACCAGACGCGCCCGTCGGCCAGACCGGCGGCCAACCGCCCCTGCTTCACGGCCGCCGCCACATGGACGACCACGGCGCCTTCTTCAAAGCCGATCTCGGAGGCTTCCTTGCCCATCGGCCCCTCCGACCCGACGAACGGCCACAGCACCACGCCCGCCGCGCCGGCCGTGGCCAGCAGCTTGCCGTTCGACAGGAAGGCCATGGACCGGATCTTGGCCGGATAGCCGCCCATGCGCAGGTTCCGCTGGTCCTTCAGCCGCCAGCCGTGCAGCTGGTTGTCCTGCATGGTCGTGATGACAAAGGCGCCGTCGGGCGACACCGCCACCCCCGTATGCGACCCGGCCCATTTCAGCAGGGCGGGCTGCTGCTCGGCGATCCGCGCATACCACAGGGCCACCCCGCCATAGGTCGAGGCGACCAGTCGCCGGCCCTTGGGATCGAACGCCAGCCCCGACACGGTCCGCTCATGGGTGAAGGTGCGTTTGAACGCGGCGTCCGACGGGTCGAGCACCGTCGCCACCTTGCCCGACGACCAGGCCACCAGACCGCTTTCAGGAGACGCCGCCACCGCATCGATCCAGCGGCCCTTCGCATCGGCCAGCGGTACCACCTCGTCCGGGCGCGACCAGACCAGCTTGCCGTCGTCTCCGCCGGTGATGACCCCCTGTCCGGACGGATGTCGCACGGCGCACAGAACGGCGCCGTCGTGCGCCTCGACGACCGTCCCGTCCTCGAACCGGATCGATCCGTCCCCCAGGGCAAACACGGCGCCCGAGGCGTCAAACAGGGCCGCCGTCGGCTGGGCGTCAAACGAGAGCTGGGTCACGCCTGCACCTCGCCGCAGCGGATCAGGCGCGAATTGCTGACGGCGGCCTGCCGGTGGACGACGGCCTCGCGGTATTCGGGATCGCGCAGCATTTCGAGGAAGGCGGCGCCGGTCGGATAGCGGGCGATGAAGGCGATGTCCCAGGCCTCGTCGCGCGGGCCGATCAGGGTCAGTTCGGGCACACCCGTCCAGATCTGTTTGCCGCCGGCCCGGGAAAAGGGCGCAGCCGCCTCGCGCCGGTATAGCTTGTAGGCCTCGGCGCCGGTGATCGTCTTGCCGGTCATGGCATGGGCGGCCGGATAAAGGGCCTGCGGGCGGAAGCGCACCAGATTGATCATCATCACCGGCCGGTCGTCCGGCAGGTCGCGGAAGGCGGCAATGGCGTCGCGGGCGGGGTCGACGTGTTCCATCACGCCGCGCAGGCCTCAAAGCCCTTGCGCAGGGCGGCCTCGTCCAGATCGCGGCCGATGAAGACCGCGCGGCTCCAGCGACGCTCGGCCTCGCCCCAGGGCTTCTGCAGCTCGCCCTCCAGGATCATGTGCACGGCCTGGAAGACCAGCCGCCGGTCCTCGCCCGCCACATCGATGATGCCCTTGGCCCGCAGGATGTTCTGACCCTGGGTCGCCAGCAGCTGGTCCAGCCACTGGGTGAAGACCTGGCCGTTCACCGGCCGGTCCAGCGACAGGGCGATGCCCTTGATGTCGTCCTCGTGCGCATGGCCCCGGGGGCCATGGTCGTGGTCGTGGTCGTGGTCGTGGCCGTGATGGTCGTGGCTGTGGTCATGGCCACAGTCCGCGTCGTGCACATGGCCCTCGGCGCCGTGCGGCGGATTGAGGAAGTCGGGCCGCACCTCATTGATCCGGCCCAGATCGAAGCCGTGCCGGTTCAGAATCTTGTCCAGCGGCACATCCGCCCGTTCGGCCCGGATGATCGGCGCCAGCGGGTTGAGGCCCCGCAGCCGCGCCTCGACGGTGGCCAGTTCGTCGGCACTCACCAGATCGGTCTTGTTCAGGATGATCTGATCGGCGAAGGCCACCTGCTCGCGCGCCTCCTTCGAGTCGTCGAGGCGGGCCATCACATGTTTGGCGTCGACCAGGGCGGTCACGCTGTCCAGCACGGTCTTTTCGCGCACATCGTCGTCGACGAAGAAGGTCTGGGCCACCGGGCCGGGGTCGGCCAGACCCGTGGTCTCGACGATGATGGCGTCGAACGCCGGCTTGCCGGGGCGCTGGCGCTTCATCAGCCCCTGCACCACGCGGATCAGGTCGCCGCGCACCGTGCAGCAGACGCAGCCGTTGTTCATCTCGAACACGTCCTCGTCGGCGCCGACGACCAGGTCGTTGTCGATGCCGATCTCGCCGAACTCGTTGACGATCACGGCATAGCGCTTGCCGTGGTCCCCGGTCAGGATGCGGTTCAGAAGCGTGGTCTTGCCGGCGCCGAGGTAGCCGGTCAGCACGGTCACGGGTGTCTTGTCGGTCATGGGCGCTAGATGGAGCGTCCGGCACGGAAAGAAAAGGCCCTCAGCACTGCGGACAGTCGTGCAGGGGCTCGCTCTCCAGCTGGATGGTCACGTGGTCGATGTTGAAGGTGTGGCGGGCCAGCGCCTGTACCTCGGCCAGCAGGGCCGCGGCGTCCGCCCGCTCGTGCACCAGATGGGCGGTCAGCGCCGCGTCGGTGGTCGACATGCCCCAGATGTGCAGGTCGTGCACGGCGGTCACTCCGGGCACCGCCAGCAGGCCTTCGCGCACCCGGTCGACGACAATCCCGGCGGGTGCCCCGTCCAGTGCAAGATTGACCGAGTCCTTCAGCAGCCCCCAGGTCGACCACAGGATCACCGCCACAATCACCAGGCTGAAGATCGGATCGACGACCGACCAGCCCGTCATCCAGATCAGACCGCCGGCCAGCACGACCCCGATCGACACCGCAGCATCGGCCATCATGTGCAGATAGGCGCCG
Organism: Brevundimonas sp. A19_0; assembly: GCF_017744255.1. GTDB lineage: Bacteria > Pseudomonadota > Alphaproteobacteria > Caulobacterales > Caulobacteraceae > Brevundimonas. Next base: position 351,287 of record NZ_JAGHQP010000001.1, on the reverse strand, counting down.
CGCACATTCAGGTCCTTGTGCTGGTCCTTCAGGAACAGCAGCGCCGTGCCCAGATTGATCACGAAGCCGATGCCCGCCACCGCCATGATGATCCCCGAGGCGACGGGCTGGGGTTCCACGAACCGCTGCACGGCTTCCCAGCCGATCCAGCCGCAGGCCAGGATCAGCAGCAGGGCATTGGCCAGGGCGGCCAGCACCGTCCCCTTGCGATAGCCATAGGTCAGCGAGCCGCGCGCACTGCGTCGCGACAGCCAGGCCGCGCCGCCCGCCATCGCCAGGCCCAGCACATCCGACAGGTTGTGCCCCGCGTCGGCCATGAGGGCCGTCGAGCCGGCAAAGGCCCCCGCGCCGAACTCGATGATGACGAACAGCAGATTGACGCTGAGCCCCACGGCATAGCGCCAGTCACCGGTGTCGACCGGGCCGTGGTCGTGGCCATGCCGGTGCCCATGGCTGTGCCCGTGCCCATGCCCATGCGCGTGCTGGGGCTTTTCGGTGGAATCGTGCGCGTCGTGGGCCATCGCCAAACCCTAGTGCTGGTGCAGCACGACGAGAAGCCCCAGACCGATCAGGGCCAGACCCAGGATCGCGCCTTCATAGCGCGCCCAGCGCTCCAGCCGCAGGATCGAGGCTCCCGCACGGGCCAGCGTCGTGAACACCGCCATGCCCAGAACCGTCCCGACCGCCAGCACCAGGGTCAGCAGGCCCAGCACCATCAGCCCTTCCTCGGCCGACGACAGATAGAGCGGTAACAGCACCTCGCCGGGCGAGGCGGCCATCACCGCCACCAGTCCCCAGAAGGCCGCCGCCTGCGACACCGTCTGCTCGGGGGTCTCCAATTCCGGCCCCTGGGCGGGCAGGGGTTTTCGCACCGTGGCGCGCGCCAGATAGAACAGACCCATCACGAACAGCAGCCCGGCGGACAGCCAGGGCAGCAAGCCGGTCACCCACTGGTCCAGCGCCAGCCCGGCCATCACGATCAGGCCGCCGACGACCGCGGTCACCGCAATATGGGCCAGCCCTGCCGCCGTCACCGACGCCAGGGTGGTGCCGAGGTTCCAGCGTTGCGCCCGGCCGACCAGCACGAACGGCAGCCAGTGGGTGGGCAGGGCGGCATGCAGGAATGCCGTCACAAACCCGCCGACCAGCAGCGAGACGAGCAGGGAGGGTTGAAGGTCGGACGGCGCCATCGACACGTCCATAGCCTGTTACTTTATAACGGTCGAGAGGGGTTGTATCGATTCTGTCCCGGCGCGTACGCAGAGGGTCCGGAAAACGCATATGTCCGTTGACTCGCGCTCGCCCTTCCGTATATGTCGCCGCTCTTCGCCTGCGGGGGTCCCTCGCGGGCGCTTATCTTTATGCGTTCAGGCTTTGAGGCTTTCGATATGTACGCGGTAATCAAGACCGGCGGAAAACAATACCGGGTCCAACCGGGCGACGTGCTGGTCGTCGAAAAGCTGGACGGCGACGCCGGTTCGGACATCAGCTTCGGCGAAGTGCTGATGCTGGGCGGTGACAAGGGCGTGACCGTCGGGGCCCCGCTGATCGACGGTGCGACCGTCGCCGCGACCCTGATCGAGACCCGCAAGGGCGAGAAGGTCAAGATCTTCAAGAAGATCCGTCGTCAGGGCTACCGCCGTACCCGCGGTCACCGCCAGATGGAATCGGTCCTGCGCATCACCGGCATCGAAGGCGCCGGCGAGAAGGCCAGGTGGGACGGCGAAACCTCGCTGATGACCAAGGCCGAAATGAACCTGCGCGCCCGGGGCCTGGCCTCGCGCGATGCGGCTCCGGCCCAGGACGAGGCCCCCAGGGCCAAGGCCGCCCCGGCGAAGAAGGCTCCGGCCAGGAAGGCCGCCGCCCCCAAGGCTGAGGCCACGACGGACGAGGCTCCCAAGGCCAAGGCTCCGGCCAAGAAGGCCCCCGCCAAGAAGGCCGCGCCCAAGGCCGACAAGGAATAACGCTTTAGGTGCACCGCCCGGCGGTGTGCTAGAATGACAATCACGCGCTCAAGCAGTGAGGCTCCGCGAGCCGAGCGATAGCGCATCGAGGAAGTACGGAGCAGTCTCATGGCTCACAAAAAGTCCGGTGGTTCGTCGCGTAACGGTCGCGACTCCGAGTCCAAACGCCTCGGCGTGAAGAAATTTGGCGGCGAGCGCGTGCTGGCCGGCAACATCATCATTCGTCAGCGCGGGACCAAGTGGCACCCGGGCGACAACGTGGGCATGGGCCGTGACCACACCCTCTTCGCCCTTACCCAGGGCGCGGTGAAGTTCACCACCAAGGCCGGCGGCCGTTGTTACGTGTCCGTCCTTGCGGCCAACGACGACCAGGCAGTCGCCGCCGCCGCCGAGTAACACGACGCCCGACCCCGGATCGTGTTGCTCCTCCAGCAGCCGATCCGGACCAAGGGAAATATTCCGCGGGGAGTCTGGATCACCAGGCTCCCCGTTTTCGTTCCCCGCCTCGTGCCGCCCGAGCCCTCTCAAGGGGGCGGCAGAAAGACCGAGGCCTCGCCATGTGCGGAATCGAACCCCAGCCCGTCATAGAAACGCGGCGTCTGGCGCTGAGAGCGCCCCGTCCCGAGGACATCTCGCGCCTCGTCGCCCTGGCGAACGACCCCGACATCGCGCGCATGACCCTGCGCATGCCCACGCCCTACACGGCCCGGGACGCCGAGGCGTTCGTGGCGAGCGTCGCCGCGCAGGACCCGCGCACGGGCAGCACCTTCCTGATCGAGCATGAGGACCACGGCCCGGTGGGCGTGATCGGCCTGTTCGATGACGCGGATCCGGTGCCCGAGACGGGCTACTGGATCGGTCGGCCCTTCTGGGGGCGGGGCTACGCCACCGAGGCCCTGCAGGGCGCGCTCAGCTGGGCGCGCAGCCGCTGGCGCAAGCGGGCGCTGGTCGCGGGTCACTTCGTCGACAATCCGGCGTCGGGCCGGGTGCTGGAAAAGGCGGGCTTTCTGTACACGGGCGAGGTTCGTCCCGGCCTCAGTCGCGCGCGGGGCGGTCCGGTTGAGACGCGGCGGATGGTCTGGCTGGCCTGACGCCCGTCAGACCATCGGCGGCGGCATGAAGACCATCAGCAGCGCTACGGTGACCGCAGCGAGGGCCACGATAATGCCCAGCACAAAGGCCAGGGCCATGCGCGCGCGCCTGCGCCGCAGTCCGCCGCTCGGCACCGAGCGGACGATCACGAACGGGCGCCGGTCAAAGGCTTCCGAACCGGTGATATTGTGTCGGGACATGAACGCGCTCCCCTGACCGAACCAGGCACCCGGACGGGTACCAGGGCCCACAGACCTGTCGGCTGGGGCCAAAGGATGGCGAACGGCGGTTTATCTCGGGATCAGCCGCAGTAGACCAGGCGCCCGGAGTAGGCGCGGTAGTAGCCGCTGCGCGGATCATAGGACCGGTAGGTCCGGCTGCACCAGTCGATCCGGCGCGGATCGCGCCCCTGGCCATAGGCCGGTCCTCCCCCGCCATAGACCACGTCGGGCCGGCCATAGGCGCCGTAATAGGTGGTGGTGTCGCGGGAGTCGTAGCGGCCTCGGTACGACCGGTGCTCCGACCCGTAATAGGGCTGCGGACCCGCATAGCCGTAGCCATAGCCGTAATTGTAGCCGTAGCCGTAGCCATAGCCATAGCCGTCGTCATACCGGCGATGATCGCGCCGGTCATAGCTGCCATAGGAGCTGCGCCCCCGCTGGTCGCGCCACCGCGCGTCGCAGTCGCTGCGGTTGGCGTCCCAGAAGGCATCGCATCGATAGTCGCCCGGCCGGTCGCGCTGGGCCGCCACGCTCCAGTCCGAGCTGTACCGGGTCGTGTCCGAGCGGTAGCGCCGCTCGTAGCGGTAGGACGAGTCGCGGTCGTAGCGGTCCCGCCCATAGCTGTCCTGATAGCCATAGGGCGTCTGATAGCCATAGCCGTCGTAATAGCTGCTCTGGGCCATGGCGGCCGGAGCCGACAGGGCGACGAGGGCGCCCGCGGCGACCAGCATTCCCGGGAATTTCGACAGGCCGGCCATGGCGGGCTCCATTCGCTAGAGGGTGACGTCCACGCGCGCGCCGGCACGGGTACGGACACGCTGCATCATGACCACGCGCTCCTCGCCGCCGGCGCTGACCGGGGCAATGATGAACCACTCCCCGGCGGGCAGGGCGCTGAACTGGAAGCGGTTGTCGCTGCAGGTCGAGGACCGGACATAGGACCGGTAGTCGGCATTCGGGTCGGCCACGGTCCGGGCACGGACCACCGATTCCGGCAGGGCCGCGCGCTCGGTCGAGCCGTACAGATTGCGGAAGCGGGCGCGGGTGTAGGGGGTGACCGGCGTCAGGGCGACCGAGCCGGTGCAAGTGTAGCGGGTGCCGTTCTGGGCATAGGTGATGCGGCCATCGACGCCGGCGGTGCCGTTTCCGGCCGACCAGGCGAAGTCGGCGGCATTGAACGCGGTCGATTCGGTGACCGGCCCGGGCGTCGGGCCCATGGTGGGCGCGCAGGCTGCCGTTGCGGCCAGGGCAGCAACGGACAGGGCGAGGGCGGTGGGGCGCATCGACAGGGGCATTCTCAAGTCTTCCTTCCAGGCTCGGGCGATCGATCATACGACCGGATCGGCGTCACTGCCATGACGCCTAACGCACGCCCCAAGGTCAAGGTTGCGGGCGCCCGGCCTCTGGTCCAAAAGCGGCGACACAAGACCGCGATCCAAGCGGCCGGAGCGTCAGGGGCAAACCACGGATGACCGTCACCTTTCAGGATATCGAGGCCGCCCGCGACCGGATCCGCGGCCAGGTCGACCACACCCCCACGCGGCACTCCAGGCGCCTGTCCGAGCTGACCGGGGCCGAGGTCTGGGTCAAGTTCGACAATCTGCACTTCACCGGCAGCTTCAAGGAGCGCGGGGCGCTCAACCGGCTGATGCTGCTGGATGCGGATGAGCGGAAGCGCGGCGTCGTCGCCGCCTCGGCCGGAAACCATGCCCAGGCGCTGGCCTACCACGGGGGCCGGCTGGGCATCCCCGTGACCATCGTCGTGCCCGAAGGCACGCCCTTCGTGAAGATCGACGGCACCCGGCGCCACGGCGCCCGCGTGGTGATCGAGGGGGCCGACTTCACCGGCTCGACCGCCGAGGCCCACCGGCTACGCGACGAGGAAGGCTTCGTTTTCATCTCGGCCTTCGACGATGAGGGCATCGTCGCCGGACAGGGCGTCTGCGCCATGGAGTTCCTCGAGGACGCGCCGGACCTCGAGGAGATGATCATCCCGATCGGCGGCGGTGGCCTGATCGCCGGCTGTTCGATCGCGGCCGAGGCGATCCGGCCCGAGCTTCAGGTCCATGGCGTCGAGGCGGCCATGTACCCGTCCTTCACCGCCCGTCGGCGCGGCGAGACCCCGAAGTGCGGCGGGGCCACCATTGCCGAGGGCATCGCCATCAAGGCCGTCGGCGACATCCCCTTCGCCCTGGCTGATCCGCGGGTGAAGGAGGTCTTCGTCTGTCAGGAGGCCGAGTTCGAGAAGGCCGTCGCCTTCTATGCGACACTGGAAAAGACCGTGGCCGAGGGCGCGGGCGCGGGGGGCCTCGCCGCCCTGCTGGCCAATCCGGACCGCTTCAAGGGCCGCAAGGTCGGTCTGGTGCTGTGCGGGGGCAATATCGACGCGCGGATGCTGGCCGTGGTCCTGAACCGCGAAATGGTCCGCGAGCGGCGCCTGATCGTCTATCGCATCCTTGGCGACGACCGCCCCGGCATGCTGTCGGCCATGGCGGCGGTGATCGGGGGTCTGGGCGGCAATATCATCGACGTGGTCCACAACCGTCTGGCGCTCGACGTGCCGGCCAAGGGGGCCGAGTTCGACATCATGGTGGAAACCCGCGACTCGGCGCATGCCGATGACATCGCCAGCGCTTTGAAGGACAAGGGTTATGAACTTCGCATGGGTTAGGGTCGGGGCGCTGGCCGCCGCCCTTCTGGCGGTCGCCGCGTGCGGCAACGGGAATGCCGACGCTTCGGCGGATGCCGAGGCGCGGGCCGAGGCCGCCGCCTATTTCTTGAAATCGAATGCACGGGCCGAGGGCGTGAAAACGACCGAGAGCGGCCTGCAGTACAAGGTGCTCCAGTCCGGTCCGGCCGACGGCGTCCAGCCCGACTCCAATGACCTTATTCGCCTCGAATATGAGGGCAGCCTGACCAATGGCGATGTGTTCGACAGCTCGTTCGAACGCGGCATGCCGGTCGTCATGTCGCCCCAGAATCTGGTCCCCGGCTGGATCGAGGCCCTGCAGATGATGCGTCCGGGCGACGAGTGGATGCTCTATGTCCCGCCCGAGCTCGGCTATGGCGAGGAAGGCCGCCCCGGCATCCCGCCGAACTCTGTCCTGGTCTTCCGGGTCAAGATGCTGGCCGTCGCCCCGGCGCCGGGTGGTCACCGCGGTGTGGGCGAAGCCAACGGCTGATCAGGGCGCGTCTGGCGACAGACGCCCTACCGCCCAGCGGGCGGCGTCCGCAACCACCGGGTCCGGGTCCGAGGCAAGGTCGCGGGCCACGGGCAGCAGCTCCGGATCGCCGCTGTTGCCGATGGCGTAAAGCACATTACGGACGAACCGGTCGCGCCCGATCCGCTTGACCGGGCTCTTGCGAAAGCGCGCGCGGAACGTCGCGTCGTCCAGGGCCGCCAGCTCGGCCAGCGGCGGCGCGACCGCCTCGTCCCGCGCCGCCAGCCGGGCCTCGTTCGAGGCCCGGGCGAACTTGTTCCACGGACACACGGCCAGACAGTCGTCACAGCCATAGATGCGGCTGCCGGTCGCCTCCCGGAATTCCTCCGGCCAGGGCCCGGCGAACTCGATGGTCAGGTAGGACAGGCACCGCCGGGCATCCAGCTGGAAGGGCGCGGGAAAGGCCTGCGTCGGACAGGCATCCAGGCAGGCGGTGCAGGTACCGCAGTGCTCGCCCTCGGCCTCATCGACCGGCAGTTCGGCCGCCGACAGGATCACCCCCAGGAACAGCCAGTTGCCGTGCTGGCGTGACAGCAGATTGGTGTGCTTGCCCTGCCAGCCCAGACCCGCGCGCTGGGCCAGCGGCTTTTCCATCAGGGGGGCGGTGTCCACGAACACCTTCACGTCCTCGCCGGTCTGCGCCGCCACATAGCCGGCCAGGGTCTTCAGCCGCCCCTTGATCAGCTCGTGATAGTCGTCACCGCGCGCATAGACCGAGATATAACCCCGCGACCCGTCCTCCATCTCGATCAGGGGATTATGGTCGGGCCCATAGTTGAGGCCCAGCACGATGGCGGTCCGCGCCTGGTCCCACATGCCGGTAGGGTGCCGGCGGCGCTCCAGCGTCGTCTCCATCCAGCCCATCTCGCCGTGGCGACCGGCCTCGACGAAGCGGGCCAGCCGGTCTCCGGCCTCCCACGGCGCGTCCGCCGGGGCCAGTCGGCAGGCATCGAACCCCAGCGCCGAGGCGCGGGCGCGGATCTCCTCGACCAGGGTGTCGGATCGGGCGGCCATGGCCCCCGCCTTGCCGTGAATGGCTCTAGAAGTCGAGGTCGTCGTAGTGGGCGACCGGCGGCTGTCCCGGCAGGCGATCGGACAGCAGCGGCCGGAAGCACGGCCGGCACTTCATCCGCATGTACCAGTCCTTCAGCCCCGGCCAGGTCGCCCAGGCGATTTCGCCGAAATAGTCCAGCACTGACAGATGCGCTGCGGCGACCAGATCGGCCTGGCCCAGTCGGCGCCCCGCCAGCCAGTCGCGGGCCTGACACAGGGCCTCCAGCTCGACCAGATGGGCCTTCAGCGTCTCCCGCCCGGCCCGCAGCGCCCGCGCCTCGGGCGGGCCCAGTCGCAGCAGCGGCTTTTCCATCCGCTCGTGCAGCAGGATGGCCTGGACCTCATCGGTGAACTTTCGCTCGAACCAGCCGGTCAGGCGACGCGTCTCGGCCCGTTCGGCCGCATCCCGCGTGAACAGCAGCTTGCCCTCGGTCTGGTCGTCGACCCAGCCGAGGATGGCCGCGCTCTCGCACAGCACCAGATCATCGACCTTCAGCACCGGCGGCATGCCCGAGGGGTTGAGACCATGCAGCGGACAGTCGTCCTCCCACGGCTTTACCGGGGTCTCGCGCACGGCGATCTTTGCCTCGCCCAGCGCCAGACGCGCGCACCGCGATCCCGGATCGAAGGCGAAATGATACAGGACGGACTCGGCCATAGGGCCTCCATGCCCCAGCGGTCGTTAAGCGCGCGTTTACCGCAAGCGGTTCAGCCCCAGGGACCACGCCGTGCCGGAGGCATGCCGGGGGTCAGCGCCGGCCCCACCCCGGCCTCGTGCCCCGAGGCGGTGCGGATCAGGGCCCATCCGCCCCAGCCCATCCAGATCGCCAGAATCAGTCCTGCGGCGGCATCGAGGGCGGGTACGCCCAGCAGCACGCCGGCCACCAGCCCCAGCAACAGCACACCCGCGGCCGCCGTCTCGGCGATCGACTGGTCCCGGGCGGCGCCGCGCGTCTCCGGCGCGCCGTCGGCCACCTCCCGCGCCCGCAGGCGGGCCAGCACCAGGGTCAGGCCCAGCACCCCCAGCGCCGCCGTCGGCGCCCACAGTCCGCCGGACAGCCCCTGCGGATGGCCGATCCGCCACAGGCAGATCAGGCCCATGAAGACACCGGCCGCCACCGCCATACTGCCCTTGATGCGGCGCAGCCCGGCCTCGCCCTCCAGCGTCCGGGAGCGCCCGGCCCCGGCGATCAGGGCCAGCGCCATCAGATCGATCAGACTGTCGGTCAGGGCCGTCAGTGCCCCCACCGAGCCCGAGGCCCGCGCGGCAAACACCTTGAGCGCGACTATGCCCATGATCAGTCCCCAGACGGCCCAGCGCGCGGCCGGCGTCGTCGCAGGACCGGAAACGGACGGAGGAGGGGGCGGGGTCATGCCGGGCTTGTCGCTGATCCCGGCGCTCTTGCCAATGGCCCCGATCGGTCCATCGACCGGCGTGTCATGAAATCGTCCCATATCGGCGCTTGATTGAACAACTCGGAGTTTCTGCACGGGGCGGGCATGGACGCAGAACACGGCTGGATCGGGCGCGCCGAGGCGCTGCGGCGTCTGGGGGTCAAGACCCAGACGCTCTATGCCTATGTCAGCCGGGGCCGGATCGCGGCCCGCCCGGACCCCGCCGATCCCCGCCGCAGCCTCTATGCCGAAAGCGACATCGCCCGCCTCGGCGCCGGCGACCGCGACACGACCCCGACGGCCCTGACCCGGGGCGCGGCCGGTCGCGGCGAGGCGGAAATCTTCTCGACCCTGTCCACCCGCATCGACGGACGCCTTTGCTATTCCGGCCTCGACGTGGCCCAGCTGTCGGCCCAGGCCACGCTCGAGGATGTCGCCCGACGCCTGTGGGGCCTGCGCTCGCCCCAGCCGCTGATGGGGCTGAAGCCGCGCGTGGATGCGGTCACCGGCGCCTCCATTCGGCTGCGCACCTTTGCCTGTCTGGCCCGGCGCGCGGCCGAGGACCCGGCCCTGACCGGGCGCGATGCCGCCAGCCTGCGCACCGAAGCCGCCGAAATCCTCAATGAGGTCATTGATGCGGCGGCCGGCTCGGGCCCCCGCCTGCTGTTCCACCAGCGTCTGGCCCGCGGCTGGAAGATGATCGAGCGCGACGCCGATCTGGTGCGCCGGGCTCTGGTTCTGTGTGCGGATGATTTGGCCCGCCCGCCGATGCTGGCGACGCGCGCGACGGCCCAGGCGGGTGCGCCGCTGGCCGGGGCGGCCCTGGCAGGCCTGACCGCCCTGATGGGATCGCCGGTCATGGCCCGCACCCAGTCCGCCTCCACCTGGGTGGTGCAGGCGCGTCGGGATCCGGCCGGGACGATCGCCGCCACCTTCGCGGCGAGCGGCGACCTGCCCGGCTTCATCGACCCGGCCTCTCCGGAGACGGACGAAGCCCGCGCCCGCGCCCTGATCGAGGCCGCGTGCCTGCCCGCCGATCTGGACTCCATCTGGCGCGAAGGCGAGGCGCAAACCGGTCTGGTGCCGGGCCTGCCGCTGGCGCTGGCCCTGCTGGCCCGGCGTCTGGACCTGCCGCGGGACGGGGCCGTCGACCTGTTGTTGCTGGCCCGCGTCGTGGGCCTGATCGGTCATGCGCTGGATCAGGCGATTGGTGGCTCGCCTATTCGCACCCGACTACGCTATGTGGGGCCGACGCCGGGGGCCAACTGATCCGCGCCCGCCGACCGCGCATGCGAACAAGGGGACCTCATGGCCGACTGGCTGCTGGCGATCATCCTGGGCCTGATCGAGGGCCTGACCGAGTTCATCCCCGTCTCCTCTACCGGCCACCTGCTTCTGCTGGGCCACTTCCTCGGCTTCGAAAGCACCGGCAAGACCTTCGAGATCGTCATCCAGCTGGGCGCCCTGCTGGCCATCATCAGCGTCTATTTCAAACGTCTGTGGACGCTGGCGACGCGCTGGCCGTTCGAGGTCGAGGCCCGCCGCTTCCTGATCGGCCTGCTGGTCGCCTTCGCCCCGGCCGTGGTCATCGGCGTCTTCGCCTATGACTTCATCAAACTGGTGCTGTTCGAGACGCCCATGGTGATCTGCGTGGCGCTGATCGTTGGCGGGGTCCTGCTGCTGCTGCTCGACCGGATGAAGAAGGTGCCCGTCTATCTGCAGGCCGACCAGTATCCCCTGCGCGTCTATCTTTTGATCGGCCTGTTCCAGTGCCTGGCCATGATCCCGGGTGTGTCGCGGTCGGGGGCCACTATCGCCGGCGGCCTGCTGCTGGGCACGGACAAGCGCTCGGCGGCCGAGTTCAGCTTCTTCCTCGCCCTGCCGACCATGGGGGCGGCGGTCGCCTATGACCTGCTGCAGAACTGGGAGCGCCTCGACTTCAGCGATGCCGGCCTGATCGCCATCGGCTTCATCACGGCCTTCCTCACCGCGCTGGCGGTGGTCAAGCTGCTGCTCGACTTCGTCTCCCGGCACGGCTTTGCGCCCTTCGCCTGGTGGCGGATCGGGGTCGGCGTGGCCGGGATGATCCTGCTGGGTCTGGGCTTCTAGAAGGCTTCGGCCATCGGCTGTTCGGCGAACTGGCCGCCCCGGCGATAGCGCCACAGATAGTCGGGCACCACGGCCGCCATGCCGGTCGGCTCGATGCCCAGATCCGTCAGGCCGGTGGCGCCCTCGGACACGACATTGTCGGTCTGCATCATCACCACCTGATCGCGGGTCAGCACCGGCGGCAGGCCGACCAGCGTCGTCAGCTGGGCCAGCGAGCCGATCGCCCGCGCGACCGGGAAGGGCAGGGGCAGCAGCATGCGATGACGGCCTGTCTCGTGGGCGATCATCTTCAGCACCTCCTCAAAGGTCACGATCGCCGGACCGCCCAGCTCGACCGTCTGGCCGGCCCAGGCGTCTTCGGTCGCGACGCGCGCCACGGCCTCGGCCACGTCGCCGACGAACACCGGCTGGAAGCGCGACTGCCCGCCCCCGATCAGCGGCAGGGCCGGCGTCAGGCCCGACAGGGCGGCGAACCGGTTGAAGAAGCCGTCCCCCGGACCGAACACGATCGACGGGCGCACGATGGACGCGCCGGGGAAGGCGTCCTTCACGGCCGCCTCGCCCCGGGCCTTGGAGCGCGCATAGGCCGATCCGCTGTCGGCATCGGCGCCGATGGCCGACATCTGCACGAAGTGGCGGGCCCCGGCCTCGCGGGCGGCCTCGGCCACGGTGCGCGCGCCGTCGACATGGATGTGCTCGAAGGCCTTCGAGCCCGGACGCTCGTACAGAATACCGACCAGATTGATGACGATGTCAGCGCCGGCCACGGCGCTCTTCACGGTCGCGGGGTCGGTGATGTCGCCATAGATGGGCATCACCTGCCCGACATCGCCCAGCGGCTTCAGGTCATGGGCCAGATTGGGGTTGCGCACCGCCACCCGGATTCTCAGGCCCCGCCGCGCCAGCGACCGAACGACCTGGGTCCCGACAAAGCCGGAGCCTCCGAACACAGTGACCAGACCCGAACCGGACGGCATCATCAGCCATGCTCCCTGAAAGGCCCTCACCTTCGGGCCACGTGCGTCGGGGGATAGACGATGCGCCCGCGCCGGGCAATGCGGTCGGACGCCCCGGGGTCATTGAAGCGCCCCCGTGCCTGTGCGACACATGTTGCAATGGCGAACAGACCCGACGTCTTCGACGAGATGCACGGCTCCGGCGAGGCCTGTCGGTCCCCGTACAGCGGCTATGCTGACTGGTTTCAACGTCAGGGCGCCCAGAGCCTGCGCAAGAAGTCCCGCGATGCCGAGGTCTTCTTCCGCCGCACCGGCATCACCTTCAACGTGTACGGCCAGCAGGAAGCCGAGGAGCGGCTGATCCCGTTCGACATCGTGCCGCGCATCATCTCGGGCCGCGAGTGGAGCCGGCTGACCCGGGGCATCGAACAGCGGGTGCGCGCCATCAATGCCTTCCTGCACGACATGTATCACCGCCAGGAAATCCTGCGCTCGGGCCGCATCCCGGTCGATGTGATCGCCGCCAACGCCGCCTTCCTGCCCCAGATGATCGGCGTCGAGCCGCCCGGCGGCATCTACACCCATATCGTCGGCATCGACATCGTACGCACCGGCGAGGACGAGTTCTTCGTGCTCGAGGACAACGCCCGCACCCCGTCCGGCGTCTCCTACATGCTGGAAAACCGCGAGACGATGCTGCGGATGTTCCCCGAGCTGTTCTCGCGGGTCGCGGTGCGCGAGGTCAGCAACTATCCCAAGCTGCTCCGCCGGTCGCTGGCGGCCTGCGCGCCGCCGGGATGCTCCGGCTCGCCGGTCGTGGCCGTGCTGACACCCGGCATCCACAACTCGGCCTATTTCGAGCATGCCTTCCTGGCCGACCAGATGGGCGTCGAACTGGTCGAGGGACAGGACCTGCAGCTGGTCGATGGCCGCATCGCCATGCGGACGACCCGCGGCTACACCCCGATCGACGTCCTCTACCGCCGGGTCGACGACGACTTCCTCGATCCGATGAGCTTCAACCCGGACTCCCAGCTGGGCGTGCCGGGGCTGATGGACGTCTATCGCGCGGGCGGCATCACCGTCGCCAATGCGCCCGGCACCGGCATCGCCGACGACAAGGCGATCTACAGCTACATGCCGGACATCATCCAGTTCTACACGGGCGAGAGCGCCATTCTGAAGAATGTGCCGACCTGGCGCTGTGCCGAGCCCGACGCCCTGGCCTATGTGCTCGAACATCTGGACGAGCTGGTGGTCAAGGAAGTGCACGGCTCGGGTGGCTACGGCATGCTGGTGGGTCCGGCGGCCAGCAAGCGCGAGATCTCGGCCTTTGCCGACAAGCTGAAGTCCCGTCCCGGCAACTACATTGCCCAGCCCACCCTGGCGCTGTCGACCGTCCCGGTCTTGACCAAGGCCGGCCTGGCGCCCCGCCACGTCGACCTGCGGCCCTTCGTGCTGGTCTCCCCGGGCAAGATCGAGATCACCCCGGGTGGCCTGACCCGCGTGGCGATGAAGGCCGGCTCCCTGGTGGTCAATTCCAGCCAGGGCGGCGGCACCAAGGACACCTGGGTGCTCGAGGAATGAGGATGGCCAAGGGCACCCTTTCGGCGGAGGACTCCCGCCCATGCTAGGCAAGACCGCCGCCGGCCTGTTCTGGATGTTCCGCTTCCTCGAGCGCAGCGAGAATACCGCGCGACTGGTCGATGCGGGCTTTCGTATCGCCCTGACCCGGTCGGCGGCCGCCGAGGCGGAGTGGGCCTCGATCATCAACACCGCCGGGGTGCGTCAGGGATTCCTCGAACGCTACGAGGCGTTCAACGCGGCCAATGTGATCGACTATCTGCTGCGCGACCGGGACAATCCCTCCAGCGTCATGTCGGTCATCGGCAATGCCCGCACCAATGCCCGCATGGTCCGCACGGCTCTGACGCGCGAGGTGTGGGAGGCCACCAACGAAGGCTGGATGACCATCCGCTACCTGCTCAAGCGCCCGGTCTCGGAAAACGGCCTGCCCGACATCCTGGCCACCATCCGCCGCCAGAACGCCCTGGTCCGCGGTGCCCTGACCGGCACCATGATGCAGAACGACGTCTACAATTTTGCCCATCTGGGCATTTTCATAGAGCGGGCCGACAACACCGCGCGCATCCTCGACGTCAAATATTATGTGCTGCTGCCGTCGGTCTCCTATGTCGGCTCCTCGCTCGACAATGTGCAGTGGGAGACCATCCTGCGCTCGGTGTCGGCCCAGCGCGCCTATCGCTGGCTCAGCGACGGCACCGCCAACCCGCGCCAGATCGCCGACCTGATCATCCTCGACAAGCGCATGCCGCGCTCGCTGGCCTTCTGCGCCGGACAGATTTCGGAGCACCTCGGCTTCCTTGCCCAGGCCTACGGCAAGGAAATGCCCAGCCACGACCTGGCCCGCGCTCATGTGAAGCGGCTGGCCGATCACTCCATCGAGTCGATCTTCGAGTCCGGCCTGCACGGGGTGCTCAGCGACTTCATCGGCCGCAACAACGCCCTCGGCCAGCAGATCGAGCGGGACTACAGGTTCTACGGATGATCCCATGCGCGTGAAGGTCCGGCACAGCACTGAATACACCTATGACCAGGCCGTCAGCCGTGGCCTGCAGAAGATTCGCCTGACGCCCAAGAATTCCGGCGGCCAGACCGTCGTCTCCTGGCACACCGGGGTCGAGGGCGGCACCAAGGAGCTGTCCTATACCGACCAGCACAACAATCTGGTCGAGCTGCTGTCGATCGCGCCCGGCACCCGCACGGTGACCATCGTCTGCGAGGGCGAGGTCGACACCTCGGACACGGCGGGCATCATCGGCCAGCACGGCGGCTATGCCCCGCTGTGGTATTTCCGCCGGTCCACGCCCCAGACCCGCGCCGGCCCCCGCGTGCGCCAGCTGGTGCGCGATCTGGGCAAGGACTTCGACGACGATCCGTCGCGCCTGCACGCCCTGTCGGCCCTGATCCTGGACTCGGTCACCTACAGCACGGGCACGACCGACTTTGCCACCACGGCGGAACAGGCCATCGAGGCCGGGCAGGGGGTCTGTCAGGACCACGCCCACATCCTGATCGCGGCGGCGCGGCTGATGGGCTATCCGGCCCGCTACGTCAGCGGCTACCTGATGATGGATGACCGGGTCGATCAGGACGCCGGCCACGCCTGGGCCGAGGTCCACGTCGACGGCCTGGGCTGGGTCGGGTTCGACGTCTCGAACGGCGTATCGCCCGATCCCCGCTACGTCCGGGTCGCCACCGGCCTCGATTATGGTGAAGCGGCGCCGATCTCGGGTATCGTCTACGGGGGCCGCAATGAGTCGATGGTGGTCCAGCTGCAGGTTCAGCAATAGCCAGGCCATGCCGGGGGCAATGACGATCGAATGACCTATTGCGTGGGCATGCGCCTGAACCGGGGACTGGTGTTCATGTCGGACACCCGCACCAATGCCGGCGTCGACAATGTGGCCACGGTCCGCAAGATGTTCACCTGGCACAAGCCGGGCGAGCGGATGATCACCCTGATGACCGCCGGCAATCTGGCGACGACCCAGTCGGTGGTCAGCATTCTCGACGAACGCACCAAGGTCCCGGCCGAGCGCAATCCCTCCCTGCTGGAGACTCCGACCATGTTCCAGGCCGCCCGCCTGGTCGGCGAGGCCCTGCGGGAGACCATCCAGAACAATGTGCAGAGCGGCCAGTCGGCCGAGGCGATGTTCGGCGCCACCCTGATCCTGGGCGGTCAGATCAAGGGCACACCGCCGCGCCTGTTCCTGATCTATCCGCAGGGCAATTTCATCGAGGCGACCGACGACAATCCCTACTTCCAGATCGGCGAGACCAAGTATGGCCGGCCCATTCTGGTGCGGGGCTATGACCCCGACATGAGCTTTGAACAGGCCGTCAAACTGCTGGTGGTGTCGTTCGACTCGACGCTCAAGGCCAATCTGTCGGTCGGCCTGCCCATCGACTACCAGACCTATACCACCGACACCTGGCAGCCGACCCACGAGCGGCGCATGGAGCGCGACGATCCCTATATGCGGACGATCGCCGAGGAATGGGGCGTGGCACTCCGGGCCGCCTTCCTCTCCCTGCCGGATCCCGTGCTGGAAGACTAGCGCCCGGCCCAATTGGAAAACCCCCCGCCGTGGTCCGGCGAGGGGTTTATGGTGGAGCTAAGCGGAGTCGAACCGCTGACCTCTTGAATGCCATTCAAGCGCTCTACCAACTGAGCTATAGCCCCGAACCTTTGTCCCCGTGCGGGGCCTCCGGTCTGGTCCGCCGGTCCCGGTCAGGGGGCCAGCGAGGCGGCGGAACCTATGTCAGGGCTCGATCCCGATCAAGCCCGATTCCGCCAATTATTTTCACCCTGTGAAAGACGACCTTCGGGGTCAGTCGTCGTCCTTCGACGGCTTGACGATGTCGGCGTCGAAATCGTCGTCGTCGTCCTCGTCATCGTCGATGAAGGCGGCCGAGTCATCGTCGTCGTCATCGTCGAGGACGTCGTCGTCGTCATCGTTCATGCCGGCGTCGTCCTTGGACGAATCCTCATCGTCGTCGTCGTCCGGCGTCAGGATGCGCTCGTGGCCTTCCTGGTCGATTTCCGGCGTGGGAGGCGTATCGTCCTCTTCCTCGTCGTCATCGGAGGCCTTCTTGTCCTTGACCTTGTCCTCGGTGTCGTCCGTATCGTCCTCGGCCTCTTCGGGCTCGGGCACGTCAGCGGGACGACCGCGGCGGTTGCGCAGGCGCAGCGCCTCTTCGGGGTCGAACTCGGTGTCGCACTTGGGGCAGTGCGCCGGGCGGCGGTTCAGGTCGTAGAATTTGGCCTGGCAGTTCGGGCAGACCTGCTTGGCGCCAAGTTCAGCTTTGCTCACGGATCGTGACCTTCGCGACGGGTGGATTTCGGGCGGCTCCCTTGCCACCCGAATGGCCCGCTGTCAAAAGCGATCTTCGCCTCTGGCCCTGTTTTCCCGCACGATCGAAAGGCCGTCCGTGGCCGCCGCCGCCTTCCTGACCGCCCGTCCGGCCTCGCGCCTGGCCGGTACCGTGACCGCTCCCGGTGACAAATCCGTCTCCCACCGCGCCCTGATCCTGGGCGGGATGGCGCAGGGCGTGACCGACATCGAGGGCCTGCTCGAGGGCGAGGACATCCTCGCCACCGCCCGGGCCGTCGCGGCCTTCGGGGCCGAGGTGGAGCGCCTCGGGCCGGGCCGCTGGCGCGTCACCGGCCATGGCGGCTTTCGTCAGCCGGAGGGCGTCATCGACTGCGGCAATGCCGGCACCGGGGTGCGCCTGCTGATGGGGGCGGCCGCCGGCTATCCGATCATCGTGACCTTTGATGGCGATGTGTCTCTGCGCAAACGTCCGATGAAGCGCGTCACCACCCCGCTCGGCGAGATGGGCGCGCGGTTCGAGTGGTCGGGCGAAGAAGATCGTCTGCCGCTTCGCCTGACCGGCGGCGACCTGCGGGGGCTGTCCTTCACCCAGTCGGTCGCCTCGGCCCAGGTCAAGTCCGCCCTGCTGCTGGCCGGGCTGAACGCCCGGGGCCTCACCGAAGTCATCGAGCCCGAGCGCAGTCGCGACCACACCGAGCGCATGCTCCGCGCCTTCGGGGCCGAGGTTCAGGTCACGGAGCAGGGGGCCGGCTGGCGTATCCGTCTCGAGGGCGGGCAAGGGCTCACCGGCACCCCCGTCGCCGTTCCGGGCGATCCGTCGTCTGCGGCCTTCCCGCTGGCGGCCGGCCTGATCGTGCCGGGTTCGGAGGTCACGGTCGAAAACGTCATGCTCAACCCGCTGCGGACCGGCCTGTTCGACACCTGGCGCGAGATGGGCGCGGACCTGACCGTCTCGAACCGGCGGGAAAGCGGGGGCGAGATCGTCGGCGACATCACGGCCCGCCATTCCGCGCTCAAGGGGGTGGTCGTGCCCGAGGCCCGCGCGGCCTCGATGATCGACGAATATCCGATCCTGGCCGCCACGGCCGCCCTTGCCTCGGGCCGGACGGTCATGCGGGGCATCGGCGAGATGCGCGTCAAGGAGAGCGACCGCATCGCCCTGATGGCGCGGGGTCTTGCCGCCTGCGGGGTTGCGATTGAGGAAGAGCCCGAGGGCCTGATCGTCACTGGTGGTCCCGTGGCGGGCGGGTCCACCGTCGAGACCGCCCACGATCACCGCATCGCCATGAGCCATCTGGTGCTGGGCCTCGCCGCCCGTGCGCCGGTCAGCGTCCGCGACCCCGAAATGATCGCCACCAGCTTTCCGGGGTTCGTCGCCTTGATGCAGGGGCTGGGCGCCGATATCGAGGCGGGATGACGACCCCCCTCATCATCGCCGTCGACGGGCCGGCCGCGTCGGGCAAGGGCACCATCGCCCAGCGGCTGGCGCAGCACTATGGCCTGCCGCATCTGGATACCGGACTGCTGTATCGCGCGGTGGGGCTGGGCGTGCTGGACCGCGGCGGGGATTTCGGTGATGCGGACCTTGCCGAACAGGTCGCCCGCGCGCTCGAGCCGGAGGACCTGTTCGACACCACCCGCCTGACCGATCGCGGGGCGGGCGAGGCCGCCAGCCGGGTGGCGGGACACACCGGGGTGCGCGCGGCCCTGCTGGACCTCCAGACCCGTTTCGCGCGCCAGCCGGGCGGCGCCGTGCTGGACGGGCGCGACATCGGCACGGTCATCGTGCCCGACGCTCCGGTCAAACTGTTCGTCACCGCCAGCCCCGAGGTCCGCGCCCGCCGTCGCTGGCTGCAACTGACCGCCCGCGGCGAGACCCTGTCGTTCGAGGACATGCTGGCCGATATCGTCCGCCGCGATGCCCGTGACGCCGGTCGCGGGGCCGCGCCCATGGTCCAGGCGGCCGACGCGGCCTTGCTGGATACGACCGATATGGATATAGAGGCCGCCTTCGATGCGGCCCGCCGTATCGTCGAGACATCGCGAGCGCGCTGACCGGCGGGCAAATCCAACGCGATGATCCTCGGCCACCGCGGGCGTTCGGGCAGCCCTGTCGCCGCCCCGGATCGACCTTCTACCCAAACTGAACCGACGTCCGCGAGGACTCCGTCCGGAGCCGCGCGGCCTACCTCTTTCTCCAACCCCAGAGTTTCATGACCGACACCCTCACCCCTACCCGCGACGATTTCGCCGCTCTTCTCGACGAGACCCTGCAGGGTCGTGACCTTGGCGAAGGCCAGGTCGTCCACGGCCGCGTCGTCGGCGTGGAAAAGGACATCATCATCATCGACGTCGGTCTGAAGACCGAAGGCCGTATCTCCGCCCGTGAATTCGGTCAGGGCGAAGGCGCCTCGATCCCGAAGGTCGGCGATGACGTCGAAGTCTATCTCGAGCGCGTCGAGAACGCCCTGGGTGAGGCCGTCATCAGCCGCGACAAGGCTCGCCGCGAGGAAGCCTGGACCCGTCTGGAAGCCGTCTTCGCCGAAGAGCAGCCGGTCATGGGCGCCATCGTCGGCCGCGTGAAGGGTGGCTTCACGGTCGATCTGGGCGGTGCCTCGGCCTTCCTGCCGGGCTCGCAGGTCGACATCCGTCCGGTCCGCGACGTCGGCCCGCTGATGGGCAAGGAACAGCCCTTCGCCATCCTCAAGATGGACCGTCCGCGCGGCAACATCGTCGTCTCGCGTCGCGCCATCCTGGAAGAAGCCCGCGCCGAGCAGCGCACCGAACTGGTCGGCCAGCTGGCCGAGGGTGAAGTCCGCGAAGGCGTCGTCAAGAACATCACCGACTACGGTGCGTTCGTGGATCTGGGCGGCATCGACGGCCTGCTGCACGTCACCGACATGTCGTGGAAGCGCGTCTCGCACCCGTCGCAGGTGCTGGCCGTCGGCGACACCGTCAAGGTGCAGATCGTCAAGATCAACCCGGACACCCAGCGCATCAGCCTGGGCATGAAGCAGCTCCAGGCCGATCCGTGGGACGGCGTGGAAGCCAAGTATCCGGTCGGCGCCAAGATGACCGGTCGCATCACCAACATCACCGACTACGGCGCCTTCGTGGAGCTGGAAGCCGGTGTCGAGGGCCTGGTCCACGTCTCGGAAATGAGCTGGACCAAGAAGAACGTCCACCCCGGCAAGATCGTCTCCACCTCGCAGGAAGTAGATGTGGTCGTGCTGGACGTCGACTCGGCCAAGCGCCGCATCTCGCTGGGTCTGAAGCAGGCCCAGGACAATCCGTGGGATGCCTTCGTCGCCAACCACCCGATCGGCTCGACCGTCGAGGGCGAGGTCAAGAACGCCACCGAATTCGGTCTGTTCATCGGCCTGGACAACGACATCGACGGCATGGTCCACCTGTCGGACCTCGACTGGAACGTCTCGGGCGAGGAAGCCATCCAGCGCTACCGCAAGGGCGAGATGGTCAAGGCCAAGGTGCTGGACGTCGACGTCGAGAAGGAACGCGTCTCGCTCGGCATCAAGCAGCTGGGCGGCGATCCGATCGGCGACGGCGACACCTTCCGGAAGGGTCAGCAGATCACCGTCACCGTGACCGCCATCGAGACCGGCGGCATCGAGGTCAAGTTCGGCGAGGATGAAGCTCCGGTCACCGCCTTCATCCGCAAGTCGGACCTGTCGCGCGACCGCGCCGAACAGCGCCCCGAGCGCTTCGCCGTCGGCGATCGCGTCGACGCCATGATCACCGGCATCGACAAGGCCTCGCGCCGCGTCTCCGTCTCGGTCAAGGCGCTCGAGATGAAGGACGAACAGGAAGCCATCGAACAGTTCGGGTCCTCGGACTCGGGCGCTTCGCTCGGCGACATCCTGGGTGCGGCCCTGCGCGAAAAGGGCGCCGCCAAGGAGTAAAAGCATCGATTTCGATGCAAATCGGGGCGGTCGGAGCGGTCCGGCCGCCCTTTTTTGCGGTTCGAGACCGCAATTTGTGTCCGGAAGCGTACATTACGGCTGTTAATGATGCTTAATGTCCGTCTTTCCCCTTTATTCCCTCACCGCGCGAGGTCTAGGGTGGACGCCGTCGCCGGGGGGCCGGTAAGGCAGGGGCGACATGGGGCGCACCGGTGTACGCCTCCGTCGCACGGGAAGGGGCTGGAATGATCAAGTCCGAACTGATCGACAAGCTGGCGGCCGAGAATCCGCACCTCACCCAGGCTGAGGTCGAGCGCCTGGTCAATGTCATCCTCGGCCAGATGGTCGAGACCCTGTCCGAAGGCGGACGGGTGGAAATCCGCGGCTTCGGCGCCTTTTCCGTGCGCCATCGTCCCGCGCGCCAGGGCCGCAATCCGCGGACCGGCGAAACCGTCGATGTGCCCGCCAAGGCCGTGCCCTTCTTCAAGAGCGGCAAGGAATTGCGCGAGCGGCTGAACGCCTCCGACTGAGCCGGCCATGGCGCCCGACTGGCGGATCGTTCCGGCCGATTTCGAGGATGCCCGGCTGCGGGCCCTTCTGGCCCTGCACCTTGAGGGCATGCACCGCTACACGCCTGCCTGTGGCGTCCACGCCCTCGACCTGACCGGTCTGCAGGCACCCGGCGTCACCCTGTACACCCTGTGGGACGGTGAGGCTCTGCTCGGCATGGGCGCCCTGCGCCTGCATCCCGACGGCGTGGGCGAGATCAAGTCCATGCGCACCCATCCCGACCATCTGGGCCGGGGCGTGGGCCGCACCCTGCTGGAGCATCTGATCGCCGAGGCCCGCGCGGCTGGCTGTCGCCGGATCAGCCTCGAGACCGGCTCGGGCCCCGCGTTCGAGGCTGCCCTGAACCTTTACGCCGCCCGGGGATTCCTCAAGGGTGAGCCGTTCGGGGGCTATACGCCCAGCGACTTCAACCACTTCTACCATCTGGATCTGCAGGCGGCCTGAGCGCCCGGTCGCGATCCCAAACGGAGGGCACCCATGGGCCTGTTTCAGGAATTCCGCGAGTTCGCCGTGCGCGGCAATGTCGTCGATCTGGCCGTCGGCGTCATCATCGGCGCGGCCTTCAACGGCATCGTCAAAAGCCTGGTCGACCAGATCATCATGCCGCCCATCGGCCTGCTGACCGGCGGCGTGGACTTCGCCGAGCTCCAATGGGTGCTCCGTCCCGAAGACCCCTCGACCGAGGCCGTCGAACAGGTCGCCATCCAGTACGGCGCCTTCGCCAACACCCTCGTCCAGTTCCTGATCGTCGCCTTCGTCGTCTTCCTGCTGGTCAAGGGCATCAACAATATGCGCCGCAAACAGGCCGAGGATCCCCAGCCGGCCGCCCCGCCCGCCCCGACGCCCAGCGAGGCCCTGCTGACCGAGATCCGGGACCTGCTGAAGTCGAAGGCCTAGGGCGCGGGCCTCAGACAGAAGCCATAGTCCCCGTCGTAGGGCGTGGGCTGCCACAGGTCGGGGTCCGGCGCGCCCGCCTCGAACCGGGCATGGGCGTGGCCCCAGCCGCCTTCGCGCCGCGCCCGTTCGGCCCACGGTCCCAGCCGGGCCCGCAGCCGGGGGCTGACCAGATGCAGCCGCAGCTTGGCGGCATCCAGCCGCCGGGCCGCCGTCATCAGGCCGGTCATCAGCTGGTCGATGGCCTCCGGCGCGTGCTCCAGCGCCACCAGATCCACGATCTCAAGCACCGGCGGGTCGATCACACTGGGCTTGGCCAGTTCGGCCCAGGCATGGCCGACGAGGGTGTCCCCCTCCATGACCGCCAGCAGCACCGGCGGGCGCACCCGGTCCGGATCGCCCAGCCGGTGGCGCATCACCTCTGCCGACCGGTCGGCGACCAGACCGCCTTCATCGACCAGCGCCTGCCAATAGGCGTCCCAGTCCCCAGGCAGGTCCGCCGACATCAGGGCGACCCCGGCCGGCATTTCCTCCTGCCGGACCGGGCGGGGCCTCGGCGTCAGCGGTTCGGGAATCCGCTTCAGCACCTCGGCCAGCAGGGCCGGCTGCCGGTGATCCATCTCGCGCAGCGCCCGGCTCACCCCGCGGGGCCAGCGTTTCAGGGGCCAGGCCAGCTTCAGATCGTGGGTCGCATCCGGCCAGGGCACCAGCCGGTGTCGCCTGTACAGCGGTGCCGCCCGCGCATTGGCGTTGAAGGTGTAGAAGCCGGCCATGCCCGTCTGACCCATCAGCGTCCGGATCAGCTGTGGCGCCATGCCCCGGCCTCCGGGGCTGACGATGATCGAATGGCCAGTCGCGGCATGAAGCGTTCGCTCCCCGTGCCGGAAGGTCTGGATGAAGTTACCCAGACAGGCCACGGGCCGTCCCGCCTCGTCCTCGGCCAGCCAGCCCAGCGGCGCATCCAGTCGCGTTCGCGCCGGGTCCCGCGCCAGCCACCGCCACCCGGCCGCCGACCGCTCCGGCCAGCCGACGGACCGGTGCAGGGCCGCCAGGGCTTCGGCGTCGTCCGGTGTGAAGGCACGAATGGGCATGCGGCGGTGGGGTCCTCCCTGGCGCCATCCTCCCGAAAAACCCTCTACAATCCGTGAGGCCTTCTGAACCGGTTCACGGAACACTGTCCTGTCAGACTCCGTCAGGCCCGGCGGTGACCGCCGTCCGCTAATGTCCCGCCACCACTGGAGGGACACCCATGCTTGCTCGCGTCATCGCCACCTCGGTCGCCGCCCTTGCGCTCGCGGCCGCCGCCCAGCCCGCCGCCGCCCAGACCCGCATCGAAGTCGGCGGAGAGTCCGGCGCCACCCTCAACGAGCAGTCGCCCAAATTGGCGGACGGCAGCTACTATCAGTGCTGGGTGGTCGAGGCGCGCGGCCAGCCGATCACCATCGATCTGATGAGCGGCTTCTTCGACACCTTCCTCGTCGTCGGTACGGGAAGTGACTGCGGCGACAGCATGACCGCCATCGCCGCCGACGACGACAGCGGCAACAACACCAATGCCCAGATCAGCGGCACCTTCGATGTGCCGCGCCTGCTGATCCGCGCCAATGCCTTCAACGCGGGCGAGGGCGGCAACTACTGGATCAAGGTCACCGCCGGCCTGCCGGAGGTCGAGGAGCGCCTCGGCTCGATGGACGCCCTGCCGCAGGTCACCAGCGAATGGGGCACGGAAACCTATGTGTGTGCCGGCGCCTATCGGGCGATGGGTGAGCTGAAGCAGTATGTCGGCCGCTACGGCAATGTCGCCTCGATCGACTATGCGGCCCGGGACCGTCAGGTCTCCGGCCGGTTGAGCGCCGGTGAGGCCGGCTCGGCCGACTTCATGTCGAGCGCTCTTGCCCTGGAGGCCCTGAACGGCTTCATTGATGACAAGCCGCAGAACGTCGCCAGCTATCTCGAAACCGTGGCCGCCTGTGATCGCGCCTACGGCTTCAACCCGGTTACCCGCTATCGCTGACACCGTCAGGGCTCGTCAGTTACAGTCACGCTGACTTTGGCTAGGGTCGTTTCAGGAAGGGCGCGTCGGGCGCCCGGGCGGGAGCGACCCTCATGCGTATCGGAACCCTGATTTCAACCGGCCTGGCCACCCTGTTGGCCGCCTCTGCGCTTGCGGGCGCGGCCTCGGCCCAGAGCGCGATCCGCGTCGGCGAGCCCGTCAGGGGCACGCTGAGCGCCAGCGACCCCGTCATCGAGATCGATGGCAGCAGCTATGACTGCTACATCCTGTCGACCCGTGCGGGGCAATCCTACACCATCGATCTGACGTCCAGCGACTTCGACACCTTCATCGGCATGGGGCGGGGTCGGGCCTGCCAGCCGCCGGTCGAACAGACCAATGACGACATCAGCGAAGACAACGTCAATTCACGCCTGACTTTCACCTCCACGGGCGGCGATTACTTCATCCTCGCCAACAGCTATGAGGCCGGCGAAACCGGCGCCTATCGCCTGATCGTGACGGAAGGCCCCGCCTCTGGCGGGTCGTCGGGAGCCGCCTACGAAAACCTCACGCGCCCGACAGATCCGGAGGGGCGCTACGATTTTGACGTCACCTGCGCGGCCTTCGGGACGCTCGGCATGCTCGAACTCATGGAGAGCGAGATGAACGATGGCGAGCTCCAGCGGGTGCTCGAGGAGAACTACACCCTGCTGACGAATGCCGAGGCGTCCGGTGCCGCCCGCGGCAAGTCGGCCGAGGACGTCTCGAACGAGGTCGCGGACCTGGCGGCCGAAATCCTCATGGATCCCGACCTGGTCGCGGAACTTCCGCCTGTGGAGCTGCGGGCCGCCTGCCTGCGCGCCGCCGCAGCCTAGGCCGAGGGCAGCAGGCCCGGCACGAAATCGCGATAGCGGCCGGCGGTCACCCCGTCGGTCGCCCGCGCGATATCCGGCGCGAAATAGTGATCGGACGCATATTCCGGCGCCGCCTCGCGCACGAGGGCCCACGCCCGTTCCAGCGCGGGCGAGGACGTGAGCGGGCGGTGGAAGTCCAACCCTTGCGCGCCCGCCAGCAGCTCGATCCCGACCACGGTCGCCGTGTTCTGCGCCATGTCCAGCAGCCGCCGGGCCCCATGGGTCGCCATCGACACATGGTCCTCCTGATTGGCGCTGGTCGGCACGGTGTCGACGCTGGCCGGATGGGCGACCATGCGGTTCTCGGCCACCAGCGCCGCCGCCGTCACCTGGGCGATCATGAAGCCCGAGTTCAGCCCCGACTCCCGCACCAGAAAGGCGGGCAGGCCACTCATCTTGGGGTCGACGAGGACCGAGGTCCGCCGCTCCGACAGATTGCCGATCTCGCACAGGGCCATGGCCAGCTGGTCGGCGGCAAAGGCCACCGGCTCGGCGTGGAAGTTTCCGCCCGAGATCACGTCGCCATCCTCGACGAACACCAGCGGATTGTCGGTCACCGCATTGGCCTCGCGCTCCAGCGTCGTGGCCGAGGACCGCATCAGGTCCAGGATCGCGCCCATCACCTGCGGCTGGCAGCGCAGCGAATAGGGGTCCTGCACCTTGGAGCAGTCGGTCCGGTGGCTGTCCCGGATCGCCGACCCCGCCATCAGGTCGCGCAGCGTCTCCGCCACCGCCATCTGTCCCGGCTGGCCGCGCAGGGCGTGAATGCGGCCGTCGAACGGCGCATCCGACCCCTTCAGCGCATCGACCGACATGGCCCCGGCCACGAGGGCGGCGGCAAAGGCATCCTCGGTGGCGAACAGGCCGGTCAGGGCCAGCGCGGTCGAACACTGGGTTCCGTTCAGCAGGGCCAGACCCTCCTTGGGCCCCAGAGTCAGGGGCTGGAGCCCCGCCGTCGCCAGCGCCTCGGTCGCGGCCATCCGCTGGCCCTTCACCCGCGCCTCGCCGACGCCGAGCAGCAGGCAGCTCATATGGGCCAGCGGTGCCAGGTCCCCCGACGCCCCGACCGATCCCTTGGACGGCACGCACGGCAGCACATCGGCGGCCAGCAGGGCGATCAGCATCTCCAGCGTCTCGCGCCGGATGCCCGAGGCCCCGCGCGACAGGCTGGCGACCTTGAGCACGATCATCAGCCGCACGACCCGGTCTTCCAGATCCGGCCCCACGCCACAGGCGTGGCTCAGCACCAGATTGCGCTGCAGCGTCTCCAGGTCCTCCGACTTGATCGAGGTGTTGGCCAGAAGGCCGAAGCCGGTGTTCACGCCATAGACCGTGCGTCCCTCGGCCACGATGGCGGCCACTGTGGCGGCACCCCGGTCGACCGCATTCCATGCGGCGTCGGTCAGCGACAGGGTGACGGGTCCGTCCAGCACGGCGCGCAGTTGCGCGAGGGTGAGAGGGGATTGTCCAAGAGTGATCGACACCATGGTCAGCCCTCCAGCGACGGCAGGTTCAGGCCGTGTTCGCGGGCCGCGTCCTTCGCAATTTCATAGCCCGCATCGGCGTGGCGCATGACGCCGGTGGCCGGGTCATTCCACAGCACGCGTTCGAGGCGTCGGGCGGCGTCGGGCGTGCCGTCGGCGACGATCACCACGCCCGAGTGCTGGGAATAGCCCATGCCGACCCCGCCGCCGTGGTGCAGAGACACCCAGCTGGCGCCCGAGGCCGTGTTCAGCAGGGCGTTCAGCAGGGGCCAGTCGGACACGGCGTCCGACCCGTCCTTCATGGCCTCGGTCTCGCGGTTGGGGCTGGCGACCGAGCCCGAGTCCAGATGGTCCCGGCCGATCACGATGGGCGCGCTCAGCTCGCCCGAGGCCACCATCTCGTTGAACATCAGGCCGGCCCTGTGCCGGTCGCCCAGCCCGATCCAGCAGATGCGCGCCGGCAGGCCCTGGAAGGCAATGCGCTCGCCAGCCATGTCCAGCCAGCGGTGCAGGCCCGCATTGTCCGGGAACAGCCGCTTCATCGCCGCGTCCGTCTTGCGGATATCCTCGGGGTCCCCCGACAGGGCTGCCCAGCGGAACGGGCCGATGCCGCGACAGAACAGCGGGCGGATATAGGCGGGCACAAAGCCGGGGAAGGCAAAGGCGTCCTCGACCCCTTCGTCAAAGGCCACCTGGCGGATGTTGTTGCCGTAGTCGGTGGTCGGCACGCCCATGCGGTGAAAGTCCAGCATGGCCTTCACATGGGTGGCCATGGAGGCCCGGGCCGCCGTCTCGACCGCAGCCGGATCGCTGACCCGCTTCGTCTCCCAGTCGCCGACCGTCCAGCCCGAGGGCAGATAGCCGTTGACCGGGTCGTGGGCGCTGGTCTGGTCCGTCACCAGATCCGGGCGCACTCCGCGACGCACCATCTCCGGCAGCAGGTCGGCGGCATTGCCCACGAGGCCGATCGAGGTCGGCTTGCCGTCCTTCAGCGACTGCTCCAGCAGGGCCAGCGCCTCGTCCAGCGTCTCGGCCATGACGTCGAGGTAGCGGGTGCGCAGGCGGAACTCGATCCGGCTGCGCTGGCATTCGATAGCGATGCAGGAGGCGCCCGCCATGGTCGCGGCCAGCGGCTGGGCCCCGCCCATGCCCCCCAGTCCGGCGGTCAGGATCCATTTGCCGGACCAGTCGCCGTCATGGTGCTGGCGCCCGGCCTCCATGAAGGTCTCATAGGTACCCTGCACGATGCCCTGGGTGCCGATGTAGATCCACGAGCCGGCGGTCATCTGGCCGTACATGGCCAGCCCCTTGCGATCCAGTTCGTTGAAATGCTCCCAGGTCGCCCATTTGGGCACGAGGTTCGAGTTGGCGATCAGCACGCGAGGCGCATCGGCATGGGTGCGGAACACCCCGACCGGCTTGCCCGACTGGACCAGCAGGGTCTCGTCCTCGGCCAGGGTCTTCAGTTCGGCGACGATCCGGTCGAACGACGGCCAGTCACGCGCGGCCTTGCCGATCCCGCCATAGACGACCAGGTCCTCCGGCCGCTCGGCGACGTCGGGGTCCACATTGTTCATCAGCATGCGCAGGGCGGCTTCCGCGGCCCAGGTCCGGGCGGTGCGTTCGGGGCCGCGCGGACTGCGGATCGTGCGGGTGTTCGAGATCGGTTGAGTCGTCATGGTCCCGTCTCTACGGTCCCGTCCATGACGATGGAAGACTCAGAGGCCCTTGGCTGGCGGTCGGTCGCCGACCTGATCGGCGATCACCCTGATGCGGCGGTCGCCTTGATCGGGGCGCCCCTCAACGAGCGCTCGCTGACGCCGGGCCGGTGCGATCTGGGACCGCGCGCCTTCCGCGCCGTCCTGCCGCGCTTCTCGACCTATGATGTCGAGACAGGCCATGTCCTCGAAACCCCTGTCCACGACGCGGGCGATGTCGCGCTCAAGGCCCTGGCCCCGGATGCCGCTTTTGCTCCGTTGCGCGATGCGGTGCAGGCCGAGGCGCATCGGCGGCTGATCGTCATCGTCGGCGGCAATAATGCGGTCACCCGGCCGGGCGTGCGGGGGCTGGGCCTTCCCGGCACGGCGCTCCTGACCCTCGATGCCCATTTCGACCTGCGCGACACCGATCAGGGGCTGACCAACGGCAATCCGGTTCAGGCCCTGCTCGACGACGGCATGGACGGCAGCCTCATCAGCCAGGTCGGCCTCGCCCCCTTCGCCAATACCAAGAAGGCCCATGACAAGGCGATGGCCGCCGGCATTTCGGTGCGCACGGCGGGCGACTGCCACCGCCAGGGCCTTGTCGCCGTCGTGGCCGAGGAACTGGAGCGCCTCGCCGCCCGCGCGGACCGCATCTATGTCGATGTCGACATCGACGTCATCGACCGCAGCCAGTGGCCCGCCAGCCCCGGGGCGCGGCCCGGTGGGGTGGGCGTTCACGCCTTCTTCGAGGCCACCCGCCTGATCGGATCGCACCCGAAGGTCCGCGCCGTCGACCTCACCGAATACGACCCCTCGCTCGAGGTCGGTGATCTGGGCTCGCTCACCGTGGGGCGCTGGTTCTGCGAACTGCTGGCCGGGTTCGAGGCCCGATGAAGGTCGATTGCCTGATCACCGACTGCCGCCTCGCCACCATGGTCCCGGGCGGGGAGCCCTATGGCGCCATCGACGACGGCGCCATCCTGATCCGCGACGGCCAGATCGTCTGGGTCGGGCCCCGCGCCGACCTGCCGGAGCATGAGGCCGCGCACACCGACCGACTGGGCGGTCGCTGGGTCACGCCGGGCCTGATCGACTGTCACACCCATCTGGTCTTTGCCGGCGACCGCTCGGCCGAATACGAGCGGCGCCTGACCGGCGTGCCCTATGCCCAGATCGCGCGCGAGGGCGGCGGCATCGCCTCGACCGTCCGGGCCACGCGCGCGGCCGATGCGGCCACCCTGACCACCCACGCCCTCGACCGGCTGAAGGCCCTGACCGCCAGCGGCGTCACGACCGTCGAGATCAAATCGGGCTATGGCCTCGATGCCGAGAGCGAGCTGCGCATGCTGCGCGTCGCCCGGGGTCTGGAGCAGGCGGGCGGGGTCCGCGTCCGCACCACCTTCCTCGGCCTTCACGCCATTCCGCCCGAGTTTGCCGATCGCCGCGCGGCCTATGTCGATCTGATGGTCGATCAGGTCCTGCCCGCCGCCCATGCCGAGGGTCTGGTCGATGCCGTCGACGCCTATCTGGAACCCATAGCCTTCACGGGGGAGGAGGTCTCCCGCCTGTTCGACAAGGCGCGCGCCCTCGGCCTGCCGGTCAAGCTGCACGCCGACCAGCTCGGCGACGGGGGAGGGGCCGCACTCGCCGCCCGCCACCACGCCCTGTCGGCCGACCATGTCGAATATGTTTCGGACGAGGGCGTTCAGGCCATGGCCGAGGCCGGCGTCGTGGCTGTCCTGCTGCCCGGCGCCTTCGTCATGCTGGACGAGACGCAGCTGCCGCCGGTCCAGGCCTTCCGCGACGCCGGGGTGGCCATGGCTGTCGCCACCGACTGCAATCCGGGTACCTCGCCGATGGCGTCGCTGACGCTCGGCATGGCGCTGGCCTGCATGAAGTTCCGCCTGACGCCCGAGGAGGCGCTCGCCGGCACCACCCGCCATGCCGCCCGCGCGCTCGGCATCGCCGATCAGGTCGGCACGCTCGAAACCGGCAAGGCCGCCGATCTGGCGGTATGGGACATCAACGGTCCCGGTGAGCTGTCCTACTGGCTGGGCAAGCCCCTGCTCAACCGCCGCTACCTCGGCGGGAAACTTGCAACGCGAGATTGATAGGGTTGGTTGAATCGCGCTAAGGTTCTTCTTCAGGAGAGCCTCCGTGTGCCAGCCGTCCGACCCGACCGATCTTCCCGCCTCAGCCCCGCCGCGCCGTCATGAGGGCGTGCTCATCGGCCTGCTGGCCGTCCTCATCCTGCTGCAGGCCGTCGTCCTGCTCACGACCCTGACCGGCTGAGGCCCTTCTGTCCGCCGCCGTTTCGCCCTAGGTCAGGACGTCAGCGGACGGAGGCGGCATGGCGCGCGACACATGGGATGCAGTGGTGCTGGGCGGCGGCCACAATGGTCTGGTGTGCGCCTTCTATATGGCCCGCGCCGGGCTCAAGGTCCGCGTGCTGGAGCGGCGCTCGGTCGTGGGCGGGGCGGCGGTCACCGAGGAATTCCATCCCGGCTATCGCAACTCGACGGCCAGCTACACCGTCAGCCTGCTCAATCCCCGGGTCATCGCCGATATGCAGCTGTCGCGCCACGGCCTCCGCGTCGTCGAGCGGCGCATGTCGAACTTCCTGCCCCTGCCGGACGGCCACAGCCTGTCGGCGGGCGAGGGCGGTCTGACGGCGCGCGAGGTGGCCCGCTTTTCACAGCGCGACGCGGCCCGCCTCGACGACTACGGCCGCCGTCTGGACGCCGTGGCCGATGTGCTGCGCGACCAGATCCTGAAGGCCCCGCCCAACCTCACCCCCGGTCTGGATCAGGCCAGTCTCGGCCCGGCGCTGGCGGCAGGCGCCCTCGGCCTGCGCGTCAAGCAGCTGGACCAGACCACCCAGCGCGACCTGATCGACCTGTTCACCCGCTCGGCCGGGGAATGGCTGGACGGCTGGTTCGAGAGCGACCCGATCAAGGCCCTGTTCGGCTTCGACAGCGTCGTCGGCGCCTACGGCAGCCCCTGGACACCGGGTTCGGCCTATGTGCTGCTGCACCACGTCTTCGGCGAGGTGAACGGCAAGCGCGGCGCCTGGGGTCATGCGATCGGCGGCATGGGCACGATCACCCAGGCCATGGCGGCCGCCTGCGCCGAGGCCGGGGTCGACATCACCCTCGATGCCCCGGTGGCCGAGGTCCTGATCGAAAAGGGCCGGGCCGTCGGCGCCGTCACCGAAGCGGGAGAGGTCGTCCGCGCCCGGACCGTGGTGTCCAACCTCCATCCCCGGCTGTTGTTCGACCGGCTGGTGGACCCCGCCGTCGTGCCGGCGGATTTCCGCGAGCGCATGGACCGCCACGTCTCGGGCTCGGGCACCTTCCGGATGAATCTGGCGCTGGATCGCCTGCCGCGCTTCACCGCCCGGCCAGAGCCCGGCGATCACCTGACGGCGGGCATCATCATCGCCCCCAGCCTCGCCTATATGGACCGCGCCTGGCTGGACGCGCGCCAGCACGGCTGGTCCCGGCAGCCCATCGTCGAAATGCTGATCCCCTCGACCCTCGACGACAGTCTGGCGCCCGAAGGCCATCACGTCGCCAGCCTGTTCTGCCAGCATGTCGCTCCGGATCTGGCCGACGACCACAGGGATACGGTCGCCGACCTGATGATCGACACGGTGGACGCCCATGCCCCCGGCTTCCGTCAGTCCGTGGTCGGACGCCTGGCCCTTGGGCCGCGCGATCTGGAGCGGCGCTTCGGTCTGATCGGCGGCGACATCTTCCATGGCCGGCTTAGCCTCGACCAGCTGTTCAGCGCCCGGCCGGTCCTCGGCCATGCCGACTATCGCATGCCGGTGCCGGGCCTCTATCTATGCGGGTCGGGGGCGCACCCCGGTGGCGGTGTGACGGGGGCGCCCGGCCACAACGCGGCCCGCGCGGTCATCCGGGATATCAGGCGGTCGTGACGCCCAGCGCCTGCATCAGGGCCTGCTGGATCATCGGCTCGGTATAGGGCTTTTGCAGACTGGGATGGGTCTCCCATCCCTCCGCCAGGCCGCCCTGGCCATAGCCGGTGGAAAAGACCATCGGAATGCCCTTGGCCTTCAACAGCTCGGCGACGGGATAGACCGTCTGGCCGGCGACATTCACGTCCAGCAGGGCGGCGTCGGGCAGGTCATCCCCCGACAGCATCTCGACCGCTTCCGGTACGCGCGAGGCGGTTCCGAACAGGACGCAGCCCATGTCTTCCAGCATGGTCTCCAGCAGCATGGCGACCAGCGACTCGTCCTCGACGATCAGGATCCTGCGTCCTGCCAGACCGGGGATACTCATGACGCGCGGCGCTCCAGCGGAAAGGTGAGACGGAAAACCAGTCCGCCATCGGAATAGTCCAGGCTGCATTGTCCCGCCAGATCATGACGCACATTGCGCTCGATCAGGCGACTGCCGAAGCCGCGATGTTCGGGGGTCGTGACCTTCGGGCCGTCCAGCTCCTGCCAGACCAGGGTCACCTCGTCGTTTTCCAGGGCCCAGTCGACCAGCACCCGCCCGTCGCCGGACGTCAGGGCGCCATGCTTGGCCGCATTGGTGGCCAGCTCATGGAAGATCATGCCCAGCGACAGGGCCTGGGCCGGCTCAAGGGCCACGGACGGACCGTTGGGCAGGATCCGGGTCAGCCCGTGGGCCTCGGTCTCGTGCCTCAGCACCTCGGCCAGGTCCGCCCCCTCCCAGTGACTGCGGGTCAGCAGATTGTGCGTATGCGACAGGGCCATCAGCCTGGCCTGGAATCCCTCGGCGAAGGCGCGCGGCTCGCCATGGGAGCGCGCGGTCTGCATGGCGATCGACTGGACCGTGGCCAGGGTGTTCTTCACCCGGTGGTTCAGCTCGTCGATCATCAGCTTCTGCCGGTTGCCCGCCAGAACGACATCGGTGACGTCGTGGCCCTGCACGAACACGCCGGCCACCTCGCCGTCGCTGTCCTTCAGGGGTTGATAGACAAAGTCGAGATAGTGGGTCCGCAGGGATCCCCCCGGGCCGCTGCTCAACTGCACCGGCATGGCCCGGCCCTCAAAGGCCGTGCCCGTCTCCCGCACCTGCTTCAGCAGGTCGAGAAAGCCCTGCGAGGGAATCTCGGGCAGGGCCTCGACCAGCGGCCTGCCGGTCAGGTCGCGACGTCCCACGAGGGCGGCATAGGCCTCATTGTGCATCTGGAAGACGAAATCCGGCCCGGTCAGCACGGCGATGAACCCGGGCGCCTGCATGAAGATATCCAGCAGGCGGTTGCGCTCGGATTGCAGGCGCAGGTTGTCACTCTGCAGATGTTCGGCGCGGGCCAGCACATTGCTGCTCAGCAGGTCGGCGACGGCGACCGAGTCCCTGGCGCCCGACACGCGCTTGCGCAGGTTCTGCAGTTCCGTGATGTCGGTGGTGTGCTGAAGGATGTAGACGATCTCGCCCGCCCCGTCGCGGATGGGCGTGTGGGTGGCACTCCAGTAGCGGTCCTCGATGCGCGGTTGGCCGTCCGGCCCCTTGATCTCGATCGGATAGTGGATCAGTGCCAGGTGGTCGGGTTCCCCCGTCTGGAGCACCCGTTCGAACGAGTTCTTGAGTTGGCGAACGTTTTCCCGCGCCTGCTCCGACTGGCCGCCGGCATCGAAAATCTCGAAAAGATTGTTGCCGATCAGCTCCGAACGGCTGCGCCCGACAGCGTCGAGATACGCCTGGTTCATACCGGCGTAGCGGAAATCGGTGGTCAGCATGGTGTAGGGGTTGGGCGAGGCATCAAAGGCCCGGGCCATGTCCCGTGCCATCCCTTCCCCTAAATCCAGATGCCTCAAATTCCGGCTCCCCCCTCGACGAGCCGTCGAAACGCACCATAAAGACACCGGTTCCCGACGTCTGTGAAGGGACGAATTTGCGGCACCCCGCGCGCCCCGCCATGGTGAGCTCATGTTGATTTCCGCTCTGATGTCTCTCGCCATGGTGCTCACCCCCATGCCCGATCCCACCGGTACCGTTCAGCTGGAGCAGGGCCAGGTCCGCGGCGTGGTCGAGGATCAGGTCGTGGCCTTCAAGGGCCTGCCCTATGCGGCGCCCCCGGTCGGCGACAGGCGCTGGCGTCCCCCCGCTGCCCCGGCGTCGTGGGACGGCGTCCGCGACGCCTCGGACTATGGCGCCATCTGCATCCAGCCGCCGTCCAACGGCGACCCAGGCGTCGGCCCCCTGCCGATGAGCGAGAATTGCCTGACCCTCAATGTCTGGACCCCGGTCGAGCGCGCCGGACCGCTGCCGGTCATGGTCTGGATCCACGGCGGCGGCTACAACAACGGCTCGGGCACGGCCGCCCTCTATGACGGCACGGCGCTGGCGCAACGGGGCGTCGTGGTCGTCACGATCAATTACCGGCTGGGGCGACTGGGATTCTTCGACCATCCGGCGCTGGCCGAGGGCCGCGCCGCCGACGAGCCCGCGGGCAACTATGGCGTCATGGACCAGATCGCGGCGCTGGAATGGGTGCGCGACAATATCGCGGCCCTGGGCGGTGATCCCGACAATGTGACGATCTTCGGCGAGTCGGCGGGCGGGGCGGCGGTCACCCAGCTGATGATCGCGC
The DNA here is from genome assembly GCF_017744255.1 of Brevundimonas sp. A19_0. Lineage (GTDB taxonomy): Bacteria > Pseudomonadota > Alphaproteobacteria > Caulobacterales > Caulobacteraceae > Brevundimonas. Next base: position 316,288 of record NZ_JAGHQP010000001.1, on the reverse strand, counting down.
CGTCGGCACGCGGCCTGTTCCACAAGGCGGTGGTGCAGTCGGGTCTGGGCCGCCAGCGGTCGGCCCTGCTGGACCTCGACCGCCCGGGCCGTCCGTCGGCCCGGTCGCTCGGCCAGACCTTTGCGCGCAGCGCCGGTCTTGATGGACCGGTGACCGCCGACCAGCTCCGGGCCCTCCCGTCTGAAGCATTCCTCAAGCCGATGCCCGCCTTCTATTCCGACAATCTGATCGTCGACGGCATCGTCCTGACCGAGGATGTCATCCAGGCCTTCACTGCCGGCCGACAGGCGCCGGTCCCGCTCATGATGGGCACCAACAGCGCCGAATTCTGGTGGATCCGGCCGACCGACGCCGGGGCCTATGGTCGCACCGACGATGCCCTCACCGATGGCGAGCACGACGCCCTGCTGGCTGCCTACGACGGTCCGGACGGCTATGACGCCCACGTCGTCAGCGACCTGATCTTCAACGAGCCGGTCCGCCAGCTGGCACGCCTCCATGCGGCAGCGGGCCATCCGACCTACCTCTACCGGTTCGACGTCGTGCCGGACTCCAACCCCGAGCCCAGCGGCGGCGCGACCCACGCGTCCGAGCGCCCCTACGTCTTCCAGACCCTGTCCACCGTGGGCCGCCCCCTCGGCCGGCGGGACTATGATGCCTCCGACGCCATGGCCGGCTACTGGACCCGATTTGCCGGGTCCGGGGACCCGAACGGCGCGGGCGCGCCGGCCTGGCCTGACTATCGCGCGGAACCCGATCACCTGCTGGAGTTCACCAATGACGGACCCGTGGCGCGGCCTGTGCCCCACGCCGACCGGCTGGACCTGATCGAGGCCTTCTACGCCCGGGTGCGCCCGCTTCCCTGACCGCCGCCCCGGCGCTGTGGCAAAAAAGGGGCACTTGCGCGGCTTATGTTTGCTGTGCCATGTAACCGATTACACGATTTGACCGACGAACCTCGGCAAGGGGTCGGCACGGCTGGATCGTCCAGGGAGCCCTGAAACCGTGACGTTCAATCGATGTCCATCGCTGACCCGCGAGGCCGGAAAATGAAACCGGCTACAATTCGCGATGTCGCCCGTCATGCCCAGGTGTCCGTCGCCTCCGTCTCGCGCGCCCTGAACGGCTCGGACACGGTCACGGAACAGACCCGCAAGCGAATCCTGATGTCGGCCGAGGCCCTGCAATACGTGCCCCACAGTGGCGCCCGCAGCCTGTCGACCAGCAAGACCAACACCCTCGGCATCATCCTGCCGGATCTGTACGGCGAGTTCTTCTCCGAGCTGATCCGCGGCATGGACCTGGCCGCGCGCGAGCACGGCTATCACCTGATCGTCTCGGGCTCGCACGACGACGCCGACGGGGCGGCCACCGCCATTCGCTCGATGCGCGGTCGCGTCGACGGGCTGGTGGTCCTGTCGCCCCAGATCGACTCGGCCAATCTGGCCACGGCCATGACCGGCCGCCTGCCCGTGGTGCTTATGAACGGCGGCGCGGCCGATGCGACCCGTCCCTCGATCGTCGTCGACAACCACGGCGGCGCCCGCACGGCGGTGCAGCACCTGCTGGACGGCGGCTGCCGCGACATCGCCCATATCGCCGGTCCGGCCGGCAACCTCGAGGCCGAGGCCCGTCTGGCCGGCTATCTCGAGGCCATGGCCGGGGCGGGGCTGGAGCCGCATGTGGTCGAGGGCGACTTCAACCAGGGCTCGGGCCATGAATCGGCCCAGGCGCTGATGAAGGCCGAGCGCCGCTTCGACGGTGTGTTCTGCGGCAATGACATGATGGCCATCGGCGCCCTGCTGGCCTTCCAGGAGGCGGGCGTCCGCTGTCCCGAGGACGTCGCCGTCGTCGGCTTCGACGATGTGCCGATCGCCGCCCTCGTCAGGCCCGGCCTGACCACCCTTCGCATTCGTATCGCCGAGACCGGTCGCCGCGCCCTGCAGCGGCTGGTCTCGCAGATCCAGGCTGCCCACGCCGGTCGCGTGTCCGATCCGGACCCGACCTGCGAGGTCGTGCGGCCTGAGCTCGTAATCCGTTCGTCCACCCGGGCGACGGCCTCAACCACGCGCGCGACGGACGGGCGGCCGTCGGGCGTGACCGCTTCCGCTCAGGGGGAAAACCAGGATGGCTAAAATGAACATTCGATATCTGGGGGCGGCCTCCGTCCTCGCCATGGCCGTGTCGCTGGGCATGGCCGGAACGGCGTCGGCCCAGGTGGCCACGTCCACGATCCGCGGTGAAGTGACCGACAGCGGGGCCGGCGAAGCCGGCGCCACGGTTGTCGCCCGCGATGTGGCCTCGGGCTTCACCAGCCGCACCACGGCCAATGCCAACGGCGGCTACGTGCTGTCGGGCCTGCGCCCCGGCACCTATGAGATCACCGTCACCACCGCCGAGGGCGAGACCGCCAGCGACGTGGTCACCATCGGCGTCGGCCAGGTCGGCGATCTGGATCTGGACGTCGGCGGCACCGTCACGGCGGCCGGCACCAGCGTCGACGACATCGTGGTCGTCGGTCGTCGCCTGCCCGAGGTCCGCACGCCGGAGAACGCGACCAACGTCACGACCCAGCAGATCGAGACCCTGCCCCAGATCAACCGCAACTTCCTGAACTTCGCCGCCCTGGCCCCGGGCGTGCGGGTCTCGGTCAACGAGCAGGAGCAGACCATCACCGCCGGCGGTCAGCGCGCCGAGTCGGTCAACGCCTTCATCGACGGCGCCAGCCTCAAGTCGAACGTCATCGCCGGCGGCATCATCGGCCAGGACGACAGCCGCGGTAACCCGTTCCCGCAGGCCGGCATCCAGGAGTTCCGCGTCGTCAGCCAGAACTTCAAGGCGGAATACGAACAGGCCTCCTCGGCCATTATCACGGCCGTCACCCGGTCGGGGACCAATGAGTTCGAAGGCGAGATCTTCGGCCTGTACCGGGATGAGAGCATGATCGAGCGCGGCGCGTTCGACAATCCGTCCAACCCGAAACCCGACCTCAGCGTCGAGCAGTGGGGTGTGGCCTTTGGCGGGCCGATCATCCGGGATCGCCTGCACTTCTTCGGCACCTATGAGCGCAAGGACGAGAACCGCGCGGCCAACGTCACCCTCGGTCGCCGTGACCCCCGCTTCCTCGCCCAGTTCGGCCAGTACGAAGGCACCTTCGCCGCGCCGTTCGAGGAAGACCTGTTCTTCGGCAAGCTGAGCTGGCAGCCGACGGAGGGCCACCTCGTGGACTGGAGCGTCACCTATCGGGACGAGGTCGACATCCGCGATTTCGGCGAAGCCAACACCTATGACCGGGCCATCAACCTCGCCCAGAGCACCCTGACCAGCAACCTGCGCTGGCAATGGCAGGGCTCGGGCTTCCTGAACGAGTTTGCGGTCGATTACCGGGATTACAATTACAACCCGGGCGCCCTGAACTTTTCGGACGTCGGCGAGACCTACCGCCTGTTCGAGAACGACACCAACCCGAACCTGCCCGGCTTCCAGCCCGACTATTTCGGCGGTACCACCATCGTCAACCTGGGGGGTCGCGACAGCACCCAGGACATCCACGACCGGGCCTTCACCATCCGCAATGACCTGACCTTCGATCAGCTGGAACTCAACGGCTTCCATACGGTCAAGGTGGGCGCCAAGGTGTCACTCCAGAACTACGAGGTCCTGAAGCAGTTCGGCCGCAACCCTCAGTTCTACTATGACGTCGACGGTCTCCCCGAGCTCAGCGGCTCGACCACCGTTCCGTACCGCGTTGAACTGGGCCGCGCCTTCCCGAACGTGGATCTCGATAACACGGTCGTCGGCCTGTATGTCCAGGACGACTGGCGGATCACTGACCAGCTGGAAATCAACCTCGGCCTGCGCTGGGACTATGAATCCAACTCGAACAACAAGGACTATGTCACCCCGGCCGGCGTGATCGCGGGTCTGGACCAGTGGATCGCCTCGACGGATGGCGGCAAGCCGGCGGGATATGCACCCAGCTGGTTCGACCGCAGCGAGTACATCTCGACCGGTGACAATCGTGATCCGTTCACGGGCGCCTTCCAGCCGCGTATCGGCTTCTCTTACGATGTGTTCGGGGACCGTGGCACGGTCATCTTCGGCGGCGTCGGCCGGTACTATGACCGGATAAACTTCAACTTCTCGTACGACGAGATCGTCAAGCCGTTCGACATCCGCCAGAACGTGTTCTTCAGCACGACGGGCGGTGCGCTGGGCGTGGCCACCGGTTCGGCCGGCGACCCGATCCTGTGGCAGGAATCCTACCGCACGGCGGCCGGCCTGGACCCCGTGTTCCAGACCATTCAGGGCAAGGGTGAGGTCTTCCTGCTCAAGAACGACTGGGAGCCGCCGCGGACCGACCAGTTCAACCTGGGTATCCGCCAGCGCGTCGGCGACTGGCAGACCGAGTTCACCCTGGCCTACGGCAAGACCGAGAACGAGTTCACCTGGCAGTACCTGACCCGCTGCCGCGAACCCGCGTTCGGCAATGACGACGGCGGCTACGGGGACAACGGCGGCTTCTGTGGACCGGGTGCAGCCAACCCCTATCGCGGCTACTTCGTCTCGGATCACAACAAGGAGCGCGAGTTCACCGCCCTCTACGTCAAGCTGGACAAGCCCTACACGCGGGACTCCGGCTGGGGTGTGAACCTGGCCTACACCTGGTCTGACGCGACCCAGAACGGCGGCAATGATGCCTTCTGCTTCGATTGCTTCAGCGTCGAGACCTCGCCGACCCGACCCTCGGCCAACGACGAGGAACATCGCATTGTCGCCAACGGCATCGTCGACCTGCCGTGGGACTTCCAGCTGTCGGGCATCCTGACGCTGGGATCGGGCACGCCCTTCAACGTGTACGACAGCTCGGGCTCGCGCTTCTACTTCCGCCCGTATGGCGGCCGTCCGGAGAAGTACAGCTTCATCATTCCGAACGCCTTCGCCTACCGGAACCTGGACCTGCGCCTGACGCGGGACTTCGGCCTCCCCAACGGTTCGGAGCTGTCGGTGTTCGTGGACGCCATCAACGTCTTCAACTTCGACAACTTCACGAACTTCGACGGGGGCACGGGTTCGGCGACCAACCCCAATCCGAACTTTGGACAGCCGGGCGCAGTTCTGTTCCCGACCCGGACCTTCCAGTTCGGCGCGCGCTACAAGTTCTGATCTCCTGAGCCTGGGGCCGCCTTCACATGCGTGGAGGCGGCCCCTCTTTTTTGTGTTTTCGGGTTTGACCCGACAGTCGCGTAAGGTGTGATCATGGATCGCAGACGGTTTCTTCTGGCTTCGGTGGCGGGTGCGGGTCTTGTGGGCCTTGCCGCCTGTGGGCGCGGTCAGGACGAAGCGGTCGCCACGCCGGTCACTCTGGATGCCGATGTCGAGGAGCTGCAAAAGCGCACCTTCGACTGGTTCCGCCACGTCACCGATCCGCGCACCGGCCTGACGCCGGATCGCTGGCCCACCCCTTCATTTTCCTCGGTCGCGGCCGTCGGCTTTGCCCTGACCTGCTGGCCGGTCGGGGTCGAGCGCGGCTGGATGACGCGCGAGGAAGCCCGCGACATCACGCTTACGACCCTCCGCTTTTTCCACGACGCCCCCCAGGGGCCCGCGGCGACCGGCGTGACCGGCTACAAGGGCTTCTTCTACCACTTCCTCGACATGGAGACCGGCCACCGCTTCGGCACGACCGAGCTGTCGACCGTCGACACCGCCCTGCTGCTGGGCGGCATGCTGTTCGCCGCCCGCTATTTCGACGGCTCCGACGCGGGCGAGACTGAAATCCGCGAGAAGGCCCAGGCCATCTACGACCGCGTCGAATGGGACTGGGTCGAGGTCCGCCCCCGTCGCATCAGCATGGGCTGGCACCCCGAGACCGGCTTCATCGAGGCCGACTGGCATGTCTACAACGAGGGCATGATCGTCCTGCTGATGGCGCTGGGCAGCCAGACCCACCCTGTCGGCCCCGAGGTCTGGCAGGAATGGTGCTCGGTCTATGACCGCAGCTGGACCGAGGATTACGGCCCCGCCCACCTGCACTTCCCGCCCATGTTCGGGCACCAGTACAGCCACATGTTCATCGACTTCCGCGGCATCCGCGACGCCTGGATGCGCGACAAGTCGGCCGAGATCGGCGATTTCGACTATTTCCAGAACAGCGTCCGGGCCGCCGAGGGCCAGCAGTTCTACGCCCGCACCAACCCCATGGGCTGGGTCGGCTATGACGACGAGGTCTGGGGCCTGACCGCCTGCGACGGACCGGGCGACTTCAAACAGGCCATCGACGGCCGCGAACGCGAGTTCTTCAGCTATTCGGCGCGCGGTCCGGGCGACCGCGACGACGGCACCATCGCCCCCACGGCGGCCATGGCCTCCATGCCCTTCGCCCCGGATGCCGTGACGACCTGCCTCAAGGCGATGAAGGCCCGCTATGGCGATGCCCTCTATACCCAGTGGGGCTTCCTCGACTCGTTCAACCCGACCCTGACCACGCGTGACGGCGACCTGCTGCACGGCAAGATCGTGCCGGATGTGGGCTGGGTCGACGGCGACTATCTGGGCATCGACCAGGGACCGATCGTCATCATGATCGAGAACCATCGCACCCAGCTGGTCTGGAACCACATGCACGGTGAGCCGAACCTGATCCGGGGCCTGCAGCGCGCCGGCTTCCAGGGCGGCTGGCTGGACCGCACCGCATGACGCCTTTCCGGCCCGACCGCAGGACGGCACTGGGCTGGCTGGCCGGATCGACCGCAGCACTGGCAACCGGTGCCTGCAGCGGGCGCAACGACGGTCGCGTTCACCTGACCTTCTGGGCCATGGGCGCCGAGGGCACCGCCGTACCCCAGCTGGTGCCCGAGTTCGAGCGCCGCAATCCGGGCATTTCTGTCGAGGTGCAGGCCGTGCCCTGGACCGCCGCCCACCAGAAGCTGCTGACCGCCTATGCGGGCGACTCGCTTCCGGACATCAGCCAGATCGGCAACACCTGGGTGTCGGAAATGGCGGCCATCGGGGCCCTGTCCGCCACGCCGGATTTCGCGTCCGACCTGCTGGACGACCAGTTCCAGGCCGTGCTCGAGACCAACCGCATCGACGGCCAGGCCATGGCCACGCCCTGGTATGTCGACACCCGGCTGCTGTTCTGCCGCACCGACCTGCTGGGACAGGCGGGCTATGACGCCGTGCCGGACACCTGGGCCGAATGGAAGCGCGCCATGCACGGCATCAAGCGCGTGGCGGGCGAGGGCAACTACGCCATCCTGCTTCCGGTCAACGAGTTCGAGCAGCTGCTGACCTTCGGGCTGCAGGCGGATGAACCCCTGCTGCGCGACCAGGCGACCCGCGGAAACTTCTCCAGCCCCGGATTCATCGCCGCGCTGGCCTTCTACAAGAGCCTGTTCGATGAAGGCCTGGCCCCGCTGGTGTCCGCGACCCAGATCTCGAACGTCTGGACCGAATTCCAGCGCGGCTATTTCAGCTTCTACTTCTCGGGACCGTGGTCGATCGGCGACTTCCGTCGGCGACTGCCGCCCGAGACCCAGTGGGCCACGGCCGGCATTCCCGGGCCGGACGGTCCGGGGGCCTCGGCGCCGGGCGGATCGTCGCTGGCCGTCTTCCGCTCCAGCCGCAATCCGGACGCCGCCTGGGCCTGGGTGCGCTACCTGCTCGAGCCCGACACCCAGGTCAGGTTCAATCAGATTACAGGCAGCCTGCCGGCGCGGCAGAGTGCCTGGGACGCGCCGAAACTGGCCTCGGATCCGATGATCCAGCCCTTCAAGGCCCAGCTGGCGCGCGCCGAGGCCGTGCCCAAGGCCCCTGAGTGGGAGCGGATCGTGACCGAGATGCAGATCGTCGCCGAACGCATGGTGCGCGGGGAGTTCACGCCCGAAACCGCCGCCGCCGAGATCGACCGCCGCGCCGACCGCCTGCTCGAGAAGCGCCGCTGGATGCTGGACCGGGGAGGGGTCTCATGACCATGCAGACCGTCACCGCGCCCGCCGCCTCGCGTGAGGCTGCCCGCGCGCCCCGCCGTTCGGACCAGCGCCGTCGCACCCGCGCGGCCTGGGGCTTTGTCGCCCCGTCGCTGATCGCCATCGGCCTGTTCTTCGTCATTCCGATGGTCTCGGCCCTGCTGCTCAGCCTGACCGACTTCGACATCTATGCCTTGGCCGATCTGGGCAATCTGCGCTTCGTCGGGCTAGACAACTACCAGAACCTGCTGGGCAATCCCCTGTTCTGGGGCGCCATGAAGAACACCGTCTGGTTCAGCGTGCTGGGGGTGCCGCTGACGCTGGCCGTGTCGCTGGCGGCCGCCGTCATCCTGAACGCCCGGATGGTGCTGTGGCGCCCGATCTGGCGGGTGATGTTCTTTGCCCCCTATGTCACCACCCTGGTCGCCACGGCGGTGCTCTGGAACTATCTGCTGCACACCCGCTACGGCGTGATCAACTGGGGTCTGACCTCGGTCGGCCTGCCGGCCGTCGACTGGCTGGGCCAGCCCTCGACCTCCATCCCGGCCATCCTGATGTTCGTGGTGTGGAAGACCTTCGGCTACAACATGCTGATCTTCCTGGCCGTGCTCCAGACCGTCCCGGACGAGCTCTACGAGGCCGCCCGCATCGACGGCGCCGGCCCGTGGAAACAGTTCCGGCACGTCACCCTGCCGGCCATCGGCCCGACCCTGCTGCTGGTCAGCATCATCTCGGTCGCCGCCTTCTTCCAGCTGTTCGCCGAGCCCTATGTGATGACGCAAGGGGGCCCCGCCCAGTCGACCGTGACCGTCCTCTACTTCATGTACGAGGAAGGCTTCAAATGGTGGAACCTCGGCTCCGCCTCGGCCGTCGCCTTCATCCTGTTCCTGTGCATCTTCGCCATCACCCTGATCCAGCTGTGGGTGTCGAAGCGTCTGGGGGCCAACGAATGAAGTTCAAGCCCCGCGTCATCGCCCTGAACCTGGCCGTCGCCTTCATCGCCCTGATGGTGCTGTTCCCGCTGGCCTGGATGGTCTCGGTCAGCTTCATGCAGACGGGCGAGGCCGCCAACTTCCCGCCGCCGCTCCTGCCCGAGAGCTGGACTCTCGAACACTACCGCACCCTGTTCGTGACCCAGGGCATGGGCCGCTATCTGTGGAACAGCTTTGCGCTGGCGACCCTCGCCACCCTCCTCGCGCTCGGCTTCACCGTGCCGGCCGGCTATGCCTTCGCCAAGCTGAAGTTCGCCGGCCGCGACCGCCTGTTCCAGCTGCTGATCGGCGCCCTGGTCATCCCGGCCCAGATCGGCACCCTGCCGCTGTTCCTGATGCTCAAGGGGATGGGGCTGGTGAACACCTATGCCGGTGCGCTGGTGCCCTGGCTGGCCTCCATCTTCGGTCTCTTCCTCGTGCGCCAGTACGCCCTGTCGATCCCCGACGAAATGCTCGAGGCCGCCCGCGTCGACGGCGCGACCGAGGGCCAGATCTTCCGCCGCGTGGTCCTGCCGACCATGCAGCCGATCATCGTCACGCTCGGCCTGTTCGTCTTCCTCGGCAGCTGGAACGACTTCCTCTGGCCGCTGATCATCCTGACCGACCAGTCCAACTACACCCTGCCCGTCGCGCTGGCCGCCATGTCGCGCGAGCATGTGCAGGACATCGAAATGATGATGGCCGGATCGGTCATCACCGTCGCCCCCGTGCTGATCCTCTTCCTCGCGCTCCAGCGCTACTACATCCGGGGAATGCTGGCCGGCAGCGTCAAGGGCTGAGACAACAGGAGTGCCCATGTCCATGATCCGGAACACCCTGCTGGGCCTTGCCGCCTGCTTCGCCCTGGCCACCCCCGCAGTGGCGCAGGACACCCGCGTGCTCGACGCCTTCGAGACCACCGGCGCCTGGCAGGCCGACGCCTCGACCGACGTCTCTTCCGCGATCCGCACCGTGCCGGGCCGCGAGGGTCAGGCGCTGCGCCTCGACTTCGATTTCAACGGCCGCGCCGGCTATGCGTTTGCCGCGCGCGAGATCGATTTCTCCCTGCCTGAAAACTACGAGATCAGCTTCTGGGTGCGCGGCGTCGGCCCGCTCAACACCTTCGAGGTCAAGTTCACCGACGCGGAGAACGAGAACGTCTGGTGGCGCCAGACCACCCGCTATGACTTCCCCGACGACTGGACCCTGTTCACCATCAAGCGCCGTCAGGTGACCAAGGCCTGGGGCCCGGGCGAGGATCCGGTCCTGCGTCAGGCGGAGCGGATGGAGTTCGTGGTGGTGGCCGCCGAGGGCGGGTCCGGCCATATCGAGATCGACCAGCTGACCCTGCGCGAACTGCCGCCCGAGCCCGCCGTGCCGCCGCGCCCGCTGGCGTCGGCGACGTCCGAGGCCGAGGGCTTTTCCGCCGCCAACGCCGTCGACGGCGATCCCTCCACCGTCTGGCGCACCGTCGACGGCGGCTTCCAGAACCTGACCCTCGACCTCGGCTATGAGCGCGAGTTCGGCGGCCTGACCCTGCGCTGGCAGGAGGACGGCTGGGCCGACCGCTATCGTATCGACATCTCCAACGACGGGACCGACTGGACCTTCCTGACCCAGGTCGACTACGGCGACGGCGGCACCGACTGGCTGCGCCTGCCCGAGACCTCGGCCCGCTACATCCAGCTGCAGCTGCTCGACGGCATGCCGACCTATGGCCTCGCCGAGGTCGAGATCGAGCCGCTCGCTTTCGGCGCAGACCAGACCGCCTTCATCACGGCCGTGGCCTCGGAATCGCGGCGCGGCCTCTACCCCCGCGGCTTCCATGGCGAACAGCCGTACTGGACCCTCGTCGGGGTCGACGGCGGCGGCGAGAGCGGCCTGATGGGCGAGGACGGCGCCATCGAGCTGCGCCGCGGCGGCCCCTCGATCGAACCCTTCCTGCTGGAAGACGGCCGCCTGACCACCTGGGCCGACGTTAACATCACCCAGGGGCTGCGCGACGACGACCTGCCCATGCCCTGGGTCCAGTGGCAGGCCGACGGCCTGACGCTCAAGATCGAGGCCTTCGCCGACGGCACGCCCGAGGCCTCCCGCCTGTTCGGCCGCTACCATCTGACCAACACCTCGGACCGTGCGCGGACCGTCACCCTGGCCCTGATGGCGCGCCCCTATCAGGTCAATGGTCCGAAGCAGTTCCTCGCCGTCCCCGGCGGCGTCGGCCCCATCGTCCAGATCGACTGGACCGGGGGCGAACTGGTGCTGAATGACGAAACCCGCGTGCGTCCGCTGGTGATGCCCGACGCGGTCGCCGCCTCCCTCTTCGCGTCGGGTGCCGATCCCCACAGCCTGCTGACCGAACCGGATCGTCGCCAGCCGGTGGACGAGCGTCTGGTGGAATCCGATGACGGCCTGATGGCCGGCGCCCTGTTCTACGAGGTCACCCTCCAGCCCGGCGAAACCCGCCAGTTCGGCTGGATGCTGCCCATGGCCGGTGTCCCCGATCCCCTGCCGGTCACCGGCTCGGTCGAGGCCGCTCTGGATGCCGTCCAGGACCGCGTCGCCGCCGACTGGCGCGCGAAGATCGACCGCGTCGACCTGATCCTGCCGCCCCAGGCCCAGCAGGTCGAGGATGTGCTGAAATCCTCGCTGGCCCACATACTGATGTCGCGCCAGGGGCCGATCCTCCAGCCCGGCACCCGCTCCTACAACCGGTCCTGGATCCGCGACGGCGCCATGATCGCCGAAGGGCTGAACCGCCTCGGCCATGCCGACATCTCGGCCGACTATCTGCGCTGGTTCGCCCCCTATGTGTTCGACAACGGCAAGGTGCCGTGCTGCGTCGACGCACGCGGCGCCGACCCGGTGCCCGAGAATGACAGCCACGGCGAGTTCGTCTTCCTCGCCGCCGAAGTCTATCGCTACACCGGCGACCGCGCCCTGCTGCGCGACGTCTGGCCCCAGGTCGAGGGCGCCATCGCCTATATGGACGAACTGCGCGCCGCGACCCGCACCGCGGAGTACCAGACCGCCGAGACGCGCCACCTCTACGGCCTGCTGCCGCCGACCATCAGCCACGAGGGCTATTCCGACAAACCGGCCTATTCCTACTGGGACGACTTCTGGGGTCTGGTCGGCTACCGCGATGCCGTCTTCATCGCCGATGTGCTGGGCGAAGACGCGGCCGAGGCCCGCTTCGCCGCCGGCCGCGACCAGTTCAGCGCCGACATCGCCAAGGCCATCGTCGCCACCGCTGCCTTCCATGACATCGACTGGATCGCGGGCGCGGCCGACCGGGGCGATTTCGACGCCACCTCGACCACCATCGGCCTGTCGCCCGGCGGGCTGATCGACGTCCTGCCGCAGGACCTGCTGCGCCGGACCTTCGATCTCTACTGGCTGAATTTCGAGGCGCGTCGCACCGGCGACTGGACCCCCCTGATGGCCGAGGACTGGGAGCCCCGGCCCGGTTGGGGCGATTACACCCCCTATGAGCTGCGCTCGGTCGGCGCCTTCGTGCGGCTGGGCCAGCGCGACCGCGCCATCTCCGCCCTCGACTACTTCTTCGGCGACCTGCGCCCGCAGGCCTGGAACGGCTGGGCCGAGGTGGTCGGTCGCGACAAGCGTGAGCCGCGCTTCATCGGCGACATGCCCCACGCCTGGATCAGCTCCGACTACATCCGTTCGGCGCTGGACCTGTTCGTCCACGAGCGCGACCGCGACCACGCCCTGGTGCTGGCCGCCGGCATCCCGCTGGACTGGATCAACACGGAGGAGGGCGTCGGCATCCGCAATCTGCGCACCCCCTGGGGGCCCGTCAGCTGGCACCTGCGGCAGGCGGGCAGGGGCTATGTCCTCGACCTCGACACAACGGCCACGCCGCCCGGCGGCTTCGTCCTCGCCTGGCCCGAAGGCAGCCCGGTCCGCTCCGCCCGCATCGACGGCCGCCCCGTCGACTGGTCCGGCGGCCCGCTCCCCATCCCCCCCGGCACCCGCCGCGTGGAACTGCGGTAGGGCGACACCCGTCTCCTCCCCATCGGTGATGGGGAGGGGGACCCTGCGAAGCCTTGGCGAAGCAGGGTGGAGGGGCTCTTCACCGCACCCCAACCCTCAAGAACCCCTCCGTCACGTCGGCTTCGCCGCCGCGCCACCTCCCCAACTTCGTCAGGGAGGAGACGGGTGTTGCGATGACCGCCCCCGAATTCCCCCGCCCTTTCAACACCCTTTCCGTTTCCCGACCCGACTTTCCCGCCTCAGGCCGGGACCGTGCAAACCTCTCCCCGTCTCCGTCGCAGGAGAGGCGCCTCGGGACCCAGGCACTGAAGCGGCGGCGGGGGCCGGTCGAGCGGGATTGCCCGGGGCGAAACCCCGGGGTCCGGGGCGTTTCTGGACGCTCCGCCCGTCGCGGGCCGAGAGACTGGGGCCTGCTGTCGAACCGGGACAGGCGAGGTCGGGACCGCAAGCTTTTCGGCGCCCCGACTCCCGGCTGAAGAGACAGTCCCCCCAGGCGCTCGCGTGAACCGACCGGGGCGGCGCCAGGCTTGGGGCCGAAAATCACACACGCTCCCTGCGGCGAAAGCACGGGAGCACACGGTTCCGGGCCCCCGGCCCACGCGCCGCCCGCCTCTCCATACCCTCTGCCTGCCGGGCGAGAGGCGCTTTCGCTCATCTCCTCCCCCATCGTGATGGGGAGGGGACCGCCGACCCGAAGGGCAGCGCGAAGCCTGAAGGTGGTGGAGGGGGCAGCGCCGCCGTCAGAACCGGGGAGCGCACCCTCATCATCTACCCCGCCGACGTCCCCTGCCTTGTCATCGTTCAGTAACCTTAGGCCTTGTCCGGTTTTCCGTATCGTGGTCGAACTGCGACCAGGCGCGTCAGGTGGGGCGCGGAAGATTGGGAGTAAGCCGTTGAGTAGAACGGATGGAGGGAACGCCCTTGGCGTTTCGGCCGGGCTTCAGGCCCGACGCACACGGGGAGACAAGGCATGAGTCTCAACATCGTAATCATGGCGGGGCTGGTCATTACCCTGCTGACGGCCGTGCCGGTGATGACCCAGATCCTGCGGCATCACCCCAAGGGTCTGATCATCCTGTTCTTCGCCGAGATGTGGGAGCGTTTCTCCTACTACGGCATGCGCGGCATCCTGATCTTCTACCTGACCCAGCATTTCCTGTTCGACGACGCGACGGCGGGCGCCACATACGGCTCCTACACCTCGCTGGTCTATCTGCTGCCGCTGGTCGGCGGCATTCTGGCGGACCGCTACATCGGCACCCGCAAGGCTATCGTCTTCGGTGCCGTCCTGCTGGTCGCCGGTCACGGCCTTATGGGCTACGAAGGCCGCGCCGCGACCGAAACCCTCACCTATGCCGGCGCCGAATATCAGGTCGTCGGTGAAGGCCGTGGCGCCGCCCGCGAGGTCGGCATCATGGTCGACGGACAGCGCTATGCCTTCGGCCCGGCCGAAGGCGGAGGACTGGCCCTCGCCGAGCTTCCGGCCGGCTCCAGCCTGCCGGCGGTGCTCGAACCCGGCAGCTATGAGATGACGGCCGACCAGGACCCGATCGGCAAGAATGTCTTCTTCCTCGCCCTGTCGCTGATCATCATGGGCGTCGGCTTCCTCAAGCCGAACATCTCGACCATCGTGGGCCAGCTGTATCCGCAGGGCGATCCCCGGCGCGATTCCGGCTTCACCCTCTACTACTACGGCATCAACCTCGGTGCCTTCTGGGCCGCGGTCCTCTGCGGCCTGCTGGGACAGACCGTCGGCTGGTGGGCGGGCTTCGGCCTGGCCGGGGTCGGCATGCTGGCCGGCCTGATCGTCTTCGTGCTCGGCAAGCCCCTGCTGCAGGGCAATGGTGAGCCGCCGAACCCGGCCCTCATCAAGCGCCCGGTTCTGGGACCGATCAACCGCGAGTGGCTGATCTATATCTGCGGCTTCCTCGGCGTCGCGGTGGTCTGGTTCATGGTCCAGCGGAACGCCCTGGTCGGTACGGTGCTCAGCATCTCGACCCTGCTGTCTCTGGTGGCGATCATCTGGATCATCGCCTTCGTCTGCAAAACCTGGGTCCAGCGTCAGCGCATGATGCTGGCGCTCGTCCTGATCTTCGGCGCGGTGGTCTTCTTCACCCTGTTCGAACAGGCCGGTACCTCGCTGAACCTGTTCGCTGACCGGAACGTCGATCTGACGATCACCCCGGTCGCCATGCAGTTCCTCGGGATCACCATCGGCACACCGGACCAGCTGGCCGCTGCGGGCATCACGCCAACGGGCTTCTGGATCGATGCGACCATCACGGCCGCCCAGGTCCAGTCGTTCAACGCCGGCTTCATCCTGATCTTCGCCCCGATCTTCGCGGCGATGTGGGCCTTCCTGGCCAGCAAGAACCTCGACCCCAACCCGACCATGAAGTTCGGTCTGGGTCTGGTCCAGGTGGGCCTCGGCTTCCTGGTCGTCGTGTGGGCCGCCGGTTCCGGCATGGTCAGCAGCGCCTTCCAGATGCCGCTGATCATCCTGGCGCTGCTCTACATGCTGCACACCACGGGTGAGCTGTTCCTGTCCCCGGTCGGCCTGTCCGAGATCACCAAGCTGTCGCTGCCCTCCGTGGTCAGCTTCATGATGGCGGTGTGGTTCCTGGCCAGCTCGATCGCCCAGTTCGTCGGCGGTCAGATCGCCGGCCTGATGGGCACCGAGACCGTCGGCGGCCAGGTCCTGGACCCGCAGGGCGCGCTCGAGACCTCGCTGGACGGCTTTGCCAAGCTCGGCTGGTGGGGCTTCGGCATCGGTGTGGCCTTCATCCTGATCAGCTTCCTGATCAAGGGCTGGTCGCATGGCGCCAATGACGCCGGAAACCACCCCGGTCCCGATCTGACGGATCGAGGCCAGCAGGATGCCAACGTCGCCAGGCCCGAACAGGTCTGACGACCGGCATCGATGAAAAGAGGGGGCGGGGCCGGTCGGCTCCGCCCCTTTTTTTGCGGGCTTACAGGGTCTTGCGGATCTGCAGGAACAGCCACGACCCGCGCGTCTGGCTGTAGGTCTCGCGATACGCCAGCGGCGCCGTGTTGCGCGGCCCGGAATAGATGTCGCGCTGCCGCCACTGCTCCATGTCCGTCAGGTTCATGGCGTCCAGCCGCAGGGTCAGGTCGGGGGTCGGCTTCCACTGGACGAACAGGTTGAACTGGGGCTCGTTGTCGGTGAAGCGCACCTCGCGGATGCGATAGCTGGTGCCGGCGTCCATGTCGCAGCCGTGGTTGCCGCCCCACGACCAGCGTCCGCCGTCCAGGTCCTGGGTGAAGGTCACCCCGCAGCCGAAGCCGTCATCCCCGGAAAAGCGGTGGGTCTCGCCGGTCAGCGGGTCCTCGATCTCGGTCTCGCGGTGGGCCACCCGTGCGATCAGCCGCCCGCCGGGCACGCCCAGCCGGTCCAGCGGCAGGGTCGTGCGCACCTCGAACTCGGTCTGGGTGCCGGTGCCGATATTGCCCAGCGCCTCGAACCCTCCGACCAGCGGAATGATGTCGATGTAGTCCTCGATCACTGCATGGGTCAGCCGCGCCGTGACCGAGCCTTCCTCCCAGAACCGCCGCTCGTAGATCGCCTCGTAGTAGGTCGTCTTTTCCGGCTCCAGATCGGCGTTGCCCGCTTCGACCTGGCCCAGGTCCACCTCGGCCGAGGCGGCAAAGTCGTCGAAGTCCAGCTGGCCGACCTCCCGCTCGATGCGGAAGCGGAACTGGTGGTTCGGGGCGGGTGTCCAGGTCACCAGAACCCTCGGCTTGGGATAGACCAGCGTCTTGGACGTATCGGTGTCGCCCGACTGCCGGATCTCCGACGCCTCGACCCGCAGGCCCCCCTCGACCGTCAGCCGGGGATCGGGCCGCCAGGTCGTCTGGCCAAACACCTCACCGCGCAGTTCCTCGACCAGCACCGATGCTCCCGGCAGGGCCACCGGCATGCCGTTCTCCTCATAGGCACTGTCGGTATCGAGGAAGTTGTAGGCCACCTCACCGCCGCTCTCCCACGACCAGCGGTCGTTGCGGCGGTGGCGGATCACGACCCGGCCGATGCTCTCGCCCTCGGTCGAGTCGCCACTGAACACCCCGGTCCGGCCCGTGCGGATGAAGCCCGACTGGTATTCGGACTGCTCCAGCCGCTGCAGCGCTGTCAGCTCCAGCTCGGAGGCGTCGCCCAGCGGCCGCGTCCAGCGCGCGCCCAGTTCGCCCGAGACGCTCTCGTTCGATTCCTGGCTGACATCGTCGTCGCCCGCGCCCGACAGGATGAAGACGTCCTGCTCCCGGTCACTGTCGTGCAGCGACACCAGGGCGTTGACGCGCAACAGGCCGCCCGCCTGCGGTCTCTGGATCGCGCCCGAGGCCCGGAGGTTGCGGTACCGGTCCCAGGAGTCGACTTCGGCATCCTGGATCAGCACGCCGGAGGGACTGAACCGCTGGCGCCGTCCCTGGCTGGTGCCCGATGTCCGGTCGGTGGTCGCGCTGATGGCGCCCTCGATCAGATTGTCGCCGGCCCGGCGGGAGTACTGCGCACTCAGGATCGGCCCCAGATAGCCGTCGTCATAGATGTAGGTGTCGAGACCCACGACCCGCTCGACCGTCACCGTGGCCTTCAGCACCACATTGGCCACGACCGCCCGGCCCTGCATGTCGATGCCGGGCGCGCCGCCGGTGATCACCTCGATATAGTCGACGCTCTCGGCGGGGATCCGCTCCAGCAGGGTGTCGACACCCTCGCTCTTGTTCGACGGATGCCGTCCGTTGATCAGCACATTGCCCGAGGTGCCGGCCAGTCCGCGCGTGTTGGAGCTGCCATTGCTGATCCCGAAGGCGGGCAGGCGCTCGACCATGTCCAGCGCGGTGCGCGGCTGGATATCGGCGAAGAAGACCGGGTCATAGATCAGCACCCCCGGGCGGGTGGCATCCGACCGCGCCTCGGCCACGCCGGCCAGGCCCGCGTCCTGCGCCAGGGCCGGACCGGCCAGTGCCAGCAGCAGGGCGCCCGTTGCCGCGCCGGTGAGCCAGGTGCTCGAAGTCATGTCGCCTCCCGATTTTGCGGCCACCCATACCGCCTGAACCGTCAATCGCCAGTTACAAGCGGGAAAGGTGGCCGCGATCGGAGATCAGAACGTCTTGCGCACGCGCAGCGAGACAAAGGTCCGCGGATCGATCTCGCGCCGCTCGATGAAGGCGATGGGCCGGGGCGAGGTGCGATCGGAATAGACCGTCCGCTCGACGTCGAAATTGTCCCACAGGTTCAGCTGGGCGCGGATCGACAGGCTGGGCGTCGGCTTGTACTCGGCCGCCAGTTCGAAATAGTCGCCGCCCTTCCAGCCGACCGTCTGGTCGGGGTCATAGGTGGTCTGGCCCAGCACCGTGATCCAGGCGACGCTCCAGTTGACCTTCCAGCTGGTGATGTCCTGGCTGAAGGACACCACGGGCTGCCGGGCCCGCACACCGGAGATGGCGCGCGCTTCGCCGGTCGTGGGGTCGGTGACCTCGGTCTTGTTCCAGTCGTTGCGGAAGCCGAACTGCCCGCCGGAGATGCCCAGCTTGTCGGTGGGCACGGTGATGTTCAGCGACAGCTGGTCCAGCGTTCCGTCGCCGATGTTGCCGACCGCGGACAGGCCGCCCTGCAGGGGGATCAGGTCAATCACATTGCCGATCTCGTCGTGGCGCAGGCCGATGCTGACAATGCCGTCGCCCCAGAAGCGGCGCTCGAAGGTCAGTTCGCTGATCCAGCGGTCCTCGGGTTCCAGATCGGCATTGCCGCCCAGCACATTCTGGCTGTCCAGTTCGGCACTGGCGGCAAAGTCCCCGAACGACAGCTGGCCGACCTCGCGCTCGAAACGGGCCCGGACCTGGGTGTTCGCCATCGGGGTCCAGCTGACCTGCACGCGGGGCTTGGCGAAGAAGAAGGACTTCTCGGTGTCGGTATCGCCCGACTGGCTGATGGTCGAATGTTCCAGACGCAGGCCGCTTTCCAGCGACAGGGTCGGCGAGATGCGCCAGCTGCTCTTGCCGAACACCTCGGCCCGGGTCTCCTCGACGAGCACCGTGGCGGAGGGCAGGACCACGGGAGTCCCGCCGATCGAGAAAGCCTGGTCGGTGTCCAGACGATTGTAGGCGACCTCGCCGCCGCCCTCGAAGGTCAGGGCGTCCGAGCGCTCGAAGCGCAGCAGTCCCCGGGCGATCGTCTCGGACGCCTCGCCGACCGACTCGAACAGCTGCTCCGGATCCGGGCCCCCGCCCAGATCGGCGTTGTAGGTCGAGACCGAGTCAAAGTCCGAGAACTCATGGATGAAGCGCGTCTCCATCGACACACGGTCGCTGAGCGGACGCGTATAGACCACGCCCACCTCGCCCGAGGTGCCGTCCTCATCATAGCGGCTCTGGCGGAAGGTTCCGGCCCCGGTGAACTGGTCATAGCTGTGCCAGTCGTTGGTGCCGTAGCGGGCCGTCAGGTCGATCTTGCCGCCGAAGGCCGGGGCCGCATAGTTGCCGCGCAGTGACTGACCCCCGCCGTAACCGTCGTTCTCGAAGGCCTCTTCCCGCAGGATCGTCCCGTCTGCCGCGCGCCGGATTGAGGGTCCGGTGCCGTTGGAATCGCTCATGCCCATGCCGTCCGACAGGGTGAAGCCCCAGGACCGTTCCCCGTCGCGTGCGGTGAACTGGTATGAGCCACCGAAGATGTCCGTGCCGCCGTCGAACAGGGTCGCATTGCCGGTGAGGACAGTCTGGCGGCTGCTTTCGCGCTTCAGGATCACATTCACGACGACGGAATAGCCCTGCATGTCGATGCCGGGCGCGCCGCCGCGGATCAGCTCGATGCGCTCCACCTGGGATACCAGCGTGCGGGACAAAACGGACGATCCGGTGTCATTCTTGGAGGCCGGGCGCGCGCCGTTGATCAGGATGTTGCCGACGGCTCCCTCGAAGCCGCGGCCGCCATCGCCGTTGCTGACGGAGAAGCCGGGCACCCGCTGAACCATGTCGAGGGCCGTGTTCGGGTTCTGGTCGGCGAAGAAGTCGGGTGTGAAGACCAGGATGCCCTGATCCCTGTTGTTGGCGCTCGCGCCGGGGCTGGCCGTGCCATCGCCGCGAGCCTCCTGGGCCAGCGCCTGGGGGGCCAGCGCCATGGCAATGGCGGCAGCGGCAGTCGTGATCAGAAGTTTGTTACGCGTCATGAATATTCCCCTCGTCGATGACGAGAGGTGTGGTCTTTCAAGTTGACGCGAACCAGTTACAAGTTCGATAGGTAGGTTAAATGATCTTCATGACGAGATATACATGATATTACTTGGCAGTAATGTGTGGGGCGGGGGCGTGGCGCGCGGCGTCGCGGCCCTGCTGGCAGCGACCCTGCTGACGCTGGGCGGCAGCGTCCCGGTGCAGGCCCAGGAGGCCGAGACCTCCGTCGACGAGATCGTGGTCATGGCCCGGCGGTCCGGCGCGCCCATGTGGGAGATCACGCGGGGCGACTCGACCGTCCTGCTGGTCGGGGCCATCCAGGCCGTGCCCGCCGGCGTCGAGTGGCGCCCGGATGCCCTTGAGCAGGCCACCCGGCGCTCACAGAGGGTCTACTTTCCCCAGAAGGCGAATGTCTCACCGGCTGACATCTTCCGCCTCATCTGGCGGTCGCGCACCCTGACCCGTATGCCGGAGGGGCGGACCAGCGCCGACTATCTGTCGGCCGAATGGCAGGGGCGGCTGGATGCGCTGGAACTGCGCTATGGCGAGGACTGGTCGCAGGACAGCTTCCTGATCGTTTCCAGCGAGCTGCTGTCCGACAAGCTGGGGCTGCGGGATCGCGGCAATCAGGAAGTCGGCGAGGTCGTCCGTCGGGCCGCGCGCCGGGCCCGGGTGCCGGTCACCTCCATCGGCAGCGTGCGCGGCGATGCCCTGATCGACGATTTGCTGACGCGTCCGCCCGAAACCTGGGTGCCGTGCATGGAAGCCTCGATCGCCGCTGTGGAGGCCGGTCCGGACGAGGTCCAGGCGCGCGGCCTGGCCTGGACGCGCTTTGATGTGCCGGCCGTCATGGAGTCGCCGATCGAGGGTGCCCTGTCGCAATGCTGGCCGTGGGGTGACCCCGCCCTCGGGACACTTCTGCGCGGCCAGTGGATCAGCGCCGTCGAGGGCGCGCTGCGCGAGCCCGGCGTGACGCTGGCGGTCGCGCCGTTGCGCGTGCTGGCCGAGACGGGCGGCGTGCTGGACGATCTGGAACGCCGGGGTTTCGACATCGCCGGCCCCGAATGGCGGGACGATCAGCGGGGCGACTAGAGCGCCGTCCCGCCGACGGTCAGACCGCCGATTTTCAGGCTGGGCTGGCCGATGCCGACGGGCACGCCCTGTCCGCCCTTGCCGCATACACCCACGCCCGGGTCGAACGCGAAGTCGTCACCGATCATGGTGATGTTGGTCAGCGCCGTCGCCCCGTCCCCGATCAGGGTCGCGCCCCGGACGGGTGCCGTGATCTTGCCGTCCTCGATCAGATAGGCCTCGGTGCACTGGAAGACGAATTTGCCGTTGGTGATGTCGACCTGACCCCCGCCGAAATTGGCGGCGTACAGCCCACGCTTGGTCGAGGCGATCATGTCGGCCCGGCTGTCCTTGCCGCCCTCCATGAAGGTGTTCGTCATGCGCGGCATGGGCGGGTGGGCAAAGGACTGGCGGCGGGCGTTGCCCGTGGCCCGGGCGCCGAGCTTCCGCGCGCTCAGCCGGTCGTGCATCAGGCCGACCATGATGCCGTCCTCGATCAGTACGGTGCGCGAGGTCGGCGTGCCCTCGTCATCGACGGTCAGCGATCCCCGCCGACCCGCGATCGAGCCATCGTCGACGACGGTCACGCCGGGGGCGGCCACCCGCTTGCCCATCATGCCGGAGAAGACCGAACTGCCCTTGCGATGAAAGTCGCCCTCGAAGCCGTGCCCGACGGCCTCGTGCAGCAGCACGCCGGGCCAGCCCGCGCCCAGCACCACATCCATCTCGCCGGCCGGGCAATCGACGGCCTCGAGATTGACCAGCGCCTGACGCAGGGCCTCGTCGACCTGGGCCTGCCAGCGGTCGGGTGCGATCCAGGCTTCGAAGCCCGCCCGGCCCCCGGCCCCGGATGAGGCACTCTCGCGTCGACCGTTTTGTTCGACGGTCACGGATACGTTCAGACGGACCAGCGGGCGGATGTCGCGGACGCCACGCCCGTCGGCGCGAAGAATCTCGATGTCCCGATGCTCGCCGGCCAGCGAGACCGACACCTGAACCACGCGGGGGTCGCGCGCCCGCGCCCAGGCGTCGATTTCGGACAGCAGGGCAATCTTGTCTGAGAAGGCCGGGGAGGTGAGCGGGTCGACGGGCGCATAGAGCTGCTGGTTGGTCGCGCGGGGTGGCTCGGCCGGCGTGCTGTTCCGTCCGCCCGTCGCGAGGGCGGCCGTCTCTGCCGAGCGCCGGATCGAGGCGGCGTCGACGACGCTGGAATGGGCATAGCCGGCGGTCTCGTCGGACACGACCCGAAGGCCGAAGCCCTCATGGGCGTCATAGGCGGCCGCCTTCAGCCGGCCGTCGTCGAACACCAGCGATTCGCTTTCGGCCTTTTCAAGGAACAGCTCCCCGTCATCGGCCCCGGTCATGGCCTCGGCCAGAATGGCGCGCGCCGACTCGGGTGACAGATCGGCGGCCTCCAGCAGGGAGGGCGTCGGAGCGGGGGAGGGGGACTGGGTCATGTCGCTGAAATAGGAGGTGGAGGCGGCGAAGTCACGGGTCTCGCCTGACAGGCGCCCAGGCCTGCGCGCCGTTATCGAAATGTGGCGGAACCTTGGTCAAGCGCAGCGGTTGAATTGCCCACACCGGCCGCACGCGGATGTCCCGCCCTGCGGCTGCGGAGGAGATACACCATGAAAAAGATCCTGCTGACGTCCGCGACCGTGGCTGCCGCTGCCCTGGCCCTGTCGGCCTGTGGCGACAATGAACGCACGGCTGAAGCGGACACCTCGGTTGCCGAGGCGGAAGTCACGACCGAAATGCCGGAATCCGCTGTGAGCGACGCGCAGCTGGAGGCGACCGCCAATCGCGCCGCCGCCGAAGCCAGCCAGCCCCAGCCGGGCTCGCTGACGACCGATGGCCAGGCCCCCGCGTCGGAGACTGCGCCCGTCCAGTAGGCGGAACGGGTTCAGGCGGCGGAACCGGTGTCCCGGTTCGCGCCGCCTGAGTCGCTGATCGTCTGAGGATCAGGGCTGATGCACGTCGCCCGCCCCCGAGATGCGGCTGTCCACGCTCTCCGGGCGGCGGGTCAGGGTGACGTCGCCCGATCCCGAGATGGCGATGGTCGCCCGACCGGTCGGCGCCACCGTCGCATCGCCCGATCCCGAGATGCTCACAGTGGCATCCCGCGTCTCCAGGCGATCCAGTTCCACATCGCCGGAGCCGTTGATGTCGAGTTCAACGGCGTCAGTGCGGCCCTGCGCGGTGATCTCGCCCGAGCCGGAGAGATCCAGGTCGATGCGCGGCTGGTCGTAGTCGCGGATATCGAGGTCCCCGGACCCCTCCAGGCTGAACCGCGTCACCGACGGGGCGGTAACGGTAATCTGGAGGTGGTCGACCGACTCCCAGCTGCGGATACGGCCCCCGCGCCAGAGGATGTAGACGTCCTCGTCGCCGTCCGTCAGGTCGATGCGCCCGCCCTCGATACGGACCCGCTCGACGACGGACTCCGGACCGGTGATCGTGACCTCGGCCTTGTCGCCCTGGACGTAGCGGACGTTGCCGCTGAAGGCGACCGTCAGGGCATCGCCACCATCCCAGTTGAGGGTACGGGTGACCCCGGGCCCCGGGTCGGGGGCATCGGCGCCGGAAACACGCTCGAAGCGGACGGGTTCGCCGTCGTCGCCGATGACCGTCCAGCTCCAGCCGTTGGCCGCCAGTTCGCGACCGCCGAGGGCGAACGCCCCGGCCAGACAGACGACGGACAGGACCAGGGCTGCCACGGCGATGATCAGAAAGTTGCGGATCATGATGATTCTCCGGGACAGGGATTCAGGAAGCCTGGGGCTCAAGCGCGGGCTTGAGCAGGCGATAGTGGAGACGGGCGAACCAGACGACGCCGTTGACCAGCCAGATCGAGAAGACGGTCAGGATGGCGGCGATCGTCACCGAGGCGGCCATGAAGCCCAGGCCGGCGAGGATGGCCGCGAAGGCGCCGCCAGGCGGGGACGCAAAGGGGCCGGCCACCATGATTCCCAGGCCCGCGGCAAAGAAGCCGAGTGCCGCCGCGTAGCCGCCAAGGATCACGCCGATCACACTCATCAGCAGCGGCAGCAGGAACAGGATGTCGAGGGCGCCCAGCCCCAGCACGGCGAGGATCGCAGCCGTGGCGGAGGAGGGGTTCTGCTCCTGATGCCAGCGACGAATGCCCGCCTCGGCCTTCAGTTCGCGCGCCAGCCGGTCCGGGTCGCCGAGCGCCTCGGCCACCTCGGATTCGCTGCGCCCCTCGGCCAGGCCGTCCTCGAAATGCGATTCGTAGTCGTTGAGAATGTCCGCGGCGGCGCTGGTCGGCATGCCGACCAGACCGGTCTTGAGCCGGGACATGAATTCGGCGCGGGTCATCAGGCGTCTCCCCCCTCTTGGGTGTCGGGTGTTTCGGGTGCGGTGGTCGCGTCGCCGGCGACCAGGCTGTCGACCGCGTCGGCGAACCGGCGCCACTCGCGGCCCTGACCCTGCAGGGCCTGATGCCCCGCCTTGGTCAGGCGATAGTATTTGCGGGACGGGCCGGCGGGCGATTCGACCAGATAGGTCTCGACCCACCCGTCGCTCTGCATGCGGCGCATGAGCGGGTAGATGGTGCCTTCGCCCATGTCGATCGCGTCCGACAGGCGGCTGGCGATCTCATAGGCATAGCTGTCTTCCCGCGCGAGCAGCGCCAGGACGCACAGTCCCAGCACTCCCTTCTTAAGCTGGATTTCAATCGGCTCGGGCAAATGGGCCTCCTTTAATGGCCCATTGGCTATCGCAAGCTATTGGTCACTGCAAGGTAGCTTGCAAAACATGAAGGCGATTTAATTTCCGGGTGCGGCGTCATGGAGTGGCTTTGATGCGTCTCCGTCGCTTGGCAATCGCGAAACAGGGGGATAAGGACCGCCCATCACACTACGCCCGAGGGGCCGGGTGCGTCTGCGATCCGTTCGCAGATCGCTCGTAGGAAAGTTTGAGATGAGG
The DNA here is from genome assembly GCF_017744255.1 of Brevundimonas sp. A19_0. Classification (GTDB taxonomy): domain Bacteria; phylum Pseudomonadota; class Alphaproteobacteria; order Caulobacterales; family Caulobacteraceae; genus Brevundimonas. The sequence goes on along the minus strand of NZ_JAGHQP010000001.1, from coordinate 291,132 downwards.
ACGTCTGCGATGGCATCGGGCATTCGCGCCCTTAAGGCAGCCACGGCGGCAGTGACCGCTTCGATCGGCGCCACGATCATGGTGGGGGCTTCGGCCATGCCCGCCTTCGCCCAGGACCTGCTGGGTCAGCCCACGCCCGGCGGCATCGACCTGCAGCCCGCAGCGTCGCCGCTGAAGCACGACGCCATCTGGTTCCACAATGTGATCCTGCTGCCGGTAATCACCGCCATCGTCCTGCTGGTGCTGGGCCTGCTGATCTGGGTCGTGGTTCGCTACAACAAGAAGTCCAACCCGGTGCCGGCTCGCTGGAGCCACAACACCCTGGTCGAGGTGATCTGGACGGTCCTTCCGGTCGTGATCCTGCTGGTGATCGCCCTGTTCTCGTTCCGCCTGCTCTATGACTACGAGGACATGCCCGATCCCGACCTGACCGTGAAGGTGACCGGCAACCAGTGGAACTGGGCCTATGAATATCCGGATCAGGCCGTGTCGGAGTACATCTCCAACATGCTGCCGGAAGAGGACGCCCTCGCCCGCAACGTGCCCTACCGTCTGGCAGCCGATGAGCCGATGGTGGTTCCGGTCGGCAAGACCGTGCGTCTGCTGGTCACCGCCTCGGACGTGATCCACTCGGTCGCCCTGCCGGCCTTCGGCCTGAAGACCGACGCCGTGCCCGGCCGCACCAACGAGACCTGGTTCCGCGCCGAGCGCACCGGTGTCTATTACGGCCAGTGCTCGGAGCTGTGCGGTGTCGATCACGCCTTCATGCCGATCGAGATCCGCGTGGTGACCGAGGCCGAGTTCGCCGCCTGGGTCGCCTCGAAGGGTGGATCCATGACGGCTGCTGCCGATGCGGAGGCTGCGGCCGCCGCTGAAGCCGCCGCTGCCGAAGAGGCGCCGGCTGCCGAGGCGCCCGCCGCCGAGGCCCCCTCCACCGAAGATACGGCGGCCACCCCCGCCGCCGCTCAATAAGTTACGCGAGAGCCCGAAACGACCATGGCCACCGCACACGCCGCCCACGCCGATCACGACCACAAGCCCGGGTTCTTCACCCGCTGGTTCCTGTCGACCAACCACAAGGACATCGGCACCCTGTATCTGCTGTTCGCCATCATGGCGGGCATCGTCGGCGGCGCCCTGTCGGGCCTGATCCGCTGGGAACTGGCCGAGCCGGGCATGCAGGTGTTCGTGCCGGGCGGTCTGGTCGACCAGCTGGGCCTGATCGAGGCGTCCAAGCACGGCTATAACGTCACCGTCACGGCCCACGCCCTGATCATGATCTTCTTCATGGTCATGCCCGCCATGATCGGCGGCTTCGGCAACTGGTTCGTGCCGATCATGATCGGCGCGCCCGACATGGCCTTCCCGCGGATGAACAACATCTCGTTCTGGCTGCTGGTCGCGGCCTGGGTGCTGCTGTGCCTGTCGATGTTCGTCGATGGCGGCCCGGGCACGGGCTTCGGCGGGGGCTGGACCATCTATCCGCCGCTCTCGACCGCCGGCCACACCGGCCCGGCCATGGACCTGGCGATCTTCTCGCTGCACGTCGCGGGTGCCAGCTCGATCCTCGGCGCCATCAACTTCATCACCACCATCTTCAACATGCGCGCCCCGGGCATGACCCTGCACCGGATGCCGCTGTTCGCCTGGTCGGTGCTGATCACCGCCTTCCTGCTGCTGCTGTCGCTGCCGGTTCTGGCCGGCGCCATCACCATGTTGCTGACCGACCGCAACTTCGGCACCAGCTTCTTCGATCCCGCCGGCGGTGGTGATCCGGTGATGTTCCAGCACCTGTTCTGGTTCTTCGGCCACCCCGAGGTGTACATCCTGATCCTGCCGGGCTTCGGCATCATCAGCCACATCGTCTCGACCTTCTCGAAGAAGCCTGTGTTCGGTTATCTGGCCATGGCCTACGCCATGGTGGCGATCGGCTTCATCGGCTTCGTCGTGTGGGCGCACCACATGTACACCGTCGGCATGACCGTGAACCTGCGCGCCTATTTCGTGGCGGCCACCATGGTCATCGCGGTGCCGACAGGGGTGAAGATCTTCAGCTGGATCGCGACCATGTGGGGCGGTTCGCTGGACTTCAAGACGCCCATGCTGTGGGCGATCGGCTTCATCTTCCTGTTCACCGTCGGCGGCGTGACCGGCGTGGTGCTGGCCAATGCGGGCATCGATTACAGCCTGCACGACACCTATTACGTGGTGGCGCACTTCCACTATGTGCTGTCGCTGGGCGCCGTGTTCGCCATCTTCGCGGGCTTCTACTACTGGTTCGAGAAGATGTTCGGCGTGAAGTACAACGAGTTCCTCGGCGCGCTGCACTTCTGGACCATGTTCGTCGGCGTGAACGTGATCTTCTTCCCGCAGCACTTCCTCGGCCTGCAGGGCATGCCGCGCCGCTACATCGACTACCCCGAGGCCTACACCTTCTGGAACCAGGTCTCGTCGTGGGGCTATGTCATCACGGTCGTGGGCGTGGTGGTCTTCCTGATCATGCTGATCGAAGCCGCCATCCGTCGCCGTCCGGGCGTCGCCAATCCCTGGGGTGAAGGCGCCACGACCCTCGAATGGACCCTCTCGTCGCCGCCGCCGCATCACCAGTTCAACGAACTGCCGGTGGTCAAGGACGAGGATCACCACTGATCGACCGGGCATCGGCCCTGACGATCTGAAGTCGACGTCCCGGGGCCGTCCCTTCCTTGCGAGGGGGCGGTCCCGGCCTTTCAAGGGACCCCTAGGTCTTTTTCCCCATGAGCGACGCCCGGCCCAAATTGTCGACTGCCCAGCCGGGAGACTATTTCCAGCTGCTGAAGCCGCGCGTGATGTCGCTGGTGATCTTCACCGCGGTCACCGGACTGCTGGTCGCGCCGGGATCAATCAACCCGCTGGTCGCCGCCATCGCCGTACTGTGCATTGCCGTAGGGGCAGGGGCCGCCGGTGCCCTCAACATGGGGCTGGAGGGCGAAACCGATGCCCTGATGAAGCGCACCCGGGGCCGCCCCGTCGCCGCCGGCCGGGTCAACAAGAATGACGCCCTCGCCTTCGGGGTCATCCTGTCGCTGTTCTCGGTCATGCTGCTGGGCATGAACACGAACTGGGTCGCAGCGGGTCTGCTGGCCCTGACCATCGTCTATTACGCCGGCTTCTACACCCTGATGCTCAAGCGGCGGACGCCGCAGAACATCGTCATCGGCGGGGCCGCGGGCGCCTTTCCGCCGGTGATCGGCTGGGCCGCCGTGACGGGGGACGCGCCCTGGCAGGCCTGGTTGCTGTTCCTGATCATCTTCCTGTGGACCCCGCCGCACTCCTGGGCGCTGGCGCTCTATTCGGCAGGCGACTATGCGCGGGCCGGCATTCCGATGATGCCGGTGGTCAAGGGCGCGCGCTCCACCCGCCTGCAGATCCTGATCTACAGCCTGGTTCTGGTGCCGGTGGCCATCGTGCCGGGCCTGACCGATCTGGGCGGGCCGCTCTATCTGGGTGTGTCGGTCGTGGGCGGGCTTCTGTTCCTGCTGCTGGCGTTTCGCCTGTGGCGCAGTCGGGCGGGGGACCAGCCCGAGGCCGACCGCGTCCACGGAGGCCCGGCCGTGGGACGAGAGGCCGCATTGTATGATGTGCGGATTGACGCCAAACCGGCGCGAAACCTGTTCGCCTATTCGATCCTGTATCTGATGCTGCTATTTTTGGCCCTTCTGGTCGAGAATCTGCCCGCATCCCCGCTGGTGTGCCCCTCATGCGCCTGACCGACGAAGAACTGACCGCCCGCAAACGCCGCAATCTCTGGATTGCGCTGGGACTGGTGGCCTTCATCGTGCTGGTCTTCCTGACCACCTTCCTGCGGCTGAAGCAGAACATCGAGGCCCGCAAGGCGCTGGAGACGACCGCCGTCGCCGAAGCCCCGGCGGCGCTGCCGATGGACCGGTCATGAACCGCTCGAACCTGATTGCCCTGATCTGTGGCGGCGTGGTCATGCTGATGACCGGCGCGGCCTTTGCGGCCGTGCCCCTCTACCAGCTGTTCTGCCAGGTGACGGGCTTCGACGGCACGGTCCGCAAGGCCGAGGCCGCCCCCGATGTGATTCTCGACGAGACGGTGCTGGTGCGCTTCGACACCAACGTCCGCGACCTGCCCATGACCTTCAAGGCCGAGCAGCTGCAGCAGCGCGTGCGCATCGGTGAGACCGGCATGGCCTATTTCGAGGTGACCAACACCTCGGACCAGCCGATCGGGGCGACGGCCGCCTACAACGTCGTGCCCGAGCGGGCCGGCGCCTATTTCCAGAAGCTGCAGTGCTTCTGCTTCGACGGCCAGGTCATCCCGGCGGGGGAGACCATGCGCTTCCCCGTCCAGTATTTCGTGGCCCCCGAACTGGCCACCGATCCCGAGGGCCGGGGCGTGACCCAGATCACCCTCAGCTACACCTTCTACCCGACCAAGGGATTTGATCCCTCATCTGTTGCGTCAGAGTCTGGCGTGACGGGATCGTGACCGCTATAGGGCCAGTCACGAGTCTATCCGAGAGCAAGAGACCCCAGAATGGCTGACGCGCACGCCGCTCCTCATCACGACTATCATCTGGTCAATCCCAGCCCCTGGCCGCTGGTCTCGTCAATCGCCGTCACCGTCATGATGGTCGGCGCCGTGGCCTGGATGAAGGGCGTGTTCGGCCTTGAGGCCGGCACCATGTGGCTGTTCTTCGCCGGTCTGGCGGGCGTGCTCTATTCGATGTTCGGCTGGTGGAGCGACATCATCAAGGAAAGCCGCCAGGGCGACCACACCCCGGTCGTGTCGATCGGCCTGCGCTACGGCATGGTGCTGTTCATCGCCTCGGAAGTGATGTTCTTCGCCGCCTTCTTCTGGATGTTCTTCGAAATGTCCGTGTTCAACGAGGCGCGCGCCCACATCCCGGCAATCAGCTTCTGGACCGACACGGCCGCGGCCTGGACCAACCCGGACGGCACGACCCTGTGGCCGCCCAAGGGCATCGAGACCCTCGATGCCTGGCAACTGCCGCTGCTGAACACCGTCATCCTGCTGCTCAGCGGCACGACGGTCACCTGGGCGCACCACGCCCTGCAGGTCGGCGACCGCAAGGGCGCCAAGCTGGGCCTGCTGATCACCGTGCTGCTCGGCGTGCTGTTCACGGGCGTGCAGGCCTATGAGTACAACCACATCATCCACGAGAACCTGTTCTTCAACGAGGCGGCCGCCAACTCGGGCCTGTACGGGTCGATCTTCTTCATGGCGACCGGTTTCCACGGCTTCCACGTGCTGATCGGCACCCTGTTCCTGACCGTCTGCCTGCTGCGCCTGATGGCCGGCCAGATGTCGCCCGAGAAGCATTTCGGCTTCGAGGCCGCGGCCTGGTACTGGCACTTCGTCGACGTCGTCTGGCTGTTCCTGTTCGCCTTCGTCTACGTCATCTTCGGGTGACGGAGCGGCGTCAGCCGGATTCTTCCTTGCCGGCGCGGGTCGATTCGATCCGCGCCGGTTTGCTTTGTCGCTGCCCGCGTTGCGGGCAGGGCAAGCTGTTCGCCGGCTTTCTGAAGGTGGTCGAGCGGTGCGCCGTCTGCGGCACGGACTTCACCCGGCTGAACACGGGGGACGGCGCCGCCGTCTTCATCATGCAGATCTCGGGCGGCATCTCGACCTTCCTGGCCCTGGCGATCCAGATCGCCTTCCAGCCGCCCCTGTGGGTGTTGCTGGGGCTGGCCGTTCCGCTGGTGCTGGCCCTGTCCTTCGGGCTGATGCGCCCGGGCAAGGGGCTGATGATCGCACTCCAGATGCGACACGCGCGGACTGCGGAGGGACCCCATGTCTGAACCCGTCATGCGCCGGATCCCCTGGGGGCTGACGATTGCCGCCGGGCTGGCCCTCGTCCTGCTGCTCTCGCTCGGCATCTGGCAGGTGCAGCGGTTGCAGTGGAAAGAGGACCTCATCGCGCGTGCCGAGGCGGCGGCCTCCGCCGACCCGCGCCCCCTGGCGCAGGGCGCCCCGGTGCCGTTCGAGCGCGTGAGCCTGACCTGTCCTGCCACGGCGGGCCGGCGGTCGGTGGAGTTGCAGTCCATCCATGACGGCACGCCCGGGGTCCGGCTGATTACGGCCTGCGTCGGCTACATCCTCGATCTCGGCTTTGTCGCAGAGACCATCAGCGCGCGACCGAGGCTGGACGGCCCCCTGATCGTTACCGCAGTGGCACGAGAGGCCCACGCGCCGGGCCCCATGGCCCTGCCGCCCAGAGACGGCCGGTTCTATGCGCGCGACAATGAGGCGATCGGCGCGGCGCTCGACGTGCCGGCCGTTCACCGCGACCTGACCCTCTATGCCGAGACCCGGGCGGTCGACGGCTTTGAGGCGCTTCAGCCCACGCCGCCGCCGGCTGCCTTCTCGAACAACCATCTGGGCTATGCGATGACCTGGTTCGGACTGGCAATCGCCCTGGTGGCTTTCTATCTCGTCCTTCTTCGCCGGAAGCTGACGTCCTGACCCTTCGCCTTCACACCCTCGCCAATGGCGTCCGCGTCGTCTGTGATCCCATCCCCGGGCTCCAGACCGTGGCGGTCTGTGTGGCCGTTGCCGCAGGGGCGCGTCACGAAAGCGCGGAACAGTCGGGCTGGTCCCACTTCCTCGAGCATATGGTGTTCAAGGGGGCGGGCGAGATGTCGGCGCGCGAGATCGTCGAGCGCATCGAGGGCGGCGGCGGCTCGATCAATGCCTCGACCGGCTATGAGCGCACCGTGTTCGAGGTCCGTGCCATGGCGGATGGCCTCGAAACTGCCCTGCAGGTCATCGCCGATCTGATCTTCCATCCGGTCTTCGAGCCCGGCGAGATCGAGCGCGAAAAGGACGTGGTCGCCCAGGAAATCGCCGAGGCCTTCGACACGCCCGACGACCATGTGTTCGAAATGGCCCAGGCCCGGGCCTTTGCCGACCAGTCGCTGGGACGGCCCATCCTCGGACAGGTCGAGACCCTGGCTCCCATTGACCGGGAACGCCTGAAACGCTTCCGCCGCGAGCAGTATCGCCCCGATCGCATCGTCGTGTCGGTCTCGGGCGCGGTGGAGGAAGACGGGCTGCTCGCTCTGGTCGAGCGGGCTTTTGGCGAGGGCGTGCCGCTGTCGGAGACCCCCATGCCCCCCGCCCGCTTCGAGGGAGGAGAGGCCCGGTTGGCCCGTCGGATCGAGCAGTCGAATCTGGTCTTCCTGCTCCCCTCGCTCGGCAATGCGGATTCGCGTCGACCGGCCCTGCGGCTGGGGGTCGAGATCCTGGGGGGCGGGATGGCCTCGCGCCTGTTCCAGACCGCGCGGGAAGAGCGCGGCCTGGCCTATGCCGTCGACGCCTGGCACGAGGGCTATGCGGACGGTGGCGTGCTGGGCATCTATGCGGGCGCGGCCGCCGATCGCGCCGGCGAGCTGGCCCAGGTCTGTGGCGAGACCCTGCTGGCGCTGGCAACCGATGGACCGACGGAGACGGAGCTGAACCGGGCCCGCGCCGTTGCTGTGGCCAGCATCCGGATGTCCGACGAAAGCCCGGCGGCCCGCGCCGGGCGCTGGGCCGGCCAGATTTGCGTGCTCGGCCATACGCTCGACAGCGACGCCATGGTCGAGGAGGTCCAGGCCCAGGATGCCGCCGCCGTGCGGGTCGCCCTCGCCGCCTGTCTGGAGCCCCGGCGCGCGGCCACCGCCGTACTGGGTCCGAGGGTCGGGCTGTCGGCGGGCCTGCTGTTCGAGCGCGCCATCACAGGCTAGGTCTGTCCCATGGCCCTTCTCGACTGGATCAGCGAGTCGTCCGGCCCCACCGTTCAGGCGGAGGGGGTCGTGCTGCGCCTGCCACGGCCCGGAGACTATGAGGCGTGGTCGGCGCTCAGGGCGGCTTCGCGCGAATATCTGGTGCCGTTCGAGCCGACCTGGCCCGAGGACGACCTGACCCGGGCCGCCTTCCGGCGGCGTCTGTCCCTCTATGGTCGGGAGCGGGAGCAGGGCCACGCCTGGCCCTTCTTCGTGTTCGAGGCGGCGGAGGGGCGATTGGTGGGGGCGGTCACCCTGTCCAACATTCGCCGGGGTGTGACCGAGACGGCCACGCTCGGCTACTGGATCGGCGAGGCCTTCGCCGGACGCGGCTATTGCACAGCCGCTGTGCGGGCAGCCGTCGCCTTTGCCTTTGACGATCTGCGGCTGCACCGGGTCGAGGCCGCATGTGTTCCGTGGAACATTGCCTCACGGAAAGTGCTGGAAAAATCAGGCTTCGAGCACGAGGGAAGGGCCCGAGCTTATCTCAAAATTAACGGCGCCTGGGCAGATCATCTTCTGTTCGGACGTGTCGATGATCGACACGGGGATGGCGCCACCACCGCGCCGGATGGGGACACATCGGGCGCGTGAGCACACGGCAGTCAGTTCTGGCCTGGGATGCCTCGATGGCCATCGAGGCGCTGGCGGCGGCTGACTCGGCGCTCTGGGTCTGGACCCCGTCCGAGGACAGTCTGCGCGTCACGGGCGCCAGCCGCCCGCTGGGACTGGGGCCGCTTGCCCCGGAATGTTCGGGGGCCGCCTTTGCCGCCGTCGCCATGCCGCAGGACCGGGCGCTGGCCGAGGCCCTGCTGAAGCCCCAGGCCGAAGGCACCGAGATCGCCGTCCGGCTGCGCATGCGCGATCACCCGACCTGCCTGTGGCGGGGTGTATGGCTGGAAGACGGTCTGCGGGCCGCCGGCGTCGTCGCCCTGGAAACTACCTTTGCCGGGGCGGAGCGCGATCCGCTGACCGGCCTGCTGGACCGCCGCTCCTTCATCGCCCGCGTGGGCGAGGCGCTGACCGTGGCGGGGGACTATGAGCTGGTCGTCGCCGACGTTGACCGCCTGCGCCGCCTGAACGAGGCGCTCGGCCACGACCGGGCGGACCGGGTGCTGTCGGCGCTGGGATCGCGACTGGCGGCCGCCTTCTCGGCCGAGGACCTGCCTGCGCGGATCGGCGAGGACGAGTTCGCCGTTCTGGTCCGCCGGGGTGAGCGCCATGTGCCAGGCCGCCTGCGCGAGGCGCTGGAGCAGCCGCTGCGTGTCGCAGGCTTCGACATCTATCCGACCGTCTCGATCGGGGCCGTCACCGCCGAGGGCGGGCCGGATGCCTCTGACGCCGGGGAATTGCTGCGCCGGGTCGAGCTGGCGGTCGAACAGGCCAAGTCGGCGGGGCGCGGCGGGGCGGCGGCCTATGGCCGGGCGCTGGAGTCCGACAGCCTGTCGCGTCTGGCGCTGGAGTCGGACCTGCGAAACGCCTTCGTGCGCGGCGAGATCGAGCCCTTCTACCAGCCGATCGTCAATCTCAAGACCGGCGCCGTCGCCGGGTTCGAGGCCCTGTGCCGCTGGCGCCACCCCAAGCGCGGACTGGTCCCGCCGGACGAGTTCCTGACGCTCACCGACGAAATGGGGCTGATGAACGAACTGGGTCTGCTAATGATGACCCAGGCCGCCCGCCAGCTGGCCGAGTGGCTGAAGCGGCACCCGCTGGCCGGCAAGCTGTTCTGCAGCGTGAACCTGTCGGTCGGCGAGATCGAACGCCCCAATCTGGTCGAGGACGTCGCCCGGATCATCGAGGAGACCGGCCTGCCGCGCGGGGCGCTCAAGCTTGAGGTCACCGAGGGCGACATCATGCGCGATACCGCCAGCGCGGCGGTCATCCTGTCGAAGCTCAAGGAGGTGGGGGCCTCGCTGGCGCTCGACGACTTCGGCACCGGGTTCTCGTCGCTCAGCTATCTGGCCCGCCTGCCGTTCGATACGCTCAAGATCGACCGCTATTTCGTGCTGACCATGGATCGCGACGAGGGCTCGGCCAAGATCGTCCGGTCGGTCGTCAACCTGGGTCGCGACCTGTCACTCGAGGTGGTGGCCGAAGGGGTCGAGAATGCCGAGCTGGCGGCCCTGCTGCTGCAGGACAACTGCCACTACGGACAGGGCTTCGGCTATGCCCAGGCCCTGCCGGCGCAGGAGGCCGAGGTCTATCTGAACGAGTCCCTGTCCGACGGGGCCGCCCCCATTCGCGCCCGCTCGGCCTGACGCCTCAGCGCTTGCGGGGCCGTTTGCGGTTCCGGCGACGGAGCAGGCGGTCGGAAATGGCCTCGGCGTGCTTCAGGGTGAAGCTGAGGGCCGCAGGGCTGCCGCGCTTGGCCCCCACACTGTCGGCCACCACAGCCCCCCGCTCACCGATGGGCTCGGGCGCGCCGACCGTCGTGTCGACCGCCGTCTGGTGCTCGATCTCGGCATTCAGCTCGGCGCCCATCAGGATGATCTGCACCGTCAGCCACGTCCACAGCAGGAAACCCATCATGGCCGCCAGCGGGCCATAGCTGTCGGTGCGCACAAAGGTCTGCAGATACCAGCTGAACACGGCGGACAGGCCGAGGCTGAGCGTCGCCGCGACAAAGGCCCCGGGCGTCAGCCAGCGCCAGCGCGCCCGCGCCCGGCACGGGCCATGGCGATAGATGACGGTCAGGGCGCCGATGTAGAGGACGTAGAGAACCACCCAGCGGAGGGGCGCCAGATACTGCAGGTCATTCATCAGACCGAGCGGGCCCAGAACGATGGGCACCCCGACCACAAGCCCGGCGGTCAGCAACACCGTACTGAGCCCGGCGATGGTGAAGCCCATGCACAGCAGATTGTACTTGATCAGGTTGCGGCGCTCGACCTCGTGATAGGCGATGTTGAGGCCATAGAAGAGGGTCTTGATACCGTTGTTCGCGACCCACAGCGACAGGGCCAGGGTGCCGATCAGGGTGAGGGTGAGACGGGGGCGTGAGTCCTCGGCCAGACGCTGCATCTCCCCGCCGATGAAGCCCGCCACATTGGACGGCAGGACCGAATACAGGAATTGGAGCCGGCTCCAGACGTCCTCGGGATTGGCGAACAGGCCGTAGACGGTGACGATCATGGCCAGGGTCGGGAACAGCGACAGCAGGACGAAGAAGGTCACGCCGCCCGAGACGAACCCCACCCGGTCGCCGAAATAGCTGGCCCCCGTACGCCACAGGATGTCGGTCCAGCCCTTGCGCGGAATCTGGTGGGGGCGCTGGGCAACGCGTCCGCGGCCGGGCTCTCGGGCCTCATAGTCCTCGGGAGAGGGCGGCTCGGGTTCGGCCGGTTCGGGTCGGTAGCGGCGCATGTCCAGCCCGACCTTGTGGCCGTTCCGGTGCAGCAGGTGGGCCGCGCCGGCTCCGGCGGCCAGTCCCCCGAACAGCGCCGCAGCCAGACCCGCGAGGGGCAGGGACGGGCCGTCGGATTTCCGGGGAGGTCTGGACATTCCGTGCAAACGGCCAAGCCTGTCGCGCCGTTCCGCTTGAATTTCGCCGCGCCGCCCCCCAATCACACCCCATGTCCGACACCTCCACGCTGCTGAAAACCTGGAAGACCGCCCAGGCCCGTCTCAAGGCCGGTCACATCGACAGCCCGTCGATCGATTCCCGCCTGCTGCTGGAGGCGGCCTGCAACGTCAGCCGTCTCGACATCCTGACGGACCCCTACCGGACGGTCACGCCCGATCAGGCCGCTGCCTATGAGGCCATGATCGACCGGCGCCTGAAGCGCGAGCCGGTGTCGCGGATCCTTGGCCGCAAGGGCTTCTGGAAGATCATGCTGAGCGTCACCCCCGACGTTCTCAGCCCGCGACCGGACACCGAGACCCTGCTGGATGTGGCGCTGGCCGCCTTCGGTCCGCATCAGGCCTTCCAGGTCGCTGATCTGGGTACGGGGTCGGGGGCCATCCTGCTGGCGGTGCTGGCCGAGCGGGCGGGCGCCACCGGCGTGGGCACCGACATCTCGACCGAGGCCCTCGCCGTGGCCCGGGACAATGCGGCGAACCTCGACCTCGAGGGGCGGGCTGCCTTCCTGCGCACCGAGTGGGCCACCGGGTTTGAGGACCACAGTTTCGATCTGGTCGTGTCGAACCCCCCCTACATCCCCACGGCCGACATCGCCGGTCTGGATCCCGAGGTGCGCGACCATGACCCGCATCTGGCGCTGGATGGCGGTCCGGACGGGCTGGAAGCCTATCGGCAGCTGGCGCCGGAAATCCGCCGTGTGCTGAAGCCCGGCGGCATCTTCGCGGTCGAGATCGGCTGGGATCAGGGCGAGCCGGTCAAGGCGCTGTTCGACGAGGCGGGCTTTGAGGATGTGAAGGTCGTGCTCGATCTCGGCAACCGCAATCGCGTCGTCACCAACGGCCCGGACCCGCGAACCCAGGCCCCGGACCGGTCCCTGCTGTCCTGAACACCCGACGGGCGTCACAAAAAGACCCCTTGGAATGCGGGGCGAGGCGCGCTAAGTCTTGGCTGTCTCCCACCAATCGCATCTCCGTACGCCCTCGCGGGCCAACTGACAGGCGAGCGGGATGCGTGACGACCCGATCCCCCTCCGGGCCCGGGTGGACCGCGGGGAGACAACGGCTTCCGATGACATTGATGGCGGGCACGTCCCGAGCCACGGACAGACGAAACACAACACGGCCTGAAACCTGTAGTCGGCCAACCTCCCGGAACGGTAGAGTCTATGAGAGATTTCAAGGGCATGAAGCGCCAGCGCGGTCGCAACAGGAAGCCCGGTGGGAATTCGGCGAACAGCGCCAACCCGAACCGGTCCTGGGATTCGCAAGGGCCCGAGAACATCAAGGTCCGGGGCAACGCCCAGACGGTCTATGAGCGTTATATGCAGCTGGCGCGCGATGCGTCCTCGGCCGGTGACCGCGTTCTGGCCGAAAACTACATGCAGCACGCCGAGCACTATTTCCGCGTGCTGAGGGCGCTCCAGCCGCAACGGCCCGTCTCGGAGATCGCCCAGCGCGAACTGTCCAACCAGGGTTTCGACATCGACTTCGAGGACGAGAGTGGCGCCCAGGCGGCCGCCTTCCTCGCCGCCCAGCAGGCACAACAGAACGCCCAGCAGAACGGGCAACAGAACAACGGCCAGAACAACGGTCAGAACACCGCCCAGGGCGGCCAGAACCCGCAGCAGGGCCGCGAGGGCCAGCCCTCCAGTGACCGCGACGGCGGTCAGGATTCCGAGGCTCGCGGCGACGGCGACAGCGGAAACCGCCGGGAATCGCGTCGTGAACGCTGGGAGCGCCGCAAGGACGAACAACGCAATCGGCGCGGCAGCCCGGAAGCGGAAGGCGAAGGCTCTTCGTCCGACGCGGACACCTCGTCGTCGGAAAGCACACCGGAGTCGGTGGCTGACGCCGGTGAAGCGCCGGAGCGTCCGGCCCGCCGTCCGCGTCGCCCGCGCGAAGAGGCTCCGGCCGTCGAGAGCTCGACCGCCGACGCCCTGCCGGGCTTCCTGACCCGTCCGACGCCGCGCGCCGTAGAGGCCGCCGAGGCTGCAGGTGATGCAGAGGCGCCGGCCCCCCGTCGTCGTGCCCCGCGCCGCAAGGTGCAGGCCGAGACCGCCGACAGCGGCGAATAGTCCGCCCGGCCAAACCCTTGACCTCTGCGCTCCGGGCGGGCCCACTGTCGGCCTGACAAAGGAGCCGCCATGTCGATGTCTCGACTTGCCCGCACGCTGGGCCTGACCGCCCTTGCGACCCTTATGCTCTCGGCCTGCGCCTCTGCAGGAGGCGGCTATGGGCCGGGTGCGGGTGGACCTCCGCCGCCGCCTCCGCCGCCGGACGGCTCGGGACCGGTCCTGCGCGACTGGCGCAGCATCATCACCTCCTATGACCGGGACCGGTACGGCCGCGTCGACGCCGCCTGGCGCCTCGCGCTGGAACAGGCGCGCCGGCAGGAAGGCTCGGGTGATCTCGGCTCGCTGGGCGCCCTGATTGACCCGGGTGCCGCTGTGGGCGGCGTCACGCCCCCCGAGGGCGACTATCGCTGTCGTACGGTCAAACTGGGCTCGCAGGGGGGAGAGAGCGGTCTGGGCTATGTCGTTTACGGCTGGTTCGACTGCCGGATCGAGCGCACCCCAGCCGGCCTGAAATTCTCCAAGCTGACCGGGTCGCAGCGGCCGTCCGGCCTGCTGTTCCCCGAATCGAACCGCGAGATGGTGATGTTGGGCTCGATGTCACTGGGCTCCGAGCCGGCGGCCAACTCCTACGGCCAGAATCCGGATCGCGACATGGTGGCTGTGCTGGAGCGGATCGGCTCGCGCCGCTGGCGGCTGGTGATCCCGTGGCCCCAGTACGAGTCCAATCTCGATATCATCGAACTGGTGCCGAACTGACGCCTGCGCCTTGACCTGATCGCCTCAGCCGCCCAGCCTCTGACCTCCATTGAGAGAGGTATGTCATGCGCGGTACGGGCTTCACCATCACGATCGCAGCGCTCATCGCACTGGTAGCGGGGGCGTTCCTGATCGGGATGCCCGCCTACAACGTCTACGCCAAGCGCATGGCGGGCAAGGCGGCCTATCAGGAAGCCCTCCAGAACCGGCAGATCCGCGTGCTGGAGGCCCAGGCCCTGCTGGACGCCGCCGAACTGACGGCCCAGGCCGAGGTGGCCCGCGCAAAGGGCACGAACGAGGCCAACCGCATCATGGCCGAGAGCCTCGGCGGGCCGGATAACTATCTGCGCTGGGCCTATATCAATATGCTGCAGGAGACGGCCGGGCAGGGTGACCGCCAGATCATCTATCTGCCGACCGAGGCCGGCATGCCGATCCTCGAGGCCGGGCGCCGACCGGGCAACTGACGGGCGACGTCAGCCGGCTTCCGGCAGCGCGCCCGCTTCATCCTCGACGATGCGGGCCACCGCCATGTCGGCGGTGACATTGCCGACCGTGCGGAAGATGTCGGGGATCACTTCGACCGCCAGCAGCAGCGGCAGGATCTGCAATGGCACGCCCATGGCGATACAGATGGGCGCGATCGAGACGAAGAAGCTGATCTGACCCGGCAGGCCGACCGAGCCGACGCTGACCAGAACGGCCGTGAGCCCCGCTGCAAACAGCTGCCCCATACTGGGCTCGATGCCGAACAGGTGGGCGCAATAAATGACGACGCCCAGATTGGCGACCGGGCTGGTGATGCGGAAGACGGCGACCGCCAGCGGAAGCACCAGACCCGCCGTGGGCCGGGACACGCCGAGGGCATCCACCGCCCGCTCGACCATGACGGGCAGACTGGCCAGCGACGACTGGGTTGAAAAGGCCACCACCTGGGCCGGGGCCACGGCGCGTGCGAACCCGGCCAGGCTGACCTTGGCGAACACCATGGCCAGCGGATAGCAGAGCAGTGTGATGCCGATAGTCGCCAGCGAGACCAGGGCGATGTAGTGGGCCAGGGTGCCCGCCGCGCCCACGCCGGCGGTCAGACCGACGCCCAGCGCCAGCGCAAACACGCCGATCGGCGCGGCCAGCAGCACCCAGCGGACGATCACGATCATCGTCTCGGACACCGCTTCGAAGAAGGTCACCAGCGGCAGACGCAAGCGGTCCGGCAGGCGGGTGGCGGCAAAGCCGAAGAAGACGGCAAACACCACGAGGCCGAGAATGGCGTCCTCGGCGGCGGCGCGGATCGGGTTGGCCGGGGCTAGGGTCTTCAGGAACTCTCCGAACGGCGCGCCGGGGCCGACGCCCTCGGGCGTGGCGGGGGCACCTGCGATCAGGCGCGCGCCGCCCTCAGGGTCGATGGGCCAGAGGGCGTGAAGACCGTACGAGGCCGCAATGGCATAGACGGTGGCCACGACGATCAGGATGCCGAACACCAGCAGCGCCCGCCCGGCCAGCAGGCCCGCCCGTCCGGGGCCATGCGCAGCTCCGGCAATCGAGGCGATCCCCGTCACGAGCAGGGAGAAGACCAGCGGCACAATGGTCATCTTGAGGGCGTTCAGCCACAGCTGACCCAGCGAGCCGATGAAGCCGGCCGTCTCGGCCCCGCCCGGCAGGCCCCGGGTCTGGGCGATCGCGCCCACTCCGAGGCCCAGTGCCAGCGCAGCCAGCACCTGCAGACTGAGGGAAGGAAGGAAACGGCGTCCCCGGGTGGTGGTCATGCTATCGGCCCCTTGTCGCGCCCCGGATGGGCCGATCCGACGATATAGGGGCGGGGCGGGCGTTTCGCCAAGCATGACGGGAACGTCACGGCCAAGCTGGGCATTAGCATTCCATGTTCCAGGAAATCGAAACCCTGCAGGAGGCTGCGGTCCTGCGGCTGGGCGGCATATCCCTGACGCTGGGGGGTCTGGTCAGCGGGGCCATCGTGATCGGCCTTGCCGTGGTGCTGTCCTGGGGGGCGACCCGAGGCATACGACGGCTGCGGCAGAAAGCGTCCCGTACGACCCAGGCGCTCTATCTGCTGGAGAAGCTGGTTGGCTACGGAATCCTGGTCGCCGGGGTGATCATGGGGCTGTCCGCGGCGGGGCTGAACCTCTCATCGCTGGCCGTGTTCGCCGGCGCCATCGGCATCGGTGTGGGTCTGGGTCTTCAGGGCGTGGTCAAGGAGTTCGTCTCCGGCCTGTTCCTGATCTTCGACCGCATGGTGTCGGTGGGCGATTATGTCGAGCTGGATGACGCCCGCGGGGCCATCGTCGAGATCGGGCCGCGCGCCACCCGCATCCGCACCAATGACAACATCAACATCATCGTGCCCAACTCGAACCTGATCGAGGGGAAGGTCACCAACTGGACGCTGAAGGGCGATACCCGCCGTATCCACGTACCCTTCTCGGTGGCCTATGGTGCCAACCGGGGCGAAGTCCGCGATGTGGTGCTGAAGGCGGCGCGCGCGATTCCCTTCACCCTGCCCGAGACGGACGCCCGCAAATGCCAGGTCTGGCTGGTCGGCTTCGGCGAGTCCGGTCTCGACTTCGAACTGCTGGTCTGGCCCACCCAGGAGGCCGTGAAGCGCCCGGCGGCGATGCATGCCGCCTACACCTGGGCCATCGCCGAGGCGCTGGACGAGGCCGGGATCGAGATTCCCTTTCCGCAGACCGACCTGCGGATCCGCAGCATCTTCGGCCGGGAGGGCGACGACGCGCTCGACGTTCTGGGCAAGTCGCCCAGGGGCCGCACCCCGCCGCAGCCCGAGCCCAGGGAGCCCGCCCCCAAGGCCTCGGCCAACGACGCCGCCGAGGATCTGCTTCGACCCAGCCCCGAGCCGGTCGACCGGGAGGTCAGGGACCGCTGATCGCCGCCTGTACGGCCAGGGCCTGAACCGTCTCGCGCACATCATGGACGCGGATGAGTTCGGCGCCGCGCCGCGCGGCCTCCAGCGCCAGGGCCAGCGAACCCCCCAGCCGGTCGAGGGGATCGTGGGCTGAGGGATCCACCGCCTGGATCATCCGCTTCCGGCTGGCCCCGAAGAGGACCGGAAAGCCGGTGGCCGTGAGCACGTCGAGATGTCGTGTGAGCGCCAGATTGTGATCCAGCGTCTTGCCGAAGCCGATGCCCGGGTCCAGCCAGATGCGTTCACGGGCGACACCTGCCGCCATGGCCGCTGCGGCACGCTCCACCAGCCTGTCGCGGACCTCGACCACCACATCGTCATAGCGGGGCGCGGCTTGCATGGTGCGCGGCTCGCCCTGCATGTGCATCAGCACGACGTCGCACCCGAGTTCGGCCGCCACTGCGGGGCTGGCGGATCTTCCTCCGAGGGCGGTGACATCGTTCCACATCGTGGCGCCGGCCTTCACCGCCGCGCGGGCCACGGCGGGCTTGAGCGTGTCGATGCTGATCGGCCCGTCCCATTGCCGGCGGAGCGCCTCGATGACGGGGAGGACGCGCGCCAGTTCGTCGCCTTCGCTGACCGGATCGGCGCCGGGCCGCGTGCTCTCGCCGCCGATGTCCAGAATGTCCGCGCCCTGCGTGACCAGTGCCAGGCCATGCGTCACCGCAGCCTCGAGCGTCGACAGCCGCCCGCCGTCGGAAAAGCTGTCCGGAGTCACATTGACGATGCCCATGACGCGGGGGCGTCTGATCATGTCTTTCGCCCCTGCGGATAGATCGTCTCGCCGCGTGCGAGCATGTCGACGAACTGCGCGATCCGGTTCTTCCGCCCCGCCTCGGTCTTCAACGACTCCGTTCGGTGGATCAGGGCGAAGCGATTATTGGCGGTGAGCGTGCCGAACATCGCCAGCGCTTGCGAGTTGGCCTGTATGGCGGCCATCAGATCTTCCGGAACCTCGGCGTTCTTGACGCGATAGGCCTTCGCCCAGCGCCCGTCCGCCCGGGCCGCCTCGACCTGCCTCAGCCCCGACGGCTGCATGGCGCCCTCGGCAATCAGCCGCTCGGCGTGGGCGACATTGATCTCGCTCCACACGCTTTTCGGGCCGCGCGGCGTGAAGCGCTGCAGAAAGCTGGCGTCGTCGAGGCTTTTCCGGATGCCGTCGATCCAGCCCCACGCCAGGGCCACCGGCACCGCCTCGGCCCAGGTTACACTGGTGTATCCCGAGCGCACCTTGAATATCCGGATCCAGACCTCGGGCTCCTGGGCGTGGTGCCCGTCCAGCCATGCGTTGAACGCCCCGGCGTCCTCGAAGGCATGGACGCGATCCGGATCAACAACCACGGGCGCCATCAGTCGCGTCCTCCGATCAGTCCGCTCAGGGCATCCAGATAGGCCGCAAAGGCGCGTCGCCCGGTCTCGGTGATCGCAACTTCGGTCAGGGGCTTGTTGTCCTTGAACCGCTTGGTGATGGCCACATAATCCGCCTCGGCCAGCTTCTTCAGGTGGACCGACAGATTGCCCTGGGTGGCCTCCAGCACGGTCTTCAGCTCGGTGAAATCGGCGCTCTCGACATCGGCCAGATAGACCATGATCCCCAGCCGCATGCGGCCGTGAATCACCTCATCGATCCGTCCGAGGTCGCCCAGTGCCATGGATCAGGTCGCGGTCCGGACCTGCATCGCGCCGCGCACCATGATCCAGCCGGGCAGGGCGAACAGCAGGAACAGGGCCGCGGTGCAGACATAGAGGTAGATGTCGCCATGGCGGACCAGCAGGCCGAGGCCCACCGCCGTCACCCACCCCCCGGCTGCGGTGGCCAGCATCCAGGCGCGTCGCTTCAGGCTCCAGGCGACGTACCAGGCCGCGGCCTGGGCGGCGAACACGATGGCCGGGTAGTAGAGCCAGGTGGCAAAGTCGTGATCCCGCGCAGAGCCCACACCGAAGATCAGGATGACCGCCAGATTGACCATGCCCGTGGCGCTGAAGGCCGCGTTCATGGTGCGTGTGGCGAGCGGGCCCTGTGACACTTTGAGTTTTCGATCCTCGCGCACGGCCCAGCCCAGGACGAGGCAGAAGGCAGCTGTGAAGCCAATCAGCACGAGAAGAGTCGGCAGGGGCGCCAGGACCACCCACCCCTTCATCTGGGCGATGTGGAACAGGCACTGCAGGCCATAGAGGATGCCGCCCGCCATATAGGCGACGCCCATGGTCAGCATGCCCCGGCCGCTCATACCGCCCTCGATGACGGAGCGCAGGAAGGCCAGATCCGCTTCCGGTGTGCTGCGGGAATGATCGGTCATGTGAGTCTCCGGAGCCGGTATCCTGAGGTGAACGACCGGGCAGGGCTTGGCAAGCTATTCGGCGGGAACGGGGATGGCATCGACAGGACGTTTCCAGGGAATGCGACGCCCGTTCAGCCAGCGGCCCATGAAGGTGTGGCGGACCAGCAGCTCATAGGTGACCAGGCAAATGGCCAGCACGCCCAGAGAGACGCCGCCCAGCTTGATCCACCACGGGGTGGGCCAGTCCTGGATCCACACCTGGGCCAGCATGACCAGCGGCAGGTGAAGGATGTAGACCCAGTAGGACGAGTCAGACAGGTAACGGCGCCACGTCGCGGCCGACGACAGGAATTTCAGGCACAGGCCCATGGCTGCCAGCGCGGAGGCATGCACTGCGATTGCCATGACGACGGCAAGCACCGCCTTGTCACTCGTCTGCTCGGCCATCGGTACGAGCACGGGCCCTCCGGCCAGCATGTAGCCGGTGATCCCGGTCCCGACCGCGAGGCCGAGGAAGACCGGCGACCAGCCGGCGATCCGCTGCAGCAGGTCGCGGCGACGATCCAGCAGGAAGCCCATCCCAAAGGCTGTACCAAAGCCGACCAGCGCTGCGGTATTGGGGATCAGGCCCGCGTCCGGCGTGGGCACGGCGAAGAAGGCAATCCAGGTCGGGTCGCTCCAGAGGGCCCAGGCCAATGGCAGGGCCAGGACGACTGGTGTCCAGGGCCCGATCAATGCGCCCGTCAGGCGGTCCATCGTCCGTCCCCAGCCGCTGTTCCGGTCCAGCAGGGCGAACGGCGCCCTCAGCACCAACATGGCGACGTAAAAGATCAGCAGCACCCACAGGAACCATAGATGGGTCAGGGGGAAGTTGGTCCAGTCATAGGTGGGGTTGGGTGCCGGTTCGGCACCGGGCGTGATCAGGCCGGTAGCATAGGCATTCCAGACCAGGGCGGTGATGATCCCCGCCATGACCGGCAGCCAGAAGACCGCGAAAGGGCCTGCGATGCGGATCAGCCGATCCTTTGCAAACCCGATCCAGCCCCGCCTGCCCAGCATCATATGGGCGAACAGGCCGGCGATCAGGAAGAAGGCCGTCATACGGAACAGGTGGATCGCGAAGAACAGCCAGGCCGCCCCGATCGAGGTGCTGGAGTCGTGAACGATCCAGGTCTGCTCCGGGAAGAAGGACAGGCTGGCGTGAAGCACCACGCCGAGCAGCAGCGCGAATCCGCGCAGGGCATCCAGTCCATGCAGGCGCTGGTCGGCGGGCGGGGAAGGGGTCAGGGACATAGGGCGGCCTCCAGTGAAGTCGGCTGGATACCATAGACCAGTTTAAAATGCAAACAGGTCCATATGAACAATACCCCCTCCGTTGCCGAAGGGGGTCTGTCGAGGCCTAGCTGGTGGCGGTCGCGGGCTTGCGGGCCGGACGCCGCCGGCGCTTCAGCTTTGCCACCGGAGGCGGCGAGCCGGCGCCACCCTGTTCCGTGGCCATGGGGTTGTAGGACGACCGCTCGGGGCGGGGGCCACGCTGACCTTCGCCCTTCGGCCCGTTTCCACGCGGAGCATTGCCGCGCGGCGCGCGCCGGTTGCGACGACGGCCTTCGCCGTCTCCGTCGCGGCCCGGGCGATCCTCACGATCGGGCAGGGTCGGCTTCTTGGCGACACCGGCGGCGCTGATGGCGGCATCCAGGGCGCCCAGCGCCTTGTCGTTGCGACGGTCGATCGCCGGGATCTTCTGGCGGGTGACCTTTTCGATGTCCTTCAGCAGCTTCATCTCGTCACCGGCGACAAAGCTGATGGCGGTGCCGTCGGCGCCGGCCCGCGCCGTCCGGCCGATGCGGTGCACATAGGCTTCGGGCACGAAGGGCAGTTCAAAGTTCACGACGTGCGACACGCCATCGACATCAATACCGCGCGCGGCGATGTCGGTGGCGACCAGTACCCGGAGCTTGCCCTTCTTGAAGGCCTCGAGGGTGCGCTCGCGCTGGGGCTGGCTCTTGTTGCCGTGGATGGCACCGGCCTCGACGCCGCCCGCTTCCAGATAGGCCGCGACCTTGTCCGCGCCGTGCTTGGTCTTGGTGAAGACCAGGCAGCGGGTATAGCCGGGATCGCTGAACATTTCGGTCAGCAGGGCGCGCTTGCGGCCCTGTTCGATCCAGACGACCGACTGTTTGATGCGCTGCACGGTGGTGGCCTGGGGCGTCACCTGGACCCGCTTGGGATCCTTGAGCAGTTCGCCGGCCAGCTTGCCGATCTCCGACGGCATGGTGGCCGAGAAGAACAGGTTCTGGCGCTTGGCCGGAATGCGGCTGACGATCTGGCGGATCGGCTTGATGAAGCCGAGGTCGAGCATCTGGTCGGCCTCGTCCAGCACGAAGATTTCGGTGGCGCTCAGGTCCAGGTTCTTTTGCTGGATGTGGTCCAGCAGACGCCCGGGGGCGGCGACCAGAACGTCCAGTCCCTGCTGCAGGGCACGCTCCTGGGCGCCGTACTTCACGCCGCCGAAGATCACGGCCACGCGGAAGCCCAGGTGCTTGCCATAGGCCTTGAAGCTTTCGGCGATCTGGGTGGCCAGTTCGCGCGTCGGCGAAAGCACCAGACACCGGGTGGTGCGGGGCAGGGGGGCGACGCGGTTGGCCGCCAGCCGGTGCAGGATCGGCAGGGCAAAGGCCGCCGTCTTGCCGGTGCCGGTCTGGGCGATGCCCAGCAGGTCACGGCCGGTCATTACATCGGGGATGGACTGGGCCTGGATCGGGGTGGGGGTGGTGTAACCCTCGGACGCAAGCGCCTGAAGGAGGGCCGGGTTAAGGCCCATGGAGTCAAAAGTGGTGTGGCTCATGGCGGATGATCTTTCGCATGCGGCACGACCCATGGGCGCACCGCCTGTCCGGCCCCTGTCTTCAGGAACCGGCTTGAACGGGCGCCACCCCGCGTGTCCGGGCAGCGAATGAGATGTGAGGGCCGGTCGCTTCTACAGTCAGGTCCCGGTATCAGGGACCCACACGCGCTGGAGCGCACCGGGCATCGCGATTGTGCGATGCAGCGCAAGTGGGCCTCCATTGCGGCCAAGTCAAGGCCGGCCCTCATTCTTTCCGGCGATCAGCCGCCGTTCAGATGCGCGTAGACCGCCTGATAGCCGTCACGTTCGGCAAAGCGGAGCGGTTTGACACGTTCGACCAGAATCTCGCCGGCCGGGGTATTGCCCGAGCGGATCAGGTCCATGACCTCGGCGATATAGGCATCGAGCGGCATGGAGGCGGGGTTCTCGGCATGGCCCGGCATCAGGTCGGTGGCGACGCCCGGCGGGGCCAGTTCCAGCACTTCGATGGGGGTGTCCTTCAGCTGGCTGCGCAGGGCCTGGGTCCAGGAGTGGATGGCCGCCTTGGTCGCCGAATAGATCGGTGTTGCAGCCAACGGCACAAAGGCCAGTCCTGACGACACGGTCATGACACTCGCCATCGGCTGCTGCTTCAGATGGCCGATCAGGCCGGCGGTCAGCCGGATCGGGCCGAGCAGGTTGGTATCCAGGGTGCGGTCGACGCGGTCGAGGTCCCAGGCGTCGGCCGTCAGGTCCTCGACCTCCATGATGCCGGCGTTGTGGATGACGGCATTGAGGGCCGGGTGGTCGCGGGTGACCTGGGCGGCAAAGGCGGCGATGGCGGCGGCATCGGTCATGTCCAGCACGGCCCAGTCCATGCCCGGGTTGGCCTCGGCGACCGAGCGCAGGGCATCCTCGCGGCGACCGGTGATGATGACCTTCGCTCCGTCACGGTGCATGGCCTCGGCAAGGGCGCGGCCGATGCCGGCGCTGCCGCCGGTGATGAGAATAGTGTCGTTGGCGATTTGCATGGGGGGTCTCCTTTTCGCGAGCCCCAAACTGGGCATGCCGCGCACTTGTGGTAAGAAGGCACCGAAAAGATTTGTACTTACCTGAAGGAGAGTGACGGCCATGACGGCGCTTCCGCCCGCCCGCATTAAGGATCCTGTGACCGACATGCCCGCCGACCCGCGCGTCGAGGCCCTGGTCAAGGAGGTGATCGGGCGCGTGGCGGACAAGTGGACCCTGCTGATCCTCGAGGTCCTGGAAGAGCACGGTCCGACCCGCTTTACCCAGGTCGGCCGGCACGTGGGTGACATCAGCCAGAAGATGCTGACCCAGACCCTGCGCCAGATGGAGCGCGACGGTTTGGTCACGCGCACTGTCCACCCGGTCATTCCGCCGCGCGTCGACTATGCCCTGACGGATATGGGCCGGACGCTGGCCGAGGCCTTCTGCGGTGTCTGGGGCTGGGCGGAGGCCAACCTGGAGAAAATCGAGGCTGCCCGGGCGGACTTCGACGCCCGGGCCCGGCCCTGATCCGCTGCGCTGCAAAATCGGGCCTCGACTTACGCCGGGTCATCACGGAATGTTACAGCTCCCCGGAACAGGAGACTGACTGCCCATGCCCGTCCGTGCCGATCTGACCGTTGCCCCCATCCTTGCGGCCTTTGTCGAGGACGAGGTTCTGCCGGGGCTGGGGATCGACGGAGGGGAATTCTGGTCGGGCGTGCGGGCGCTGCTCGACTGGGCCGAGCCCGAGAACCGGCGCCTGCTGGCTGTGCGCGACGATCTTCAGGCCCGCATCGACGCCTGGCACAGGGACCGCAAGGGCCAGCCGTACGACGTGGCCGCCCAGCGCGACTTCCTGAAGCAGATCGGCTGGCTGGCCGAGGCGCCCGCGCCTTTCACCGTCGGCACGCAGAATGTCGATGCCGAAATCGCCACCCTGGCCGGTCCGCAACTGGTCGTGCCGGTGCTGAACGCCCGCTTTGTCCTGAACGCCGCCAACGCCCGCTGGGGCAGTCTGTACGATGCCTTCTACGGCACGGACGCGCTGGGCGACCTGCCGCCCGCGGGTGGCTATGACGCGGACCGCGGTGCCCGCGTCGTCGCCCGGGCCAAGGCGTTTCTGGACGAGGCCCTGCCGCTGGTCGAAGGCTCGTGGGCCGAGCTCAGCCACCCGCATCAGGGCATCGCCCTGCGCGACACCGGACAGTATGTGGGCCAGACCGAACGGGGCCGCCTGTTCCGCCACAATGGCCTGCATATCGAGGTGGTGTTCGACCCGGACCACCCGATCGGCCGCACCGATCCGGCGGGCATCGCCGATGTCCTGCTGGAGTCGGCGCTGACCACCATCGTCGATCTGGAGGACTCGGTCGCCTGCGTGGACGCCGAGGACAAGGTCGCGGCCTACCGCAACTGGCTGGGCCTGATGAAGGGCGATCTGGCCGAGACCTTCGACAAGGGTGGCAAGACCCTGACCCGCCGCCTCGCACCCGATCTCACCTATGTCACGACCGAGGGCGCAGAACTGACCCTTCCCGGGCGCGCCCTCCTGTTCGTGCGGAACGTCGGCCACCTGATGACCACCCCGGCGGTGCTGATGCCCGATGGCTCGGAAGCCCCCGAAGGCATCCTCGATGCCATTCTCACCAGCCTGATCGGCCTCTACGATCTGCGCGGGCTGGGGCACTACCGGAATAGCCGCGCGGGCTCGATCTACATCGTCAAACCCAAGATGCACGGGCCGGACGAGTGCGCCTTCACCAACCGCCTGTTCGACGCGGTCGAGGACCTGCTGGGGCTGGAGCGCCACACGATCAAGGTCGGCGTGATGGACGAGGAGCGCCGCACCTCGGCCAATCTGGCCGCCTGTATCCATGCGGTGAAGGACCGGATCGTCTTCATCAACACGGGCTTCCTCGACCGCACGGGCGACGAGATCCACACCCTGATGCAGGCCGGGCCGGTGGTGCGAAAGGGCGAGATCAAGACCAGCACCTGGATCGCCGCCTATGAGCAGCGCAATGTGGCGATCGGCCTCCAGTGCGGCCTGTCGGGCCGGGCCCAGATCGGCAAGGGCATGTGGGCCGCGCCGGACCGCATGGCGCAGATGCTGGACGAAAAGGCGGGCCATCCCAAGACGGGGGCCAACACCGCCTGGGTGCCCTCACCGACGGCCGCCACCCTCCATGCGCTGCACTATCACCAGACCGACGTCTTTGAAGTGCGAAAGGCAATGGGCGCCGCCGGGCCGCGCCCGCTCGAGGACCTGCTGACCCCGCCTTTGGCCGAGGGCCGCAACTGGAGTGCCGAAGAGATCGAGCAGGAGCTGGACAACAATGCCCAGGGCATCCTCGGCTATGTGGTGCGCTGGATCGATCAGGGCGTGGGCTGTTCCAAGGTGCCCGACATTCATGACGTCGGCTTGATGGAGGACCGCGCGACACTCCGGATCAGCAGCCAGCACATGGCCAACTGGCTTCTGCACGGCGTCTGCACGGCCGAGCAGGTCGACGGCGCCCTCCGACGCATGGCGGCCAAGGTCGATGCCCAGAATGCGGGCGATCCGCTGTATCGCCCCATGGCGCCCGCTTTCGACGACAGCCTCGCCTTCCAGGCGGCGCGGGCGCTGGTGTTCGAAGGCGTCGAGCAGCCGAACGGCTACACCGAACCCCTGCTCCACCGTTTCCGCCAGCAGGTGAAGGCGGCGGGATAGGCGCTAGATTTCGCTTCCCGTCCGCCACAGGCCCCGCGCGAGGGGCTCGATCATGTACTGCAGCAGGGTCCGGCGCCGCAGTACGATCACCACCTCGACCGGCGAGCCTGTCCGGATGGAATCGGCGCCCCGGCCCAGCTTGGCCAGCTCTTCCGGGGGCACGACGATCTCGGCCCGGAAGTAGCGGGCGTTCGAGCCCTCTTCGGTGAAGCTGTCGGCGGAAATGCGTTCGACGCGCCCCTTGAGGATCGGTGGGTTGGATGAGCGCAGGCCCGGGAATTTCACCTCGGTCAGCAGACCCACCCGCAGATTGTCGACGTCGTTCGGCTGAACCCGGGCCACGATGATCTGCGACGCGTTCGACGGCACGATCTCCATGAGCGTCTGCCCGGCCTGGATCACGCCGCCGGGCGTGAAGACGGTCAGGCCGACGACCTGGCCGGAGACGGGCGCCCGCACCCGGTTGCGCTCGATCTGGGCGCGCACCTCTGACAGGCGAGGCTGAAGTTCGTTCAACTGAACTTCGACCGCGCGGAGCTGTTCGGTCACGTCCTCGTCCATGTCGGTGCCGACGCCGGACATCTGCAGCCGCGCCTCGCCCATGGCCTCATTGGCCCGCGCGATCTCGGCACGCAACGACCCGGCCTCGCCGTCGAGAGCCGCCGCCTGTCGCTCCAGCGCGCGCACCCGGCTGATGGGCGCATAGCCCTGCTCGGCCAGTCGGCGGACGTCGGCCAATTCCTCCGCGATCAGACGCCTCTGTTCGGCATTGGCTTCCAGCTGCCGCTCATAGCCGGAGACCTGTTGCTGAAGCTGGTTGACCCGTTGGCCCAGTACGCCGCGTTGGGTCGAGCGACCCGTGCGTCGGGCGGTAAATTGCTGGCGCTGCAGGGCCATGGCTTCATTGGCCAGGGCCTGATCCTCGGGGGACATGGCGGCGAACTCGGGCGGGACGGGAATCGCGCCCAGTCCATCCCGCTCGGCCGCCAGCCGGGCGCGCTGTGCCAGCAGGGCCACGACCTGTCCGGTCAGGCCCCGCTCGGTCGCCGCCAGTTCTCCGCCTGCGACCTCGATCAGGATCTGGCCCGCCTCGACCGTGTCCCCCTCCGCGACGTGAAGCGCACTGACGACGCCGCCGTCGCGATGCTGGACGGCCTGGCGATTTCCCGAGACGGCGACCTGTCCGGTCGCAAAGGCGCCGGCATCCAGCGGGGCAAAGGCGGCCCATCCCAGAAACAGGATGAAGAACAGGCCGATAATGGCCAGCCCGACCCGCAGCTCACCGCGTGGGGAGTCTTCTACCGTGTCGTCGAGAACGTTCGCACGGGGCTGGCCGGATGATGCCGGGGTTTCGCTCACGCCGACCGGGCTCCCGGCGGGGGCACGACGGTCGGGCGGGTCCGGCCCGGATTCAGTCGGGCCAGAACCTCGTCACGAGCGCCCTCCATCTGCGGCACCCCGTCCTTCAGCATCAGCAAACGATCCGCAATGCCGAGCACGCCGGCACGGTGGGCGACCATGATGACGGTGGTGCCGCGCGCGGTCGCAGTGCGGATTGCCTGGACCAACGCGGTCTCGCCTTCCTGGTCCAGATTGGCGTTCGGCTCATCCAGAACCAGAACGACCGGATTGCGATAGAGGGCGCGGGCGAGGGCGACCCGCTGGGACTGCCCGACCGACAGGCCGGCGCCGTTGGGGCCGAGGCGGGTGTCATAGCCCTCGGGCAGGCGCAGGATCATCTCATGCACGCCTGCGGCCTGCGCCGCAGCAATGGCTTCCCGGTCGACCTCCTCGGCGGGCGCGCCCAGCGCCGACTGGAAGCGCGAGATATTGTCCTTCACGGTACCGGCAAACAGGCCCGGCACCTGGGGCAGATAGCCGATATATTCCGCCAGCCGGTCGCCTTCACGGGCGTCATAGTCGGCCCCGTCCAGCCGGACCGAGCCGGAGGTGGGGGTAATCGCGCCGGCCACCACCCGCGCCAGCGTCGTCTTGCCGGACCCGCTCGGGCCGATCACGCCCAGCACCTGCCCCGGCTCAAGCGTCAGGGTAACACCCTTCAGTTGCGTCGTCTGGGCGCCGGGCAGACGCACCGTGACCTGCTCCAGGGACAGCCGGCCTTCCGGCGGGGGCAGGGTCGTCAGTTCCCGGTCCACCCGGGCGGTGGAGGCAAAGATCTGCAGCAGGGATTTCCATGAGGACCTGGCCTGCATCAGGGTAGGCCAGGCACCGACCATCTGTTCGATCGGCTGCACGGCCCGGGTCAGCAGGACCGAGGCGGCAATGATCGACCCCGCCGAAATCTCGCCATTGACCGTCAGATAGGCAGCCAGCCCCAGGGCCGCAGACTGCAGCATCAGGCGCAGGAATTTGATGATGCCGGTATAGCGACCGCCAGTGAACTGGGCCTCGGCCTGCCGCTGGGTCGCGATCTGGCGCTGGCGGACCTGCAGGGCGATCCCGGCCTGCCGCATGCCCAGCGCCCGGACAACCTCGCTCTGGGCCGCCATGCTTTCCTGGGCGGCATAGGCAGCCTGCCCTTCCTTCATGGCATCGGTCAGGCGCGGACGACTGTCCCGCTCATTCAGCACCGCCAGCACGAACAGCACTATTCCGCCCGCCAGGGTCAGGGCGCCGAGCGCGGGGTGCAGCAGAAAACAGCAGCCGATGTAGATGGGCGTCCACGGCACATCGAACAGGGCCAGGGTGCCCTGTCCCGACACGGCGCTTCGGACGTGGTCGAACTCTCGCAGCGCCTGACTGCCAGGAGAATGGGCCTGCAGGTCTACAACCCGGCCCAGCAGCCGGGAGACCAGAAGGCGGTCCAGCCTCAGCCCCGCCCGCACCAGCAGCCGGGTGCGCAGCCAGTCCAGCAGGGCCAGAGTCGCCAGGGCAAACACGGCGATGGCGCTGACCAGCAGCAATGTCGGCACGCCCCCGGTCGGTACGACCCGGTCATACACCTGCATCATGTACAGGGTGGGCGTGAGATACAGCAGGTTCACGAGCGCGCTGAACACGGCCGCCCAACCAAAGTGCGGGCGACACGCCTTGATCGCCTCGGCAAGAGGCTCGGTTCCGGGTTTTCCGGGGATCAGGTCGTTGAACACGCGCAACTCAGGGGTTCGGCCGACGTTCGACCGGGGGATGTCTTACTCTAGCCACCGATTGGTGACCGAGATAGTACCATGTCGGCAAACGGCCGTCGCCACAGGGAGTTTCCTGCCATGGACGGACTCCGTCCCGGTCTCGCCGGCCTGCTCGCGCTGGCCTTCGCGGCCGGAGCCTGCACGGCGGCCGAACCCCAGGCATCGCCCGCCACCGGAGCTCCCGAGATGACCGACGCCCCCCAGGATGCCCTTCCGGTTGGCCCCGAAGAGGTCAGCGGGCTCTGGGCGCTGTATGCATCAGACCGTCCGGACGACAGGGAGTGCCGCATTGCGCTCCAGACGACGCCACAGGGCCAGGGCTTCGGCGTCTATCTGGAGGGCTGCGAGAAGACGGCCATCGCCCGGGTGGCGGGGTGGCGTGTCATCGGCGGTCTGGTCGCCCTGACGGATGCCGGTGGCGAGCCGGTACTCCGCTTCCGGCGCACCGGGCTGAACCGCATGGAGGCTGAAACCGGCGGCGTGACCTACCGGCTCGAACCCGCTGCCATGATGTAGGTCCGGGCGGTCAGTGAAGGCCCTCGCCATGCTGGGTGACGTCGAGGCCCTCGATCTCCTGTTCGCGGGTGACCTTCAGTCCGGTCGTGAAGCGGCAGATCATCAGGACCGCAAAGGTGCCGACCGCGCTCCAGGCGATGACCGCGACCAGACCCAAGGCCTGATTGAGGATCGAGGCGCCGTCCGCCGCAGGGTTGATGGCCGCAGACGCGAATACGCCCGTCAGCAGGGCGCCGACGATGCCGCCCATGCCATGCACGCCGAAGGCGTCCAGGCTGTCGTCGTACTTCAGGGCGCGCTTCAGCCAGACTGCGCCGAAGTAGCAGGCCGGGCCCGATATCGCGCCGATCAGGAACGCGCCCATCGGATCGACCAGACCGGCGGCCGGCGTCACCCCGACCAGACCGCCGACGATCCCGGACAGCAGGCCCAGAAGGGTCGGCTTCTTGTGGTCGAACCACTCGACGACCATCCAGCCCAGCGCCGCCGTGGCCGCCGCCAGGATGGTGTTGAGGGCCGCAACGGCGGCAATGCCGTCTGCTGCCCAGGCCGAACCGGCGTTGAAGCCCAGCCAGCCGACGAACAGCAGGCCCGTGCCGATGGCCGTCAGCGACAGGTTGTGGGGCGCCATATTGTCCCGGCCAAAGCCATGGCGCGGCCCGAGCACGAGAGCACAGACCAGACCCGCGACGCCGGCGTTGACGTGCACCACGGCACCACCGGCAAAGTCGAGCACGCCCATGCCGCCCAGATAGCCGCCGCCCCAGACCTGATGGCAGATCGGCGCATAGACGATCAGGTGCCACAGGCCGAAGAACAGCAGCGAGGCCGAGAACTTCATCCGCTCGGCAAAGGCTCCCGCGATCAGCGCCGGCGTGATGATGGCAAAGGTCAGCTGATAGGCGATCCAGAGGAACTCCGGCAGGCCCGGTGACAGGCTGTGGGCGGTGTCGATGCCGACGCCGCGCAGGAAGGCTGCATCCAGCCCGCCCACCAGACTGTTCAGGGCGGCGGGGCCCTGGCCGAAGGACAGGCTGTAGCCGGCCACGAACCACAGCACGGTCACGATCGACAGCGCGGCAGTCGACTGGGCGATGGTCGCCAGCAGGTTCTTGCGGCGCACCATGCCGCCGTAGAACAGTGCCAGTCCCGGCAGGGTCATCAGGAGCACCAGGGCCGTCGACGTCAGGATCCAGCCGGTCGCGGCGGCGTCAATCTCAAGGGCGGCCTGGTGGGCCATAAGCGGGGAAGGGGGCATGTCAGGGATCCGGGGCGGCTCAGGGGAGGAGGCGGCGAGGCCGACTCCGGCTGAACCCGACCCCCCGGAACCGCATAGGAACCTATTGCGCTGCGATAGGCAATTCCTTTCGTGTGCGGTGCAATATCGAGGGGATCATGCGGCGTGTGACGGGCGGGCTCTGGCTTCGTGCACGTTCCCGCCCTTCGGCTTCGCAGCTGCGTAACCCCTCCTCAAACCTTACGGATTCGCAATGTTCGCGCCCTTTGCGCGGCGTCGGTCCCGGTTTAGGACTTTCGGGAAGGCTCCGGTAGAGGAGCCGGAAACAGGGGTGTATCCATGAGACCGTCCACGCTTCGCAGCTATCTGATTGCGGGCGCCTGCCTGCCCGCCATCCTGGCGACTGCCGCCCAGGCCCAGTCGACCGATCTCCGTCCCGATCCGCAGGCCATGGTGCCGGCGACGGCCTCGGATGCCGATGCCCTGATCCAGGACTCGGCCCTGCCGCCGCTTCCCGACGTGGACATCCCCTTCACCCGCTATGTGCTGGACAACGGCCTGACCCTGATCGTGCACGAGGACCACAAGGCCCCGATCGTCGCCGTCAACATCTGGTACCACGTCGGCTCCAAGAACGAGCCGGAAGGCCGTTCGGGCTTCGCCCACCTGTTCGAGCACCTGATGTTCAACGGGTCGGAGAACTTCAACTCGGACTTCTTCAAGGCGACCGAGCTGCTGGGGGCCACCGACCAGAACGGCACGACCAACAACGACCGCACCAACTATTTCCAGAACGTCCCGACCAGCGGCCTCGACGCCATGCTGTGGCTGGAAAGCGACCGCATGGGTCACCTGCTGGGCGCGGTCGACCAGGCCCGTCTCGATGAGCAGCGCGGCGTCGTCCAGAACGAAAAGCGCCAGGGCGAGAACCAGCCCTATGGCCGCGCCTGGAACGCCATCACCTTCGCCACCTATCCGGATGACCACCCCTACGGCCACACCGTCATCGGCGAGATGGCTGACCTCGACGCCGCCGAACTGAGCGACGTGCAGGACTGGTTCCGCAGCTACTACGGCCCGGCCAATGCCGTGATCGTGCTGGCCGGCGACATCACGCCGGAAGAGGCGCTGGCCAAGGTCCAGCACTACTTCGGCGACATCCCGCCCGGACCGCCCGTCACCCAGCCCGCCCGCATGATCTCGCGCATGGAAGGCGAGCAGCGTGAGGTCATGTACGACCGCGTGGGCGAGCCGCGTCTGTACAAGGTCTGGAACGTGCCGCCGGCCGGCGAGGCCGACACTGACCACCTCGGCCTGCTGGCCCAGGTGCTGACCTCGGGCCGCAACTCGCGCCTCTACAAGCGTCTGGTGTTCGATGACCAGATCGCCACCAATGTCGGCGCCTTTGTCTCGGACGGCGAGATCGGCAGCCAGTTCATGATCATCGCGACCGCCAAGCCGGGTCAGGATCTGGCCGAGATCGAGGCGATCATCGATGAGGAACTCGCCCGCCTGCTGGCCGACGGCCCGACGCCGATCGAACTGGAGCGCGCCCGGACCTCGACCGGTTCGGCCTATGTGCGCGGTCTGGAGCGGATCGGCGGCTTCGGCGGCAAGTCCGACCTGCTGGCCGAAGGCGAGGTCTTCCACGACAACCCCGCCGCCTGGCGTGTCAGCTACCAGCGCATCCTCGACGCGCGTCCGGCCGATCTGGTCGCTGCGGGTCGTGAATGGCTGTCGGACGGTTCCTACAGCCTCGAGGTCCTGCCCTTCCCGGACTATCAGGCTGCGGCCACGGGGGCTGATCGCTCGCAGATGCCGCAGGCCGGCGAAATGCCGATGGCCAGCTTCCCCGACTTCGAGCGGGCGACGCTGTCCAACGGTCTGCAGGTCGTTCTGGCCCCCCGTTCAGGTGTGCCGACCGTCAGCATGAACCTGATCGTCAACGCCGGTGCTGCCGCCGAAACGGCAGACAAGAACGGCCTGGCCGTCCTGACGCCTGCGGTCATGACCAACGGCACCGAGACCCTCGATGCCCTCGAGATCAGCGACCGCCAGCAGCTGCTGGGCGCCACGCTCGGGGCCAACTCGGCCGTCGACTATACGGTCGTCAGCATGACCGCCATCGAATCGCGCCTGCGGCCGTCGCTGGACCTGTTCGCCGATGTGGTCATGAACCCCGCCTTCCGTGAGGAAGACTTCCAGCGGGCGCGGACCCAGCAGATCTCGGGCATCCAGCAGTCGAACCGTAACCCGGGCGCCATCGCCAACCGGGTTCTGGCCGACGCCCTCTATGGCGACAACAGCCCCTATGGCCGCGCGACCTCGGGCACCGAGGCCACGGTCCAGTCGCTGACCCCGGCGGATGCCCGGGCCTTCCACGACACCTGGTTCCGTCCTGACAACGCCACCCTGGTGGTCGTCGGCGACACGACCATGGCGGAACTGGTGCCCGAGCTGGAGCGCGCCTTCTCGGACTGGGATGCGCCCTCGACCCCGCTGCCCGAACGTGCGGGCGTCGGTACGCCGCCCAGCTACAGCCAGCCGCAGGTGCTCATCGTCAACCGGCCCGGTCCCCAGTCGATCATCATGGCCGGTCGCCTGATCGATCCGCTGAACCCGGAGACCGAACCCGCGATCACCGCCATGAACACGGCGCTGGGCGGGGCCTTCACCAGCCGCATCAACATGAACCTGCGTGAGGACAAGGGCTGGTCCTACGGCGCCGGCTCGGGCATCCGCCGCACGCCGGGCGAGCGTCTGTTCCTCGTCTCGACGGGTGTGCAGGCCGACCGCACGGCCGACAGCCTGGTCGAGATCGACCGCGAACTGACCGACATCGTCGACGGTCGTCCGGTCGCCGAGCAGGAACTGGCGGCGCACAAGGCCAATCTGATCCAGGGCATGGCCGGCGATTGGGAAACCAATGGCTCGGTGGCCGGTGATCTGGTCCAGATGGTCGTCTACGGCCTGCCGGACGACTACTATGATCGCAGCGCCGCCGGACTGGCCGCCACCACCCCCGTCTCGGTCTCGGCCGCAGCCCGGGACGTGCTGGGCGACGGTCCGACCGTCTGGGTGGTCGTCGGTGACCGCGAGGCCATCGAGCCCAAGATCCGCGAACTGGGTCTGGGTGAGGTTCGCGTGGTCGACATCAACGGCGATCCTGTCGAGTAGGGCTCACCCCACACGACACGACTGACAGGGGGCGGCGTCCATCGGGCGCCGCCCTTTTTCTTGCGCGCAGGGCAGGCGAGACGACGCCCTGACGCGGCCTCCAGAAAGACGGTCTGAATCGTCTGAATCGTCTGAAACCGGGGCCTCGTCTGGCCTGTGAGGCCGATGGTCAGACCCGCCCGCCGTCTGAAAAAGACCGTCTGAACCGTCTGAATGGTCTGAAAAGGGGTCGCTTCCTCCGGTGGCTGAAAAGGGCTGCACATCTTAGTGCGACTCTGGATCAGGGCGCGCAGGTCATCGCCGGGTGTCGTTAACCCCTTGGGGTGCGGCGCCTTTCACAAGCCGGGCATGCGTAGCTCGTCCGTCGGAGCGCCCAAAGAAAAAGGGCCGGCGCTTGCGAGCCGGCCCTTGCAGTCGTGGGGAGGAAGACTTCTGAAGGATCAGAAGCGGGTGGTCAGGCTGATCGAACCGCTCTGGCCCAGGTCATAGCCATTGGCGGTGATGCGGTTGCCCAGTTCCTGATACTCCAGATATTCCTCGTCCAGCAGGTTCCGCAGCTCGATGGCGAGGCCCATGTCGCGGCCACCCCATTCAAAGTCCTTGCGATAGACGAAGTCGAGCATCACGCCCGGCTCCTGGATCAGGTCGGGCTCGCCCGGGCGGCCGCGGGCCGAGCTGCGCTCGGACACCCAGGTCACCAGAATGGTCGCCTGCGAGCGGGCCATGTCGTCTTCCCAGCCGAGTTGCAGGTTGGCCAGGTGTTCCGACTGACCCTGCATGCGGCTGCCGTCGATGATGTAGTCCGACGCCGGACGCTCGGCCCCGCCGGCCGACAGCACGCGCACGGTGTCGCCCGCGTCCACATTCACCTCGGAGTCGGTGAAGGTGTAGTTGGCCTGCACCAGCCAGCGCTTGTTGGCGATGAAGGACCAGCTGTGGTCCGGCATCTCCCAGTACTTCTTGGCATCGACCTCGAAGCCCATCAGCGTGGCGTTCGGCGCATTCAGATAGGTCTGCTGGATGACGCTGCCGATGTCGTTGATCGTCGATTCGATCGGGTTCTCGATGTCCTTGTAGAAGACGCCGCCGGTCACATACTGGCCGCGGGCGAAATACCACTCGACGCGGGCGTCCAGGTTCACCAGCTCGGTATCCACCAGATAGGGGTTACCGAAGAACAGGCGATCGTTGTCGGGATCCAGATACTGCTGCGGGGCCAGCTCGCGGAACTGGGGACGGCCGATGGTCTTCGACGCGCCCAGACGCAGCTGCATGTCCTCGGCGAAGTTCCAGGTCAGGGTCGCCGACGGCAGCCAGTAGCTGTTCTGCAGCTCGGTCGGCTGGAACACCAAGGCGCCACCGAACAGGTCGATCGGGGTCACGAACTGGGTCGCGTCCTCATAGCGGACACCGGCTGAAACGCTGACCAGCGGCACGATCTCGGCTTCGACCTGCAGATAGGCGGCCTGGGTCTCGAGGCCGGCCTCATAGGCGGCCGCGCCGCCCGAGGGCGTGATTTCCTGCAGCTCGAGCAGGGCCGGGCCGAGGTTGAAGTCCGAGAACAGATAGTCGACGCGGCTGTCCTGAACGTCCAGCGGCAGACCGTTGGGCGCATAGAAGCGGAAGTCGCGACGCTCGGCGTTGCGGGTGTTGTCGCTATAGGCCACGCCGCCGCGCACGGTCATGTCGCGGACCGACGACAGGGCCGTGGTCCAGGCGAAGTCGGCGCCGCCGCTGACGATCTCGTCTTCCAGCTCCGAGAAACTGGTCGAGTTACGCTGGGCCTCGGTGTCGTGGCGATAGACACCATCCGGGTCCAGGCGATAGCGGATCACCTTCTCATAGGGAGCGTCGCGGTCGGTGCGGGCATAGGCCCCGCGCCAGCTCAGCTCCAGATCGCCATTCATCAGCCAGTGGGTGCCGGCCAGCTGGCTGGTGAACAGGCTGCGCTCGAACCATTCGGTATAGTCGTCGCGCACCTCGCCGGTGCCCGGCGCCGCAAAGTCCACGCCCTCGCGGGTGCGGGCTTCCTTGGTGACGTTGCGGACGTACAGATTGGTCCACTTCAGCTGGTGGTTCTCGTTGCCGAGGCTGAGGCCACCCAGGAAGTTCAGACCGATGTCGTTCTCGGTCGAGACGTAGTCATAGTTGGTCTGGACGACCAGCTGATCGACATCCAGGCGGCCTTCTTGCTGGATGCCGGTCCGGGTGCGCCAGTTGTTGTCATAGCCGGCCA
The DNA here is from genome assembly GCF_017744255.1 of Brevundimonas sp. A19_0. GTDB lineage: Bacteria > Pseudomonadota > Alphaproteobacteria > Caulobacterales > Caulobacteraceae > Brevundimonas. The sequence continues at coordinate 254,846 of NZ_JAGHQP010000001.1, read as the reverse complement.
CGAACACCAGACCCAGCTCCAGACCGGCGCCCACGTCCCACGAGCGACCGCCTGCGATGTCGAGGCCGAAGTTCGGCTGAATGTAGTCCTGGGTCTGAAGCAGGTTCAGCGGGGCGTTGACGAAGTCGCGCCCGATGGCCTGGATGTCGGCCGAGGTGAAGTTGGCGCCGGTGGCGACCCGGTTGCCGGTGGCGATCGCGTCGCGCAGCAGGCCGGGCACGTCGCGCGTGCCGTCGTCAAAGCCGGTGAAGTCGGTGCGCGAGCCGTAATAGATGTAACCCTCGCGGCCCGTGGTCTCCAGATTGCCGCCGATGCTGGCCGAGATGGTCAGGAAGGGCTCACGCGGGGCGGTGATGGTCTGCAGGTCGATGACGCCGCCACCGAACTCGCCCGGATAGTTGGCCGAATAGGTCTTCTGGACCGTCACCCCGTCCAGCGCGGACGAGGGGAACAGGTCCAGCGGCACCACGCGTTGCAGGGGCTCGGGGCTGGGCAGCGGCGAGCCGTTCAGCAGGGCCGAGGAATAGCGTTCACCCAGACCGCGCACATAGACAAAGCGGCCTTCGACGACCGACAGGCCGGTGACGCGGGTCAGGGCGGCGGCGGCATCGTCATCGCCGGTGCGCTGCAGGTCCTCGCGCGTGACGAAGGAGGCAACCTCCGAGGTTTCGCGCAGGGGCTCGGGGATATAGCGGCCGAGGACGACGATCTCGTCGACCTGGGCTTCTTGTTGCGGGTCCTGGGCGTCGGACTGGGCCGGGACCGGGTCCTGCTGCTGGGCCAGGGCCACGCCGGGCGCGATCAGCGCCGTGCTGGCGAGCAGCAGGCCGCTCAGTGTCAGGGAAAGCGTCTTCATGATCAGCGCCTCGAATGGGAAATATCGGGAAACGACGAATCGGGGCGGCGGCGTCAGAACCGCCGCCCCGACAGGCGCAGGTATCAGCAGGTCGAGCCGGCCGAGATGCCGCAGGTCCAGCCGGCGTACCAGGTGTCGCTCGAGTCACGGACGGCACCGATGTAGGTCGTGTTCGACAGGAAGCCGTTCACGCCATTGACCGGGGTCGGGGTGATCGCGGCTTCATTGGTGCCGTTGACCACACCGTTCAGGGTCGTGCCGCCGGCGCTGTTGTTGGAGCCGGTGGCGAAGATGCCCGAGGTCGCCGCGTCCTGGTTGCCGTCAGCGCGGAAGGTGGTGCCGCACGACAGATAGACCGAGTTGAAGGTCGGCCCGTTGGTCACGGTGGCCGCGTCGTCCAGGTCGAAGCAGGTGCCCGAGGGCTTGGACACGACCGAGTTGTACAGCTGCAGGGCGTGGCCGGTGTTCAGGACGATGCCGTCGCCGCCGGCGCCGTCGGTGCGGCCGATGATGGTCGCGTTCGAGATGACCGGACGGGTGAACAGGGCCTGGTTACCGGCCGAGCTGAACTCGAAGCCACGATCGCCGCGGGTCGGAGCCTGACGGACAATGGCGAACTGCACGGCGCCGCGCCAGCCGGTGTCGGTGTCCAGCGAGTCGTCGTCGTTGCCGGTCAGCACGACGTACTTCAGGTTGGCCGTGCCGCCGAACAGCTCGATGCCGTCGTCCGAGCTGTTGTGCACCTGGATGTACTCCAGGGTGGTGCCCGAGCCGACGCCGGCCAGGGTGATGCCGTTCAGCTCGTTGCCGGGCAGGATCTGGAAGCCCGAGTGCATCAGGCGGAAGTAGCGCAGGCGGCCCGAGTTATCGGCGCCGGTGTTGCCACCGTAGAAGGCGTTGGTGCCCTCGACCTGGGCGACGCAGCCCACGTTCGGCGGGGTCACGCCGGCCGGGCAGACGGCGGTCGGCGCGCGGCCCAGGATGACCAGGCCACCCCATTGGCCGATCGAGTCGACACCGGTGGTGCCTTCAACCGACTGGCGGCTGGTGAAGACGACCGGGCTGGTCGAGGTGCCTTCGGCAAAGATCTGCGAGCCACGGTTGACGACGATGTAGTCCAGGCCGCCGGAACCGAAGACGGTCACGCCCGGCTCGACGGTCAGGATGCCCTGCTGGGCGCCGGCGATCGGGGCGGCCGGGTCAGCGCCGCGGTCCTGGCCGACGTCGGTGCGGCCCGAGACCGAATAGATGGTGCCCGCGCGCTGGGCGACGACCAGATTGCCGAGGATCAGGGCCGGCAGCTGGCAGTTGCGCAGGGTCGCGCCCGCACCGGTCGTGATGGTGCCGACATTGGCAAAGCCGGTCGGGCAGTCCGCGGCCGCGCCGCCGGTGCCACCACCGGTGCCACCGCCGCCGGTGCCACCACCGGTGCCGCCACCGAAATCGCCTTCGCCGGGCGAGGCCACCTCGGCCGAACCGCACGAGGCCAGGGCCAGGGCAGTCGCGCTGGCGAGCAGAATCTTGGAAAGACGCATTGGGGAACCCCTCGGAATGAATGTCTGGGTTACCCGCACCCCGTGTGACGCACCCGGCAACCCCGGGTCCAGTCCTCTAGGCGGTCATTGCAATATTAAGATGACGCAAATGTTATGCGATGTGACGGATAGTCAGTTATCAGATCAATATCGCGCAAGATGACAATTATACTGCAAGTATAGAATTTGCGTCATCTAGTCCGAAGGCGGATTGATTGTCACATTCAGGGTCTGGCCCCCGCGGCGCACCGTCAGGGTCACGGGGGTGCCGGTGCCCAGGATCTGGCCCAGTTCCTGGACGCGTTCGTCCCGGCTGAGCGCCTCGCCGTTCACGGCCGTCACCACATCGCCTTCGCGCAGCCCGGCGGCCGACAGGGCCGGGATTTGCGCCCCGCGCCGCCAGACATAGCCTTCGATCTGCCCGTCCCGGGACAGGGGGCGCAGACCGGCGACATAGGCGTCTGCGGGGGGCGGCGTCAGACCCATTTCGGCCGCGGCCATGGCGGCGTCCCCCGAGAGATTGGACGGGACGCCCTCCGGCGGAGGAGGGGGGGCGGGGATGGAGATGTCACTGAACTCCAGCCGCAGGGTATGGCCACCCCGGCTCAGTATGACGTGGTCGGGCGCCACCGCGGCGAGCACCAGATCGGGCGCGACTGTGTCACCGATGCCATAGGCGGCCTGGGTGCCGTCCGGCCCTTGCAGGATGGCGGTGCCGTTTGCCCCGGTACGGGTGCCGAACAGCAGCCAGCCCTCGGCCGTCAGGTCCAGAAGGGCTGGCGCCTCGCCCTGCCGGAAGAAGGGGTCGAAGCGGTCGAACACCGCAGGGTCGCTCAGGGGGCGCTGGGCGCTGCCCGGGGCCTGAAGCGACCGTCCGTCCGCGCTCATGCCAAGGATGCCGGCCACCACGACCACACCGAGCCCGACCGCCAGGGCGATCTCGGCCCCCCGTCGCGGGCTCAGGCTGTGGAACGACAGGGCGGATGGAAATGGCACGCGGCGCATATCCGGCCTGTAGCGGCTGGATGTGACATGGTGCCGACATTCATGCGCAGTCAGGACGACAGGGCGACGATCTGGCCCGACCAGGCCGGCAACTGCCCCGCCGTGCCCTCGGCACCGTTTACGCTGGCCATCAGGCTCGCCCCGTCGGGCACGTCGATCCGGATCGGCGAATCGCCCAGATTGAACAGGCACAGCAGGGCCTGCCCGTCCGCGTCCCGACGGAAGACCAGGCGCGGCCCGTCGGCCTCGACGATGGTCATCCGGCCCGTGGTCAGGGCCGGACGGGTCTTCCGCAGTGCGATCAAATGCCGGGTCAGGGTCAGCATGGAGTGCTCACCCCCGGTTTGCGCCGCGACGGCCAGGTCCAGGTGGCGCGGATCCATGGGCAGCCAGGGCTCGACCTCTGAAAAGCCGCCCCATGGGCCGTCGGAGGTCCAGGGCATGGGGGTGCGGGCGCCGTCCCGGCCCAGTGTCATAGGCCAGTTGGCGATGGCCTCCGGGTCCACCAGCCGCTCGAACGGCACTTCGGCCTGTGGCAGGCCCAGTTCCTCGCCCTGGTACAGGAAGACATTCCCGCGCAGGGTCATCAGCAACAGCATGGCCAGCCGGGCCGTCGTGCCGGTGTCGTGCGTGCCGGCCCAGCGGCTGGCGACCCGCGGCGTGTCGTGGTTGGAAAAAGTCCAGGCGGGCCAACCCTCGCCGTCCGCGCCCGGCCAGCGTCCGGTAGTCTCGGCCACGCGCCCGGCCGTCAGGGCGCGGGCATAGAGATAGTTGAAGCCGTAGGCACTGTGCAGGCGGTCGCCTCCCCGGGTGAAGGCGTGCATTTCGGCCTCGGCCGCATCGCCCACGACCTCGGCGACGAAGAATCGGTCGCCATAGCTTTCACCGAGGTCCCGCAGGCGCTCGAGGAAGGCCGGGATCTCGGGCTGGGACTGATTGTACAGGTGGAGCTGGAAGTCGAACGGACGGGTGCGCGGGCCGGGCCGGGGATCGGCCGGATTGTCGGTCAGGGCCGCGTCGTGAATGGCAAAGTTGATCGCGTCGAGGCGGAAGCCGTCGACCCCGCGATCCAGCCAGAACCGCGTGACGTCCAGCAGGGCATCCTGGACGACGGGGTTGCGCACATTCAGCTGCGGCTGGCTGCCCAGGAAATTGTGCATGTAGTACTGGCCGCGCCGCGCATCCCAGGTCCAGGCGGGGCCTCCAAAAACCGACTGCCAATTGTTGGGGGGCGACCCGTCGGCCTTCGCATCGGCCCAGACATACCAGTCGGCCCGGTCGTTGGTGCGATCCTGCCGGCTGGCCCGGAACCAGTCATGGGCGTCGGATGTATGGGCATACACCTGGTCGATGATCAGCTTCAGCCCGCGCGCATGGACCTCCGCGACAAGGGCATCGAAGTCGTCCAGCGTCCCGAACAGAGGGTCGATGGCGCAATAGTCCGAGACGTCATAGCCGAAGTCCTTCATCGGCGAGGCAAACACCGGCGATAGCCAGATGCCGTCGACGCCCAGGTCGGCGATGTGATCCAGCCGCCGGATCAGGCCCTGGAGGTCGCCGACACCGTCGCCGTCACTGTCCTGAAAGCTGCGCGGATAGACCTGATAGAGGACCGCGCCCCGCCACCATTCGTTCGACGCGCTGCGCATGGGGTCCGTCCTCAGATCGATGGATCGTCCGGGCGAGTATGGGCCAGTTCCTCGGCCGCCGTCATCAGGTGATACAGACTGCTGGCGGGGGCCGGTTCGTCGATGAAGCGGCCGTCGGCCGTCATCCGGTCATGGAACAGGCCGGGACGATCCACGCGCAGATAGGGGACCAGACCCGCGAGGGCGGCCTCCAGCCGCTGCTCGGCATGCGACCGCTCGGCATCGGTCGCCGCCATGTCCCGCCGCTGGACCCACGCCTTGATCCGCTCGGTCTGGGGCCACAGGCGCGCAACCGGATCGCAGGGCGAGAGGGCGGGGGTCAGGCCGCCGAAGGCCACCCCGCGCGCCGCATCAATGCCGTGCGCCTCGCCGAGGTCGACCAGCCGCCGTCCGGCCTCCAGCGCCCGCGCATCGCCCTGTGCCACACCCCAGCGGGTCAACAGCCATCCCCATTCGAACTGATGGCCCGGCTCGATCTGGGCGTCGTCGCCGGCCGGCAGGGCCCGCCAGTCCGCGTCGTAATACTCGCGAACAGCCCCGGTTTCGGGATCGACGAACCGGTTGAGGGCCAGGGTCACCAGCTCTTCGGCTATCCGGGTCCAGGGCGCTGCCTCGTCGTCCGGCAGGACGGCGGCCCAGGCCAGGGCCGCCTCCAGCATGTGCATGTGGGGGTTGGCCTTGAGGGGAACGGTCGCCGGCCGGTCCTCGTCAAATCCGCCGCCCGGATGGGCGCGAACCTCATTGAGCGCCTGCCGAAGGCTGGTGGCGACATCGATCACCGCAGCCCTGTCCTGAGCCAGGGGAAGAGCATGGGCCAGGCCGAACAGGATGAAGGCCTGATCATAAAGGTCGGGCCGGGCGTCCAGAGGCTGCCCCGCTTCGTCGAGGCGGTAGTGGAACAGGCCGTCCTCGCGCCGGAAACGCGGAAGGGCGTCGAGGCCGTGGTTCACCAGGTCCGCCGCCGGTCCGTCCCAGCCCATCAGGGATGCGCGCGAAAACACATAAATCTGCCGGCCCAGTACCCGGGCACGACGGGGCAGGGGCTCGGGCGTGCCGTCCGCCTGCAGCTTTTCGAAGAAGCCCCCCGAGAGCCGGTCGACGCCCCGCTCGCTCCACAGCGGCAGGGCATCGTCCCTCAGCCAGGCCAGATAGGCATCGCCGACGCTCATCCGCGAAATCCGGGAGGCACGGAAAACCCCCGGGCGCGGGTGCATACGGGATACATGAACAACGACCAGACCATTGAAGTGGCGGGCATATAAGCGGCTGTCCAGCAGCCATGCAACCTCGGGACGCGGCCCTTCTGATCCCGCTGCCTTTGCGCCATGCTGGGTCCCGGGCGCCGAATCGGGGGCCGGACAGCAGGGGTCGAGCGGCTCATGAACCTCAGCGGAAAACGCATTCTGGTGACGGGCGCCGACGGCTTCATCGGCTCGCATCTGGTCGAGCGGCTGGTTCGCGACGGTCACAGGGTGCGCGCCTTCGTCCAGTACAACAGCTTCGGCCACCGGGGCTGGCTGGATCAGTCACCCGAGGACATCCAGGACGCTCTGGACGTCTTCGCCGGCGACGTCCGCGATCCTTACGGCGTGAAGACCGCCATGACCGGCTGTGATGTGGTGCTGCACCTGGCCGCCCTGATCGCCATTCCCTACAGCTATCATTCGCCCGGCGCCTATGTGGACACCAATGTCACGGGCACGCTCAACATCGTGCAGGCCGCGCGCGATCTGGGGGTCGAGCGCGTCGTGCCCACCTCGACCAGCGAGGTCTATGGCACCGCCCGCTTCGTGCCGATGACCGAGGACCACCCCCTTCAGGGCCAGTCCCCCTATTCAGCCTCCAAGATCGGCGCCGACCAGATCGCCCTCAGCTTCCACGCCGCCTTTGGCACCCCGGTGTCGCTGGTGCGCCCGTTCAACACCTATGGCCCGCGCCAGTCGGCCCGCGCGGTCATTCCGACCGTCATCACCCAGCTGGCGACCGGCGCCCGTCAGGTGAAGCTGGGCGCGCTCTCACCTACCCGCGACTTCAGCCATGTGTCCGACACCGTGGCCGGCATCATGGCCGTGGCGGAATGCGATGCGGCCATCGGCGGGGTGACCAATCTGGGCAGCGGTTTCGAGGTCTCGATCGGCGACACCGCCCGCCTGATCGCCGAGCGGATGGGGGTCGACATCGACATCGTCAGCGAGGCCGAACGCCTGCGCCCCGATGCCAGCGAGGTTGAACGCCTGTTCGCCGACACCAGCCGGGTCCAGGCCCTGACCGGCTGGCGCCCGGCCCATGCCGGACTGGACGGATTTGCGCGCGGTCTGGACGACACCATCGCCTGGTTCCGCGAGCCCGCAAATCTGGCCCGCTACCGCCCCGGCACCTACGCCATCTAGCCGTTCAGGGTCGTTCCAGCGGCCGCGCCGGATTGCCGACCACGGTCTCGCCCGGGGCGACATCCTTGGTCACCACAGCCCCCATGCCGATCACCGCCCCCTTGCCGATGCGGAGAGGCTTGTCCGGGGTTCCCTGCCGCAGGATAGCGCCCGTCCCGACATAGACGTCGTCCTCGATCACCGTATTGCCGTTGATGCACACACGCGGCGCCAGGGTGACGAAGTCGCCGATCACGCACTCATGCGCGACGTAGGAATAGATGTTGGCGTGAAACTGCCGACCGATCCGCACATCGGCGGTCAGGATCGTGTGGTCGCACAGCAGAGCCCCTTCGCCGATCTCGCACGGCCCGCGCCCGAGGGCGGTGGGCGCGATCAGAGAGACGAGAGGCCGGCCCAGCGCCCGCATCTCGGCATCGACCCGGCGGCGGATGGTGGCTTCGGCAATGGCGACGACAATGCCGTAGTCCATGGGCAGCTCGGCCAGCGGGATCACGGGATGCCCGTTCACCGATGGCTCGTAGGCCTCGCCGTCTTTCGGCACGAAACAGACGGCATCGGGGCTGCGGGCTCCGGCTGCGCGGACCATTTCCCACGCCAGGGGCGCGACTTCGCGGCTGAATCCGCCCGTTCCGCAGATGGCAATCTTCATCGGATGGCGCTCCCCTCCGGGAATCGGACAAGACTGCTACCCTGACACCCTGACCGACTCTGGCAAGGCAGACTGTAGCAGGCGCATGGCGGAACGCGTGACCATCTGTGTGGTGAGCAGTGGCCGGGCCGACTATGGCCTGATCCGCCCCATCGTCGACGCCCTGCGCGCCGATCCGCGCACGAGGGGACAGCTGCTGCTGACCGGTACCCATGCCGACCCGCGGTTCGGCTCGGACGCCGACGGCCTGATCGAGGCCGATGCCCTGGTGCCGATGCCGCTGGAAGGCGACGATGCCGCTGCCGCCGCGCGAGGGAGCGCCGCCGTCCTGACCGGCGTGGTCGAGGCGCTGGGCCGGCTGAAGCCCGATGCCGTGCTGATTGTCGGCGACCGCTACGAGATCCTGGCGGTGGCCCAGGCCGCCATGCTGCTGCGCCTGCCGCTGATCCATCTGGGTGGCGGCGATGTGACCGAAGGCGCGATCGACGAGGGCATCCGCCATGCGGTCAGCAAACTGGCCCAGCTTCATCTGGTCACCCATACAGAGGCCGCGCGCCGCCTGCGCCAGCTGGGAGAGGAGGACTGGCGCATCCATAGGGTCGGCAATCCCTCGCTGGACAGTCTGACCGCTGCTGCGTCCGTTCCCGATGCGGAACTGGAACGCCTGCTGGGCTGTCCGCTGGCTGCGGACAATCTGCTGGTCTGCTTCCACCCGGTCACCCTGCTGTCGGATGGCGGGCTGGTCGAGTTCGAGGCCCTGCTCGCGGCTCTGGAAGCGCAGCCGGCCTCGACCCGGCTCTGGATCACCCGGCCCAATGCCGACCCGGGGCATGAGGCGCTGAACAGGCGTCTGGATGAGTGGGCGAAGGGGCGGGCCAATGTCTCGGTCCATGCGGCCCTCGGCGCCGCCTATCTGCCCCTGATGGCGCGCTGTCGGGCGGTGGTGGGCAACTCCTCCAGCGGCCTGACCGAGGCCCCCTCGCTCGGCATTCCGACTGTCGACGTCGGCGTGCGGCAGCAGGGCCGGCTGGCCGGGGAGACTGTCTTCCACTGTCCCGGCGAGGTTGAGGCCATCCGCGCGGCACTGGACGAGGCTTTCTCGGCCGACCTGTCCGGCGCGCTCAATCCTTATGGAGATGGAAAGACTGTCCCGCGCATCCTGTCGGTCCTGACGTCCCTGCCCGAGCGCGAAGCCCTGATGCACAAGCGGTTCATCGATATCGAGGTCGCCGGTGGCTGACCGGGTCTTCATCATCGCCGAAGCGGGGGTGAACCACGACGGCTCGCTGGCGGATGCGCTCGCCATGATCGACGTCGCTGCCGAAGCCGGGGCCGACGCCGTCAAATTCCAGACCTTCCGAGCCGAGGCCGCCCTGACTGCCCGCGCGCTCAAGGCCGAGTATCAGGTGACCAATACGGGCGAGGGCGGCACCCAGCTGGACATGGTGCGGCGGCTGGAGCTGAAGCCAGAGGATCACCCGGCGCTGGTCGAGCGCTGCCGGGCGCGCGGCATCGCCTTCATGTCCACGGCCTTCGACATGGACAGTCTGGCGCTGGTCGCGGGGCTGGGCATGCCGTGGATCAAGATTCCGTCCGGCGATCTGACCTGGGGCGAAATGCTGATCGCCGCCGCCCGCGTAGGCCCGCCGCTGGCGGTCTCGACCGGCATGGCGACGCTGGATGAGGTGCGTCAGGCGCTGGCCCTGATCGCCTGGGGCCGGATGCGGAGCGACCTGCCGCCTGATCTGGAGACGGCGCTGGCCGCTTTCGACACCGAGGCTGCGCGGGCGGCGCTCAAGGGTCAGGTGGTGCTGCTGCACTGCACGACCCAGTATCCGGCGCCGCTGTCGGCCGTGAACCTCAGGGCCATGGACACGCTGAGAGAGACGTTCGGCCTGCCTGTCGGCTATTCCGACCATACGCTGGGTATCACCGTTCCCATCGCTGCCGTGGCGCGGGGCGCGGTGATGATCGAGAAGCATTTCACCCTCAGCCGTGACCGCCAGGGGCCCGACCACGCGGCCTCATTGGAGCCGGACGAGCTGGCGGCCATGGTCCGCGCCATCCGGGAGGTCGAACAGGCGTTGGGCCATGCCGAAAAGGGTCCTGCGTTCGAGGAAATGGCCAACCGGATTGTCGCGCGCCGGTCGCTGGTCGCTACGCGCAAGGTCCGGGCCGGAGAGGTCTGGGCACCCGACATGCTGACGGCCAAGCGCCCGGCGGATGGCCTTGAGCCCCATCAGGCCTTTGCCCTCTACGGCCGACCGGCAGGCCGCGACTATCAGCCGGATGAGGCGATCGAGCCATGAAGCACTGGCAACGCACCCTGGTCGGCCCGGACGCCCCCTTGCGGCAGGTGCTGAAGGCCATCGATGCGGCGGGTGTCGGCATTGCTCTCGTCGTGGATGAGGGCGGTGTGCTGATCGGCACCCTGTCGGACGGTGACGTACGCCGGGCCCTGATCAATGGCGCTGCTCTGGAGCAGGCCTGCCGTCCGTTCGTGCACACCACGCCGGTGGTGGCCCCGGACGGCCTGGATGAGGGCGCGGCCCTGACCATGCTGCGGGCCCGTAAACTGCGCCAGCTGCCCCGCGTGGATGCAGACGGGCGGGTGACCGGTCTGTCGACCGTCGGCGACCTGCTGGATGTGCCCGAGCGGCCCGAGCCGGTGGTGATCATGGCAGGGGGGCGGGGCGAGCGTCTGGCCGAGCTGACCCGTACCACGCCCAAGCCCATGCTCAACGTCGGGCCGCGCCCGATACTCGAGACCATCATCTCCGGCCTCGCGGTTCAGGGTTTCCGGCGGATCTTCCTGTCGGTGAACTATATGGCCGACCAGATCGAGGCCCACTTCGGCGACGGGTCGGATCGCGGGCTCAACATCGGCTATCTGCGCGAGGACCGGCCGCTGGGCACCTGCGGCGCCCTGTCCTTGCTGCCGCCCGAGGTCGAGGGGCCGGTGCTGGTCACCAATGGCGATGTCCTGACCCGCGTCGACTATGGTCAGGTGATGGAGGCCCACATCCGCGATGGCGCGGCCGCCACCGTGGTCGTGCGCGACTATGAGATGCAGGTGCCCTTCGGGGTTATCCGCGCCGCCGACGGTCGCATCAGCGGCATCGAGGAAAAGCCCAGCCAGGTCTTCAACATCAATGCCGGGGTCTATGTGCTGTCGCGCCCGGCGCTGGAGCGGATTCCGCGGGGCCAGGCCTATGACATGCCGACCCTGATCCAGGCCCTGATCGACGCTGACCTGGCCGTGCGTCCGCACCGGGCGGAGGGCTACTGGCTGGATATCGGCCGTCCGCCCGACTACGACCGCGCCAACGCCGAGTTCGGCGCCGTCTTCGGCGGTTAGAACGGCTGTCGGTTCAGGGGGCCCGCGACGGCGCGGGGCGCCCGGCGGCCAGACGCGAGGCATGCACGGCGCCATCGAGAATCGCGCAGGCGAGGGCGAAGATCACCGCCATGGTCTCGGTCCGCAGGGGATAATCGGCCGCAGAGTGCGCGGCGATCAGCAACAGGGCGACCGAAGCCGCTCTTTGCAGGTCGCGGTTCAGGCTGGCCCCTGCGCGCCATGCACTCCAGGACCGGCGTCCCCACCAGACGAAGGCGGCGATGATCAGGGCGACGCCCATCCAGCCTGTCGTCAGCCAGAGCTGCAGATAGTCGTTGTGCGCCTGGTTGAAATAGGCCGCCTTCAGGGTCTCGACCGGCTCATAGGACCGGTAGACCGGGTCGAAAGAGCCCAGCCCCGAACCGAGGGGCAGGAAATCCTGGGCGGCCCGAACGACCACGGGCCAATTCTCGAACCGGATGTCGTTGGCGGGGTCGTTGTCGAATCGCTCCAGCGCGGGGCCAAGGGCGAAGATCGCGACAATGCCGAAGGCGACAGCGGCGGCTGCGGTGGCTCCCAGGACCAGGGGGCCGGGACGGCCGCGCCCGGACGAAATCCAGGCGACCAGCAGACTGCCGATGAGGGCCGGCCCGATCAGAATGACGCCGAATCGCGAGCGGATGGCGCCGAGCGCCACGATCACAAGGCCAATCACCAGCAGGCCGACCCAGACGCGCAGACCCGAGTCGCGGCCTCTGCCGTTCAGGCCACTGCCGGCAAGAGCGGCGGCAAAGGGCACGGCGATCAGGCACAGGGTGGCCATGTGGTTGCGGTTGGCAAAGAAGCCGACCAGCGAGCCGAAATTGGTTGTCGCCCAAGGATAGAAGGTGCGGCTGTCCAGGGTGATCTGCAGAGTGCCCAGAACGATGCTCAGGGCCACGAATGCCAGGATCGCCCATACCATCCAGCTGACGGTGGGCCGATCCAGCGTGAGCGCGGCGAGCAGCATGGCAACCGGAGGAAGGAGGGCCAGGAAGGCTTGCCAGGTCTGGTCGGGGGCCAGTGAGATGGGCAGCCAGGCGGGGCTGATTCCGGCCAGCTCCAGGGCCTGCACGGCGCCTTCACGCCCGGGCAGCGACGCCCAGATCTGATAGGGCAGCGGGATAAGCTGGAGAAGCGGAAGCGCCATGGCCGCACCCGCCAGCGCCAGAAGGAAGCGGTGGTCCTTCCACGCTCCGGACCGGATCATCCGGACGAGGGCCAGTCCAAGGACCGGCAGGGCGGCCAGTTCGACGAGAGCGAGCGGCACGGCGTGGGCGCGGCTGGCGCCGCCCAGAAACAACGAAAAAGCCAGCAGGACACCGGCCGCAATGGCCAAAGCATCCCACTGGCTTAATCGTTTCAGAAACGACCCGCTCACTTACGCACTCGTACCCTGAGCGGGATCGAAACTCTTACGGGCTGGTCGGAGCGTCGTCGTCCGAGAACACCGAGACCACACCGACGAACACGGCGGTGCCGATCAGGATGACGGGAAGCGGGATGCCAGCGAACTGGTTGCCAGCTTCGGCAGTGGCGCCGACACGATCACCGACGCGGGTCACGGCGCTGTTGTTGTTAGCGGCGACCGCTTGGCCTGCAATCAGCAGCAGACCAACCGAGGCTGCGGCGATGGTCTTACGCATGCAAATCCCCTTTAATCAAAATCAATGCGCGGGTTTCCCCGCTCCTGTGAGAATGTCTTTAGGTCGGACCGGTTGCACATGGCAAGAAAAAAAGCCGGTTTCGCCTCGGCAATGCAGACTCCGAGTGCATCTGTTGCCCCGGTGCATCCCTAACGCGCGGTTACCAGCGAGAGTTGCGAGAACCAGACGACAATGGCGGTCCGCCGCCCGGTGTTTCTCGGGACCAGACGCAGGGTCTGGGCCTCACAGCCCGATCCGGGCACCGTGAAGCGCACATCAAAGGATGACCATTCGGCCTGGGCGGCCATATCCAGGTCGAATCGCCTTTCTCCCAGAATATCAGTCGCTCCGACGCACTGGACTTCCCACGCGAACTGGGTACGCCCGCTCCCGTTCTCCAGTCTCTGCTGGCCCGTCAGGCGATAGGTTCCGGGGCCGAGCGTCAGGGTCTGGGTCGCGAGGGGTTGCTGGTTGCGACCGTCGTGAATCACCCTGAGCGCTGTCAGTTCAGGCTTTCGATCGTCGTTGAGCATGGCGACCGCAATGCCGGGACCCACGCCAAGGTCCCAGCCGAACGGCCTGACCGCAGGCTCGTCCGCAAAGGCTCCATTGACGAGCAAGGCATCGGCTGCCGGCCGGTCCAGCGCCGCACGGACAGTCTTCAGTCCGGCAATCTGGCGACCTTCGTACAGCGCCGTGTACAGCGCCTCGAGTTCGGAATCGGAGAAGGGCGCCGAGGTCTTTTCCAGACCGACGGCCAGGCTGGCCAGCAGCTGGATGCCGTTCGGTCGTTTGTAAAGGCTGCGAAGGTATTCGCCCCGCCACGGCGGGGATTCGGCCAGTTCGCCCAGCAGATAGGCGCCGGCGGCCGGGTCCATCTCCGCCGCCGTCGAAAACAGGTTGAAGACCTGGGGCCGGAGATCGGCACGGCGGCGGATCAGTGTATCGGCATGAGCGAAGGCCGAGGCGTAGTTGCCCTGACGCAGCCGGCTTTCGACCAGCCAGCCGTGGGCCACATTGTCCCGCAGACTCCAGTTGCCCGCGAGGGTCATCAACTGGTCGGCCTGGTCCTCGCGCCCGGCATCGGACTCGGCCAGAGCCAGCACCCGTAGCGCCTCGACATCAAACGGCGCCCGGGACAGGGCCAGACGCGCCAGATAGGCGGCATCCTCCATGTCGCCCGCCATCGCTTCGGCCTCGGCCGCGTGGGACAGGACATCCGCCGATCCGGGTGCCAGACGGACGGCATGCTCGGGCGGGGCGAAGGTCGAAATCGGCACCAGCATAACCTGCCAGCCCAGCCAGATCAGGCCTGCGGCCAGGGCGACAGGCCACAGACCGGTCAGGCCCGACGGCTTCCCGGACCCGGGAGCGTCAGATTCCGCCATCACACCTTGCGGCCGGCCTTGTCGCCGGCTTCAGCCCCGTAATTATAGTCATAGGTGTAATCATAGCCCTGATGGCGGGTCCGACCGGCCTGGAACTTGGTCAGGACGGCGCCCAGCACGCGGCCATGGCCCATCATCAGGCGGCGCAGTGCGCCGCGCGCCTGACGGCGGCCGGTGATCCGCGACTCCAGCACGAACAGCGTACCCTCCACCGACGAGGCCAGCACCGGGGCATCGGCAAAGCCGAGAACCGGCGGCCCGTCGATCACCACATGGTCATAGACCGCAAAGGCCTGATCCAGCAGGTCCTGCAGGCGCGAACCGCCCCACAGCTCGGCCGGGTTCGGCGGCAGCGGACCGCACGGAATGAAGTCCAGGGTGGAGTAGGGGGTCTTGCGCACCACGCCGGTCAGCTCTGACAGGCCCGACAGGAAGTTGCTCATGCCCTGACTGTTCTCGATCTCGAGGACCCGGTGCATGGAGGGATTGCGAAGGTCTCCGTCCACCAGAAGCACCCGCTTGCCGATACGCGACAGATTGAGCGCGGTGGCGAAGGCCGTCGTCGATTTGCCTTCACCCGGACGGGTACTGGTCACCAGCAGGGAGCGTGGGGCGCCGTGCGAGGTCGAGAACTGCAGCGCGGTTCGCAACGAATAATAGGCTTCGGAGAAGGGCGAGCGAATGTCGCGCAGGGCCTCGTCGGGCGTCTTCTCGCGGTCCAGCATGGGAATGACGCCAAGAGCCGGAACGCCCAGCTTGGCCTCCACATCGTCGGGCGTCGTCAGCCGGTCATCCAGGGCCTCGATCAACAGGGCAGCGACGACACCGATTGTCAGGCCCATGGTCAGGGCCAGCATGAGGTTGAGCGGCAGGTTCGGGCTGGAGGGGCTACCGGGCGGGTTCGCGCGGTCCACCATGGAGACATTGTTGCTCGTCACACCACCGGTCACGCCGATTTCCTTGTAGCGCTGGAGCAGCCCGTCATAGAGCTGACGACTGGTGTCCAGTTCGCGCGCCAGGATGTTGTACTGGACGCTGCGATCGCCAAGGTCCAGAACCTCACCCTTCAGGGCATTGACCTGGTTCTGGAGCGAGCGCTCCTGATTGAGGGCAATCTGGTACTGGGCGCGAATGCCATCGCGAATGGACACGGCCGTGCGCTGAATCTGGGTCGTCAGCTCATCGATGCGGGCCTTCAGCTCGACCATCTCCGGATAGTCTGCCTGGTAGACCGAAAGCTTCTGCTGGTACTCGGACTCGAGTTCGATCTTCTGCTGCACCAGCGCCTGGTAGGCCGGATTGGCGAGTACTTCGGGAATGCTCGACACAGGAGCATTCTGGGCCTGGCGCCAGCGCTCCTCGGCCGCGATGCGATCCACCCGGGCGCTTCCCAGGGCAATGTTCAGGGTCCCCAGGCTGGTGGACACAAGCGATTGCCCCGAACCGGTCTCGGAATCGGACAGGCTGATGATTTCCTGTTCGCCCGCATACTGAACCAGCTGGCGTTCGGTATCTTCCAGCCGGGCCTTGGTCTCGGCAATCTGCTCCTCGAGGAAGTCCCGAACATAGAGCGAGGAATCGAACTTCCGGGCCAGGTTCGCCTCGATGAAGTTCTCCGCGATGGCATTGGCCATCCGGGCGGAAATGGCGGGGCTCGGACTGGAGAAGGTGATGCGGACCAGTCGGGATCCCCGCTCCGGCGAGACGCCGAGATTGCCGGCGATCAGGCCGATGATTTTGGCCCGACGGCGGGCCGCCTGCTGGGTGGCCGTTTCGCCCTCCCGCGCCTCGAACTCGCCGCCCATGCCGATGATGAAGTCGTTGGAATTCGCCAGCCCCTCGCTGTCGACGACCCGCTCGACAAGTGAGCGGCTGCGCAGCAGCCCGTACTGGGTCTGAAAGAACTCATCGCCGACCGGCAGCTCGCGCGGCATGCCGTCATCGGTGTTCAGGACGCGCGCCGCTTCGCGGTCGATCTGGATCGTGGTCACGGCCGTGTAGGTCGGCGGTGTCATGAGGGTCACGACGACCGCGATCACCACCGCAGCGATGACGCAGCCCGCGATCAGCAGTCGGTGCTTCAGGGCCAGCGCCCAGTATTTGGCCAGGTCGATCTCGCCCGAACGGTCCGCGTCCGGAAAGGCGCCAAAGCCGGTCACACCCTCACGTGCCGGGCCCTGCCCCGCGCCATTGCCCATGCGGTCTCCGACCATAGTCCAGTCCTAAATCGTTATCCTGACGAAACAGATCGCCCCTTTTGGGCTGATAGCGCATCGATCCTTATCGGGCGAGCCGCAAATGCCAAGTCGGGACAGACAGTCCGCCTCCACAGGGGGTTGAGGGGATCCGCATGGAGGACGACGGCCAAGGCTTTCCGGCATCCCGACGAAAAAAGGGACCGGATCTAGAAGGGCGTCGGAACCTGATCCGAAGCCTGCTGCGACCGGATTTCGTCGAGGGCGGCCTCGAAGGTGCGCCTGCGCGTTCCGGTACCCGGGTGTCCCCAGGAGCCGAGGCGCAGGTCGGGGTTCCGCTGGACCAGCGCCTCCCAGAACACGAGCCCCCGCGTCGGATCGTAGCCCGCGCGCGCCATCAGAAACAGGCCGACCCGGTCCGCGTCATTCTCTGCTGCGCGCAACTCCCAGGGGGCGTTACCGAAATTGCCGAGCAGGGATCGGGCGACGCCCCGTTGATCAAAAAACTGGCGATGCTTCAGCACATTGTGCGCCATCTCATGACCGAGAACCACCGCGAGGTCATCGTCGATTTCGGCGAAGGCGACCAGCGCCGACGAGATGTAGACACGATGGCCGTCGGCCAGGGCGTTCAGGTCGGTCGAGGGGTCGACCTGAAAGACATAGGCGCAGGCGGTTATCGGGGAGACCACGACCTCCCGCTCGGTACCGGCTCGCCGAACGGCAAGGCGGACCGGTCCGTCGGCCAGCGCCGCGTCGAGACGATCGATGTTGGCCGCCAGTCCGTCGAAGGCGGCAGGTTCGTCGACATGTCCGAGATCGAAGGGCTGTCCGTTGACGGAAAGCAGGAGGTCGCCGGCTTTCAACCCTGCGCGGGCGGCCGGACTGTCCGGCGCCACGGCGGCCACGCCCGGCAGATCGCCGTCGAGCGACCAGCGCTCGCGAGCCGCCGTGCGAAGATAGTCCGAGTACTGGCTTTCCGCGTGCAGGAGCAGGCCCGTGGCCGGCCCGGTCTCCGGGCAGAGCTCTACATTGGCCGTCACCAGCCGGTAGCCGATCGCGTTTACACGGCTGTCGAGGAGGCTCAGCGCCGCCAGCCTCTGCCCGGGCGTGTCGACGAGCGCCTCATCGCCATAGGCCGTCGCGGGGACCGATGATCCGCACGCCGAGAGGGCAGCCGTCAGGACAAGGCAGGGGACCAGACACCATCTCGCCCAGGGGCGGGGGGCGGACATGGGATCCTAGAAGAGCCGGAACAGGGTCAGGACCGGAGCGGCGCTGATCGCGGCTTGCAGGGCACTGTTCAGGACCGAGGTGTCCACCACGATCACGTCCTCGCCCAGGACGACCGGATCCTCGGCCTGGCCGTTGCGGATCTGACCGAGATCGAACACGGCCACCATCCGCTGCCCGTCGATGGTCCGGAAGATGGCGACGCTGGACAGATCGGCGCTGCGCGACGGGCCCCGCGCCATGGCCACCGCCTGCATCAGGGTCGTCCGTCCGCGCATCACATAGACGCCTGGCTGCGCGACGGCGCCGTCGACCGTGATCTTCTGGCTGGCGGCTTCGACGATGGTCACAGTGACCTGGGGGTCACGCAGGTACCGCTCCCCCAGCTGGCGGGTCAGGGACGCCGACAGCTCGGACGAGGTCAGGCCCGCCGCCCGGACACTGCCGATCAGCGGCATCTGGATGTTGCCAGAGGAATCCACCCGCAGCTGGTCGAACGAGAGCTCGGGAACCCGGAAGACCGACACCTTCAGCACATCGGTTTCGCCTATCCTGTAGTCCTCGGGCGGCGTGAATTCCGCTCCGACCGGCAAGGCATAGGAATCCACGGCGGTGGCAGCGGTGACGCTGCCGCTATCACGGCCTGATGATCCGCAGGCCGAAAGGGCGAGGACAGCGAACAAAAGCGATATCAGGCGCATGGCGGTATTCATGGAAACTCCTCGCCGGTCTGGCTCCGGCACGACCGGATACCCCATGAGGGCTATGACCGCCAGTCTGATTGCCTTCAGCGCGACGTCATCCCCACACGGGCTCCCTCAGGGGATTCACCGTTTTTGGGGTGGACCTGCCGGAAATAGCTAGGCAAAGCCTGCCAGGCATATGCGGGCTATTTGGCGAAGGACGTCGGGACCGGACCGTTGCATTGCGTGTTGCGTGTCCTCATTCCGCGAGAGGGCGGAATCCGTGGCCATCACCGGGGGACAGGACAGGTGCTGATGATTTCGTGTGCCTTCGGGGATATCCTGTCAGGGTGCGATCCTTCTACGGACCAGCGTCCCGCACGCCTGGCTCGTCATTGTCGTTTGATGATCTGTCGATATTGGGCCGAGGCATGCGTACCCCGCTGACATTCTCCTGGACGGCCAAGTACCTGCTCCACATAGCGGCCCTCTTCCTCGGGTTCATCCTTGCCTATGAACTTCGCCGGGCCTTGCCGCTGCAGTGGTGGTTCGTCGCGCCGGACGCCGTCCGTGTGCTCGGCTGGGCCAGCCTGTTCGCCCTGATCGGTGCGGGAGTGGAGGCGATCTTCCAGACCGAGCGGGCCGCCTGGCGCTTTTCATCGGCCCGGGACGTTGTGGCGCTGGCCCGGAACGTCACCCTGACCATGGCCCTGTTCATCCTGGCCATCTTCTTCATGGACCGGGGCCTGCAACTGCCGCGCTCTGTCCTGCCGCTGGCCTGGCTGCTCAGCCTCGGGTTTCTGGTCGGCGCCCGGGTGGCCTGGCGGCTTCCGCGCGAGACCCGACTCTCGGACCACCTGCTGCCGGCCTGGTGGCGAAAGACGGCCTCGGGGCGCAAGCCGTTGCTGCTGGTCGGGACCATGGAAGATGCGGATCGCCAGATCCGCCATCTGATGGCGGATCCTACCCAGCCGTACCAGCCTGTCGGCGTGGTGACCCCGCGATCCGAAGAGGTGGGCATGCGCTTGCATGGCGTGCCGTTCGTGGCGGAACTGGCGGATTGGCGGACCGGGCGGATGCCCACACCACTCCGGGGCGAGAAGGCATCGGCCATCCTGTTCCTCGAGGATCCGGTCAAGGTGTTCGGCCTGACTCCCCAACGGATCGGCGAGCTCAAGAATGCCGGCCACACCCTGTTGCGGCCCCATGTGCTGACCGAGGTGGGAGAGCCGCGGATCAATGCCGATCTGCTGACCGAAATTCCGCTGGAAGAATTTCTGCCCCGCCAGCCTATCGCCCTGCCGTCCGGTCCCGTGGAGAACCTGATAAGGGGCAAGCGCATCCTGGTAACGGGTGCGGGGGGCAGTATCGGGTCCGAGATCGCCCGGCAGATGGTCCAGTTCGGCTGCGGGCACCTGACCCTGCTGGATCACTCCGAATTCGCGCTGTTCGAGATCGACCGGGAACTGGGGGGAGTGAGTACGGGCATCGGTCGCCGCGCCGTCCTGGCCAATGTGCGAGACGAGGCGCGAATCCGCGAGGTCTTCGAAGAGGAACGGCCCGACATCGTCTTTCACGCCGCCGCGCTGAAACACGTCGCGCTGGTCGAGAACAACCCGGCGGAAGGCGTGCTGACGAATGTACAGGGCACCTGGAATGTGATCCGGGCGGCGATCAACGCCCGGGCCGGGCAGTTCGTGCTGATCTCGACCGACAAGGCCGTCGACCCGTCCAACGTCATGGGGGCGACCAAGCGGATTGCAGAAACGCTGCTGGAACTGGTCCCCGACAGCGAGACCCGTCTTTCCGCCGTGCGCTTCGGCAATGTGCTGGGCTCCGCCGGCTCGGTGGTGCCGATCTTCCGGGACCAGATCGCCCGGGGCGGTCCTGTGACCGTGACACACCCGGACGTGAACCGCTATTTCATGACGATCCCCGAGGCGGTGCAGCTGGTCCTGCACAGTACGGCGGTCAAGGCAGCGAGGGCCGACGAGGGGCCGTCGAAATTCCTTCTTGAGATGGGTGAGCCGGTCCGCATCGCAGACCTTGCCCGCCAGATGATCGAGCTGAGCGGCAAGAAGCCGGACGTCGACATCAGGATCGAGTTCACCGGCCTGAAGAAGGGGGAGAAGATCGCGGAAACCCTCTCCGACGACGGCGAGGCGCCCCGCCCCTGTGTGGAAGGGATCCTTGAGGTCATGGGCCGGCGCAGTGCCGGGCGGCTGGATACGGCGCGTCTGCAGACCCTGGTCCTTGCGGCCTTGGGAGGGCGCGGGCACGAGGTTACCATGCTGGTCGCCGAAATCATCCGGGACATCCGCAGACCATGAATCGCCTCCTGAAGACGGCCCCGGCCGGGAAGGGTCGACCGTGAAGTTCAAGATTCTAGACGTCCAGAATCTGGCGGTCGGCTATCTGTGCCTGTGGGCCACGTCGCCCCTGCTGGCCTACGGGACGATCTACCGCATCGCGGCGGTCGGGGCGGTTGCACTGTGGGCGCTTCTGGAGCTGGTCCGGCCAGGAGGTATTCTGACACGCCCCACCCTGCCGGTGATCCTGACACTCTTTTTCATCGGCTACACGGCGCTGATCGAGGCCTTCCTCGGGGAGTACAGGCAGTACGGCTGGCACATCCAGATGTGGATTATGCTGTTCTTCGTGATCTTCTACGAGAGCCGCAGGCACAATGTGCGCAGCATGGCCCCGATCTTCTGGTTCATGGTGATCACGCTCCCCATCTGGTATTTCACGACCTACACGGCGTTCGACCAGTACGGGACCCATACGGCGCGCCTTCTGACGCGGTCGTCGGAGTATGCGCAGGAGGTGTCATCGGAAGGCGTCGGCGGCTATCCCCTCGTCTATGGGGCCGTCGTCATCCTGCCTGCCCTGATGCTTGCGCTGATCAACGTCCGCAGGTTCACACCCCTGGAGACGCCGCGATGGATGGCGGCGGCCAGCCGGGTGCCCTTTCTCGTCCCGGCGTTGCTTTTCGCGAATGTCGTCCTTGGCATGGCGCTGGTTGTCAGGGCCGGCTTCTCGATCGCCATCATCCTGATGGTCTTCTCGCTGGGCCTGTCCCTTGTCTTCCGGCGGCGCAGCCCGCTCCTGCTGCTGATGATGCCGCTGATGATGATGGTGGCCTATATGTTCCTGCAGGTTGCCCTGGTGCCGTTGCTCCAGCTGCTTTACCCGCTGACCGAGGGGACGCCGTACTATCGCAAGGTGCGGGACGTCATCGAGACCCTCCAGAATGACCAGAGCGAGGGGACACTGGATGACCGCGTCAGCCGGTACATACGCAGCCTGAATCTCTTCCTCCAGAGCCCGGTGTTCGGTGTTCTGATCAACCGGGACGTGGGCAAGCACTCGGCCTATCTCGACACCTACGCCCGCTACGGCATCGCGGTTGGCTCGGTCTTCGTCTACCTGCTGACCTACCTGCCGGTGCGTATGATGCAGCGCATGCGCGACAATTTCGGCCTCGCCTTCTCGATCCTGGCGATCATGATCCTGCTGCCGCTGCTGAATGACACCTTCTCCAGCCTCGGCGTCGTGCTGTTCATCATGGTCCCCGTGGCCTGCGATCTTGTCGAGCGCTCACGGGCCGGGCCGGTGCCGCTGCCCCGCAAGCGGCTCAGGATACGGTGGTCGTCGCAGGCCGATCTGGTCCGCCCCGTGCCGGCGAGGCGAACCCCGCCAGGCGGCGACCGTGCCTGAGACTGTCATCCTTGTCGGTGGATACGGCCTTCCGGACCTGACCGCCTCGGCGACCCGCGCCGTGGGCATGGCCAGGCTGTACCGGTCGATCGGGCTGGATCCCATCATCATGGGCAAGATCAGCGCGGGCGAGCCACCGCCGTCCGGCCCGACCGAAACCGTGGTAGACGGGATTCGCTGCATCGATGTTCGTCGGCCGATGCCGGGGCAGAGCTTTGGACGATACGATGTTTCATCCGACTCCGTGGCCGCCGTCGTGGCGGCGATCGGTGTCCGGAACATCAGGGCCGTCATCCTCTACAACCATCCGGCGATAGGGGCCTTTCGCATCCTCCAGGCCATGAAGCGGCTCAAGGTCCCGGTCGTGATTGAAATGGCGGACTTCTACGGCTGGGAGGGTTCGAAGGTTCTGCGGAACCTCTACCGGCTGTTCGAAAGCGTGTTGAAAAAGGACGTCATCTGCCGGCTCGCCGACAATGCGATCGGCGTATCGGACTGGTCGGTGGCGCGGCTCCCGGCCCGCAACACGGCAAAGCTGACCTGGGTCGTGGATGCGACGGCCGCAAGGTGGACGCCCGTCCCGCCTCGCCTGGCCCGGTCGGACGGACGTCGCCGCTTCCTCTATGCCGGCAGTCCGGGTCTGGGCATGGTCAAGGACCGGCTTCCCGTGGCCATGGAGGGGTTCGACAGGCTCGCCACGTCGGGGGTGGGGTTCGAGTTCCGGGTCGTCGGCATCACACGGGACCAGTACCTCGCCGACAGGCCGGACCATGCGCCCTTGCTGGACCGACTGGGCGATAGCCTGACATTTCTGGGGCGTATCCCGCACGCCAAGGCCCTCGGCGAGCTGCGGAGCACCGACTACTCCCTGTTTTTCCGACGGAATGATCGCATCGCCAATACGGGCTTTCCGACGAAATACGTTGAGGCCGCGAGCCTCGGTATCCCCGTCGTCACCAATCCAACCAGCGACATCGCGCTTTACCTGACGGACGGGCAGAACGGATTTCTCGCTCCGGACCTTTCGGCACCGGCGATTGCGGAGACCCTGCGACGGGCTGCAACCCTGGACGACGCGGCGCTGCTGGACATGAAGGCGGTGTGCGCGGCATCCAATCCCTTCGACATCCCGCACTGGCAGGCTCCGGCGCGCGCCTTCCTTGAGCATTTGAGGCCTGTCCGATGAGCGCTGCCCGCCGTCGCCCGACCCGCGTCCTGTGGATCGTGAACATCGTCCTTCCGGCCGTGGCCCCCGACCTTGGTCTGCAGCCCACGCCGTTCGGCGGCTGGCTGACCCTGATGACCGAACGGCTGGCGGCGCGCGACGATATGCAGATCGGCGTGGCCATGCGGGCCCCGGTGAAGACGCTGACCCGCATCGAAAAAGGCGGCGTCGTCTACTACGCCATGCCCCAGTCGGCGTCGGACCCCTTCGATGTCGACCCGGCCACGGTATCAGAGGTGTTGGCCGATTTCGCGCCGGACATGCTGCATGCCGAGGGGTCGGAAATGGCCTATACGCGGCGGTTCTTCGGTGCCTGGTCAGGCCCCGGCCTGCTGTCGCTTCAGGGCGTGATCAACGGCAACCGGAACTATGATCTCGGCCGCCTGCCGCTGCTGTCGATGCTCAACCCGCTGCGACCGAAGACGGCCCTGACGGCGATCGCTCTGATGGCCAACTTCGCCTTCCGGTTCGTGCCGCGGCTGAAGGCCGAACGCGAGACCATCCGTCTGGCCGATCACATCATGGGGCGCACAACCTGGGACCGGGCGCACGCCTGGGCGATCAATCCGCGCGCGACCTACCATCACTGCAGTCGCATCCTCAGGGATGCCTTCTACAAGACGACCTGGGAGGCGCAGGACCATGAGGTTCACAGCCTGTTCGTCGGCAATGCCGCCTCTCCGCGCAAGGGTACGCATATTGTCCTCGAAGCGGTCCGGTTGCTGCGGCCCGCCTATCCCGGACTCAAACTGTATATCGCCGGCGAGAGCCCGGACTCCGTGAAGGCCGGTTCGCTGCGGCGGCATCTGGGCTATCCGGCCTATGTCAGCGGCCTGATCCGTCGATACGGGCTGGAGGACTGCGTGACGTTTACGGGGCTGCTGGGGGCCGAGGGCATGGCTGACCGTATGCGGCGTTCCCACGTGTTCGTGATGTCGTCGATCATCGAGAACAGTCCGAATACGCTGGGCGAGGCGATGATGGTCGGCACGCCGTCCGTCAGCGCCTTCACCGGCGGTGTGCCCTCCATGGCCTCGGACGAGGTCGATGTGCTGATGTACAGGGCCGACGATCCGGCCATGCTGGCCATGCAGATCAAGCGACTGTTCGACGATCCGGCGCTCTGTGACCGGCTGTCCGGCGCGGCGCGCGAGCGGGCCCGACGGACCCACGATCCCGAGGCCAATGTCCAGGCGCTCGTCGATGCCTATCGACGAATTGTGCCCGGAGACGGGGAGGCGCTGCGATGACCGGATCCCTCGCCCCCGTCGTGGTGTTCGCCTACAACCGGCCGGACCATCTTCGCCAGACCCTGGACGCCCTGGCCGAGGCCAGCCTTGCGGGCGACAGCCACGTCAGGGTCTATGCCGACGGCCCGCGCAACGCGGCGGCCCGGGAAGGGGTGGAGGCTGTCCGTAAGGTTCTGGCGGACCGCGTATGGCATCATCGTTTCCGCGTCTTCGAGGTCGTGGCGTCAGAGGCCAACAACGGCCTGGCCAAGGCGATCATCACCGGCGTGACTGACGTGCTGACCCTCACGGGAAAGGCCATTGTGCTGGAGGATGACCTGATCGTGTCGCGCGATTTCCTGCGGTTCATGAACGATGCCCTCGACTTCTATGCATCGGACAAGAGCGTCGGCTCGATCTCGGGCTTCTGTCCCCTGCAGGCGCCCCCCCGCGGCTATCCTCACGACGTGATGAGGGTCCCCCGCAATTGCAGCACCGGCTGGGCGACCTGGGCCGACCGTTGGCAGGAGGTCGACTGGAGCGCAGCCGACGCCGCCCGTCTCTATCGCGACCCCGATTTCCGCAGACGCTTCAATGCGGCGGGCTCGGATCGCCTGGACCGGCTGCGGCGCCAGATGAAAGGGACGGTCAGCTCGTGGTCGATCCGGTTCGGCCTGTGGCAGACGGCGACAGGCCGCGACACGATCTTTTCCAGCGTCAACCGGCTGATCAACAGCGGTTATGACGGCAGCGGCGTGAACACAAAGGCGGGTGAGGCCATCAACCAGTCCTTTCAGGCCGAGGGCAGCCCCTATGTCCTGGCGCAGGTCGAGACGTCGGCGGACGTGCTCGCAGGTTTCCGGCGGGTCTATTCCGGCTCCCCCCAGGCGCGGCTGCGTCGGTTTCTGAGGAATCTCTAGGCCCATGGGTTCGTCCGGCCGCCGGGTCCTTTTCCACTATCCTGTCCTGAATATGGGCGGGGCAGAGATGTCGTCCCTGCGCCTGATGAAGGCGCTCCTGGATCGTGGCTGGGAGGTGACGCTGGTGGTCACCACCGGTGGCGGCAATCTTGAAGCGCGGCTGGACCCGCGCATCCGGCTGGTTGCCCTTCGCCCCCGGGCCCGGGGCGCGAAATTCCATCAGGCCTCCGGCGTCGCCGCGCGGCTCAAGGCGCTGCCGGACCTTGTCGCCTATCTGGCCACGGTGATGGTCGGGGAGCTTCGGGCGCTCGCCTTTCTGGCGCGCCGGTATGATGCGGCCGGGACCTTGCTGCACGGAACCTCGACGGCCTTTCTGCGCCGCAGGGTCAGGGCGAGACGTCGCCTGCATTTCATCCGCAACGACCTCAGTCGTGTCGATCCGGACGGTTGGGTCGCCAGAGCCATCGCGGAGGCCGAACCCCGGATCGACGCCTATGTCTGTGTTTCCGAAGTGGCCCGCAAATCCCTGGTCGAGGCGGTGCCGGCGACCGCTCCGAAGGCCCATGTGATCCACAACATCCTCGACCCCGAGACCATGCGGCGCCGGATGACCGAGGACGCCGCGCCCTTTCCGGTCGACCCGGCCGGTCCGGTCCGGCTTCTGACCGTCTGCCGGTTGTCGGAGACGTCCAAGGCGCTGGTGCGACTGACCCGGGTTGCGAGACGACTGGTCGACGCGGGTCATGATTTCCGGTGGTATGTGGCGGGTGAGGGGCCGGACCGCGCGCTGTTCGAGGCCGCCATCCGTGATCGCAATCTCCAGGATACCGTCATCCTGCTGGGGCGACTGGACAACCCCTTCCCCGCCTATGCCGCGGCTGACGTGGTGGTGCTGGCCTCCTGGTTCGAGGGCCTGTGCGGCATGGTTAACGAGGGCAAGGTCGCCGGACGTCCGGTGGTGGCCGTCACTGTATCGGGCATTGAGGAACAGCTGGTCGATGGCAGGAACGGGCTGATCGTCGCCAACGACGAGGATGCCCTGTTCGACGGCCTGGATCGCATCCTGTCCGATCCCGCGCTGAGGGCCCGTCTGACCAATGACTGGCTGCCCCCGGCCCTGCTGGACGACGCAGCCAAGCTGGACCGGCTTGAGGCCCTGCTTCTGGGGGACGCCGCATGAGCCGTCGCCTGAACGCCGCCATCCTGTCCTACACCCAGGTCGCGGTGCGGATCGCCACCACGCTTGTCTACACGCCGATCCTGGTCGGGGCCCTCGGTCAGGACGGCTACGGCCTGTTCAGCATCGTCGGGGCGCTGGCGGCCTATTTCTACATGATCGATTTCGGGATGAACGACGGGGTGCTGCGCTTCTTCGTCCGTCACGAGAAGGCACCCGATGAAAGACGGCAGTTCCTCAGGGAGATGCTCGGCTTCTACGCCGGGCTCGGCCTGCTGGTGTGCCTGGCGACCGCTGCCATTCATGGTCTGGTGCCCCACCTTTTCGGTGCCAGCCTGACCGCCCCACAGATTGACCTGCTCCGGGACATGGTCCTGGTGGTCGGCGCCGGCGCTGCCGTCATGGTCGCTTTCAATCCCCTCGGCGCGCTCATTTCGGCCATGGAGCGCTTCGTGTTCCTGCGGACGCTGGAGATATTCACCGCCCTCGCCTCGACCGGACTGACGGTCATCCTGTTGTGGCAGGGCTACGGCGCCCTGATGGTCGTCGCGGTGATGTCGGGCGCCCTGGCTTTCCAGGTCGCTGCACGTCTTCTGTTCGTCGTCCTTGTCCTGAAAATCGCGGTTGGATGGGCCTGGCCGGGCTGGGGGCGTCTCAGGCCGGTGGCCTTCTATGCGGCCCCGATCTTCGTCTCCCTGCTGGTCGAGCAGATTTACTGGAAGCTGGACAATCTGATCATCGGCGCCGTGCTGGGGGCGGCACCTGTGGCCATCTATGCGATCGGCACGACCTTCAACAAACATCTGATGAGCTTTGGCACCGCGATTTCCCGGGTCATGACGCCGGAAATCATTCGTCAGGCCGACTCCGGCGCTGATCCGGCGGCGCTCAACACTCTGCTGATCCGGGTGTCACGGCTCCAGGCCCTGTTCCTGCTCCTGGTGATTTCCGGCCTCGGTCTGTTCGGGGCCCGGTTCATCCAGCTCTGGCTCGGCCCTGACTACGGGCTGGCCTATACCATTCTGCTGATCGTGCTTATTCCGTACACGTTCGAACTGATCGGCAATGCCCGCAACATCCTGCTGCAGGTCAAGGGACTCTACTGGCACCGGTCGCTGATGATTCTCGCAATCGCCACCCTGAATATTCCCCTCACCGTCCTGCTGCTCAACCAGTGGGGGGTGGTCGGAGCGGCCGCCAGTACGGCGATCGGTCTCGCCGCCGGCTATGTGGCGGTGGCGTTCCTTCTGCAGCTGCGCGTGGGCCTCGACATGGGCCACTACTTCATGGGTCTGGGGCGGGGGCTGGCGCCCGTCCTCTGCGCCTGCATTCCGGTCGGCCTGGCGCTCAACCACTGGCTCATGGGCGGATGGCAAGGCCTCATCCTCTGTGTCGTCCTGTACAGCATGGTCTATGCGATCCTCATGCTGATGTTCGGCATGAACACCTACGAGCGAGGACTGGTGCGGCGCATTCTGGGCAAGCTGGTGCCGGGTCTGGCGGCGAGATGGGCATGACCGAACCCCGTGCCTTTGATCCCGGGCAGCCCTTCGTCGTCTATGTCGGGCCGTTTTCCTTTCCGGAGGGCGGGGCCGCCGCCCGCCGCATCCTCGGCAATGCCCAGAGTCTGGCGAAGGCCGGCTACCAGGTGCTGGTGCTGTCGGGCCAGCAGGCAGCGGATGACTCCATCCGGAGGATCGCGGACGGCGTCTATCTGGCCTCGACGTCCGAGCGGAACGCCGAACATCTGCCGAACCTTCTTCGCCTCGCCCGCTATGTCACCATGGGGTCGAAATCCCGGGAGTGGCTGGATCGTCTGCCGGGCCGGCCGTCCGCAGTGATCCTCTACAGCGGCTACACCCCCTATATCCTGCAACTGCGGGACTGGTGCCGCCGGGCAGGAGTCCCGCTGATCTTCGATGCGGTGGAATGGTACACGGCCGCCTCGCCGATCGGGTTCGCCGCCTCGCCTTATCTCTGGCAGACGGAAATCGCGATGCGGTTTCTGATCCCCCGGCTCGACGGGGCGATCGCCATCAGCCGCTGGCTGGAAGACTATTATGTGCGCACGGGCCTGCCCGTCGTGCGGGTCCCGCCGACCCTCGATGTGGATGCCACGCCGGTCGGGCAGGGGGGAGACGGGGAGCGGCTGGGCCTGGTCTACGCGGGAAGCCCGGGCCGAAAGGACCTTCTGGGCGTCTTGCTGAGGGCCGTCACTGCGGTCGACCCGGCGGGCGAACGCCTGCGGCTCGACATCTACGGGCCTGGCCCCCGGGATCTGGATGTCTATGGCGTGCCAGACCTGCCGACGTCGGTCACGGCCCATGGCTCCGTTCCGCAACGGGAGGCCATGGCCGGCGTGGCCGCCGCGGATTTCTCGGTCCTCCTGCGGCGTCCGGACAAGGTGGCCACGGCCGGCTTTCCGACCAAGTTCGTGGAGAGCCTGGCCGTAGGAACCCCGGTCATCGCCACCCTCACCAGCGACCTGGCGGATCATCTGGTCGACGGACGGAACGGGCTTATCTGTGACGACGCATCGCCCGAGACCGTGGCGCGGGTGCTTGAACGCGCCCTGACCCTGACCGGACCCCAGCAGGCGGCCATGCGGGCGGCAGCCCGTCACACGGCTGAGACGGGATTCGACTATCGGCGGCACACTGACGGGTTGCGGCGTCTGGTCGGGTCGGTGACCTGTGCTAAGGACGCCTCCACGAAGAGGACGGGGACATGACGACATGCGTAAGGGCGACTTCGTCCTGTCGACGGTCCGATCCCCCCGGCCCGCCCTGCAATTCGAGGAAGGCTGATTCCTGTGCTTGACGACGTTTGCCTGATGATCACCGGCGGCACCGGCTCCTTCGGGAACGCCGTGCTGAGGCGCTTCCTCGAGACGAATGTGCGCGAGATCCGCATCTTCAGTCGCGACGAGAAGAAGCAGGACGACATGCGCAAGCAGTACGGCCAGGAGAAGCTGAAATTCTTCCTGGGCGACGTGCGCGACAAGGACAGCCTGCGGACCGCCATGGTCGGCGTCGACTATGTGTTCCACGCGGCGGCACTCAAGCAGGTGCCGTCCTGCGAATTCTTCCCGATGGAAGCGGTCAAGACCAATGTCATCGGCACGGCCAATGTCATCGATGCGGCGGCCGAGGCCGGCGTGCGGCGCATGATCGGCCTGTCCACCGACAAGGCCTGTCACCCCGTCAATGCCATGGGCATCTCCAAGGCGATGATGGAAAAGGTGCTGGTGGCCCGCTCGCGCACGCTGGATCCGGAAAGAATGACGCTGTGCGCGACGCGCTACGGCAATGTCATGGCCTCGCGCGGTTCGGTCATTCCGCTGTTCGTCCGCCAGATCGCCGCGGGTCAGCCGGTCACCGTCACCGACCCCGACATGACCCGCTTCATGATGACCCTGGATCACGCCGTCGATCTGGTGCTGTTCGGCTATGACAAGGGCCAGAACGGCGACATCCTGGTGCAGAAGGCCCCGGCCGCGACCTTGACCGTGCTGGCCCAGGCGCTGGTCGAACTGATGGGCAAGCCGGACCACCCGATCCATGTCATGGGCACCCGCCACGGCGAGAAGAAGCACGAGACCCTGCTCTCGCGTGAGGAAATGGTCCATGCCGAGGAGATCGGCGAATACTACCGCGTGCCGGCCGATATGCGCGACCTCAACTACGGCGCCTATGTCGAGGAGGGCGAGGCCCGCCTGTCGAACGCCGAGGACTACACCTCCGAGAACACCACCCGGCTGGACGTCGAGGGCATGAAGGAGCTGCTGCTGCAGCTCGACTTCATGCGCACCGTACTGGACGGCGGCCCGATCGAGGGGGGTGTCTGACATGAAGGTCGTGGTCACCGGCGCAAACGGCTTCATCGGGCGCAACCTGCGCCTGCGCCTGTCCGAGATCGAGGGCATGGAGACGCTCGCGGTCACGCGCGAGACCACCCCCGAACAGTTGCGTGCGGCTCTTGCCCAGGCGGATGCCATCGTGCACCTCGCGGGCGTCAATCGTCCCGAGGACCCGGCCGAATTCGCGACCGGCAATGCCGACCAGACGGCGGCGCTCGTCGAAGCGCTCGGGGACCGGGCCATTCCGGTGATCTATTCGTCCTCGACCCAGGCGGAGGCGGACAATCCCTATGGCGCGTCCAAACGGGCGGCCGAGGATCATCTGCGGGCCTATGGCCAGGCGACCGGGGCGCCCGTCGCCATCTACCGCCTGCCAAACGTTTTCGGGAAATGGGCGCGGCCCAACTACAACTCGGCCATCGCCACCTTCTGCCACAACATCGCCCGCGATCTTCCGATCACGGTCAATGATCCATCGGCACCGCTGACGCTGGTCTATGTGGACGATGTGATCGAGGCCTTCCTCGGCTGGCTGAAGGCGTCCGAAGCCATCGACGGTTTCGCCGAGGTGCCGGTGGTCTATCGCACCACGGTGGGCGAGGTTGCCGACCAGATCCGCGCCTTCCGCGCCATCCGCGACACCCACACCGCCGGGCCGGTCGGCGTCGGCCTGACCCGCGCCCTCTATGCCACCTATGTCAGCGCCCTGCCGGTCGAGGACTTCGCCTATCCGCTGGTCCAGCACGGCGATCCGCGCGGCGTGTTCGTCGAAATGCTCAAGACGGAACAGTCGGGCCAATTCTCCTATTTCACCGCCCATCCCGGCATCACCCGCGGCGGCCACTACCACCACACCAAGACCGAGAAATTCCTGGTGCTGAAGGGGCATGCCCGCTTCCGCTTCCGTCACATGGAAACGGGCGAGACCTATGCCGTCGAGACCGAGGGCGGCCAGCCCATGGTGGTCGAGACCATTCCCGGCTGGGCCCATGACATCACCAATGTCGGCGATGAGGAAATGATCGTCATGCTGTGGGCCAATGAGATCTTCGACCGGGCCCGCCCCGACACCATCGCCAACGGACTGACCGGATGAAAAAGCTCAAGGTTGTCACCATCGTCGGGACCCGGCCCGAGCTGATCCGCCTGTCGCGGGTCATGGCGGCGCTGGACCGTCACTGCGACCATGTGATCGTCCACACGGGCCAGAACTACGACTATGAGCTGAATGGCGTCTTCTTCGAGGACCTCGGCCTTCGCAAGCCGGATCACTTCCTCGAGGCCGCGGGCGCCACGGCGGCCGAGACCATCGGCAATGTCATCGCCGCCTCCAGCCGCATTCTGGCCGAGACGAAACCCGACGCCATGCTGGTGCTGGGCGACACCAACAGCTGTCTGGCGGTGATCGCCGCGAAACGCCTCAAGATCCCGACCTTCCACATGGAGGCCGGCAACCGCTGTTTCGACATGCGCGTGCCCGAAGAGATCAACCGCCGCATCGTCGACCATGTGTCGGACATCAACCTGACCTACAGCGAGATCGCCCGCGAATATCTGCTGGCCGAGGGGCTGGACCCGCAGCGGGTCATCCGCACCGGCAGCCCCATGTATGAGGTGCTCAGCCACTATCGCCCGGGCATCGACGCCGCCGATCCGCTGCCGACGCTGGGCCTCAAGCCGCACGACTATTTCCTCGTCAGCGCGCACCGCGAGGAGAACATCGAATCCGATGTCCAGTTCAACGGCCTGATCCAGATCCTGAACGGTCTGGCCGAGCGGTTCGACAAGCCGGTCGTGCTGTCGACCCACCCGCGCACCCGCAAGAAGATCGAGGCCTCTGGTGCGAAGCTGGATGATCGCGTCATGCAGATGAAGCCGTTCGGCTTCCTCGACTATGTGCAGCTGCAGATGAAGGCCCGGGCCGTCCTGTCCGACAGCGGCACCATCACCGAGGAGTCCTCGATCCTGAACTTCCCGGCGCTCAACATCCGCGAGACCCACGAGCGTCCCGAGGGCATGGAGGAGGGCGCCGTCATGATGGTCGGCATGAACCCCGAGCGCGTCTTCCAGGGGCTCGAAATCCTCGAAAGCCAGCCGCGCGGCGACGAGCGCCTGCTGCATGTTGTGCGCGACTATGACGTCGACAACGTCTCGGAAAAGGTGGTGCGGATCATCGTCAGCTACACCGACTTCGTGAACCGCGTCGTCTGGCGCAAATAGATTCCTCTCCGGTCCGGACTTCCCATGATCACCCTCGACACCACCCGCATCGCCATCATCGGCCTGGGCTATGTCGGCCTGCCGCTGGCGGTCGAGTTCGGAAAGCGCTTTCCGGTCGTCGGCTTCGATATCAACGCGGCCCGCATCGCCGAGCTGGAGTCCGGTCACGACAGCACGCTGGAGGTCGAGCCCGCGGAACTGGGTCAGGCCACCCATCTGACCTATGCGTCGGACCCGGCGGCCCTGGCCGACTGCAACGTCTATATCGTCACGGTCCCGACGCCGATCACCGAGAGCAAACAGCCCGATATCACCCTGCTCAAAAAGGCGTCCGAGACCATCGGCCGGGTGCTGAAGCGCGGCGATATCGTCATCTATGAATCGACCGTCTATCCGGGGGCGACCGAGGAAGACTGCGTGCCGGTGCTCGAAGCCACCTCTGGCCTGACGTTCAACGCCGACTTCTTCGCCGGCTACAGCCCCGAGCGGATCAACCCGGGCGACAAGCAACACCGGCTTCCCGAGATCATGAAGGTCACCTCCGGCTCGACCCCCGAGGTCGCCGACTATGTCGATGCGCTCTATTCCAGCATCATCACCGCTGGCACGCACAAGGCCTCCAGCATCCGTGTGGCCGAGGCCGCCAAGGTGATCGAGAACACCCAGCGCGACCTGAACGTCGCCCTGATCAATGAGCTGGCCATCATCTTCAACCGCATGGGCATCGACACCGAGGCGGTGCTCAAGGCGGCCGGCACCAAGTGGAACTTCCTGAACTTCCGGCCCGGTCTGGTGGGGGGGCACTGCATCGGCGTCGACCCCTACTATCTGACGCACAAGGCCGAGGCGGTCGGCCACCACCCGCAGATCATCCTGTCGGGGCGGCGCGTGAATGACGGCATGGGCCAGTATGTCGCCGACCAGATGGTCAAGGCGCTGATCGACCGGAAGATCCATGCGAAGGGCGCGCGCGTGCTGATCATGGGGCTGACGTTCAAGGAGAACTGCCCCGACGTACGCAACACCCGCGTGGTCGATGTGCGTCAGTCGCTCATCGACTGGGGCCTTGAGGTCGACGTGTTCGATCCATGGGTCGCCGCGGAAGAGGTCCGCCACGAATACGGCTTTGACGTCATCGGCGCGCCGCAGGCCGGCGCCTACGACGGCATCATCCTGGCGGTCGCCCATGATGATTTCCGCAAGCAGGGCGCCGCCGCCTTCCGCAAGCTGGGCAAGCCCGACCACGTCCTCTACGACCTGAAGTATCTGTTCGACGCCGCCGACACCGACGCGCGTCTTTAGGGGGCGAGCATGGGCGGGCGTGAGGATCGGTTCGACATTCAGGTCATGCGGGGCGTGGCTGTGCTGGCCGTGGTGCTGTTCCACGCCTTCCCTGCCGCGTTCGATGCCGGTTTTCTGGGTGTCGACGTGTTCTTCGTGCTGTCCGGCTTCCTGATCACGGGCATCATCCTGCGCGGGCTGGAGCGCGGGGATTTCAGCTTCAGGGCCTTCTATGTCCGCCGGGCCAAGCGTCTGCTGCCGGCCAGTCTGACGACGCTCGGCGCCACCGCCCTGCTGGCCATGGTGTTCCTCACGCGATCGCAGATGGCCGACTTCGCCGAACAGCTTCTCGGCTCCCTCGCGTTCGTGGCCAACTTCGTTCTGGCGACCCAGACCGGCTATTTCGAAGGTGCCGCCGAGACCAAGCCCCTGCTGCACATCTGGTCCCTGTCGCTTGAGGAACAGTTCTATTTCGTCGCGCCCTTCCTGCTGTGGCTGACGCCGCTGCGCGCCCGACCGTGGCTGCTGGTTACGGGGCTGATCCTCAGCTTCGCCCTGTGCTTCGTGCTCATGACCGGCCCGTCATGGCTGCCCTTCAGCGCCAAGGGCGCACAGAAGATGGCCTTCTTCATGCTCCCGCCCCGGGCCTGGGAGCTGTTGTTCGGGGCGGTCTGTGCCTGGGTAATGATCCGCCGCCCTGACCTGACCGTTCCCGGCTGGCTCAAATTGGCCGCGCTCGCCGCCATCATCGCCACCTGCGCCATCGGCTTCGACCCCGTCCATCCGCGCTGGGACGCCGTGATCGTGGTGGTGGCGACGGGCGTGATCCTGCTCGGTCGCGACGGATGGCTGCCGAAGACGCCCCTTCAGCCGGTCAAGGTGGTGGGCGACTGGTCGTACAGCCTCTACCTCATCCATTGGCCGCTGTTCTCCTTTGCCTATGTCGCCTGGGGTCAGCACCCGCCGATGGCCGTCATGGTCGGGCTGGCCCTGCTCGCGACCGGTCTGGCTTGGCTGCAGTACCGGTTCGTGGAGCAGACCTTCCGGGGAGACTGGTCGGGCTTTCGCGTCAGCCCGGCGTGGGGCATCGGCGCTGCATCCGCGGCCATCGTCGCCCTGGCGGTGCCGTCCCTGGGTGTGACCAGCCCCGTGGCCGAGGTGCTCAAGCCCAATATCGGCCTCGACCCGAGCTGCGACCAACGGACCGGCCAGTGGATTGACCTGCCCGCCTGTCGCACCTCGGACGAACCCCGCGTCGCCGTCTGGGGCGACAGCTATGCCATGCACTGGGTGGCCGGGCTGGAAGGCATACCCCTCGTCCAGATGACGAAGAGCGCCTGTGCGCCGCTCCAGGGCGTCGCCCATACCTCGGACCGCTACACCGCCAGCTGGTCGAGAGAATGCGTGGGCTTCAACGCCACCGTTCTGGACGCCATCGAGAACATGCCGTCGGTCCGTTATGTCCTGATCAGCTCGCCGTTCGCCCAGGTCCTGGTCGAGGGTGACCAGCGACTCTACGTCGATGGGGAGGTTCAGCCGTTCAGCGACGCGGGTCTGCGCGGCCTGGTGCAGGCGCTGGAGCGGCTGATCGCGGCCGGCAAGACGCCGATCATTCTCGCCCCGCCGCCGCGGGCGCCGTTTGACGCAGGGCGCTGCAATGAGCGGCTGGCCGAGGGGCGCCCGATCCTGGGGCAGCAGGGCTGTGACATTTCCCGCGCCGTCGCGAAGACCGAGAACCTCGGCGTGTGGGACATGCTGGCCGAGGTGGGTCAGCAAACGGGCGTGCAGATCGTCTATCCGGCTGATGTGCTGTGCGACGCAGAGCGCTGCCAGACCCGCGAGGGCGACACCATCCTCTACGTCGACAACGGCCACATGACCCGCGAAGGCGCCCGGCATGTCATCGACCGCCTCGGCTTCAGGGAGACCCTCGCCCGCCAGGGAGAGGGGGCTGAACCGTCAGCCGGCCGGATCCTGCCCGCCGGCTAGCGCGATCTTGTGCTCCTGCCGCGGCCAGGTGCCCGGCTCGGCCACGAACAGCGCGCCCGTATCCGTCTCTTCCAGTCGCTCAAACCCGAGTTTCGGATAGAAGTCGGCGACCATGCCGTTTCGCGCGGTCCGGACATATTCGCCGATGACGGTCCGCACGCCCAACCGGACAGCCTCGTCCATCACGACGTTCATCAGGGCCGCCTCGACTCCGCGCTCCAGCACCCGGCAGGACTGAAGCCAGGTGTCGATCCGCAGATCGGTCCCCCCGCCGTCCACGCTCTCCTGCAAGCGGGCGATGATCACCGCGATCATGCCATGGTCGCTGAAACGGTCCGACAGGCGCGCCTGGAACGTCAGTGTGCCGTCGTCCGCCATTTTCCGGACATCCGCTTCCGAGTACCGGCGCGTGGTCAGGTTGAACTGGTTGGACTTGTTGATCAGCTGCGCGATGCGCGGCAGGCCGACGTCATCAAAGGCCGAAACGGCCAGTGTCATGTCGAGGGATTCGAGGTAGCTGTCGTAGTTGCCCAGCTTCTCGGACAGCTCCAGCCGTTGTGCCTGGGCCCCATAGGCGTCTGCGCGCTTCAGGTCCTCGTCGGTCAGGGGCAGGTGTTCGAACAGGCGGCTGGCCACCAGACGCGGCGTATAGTCGGCCGGGTCGTCGCCGATCTCCGGCACATGGACGGCGGGCAGTTCCTGACGGACGCGGGCGCGTTCGGCGGGGTTGTCGTCCACGAAGACGAAACTGCCGGTTCCGAGGGTGAGGTTGCTGGCGATGGTGGCGATGTTGGTCGCCTTGTCGTTCCAGTTCGCCTGGAGCACGGCGAAATGCTCCTCCTTAAGGACCATGTCGGGGTGGGTCCGGAACGGCTCGCGGGCCACCGCGTCATCGTTCTTCGATGAGGCCGTCAGGACCAGTCCGCGTTCGCGCAGGCCCAGCAGGAATTTCTGGAACTGGGCATAGGCCTCGCCCTCGCTGGAGCCGGACCCGATGCGGATGCCCGCCACGCCGTCGTCGCCGATGACGCCCCCCCACAGCGTATTGTCGAGGTCGAGAACCAGCCCCCGGGGAGCCACGCCGAACTTCGCCGCCAGCACAGCAGACAGGTGGTCCCCCGCCATGTGCGACAGGTCCACCCGGAAGGGCGCCTTGGCATGATGATAGCCGACCGGGTCGAGCCAGCGGTTCAGGCCGACCCGAGCCGCCAGTTCGGCCATGTCCCACAGCAGCCACCGCCGGGCCGCTGCGCCCTCCGCGATGACCTCATTGAGGCGGCGTCTGAGCCGGAGTTTCGATCCGGGCAGGGTCCAGTCGGCGGACGAGACGCTGCCGGCGGCTTCCGGCTGGGTCGCGACGACCAGGGCGGCCCCGTGGGTCTCGGCCATGGTATCGGCCAGGGCGCCCAGCAGGGTCTCGAAAGCCCTGACGGCGGCATCGGCACCGTCCTGATCCGTCAGGGAGACAGGGGCGCCCACGGCGGCCTCGTCCGCGAGGACGACAAGCGCGTCCAGGCCGTCGGGGAAAAAGCCCCTGCCGCCCCCATGCGCCAGCGGCTGAAGGGAGCCATAGGGGGCCTCGGCGGCCTCGATGCACAGGCCGCGTGCCAGACCCGCTCCGGGCAGGGCCCCGGCCAGGAATGACACATTGGCCGACCCCGCCAGTCCAATACGGACCGGGCGAAGCGGCAGGGCCTGCGGCGGCAGCTGTCGCAGCTTGCGGGCCAGCCGGCCGAGACGCATCTGCTCGCGGGGCGACGGCTCTATCCCCGCCACCTGCCGCACCAGATCGCCGATCCGCGCGTCCGCCTCGCCGCCCGACAGGGCCGCGTCCACCATCGCCTGCAGGCGCGCAAACTGATCCGGCCAGGTGTCGTCTGGCCGGGGTAGCCAGGGCATCAGTTGATCGGCCGTCATTCGCCCTGCGATCCCTCGTAGGGGGTGTCCGCCGGCAGAATGCTCTGGGTGGAACCGGTCGCGATCACGCGACCCCCGGAGACGATACGGAAGGACATCTCCATGACGCCGACAGCCGGCGAGACGTGGGTCACCTCGCACGAAAGCTCGGCCGTCTCGCCCACATAGAGCGGGCGCCGGTAGTTGATGCTCCACTTCAGTGACGTGCCGTAGCGACCGGGCAGCAGGCGTCCGAGCACGGACGACAGATGCGCCAGCATCAGTCCGCCATAGACGATCACATCGTCGAAGCCGCGGGAGCGGGCGAACGCCGCGTCCGTGTGAACAAGGCTGTCGTCACCGGTATAGGTCCGGAAGGCCTCCATTGCCGCAGCGTCGATCACGAACTGGTGCTTCGCTGTCTCGCCGACCGCAGGGAGCATGATCAGGCCTGCTTGGCCGCGATCACCTGGGCCATTTCGCCCAGATTGCGGAGCTTCTCGATCTCGGACGTCGAGAAGCGCACGCCGAAGGTCTGCTCGACCATGACGATGAACTGGACATTGGCGAGGCTGTCCCACTGCTCGATGTCGGCGGCGGAGGTCTGCGGGCCGATGGGGCCGTCGTACTCGTCGAACAGGTCCCGCATCAGGGGTTCGATCTTCGCGAGGATATCGGCTTCGGAGCCACTCATGGTCACTTCTCCATTATTCCGGTTTGGTGCCGATCACGGCGACGGAAATTGTCAGGCCCAGACGACGGGCGCGGTCCAGGGTCGCGCCCGTGCAGGGCGCGAACAGGGTCTGCTCGATCTCGAAGCCGCCTTCCTGAACCATGTCCACGACCTGCTCGGGATTGGAGAACAGATAGAGGTGGTCGGGGGCCGGCGAGTTGACGGGCGCATTGATGAAGATGCGACCGCCGGGGCGCACCCGCTGGTACAGGGCGCGGACGGCCTCCAGCGGCTGTTCCAGGTGTTCCAGCACTTCCGAAAACACCACGGCATCGAACGCCACATCGGGCGCATCAAAGATGTCGACGCGCTTCAGATCGATGCGGCTGATGTCGGCGCCGATCTGGCGAAGCGAGTCCTGGGTGTTGGCCAGGCTGGCCTCGCTGATGTCCCAGCCCTCGGCCTTGACGCAGTGCGGCGTACGGGTGGCCATGCCCAGCAGCAGGCCGTGGCCCGGCCCCACTTCCAGGTGGGAGAAGTCGCGCTTGAACCCACCCAGGAAGGCGTCGCGGTAGAAGCCCATGACGGCGGTGTGGTTGCGCCACCAGACCTGGGACATCAGCAGGCCGTTCATATAGCGCGACATATATTCACGCTGGGAGTAGACCTGATCGTACGCCTCCTGGAAGGTCGTCAGCCGGTAGCGACCGTTGCGGCGGAAGAACAGCTCCTCCTCGAGCACGATCTCGCTGAGCCAGGCGTAGTCGCGGCAGTAGGTCTCCAGATCGTCGCCCGCGATCTGACAGATGCGCGCCGCGATATCGTCGGCAAGAGCCATTTCCTCGGCACTGTCGCCGGCAAACCGCTTCTCCAGATAGGCCGCATGTGCCGGAAACACCCGGAGCTGGGTGTCGATCAGTGTGGAGAGGCCCGCAAGCCCGGAATCAACGATCATCGCCATAGCCAAGCACCGAGTTGAAGGGTTTGTAGGAGAGCGCCCGGTCGCGCAGCGTCGCCAGATAGGGATCGACGTTTGTGCGCGTGAGGCGGAACGCCGGATTGTCGAGGTTCTGGAACATGAAGCCTGCGGCCTCCGGATCGTGAAGGTGAACGGGATCACGGTAGCGGCCCATGTCCCCCGTAATCCACTCTTCATTTTCAAAAGCCACGACTTTCACGCCGGGCGTGTCGTCCAGCAGGGTGACCACGCAGCGCCTCGCGGCCAGGTCGCGCTCCATGAAATTCGCCGGATACCGGCCCAGGACGTCCGGCATTGTGGCCCAGTTGCCATACATGGCCACGGAGTAGGCGGGCATCATGATGTCGACGCGGACACCCCGTCGCGCCATCCGGCGGGCAAAGGGGACCAGCACATCCGTTACCGCCGGATAGGCGCTGCAGGAGCGGGGGGCAGGACCGGTCAGGGTCGGCTGCCCCCGCTCAAGACGACCGGCCAGATCGTCCATGGCGGCGGCGGTCTGGAAGTCGCGGTACTTGTCCTCGCGCCGCTGGTCCTCGGACCGCTGCACGGGCGAGTCTCCGTAGGGGGGGCGACCCGCCAGTACATCGCCGGCCAGGGAAACGGAGTGGGGACTGACCAGCTGCAGGTCGTTCAGCCAGTCGTCGTCCAGCAGGTGGACGGGAAAGCCGGATCGCATGCCGCCGCGCGGCTCGGTATAGGAGATGTGATAGGTGATGATGATGTGCCGGGCGTACGAGTGTTTCTCGATCAGGTCCAGCAGCATCTCCTGGTCCCCCGTCCTCGGCGAATAGTAGCTGAGGTTGGCGGGGTTTCGGGTCAGGCCCGGCATCCAGTCCCGAAGCTGACCTTCCGTATAGCCGGCGGTGGTCGAGCCACCGACCAGCAGCAGATCAACCGACGGATCCCTGACGATTGCGGCCAGCAGGTCCTCGTGCGCTTCGGCAGTGGAGCCCGCGCCCCGCGTCACCGGCTTGCCCCAGGGGTAGATGTCCAGCGGATCGACGCCGATCACGAAGGCCGCCGCGGCCCAGTAGCCCGCCATGATGACGAGGAAAACGGTTGTGACCGGTCCCAGCCAGCCGCGGGAATGACGGGATTTGGGGGAACGCATCGTCAGAACCCCTGATACAGGAACGGCGTCTGCCGTGACGTGAAGTAGAGGGCGACCAGCATCGCCGTGCCCGCGAACATGGCCCAGCGCCAGTCGGGCTGCCACTTCAGCCATCTCAGCCACGACGGCCCGGGGTCGCCGCGGTGTTCCGTGAAGGTGTAGATGCCGGGACGATAGTTCCTCAGCAGCTGCATGCTGTTGGGGGCGAGGTAGACGATCAGGGCGGCCATCAGCAGGGCAAACCGGTCTACGAGCGTCGCCCGGAAGAACAGCCCTTCGGCGTCCAGGCCGAACATGACCGACAGCAGCCTCTGATACCCGTCCAGGCTTTCGGCCCGGAACAGCGCGAAGGTCAGGACCATGGGGCCGACGAAGATCGCCCGTCCCAGCAGGGTCCGCAGCCAGTCAGGCGACTCGCGCCGCCACGACTTGAAGGCCTTGGTCCCGCGCGCCTCGGTCTCGGCCACGAACCACAGGCCGTGGATGATGCCGAACAGGATGAATGTGGAATGGGCCCCGTGCCACAGGGCGATGATCTCGAAATTGATCAGCAGGGGTAACCAGATGCTGAGGCCCCGTCGCACACTCTTGGGCAGCCGCTGGCGCGTGGCCATCCGCGTGCCTGACAGGGACAGTGGTGTATAGACGAACCGGACGATGACCCGCGTCAGCGTCATGTGCCAGCGCCGGTAGAAGTCGATGATGCCCACCGCCTTGAGCGGGGAAAAGAAGTTCATCGGATACCGGATGCCGACCAGCCGGGCGAGGCCCAGCGCCACGTCGGAATAGCCCGAGAAATCGAAGTAGAGCTGGAAGTAATAGGCAAATGCGCCGCCCCAGGCTGTGCCCATGCCCAGGGCCGCGCCCATCTCCGCGGCCGAGAAGACGCTCGTGGCCAGTGGCTCCAGATTGTCGGCAATGACCAGCTTCTTGAACAGGCCGATGGCGATCAGGGTCAGCCCGACATCGAAGTCGATACGGCGCGGCTTGCCGAAAGTGTTGCGTTCGACCTGCGGATAGAATTCGCGGAAATAGGTGATGGGGCCGATCACGAGCTGCGGGAAGAAGGTCACGAACGCCGCATAGCGGACATACGAGGCGAAAAATCCGCGCACCGAGCCGACCGCGCTCATCAGCTCCGAGACGGTGGTCTCGCGGTCCCGGGCGTCCGCGAGGAAGGCGGCCTGGTGGAAGGTGTAGAAGGAGATGCCCGCGGGAATGGCGGCCATGACGAACGTCTGGGCCGGAGACGAAGCGCCGTGGAGGATCAGCTGGATGAGCTGGTACTTGAACCAGATCAGGACCCCGAAATTGAATGACTGGCCGCCGAGGTAGAGCGCATTGCGCCCCCTGGCGTTGGTGATGGCCCAGGGTGCGGCCAGCAGCATGCCGATTACGAAATTCAGGGTGATCGAGCCGATCAGCAGCGCCGCCGGCCACACGCCCCAGGGCAGGTAGCAGATCAGCGAGGCGATCAGCAGTGCCGCGATCGCCGCATTGCGGCTCAGCCGGGCGAACAGGAAGAAGAACAGACAGGCTGCGGGCAGGAAGACAAACAGGAAGAGGGGGTTTGTAAACAGCATCCGCGGACCGTCGAGGCAAAGGGCGAGAGGGGCTCAGACAGCAACCGCGACGCAAACCTGCTGAGACCGGTGTCTGTTCGACAATCCAGCGACAGGTTCCGCCCAACTCCCCCGGACCCGATATGCGCTTAAAGCATCACAAGGCGTCGCGGCAAGCTGTCTGGTCGGTTCTGCGCGGGTCAGGCGCCTCCGGCGCGAATGTGACCATGCCTGCGCGAGTCGGATCGCATCGCCGGCAGAAGTGGTCTAAGACCCCGCAGAAACCATACTGCGCGCCGATCCAGGGGGACGCCCGATTATGTCAAATGCTGAAATGGTCAGCGATCACTATGACGCGCGCTATTTTGCGCGGCAGGTCGAGATCGGCACCTTCGGGGGTTGGGCCAACCGGACCAAATTCCAGTCGGAAATCCGGCCGACCGACGATGTCCTCGACTTCGGATGCGGCAGCGGATTCCTGCTCAAGGGCCTGACCTGCGGATCGCGATCGGGGATCGAGATCAACCCGGCCGCCGTGCCGGTGGCCCGGGAAAACGGCGTCACCGTCTACACCTCGGTCGAGGAGGCGCCCGAGGGCGCCTTTGACGTGATCATCTCGAACCATGCGCTCGAACACACCCTGCGCCCGCTGGACAATCTCAAGCAGCTGCGCACCAAGCTGAAGGTCGGCGGCAAATTGGTGCTCGTGGTTCCCTGCGAGGGGCTGTCGAACCATTGGGCACCCGGCGACGTCAACAACCACCTCTATACCTGGAACCCCATGACCCTGGGCAATCTGGCCGCCGAGGCCGGGTTCCAGGTGCGGGAGTGCAAGGCCTATGTCCACAAATGGCCGGTCGGATGGCGCAAGCTCAAGGGCGTCTATCTTCGCAACCGCTGGCTCTTCGACATCCTGTCGCGCATTCGCGGCCAGCTCCACCGCAGCTATTCCCAGGTGCGGCTGGTGGCCGTGCGGGCGGATTGATC
This sequence comes from Brevundimonas sp. A19_0, assembly GCF_017744255.1. GTDB lineage: Bacteria > Pseudomonadota > Alphaproteobacteria > Caulobacterales > Caulobacteraceae > Brevundimonas. The sequence continues at coordinate 211,407 of NZ_JAGHQP010000001.1, read as the reverse complement.
GCCCATGATCCGGGTTGAGAATTGACCGCCGCAGGAAAGTCCGGCCCCGTGCATGTGCTCGTGCTCGCCTCGTTCGCGCCTTCGCTCACCGGGTTCCGCGGGCCGCTGATTGCAGAAATGGTACGTCGGGGCTGGCGCGTCACCGCAGCGGCCCCCGACTTTGATGCGGCCAGCCGCGCGGCGGTGACAGCCCTGGGAGCGCGACCGGTCGAGGTCCCCATGGCCCGCACCGGAATGAATCCGCTGGCCGACCTCGCCTATCGCCGCACCCTGATCTCGCTGCTCCGGCGCGAACAGCCCGATGTCCTGCTGGCCTATACGATCAAGCCGGTGATCTGGGGCCTGCTCGCGGCGCGAGCCGTCGGGGTGCCGCGATCGGTCGCCCTGATTACCGGCCTCGGCTATGCCTTTACCGATGGAACCGGGGGCGGCCTGAAGCGGACGATCGCGGGCGTCATGGCCTCGACCCTCTACCGGCTGGCGCTGCGGCACGCCGACCGGGTCCTGTTCCAGAACCCCGATGACCGGGACCTCTTCATGACGCAGGGCCTGTTGAGGGACCGTGGCCAGATTGCCGTGGTCGACGGTTCCGGAGTTGACCTCGACCATTACAGCCCCGCGCCCCTGCCCGAAGCCCCGGTCTTTCTCATGATCGGAAGGCTGCTGGGGGCCAAGGGGGTCCGGGAATACGCGGCGGCGTCCATGGCGTTGAAGGCGCGCCATCCCGGGGCTCGCTTCCAGCTGGTCGGCTGGCGCGACCCGGGACCCGACACCGTGACCGAGGCTGAACTGCAGGGCTGGATCGACGGGGGGATCGAATATCTGGGCCGGCTCGAGGATGTGCGGCCGGCCATCGCGGACGCCCGCGTCTATGTCCTGCCCTCGTATCGCGAGGGCACGCCCCGGTCCGTACTGGAGGCGATGGCCATGGGGCGCCCGATCATCACCACCGATGCTCCCGGCTGCCGCGAGACGGTGGTGTCAGGCGAAAACGGGCTGCTGGTTCCGCCTCGCGATGCCGCAGCGCTGGAGGCCGCGATGGAGCAATTGCTGACCAATCCCGCGCAGACTGCGGCCATGGGGCGGGCCTCCCTGGAATGCGTCCGCGCCCGCTACGACGTACATCGCGTCAACGACCAGATCCTGTCCGCCGTGCCCGACTGACGACACGACGGCTTTCCCCTCCCGTGACACTGGCCCCCCGTCAGGGGGTTTGGTAAGCACGGACCGACGTTCGCCTGCTCGCCGAGGAGCGGGCCGAAGAGGACGACTTCATGCGATTTTTGATCACCGGCACGGCCGGCTTCATCGGCTTCCATCTGGCCCGCCGCCTGCTGGAGGACGGCCATGAGGTCGTCGGCGTCGACAATTTCTCGGACTATTACGACCCCGCCCTGAAGGACGGTCGCAACGCCATCCTCGAGGGCTACGAGGGCTTCCGCGTCGAGCGTGTCGCGCTTGAGGATGCCGAGGCCCTGAACGCCGCCTGGGCAAAGGCGAAGCCCGAGGTGGTGGTCCACCTGGCCGCCCAGGCGGGCGTCCGCTACAGTATCGACCACCCCGAGGTCTATGTGGCCTCGAACCTCGTCGGCACCTTCAATGTGCTGGAGTGCGCGCGCCGGCATCCGGTCCGGCACCTGCTGGCCGCCTCGACCAGCTCGGCCTATGGCGCCAACACCGAAATGCCGTTCCGCGAGACGGACAAGGCGGTGCACCCCATGACCCTCTATGCCGCGACCAAGAGCGCGACGGAGCTGATGGGTCACTCGTACGCCCACCTGTTCGGCACGCCGACGACCTTCTTCCGCTTCTTCACCGTCTACGGCCCCTGGGGCCGGCCCGACATGGCCCTGTTCAAGTTCGCCAAGCTGATGCTCGAGGGCAAGCCCATCGAGGTCTATGGCGAGGGGAAGATGTCGCGCGACTTCACCTTCGTCGACGATCTGGTGGAAGCGATCGTCCGGCTGGTCCCCGTGGTGCCCGGGACAGCCCCGCCGGTCGAGGGCGACACCCTGTCTCACGCCGCCCCATTCCGGCTCGTGAACATCGGCGGCGGCAAGCCCAGCCCGCTGATGGACTACATCGCCGAGCTCGAGAAGGCGCTGGGCAAGCAGGCCGACAAGCAGTTCCTGCCGATGCAGGACGGCGATGTGCCGGATACCACCGCTGCGCCCGACCTGCTGGAGCGCCTGACGGGGTACAAGCCGGAAACGCCGATCAGCGTCGGCGTGCCGGCTTTCGTCGGCTGGTTCCGTCAACGCTATAATCTGTGATGCCGATGGCCGCAGGCAGACCGGTGCGCCCCGCGCCGCTCAAGCGTCTGATCGATGTCGTGGCGTCGGCCGGGGGACTGCTGGTGCTGTCGCCGGTGATGCTGGTCCTGTGGTGGATGGTGCGCCGACGCATGGGCAGCCCGGCCCTGTTCCGCCAGGTTCGCCCGGGCCTTCACGGCCAGCCGTTCGAGATGATCAAATTCCGGACCATGCGCGATGCCACGGCGCCCGACGGCCGGCCCCTTCCCGACGCGGAGCGGCTGACCGATTTCGGGCGCTGGCTGCGCGCCACCAGCCTGGATGAACTGCCCGAGCTCTGGAATGTCCTGAAGGGGCAGATGAGCCTGGTCGGCCCGCGTCCCCTGCTGATGGCCTACGGGCCGTTCTTCACGCCCGAAGAGCGTGAGCGCCAGGATGTCCGGCCCGGCATCACCGGCTATGCGCAGATCATGGGACGGAACACCGCGTCCTGGCAGAGCCGCCTGGCCAATGACGTGTGGTACGCCCGCAACCGGACCGTCCTGCTGGATTTCAGGATCATCTTCCGGACTCTCGCGGCGGTCTTTGCCCGCGAGGGGGTCTCCATCGATCCGCGCGCCGCAATGCTGGACTTCAACGTCGAGCGGGCCGGCCAGCTTCCCGTGCTGCCTCTGGCGGAGGATGATGCGGCCGAAATCGCCGACCTTTTCCGGCGCTGCCTCGCGGGCCCCGCGCGCTGGGGTACGGCGCTGGGGTCGGACCGGTTCCTGGACTTCATAGCCGGTGTCGCAATGCCACAGGACACATTCCTCGGCATACGCTGCAATGGAGCGCTGGTCGCCGCCGTGCATCTGCGCCGCCTGCCGGAGGCCCTGCACATCAACGACATTGCCGTGGACGAGTCCTTCCGGGGATCCGGTCTGGCGCAGCGCCTGATCCGGCATGCCGCTGAAGCCAGCGCGTCCCTTCCGCTCTCGCTTGATGTCGATGCAGCCAACCCGGCGGCCCTGCGGCTCTATGAGGGCCTCGGTTTCAAGGTCGAGCATGAAACGACGCGGGTGGTGCTGCGTCGGGAGGCGACCGTGCCGGACACCGGGGCCGACGACACCCCCACCCTGTCGATCATGGACGACGCCTTTTTCCGCACCTACGGTATCGGATACCTGACCCTGTCCGGTCGAGAGGAGCGGATCACCATCGTCCAACCTGCCCACCTGCGCCTTCCCGACCCGGTTCCCGCAGACCTTGTTTCGGCGGCCCGGGAATTTCCGTATCACTCCGTCCAGGTCAGCCGGACGCTGGCGGACCAGTTCGAGGGCGAGATCGTCTCGACATTTACGACCCTGAGAATGACCCGGGACCCGTCTGCGGGCACGCGGACCGCATGACATTGACTGTCGAAGCCGTCACAGACCCGGCTCGCTGGCGTCAGCTGCTGGCCTGTATGGCCGATCATGACTTCACCCACACCTATGACTTCCACCGCATCAGCGAGCGGAACGGGGAGGGGCTTCCGGTGGCCTTCGTCGTCCTGGACGCGCAGGGCCGCCCCCGGGCCTTCTGGCCCCTTCTGCGGCGGCCGATCGAAGGCACCGGGGATTTCGACTACACCAGTGTCTATGGCTATGCGGGGCCGCTGATCGCGGCGGATGCCTCTGCGGACGAGGCGATGCAGGCTCTGCGGGATCATATCTCGGGGGCCGGCGCCGTGTCCCTCTTCTCCCGGACCCACCCCCTTCACATCGATGCCCTGCCGGAAAAAGAGCGGGGGAAACGTCTCAGCGATGTGGTCGTCATCGCCGTCGGCAATGACGACGATGTCATGACCGCCTACAGGGGCAGCCATCGACGCGAGGTCACCAAGGCGCTCAAGGCCGGGCTGGTCATCGAAACCGGTCACAGTCCCCGCGACGTCGATCAATTCCACGCCCTCTACATGCCGGCGATGAAGGATCTCGGGGCAAAGAATTTCTACCTGTTCGAAAAGTCCTACATCGCCTCCATGGTCGAGGCCGGGGACTTCGAGACGATCTTCCTGACCGCCTGGTTTGAAGGCACCCCCATCTCCTCCGCCATGTTCATCGTGACGGGCCAGACCATGCAGTATTATCTCAGCGGCACCGACAACACCTATCGGAAGCTCTCTCCGGCCAAGGCCATCATCGCCGAGGCGCACAGGATCGCGGTAGAGCGGGGCTTGCGACATCTGGTGCTCGGCGGCGGCGTGGGCTCCTCCCGCGATCCCCTGTTCGAGTTCAAGGCCGGCTTTTCGGACCTGACCCTGCCGTTCCACGTGATTCAGTGGATCATCGATGCTGAGCGCTATCACGACCTTCGGGAACGCGCGGGCGTCTCCCGGACCGAAGCGTTTTTCCCCGCCTATCGCGCGGACGCGAGCTAGAATGGTTCATCGCCCCTTCCGAGGCATACGCTGATGCTGAACACCCCCTTTTCCCCCTGGCCCAGCTTCAGCCCCGACGAGGTCCGGGCCGTCGCCGATGTGCTGGCCTCCAACCGCGTCAACTACTGGACCGGCGACCGGGGCCGCACCTTCGAGAAGCGCTTCGCCGAATGGGCCGGCACCCACCACGCTATCGCGCTGGCAAACGGCACCGTCGCGCTCGATCTCGCGCTGAAGGCGCTGGGCATCGGCCCGGGGGACGAGGTCATCACCACGCCGCGGACCTTCCTCGCCTCTGCCTCCTCGATCGTGACGGCCGGGGCTGTGCCCGTCTTCGCTGACGTCGACCCGGACAGCCAGAACATCACCGCCGACACCATCCGGGCCGTACTGACCGACCGGACCAAGGCGGTCATCTGCGTGCATCTGGGTGGCATGCCCTGCGACATGGACCCGATCATGGCCCTCGCCGAGGAGCGCGGCCTCAAGGTCATCGAGGACTGTGCCCAGGCCCACGGCGCGCGCTACCGCGGCCGCAGCGTCGGCTCGATCGGTCACATCGGGGCCTGGTCCTTCTGTCAGGACAAGATCATGACCACCGGCGGCGAAGGCGGCATGGTCACGACCGACGATCCCGATCTGTGGTCCTTCATGTGGTCCTACAAGGACCACGGCAAGAGCTGGGAGGGCGTCTACGAGCGCCAGCACCCGCCCGGCCCGCGGCTGGTGCACGACAGCTTCGGCACCAACTGGCGCATGATCGAGATGCAGGCCGTCATCGGCCTGATCCAGCTGGAGCGTATGGCCGACTGGACGGCCCGTCGCGGCGCCATCGCGGCCCGCCTGAACGACGCGCTGTCCCGCCATGCGGTGGTGCGCGTGCCCCCGGTGCCCAACCATGTCGATCACGGCTGGTACCGCGTCTATGGCTTCGTCGTGCCCGGGAATCTGGCCGAGGGCTGGACCCGCGACCGCATCGTCGAGGAGATCAATGTCGCCGGTGGCTTCTGCATGCACGGCTCGGCGTCCGAGGTCTATCTGGAGCGGGCCTTCGACGGCACCGGCTGGCGGCCGGCCGAACGTCTGCCGGTCGCCCGGCAGCTGGGCGAGACCAGTCTGTGCTTCCTCTGCCATCCGACCCTGACCGATGCCGAGGTCGAGGTCATGGCCGGCGCCATATCGGACGTGCTTGCCCGGGCAACCCGTCAGGCCTGACGTCGCGCCTCGTCCTCGCGGTCGATCTCGGCCAGCGACGCCCCCTTTGTCTCGCGCATCATCAGGGCGGCGATCAGGCTGACCGCGGCGGCGCCCACGATGTACCAGGCGATCGGCACCCAGCTGTCGGTCTCGCGCAGCAGGAAGGTGCCGATCATCGGCGCCCAGGACCCCGCGAAGATGGCCGTCACCTGATAACCCAGCGACACCCCGGAATAGCGCATCCGCGTGGGGAACATCTCGGTCATGATGGCGGGCTGGGCGGCATACATCATGCCGTGCACGATCAGGCCCAGCACGATGGCCAGCAGGATGGTCGCGGTCTGGCCGGTGTCGAACAGCGGAAAGGCCACGAACGGCCACAGCAGCGACAGCCCGGCGCCGCCGACATAGACCGGCTTGCGCCCCAGCCGGTCGGCCAGCCGCCCGATGATCGGGATCACCACCACATGGGCGATGTGGGCCAGGAACAGCAGGGCCAGGATCCGCGTGGTGTTGACCTCGCGGTGGTGCAGATAGGTGATCGAGAAGGTAACCACCATATAATACAGGATGTTCTCGCCGAACCGCAGGCCCATGGCGGTCAGCAGGCCGCGCGGGTTGTTCCGGAACACCTCGGTCAGGCCGTGGCGGGTCTCGGGCTCGGCCTCGACCTTCTCCTGCGCCGCCTTGAAGATCGGCGAGTCCGACACCTGGGTGCGGATGTAGTAGCCTATGGCGATGATCACGACCGACAGCCAGAAGCCGACCCGCCAGCCCCAGGCGGTAAAGGCCTCCTCGCTCAGGGTCGCCGACAGCGCCAGAATCACGACCGTGGCCAGCAGATTGCCGATCGGCACGGCGGCCTGCGGAAAGCTGCCCCAGAAAGCCCGCGACCGGTTCGGACTATGCTCTGTGACCAGCAGCACGGCCCCGCCCCATTCCCCGCCCAGGGCAAAGCCCTGAATGAAGCGCAGCAGCACCAGCAGGGCCGGCGCCCAGTAGCCGATGCTGGCGAACCCCGGCAGGCACCCCATCAGGAAGGTCGAAACTCCGATCAGGACCAGGCTGAACTGCAACAGCGACTTGCGCCCGATCCGGTCCCCGACATGGCCGAACACCACCCCGCCCAGCGGCCGGGCGATGAAGCCCACGGCATAGGTGGCAAAGGCGGCGATGATGCCGTCCAGCTCATTGCCGGTCTGGGGAAAAAACAGCTCGCCGAACACCAGGGTGGCGACGGTCGCATAGAGGAAGAACTCGTACCATTCGACCACGGTCCCGGCCATGGAGGCCCCGACCACCTTGCGTAGATAGGGCAGGTCGGCGGTCTGTTCGTGCTTCATCATGTCCTCCCGGTCAGGGTGCCTTTGTGGGGCAGGGCAGGGGCGGACTCAAGCACCGCCCCGCCGTCAGCTGCGCTGGATCAGGCGCTTCACGTCCTGGGCCCGGGACAGGTCGCAGACCAGCACGGCATCCGGCTCGACGATGACCGCCAGTCCCGAGACTCCCAGCGTCGCGACCGTCACCCCGTCCGGTGCCCGCACCCAGCATCCCGCGCTGTCATGGGCCAGATGGGGCGTGCCCTCGCCCTGGCTGACCGCGGCCACAGCATCCCAGGCGCCCAGGTCGGACCAGGCCAGCGACAGCGGCAGGACCGAGGCCTGCGCCGTCTTTTCCATCACCGCATAGTCGAACGACAGCCGCGGCGCCGACAGGAAGCCGTCGCCCAGCGGCCCGCCTTCGGCCGGCACGGCCCCCTCCACCGCGCGCCAGATATCCGGGGCGTGGTCCAGAATCTCGGCCTTCAGTGTCCGCGCCGTGGCGATGAAGGCGCCGCTGTTCCACAGGCAGCCCTCCATGATCAGCTGCTGCGCCTGCACGGTATCGGGCTTCTCGATGAAGGTGGCGACGGGCGAGAGGCCCTGGCCCTCCGCGCGGATATAGCCATAGGCCGAGGACGGCTGGGTTGGGGCGACCCCGAGTGTCACGATGCGCCCGTCGTCCGCGGCATCGGCCGCCGTGAGCAGCGCCTGACGGTATCCGGCCTCGTCGGGAATGTGGTGGTCCGAGGCCAGGATCATCACCCGTCCGTCGCGGTCCTGCGCCTCGACCCAGGCGGCGGCGGCGGCGACAGCCGGCCCTGAATCCCGGCCTTCCGGCTCCAGCAGCACGGTGGCCTCGGCACCCAGCGCCGCCAGCTGTTCGGCGATCAGCGGCGCGTGGCCCTCGCCGCCGACGACCAGCAATCGACCGCCATCCTCCACCAGCGGCAGCACCCGCCGCACCGCCAGCTGGAACAGCGACAGCGACCCCGTCAGGTCCAGAAACGGCTTGGGACGGTCCGGCCGCGACGCGGGCCACAGGCGCGTCCCCGCGCCTCCGCACAGGATGACGGGATAGTTCCGGCCTGACGTCACGCGGGCCGACCCTTGACCAGATCGTCGACCACGCCGGGATCGGCCAGGGTCGAGGTGTCACCCAGCGAGCCCAGCTCATTCTCGGCGATCTTGCGCAGGATACGGCGCATGATCTTGCCAGAGCGCGTCTTGGGCAGGCCCGGGGCCCACTGGATGACATCCGGCGCGGCGATCGGCCCGATCTCGGCCCGGACGTGTTTGACCAGGTCGGCCCTCAGCGCCTCGGTCGGCTCCACGCCCGCCGTCAGCGTCACATAGGCCCAGATGCCTTGGCCCTTGATGTCGTGGGGATAGCCGACCACGGCGGCCTCGGCGACGGCCGGATGCAGCACCAGCGCGCTCTCGATCTCGGCGGTCCCCATCCGGTGACCCGACACGTTCAGCACATCGTCGACCCGACCGGTAATCCAGTAATAGCCGTCCTCGTCCCGGCGGCATCCGTCCCCGGTGAAATAGCGGCCGGGATAGGTCGCGAAATAGGTGTCGAAGAACCGCTGATGGTCGCCGTATACCCCGCGCATCTGGCCCGGCCAGCTGTCGGTGATGCAGAGATTGCCCTCGGTCGCCCCGGTCAGCTCCTGGCCCTCGGCGTCCACCACCTGCAACGAAATGCCGGGCAGGGGCTTGGTTGCCGACCCGGGCTTCAGGTCCGTCGCGCCGGGCAGGGGGGTGATCAGATGCCCTCCGGTTTCGGTCTGCCACCAGGTGTCGACGATCGGGCAGCGACCGTCGCCGACCACCTCATGATACCACCGCCAGGCCTCGGGATTGATCGGCTCGCCCACCGTCCCCAGCAGTCTCAACGACGCGCGCGAGGTCGCCTTCACCGGCCCGTCGCCCTCCCGCATCAGGGCGCGCAGCGCCGTCGGCGCCGTGTAGAAGATCTCGACCCGGTGCTTGTCGACCACCTGCCAGAAGCGGCTGGCGTCCGGATAGTTGGGGACGCCTTCGAACATCACCGTGGTCGCCGCATTGGCCAGCGGGCCGTAGACCAGATAGCTGTGTCCGGTGACCCAGCCGACATCGGCCGTGCACCAGAACACCTGACCGGGGCGGTAGTCGAACGTCAGCTCATGGGTCCAGGCCGCCCACAGCAGATAGCCGCCGGTGGTGTGCATCACCCCCTTCGGCTTGCCGGTCGAGCCCGAGGTATAGAGGATGAACAGCGGGTCCTCGGCGCCCATCGGCTCGGGCATGCATTCGGTGCTGGCGGCCGCAGCCTCGGGGCCATAGTCGACGTCGCGCCCGTCGATCCAGTCGATGTCTGCGCCCGTGCGCCGCACGACCAGCACATGGCGCACGCTGACCTTTTCCAGCGCCGCATCGACATTGGCCTTCAGCGGAATGGTCTTGCCGCCGCGCAGCCCTTCGTCGGCGGTGATGACGAAGTCCGACCCGCAGTCCTCGATCCGCCCGGCCAGACTGTCGGGCGAGAAGCCGCCGAACACGACGGAATGGATCGCCCCGATCCGCGTGCAGGCCAGCATGGCATAGGCGGCCTCCGGGATCATCGGCATGTACAGCGTCACCCGGTCGCCGCGCTTCACCCCGTAGGTCTTCAGCAAATTGGCCATGCGACAGACCGCGCTGTGCAGTTCGCCATAGGTGATGGCCGCGCTCTCGGCCGGGTCATCGCCTTCCCAGATGATGGCGACGTCGTCGCGCCGCTCGGGCAGGTGCCGGTCGATACAGTTGACCGAGACGTTCAGGACGCCGTCCTCGAACCAGCGGATATGGAAGTCGTCCTTGTTGAAGCTGACGTCCTTGATCCGGTTCGGGAAGGACATCCATTCCAGCCGCCCGGCCACCCCGCGCCAGAATCCGTCCGGGTCCGTTTCCGCCGCCTTGCACGCGTTCTCATAGCGCGCCCGGTTCACATGGGCCGTGCGGGCCCATTCCTCGGGGACGGGATAGATCGCCGGTTCGTGCATGCATCACCTCTCACTGAGGGGGCATCCAACAGCATGCGGCCGCCTGTTTCCAGCACCGGCGGAAAATCCCGGTGTGATCAGCGTCGGGCGGCGGCGCTTCCGCCCCGGGCGAGGGCCTCGACTTCCTCGAGCGAGGTCATGGCGTTGTCGCCCGGCGTGGTCATTGCCAGGGCCCCGTGGGCGTGGCCCAGCGCCAGGGCCTCTTCCAGCGGGCGCCCGTCCATCAGGCCAAAAGCCAGACCCGAGACGAAGCCGTCGCCGCCGCCGACCCGGTCCAGAATATCGACCGGCACGGGGTCCAGCCTGACCAGCTTGCCGTCGGCCCAGGCCGCCGCGCCCCAGCGGTTCATCGAGGCGGTGACCGGGTCACGCATCGGCCCGGCCAGCAGGCGCAGGTTCGGCAGCTCTTTGGCCAGCCGTTCCGCCGCCGCCGCCATCGGGCGGGGGTCACAGGCGTCGCTCCGGATCTCGGGGGTCTCGATGCCGAGGCATGAGGCCAGGCTGTATTCGTCACCGATCAGCACATCGACCTGTTCGGCGATGGCGCGGTTGGTGCGCCGGGCCGCGTCCGGGTCCGGATGGGCCGCCCACAGGCTGGCGCGATAGTTCAGGTCATAGCTGACCACGGTGCCGTGGCGCCGGGCGGCCGTGACCGCCGCCAGCGCCGTCTCGGCGGTCGTCGCGGACAGGGCCGAGAAGATTCCGCCCGTGTGGAACCAGCGCACCCCCTCGATCCCGAACAGATGGTCCCAGTCGACATCTTCGGGCGCAAGCGTCGAGGTCGCCGAATGCGCCCGGTCCGATACGCCCAGCGCGCCGCGCGGCCCGAAGCCCCGCTCGGTGAAGTTCAGCCCGACCCGGTTCTCGCGTCCGACCGGATCGCCCGCGCGCCAGACGATGTGCGAATCCGACACGCCACCCGTCTGGATCAGCTCATGGACCAGTGCCCCCAGATCGCTGCGGGGCAGGGCGGTCACCACCGCTGTCCGCTGGCCGAAGGTCCGCGCCAGACCGCGCGCGACATTGTATTCGCCGCCGCCTTCCCACACCTGGAACTGGCGGGCGGTGCGGATACGCCCCTCGCCGGGATCCAGTCGGAGCATGACCTCGCCCAGGGCAACGGCGTCCCAGCGGACACCGTCCCGCGACTTCAGATGGGGCAACAGGGTCATTTCATGAGCGAAGGCAGCCACAGTGACAGTGCCGGGATAAAGGTCACCAGCATCAGCACAATCACACAGGCGAAGTAGAAGGGCCAGATCGACCGCAGCGATTGCGTCATCGGAATCCTCGCGATGGCACTGCCCACGAACAGCACCGATCCGACCGGCGGCGTGATCAGGCCGATGCCGCAGCTCAGCAGCAGGATCACGCCGAACTGGACCGGGTCGACCCCGAACGCCTTGGCCACCGGCAGGAAGATCGGCGTGACGATGATGATCAGCGGCGCCATATCCATGAAGGTGCCTAGGAACAGCAGGCAGCCGATGATCATCAGCATGATGATGACCGGGTTGTCGGTCAGGCCGCTCAGCACCTCGATCATGGTGCTGGGCACCTGCAGGAAGGCCATCAGCCAGCCGAACGCCCCCGCACAGCCGATGATGAACAGCACCGCGCCCGAGGTGCGGGCCGCCCCTATGCAGGCCTGCTTGAAGGCCGCCCAGCGCATGTGGCGATAGACCAGACCGGTGACGACGATGGCATAGACCACGGCGATCGAGGCACTCTCGACGGCGGTGAAGATGCCGGCCCGGATGCCGCCGAAGATGATCACCACCAGCAGCAGGCCCGGGATGGCCGCGATCAGCCGCGTCAGCACCGTGCCGAAGCCCGGGAAGGTCTCGGCCGCATAGCCCCGCCGGCGCGCGACCCAGTAGGCGGTGACCATCAGGGCGACGGCCAGCATCAGGGCTGGGACGATGCCGCCGGCGAACAGGTCAGAGATCGACACCCCGCCCCCGGCCGAGGCCGAATACAGGATCATGTTGTGCGAGGGCGGGACCAGCAGGGCGACCAGCGCCGCCGAAATGGTGACATTGACCGCATAGTCGCTTTCATAGCCGCGCTTCTGCATCTGCGGGATCATGGTGCCACCGATGGCCGAGACGTCGGCGATGGCCGATCCCGACACGCCGCCGAACAGGGTCGAGCCGACCACCGTCACCTGGCCCAGACCGCCGCGCACATGGCCGACCAGCGACGAGGCCAGCGCGATCATCCGGTCGGAGAGCCCTCCCTTCATCATCAGCTCGCCGGTGAAGATGAACAGCGGAATGGCCAGCAGGGCGACCGAGGCCATGTCCGACCCCATCTGCTGGAACACCACGATCGGCGGCAGCGCCAGATAGAGCACGGTCGCGAGCGTTGCCCCCATCAGACAGAAGGCGACGGGGACACCCAGAACCAGCAACAGGGCCAGAACCCCGAACAGGATGATGAATTCCATGTTCAGTCCTCCCGGACCGGCTTGGGTGCGCCGGTGAACAGGCGCTCCAGCGCAAAGATCAGGATCAGCACGCCGCCCAGCGCCAGACCCAGGAATTTCAGGCCCGAGGGCAGCGGGGCGCCGGCCAGCGGCACGGTCCAGTCATCCAGCATCAGATAGCCGCCCATGGTCGCCAGCCCGAGGCCGGTCGCCGCCGCGATCAGCCGCGACAGGGTCGCGAGGCCCGCGCGGATCGGTCCCGGCATGGCATGGGCCAGGGTCTGGAAGGCGAAGTGGGTCTCGAAGCGCACGCCCACGGCGGCGCCGAACATAACCGCCACGCTCATCAGGATCAGCGCCACCGGCTCGGTCCAGCCGGGCGAGTCATTCAGCACATAGCGGGCAAAGACCTGCCACGCCTGGATCAGCGCCATGGCCAGCAGGGCGGCTCCCGCCAGTCCCAGAACGATGCGGGACAGATGGTCCAGCAGGCCCTTTCGGGGCGCGTCGGATGATGTCATCGGTTCCTCCCCGGAGCCGTCGGATGTGGGGCCGTTCAGCCGGCCGCTGTGATCTGTTCGTAGAGCGACGCCAGGCCGGCGCCGCGGGTGTATTTCGCGTTCACCGGCTCAACAGCGCGGGCAAAGGCCTCGGTATCGACGGCATTGACCTGGGTCCCGGCCTCAATGACCGCGGCGCGCGCCTCGGCCTCGCGCCGGTCCCACTCGACCCGCATCAGCGGCACCGACCGGCGCGCCACATCGCGCACCAGATCCCGGTCCCCCGGCGCCAGGGCATCCATCGACGCCTTGGAGATCAGCAGGGCGTCCGGCGAATACAGGTGCTTCGTATCGCTCCAGTAGCGCGCCACCTCATACTGGCGGCTGGACTGATAGCTGGGCCAATTGTTCTCGGCGCCGTCAATCAGATGGGTCTGCAGCGACGAGAAGACCGCCCCGAACGTCAGCGGCGTCGGATTGGCCCCCATAGCCCGCACCGTGTCGAGGAAGATGTCGGACTGCGGCGCCCGGATCTTCAGGCCCTTCAGGTCGCCCGGCTCGAATACGGGGCGGCGCACATTGTACAGGCTGCGCGGCGCCGCATCGTAATAGGCCAGGCCCACCAGCCCGCGATCCTCGAACACATTCAGCAGGCGGGTGCCGATCTCGCCATCGACCACGGCCCGCATGTGCTCGACCGAACGAAACACATAGGGCAGGCACAGCAGGCTGGTCTCGGGAAAGGCGTTGTTCAGCGCCGCTGCCGCCACCCGGCAGATGTCGATGGCCTGATAGCGGGCGAGGCCGATCGAATCGTCCTCATTGCCCAGCTGCCCGGACGGGAAGGTGCGGATGCCCAGGCGTCCGTCGGTCAGACGCTCCAGCTCCTCGCCCATCCACTTGACCGCCGTGACGGTCGGATAGTCGGCCGGATGCACATCGGCGGCGTGCAACAGGCGGGTCCCGCCGGTCGTGGCGCGCCCCCCGCAGCCGGACAGGGCTACAGCCCCCGCGCCCGCCAGTCCGCCCGTCAGAAGTCGTCTGCGTGTGGGGATCATCCGGCACCTCCTTCGGCACGGACCGCGCGACAGGCGATGATGCCATGCGGTCCGAAATCGGCCTCGGCCGACTGTCCGGCGATGATCCGGTGGACTCCGGTCGCCGCTCCGGTCGAAATCCACTGGCCCGCCTCTGGCCTGAGGCCGCGACGGTGCAGCGCATTCAGCAGAAAGGCCAGAGAGTCGAACGGCCCGCCGGGAATACTGGTCGTGCCTCCGGTGCCGACCGTCTGTCCGTCGATCCGCATCTCGCAGACCAGATCGGCGAGCGCACCGGGCTGTCCCGCCCAGTCGCGCTCGATCTCGGCGCCCAGGATCAGCCCGGCATTGTTGCCGAAGTCCGAGGCCGTGACCGCCGGGCCATGGTCATTGATGCCGGGGAACGGGCTGCCGGCGATCTCGACGCCGACGCGCACCTGGCTGACCAGACGGGTCGCCTCGGCCGGGGTCCAGCCGTCGCGAAGGGTCGGCGTCTCGGCCATCAGCAGAAGATACTCGGCCTCGACCGCGCCAAAGCCGCCCTCAATGAGCGGGAAGTCGACCACACCCCCGGCCGCCTGAACATTGGCGGCAAAGATCGGTCCGGCCAGTCGCCCGGCGCCAAACCGGGCATCCAGCGGCGGCGGGATGCGGCCCAGCTTCCAGCCCGCGATTGCGTCAGGCACCAGCGCGATGGCTGCATCCTGAATGGCATAGGCGGCGTCCAGACCCTCGGGCTGCTCGCCCGGATAGGTCGGCAGGGCGCGGCCCGAACGGCGCGCCTCGACAAAGGCCCGCGCGATCATCCGTCCCTGTTCCGACAGCGGCGGCGCCACCGGCATGGCAGAGGCCGTCATGACGTCGACTCGGGCGAGAGACGCAGGCAAGTCACTGAATTATATAGGTACACGCGCACGCGACCTCCCGTTTTCTTTTGACATTGCGCAGGAAGGAAACCGGTGTCAATTTGAATCGGGACAAAGGGCGTCACGACGGACCGGGGGTTCGTGCAAAGATGACTCCCGAACCGGGAAGGAAGCCGATGAACCGTCGCCAGTCTCTGATCACCGCCTGCCTCGGCCTGCTCGCCGTCGTGACAATCGGCCTGTCCGGCCCGGCCCCGGCGCGGGCCCAGGATGCCGGCCCGGCCTTCCCCGGCGCCCTCGGCTGGGCTTCCGCCACGCCCGGCGGACGGGGTGGCCAGATCATCCGCGTGACCAACCTCAACAAGGAAGGTCCGGGCTCGCTCCGGGCGGCGATCGAGGCCGAGGGCCCGCGCATCGTCGTCTTCGAGGTCGGCGGCGTGATCGACCTGGAGATGCAGACTCTGCGTCTCCGCAATCCCTTCATCACCATCGCCGGCCAGACGGCCCCCTCGCCGGGCATCACCCTGATCCGCGGCGGCATCGACATCAGCGCCCATGATGTGATCGTCCAGCACATCCGCATCCGGCCCGGCTCGGCCGGACAGGGCTGGATGAGCGGCTGGGACGAGGACGGCATCTCGACCGTCGGCGCATACAACGTCATCATCGACCATTGCAGCCTGACCTGGGCGACCGACGAAAACCTCTCGGCCTCGGGCCCGCGCTTCACCGGGTCGACGCCCGAAGAATGGCGCGCCGGCACCAGCCACAACATCACCTTCTCGAACAATATTGTGGGCGAGAGCCTGGCCTATTCCAGCCACTCCAAGGGTGAGCACTCCAAGGGCTCGCTGATCCACGACAATGTCACCGGCCTGCTGATCGTCGGCAACCTCTATGCCCACAACTATGAGCGCAGCCCGCTGTTCAAGGGCGGGGTGCACGGCATCATCCTCAACAACCTGATCTACAATCCCGGCCCGCGCGCCATCCACTACAACCTCGCACCCGAGGAGTGGGGGGATGTGCCGTTCGAGGTCGGCAAGATGACCGCCATCGGCAACGTCCTGCGCGCCGGGCCGTCCACGCCGACCGACCACATGGCCTTCCTGATGATCGGCGGTGCCGGTGATCTCGAATACTACGGCCGCGACAACATTGCCGTGGACCAGGTCGGCGAACCGCTGCGCATGTTCGGCCGCTACACCACCTCACCCGCCCGCATCATCGAGGTCTCGCGTCCGCCGGTCTGGTGGGACGGGCTTAACCCGATCCCTGCCGTCGACGTCCAGCGCGCCATCCTGTCGAGCGCCGGCGCCCGCCCGTGGGATCGCGACATGCGCGACGTCCTGCTGATCGCCGAGGTGGCCGAGGGCCGGGGCGAGATCATCGACAACGAAAGCCAGGTCGGCGGCTATCCCGAGGTCACCGAGCCAACCCGCAAGCCGTTCAACCCGGACGACTGGAACCTGCACGACATGACGCCGAAGCGTGACGACGTGCTGGACCGGCCTGCCCGTCGTCGCGGTACCTGAGCCCGCCCGACAGTCGTGCCCTGAACACCGGTATGCAGGCCGCGCCGAATTGGCCTATCACGGAGCGAACACCCAGGCAGGATCCCACCCGTGACGGATAGCAAGCGGCCCGGCGGCAAGCCCGTGACCATCAATGACGTGGCACGTCTGGCCGGGGTATCGAAGAAGACCGTCTCGCGCGTCATCAACAACTCGCCCCTGCTTCGGGCCGAGACGCGCGAAAAGGTCCAGAAGGTTATCGCCGAGTCGGGCTTCGCGCCCGACCCCCAGGCGCGGGGGCTGGCCTTCCGCCGGTCGTTCCTCGTCGGCATGATCTACGACAACCCCAGCCCCAACTATGTGGTCAACATGCAGCAGGGCGTGCTGGACGCGGTGCGCGGCTCGGGGCTCGAGCTGGTGGTCCACCCCTGCAACCGGGCCAGCGAGACCTTCCTGTCCGACGTGCGGGGCTTCATCGTCCGGCAAAAGCTGTTCGGCGTGGTCATGCCGCCGTCGGTCTCCGAGGACGAGCGGGTCGTCGCCATCCTCAAGGAGGCGGAATGCCCCTATGTGCGCATCGCCTCGGTGTCGCTGGACGAGCCCCGGCACATGGTCGTGACCAATGACAGCACGGGCGCGGCCGAGGCGGCCCGCCATCTGGCGGCGCTCGGCCACCGGCGCATCGCCTTCATCTCCGGCCCCGACAGCTTCCGCTCGTCGCACGAGCGGGGCCGCGGCTTTGCCGAGGGGCTGGCCGAGCACGGGCTGACGCTGGATCCCGCCTATACCCGCGTCGGCGCCTATACCTTCGAGTCGGGGGTCGAGGCCGCGCGCGACCTGCTCGCCATGGCGGATCGCCCGACCGCCATCTTCGCGGGCAATGACGAAATGGCGATCGGCGTCATGAAGGCCGCGCGCGACGCCGGCCTCGATGTGCCGTTCGACCTGTCCATCTGCGGCTTCGACGACCTGCCCATGGCCTCGCGCGTCTGGCCGAACCTGACGACGGTCCGCCTGCCGATCCGTGACATGGGCCGCATGGCCGCCGAAAAGCTGACCGCCTCGATCCGCGGCCTCGACGCCGCGACCCTGACCCAGCCCGAGGTCCGCCCCTCGCTGGTCGTCCGCGACTCGACCGCTCCGCTCGCGGGGTGAGGCCGTCCGGCCACAGGTCGTGTGCTAGGGTTCCCTGAACCAGAGGGGGAGGGGACCACCATGCTGGGACTGTTGAAGCTTGTCCGCCGGACGATCGAGGGCTCGGTCGTGTCGATCGTGCTGCTGGCCATTGTCGCCGCGCTGGGCGTCTCCAGCACCGTCAATCTGCTGGTCCGGGAGCCTTCCGCGGCATCGCTGCTGTTCTTGCTGGTGCTGGCGATCGTACTGGCCGACCTGATCGGGAAATTCCTGTCGATCCTGTCGACCACCTTCCCGGACCTGATCCCGGCGGTGGATGACGAGGACCTCAAGCGCGCCTCGCTGATCCAGCGCCTGCGCCCCGGCCAGACGGTGGCCCTGCTGTCTGGTGCCTATGCGGCGCGGCTGGTCATGTTCCTGATCATCTTCGCCCTGCTGGGCACCAGCTATGCCTTCGCCCCGGTTGCGGTGCAGGAGACCCTGGTCGGCCCGCTGGGCGCGCTTCAGGCGATCAACATCTTCCTGCGCGAAGGCATCGCCGGCTCGATCGGCTATTTCCTGTTCTTCCTCGGCCCGGACAATCTCAAGCCGGTCACCGATGCCATCCTGGCCGAACCGCTGACCCCGGCCACGCCCAGCGGCGATGCCTTCCTCGTCGGCATCCGCATCTATGGGCTGGCCTTCATGTTCTCGGCCCTGCGCACCCTGGTGATGCCCATCAGCTACTGGCGCGCCCGCAGGCGCGCCCACCGCCTGCCGACTCCTGCAAAGGGGGAGGCGGCGGCCTGATGCAGAATCGGTCAGCGTCCAAGGGATGGAGTCTGGCGGGGGCTCTTCTGATCGCCTTTGGTGTGGCGGCCTGTGAGACACAAGGGCTCGGGCAATCCGATGTCGAACGCCTTGAAGCCAACATCAGGCTGCCGCCCGGCGCCTATCGGCTGGACGCCTATGCCCGCTTTTACGCTCCGCCCGAGGTCTATGCGCTGGATGATCTGCCGTTCACCACGATATTGGACCCCGCCCCCGGCTGGCCCGAGCCGCGCAGCGAGCCTGTCGTCGCCGCAGTCTTTGTCCATGCGGACGGCATAGTCGAAGATTACCCGGCCAAAGCTTATCTCGTGCCGGAGACAGAGCTGCCCGACTTAGTTCACGGGGGCTGTCATGTCGTCAATCTGATCCTCGACCCGGTGACCGGAGAGACCTTGGAGTCGTGGTGCAACTACGACAGTTCGATGCCGGATCGCCGTCCGCCGGAATGAACCGGTAGAGCTTCCTCAGCCCTCGATCACGCTGCGGATGTAGTCGCGGATGCCTTCGTCGGTGGCGTTGGCGAAGAAGTATTCCTGGAAGCGCTCGCCGGCCACGGCGGCCTTCAGCAGGTCCTGGTCGACGGCCTTCAGCGCGGTCAGCATGTCCTTGCAGGTGGCCGCCTTCAGCTCCTTAAGGATGCCGCGGTTGGTGGCCATGATCTGGGCCCGCTCCTTCGGATAGCCCAGCCCGCGCTCGCCCTCGAACAGCTTGCGATAGCAGTCCTGCAGGTTCAGCTCGGCGGCCCAGCCGAAGCCCTTGGCATAGGGCATGGAGATGGCGTTGCCGTCATTGATCTGGCCGAACAGGAAGGCGTCGGTCGGATCGATCACCAGTCCGCAGAACACGCCCGGCATGGCGTTGCAGGCCAGCATCGAGCCCATGCCCGTGCCGCAGCCCGTGACGACGAAATCCGCTGCGCCCGAGTTCAGCAGGATGCCGGTCAGCAGGCCGTTCATCACATAGGTCAGGGACGCCTTATCCTCGGGCGTATACATGCCATAGTGGAACACCTCATGGCCCAGAGGCTCGGCCACGGCGGTCAGGGCCGAGTGGACGATCTCGCTCTTGGCGGCCTGGCTGTTCTCGATGATCAGGGCGATTTTCATGGCATTCCTTGCGGGTCAGCGTCGGGGAGAGAGGGCGATCGCGGGATGTGTCAGGGTCGATGCGGAGGCAGGGCGTTCGAGCCCCGGACCCCGATCGCGGCGACAACCAGAGCCGTCATCGCCATCCCACGGTTTACATTGAAGTATGACACCGGTTACCAGTGCAGACAACGCCCCGGACGCCCAAATCCGTACCTGAACGCCAGATACAAGGCCCGCTGACATGACCCCTTCCTTCGATCTCTCGGGCCGCACCGCGCTGGTGACCGGCGCCAATACCGGACTGGGTCAGGCCATTGCCCTCGGCCTCGCTGCGGCCGGTGCCGACATCGTGGCGGTCGGGCGTTCGGCCCCGACCGGGACGGCGGAAAAGGTCGGCGCGCTCGGCCGCGCCCTGCATGCGATTCCCGCCGACCTGTCGACGACCGGCCCGATCAATGAGGTGGTCGAGCAGGCGCGCGCCGCCGTCGGCGACATCGACATCCTGGTCAACAATGCGGGCATCATCCGCCGCGCCGACAGCCTCGACTTCTCGGAAGAGGACTGGGACGCCGTCATGGACACCAATCTCAAGACCGCCTTCTTCCTCAGCCAGGCCGTGGCCCGTACCTGGGTGGCCGGCAACCGGGGCGGCAAGATCCTCAACATCTGTTCGATGCTCAGCTTCCAGGGCGGTATCCGCGTTCCGTCCTATACCGCGTCCAAGAGCGGCCTGGCCGGCCTGACCCGCCTGCTGGCCTGCGAGTGGGCGTCGAAGGGCATCAACGTCAACGGCATCGCGCCGGGCTATTTCGCCACCAACAATACCGAGGCCCTGCGCGCCGACGAGGGCCGCAACCGTGACATCCTGGCCCGCATTCCGGCCGGGCGCTGGGGCGATCCGTCCGATCTGGCGGGCGCGGCCGTCTTCCTCGCCTCGGATGCCGCCGCCTATGTGCACGGCACCATCCTCACGGTCGACGGCGGCTGGATGGCGCGCTAGCGCGCCTCCGCCAGGGCGTTCAGCCAGTCTTCCAGCAGGGTGTGGCCATCCCCGTCCGGGTCGGTCGGGCCGTCTGCGCCGTCCTGCGGGTCCGAGCCGTGCGCCCGCTCCCAGTCGTCGGGCAGGCCGTCGCCATCCGTGTCGATCCAGGGCGTTCCCGCATCGATGTCCGGCAGGCCACCGACCTCGGCCGGACTGTCGATGATCCGGCCACTGCCGTCCGCGACCCCGGCGATGACGCGCGCATCGACCGCATCGCGGGGCAGGTCGGCTCCTGCCCTCGCCAGCACCGTCGTCACATGGGCGTCCGGATCGAGGGGCGGCGCCCCGGCCCAGTCCGGCCGCACCGCGAGGCGCGTCCCCGGCCCCCCGTCGTTTCGCACCAGACTCCACGGATCGTCGGGCAACACACCCGCCATCCGGTTGGCCTCGAACCAGGCGACCGCCAGCGGATCGGAGTCCTCAAAGGCCCAGCGCCCCTCCGAGTCCGGCCCGGGCAGATAGGCGTTACCGATAAAGGCATAGGTCGACACGCTTTCGGTATCGGCATTGTAGCCTGCGTGCGATCCGCCCCAGTTGTAGAAGACATTGCCGCGGAACTCGATGTACGGCCCCTCCGGATCGACCTCCGGCGGATTGTAATTCCCGGGGCGCGGCATGCGCGCGCGGTGGCTGGCCCAGACATTGTCGATGAAGCTGATGCGCGCGCCATACCCGCCCCGCACCAGCGAGCCATAGCCGTGCTCCCCCTTGGCGTGGGCCGAGGCATTCAGCGATTCCGCGATCAGCGAGTTCTGGACGGTCACGTCATAGACGCCCCGCCCGGCCGGGCTGTACCGGCTGGCGACCGACAGGGTCTCGTCCACAGACCATGACGCCGACACATGGTCGAGGATGATGCGGCGTCCACGCTCGACCGAGACCGCATCCGCCTCGACCAGCGCCTCGGCGCCCAGTCGCGAGCGGATGTGGCGCACGATCACATCGTCGGCCGAGATCACCAGCGGCTGACCGATCAGGGTGATTCCACCGCCCGGCGCGGTCTGCCCGGCCAGTGTCACCTGACCCCGCCGGATGACCAGCGGGGTCTCCAGCCGGATCACCCCGCCGGTGTCAAAGATGATGGTCCGGGGGCCGCGCGCCTCGATCGCCTCGCGCAGGCTGCCCGGCCCCGAATCGCCGGTATGTGTGACCCGCAGCACACGCCCGCCACGTCCGCCCGTGGCAAACCGGCCAGCGCCTTCGGCTCCCGGGAAGGCGAGGGTCTGCCCGGCAGTTTCCTGGGCAATCGCCTGACCTGACGGGCATGCGAGGCCCGCAACCGAGATCAGGCCGGCGGCCAGAAGCGCCGGCACGGGCGCGCGTCGCGCTCCGGTTTTCCACCGCCACAGGGGGCTTGCCATGTCGATCATCATCGGGTTACGCTCGCCATTGATACCGGTGTCATTCAGGTCTGCATCTAGACATGACACCGGTGTCAAAACAAGGTTCAGGATTGAGCCTCAATAAAACATAGACCGGGGGGCACCTCCGGCGTCCTGTATGTCCTTGGGAGGAGGCATATGATGCACACTCAAAAACGGGGTGAGTCCCTTCGTCGTTATCTGTTTGCCGGTGGGTCGGGCATGGCGATCGCGCTGTGTCTGGGCGTCGGCGGGGTCGCCGCCCAGGATGCCGAGCCAGAAACCCGGGTCGACGAGGTCGTCGTTACCGGTTACCGCGCCAGCCTGGACGCCGCGCTGAACATCAAGCGCAGCGAGGCCGGCATCGTCGATGTGATCCTCGCCGAGGACATCGCCGACTTCCCGGAC
Source organism: Brevundimonas sp. A19_0 (assembly GCF_017744255.1). Lineage (GTDB taxonomy): Bacteria > Pseudomonadota > Alphaproteobacteria > Caulobacterales > Caulobacteraceae > Brevundimonas. The sequence goes on along the minus strand of NZ_JAGHQP010000001.1, from coordinate 189,021 downwards.
ACCAACCTGGCCGAGGCCATCCAGCGTATTCCGGGCGTCTCGATCGACCGCGACGCCGGTGAGGGCCGCCAACTGACCGTGCGCGGCCTCAGCTCGGACTTCACCCGCACCCGCATCAACGGCATGGAGGCCCAGGCCACCACCGGCGGCACCGACTCCTCGGGCGGCGCCAACCGCGGCCGCGGCTTCGACTTCAACGTCTTCGCCTCGGAACTCTTCAACTCGATCAAGGTGCGCAAGACCGCCGCCGCCGAGACCGAAGAGGGCTCGCTGGGCGCCACCATCGACCTGCAGTCGGCCCGGCCGTTCGACTTCAGCGGCCCGCGCATGGCCTTCTCGGTCCAGGCTGGCTACAACGACCTGTCCGAAAACTGGAACCCGCGCGCGGCCTTCCTGGTCAGCAATACCTTCGGTGATCGCGACCAGTTCGGCGCCCTGCTGTCGGTCGCCTACAGCGAAAAGGACTCCTTTGAGGAGGGCTTCAGCTCCGTGCGCTGGGCGCCTGCCGTCGGCAGCGGCAGCTCGGGCGGCTTCTGCAGCCCCGTGGGCGTGACGCCCCAGAACCCGGGCAACAGCGGCTCGAACGGCTCGAATGCCGCGAACTGCGCCACCGGCGTGCCGCGTCCGACCAACACCCCCGGCAACGTCGCGGCCTACAACACGGCCAACCAGGCCAATGTCTTCATTCCGCGCCTGCCGCGCTATGGCCGCCTGACGCACCATCAGGAGCGTCTGGGCCTGACCGGCTCGCTGCAATGGCGCCCGGCTGACTCCACGACGATCAGCCTCGACGTCCTGTATTCGCAGCTGGATGCCACGCGCGAGGAGAACTTCCTTGAGGCCCTGTCCTTCAGCCGCAACGCCGGTGCCGGCGGACAGACCCAGATCATCGTTCGCGACGCCGTCGTCGAGAACAACACCCTGGTCTACGGCCTGTTCGACAACATCGATCTGCGCACGGAGGCCCGCTACGACCAGCTGGAAACCCGGTTCCTGCAGGTCGGCCTGACGCTGGAGCACGACTTCTCGGACAACGTCCGCGGTCGTTTCTTTGCCGGTCGCGCCGAGTCGAACTACGAAAACCCCTATCAGACGACCGTCACCATCGATCGTCAGAACAGCCAGAACTACTCGTTCGACTTCCGCGGCAACCCGAATACGCCGGTCATCAACTACGGCTTCGACGTCACCGACCCGGCCCAGTGGCAGTGGCGCGCGATCGGGAGCAGCGTGCCCCGCTCGGAAATCCGCATCCGGCCGCAGGGCGTGGACACCATCTTCGAGTCCCTCCAGGGGGACCTGGAGTTCGACGTCACCCCGTATGTCACCCTGCGGACCGGCGCCAACTGGAAGACCTTCTCGTCGGAGTCGTATGAGTTCCGGCGCACGGACGAGACCGTCGTTCCGGCCCTGCCGGGCGGTGTCACCATGGCCGACATCACGACCCTGCTGACGGGCTTCGGCAATGGTCTGGCACCCGACGGCAATCCGACCAGCTGGGTCATCCCCGACCTGAACGCGATCGCCGACCTGTTCAACATCTACTGCAACTGTGACACCGGCGCGCCGGGTGGCAACTTCACCCTCGGCAGCATCACGGTCGGCAACGCCCGGGGCGGCAACCGCTTCCTCGAGGAAGAAGACTTCGCCATGTACGTCCAGGCGGACTTCGACGCCGACGTCTTCGGTCGTCCGTTCCGCGGCAACGTCGGCGTCCGCCACGTGTGGACCAGCCTCTATGCCGAGGGCTACAGTTCGACCGGTGGCGGCACGCTGGTGTTCGACACCCACGAGTATCAGGACACCCTGCCGTCGCTGAACCTGACCTATGAGCCGATCAACGATGTACTGGTCCGCTTCGGCGCCGCCATGGTCATGGCCCGTCCCCAGATCAACAACTCCATGTCCGGAGCCAACTATCTGGTGCCGACCACCTCGCTCAACGCGACGGGTCCGAACTACACGGCCACCATCGGCAACGTCGAACTGGAGCCCTTCCGGGCCAAGACCTACGACTTCGCGGTCGAATGGTATTTCGCACCGGAAAGCCTGATTTCCTTCGCCTACTTCTACAAGGACATCGACACCTACATCCAGGTGATCCGTCAGGACCTGACCTATGCCCAGCTGACGGCGCTCAACCCGTCGGCCTTCGATCCCAGCTTCTGCTCGGGCAGCTGTACGCCGACCACCATCTTCGCCCTGACCAGCGCGGTGAACACGGATGGCGGACCGCTGAAGGGTTATGAGATCAGCTTCCAGACCCCGTTCACCTTCCTGCCGGGACCGCTGTCGAACTTCGGCATCCAGCTGAACTACACGAACGTGGAATCGGAGATCGACTACTGCACCAACTCGCTGTGCACGAGCTTCGTCACCAACGACCTCGCCCAGCTGTCGCCCACGGCCTACAACGGCACGCTCTATTATGAGGACGACCGCTTCTCGGCCCGGGTCTCGGCCTCGTACCGTGACGAATATCTCCAGAACGTCCCGGGCCGGAACGGCAACGCCTTCGAAGGCAAGCAGGACACGTTGAACATCGATTTCTCGTCGTCCTACAAGCTGACCGACGATGTCACGATCAGCTTCGAGGGCATCAACCTCACGGACGAGGAAAACCACCAGTGGGTGGGCGACGACGACCGTCAGTCGACATCGGTCTATCACCACACGGGCCGCCAGTTCTTCATCGGCGCCCGCTACACCTTCTAGGGCCTTACATCCCGACCCGAACGTCCGCTCCTGGACGCGACTTGCAGGGCCGCCGGTCTGACCGGCGGCCCTTTCTTTTTGCTCAGTCGACTTCGGGCGGGGTCCAGCTGCCGGCCAGCGCCTTGAACAGCTGGATCTGCAGGTCCGACACCTGGGCCTCGGCCTGGGCCAGGGCCGCCTCGGCCTGCGCCAGGGTGCGTTCGGCATCCAGCACGGTCAGGAAGCTGTCAGCCCCTGCCTCGAACCGGGCCTGGGCCAGCCGTGCCGCACGCGCCGCCTCGTCCCGCGACACTGTCAGCGCCTGCCGGCGATCCAGCGCATGGCCATAGGCCGACAACGCCGTCTCGGTTTCCTGCAACGCCACCAGCACCGTCTGGTCAAAGCGCGCCAGTGCCGCCTCGGCCCCGGCGCCCCCCGCCGCGATGCGCGAGCGCGCCACCGCCACATTGGGGAAGGACCACTGGATCAGCGGCCCGACGCTGAAGCGCAGGGCGCCGTCGTCGCCCAGATCGGACAGGTCGGTGGCCGTCGCCCCGACCGATCCGCCCAGGCTGATACTGGGGTACAGGCTGGCCGTGGCCACATCGACGCGCGCGCTGGCGGCAGCCAGCTGACGCTCCGCCTGACGCACATCGGGGCGGCGGGCCAGCAAGGCCGCGCCGTCGCCGACCGGGATCGGCTGCGTCACGCGGGGCGGTGTGGCACAGTCCAGGACCGTCGCCGGCACCTCGCGCGGCGTCACCCCGATCAGGGTGGCCAGACGGAAGACCGCGGCGTCCTTTTGCGCGCGCAGCGGGGGCAGGGCGGCCTGACTGCCGGCCACGGCGGACCGGGCGCGCGCCACGTCCAGTCCGGTGCCGGATCCGGCCTCCAGCAGGCTCTCGGTCAGCCCCAGCGTGCGCGACTGCAGCTGGATGGTCTGTTCGGCCACGCCGATCTGCACATTGGCGGAGCAGATCTCGGCATAGGCGCGCGCTGTCTCGGCGGCGACGCTGACGCGGATCACATCCAGCGCGGCGGCTGCGGCGTCCGCATCGGCCCGGGCGGCGGCGATGGTCGACCCCACCCGTCCGAACAGGTCGATCTCATAGGCGACGTCCAGACCCACGTCATAGGTCTCGGTTTCGTCCAGTGGCTCGCCGTTCGAGCCCGGCACCGTGGTCGCCGCGACCCGGCCATAGCTGCCTGCGCCGCTGACCTGCGTCGATGGCAGGCGTGCGGCCTGTGCCTCGCCCAGCGAGGCCCGCACGGCGCGCAGATTGGCGACGGCGGCCTCGATCTCGTTGTTGGTGTCCAGCGCCTGCAGCACCAGAGCGTCCAGCAGCGGATCGTCGTACAGGCGCCACCAGTCATCGCGCACCGGCGCCAGCGTCGTCGCGCCGGCCCGTTGCGACAGGAAGGGACCGGCGGCGCTGTCGGGCACGGCCGCCGGGCCGACCTCGGGCGCGGTGGCACAGGCGGATACCGCCAGCCCGAGCGCGAGGGCCGAGGCCGCCACGCGCCCCTTCAGCAGAGAAGACAGGCGGATCATACGATTTCTCCCTGGGCCGGGGCCGGGGCCGAGGCCGGGGCCGAAGTCGCGGTCTTCTTTCCGCCGGGCAGTTTCGAGGCGACCCAGCGCATGAAGACATAGAAGGCCGGGGTGAAGATCAGACCGAAGAAGGTCACCCCCAGCATGCCGGACACCACCGCCGTGCCCAGCGACCGGCGCATTTCGGCCCCGGGTCCCGTCGCCAGCATCAGCGGCAGCACGCCGAAGATGAAGGCGAACGACGTCATCAGGATCGGCCGCAGACGGGTTTGCGACGCGCGGATGGCGGCATCCCACCGGCTCAGGCCTTCCTCTTCGGCCTGTTTGGCGAACTCCACGATAAGGATGGCGTTCTTGGCCGCCAGCGCGATCAGAACCACCAGACCGACCTGCACCAGGATGTTGTTGTCCAGTCCCGCCAGATTGACCCCGACCATGGCGGCGAGAATGCACATCGGCACGATCAGCACGACCGCCAGCGGCAGGGTGAAGGCCTCATACTGGGCGGCCAGCACCAGGAAGACGAACACCACGGCCATGACGAAGACCAGCGTCGCGCCGCCCGAGGCCTGCTTCTCCTGCAGGGCCAGTCCCGTCCATTCGTACGAGAATCCGGGGGGCAGGGTGGCTTCCGCCAGCTGCTCCATCCGCGCGATGGCCTCGCCCGACGAGACACCGGGCGCCGCCTGTCCCTGCAGCTCGGCCGCCGGGAACAGATTGTAGCGCACGATCCGCGACGGGCCGGACTCCTCGCGCAGGGTGGCCACCGAGCCGATCGGCACCATGGCGCCCGACGCCGAGCGGGTTTCCAGCGCCGCGATGTCAGCGATGTCGTCCCGGGCCGAGGGTTCCGCCTGCGCCGTCACCCGGAAGGTGCGGCCCAGATAGTTGAAGTCATTGACGTAGGACGAGCCCAGATAGACCCCCAGCGTGCTGAACACGTCGCCGGGCTGGACCCCCATCATCAGCGCCCGGTCGCGATCGACGTCGGCGGCGATCCGGGGTGAGCCGGTGTTGTAGGTCGAGAAGACCTGGTTGACGGACTCGGGCGCCTGGGCGGCCGCCCCCATCATGGCAAAGGTCGCGCCCTCCAGCGGGACATAGCCCGCGCCGGAGCGGTCCTGCACCATCATCTGGAACCCGTTGCCGTTGCCGAGGCCCTGAACCGCGGGCGGGGCGATGACGAAGATGTTGGCGTCCTGGATGCCCATGGTCGCGCCGGTGATGGCCCCGGCCAGCGAGGCCGCAGCCTGCTCCGCCGTCTTGCGCTCTTCAAAGGCGTCGAGACGCACAAAGATGGTCGCGGCATTGGACCCGAACGAGAAGCTCGACCCGTCCAGACCGGCGAAGGAGACCACGCCGTCCACGCCCTCGGTGTCCCGGATGATCTGCGAGGCGCGCGCCATCACGTCCTGCGTCCGGTCCAGAGAGGCGCCCGGCGGCAGTTGCACGACCCCGATCAGGAAGCCCTGATCCTGCTCCGGAATGAAGCCGGACGGCGTGTTGAACAGGGTGAAGCCCGTGCCGATCAACAGCAGCGCATAGACCCCGAACACCAGCGCCAGCTTGCGGATCAGCCGCGCCGTCAGTCGGCCGTAGCGATCCGACAGCCAGTCAAAGCCCTCGTTGAACTTGCGCCCGGCCGAGCCGAGGTAGTGCAGGCCCGTGCCCAGCACGCCGGGCTTGCGGGCATGGTCGTCGTGGGCCTTGTGCGGCTTCAGCAGCATGGCGGCCATGGCCGGCGACAACGTCAGCGACACCAGCAGCGACACGACCGAGGCCGTGGTGATGACGATGGCGAACTCGCGATAGAAGATGCCGGGGATGCCGGGCACGAACATGGTCGGGACGAACACCGACACCAGCACCAGACCGATCGAGATCAGCGCGCCCGACACCTCCTGCATGGAGCGATAGGCGGCATCCTTGGGCGCCAGGCCCTCGCGGATATAGCGTTCGACGTTTTCGACCACGACGATGGCGTCATCGACCACGATGCCGACGGCCAGCACCAGGGCGAACAGGCTCAGCGAGTTGATCGAAAAACCCAGCATCAATTGCACGGCGAAGGTCGCGACCAGTGCCACCGGAATGGCCACGATCGGGATGATCGCCGCCCGCCAGGTCTGCAGGAAGACCACGACCACCAGCACCACCAGGAAGATGGCCTCGATCAGGGTGTGCTGCACCGACTCGACCGAGGCAGCGACGAATTCCGTCGGGTTGTAGGGAATGGAGACGTCCATGCCGGGCGGCAGTTCGGCCCGGATGGCCTCGACCTCGGCCATGACCCGATCTGCCGTGCCCAGCGCATTGGCGCCCGGCTGCTGGATGATGGCCATGCCGACGCCGCGCTCGCCGTCGAAGAAGCCGCGGATGCCGTAATCCTGCGCGCCCAGCTCGACACGGGCGACATCGCGGATGCGGGTCACCCGGCCCTCGGCGTCGGTCTTGATGACGATGTTCGAGAACTCGTTCGGGTCGGTCAGACGGCCCTCGACCTGCACCGGCAGCTGGAAGGCCGCGGCATTGGTGTCGAACGGGGGCTGGCCGATGGCGCCGGCGGCGGCCTGCACATTCTGGGCGCGCAGGGCGGCGACAATGTCCGGTCCGGTCAGGCCCCGCTGGGCGGCCTTGGCCGGGTCGATCCAGACCCGCATCGAATAGTTGCCACCGCCGAAGATCTGGACCGCGCCCACACCCTCGATGCGCAGCAGCCGGTCGCGCAGCGTCGAGTTCGCATAGTTGCCGACATAGTCATTGTTCAGCGACTGGTCCGGGGACGTCAGCCCCAGGATCATCAGGAACCCGCTCTCCTGCTTGTTCACGGTCACGCCGATCTGGCGCACCTGTTCCGGCAGGCGCGGCTCGGCCAGCGCCACCCGGTTCTGGACCAGCACCTGGGCGGCATCCAGATCCGTCCCGGGATTGAAGGTCACCGTGATCCCGACGGCCCCGTCCGAGGTCGAGGAGGACGAGATGTAGAGCATCCCCTCGACCCCGTTCACCTCCTGCTCGATCGGCGCGGCGACCGTCTCGGCCACCGTCTCGGCCGAGGCGCCCGGATAGGCGGTGTTGATGGTGATCGTCGGCGGCGCGATCTCCGGATACTGCGACAGCGGCAGCAGCGGATAGGCGAAGGCGCCCATCAGGGTGATGAAGACCGCGATCACGGCCGCAAAGATCGGCCGGTCGATAAAGAAGCGGGAGATATTCATAACTGGGCCGGACTTTCCCGCTTAGCGGCGTTGCGACAGGGCACCCGCCGGGGTGGCGGTGGCCGCAGGGGGGGCACGGGTCACCGGCGCCTGGGCATCGGTCGGAGTACGCTCGATCTCGACCACCTTGGGCGTGACCGGCTGCCCCGGACGGGCGCGCAGCTGGCCATTCACGATCACGCGGTCCGTCGGCTCGATGCCCGAGCGGATCACGCGCAGGCCGTCGGACAGCGGTCCCAGCTCGACCGGGCGGGCGACCACTTTGTTCTCGGCATCGACCACATAGACGACGCGACGCGACTGGTCGGTGGCGACGGCGGCATCCGGCACCAGCAGGGCCTGATAGGGGGCGGCACCCGCGACGCGCGCCTGACCGAACAGGCCGGGCTTCAGGAAGCCGTCGCCGTTCGCCACAACGGCCCTCAGGCGAATGGTGCCCGAGGCGGTGTCGACGACGTTGTCCGAGAAGTCGACCGTGCCGGTCCAGCGGAAGCCGGTCTCGTCCTGCAGGCGGATGCGGATGGGCGCAGAGGTGCCGTCGCGGGCCTCGCGCTGATAGCGCAGCATCACGGCTTCAGAGGCCTCGAACACGAAATGGATGGGGCTGGAGGCGACAATGGTGGTCAGCACATCGGCGGCGGACGATCCGCCTCCGACCAGATTGCCGGCGTCCACGCGGCGGTCCGAGACGCGGCCCGAGATCGGCGCGGTGACCCGGGTGAATTCGACGTCCAGCTGACGGCTGCGCACCGCGGCCTGGGCGGCAGCGACCGAGGCTTCGGCTGTGCGCAGGGCGGCGCGCTTCTGGTCCGCCTCGGCCTGCGAAATGGCCTGGATGGCGACCAGCGATTCGGCGCGCTCCAGCTCCGAGCGGGCCAGGGCGACCTGGGCCTCGGCCTGTGCAGCCTGGGCCCGGGCCGAGGCCAGCGCCGCCTGTGCCGGACGCGGGTCCAGGGTGAACAGCAGCTGCCCCTTGCGGACATACTGGCCGTCACGGAAGTGCACGGCCTGGATATAGCCACCCACGCGGGCCCGCACCTCGACGCTCTGCGGCGCCTCGAAGCGGCCGGTGAACTCGTCCCAGTCCACCACCTGCTCCACGATCGGCGTGGCGACCGAGACCTCGGGCGCGGGCGGCGTGCCCTGGGCTTCGCTCGGGGCTGAACAGCCGTACAGCATGCCCGTGATCAACACGGACACGGCCATGATCTTGAAAAGGCGCATGGGCGCGGTCTCCGGCCGGCTGAGACCGGCAATTCAGGTTGGATGGCGGCACGGCGCGCGAGGGGGAGGAGGGCGCAGTGTCAACGACGGATGACTTAATGGTGTTTGCGGTTCCGCTTGTCAACAGCCGATGACAAAGCCATATGGTTCGTGGGGACATTAACCCGGAGACCAGATTGCCCTTATCCGCCTGCGGCCCCCGGCCACGCAATGCGAACGCGACCCGCGCCGCCATCCTCGAGGCGGCCGAAACCCGTTTTGCGCGCGAGAGCTATGACGAGGTGGGCATGCGCGATATCGCCGCGGATGCTGGCGTCGATCCGGCCCTGATCGTCCGCTACTTCGGCTCCAAGGAGGGCCTGTTCCGCGCCGCCCTGGAAAGCTGTCAGGAGGGCTCGACCCTGCTGGAAGGCGATCGCGCCACCTTCGGCACCCGAATCGCCCACGAGCTGGTCTACGGCAGCGCCCGCCCCCGCAAGATGCAGGGCCTGCAGATGATCCTGCTGTCCGCCGCCTCCGCCAAGGCCCTGGAGGTGGTTCGCGCCTCCTCGAAGGAGCGCTTCCTTGACCCGTTCGTCGACTGGATCGGGGGCGACGACGCCATGGTCCGCGGGCGCCTGGCGGCGGCCGTCATGATGGGCATGAAGGTCAGCCGCGAAGTCACCGGCGGGCTGGATCTGTGCGAGGCCCACTGCAAGCTTCTGGAGCAACGCCTGGCCCGCAGCCTTCAGGATATCATTGACGGCGCTTGAGCCGCGCGGCTCCATGGGTATAAGAGCCGCACACCAGACCTTCCGACCGGATGATCCTCATGGCCACCCCCCCGACCGAAACCGCCCATGGTGAGTACCAACGGGGCACCCAGCCGGTTCACGAGCAACAGGCGACCTATTCCCTGTTCATGAGCCTGGCCAAATGGGGCTCGCTGCACATCGCGGTACTGCTGACCTTCCTGGTCATCTCGCTGCAGCCGGGTGGCAGCTTCGTGTTCGGCTTCGTCGCCGCCTTCTTGCTGGCCGTGGTCGGCTACTTCGCGCTGAAGTCCAAGCCCGCGAAGCATTGATCCCGGGCCGGTTTTCCGGCCCCGATCCGCAAAACCAGCGCTTTACCGTGGGGGACCTGACGGCCTAGGCTGTCGCGAAACAGTCCACCCCACGGAGGGATTCGCTTGGCCGTCACTATCGCCGTGACCCGCGAACGCCGAGACGGCGAGACGCGCACTGCCCTGACTCCGGAAACCGTCCGCAAGCTGACCGGTCTGGGCGCGACCGTGCGGGTCGAGGCCGGCACAGGCCAGGGCTCGTCCATTCCCGACGACGCCTATGCCGAGGCGGGCGCCACCGTCGCCCGAGACCTCAAGACCGCGCTCGCCGGGGCCGACATCCTGCTCAAGGTGCGCGGCCCGACCGCCTCCGAGATCAGCGCGCTGCGCCCCGGCGCCGTGGTCGTCGCCCTGCTGGATGCCTGGCGCGAAAAGGAAACCGTCACGGCCCTGGCCGGGGCGGGCGTCACATCCTTTGCCATGGAATTCGTGCCCCGCATCACCCGCGCCCAGGTCATGGATGCCCTGTCGTCCCAGGCCAACCTCGCCGGCTATCGCGCGGTGATCGAGGCCGCCGCCTATAGCCGCGGCTTTCCCATGATGATGACCGCGGCGGGCACGGTTGCGGCGGCCAAGGTGTTCGTCATGGGCGCCGGCGTCGCGGGTTTGCAGGCGATCGCCACCGCCCGGCGTCTGGGTGCGGTTGTGACCGCCACCGACGTCCGCCCCGCCGCCAAGGAACAGGTCGAGTCGCTCGGCGCCAAATTCGTCGCCGTCGAGGACGAGGAGTTCAAGGCCGCCGAGACCGCCGGCGGCTATGCCAAACAGATGTCGGCCGAATATCAGGCCAAACAGGCGGCCCTGACCGCCAGCCATATCGTCAAACAGGACGTGGTCATCACCACCGCCCTGATCCCCGGCCGCCCGGCGCCGCGTCTGGTCACCGCCGACCACGTCGCCTCGATGAAGCCCGGCTCGGTGATCGTCGATCTGGCGGTCGACAACGGCGGCAATGTCGAGGGCATCAAGGCCGGCGAGATCGCGACCACGCCAAACGGCGTCAGCCTGGTCGGCTGGACCAACATGCCCGGCCGCGTCGCCGCCGACGCCTCCAGCCTCTATGCCCGGAACCTGTTCGCCTTCGTCGGCCTGATGGTCAAGGAGGGCGCGCTGGCGCTCGACCTCGATGACGAAATCCTCAAGGCCGCCGCCGTCACCCACGGCGGCGCCATCGTGCATGAGGGGGTGAGGGGATGACCAGGGATCATTCTCCCTTCCCCCTCGAGGGGGGAAGGGCCGGGGTTAGGGGTGAGGATGCTGTCACCACCGGTCAGACTCATGTGACACCGCCCCGGTCCTTCAGGTCGCCGTCACCCGCGCCTCCTGCCAAACGTTCTGCCTCCACCCCCACCCAACCCTCCCCCCTCGAGGGGGAGGGCTCGATGTTTGCAAAAGCCCCTCGCATCAAGGCTGGTGCGACCGCCCGTGCGAGGCGCATGCGCACAGAGCCCACATGGACCGAGGCCAAACTCTGGAAGTCCCTGCGCACGCTCAAGGCCCACTTCCGACGTCAGGTGCCAATCGGCCCCTATGTGGCGGATTTCGCCTGTCACTCCGCACGCCTGGTGGTTGAGATAGACGGCGGTGTTCACCAACTGCCCGAGGTCGCCCTTCGCGATATGGAACGCGATGGCTGGCTGGCTAGCCAAGGCTACCGTGTTCTGCGGTTCGAGGTCCGCCAGATCGAACACGATCTCGACAGCGTTCTGGCGGCCATCCAGTCTGCCCTCGCATCTCCTTCCAACAGGAGTCACTGAATGGAACACGTCGACCCTACCGTCTTTCGTCTGGCCATCTTCGTGCTGGCCATCTTCGTCGGTTACTATGTGGTCTGGAGCGTCACGCCGGCCCTGCACACGCCGCTGATGGCCGTCACCAACGCCATCTCCAGCGTCATCATCGTCGGTGGCCTGATCGCGGCGGCTGCCGTGTCCGAGGCCTCGGGCATGAACGGCTGGATCGCCAAGGGGGCCGGCGTCGCCGCCGTGACGCTCGCCAGCGTCAATATCTTCGGCGGCTTCATGGTCACCCGGCGCATGCTGGCCATGTATCGCAAGAAGGAACGCCCCGCCGCCGCCCCGAAACCGGCCGCCTGAGACCATGCAGCCTGACCCCGTCCGCATTGCCGAGATCGGCGCCTGGATCGCTTCCGGGCTGGGATTCGGCATGTGGCTGTGGATGCTCTTCAAGGAGCGCGATCCCATCCGCCGGGTGCGGCTCAGCGACTGCGGCGTGGTGCTGGTCTTTTCCGCCATCCTGACCCGGGTCGCGGCCGATGGCCGCCCGCTCGGCGCGTTCGACTGGGCCCTGCTGATCCTCAGCCCGCTGTTCATCGGCGCCGCCCTCTGGCGCCTCGCGCGCACACAGGGCATGGGCCGATGAGCGGCCCGGGTATGCAGGAGGGGCGGCGGGTCTTCGAAGGCCCCCCCTTGCTGGATCAGGTCCTCGACGTTTTGCGCGACTATCAGGCCGCAGCCCACGCGGTGGGGGCCGAATTTGTCGGCGTGGTGGGCTCTGTCGCGCGCGGCGAGGCGACCGCCGAGAGCGATGTCGATGTGGTCTTCGACGTCGTGGGCCAGCTGGACTACTGGCGGCTCGGCGGGCTTCAGCAGGATCTGGAGGATGCCGTCGGTCGAAAGGTCGATCTGGTCGACCGGGCGATGATGATTCCGGAACGATGGGCCTGGATGTCGCGGGACCTCGTATCGCTGTGACAAATCCCGCGATCCGCTTCCTGCTTGAGGATATCGTCGCCTACGGGAGCGAGGCGGTTGATTTCGTCGGCCATCGTGATGCTGACGCCATTCTCGCGGATCGCCTTCGCGAGCACGCGGTGTTGCGAACGGTCCAGATCGTCGGCGAGGCCGCCGCCCAAATCCTGAAGGCCCGGCCGGACGGGATCGCAGACCTGGAACTGCGGGACGCCGCCGGTTTCCGAAATGTCCTTGTTCACGGCTACGCCAAGGTCCGTATGGAGCGCGTGGTCGCCATCGTTCGGCAGTCGCTGCCGCCGCTGATCGCGGGTGCCCGCTCCGCTCTGGGGGAAGAAATCGAATGACCGCATCGCTTGCCGCCCTGGCCTATCTGGCTGCCGGTGTCCTGTTCATCCTGTCCCTGCGCGGCCTCTCCAGTCCCGAGACCAGCCGGCGGGGCAATACCTTCGGCATGGTCGGCATGGGCCTCGCCATTGCCGTCACCCTGATCACCCTCGGCATCACCGGTGCACTGGACCCGCTGACGCTCGCTCTGATCGCGGGCGGGGTGATCGTCGGCGGCGGGGGCGGGGCCCTGATCGCCGCCCGCGTCCAGATGACCCAGATGCCCCAGCTGGTCGCCGCCTTCCACAGTCTGGTCGGTCTGGCCGCCTGTCTGGTCGCGGTCGGCGCTGTCTATGCGCCCGTGGCCTTCGGCATCGCCATGCCCGGGGGCGGCATCAAGACCCTGTCGATCATCGAGCTGTCGCTCGGCGTCGCCATCGGCGCCATCACCTTCACCGGCTCGGTGATCGCCTTCGCCAAGCTGAACGGAAACATGAGCGGCGCGCCGATCCTGCTGCCCGCGCGGCACCTGATCAATATCGCCCTGGCGCTCGCCCTCGTCCTGCTGATCGGCATCATGGTGGGCTCGGGCGGCACGGCGACCTGGGCCTTCTGGGGGGTGTTCGCGCTCGCCCTGATCCTCGGCGCCACCCTGATTATCCCGATTGGCGGGGCTGACATGCCGGTCGTGGTGTCCATGCTCAACAGCTATTCCGGCTGGGCCGCGGCGGCGCTTGGTTTCACGCTGGAGAACATCGCCCTGATCATCACCGGCGCCCTGGTGGGCAGCTCGGGCGCCATCCTCAGCTACATCATGTGCAAGGGCATGAACCGCAGCTTCATCTCGGTGATCCTCGGCGGCTTCGGCGGGGACAGCGGCCCGGCGGGCGCCGGCGTCGCCGAGACCCGGCCGGTCAAACAGGGCTCGGCCGACGACGCCGCCTTCATCATGAAGAATGCCTCCAAGGTCATCATCGTGCCCGGCTACGGCATGGCCGTCGCCCAGGCCCAGCACGCCCTTCGCGAAATGGCCGACAAGCTCAAGGAGGAGGGGGTCGAGGTCAAATACGCCATCCACCCCGTCGCCGGCCGCATGCCCGGCCACATGAACGTCCTGCTGGCCGAGGCCAACGTCCCCTATGACGAGGTGTTCGAACTGGAGGACATCAACAGCGAGTTCAGCTCCTGCGACGTCGCCTTCGTCATCGGCGCCAATGACGTCACCAACCCCGCCGCCAGGACCGACCCCCAGTCACCGATCTACGGCATGCCCATCCTCGATGTCGAAAAGGCGGGCACCGTCCTGTTCATCAAGCGCGGCATGGGCTCCGGCTACGCCGGCGTCGAGAACGAACTCTTCTTCCGCGACAACACCATGATGCTGTTCGCCGACGCCAAGAAGATGGTCGAAGGGATCGTGAAGGGGCTTTAGTCATGCCGACGGTTCTCCGCTGGAACGGCTACCGCTTCTACTTTTTCTCCAACGAGGGGTTCGAGCCGCCGCATATCCACATCGACAAGGCCGGCTGCTCCGCCAAGTTCTGGCTGTCGCCTGTCGCGGCAGCCCGCAATATCGGCTATTCTGCGAAGGAGATGGCCGAGCTTGCCCGCAAGGTTGCGGGGGAGCGTGACGGCTTTCTGGAGGCTTGGAATGGCTATTTCGGCCATCAAAATTGATGAGCGGGTTGCCGACGTCGAGGTCACCGACGCCGAACTGATCGTGCGCCTCCACGACGGGCGGCGGTTGGCCGCACCTCTCGACTGGTTCCCGCGCCTGAAGGCAGCCTCACAGGCCGAACGTGCGCATTGGGAACCGGCGGCCGCAGGCCTTGGAATCCACTGGCCTGACGTAGACGAGGACATCAGCGTCGCTGGCCTGCTCCGGGTCGCGGCACCTCAAGCGGCGTAACACCTCCGCACCTCCGCTCATCCCGAAGGTGTTAAGAATGAGCCGTGAGCACGCGACTGGCCATCCAAACCCGCGCCAAAGGACTGGGTGCCGGCTTCCGCCGGGATGAGCGGGTGGATAGTCTGAACCCATGCCCCGCCTCCTCACCTTCAGAAGCCTCATCGCCGGCGCCCTTGTGGTGGCGGGCCTTCTTTATCTGGCCGTGGCGGGTCTGCTGTATTTCAACCAACGCAGCCTGATGTACTTCCCGCATGCCGAGCGGGCCGCGCCCGATGCGGCCGGTCCGGCCATCCAGATCGTGGAGATCACCACGGACGACGGCGAACGGTTGGTCGGCTGGTGGCTGCCGCCTGAGGAGGGACAGCCGACCCTGCTGTTCTTCAACGGCAATGCCGCAGGGCTCGCGGGCCAGCGCGGCCGCTGGCGACGCATCGCCGATCAGGGCGTGGGCTTTCTGGCGATCGGCTATCGCGGCTATGACGGCTCGACCGGCTCCCCGTCCGAGGCCGGCCTGCACGAGGATGCCCGCGCCGCCTGGAACTGGCTTTCGGCCCGCACCGATCCCGGCGACATCGTCATCCACGGCTTCTCGCTGGGCTCCGGAGTGGCCACCCGACTGGCGACCGAACGGCCGGCCCGCGCCCTGATCCTCGAGGCGCCCTATACCTCGACCGCCGATGTCGCGGCCCGCACCTATCCGTGGCTGCCGGTGCGCTGGCTGATGAAAGATCAATACCGCTCGGCCGACATCATCGATCAGGTCGACATGCCCATCCTCGTCCTGCACGGCGACGTCGACGAGGTGATCCCCTACGATCTGGGCCGCACCCTCTATGACCGGGCCCCGGCTCCCAAACAGTTCATCCGCATGATCGGCTCGAACCACAACACGCTCGTCCGCGACGGCGGCTATGATCACATCTGGCGCTTCCTCGGCCTGACCCCCGTGGGGGCCTCGGCGGCGCCGGGCCATCAGGCCGATGTCGAAATCCTGCGCGAGCGCCGCCCCGCCGCCGCACCATCCGAAGCCTCATGACCCCCGCCGACATCATCGCCCTGCTGGACCTTCAGCCCCATCCCGAGGGCGGGCATTACCGCGAGACCTTCCGTGACCCGCGCACCGTCGACGGGCGCTCGGTCGGTACGGCCATCTATTTCCTGCTGTGTGCCGGCGAGCGGTCGAAATGGCACCGCGTCGACGCGACCGAGATCTGGCACCACTACGACGGGGCACCGCTGGCGCTCGATATCGACGGCATCGGCCGCCTGATCCTCGGCCCGGACGTCGAGGCCGGCCAGCAGCCCCAGATCGTCGTCCCGACCGGCAAATGGCAGGCCGCCGAAAGCCTCGGCGACTGGTCCCTGGTCGGCTGCACCGTCGCCCCGGGCTTCGAGTTCGCCGGCTTTGAGATGGCGGACGACCCCGACGGTCCTCCTCCGTCAACGGCGCTTATGTAATCGACGCGTCGACGTTCCGTCGCAGCATCCCCACGGAAGCGTCGCTGCACGGACACTGACGCTGGCTACACGCTCATCCACTGTTCAACGGGGATGGCGTCATCATGAATATCCGGTTCCGGTCCACTCTGCTTCTGACCAGCGCGGCCGGCGCGCTCACGCTCTCGGCGGCACCGGCTCTGGCCCAACAGGCCGATCCCGTGACCCAGCTGGACGAGATCGTCGTCACGGCCCAGTTGCGCGCCCAGGACCCGGTCGAGGTCCCCTTCGCCCTGACCGCCTATTCGGGCGAGCGCCTGCAACAGCTGGGCCTCCAGGACTTCGAGGCCCTGTCGGCCTTCGTGCCGGGCTTCCTCGTCCAGAACCAGTCGCCCAACAACCCCGGCTTTGTGATGCGTGGCATCACCTCCGACGACGGCGCGGCCACAACCGAGCCCCGGGTGTCGGTGTTCCAGGACGGCGTGTCGATTTCCAAGGCGCGCGGATCCTTCGTGGAACTGTTCGATCTCGAGCGGGTCGAGGTGGCCAAGGGGCCGCAATCGACGCTCTACGGCCGGGGCGCCCTGATCGGGGCGGTCAATCTGGTCCAGAACCGCGCCCGCCCGGGCGTGACGGATTCGGCGGCGTCGATCTGGGCCGGCAACTACGGTTCGGTCGGGGCCGAACTGATGATCAATGCCCCCCTGGGGGACTCGGTCGGGCTGCGCTTCGCCACCCGGCTGAAGCGTATGGACGGTACGGTCGAGAACCTGCTGGGCGGACCGGACTACAACAGCGTCAACACCGAGGCCTATCGCCTGGGCCTGGCGTTCGAACCCAACGACGCCTTCCGCTTCGACGTGATCGCCAACTATCAGGTCGATGACACCTCGGGCACTTCGTTCAAGTCGATCGCCTACAATCCCGCCGATCCGGTGACCGGGGCGGTGCTGGGCGGGCGTGACCCGTGGGATGGCGCGACCCTGACGTCCACGGCCGATTTCGACGGCGGCAAGGTGCTGGGTCTGGATCGCGAGGTGTGGGGTGTCACGGGTCTGGGCCGGCTGGAGCTGTCGCCGTCACTGACGCTCAACTCGACCAGCGCCTATCGTCGCTTCGACTCGTACGAGACGTTTGACGCCGACGGCGTCTCCCTGCCGATCCTGTCCGCCGCCGAGGAGGCCTTCGGCGAACAGTGGAGCCAGGACCTGCGCCTGAATTTCGACAACGGCGGCCGCGTATCGGCCTTCGTCGGCGGCGGCTGGTTCCGCGAGGAAGGCTATCAGCGCACCCCCACCCAGTTCGACGAGCGCATGGCCCTGGCCCAGCTGGCCGGCCGGCTCGACGGCAATCCCGCCGCCGTGGGCACCAACACCCTGCCGGCTTCGGTCTATGGATCGTCGGCCCTGCTGAATCCGATCCTGGCCGGCTTCGGCCTGCCCGGTCCGGCCATTCCCGGCATCGCCGCCAATCTCAAACCGGCCCATATCGAGACCGCCACGAACAGCAGCGAGCTGACCTCGTGGGATGTGTTCGGGGACCTGACCTTCCGTCTGACCGACCGGTTCGAGGTCTCGGGCGGGCTGCGCTACACCCGCGATGACAAGACCACCGGCTTCGCCAGCGAACTGAACAACGGCCGCTCCATCCTCGGCGGCCTGCTGGCCGTGCAGCAGCTCCAGGCCCAGATCGCCGCCCTGGTCGCCATCGGCACGCCGGAAGCCCTGACCCAGGCCGCGGCGCTGGGGGCCTTCGCCAATGGCGTGGTCGGCGGGCTGGCCACGCCGGGGGCGGCCGGCCTGCCGCCGTCGGCGGGTTTCCCGCCCTTCGGCCTGACGTCACAGCCGACGCCGAACAACGGCGACTTCGTCTATGGCGATCTCGAGGACGACGGCATGACCTGGCGGTTCACCGCCCGCTATGCCGTCTCGGACAACGCCAGCCTCTATGCCAACTATGCCCGCGGTCGGCGTCCCAAGGTGCTCAGCGCCCGCTCGCCCGCCGCGCCGCTCGCCAACCCGACCTTCACCGAGGTGGATGCCGAAACGGTCGACAGCTTCGAACTGGGTGCCAAATACGCCTCGGCCGACGGGCGGCTGCAGCTGGACGGTGCCGTCTACCGGTACGACTACGAGAATTTCCAGACGACCATCCAGGACGGCACCCGCTTCATCGTCACCAATGCCGGCGAGGCCAGCGCCTGGGGCTTTGAAGGGCAGGTCGCCTTCCTCGCGACCGACACCGTCGAGCTGTTCGGCACCTATGGCTACAACCACTCGCGGTTCGAGTCCGGCATCTACGACGGCAACCGCTTCCGTCTCTCGCCCGACCACATGGCGTCAATCGGCGCCATCTGGACCCTGCCGGTCCGCGGCGGCGCGTTCGAGGTGCAGCCGACCTACACCTGGCAGTCGAAGGTCTTCTTCAGCGACGACAACGACATCCCCGCCCTGCAGGTGTCCAACTTCGTGCCGGACACCACCCAGGATGAGTTCCAGGACGCCTACGGCCTGCTGAACCTGCGCATCCGCTTCCAGCCCGACTCGCGCAACTGGTCGCTCGAGGCCTATGGCGAGAACCTGCTGGACGAGGAATACGTCAAGGATGCCGGCAATACGGGCGACGCGCTCGGCATGCCGACCTTCATCGCCGGGCGCCCGATGACCTGGGGCCTGTCGGCCCGCCTGCGCTACTAGGAGCCCGCCATGAAGATCGACCGCCGCAGCCTTCTGGGCCTGTTCGGGGCGGGGACGGCGTCCTGCGCCACGACCCCCGACCTTGTGTCCGCTGCGGCGGTCGATGTGCGCTTCGACCATGGCGTGGCCAGCGGGGACCCGGCCCCCGACTCGGTCGTGCTGTGGACGCGCGTGACGCCGCCCGCCGGTTTCGACGCCAGCCTGCCGGTGGCCGTGGCGATCGGCGCCTCGCCCGACCTCTCCGATGCCACGATCCGCACCCTGATGACCGGGCCCGACAGGGACTACACCGTCAAACTCGTGGCCGGGGACCTCCAGCCGGGACGCGACTACTGGTTCCAGTTCCGGGTGGGCGAGGCGACCTCCCCCCTCGGGCGGACGCGCACCCTGCCGGTCGGGGCCACCGCGCGGCTCGATCTGGCGGTGGTCTCCTGCCAGCTTCACCCCGGTGGTCTGTTCAACGCCTATGACGCCATTGCGGGCCTCGAGGCGCTGGACGCCGTCGTCCACCTCGGCGACTACATCTACGAATACGGCGCCGGGGATGGCGCCTACGGCATGGCCACCGGTCGCCGGCTGGGCCGCATTCCCGAGCCGCCCCACGAGATCGTCACCCTGGCGGACTACCGTCTGCGCCATGCCCAGTACAAGTCGGACCCCGACCTTCAGGCCGCGCACGCCCGCGCGCCCTTCATCTGCGTCTGGGACGACCACGAGGTCGCCAACGACACCTGGATGCACGGGGCCGAGAACCATCAGCCCGCGACCGAGGGCGACTTCGATGCGCGCAAGGCGGCAGCGCTGCGCGCCTACTACGAATGGATGCCCATCCGCGAGGCCGCGCCCGGCACCCTGCCCGAAGCCATCAACCGCACCTTCGACTTCGGCGATCTCGCCAGCCTGATGATGGTCGAGACCCGTCTGATGGCGCGCACCCCGCCGCTCAGCCACGGCGATCTCGAATTCGTGCCCGGTCCCGACGGCACGCCCGTCCCGGACCTTGAGGCCTTCATGGCCCGGCGCAACGATCCGTCCCGCGAACTGCTGGGCGCGGGCCAGCGCGCCTGGCTCAGGCAGGAACTGACCCGCTCGCGGAGCGAGGGCCGCCCCTGGCAGATTCTCGGCAATCAGGTGGTGATGGCCCGGGTGCGGGGCCCCGACGTCTCGACCCTGATGCCGCCCGCCCAGCTCGAGGCCGTACTGGCCGGGCTGGAGCCCGAGATCCGGGCCCGGGTCGAGGGCCTGATCGCCCTGTTCAAGCTGGATGTGCCCTTCAACCTCGACGCCTGGGACGGTTTCCCCGCCGCACGGGAGCGCCTGTATGCCCTGTTCCGCGAGGCCGGTGTCCAGCCGATCGTGCTGGCGGGCGACAGCCATGCCTTCTGGGTGAACGAGCTGCATGACGAGGCCGGCCAGCGCCGCGCGGTCGAGTTCGGCACCAGCGCCGTGTCCAGCCCGTCCCCGGCCGATGCGCTGGGCGGCATTCCGCTGGGCCTGGCCCTGTCGATGGTCAATGAAGAGGTGCGCTTCTGCGATCAGGCGTCAAAGGGCTTCGTCCTGATGACGCTGACGCCCGACCACGCCGAGGTGGCCCTGATGGGCGTATCGACGATCTTCGCCAAACCGTACGACCTGAAGCCAGTCAAGCGCTACCACCTCCCGCGCGAGACGGGCGGCCTCGGCGCGCTGACCGAAGTCTGACGGGCGATCAGGCGGCCAGCGCCGGAATCCAGTCGTGCTGGTCGCTGATGCCCGGGGTCCAGTGGGCCTCGTCCCACAGCTGGTCCTCGACCGTATAGCCGGCGCTGGCCGACAGGCTGATCACATCGACGACCTGCTCTTCCTGACGGTCCCAGATCACCGCCAGATCGCTGCACCCGTCCGCGTCGCACGGAACGGTCAGATAGCGGTCGGTCAGGCGGGTGGGGCGGGCGGCGGGGGCGGACTGGAACATGGGTCTGATCCTCGTTGGCGGGGGCCGGATCGGTCCGGCGCTTGATGACAAGGATAGATTGGCGCACACATACGTCAGAAACGGTCGTATCAATCCGGAGCCCCCATGCGCCACGACAAGGCCGCGATGATTCTGGACCTGGCGCGTCGCATGGCCGCCAGCTCCGAAGGCCTGTCGCTGGACGAGATGGCGCGGGATCTGGCCGTCAGTCGCCGCACGGCCGAGCGCATGCGCGACGCTGTCCTGATGACCTTCCCGGCCGCCGAGGAGGTGTCCGACCCGCCGCACAAGCGCTGGCGCATCCGCGGCGGCCTGTCCGCCTTCGAACAGGCCCCCACCGCCGGCGAACTGGTCGAGCTGGCCAAGGCGGCCTCGGCCCTCCGGTTATCGGGCGAACCGTCGCGGGCCTCGGCGCTGGAATCGCTGGAGCGCAAGCTCAAGTCGGCCATGCGCTCGACCACCCTCAACCGTCTGGCCCCGGATCTCGAAGCCCTCGTCCGGGCCGAGACCATCGCCGTTCAGGCCGGCCCCCGCCCCACGGCGGACGAGGCCGAGCTGACCCCCATCCGCCACGCCGTGCTGGCCGAGCGTCCGCTGGGCTTTGTCTACAGCCGCCCCGGCGCCCCTTCGCGGCGGCGCATCGTCACTCCCTGCGGCCTGATGTTCGGCCGGGCCAACTATCTGGTCGCCGCCGACCGCGAGAGCGGCCGCATCCAGACCTTCCGCCTTGACCGGATGAGCGCCATCACGGTCGAGGAGGGCACAGCCCGCCCGCCCGAAGGCTTCGACCTCCAGGCCTTCGCCTCGCGCTCGTTCGGCATCTATCAGGACGAGGTCGAGCAGGTGGAGCTGCGGGTCCTGCCCGAGGGCGCGGACGAGGCCCGGGCCTGGCGCTGGCACCCCACCCAGACGCTCGAGGACCTGCCCGACGGATCGGTCCGCGTGCGCTTCACCGCCTCCGGCATGCGCGAGCTGGCCTGGCACCTGTTCACCTGGGGCCATCAGGTCCGCATCCTCGCCCCCGACCGCCTCAGGACCGCCATGGCCGAGGCGCTGGAGGCCGCCCAACAGGCCCTTGATCCGTCCCAAGCCTGACCAAAGCGTAAGGTGACGCTTGATCGCTGCCCGCTAGGGTGTCGCCCACCATCGAGAGGGACCTTCATGCGCACGCTGTCTGCCGCAACGGCTCTGGCCGCCTTCCTGACGCTGGGCGCCTGCGCGCCGACCTCGCCGCTGGCCCCGACCGCGCTCGCCGAGGCCGATATCCCCGGTGCCGATGTGTCCGTCACGCGCGACGGCCAGCAATGGACGGTCGACTACACCTTCAGCGAGGACGCCCCCGTCTGGGCCTTCATCCGCTCGTCGCTGCTGATGGAGTCGCGCCAGCCCTGGCGCCCGGCTGACTGGACCGTCGTCACCCCCGGCGTGGTGCTGGAGCGCGTCGGCCACCTCGACGTTCTGCGCAGCGTCGACGGCGGTCCCGTGCCCCGTCAGGTCCGGCTGCAACTGGCCCCCCGCAATCACAACCTCGAGGCCGACTATCCGGTGCTGGCCTTTACCGACGGCTCGGTCGCCCTGTTCTCCGGGGCCTTCGATGTCTTCGCCCTGCCGTCGCTGGAGGTCGCCCGCGACCTGCCCGAGGACCTGAACGGTCAGGACATCGCCATCCGCAACGCCCGCATCACCTGGCGGGATCGCAGCGCCCCGGTGCTGGTGCAGGGCGAGCGCCGGCGCGAGGCCGTCACCGAGGACGGCACCCTCTACGTCCTGTTCGGCCAGACCCGCATGAAGGAGGCCGAGCGGATCGTCACCGTCGCCGATCCTGAACTGCCCACCTGGATCAGCGCCGCGATCGAATCCTGGGCGCCCGGCGTCGCCGACTACTATGCCCGTCGCCTCGGCTCCGGCCAGACCGACCGCCCGACCATCATGGCCAGCTGGGGCGGCCCGACGCCGGGCATTCAGAGCATGGGCGGCAGCGTCCTGCCCGGCCTGATCGTCATGAGCTTCGAGGGCATCGGCAATGTCGAGGCCTCGCCCCGGTCCCAGGCCCAGATCCGCTGGTTCATCGGCCATGAGAGCGCCCACTTCTGGCTCGGCCAGACCGTCCGCTACGAGCGCTCCCGCGACTCCTGGATCACCGAGGGCGGGGCCGATCTGATGGCCGTGCGTGCCACAAAGGCGCTCGACCCCTCCTACGACGCGCTGGGCATGCTGCAGCAAGAGGTCGACGACTGCGCCGTCCTCGCCGTCCGCCCGATCGAGGGCGCGGCTGCCCTGGGTGATCACCGCGCCTTCTACGCCTGCGGCGCTGTCTTCGCCCTCGTGGCTGAACGCGCCCAGCAGCGCGCCACCGGCGGTGACTGGTTCGACTATCTCCGGCCCCTGATCGACGCCAACCGCGAGGATGGCGTCCTGACGCGCGCCGAATGGCTGGACCACCTCGACGCCGTCTCGGGTGACCCGACGCTGCGTGCCCGTATCGAGACCTTCCTCGACACCGGCACCCCGGACCCCGTCACCGCCCTCGCCGACCTCTTCCACGCCGCCGGCATCCCGCATCGGGTGGAAGAGGGCAGGGTGGTTCTGACGGAGTGAGAGCGTGGAGGGTTGATCTGTCGTCGGGGCAGTGCAGGATCAGGCACGCTTAAGCTGGCAGGCTCGGATGTTACGTTGATTGGGGCCCGGCTATGAGCATTTCACCCAGCCACGAAAATGTAGCCGGGGCTTGGGCCAAGGTGAGGAGGCGGGAATGATGAGGGGGATCCACGCGGTTTTGGCCGCCGCGACCAGCAGGTGCCCTCTGAAGTATCTGATCTGCCTCCCGCTCCTCGCCGTAACGTCCTGTGGCTTGGCGGACGAGAATGCGGCGACGCGTCAAAGCAAGGGGCCAGACGTTTTCAGCGGGCACTTTCTCGAGGATCAGAGCGGGATCGTCGCGGAAGTTTCGTCCAGCAAACAGTACCGCGATGGACAGATATACTCAGAGTTCGCGCGACCCGCAGGTGCCGGGGGCTATGAACGCCATGGCGTCGTCTACGATGTCATTGGGTCGGTCGTCAGGGTCGATTGCCGTGCACAGCGGTGGGAAATCGTCGCCCATCGATATTACCGCTCCGACGACGGGCGCCGGATCGAAGTCCCTGGAATCGGTATCGTGAATTCGAGTGAGGACTTCGGCTGGGACAAGATCCGGTTTCTCTGCGAGCCAGCCACGGAAAAGGAAGATACCTTTTTCTCGGTCGAGGAGTTTGTTCTGGCTGCGGCCTCGCTGGAAAGAGACAGGTCGGCACCCTAGGGAACCGCGCATCAAGCTTTGCCGCGCATGCAAGACACGATCGTCAAAGCCACACCCCCGACCGATTCTGACGCACCCGCGTGCCAGCCTTCCTGCCATGACACAGGCTGCTCCCTCTCCCTCCGCCCCCGACGACGTCTGGAGCGTCGCCCGCGAGGCCTATCTGGCGGGGTCGACCGCCGCCATGGTCTGTCGCGAGCTGGCGCTGCCGCCCTCGACCTTCTGGCAGCGCGCTGCGCGGGAGGGCTGGCTGCGCCGCGATCATCCCCGCCGCGCCGACCCCCTGCCGCCGCCCGCGCCGGTCGATCTGGATCAGCCCGTCGACGATCTGTGGACCGCGCTCGACAAGGTCTGGCACCGTATCTGCGCCGCGCTGGATGCGGGCGATGCGGCGGGCGCCGCGCGCTGGACGCGGGTCCATGCCCAGTTGAAGGCCACGGCCGTCGCCGAGGGCCGGGCGGAGGCTGCCGACCGGAGGCGCGCGGCCCATGAGCAGAGCCTCGACGCCCTGTGCTCCAGTCAGGCGGTCATGCGCGCGGCCGAGGCCCAGCTGGCCGCCGTGCGCGCCGCCCGTGCCGCTCCGGATATGGAGAAAGTGGAGTCTGTTTTGCCGGACTCTGACTCCCGTCCGCTGAACCGCGCCGAACGCCGACGTTTGCGGAAACGGGGAGGCCCCTGACACTTGGCAACCTGACACTCAAACGCTGTCGGATCGCTTTTTGAAACCGGCTGCAGACACCCCCGTCAGCGCCAGCATGGCCAGCACCGGGGCGATCAGGGCATTGGCGCCGAACTGCGCAAAGCCGGCCGCCCCCAGCACCGATCCGGCCAGAAGGCCCAGCCAGAGCAACAGATAGGGCACCCACCCGAGGCGCTCGCCGCCCCACAGCGCCACGGTGATCCGCTTGCCCAGCTTCACCAGTGTCCCGGTCATATAGGTCAGTCCGACGCGCACCTCTCCGTCCTCGGCAAAGACGGTGTTCTGCGCGCCCATGGCCAGCGCCAGCGGGATCGCCGCGAGGATGCCCAGCCCCAGCCAATGCAGGACAAGCGCCAGCGTCAAAAGCGCCGTCACCAGAGCGAGGGTGGCCGGTTCCTTGTGCGCCCGGGCCAGCCGTCCGACGCTGGCGCCCACGATCACGCCCAGGACAAAGGTCAGGATCAGTCCCCCGGCGACCATGGCGGTCCGGCTTCCTTCCTCGAGCCCGACGCCCAGCCGGGTCGAGTTTCCGCTCATGAACGACACGAAGAACCCGCCGGTGATCAGAAAGCCGATCACATCGACGAACCCGGCCACGGCGGAAAAACAGCCGGCCATGATCCGTGTACGCGGGTCGAGCTGGATCATGGGTTCACCCCGCCTCGAACGGATAGGGGCTGACCGACTTGGCCCAGTCATCGACCGCCAGCGCCCGGTCCAGCGGGGGGGCCGCCCGTTCGGCACAGGGGTGGCGCAGGCACAGCCGGCAGGCCGGGCCGATCGGCGTGACCTCGGGCGCGGTCAGGTCCAGTCCCCGGGCATAGGTCAGCCGGTGCGCATGCTTCAGCTCGCACCCCAGACCGATGGCCAGGTCCTGTCCTTCGGTGAAGGCATCATGCCCCTGCCGGTCGACCGTGCGCGCCAGGGTGAACCAGCGCCCGCCCTCCGGCGTCTCGATGATCTGGGTGACGATCCGGCCCGGGGTGCGAAAGGCCGAATGCAGCCGCCA
Organism: Brevundimonas sp. A19_0; assembly: GCF_017744255.1. Taxonomy (GTDB): domain Bacteria; phylum Pseudomonadota; class Alphaproteobacteria; order Caulobacterales; family Caulobacteraceae; genus Brevundimonas. Next base: position 163,190 of record NZ_JAGHQP010000001.1, on the reverse strand, counting down.
GCGGGGGCAGGCTCCACCGAACCGCGAGAACGGAAAGGCGCCGGAAGCATAGCGTTTCGAGATATTGCCCGCCTGGTCGACCCGCATCAGGAAGAAGGGCACCCCCCGCGCCGTGGGCCGCGACAGGGTGGTCAGCCGGTGCGCCGCCTGTTCGAACGACACGCCGAACCGCGCCGTCAGCCGCCCGAGGTCATAGCCGGTCTCCTCGGCCGTCGTCTGGAACGGGCCGTAGGGCATCAGGGTCGCGGCCGCGAGTGTATTGGTCAGCGACACCTTCAGCAGCCGCCGGGTGGCCTCGTCCGGGGGGCGGGCCGCCTCGGTCATCGCTTCCAGCTCGGCCCCGTGCTCACTCAGCGCCAGCTGATAGGCGACGGCAAAGGCGCGCGACGACGGCCCCAGCGTCTCCGACAGCAGCAGCCGCCGCCGGTGCGGATCGAACCGGCGGGTCCACTCCACCATCACCTCGGTCGGCATGACCCGGACGGTCAGGTGATGCCGGGCCGCCAGCCGGGCGCGCGCCGCCGCCTCAAAGCTGTCGCGCACCCCGCCCGCCGGGTCGAACAGGGCGGCATGAAGCGCCTCGCCCAGCGTATCCAGCTCGGCGAAATGGTTGTTGCGCGACTGCACATGGTCGCGCACCCAGTCGGACGGCGTGCCCGTCTCGATGCCGCCGTGCTCGGCCTCGATCCGCGCGCGACCGCGCTGCTCGGCCAGCGACCGGTAAAGGCGGATCAGCGCCTCGGCCGCCCCCGGCAGGTCCTCGCCCAGCTGCAACATCTCGTGGCGCGGCACACTGATGCCGGCGAACAGGGGGTCGGCGAACACCTCGGCCAGCTCGGCCTCACCCACGCCGCCTTGGTTCAGCGCCCGCAGATCGACGTCATAGGTCTCCGCCAGCCGCAGCAGCAGCTGCGCCGTCACGGGTCTCTGGTTGCGCTCTATGTGATTGAGATAGCTGGGCGAAACGCCCAGATCGGCGGCCATGGCCGTCTGCGTCAGGTCCAGCTCGCGCCGCAACCGCTTGAGGCGCCCCCCCAGAAACAGCTTGCGATCACAGGACTCGGCCATCCCTGTAGTCTGTCACAGTGTGACCGAAGAGCAAGTGTCATGATGTGACAAACTGTCTGGAATGCGACGGGCCAGCGTGTATCAATCGTGACCGTCGCGTGTTTCCTTCCTCGCAACCGGTGGCGACCGCCGCCTGCATCCGAGACGAGGGAATACCCATGACCACTTTCGCTGACCTGGTGCCGTCGCCCAAGGGCCGCTTCGACGGGATCGAGCGTCCCTATACGCCCGAGGATGTCCTGCGCCTGCGCGGCTCGGTGCCGATCACCCACACCCTGGCCGAGCGAGGCGCCAACCGCCTGTGGGAGCTGCTGCACACCGAGGCCTACATCAATGCGCTGGGCGCCGTGACCGGCAACCAGGCCATGCAGATGGTCCGCGCGGGCCTCAAGGCCATCTACCTGTCCGGCTGGCAGGTCGCCGCCGACGCCAACACCGCCGGCGCCATGTACCCGGACCAGTCGCTCTATCCCGCCAATGCTGCGCCGGAACTGTGCCGCCGCATCAATCGCACCCTGCAGCGCGCCGATCAGATCGAGCATGCCGAGGGTGGGGCCAAGCGCGACTGGTTCGCCCCGATCGTCGCCGACGCCGAGGCCGGCTTCGGCGGGCCGCTCAACAGCTTCGAGATCATGAAGGCCTTCATCGAGGCCGGCGCCGCCGGCGTCCACTTCGAGGACCAGCTGGCCAGTGAGAAGAAGTGCGGCCACCTGGGCGGCAAGGTGCTGATCCCGACCCAGGCGCACGAGCGCAATCTGGTCGCCGCCCGCCTGGCCGCCGATGTCATGGGCACGCCCACGATCACGGTCGCCCGCACCGACGCCGAGTCGGCCCAGCTGATCACCTCGGATGTGGACGAACGCGACCACCCCTTCATCAATCGCGAGGATCGCACGCCCGAGGGTTTCTTCCGCCTCAAGCCCGGCACCGGCCTCGACCACTGCATCGCGCGCGGCCTCAACTACGCGAAATACGCCGACCTCCTGTGGTGGGAGACCTCCCACCCCGACCTCGACGATGCGCGCAAGTTCGCCGAGGCCATCCAGAAGGCGCACCCCGGCAAGCTGATGGCCTACAACTGCTCGCCCTCCTTCAACTGGGAGGCCAAGCTGGACAAGGACACCATTGCCAAGTTCCAGCGCGAGCTGGGCGCCATGGGCTACAAGTTCCAGTTCGTCACCCTGGCCGGCTTCCACAGCCTCAACAACGGCATGTTCGAGCTGGCCTCGGGCTACCGCGACCGCGGCATGGCGGCCTATTCCGAGCTGCAGCAGCGCGAATTCGCCAACGAGGCCTCCGGCTACACCGCCACCCGTCACCAGCGCGAGGTCGGCACCGGCTATTTCGACCAGGTCGCCACCGTCATCTCGAACGGCCAGTCCTCGACCACGGCGCTCAAGGACTCGACCGAAACCGCCCAGTTCGTCGCCGCCGAATAAGGAAGGACCCCACCATGGAACCGATCAAATCCACCGACGGCATCATCGACTTCTGCCTCGCCCCGCTCAGCCTCGACACGGGCTCCGAGGCCGAACGCGAGGTCCGCCGCCGCATGACCCACGTCATCCGCACGCTTCAGGCAAAGCTGGCGGCCCCCGTGGCCGTCGACTTCTCCAACATGCCCTCGCAGGTCATCAACGAAGCCGCCCACGGCTACGAGTAAGGAAACCCTCCCCCGCGAAGGACGGGGGAGGATCTTTTTAGCTGAAGGCGAACAGCAGCCGCCCTTCGCCCATGCGCTCGCGCAGGGCCGGCAGGTCGGCGTGCGCCACCGAGAAGCAGCCATACGACCGGCCCAGCTTGCCCTCACGCTCCAGGAAGTCCGGGTCGGCATAGTCGGCGCCGTGCACGATGATCGCCCGCTCGCGCGCCTTGTCGTTCGAATATTCCAGGCCGTCCAGCAGGACATTCGGACCCTGCTGCGGGCCCGAGCTGGCGCCCGCGGTCACATAGGATCCGACCGACGACATATGGCTGTCCGGCGTATTGGAGAACGCGCGCGGCACACCGGTGTGCTCGGGGTCGGAACCACGGCCGTGGCTGGTGCGCATGGCGGTCACCGTGCCGGCCAGCAGATCGACCTCATAGAGGCGCGGCAGCGACGAATGCACCTTGAAGTCGACCAGATACATGCGGTCGCGCTGCGGGATCTTGCGGTGGTGGATGTCCAGCGCCGCCATGGCGCGGTCCATGACTTCCTTGCGCACCATGCCCGACGGGTCCAGCGGTGCGGGGTCCACTTGCACCAGGCTGGCGGTGTCGATCACCGGCGCGGGGGCCGGGGTCGGCATGACCAGCGGGGTGGCCAGGTCGGCGGTCTGGCTGACGGCGGAAGAACATCCGGCCATCAGGGCCGAGCCGCCCAGGATCAGTCCTCGTCTCGATATCCGCATATGACGCCCTGTTTGCGGTTCAACGATGATGTCCGGTTGTTTCAAATCCATACGGCCATAGCAACCTGAGCCTTGGCGAAACCTGACAGGAGCCTATGGTGCAAGTCGCATACCGGGGAGGGGACCATGCGCACATTCCTGATGGCTCTGGGGCTGTATCTGCTGTCGGCCCTGCCGGGCGCTGCCCAGCAAGCGACGACACCGGCTGATCTTTCGCCCGATGGGGGAACGACGTTCGTGCAGGTCGGCCGGGTGCTGGCCGATCCGGGAACCGGCAGAATTCTTACAGATAAAACTTTGGTGATTACGGACGGTCGCGTGGTCGAAATCCGCGACGGCTTCGTCGGTGAGGGCCAGCCGGGCCACATCATCGACCTCCGCGATGCCTTCGTCCTGCCCGGCCTGATCGACAGCCACGTCCACCTGACCAGCCAGCAGAGCCCGACCGGACGACTGGACGCCGTCACCCTGTCGACCTCCGACCGTGCCATGATCGGCGTCCGCCATGCCCGGCTGACGCTGATGGCCGGCTTCACCACGGTGGCGGATCTGGGCGGCCCGAACGAGGCGGTCTTTGCCCTGCGCGACGCCATCCGTCGCGGCGACGTGGCCGGGCCGCGCATTATCGCCGCCGGGTCGTCGGTCTCGGTCCACGGCGGCCACGGCGACGCCAATGGCTACCGCGACGACGTCCTGCACGTCCTGTCCTCGCCCAGCATCTGCTCAGGGCCAGACGATTGCATGCGGGCCGTCCGCGAACAGGTGCGCTCCGGTGCGGACATCATCAAGATCACGGCCACTGGCGGGGTCCTGTCCAACACCGCCGCCGGTCTGGGCCAGCAGTTCACGGATGAGGAGCTGGCCGCCATCGTCGAGGTCGCCCACCGCATGGGTCGTCAGGTCACCGCCCACGCCCACGGCGCCGACGGCATCAATGCCTTTCTCCGTGCCGGGGGCGACTCGATCGAGCACGGCACCTGGCTCGACGACGAGTCGATCCGCTTGATGCGCGACAGCGGCGCCTGGCTGGTGCCGACCCTGATGGCCGGGGACTATGTTGCCCGCATTGCCTCGGGGCCCGACAACTTCTTCACCCCGGCCCAGACGGAAAAGGCCCTGCAGGCCGGTCCGCTCATGCTTGACATGGCGGGTCGCGCCCATCGCGGCGGCGTCCGGATCGCGTTTGGCACCGACTCGGGTGTCTCGGCCCACGGCGACAATGCGCAGGAGTTCGCCCTGCTGGTCCGCGCCGGCCTGACCCCGCTGGAGGCCATCCAGACCGCCACCGTCAACGCCGCCGAACACCTCGGCATTGCCGATCAGGCCGGCCGCATCGCCCCCGGCATGCCCGCCGACCTGATCGCCGTGCGCGGCGACCCGCTGGCCGACGTCACTGTCCTCGAACACGTCACCTTCGTCATGAAGGGCGGGGTGGTGTACCGGTCGGAATAGGCCTCAGCCGCCGCAGGCCCGGGCCAGCAGGGCATCCAGCGCCGTCGCGTCCTCAAAGCGGGCGCGGACGGGCCAGGCGGTGACGCGGGCGCGCCAGTCGGGGGGCAGGCGTACCCAGTCCTTCTCTGTGGTCACCAGACCGGCGTCGAACACCGCCGCCCGCTCGGCCAGGGCCTGAAGCTCGCCTTCGGAATAGGCGGCGTGATCGGCGAAGGGGGCAAAGTCGACCAGGTCGCACCCGGCGGCCTTCAGCGACCGCTCGACCTTCCACGGCTTGGCAATCCCGGCAAAACCCATCTGCGGCCCGGCGGGGGGAGGCGCCGCGGGCTCAAGCCGCGCAAGCAGCACCGGCAGGTCGCCGAAGGTCGCCGCCAGCTCCGGATCGGGGACCTTAAGGTCGGCGGGCATCAGGATGACGACGGCATCGGCCCGCGCCAGCCCCGTCGCCAGCGGCTCGCGCATGGGGCCCGAGGGGAAGACTGCCCCGTCGCCGAAGGGCCATTCGTCGTCGCGGGTCTCGCCGTCGACGATGACCAGGCTGAGGGTCTTGGCCAGCGTCGGGTTCTGGTGGGCGTCGTCCAGCACCAGTGTCTCGGCCCCGCCCGCTACGGCCGCGTCGGCGCCGGCCGCCCGGTCGCGCGCGATCCAGGCGGGCGCGACCTGGGCCAGCATCAGAGGTTCGTCGCCGACATCCCCGGCTGTATGCAGGCCCGGGTCGACCTGAACGGGCCCTTCCAGCTTTCCGCCATAGCCGCGCGACAGGGCATGGGCCGCCACCCCCCGCGCCTTCAACCGCTCCAGAAGGGCCAGCGCCACCGGCGTCTTGCCCGAGCCGCCGACCGTCAGATTGCCGATCGAGATGACCGGCACCCCCGGGTCGTGCGGCACGGTGCGGGCCATCCGCCGCGCGGTCGCCGTGGCCCAGATCCACGAGACCGGCCTCAGCAACAGACGGGGCAGCACGCCGTATTTGCGGTCGCGGCGGTACCACCAGCGGGGCGTCGAGATATTCATCGGCGGCCTCCGGCAGGGGGCAGCAGCGGCGCCATCGCCTGCCACAGAACCTCCAGCCCGCCGTCGGCACTGGCCGCGGCCTGCTCGGCCTGCCGCCCGATCTGACGCGCCTGATCCGGGTCGGACAGCAGCGCCGCCACCCGCGGCGCCAGCTGCGACAGGTCCGTCAGCATCTCCAGTCCGCCGGCGTCGACCATCGAACCGGCGATGCTCCAATTGCTCATGTCCGGCCCGGTCAGGGTCGGTCGCGCCAGCCGCGCGGGCTCCAGCGGATTGTGCCCGCCCACCGGTCCCTGACCGATCAGCGGACCGAAGGCGCCGCCCAGCACCACCACCTCGGCCAGCCTCAGGAACAGCCCCATCTCGTTGAGGGTGTCGGCCAGATAGACCCGGGTGTCGGGGCCGGGCATCTCGCCCCGCGACCGCACCGCGACCGTCAGGGCCAGCGCCGCCATATCAGCCCGGATGGTGCCCGAGCGCTCGGGGTGGCGCGGCACGACGATCAGGAACGGCAGGGGATCGAGGGTCAGCAGCCTCTGCACGAGCGCGGCTTCCTCGCCGTCATGGGTGCTGGCCAGCACCACGACCGGCCGGTCGCCGATGGCCTGGCTGAGCCGGTCAAACGCCTTGCGGTCGAACGGCAGGGGCGCCCCCACCAGCTTCAGATTGACCCGCCCGTCGTCCCGGCCGCCCAGCACACGGATACGGCCGGCCGACGCCTCGTCCTGCGGCAGGATGCGGGCAAAGGCCTGGAACAGGGCGCGGGCCGCGGCGGGGCGCCGGGTCCAACCCTCGGCCGTATGGGCCGTGATCCGCGCGCTGGCCAGCATCAGGGGAACGCCCCGGTCCCGCGCCTCGAGGATCAGGTTCGGCCACAGCTCGCTCTCGACGAACAGGGCCAGCGAGGGCCGCCAGTAGTCCAGAAACCCGCTCACGGCCGCTGGCGTATCGACCGGCGCATACTGGTGGATCACGCCGTCGGGCAGGCGCTGGGCCATCATCCGGGCCGAGGTCAGGGTGCCGGTCGTCACCAGCACGCCCAGATCCGGGCGCCGTTCTCGCAACAGGGCGATGACCGGCAGCAGCGACAGGCTCTCGCCCACGCTGATCGCATGCATCCAGACCAGCGGCCCGTCGGGCCGTGCCACTCCGGCGTGCCCCAGCCGCTCGCCCAGCCGGGCCGGATCCTCCTTGCCCCTGCGCGCCCGCGCCTCCAGCACCCGGGGCGCCAGCGGCTGCAACAGCCGGGTCAGCAGGCGATAGGTGCCGAGCATCAGGCTCACGGTCAGACCCGCTCCAGCCCGGTGATCGCGTCGGCCCGGGCCTCGACGGCGGTCAGGCGCTCGGTCCAGTCGGCGGTGACCGCCTCCATGTCGCCGTCCTCGGGCCAGTGGGCCACGTCCCAGACGATCGCGCCCTTGCCGAAGGGCAAAGGCACCAGCGCCCGGTCCCAGGTTCCCAGCCGGATCGCCGGCTTGCACGACAGGCCGATGAACAGGGCCGGCGCCCCGGACAGCTTTGCCAGCAGCGGCAGGCCCTGCGCCATCTCCCGGGCCGGGCCGCGCGGTCCGTCGGGCGTGATGGCCAGCGCCCCGACCTTCAGCTGCTTCAGCCCGTCGCGCAGGGCCTGGGTCCCACCCTTGGCCTGCTTGGCCTTGTCCTTGTTCGACGACGAGCCGCGAATGGCCGGAAAGCCCAGTCGGGCGACGGCCCGGGCGATGAACTGCCCGTCGGCCGACAGCGAGATCAGCGCCTTGGCCGGCTGGGCCCGATCCAGCGGCCAGCAGGCGGGCGACAGGGCGATCCGCGAATGCCAGAACACCGCCAGCGCGCCGCCGCCCTTTGCCCAGACGGCTTCGGCCTTGTCCTGATCCTCATGGGTCCAGCGGATGGTGGCGAAACAGAAGGCCATCCACCGCGCCAGCAGCCAGGCCAGCAGGCCCTGAATCACCGGATTGCGCAGCGGCCTCACGCCGGGGTCTCCGCCGGCTGTCCGTCCAGCGCCTGACTGCGGGCGAGGCGGGCATAGAGCCCCTTCTGCGCCACCAGGTCGGCGTGACGACCCTGCTCGAGCACCCGGCCCGCCGAGATCACATAGATGCGGTCGGCGTTCTGCACGGTCGACAGCCGGTGGGCGATCATCAGGGTGGCCCGGCCTTCCATCAACCGCTCCAGCGCGGCCTGCACCAGTGCCTCGCTCTCGGTGTCGAGCGCGCTGGTCGCCTCATCCAGCAACAGGATCGGCGCGTCCTTCAGGAAGGCGCGGGCGATCGCCACCCGCTGCCGCTGACCGCCCGACAGGCGCAGGCCCGCTTCCCCGGCCCGCGTCTGATAGCCGTCGGGCAGGGCGGTGATGAACTCATGCGCGGCCGCCGCCCGGGCCGCGGCCTCGATCTCGTCCTGCGAGGCGCCGGGTCGGCCATAGGCGATGTTGGCCGCCAGCGTATCGTCGAACAGGAAGGGCTCCTGCGTGACCAGAGCGATCCGGTCGCGCAGATCGGCCAGCTTCAGCGCGCGGATGTCACACCCGTTCACGGTCACCTGACCCGCCGTCACATCATAGAAGCGCGGCAGCAGGCTCAGGATGGTGCTCTTGCCGCCGCCCGACGGCCCGACCAGCGCCACCGTCTCGCCCGGCCGCACGACCAGATCGACCCCGGACAGGGTCGGGGCGCCGCCCGCTTCCAGCGGCCCATAGGCGAACGACACCCCCTCCAGCGCGACCGTCACCGGCCCGTGGGGCAGGGGGGCCGGATTCGGCGCCTCGCGGATCTCGGGCTCGATATCCAGCGCCTCGAACAGGCGCGATGCCGCCGTCAGCCCCTCGGACATGACGGTCTGCAGATTGGTCACCTGACGCAGCGACTGACCCGCCGCCATCAACAGGCCGATGTAGGCGGCAAAGGCCCCGACGGTCATGCCGCCCTGACGCGCCTGCCAGCCGGCATAGGCCATGACGGTGGCGACGATGATCATGGCCACCAGGTTCGACAGCGGCCCGGCAAAGGCGCGCGAGTCCGCGCTCTTGATCACATGGCGCTGGCGCCGGGCGACCACTTCGCCCACCCGCGCCTGTTCGGCATCCTCACGGTTCTCCAGCTTGATCAGCCGGACCCCGTCCAGGTTCTCCATCAGGGCGGTCGACAGATTGCTGGTCTCGACCATGGCCCCCGTCGTGGCCTTCCGCATGCGCTTGCCGAAGCGCCGGATGACAAAGGCGATCAGCGGCGCGCCCAGCAGCACGATCAGCGTCAGCCGCCAGTCGGTCCACGCCATATAGGCGATCACGGCGATCAGGGTCAGGCCGTGCTGGGTATAGTTGACCATGCCGTTGGTGAAGGCTTCCCGCACCAGATTGGCGTCGAACAGCACGGACGAGACAAAGCCGCCCGAATGCTGCGACCGCAGCCGCGCCAGATCGGCCCGGATCATCGCCCCGAACAGCTTGACCTGGATGTCGCCGACGATGCCGTGGCCCAGCCGGTTGACCAGCGCCGCCTGTCCCAGGGCGGCGATCGTCCAGATCAGCCCGGCCCCGATGATGATGGCCGGAATGCCGAGCAGCGCCCGGTCGGGCGGCACGGTGACCACGCCCCAGATCGTGACGGGCTGGCCCAGGAACAGGCCGTCGATGGCCGGCTCCAGCAACTGCAGCACCGTGGCCGCCATGATCCCGACGATGGCCGCGCAGACCAGCGACAGGCCCAGCGCCCCCTTGTGCCGGGACAGATAGTCCCGCCACACCCGGCCCAGCAGCGGGCGGGCGGGTTTCAGGGTCTCGGAAGGGGCGGGTGCGACAGGCGCGGACATGCCCTCTCGGTCGTCTGATGCCCCGGGCAAGTCAAGCGTCTGGCGAAATTGCATTGGTGCCTTTCCCGGCGAAAGGCTATCTGCCCCGCATGTCGCGCCCTGATCTGTCCACGCGCTGGGGTCGGTTCAAGACCCACCTGTCCTACTGGCTGGAGGACCATGCCTTCCTGCGTGTGGCCTTTTCCAATGCCCACTGGCTGGGCCCCGACCTGGTCCGCACCAACCAGCCCTCACCCGCCCAGCTGGCCCGCTGGAAGGCGAAGGGCATCAAGACCGTCATCAATCTGCGCGGCGCCCGCGACGAGGCCTATTACTGGCTGGAGAAGGACGCCTGCGAGCGGCTTGGCCTGACCCTGATCGACGCCCCGCTGGATTCCCGCGACGTGCCGGGTCCCGATCGCGTCCACCGCGCAAAGGCCCTGTTCCAGACGATCGAATACCCCGTCCTGATCCACTGCAAGTCGGGCGCCGACCGGGCCGGCCTGATGGCGGTCTTCTACCGCCATTTCCATCTGGGCGAGCCGATCTCCGAGGCCATGGGCCAGCTGTCCAAGAAATATCTGCACAGCCGCGAGGGCCTGACCGGCGTGCTGGACTTCTACCTCGAGAAATACGTCCACGAGATCGAGCCGCAGGGCATCGGCTTCCTCGAATGGGTCGACAGCCCCGGCTATGACCCCAAGGCCATCCGCGCCGAGTTCAAGGCCGGCTGGTGGGGCACCCTGCTGACGGACCGCCTGCTCCGGCGCGAATAGTCACCCCGCCGTAAGGCTAGTCCGGAAGCGAGAGGCGCATAGCCCATCCCCACGCCACGCTCACGACGCGCAGCGGGTCGAGGCCGGAAAGCGCGACCGTGAGAGTCCATAGATCGCTGGAATGGATGTCGCCGCCCAGCACCAGGACCCGGCACTCATGGTCATTCGGACAGTCGTCCCGTGTGGCCCTGACGTGGGTGAGGTCGCCGAGCTCAAGCACCGCCAGACCCTCGCCCCGTGTCGGGCACCGGTCGGGGTTCCGGCAGTCCCAGGGCACGCGCTGTCCGGTCCGCGCGTCGACCGCCAGGGCCTCGATGATCTGTCCGGCCAGCCAGGCCGTGTCGGCATCCTCTGCGTCTATGTAAGCGGCGCGTCCTGCGCCCCACTGAGAGCAGGCGATGTCCTGGGCGATGTGCAGGGCCTCGGGGGTCCCGTCGCCGCGTTTCGGCTCGATGGCCATGAGGGCATAGGTCGTCCGGGACACAACTTGCGTGGCGCGCCGGATGCCGTCACCCCGGTCAGGCCCCACGGAAATCGAGAAGCGGTCTTGCTCGCAAACGCCGGGCGCGTTCTGCGACGCCCGCATCCGTGTTTCGCCACGAAGACCGATGCCGTCCCCCGTCAGGTACGAGGGCCCGGACCACATCTCCGTGTTGGCTTGAAAATCGCGCAAAACGTCGTCGATCGACGGCTCGTCCGTATGGTCCTGGGCGCCGGCGGGCGTCGCCAGCAGTGCGACGGAAAACAGTAGCACGCCCAGCTGCAGGGCACGCTCCGTCAGCGAGCGATGGATCAGGCTTGCCGTGTCGCCCATCGCCTCAGCCCCACGGACCGCCTGAGCCGCCGCCCTCGGCGCGTTGCTGGGCCTCACGTCTTGCCTTGCGGTCGGCTTCCCACTGCTTGAACCAGCGGCGATAGTCCCGTGCCCCGCGCAGCACGAACAGCCAGTAGATCAGGGTGGCCAGCAGCAGGGTCAGGCTCGCGACCTCCTGCACACCCAGGGTCTGTCCAAACAGGGTCATCGCACGTCTCCGCCGTGAGCCGTCAAAGGTCTCACGAACCCGGTCGCAACGCCAGTGCGGCTCAGTGCGCGTCGCCGCGCGGATCGATCATCCGGTGCGCATGCAGAATGAAATAGCGCATGTGGGCGTTGTCGACGGTCGCCTGGGCCTTGGCCTTCCACGCCTTCTTGGCTTCCTCATAGTTGGGGAAGGCGCCGACGAAGTCGATCTTCGACAGGTCGCGGAACACGGGGGCGTCCAGGTGACGCAGTTCGCCGCCGATCACCAGATGCAGCAGCTGATCGGGGGACTCGACGGTGGTCTTGTGCGTATCGGTCATGGGCGGCTGGCCTGCAGGCAGGCCTCCTGATGCAGGGGAGGGGTCAACTCGCCCGGGGGATAGCCCCGGTTCGCTCCAGGATCAACGGGTGCAGGCCCGGTGCCGCGCAGACCAGACTGGCCTGACGCGGATCGGGCCGGTTGAAGCGCCAGTCCTCGCCCAGATGGTCGGTCACGATCGCCCCGGCCTCGCGCGCGATCAGGGCGCCTGCCGCGACATCCCAGTCCCACTTGGGCGTCAGCGCCACTGTGGCGTCAAAGGCGCCTGCCGCGACCAGCGCCATCCGATAGGCCAGGGCGCTGCGCTTTTCGAACCGCATGGGTGGCCAGGGCGTCACCCACTGCGGCCCCTGGAGCATCTGGGCGCTGGCCAGCAGGGAGGCGTCCTCCAGGGCATCGGTGTCGCTGGCCCGGATGGTGGCATCGTTCATCCGCGCGCCGCCGCCCGCCGTGGCGACAAAGATCTCGCTGCGCTCCGGCACATGGATGACGGCCGCCACCGGCTGACCGTCCTCGATCACGGCGATCGGAATGCACCACCAGGGCCGGTTGGCGATAAAGGCCTGGGTGCCGTCGATCGGATCGACGACGAAAATGCGCCGGTGCTTCAGCCGCTCGGGGCTGTCCGGCGTCTCCTCCGACAGCCAGCCGTGATCGGGCCGTGCCGCCAGCAGCCGCTCCTTGAGAAAGGCATCGACCTTCAGGTCCGCATTGGTGACCGGCGATCCGCCCGACTTGCGCTCGATCTCCAGCCCCCGCGCGCGCTCGGCCAGCGCCAGGTCCGCACCCTCGCGGGCGGCCTCGACGATCAGGGCAAGGTCGGCCGCCAGATCGGTCATTTGCCGGCGACGGCCACCGCATCGAACAGCAGCGACGGGCTGTTGAACGACGACCGGAACTCCAGATCGCTGCCCGCCACCATCCGCATCCACAGCTGGCGCAGATTGCCGGCCACGGTCACTTCGCTGACCGGGTGGACGATCGCGCCTCCCTCGAACAGGAAGCCCGAGACCCCCGCCGACCAGTCGCCGGTGTTGGGGTTCAGCGACGGCCCGAACATGGAGGTGACCAGCAGGCCGGTGCCCGCCTGACCCATCAGCCCGGCCAGATCGGCCTCGCCCGGGGTCAGGTGCAGATTGTGGGTCGAGACGCCCGACGGCCCGGCCAGCCCGCGTGAGGCATGGCCCGTGCTCTCCAGTCCCAGCTGCGCCGCCGCCGCCGTATTCATCAGCCAGGTGGTGATCACGCCCCGGTCGACCAGCGCCCGCTCGACGACTTCGACGCCCTCATCATCGAACGGGGTCGAGCCCAGACCGCGGGAGCGGAACGGGTCGTCGATCAGCGACAGATGGGCGGGCAGCACGGCCTCGCCCAGGGCGTCCTTCAGGAACGAGGTCCCGCGCGCGATCGACGGGCCGGAAATGGCACCCAGCAGCGGCGACAGCACCTGGGTCGCGACCCGGTTCTCGAAGATGACCGGCAGGGTTTGCGAGGCGATCTTGCGGGCGCCGACCCGGGCCACGGCCCGCCGTCCGGCCTCGCGCCCGAGCGTTTCCGCCGCCGGCATGTCCGACAGGTGCCGCAGGGTGCGATGCTCGCCGCCCCGCTCCATCTGACCGTCCTTCTCGGCGATCACGCCCGCGCCCAGCGAAAAGGCCGTGCCGCGATACTGGCCGTCGAACCCGTGCGAGGTCACCAGCCGCCAGGCGCTGCGCGAGGCCGAGGCATGGCCGCCTTCAGACCGCGCCACGCCGTCGACGTCCAGCGCTGCCGCTTCACAATCGCGCGCTGCCGCCTCAAGCGCCGCCGGCTCGGGGAAGTTGGCGTCATACAGGTCCATGTTGCGGAACGGCGCCCGGGCCAGCCGCTCTTCCGGGGCCAGGGTGGCATAGGGATCTTCGGGGGCCAGCCGCGCCATGGCCACAGCCCGCTCGATCAGCCGGGCCCGCGTCGGGGCTGACAGGTCCGAGGTCGAGACCGTCGCCTGACGCCGGCCGATGAAGACCCGAAGGCCCAGGTCGTGCGCCTCCTCGCGCTCGACGTCCTCCAGCGCCCCGTCGCGCACGCCGACGGACAGCGAGGTCCGCTCCGAGGTCACCGCCTCGGCGGCATCGGCCCCGGCCCGGAGGGCGGCGCCGATCACATCATGGATCAGATCAGGGGAGGGAGCAGGGGAATCGGCCATGCCCCGATATGGCGGCCACGGCCCCCGGGGGCAACCGCCATGGCAACCGTCCTCCCCCGCCGGGTGTCAGCCCAGCGCCCGACCGATCAGCAGGCCGGCCGCGAACAGCAGCACCGCATAAGTCAGCACCATGCCGAGGATGCGGCCCAGCGACGGCCCCTTCTGGAACAGCAGGCCCGCCGCATGGATCATCCGTCCGACCAGCAGGGTCGCGCCCAGCGCATGGATCAGCAGCGGCGTGGCCCCCGTCAGGGCCAGCAGCAGCAGGGCGATCAGCCCGGCCGGGATGTATTCCGAGGCATTGCCGAATGCGCGGCCGGCCGCCGTCAGCGACACATGGCCACCGTCGCCGAAGGCAACCTTCAGGCGGCGCCTCTGGCCGACCACACCCCACGACAGCAGCACCAGCCACAGCACCAGCAGGCCGGCCCACAGCGACAGTGCCTTCAGCGCCTCCGGGTGGGCTGCGGCGCCCATGATGTCCGACAGGGTCATCAACGTGTCTCCCGCGCGATCGGATACAGGTTGAAGCGGTCGTCATAGAAGGGCGTCCGCTCATAGAACCACGCCAGCCGCGCATCCCCATTGGCGGCAAACCCGGGATCAGCGGCCAGCTTGGCCTCGAACTCGGCCTTCAGCGCCGGATCGGCGGCCATCATCGCCTCGGCCAGCGGGGCGATGGCATAGCCCTCAATGTACTCGACCCGGTTCAGCACCTCGAGGAACATGCCCCAGGCAAAGAAGCTCTCGGTCGACTGCGGCTCCAGCAACAGCACCACCACATCGCCCAGCGGCTGGTCGGTCGGCACCCGCACCGATCCGGCGGGGAAGGTCCATTCGCGGGCCTCGGGCGTGACCCCGCCCACGCGCACCGGCACATGGCCCTCATTGGTGCGCGGCGACAGGCGGACGTCCTCCAGCCGCAGCATCACGACCGGCACGGTGCGCGCCTCGGTCAGGGTCTCCATCTCGATGCCGTGCATCTTCAGGCGTTCGACGATGTCGGCCCGGTGCGCGGGCACCCAATAGGCCTCGGGCCGCGCCAGCTCCAGCGTCGGCACCGAGCCGTAGAAGGGCATCTGCCACAGCTCGGGATCGGCCACGCCCAGCCAGCGCACCTCCTCGCGCCCCGACGCCGGGCTGACATAGGTCTCATAGCGGATGCCCTTGAACGCCCGCGTGGTCGAGGGCTCCTTCTCGGGCTCGAAATTGGTCGGGATGGTCGCGGGCCGCAGCGCCCGGTCCGCCTCGACCGCCGCGCGCAGATCGTCCCCGTCCCCGGCCAGCACCTTCAGCGCCGTCTCCAGGAAGACATAGGTGCCCAGCACCCGTTGGTCATAGGGCTTCAGGCTGTGGTTCTCGATCAGGATGGTCGGCACATGGGCGGCGGACCCCCAGCCGTTCGAGAAGCGCTCGCCCAGCCCGCCGTCCGACAGGCCGGCACGGGGGTTCTGGTCGTCGATGCCGAACACCAGCTCGCCCGGGATGTGGCCCTGGGCCTCCAGCGCGTCATTCATGGCCGGCTTGAAGGCGGCGTCCAGCCAGCGGGCGGTCGAGGGGCTGCGCGACCACACCCCGTTCTCGCCGTTGTAGCCATAGGTCACGTCATATTGATAATCGAGACCGTCGGTGACGTGGATGTCGACATACAGGTCCGGCTGATACTTCAGCACCAGACCGCGCACCGCCTGCATCTCGGCCTGGTCCAGCTTCATATAGTCCCGGTTCAGGTTCTGGTTGGTCGCCGTATTGCGCCAGCCCTGCACCCGCGGTCCGCGCTGGTTCGGCCGTGAATAGGCGCTGGCCCGCTCGTGGCCGTCCACCGACAGGATCGGGATCAGGATCAGATTGGCCCCGTCCAGCAGGTCGTCGCGCCCGTAGAAGGCGATGTCGCGCAGCAGCATCATGCCCGCGTCCTTGCCGTCGATCTCGCCGGGGTGGATGCCGGCCTGCGCCAGGATCACGGGCTTGGACGGATCAAGCGTCGCCCCGTCCTTGGACGCGATCACCGCATAGATCGGCCGTCCCTCGGGCGAGGTGCCGAACTCCTCGATGCGGATCCAGTCCGACGCCGCATCGAGCCGGTCGAACCAGGCGCGCGTGTCCGCATAGTTCGGGCTGAAGTCCAGCTCCGGGTCGCGCTCGAAGTCGGTCGCCCACGGATCGGACGCCGGGCGCAGCAAGGACCGGCTCGCCCCATCCCACGCCGGCGCCGGCGGCAGGAACCGCTGCGGATCGTACAGGGCCTGGTTGGACGAAGACGGCATACTCTGGGACATCACGGGACTCGCAAACGGGATCACTGCCAGACTGACGGCAAGGGCATAGGCGATACGGGGCGTTTTCATGCCCCCGTCATGGCCCGGGCCGCCCTTTGATGGCAACCCTCTCATACCCCGGTTCGTCCATCCGCCGCCGGGTCCAGTCGCTCGACCAGTCGTGTCAGCAGGGCGATCTGCTCTGCCTGTCGGGCCAGCATGGCTTCCATCTCGACGGTCCGCATCCGGTCCATCTTTTCGTGCAGGGCCATGATCTCGATCTCGGCCTTCAGATTGACCTCATAGTCATGGGCCGCATCGGCCCGGTCCTTCGCCCCCTGCCGGTTCTGGCTCATCATGATGACCGGGGCCTGGATGGCGGCGACCATCGACAGCATCAGATTGAGGAAGATGAAGGGGTAGGGGTCGAACGCCGCCCGCGCCATCGCCAGGTTCAACCCGACCCAAGCGGCCAGCACCCCACAGAACAGGACGATAAAGGTCCACGACCCGCCGAAAGCCGCCACCCGGTCGGCCAGCCGCTCGCCGAACGTCGCCTCTGCCGCGAAGGCCGTGTTCACATTGTGCGAGATCGGGGCATGCGCCTCGGCCTTCATCAGGACCCGCCGTTCCCGCTCGCCGAGGTCCTCGGGGCTCTTGCCGAACCATTTCTGCGCGGCATGGGTCAGGGTCTGGACGGGGGTGGACATGGGCTCGCCTCGGCTGTGGATGAGACGAGCTTAGGCCGCTCTCCGGCCCCATGTCATCGGGCAGGCTCAGCCCTGCAGCAGCGACCACCCGCCCGCCTGGATCACCACATTCAGGGCCCGGGCCGTGGTGAACAGATGATAGGCGACCAGCACCAGCAGCGCCCCGATCACCAGCTTGTGGTTGCCGGCAAATGCCCCGATCGAGGTGCCGCAGATGAAGATTGCCATGCCGATCCAGAAGATCGGACCCAGCGCAATCTGACCGATCTCTCCACTCAATCCCGTAATGGCAAAGAAGGTCAGGGCGATCAGCAGGTTCGCGGCCAGCACACAGCCAAACACGATCCGCCGCTGGGCCCAGAAATGGTCGTCCAGATCGACGTCCCGCCCCTCCATCGCCACCCTCGGAAAGGTCACGCTGGCCGCCACATAGAAGGTCCCGGCCACCACCAGCCCCAGCACCAGCAGCGCGAAGTTGAACGGCGCCCCGCGAAAGATCACCCAGGCCTGGTTCCAGAAGGTGGCGATGTCGATGGCCACGAACACCGCCAGCAGCGGCGTGAGCCAGCCAAACCGGATCCGCTCGCGCTCATGCAGCACCCGCGAAAACCCGCTGACCAGCTCCGCCACCGACAGCCCCAGCAACAGGCCATAGAAGCTGAAAAAGAACTCGAACGCGCTCATGCGACCCCCCGGCGCCAGTAAGGTCTCAGCCTACTTCCAGATCGGTGTTCCGTCACCGGGCAGGCCCAGCCGGTCCCACATGTCGCTGACCCGCTCGACCACGGCGTCGTCCATGCTGATTTCCTCGCCCCATTCGCGTTTGGTCTCGGGCTCCCACTTGTCGGTGGCGTCGAGGCCGATCTTGGAGCCCAGACCGCTCTCGGGGCTGGCGAAGTCGAGGTAGTCGATCGGCGTGTTCTCGATCAGGGTGATGTCGCGGGCCGGGTCCATCTTGGTCGAGATGGCCCACATGACGTCCTTCCAGTCGCGGGCGTCGATGTCGTGGTCCACCACGATGATCCACTTGGTGTACATGAACTGCCGCAGATAGCTCCAGCAGCCCATCATCACCCGCTTGGCGTGACCGGGATAGGCCTTCTTCATGGCCACCACGGCGATGCGATAGCTGCACCCCTCGGGCGGCAGCCAGAAGTCGGTGATCTCGGGAAACTGCTGTTGCAGCAGGGGGATGAAGACCTCGTTCAGCGCCTCGCCCAGCACGCTCGGCTCGTCCGGCGGCCGCCCGGTGAAGGTGGTCAGATAGATGGGGTCGCGGCGCATGGTGATGGCCGACACCTGGAACACCGGGAAGGTCTCGACCGAGTTGTAATAGCCCGTGTGGTCACCGTACGGCCCCTCGGGCGCGTGCTCGTCAAGCAGGACATGGCCCTCCAGCACGATCTCGGCGGTGGCCGGCACCTGCAGGGGCACGGTCTTGCAGTCGACCAGCTCGGCCTTCTGGCCGCGCAGCAGGCCTGCGAACTGGTATTCCGACAGGGTGTCCGGCACGGGCGTCACGGCTGCCAGAATGGTGCCCGGATCGGCCCCCAGCACGACGGCGCAGGGCAGGGGCTCGCGCTTTCCGGCCTTGCGATGACGGGCATAGTGCTGGGCCCCGCCCCGGTGGGCCAGCCAGCGCATGATGGCCTTTTCTTTGCCAAGCACCTGCATGCGATAGATGCCGAGGTTGAAGTCGTCCTCACGGTCGTCGGACGGCCCTTTGGTCACCACCAGACCCCAGGTGATCAGCGGCGCGGGCTCGCCCGGCCAGCAGCCCTGGACCGGCAGGGCGGTCAGGTCGATCTGGTCGCCCTTCAGCACCACTTCCTGCACCGGGGCCTTTTTCACCACCTTCGGCCGCATGGCCATGACGGTCTTGGCCAGCGGCAGCATCTCCATGGCGTCGGCCAGACCCCGCGGCGGGGTCGGATTCCTCAGAAAGGCCAGCAGCTCGCCGACCTCGCGCAGCTCGGCGGCCGTGGTGCGGCTCTTGCCCTCCAGCGTCACGCCCATGGCCACCCGCTTCACCGTGCCGAACAGATTGGCCAGACAGGGGATGGGGCTGATCGAGCCGTCCGGCATCACCGGCTGTTCGAACAGCACCGCCGGGCCGCCATTGCGCAGCAACCGCGTCTGGATTTCGGTCATCTCGAGGTGCGTGGACACCGGCTCGGTCACCCGCACCAGTTCGCCCTCGGCTTCCAGCAGATCGATGAATTCGCGCAGGGACTTGTAGGCCATGGTTCGCTCCGGAAGACCGGGACGGCTTAAGCGCCCCGGAGCGTCATGTCACGATGAGCACGAGGCAAATCACAAGGCCGAGCCCGATACCGGCCGCGGCGCCGAACCGCACGGCCCCGCCATCGCGCGCGCCGTCACGCCATCCGGTGCCAAGGCCTCGCAGGAACATCTGTTTGCGTCCGCGCATCAGTAGGCTCGCGTATCCGACACCAGCGCCCAGACCGGCAGGTGCAGATGGCGGGTGGCGGCCGCGATCAGCATCGAGTCCATGCGGGCGTGGCCGGCTTCCAGTCTGCGGAGGGCTTCGGGCGTCAGCTTCAGGGCGCCGGCCAGACTGTCGACATCGACCCCGCGCTGGCCGCGCCAGTGCTTCAGGCGTCGGCCGATGGCGGCATCGGCCGGGTCCGTGCCCGGAAACGGCAGCACACTTCCCACGTCGAACCTCCCACGGTTCTTATCGTTGGGCGGTATCCTGATCCCATTCAAAGGCGTCGTCCAGCCAGTCGCCCAGCCGGCCGTCGGGACGCGCCAGCGCGTGGAGGCGCGCCATCTCGTCTTCGGTCAGGGTAAAATCGAAGATGTCGAGGTTCTCGGCCGCCCGGCTTTCCTTCGAGGTCTTGGGGATGGCGATCACACCCTGCTGTACGATCCAGCGCAGCGTCACCTGGCCCGCCGACTTGCCGTGGGCCTCGCCGATGGCGCGGATCGTCGCGTCCTCGACGATCTTGCCCTGGGCCAGCGGCGACCAGGCCGTGATCGACGATCCCAGTGCCTCGGCCGTGTCGATCAGCGTCTTCTGCGACAGATAGGGATGGTACTCGACCTGGTTGGTGATCAGCCGCGCCTCGGAAAGCTCCTGCGCCTTCTTCCATTCCGCCGACGGGAAGTTCGACAGGCCGATGGCCCGCGTCAGGCCGCGCGACTTCGCCTCATTCAGCGCCCCGATCGTCTCGGCCAGCGGCGGCGTCGCCTTGGGCCAGTGCAGCAGCAGCAGGTCGGGCGCGGTGCCAAGGCTCTCGGCCGACTCCTCCGCCTGCTTCAGCAGGGCGTCATGGCTGAAATGATCGACCCAGATCTTGGTCGTCAGCCAGAAGCTGTCGCGCGCCACATTCGCATCGCGAATGCCCTCGCCGACGCCCTTTTCGTTCCGGTAGATCCAGGCGGTGTCGACATGGCGATAGCCGTGGGTCAGGGCATGACCCACCATGTGCCGCGCCTCATCCGGTTCCAGCTGCCAGGTGCCGAGCCCCAGCAGGGGAATCTCGTGTCCGTCGACGGTCAGCGTATCGGCTTTGGGCATGGGGGCGTCCTGACTGGAAGGGGGCCTTAGCTAGGCCTCCGCCCGCCCGGATCAAGGGCAGGCCTCAGTCGGCGACCCCCAGCTCCGGATGCGCCTTCCCCAGCTTCGCCGGGGCCACCTTCCGCCACCGGCGTGCCAGCTCGGCTTTCAACCACTCCGGATCGACCCGCGCGATGCGGATCAGGACATAGCTGTAGGACCGATAGTGGTCGGTCAGGTGAAAGACCTCGGGGTCCACCTCCAGCAACAGGTCGCGCCGCTCCCGGTCCCCGACGTCCAGCGCCAGACTGTCATCCTCGGCCCGCAGGCGCGTCAGGAATTTGCCCGCAATCCGCCAGCAGGGCTCGCCATACGCCGTCCCATGTTCCGCCCCGGGCAGGGCCATGATCAGGGCGTCGATCTCATCGGCGGTCATGCCCGGCTCCGAATCAAAAAGGGCCGCCCCCGGTCAGGAGCGGCCCTTGAGGCATCAGGCGCAGAGCCCCGGTGCTATTCGATGTCTTCGTTGATCAGGCCGACCTTCAGGAAGCCGCTCTGCTGCAGGGTGTTCATGACGGTCATGAAGTCATTGTACATGACCTCGGCATCGGCACGCACGAACACGCGCTCTTCCTGGCAGGCGCCGCCGCCCAGAGCCGCACAGACGTCGACCGGCAGGCTGGCGATGCTGCTCTGGGTCAGCTGGTCGCCCCGGCCGACGAACAGATCGCCGTAGCGCTGGATGTTAATCACCACCGGCTCTTCAAACTCGGCGCCCGGAGGCGGCGGGCTGGCCGGCGGCAGGTCCAGGCGGATCGACACCGTGGCCAGCGGGGCAGCGACCATGAAGATGATCAACAGCACCAGCATGATGTCGACGAACGGGGTAACGTTGATGTCGGCGTTCTGAGCAATCGTCTTGCCGCCGCGCGGCCCGGACAGTTTGGCACCCATGGGGGTCGTCTCCGTATCATGCCGCCACTCGGGGCGCGCGCGTGGATCAGGTTCCCCCGTCTCTTGGCGTCCCTGAAGGCGGTTGTAAAGCGGTCAGAGGCCTCGAAGGGTTCCGTTTGTGCGGATTACCCCCCACAGGCGAACCGGCCCGGGCGTATCAGCCGCGCGCCAGCTTCAGGAATCGCTCCATCTGCGCCGGATCGCTCTTGAACACGCCGGTAAAGCGGGTGGTGATGGTCGACACATGGCGATGGTGCACGCCGCGGGTGGTCATGCACTGGTGCTCGGCGTCGATCAGCACGGCCACACCGGCCGGCTTCAGGTGCGATTCGATGGCCCCGGCGATCTGGTTGGTCAGCACTTCCTGGGTCTGCAGGCGCTTCGAGAAAATCTCGACCACCCGGGCGATCTTGGAGATGCCCACCACCTTCTCGGTCGGCACATAGGCGACATAGGCCTTGCCCAGGAACGGGGCCATGTGGTGCTCGCAGTGGCTCTCGACCTCGATGTCGCGCAGCAGCACCATGTCGTCATAGCCCTGCACGTCCTCGAAGGTGCGCGACAGTTCCTTGGCTGGATCGGCCTCATAGCCTTCGAACCATTCGGCATAGGCATCGACCACACGCTTTGGCGTATCGATCAGTCCCTCGCGGTCGGGATTGTCCCCCGCCCAGGCCAAGAGGGTGCGCACGGCCTTGAGGGCTTCCTCGCGGCTGGGGCGCACCAAGGGCGAATCGGAATCTGCGACCAGGGCCGGCTTTTGCACGATGGCATCCATATCGATGTACTGGCGACGAAGTTGCGCCGGAACGAGGGTCCCGGAAATGACGCGCGCCGCTCTCCCTTTTTTCTGCGGGAGCGAACTGTCTGGTTGGACGCGTCCCGTCCCGGCTATATGGGATGATCCCCTTTCCCCGCAAGCAAGCCGGACCGGCCCGACGCCATGCCCCTCGTGCTCCACGACACCCTGACCCGGTCGAAACGGGTCTTCGAGCCCCGTGATGAGAAGCGCGTGACTCTCTATGTCTGCGGACCGACGGTCTATGACTTTGCCCACATCGGCAACGCCCGTCCGCCGGTGGTTTTCGACGTGCTGGTGCGGCTCCTGCGCCGTCGTTACGGGGCCGGACACGTCGTCTATGCGCGGAACGTCACGGACGTGGACGACAAGATCAATGCCAAGGCCGCGAAGGAAGGCGTGCCCATCGGCGAGATCACCGCGCGCTACGAAGCGGCCTATCTTGAGGACATGACGCGGCTGAATGTCGCCCCGCCGGATATCGCCCCCCACGTTACCGATCACATGGACGCCATCGTGGCCCAGATCGGCGCCATTCTGGACCACGGCTGCGCCTATGCGGCCGAGGGTCATGTGCTGTTCGACGTCTCGGCCTATCAGGCCTACGGCGCCCTGTCGGGCCGCAACCTGGACGATATGATCGCCGGCGCCCGGGTCGAGGTCGCCCCCTACAAGAAGAATCCGCACGACTTTGTCCTGTGGAAGCCGTCAAAGCCGGGCGAGCCGGAATGGCCGTCGCCCTGGGGGCCGGGGCGTCCCGGCTGGCACATCGAATGCTCGGCCATGATCGAACAGGTCCTGGGCCTGCCGATCGACATCCATGGCGGCGGCATCGACCTGGCCTTTCCGCACCACGAGAACGAGATCGCCCAGGGCGTCTGCGCCCACGGCCATGCCCATGGCGAGCGCCCGCAGGACGAATACGCCCGCTACTGGATGCACAACGGCTTCCTGACGCTGGATGCGGAGAAGATGTCCAAGTCGCTGGGCAATGTGCTGCTGCTCCACGATCTGGTGCAGGCCATTCCGGGCGAGGTGGTGCGCTGGGCCCTGCTGTCGGCCCACTATCGTCAGCCGCTGGACTGGACGCAGAGCCTGCTGGAGCAATCCAAGAAGAACTTGGACAAACTTTACGGACTGCTGGATCGGACCCAACATATCCCTTCGCGCCGCCTCCATCCTGACGAGCACGAAGCAACCGATCCGACCCAGCCCTTGCTGGACGATCTGAATACGCCCGGCGCGATAGCTCGGATTTTCGCTTACGCCCGCGAGATCGAAACCCTTTTGGCCAAGCAGCCCCGAGAAGTTGCGGACGCTGCCATAGCCGATGCAAAGGCTCGCCTGCTCGAACTCGCCAATCTGCTGGGCGTCCTGCAGTCAGACCCGGCGGAATGGCTGAAAGGCGACGTGTCCGACGCCTTGGCCGCCGAGGTCGAGGCCCTCATCCAGCAGCGCGCTGCAGCGCGGGCCGAGAAGAATTGGGCCGAGGCCGACCGCATTCGCGACCGGCTGGCGGAGCTGAACGTCGAGGTGATGGACGGAGCCGAAGGCGCGCGCTGGCGCCTCCGGTCCTAGGGATCATCGGGTCCGGCTGGAAGGCAGGCCGTTGATCTGGCAGGCGTAATCAACCTCGGGCGAGGCGCTCTGGGCGCCCGTCGGGGTCAGGATGCCGCCCCGGGCGTCGCAATCGGCCCGCAGCTTGTCGAGCCGGTCGGTATAGGTGCCGTCGCCCGGGCCGGTGCTGGCGCAGGCGGCCAGGGACAGACCCAGGGCGCCGACCGCGAGGGCCGACAGCAGGGCGGGGCGGTGAGTTCGATGAGTCATGGGTGTCTCCCTTTCAGGATGCGGACCCGTCATGGGTCTCCCTGATTATGGCTAACCCGTGGCAGTCGCCGCCGTTCCATTAAGGATTGTGGCGGGGGTGGACCCGATTGCGGCAACGCTGCTACCCCATGACGCATGGAAATCGGAACCTACATCACCCTCGGCCTGTACTTCGCCCTGATGCTCGGCATCGGGCTCTACAGCTATCGCGAATCCACCTCTGACGTGTCGGGCTATATGCTGGGCGGGCGCAAGCTGGGACCGGCGGTGGCCTCCCTGTCGGCCGGCGCCTCGGACATGAGCGGCTGGATGCTGCTGGGCCTGCCCGGGGCCATGTTCCTGAGTGGCCTGTCCTCGGCCTGGATCGCCATCGGCCTCTTCATCGGGGCGTTGGCCAACTATCTGATCGTGGCGCCGCGGCTGCGGACCTATACGGTGATGGCCGACGACGCGATAACCATCCCCGACTATTTCGACAAGCGCTTCAAGGACAAGTCCCGCCTGCTGCGGGTGATCTCCTCGCTGGTCATCGTCATCTTCTTCACCCTCTACACCTCCTCGGGGCTGGTCGCGGGCGGCAAGCTGTTCGAGAGCGCATTCGGCCTCGACTACGCCTGGGGCCTCTGGATCACGGCGGGCGTGGTGCTGGCCTACACCATGGTCGGCGGCTTCATGGCCGTCAGCCTCACGGACTTCGTGCAGGGCTGCATCATGTTCGTGGCCCTGATCCTGGTGCCGATCGTCGCCCTGACCCAGATCGGCGGGGTGGACGGCATGACCGAGACCGTGCGCGGTATCGATCCCGGCCTGCTCAACCTGTTCCAGGGTGCCACCGTCATCAGCGTGATCTCGGCCATGGCCTGGGGCCTCGGCTATTTCGGCCAGCCGCACATCATCGTCCGCTTCATGGCCGTGCGCTCCCTCAAGGATGTGCCGACCATGCGCAATATCGGCATGAGCTGGATGCTGGTCACCCTGATCGGCGCGCTGTCGACCGGTCTCGTGGGCCTCGCCTACGCCACCCGCACGGGTCTGGAGGTCGCGGACGCCGAGACCATCTTCATCCTTCTGTCGGACGTGCTGTTCCATCCGCTGATCACCGGCTTCCTGCTGGCGGCCATCCTGG
This sequence comes from Brevundimonas sp. A19_0, assembly GCF_017744255.1. Classification (GTDB taxonomy): domain Bacteria; phylum Pseudomonadota; class Alphaproteobacteria; order Caulobacterales; family Caulobacteraceae; genus Brevundimonas. The sequence continues at coordinate 137,976 of NZ_JAGHQP010000001.1, read as the reverse complement.
CGGCGATCATGAGCACCATCTCGTCGCAACTGCTGGTGTCCTCCAGCTCGCTGACCGAGGACTTCTACGGCATCTTCCTGCGCAGGAATGCGCCTCAGAAGGAACTGGTCATGATCGGCCGTCTGGCCGTGCTGGCGGTGTCGCTGGCGGCCATCTTCCTCGCCTGGGATCCGACGAACAATGTGCTGGGGCTGGTGTCCAACGCCTGGGCCGGCTTCGGCGCCGCCTTCGGGCCGCTGGTCATCCTGTCGCTGACGTGGAAGCGCATGACCCGCAACGGCGCGCTCGCCGGCATGATCGTCGGGGCGGCCACGGTGCTGGTCTGGATCTATGCCCCCGTGCTGGCCGACGGCCAGACCCTGTCGCAGGGCAGCGGCATCTACGAGATCGTGCCGGGCTTTGTGCTCAGCTGGCTGGCCATCTGGGCCGTCAGCCTGATGGGCAAGCCGCCGGCCGAGGACGTCCAGTCTACCTTCGAGGCCGTGCGTCAGGCCCTTCACCGCAAGGGTGAGCCTGAAACGACCCGTTAACAGATCGGGCGCACCCTCTGATGATACGCGTTCTCAGGGTGCGCCATGTCGACGATCCAGTCTTCCAGCTACCGCCGGGCCCGGGATCATTTCGAGCCCCAGGACATCGACCCGCACGAGCAGCGCCGCCTGCGCGGCCTGATGGAGCAGATCGACTACACCGCCTATGTCTCGAACCGCGAGGTGGTGGGACAGATGCTGGCTTCGATCGACCCGGCCCATTTCCAGCGCCTCGCCGTCACCGCGGCGACCGCCCGGGCCAAATGGGTGGCCGAGGCCCTGCGCCAGTCCGAGTCCGGCGCGCCGTCCACGCCGGACCAGGTCGCCCGCCTGACCGCCTATCGCACTGCCTATGAGGAATTGGCCGAGGCCTATGAAGGCCTCCGCCGCATGGTCGAGCGGGGCTATATCCCGATGAAGGCCCAGGCCTGAGGCCCGGTACTCAGGCCTTCAGCCGGTAGCCCGTCCGGAATATCCAGCCCACGACCGCCAGGCAGATGAAGAAGAAGGCCAGGGTCGCGGTCAGGCTCAGCCCCACACTCACATCGCCCACTCCGTAGAAGGCCCAGCGGAAGCCCGAGATCAGATAGACGACCGGGTTGAAGAGCGAGATCGTCCGCCAGATGCCCGGCAGCATGTCGATCGAATAGAAGGACCCGCCGAGGAAGGTCAGCGGCGTCACGATCAGCATCGGGATCATCTGCAACTGCTCGAATCCCTGGGCCCAGATGCCGATGATGAAGCCGAACAGCGAAAAGGTCGCGGCGATCAGCAGCAGGAAGGCGATCATGGCCAGCGGGTGCTCGATCCGCAGCGGCACGAACAGCGCCGCCGTCGCCAGGATGACCAGACCCAGCACGATCGACTTGGTCGCGGCCGCCCCGACATAGGCCAGCACGATCTCGAACGGCGAGATCGGCGCCGACAGGATTTCGTAGATGGTGCCGGTGAATTTCGGGAAGTAGATGCCGAAGCTGGCGTTGAACAGCGACTGGGTGAACAGGCTCAGCATGATCAGGCCGGGCACGATGAAGGCGCCATAGGCGACGCCGTCGATCTCGGTCATGCGGCTGCCGATGGCCGAGCCGAACACGACGAAATAGAGGGCGGTGGTGATCACCGGCGTCACGATCGACTGCCAGAAGGTGCGCAGCGCCCGCGCCATCTCGAAGCGATAGATGGCCCACACGCCATAAGCGTTGAACGTCATGCCGCGCCTCCCTTGCCGCTGGTCCCGTCGACCGGCTTGTCCCGGTGCACCAGGCTCACGAAGATGTCCTCCAGCGAGCTCTGGGCCGTGTTCAGATCCTTGAAGCCGATACCAAGGTCGCTGATCGCCCGCAGCAGCGAGGGCACGCCCGTCCGCTCCGCATTGGCATCGAACACATATTCCAGCTCATTGCCGTCGGCCTTCAGCGTCACCTGCCACTCGGCCAGCTCGGCGGGCACCGTGTCCATGGGGTCCTGAAGGTTCAGCGTCAGCGTCTTCTTGCCCAGCTTCTTCATCAGGCTGGTCTTCTCGTCGACCAGGATCAGCTCGCCGCCCAGGATCACGCCGACCCGGTCGGCCATCTCCTCGGCTTCCTCGATGTAGTGGGTGGTCAGGATGATGGTCACGCCCCGCTCGCGCAGGCCGCGCACCAGCGCCCACATGTCCCGTCGCAGCTCGACGTCCACGCCGGCCGTGGGCTCGTCGAGGAACAGGATGTCCGGCTCATGGCTGAGGGCCTTGGCGATCATCACCCGCCGCTTCATGCCGCCCGACAGCGTCATCAGCTTCGCGTCCTTCTTGTCCCACAGGCTCAGGTCGCGAAGGATCTGCTCGATGTAGGCCGGATTGGGCGACTTGCCGAACAGGCCCCGGCTGAAGGTCACCGTGGCCCAAACGGTTTCGAACGCATCGGTCGTCAGTTCCTGGGGTACCAGGCCGATCAGTTCGCGCGCGTGGCGATAGCCCGTCTGGATGTCGTGACCGTCCACCTGCACCGATCCGGTGCTGGGCGTGACGATTCCACAGATGGTGCTGATCAGTGTGGTCTTGCCCGCGCCGTTCGGCCCGAGCAGGGCAAAGATCTCACCCTTGTAGATGTCCAGATCGACCTTCTTCAGCGCCTTGTGGCCGCTGGCATAGGTCTTGGTCAGGCCGTCGATGTGAATGACCGGCTGCATTCCGTCCCCCTCCGTCAGGTCCGGCAGATAGGCGCTGCCTTGTCTTCTCACAAGGCGGAGCCTGTCGCCGTATCAGGAGTTCATGTGCCGATGGATACGAGCTGGGCTGAACACCACACCGACAAATTGATGTCCCGCGCCCGCCACCTGTGGCGGAAGCGCCCCGACACGCCGGTCATCCTCGAGGCGCTGGCCCGCTTCGGCTATGGCGCCCGCGGCTTCGTCTATGTGTCGATCGGCGTGATCCTGATGCTGACCGCCCACGACCTCACGCGTCAGACGGCCGGCTCGACCGGCGTGGTCGAAAGTCTGGCCCGCCAGCCTTTTGGCCGCGTCTGGCTGTTCACGCTCGGCGTGGGTCTCTGGAGCTTCGTGCTGTGGCGCGTGCTGCAGTCGGTCTTCGATGCCGACAATGAAGGCCGCGACCTCAAGGCCATCGCCAAGCGGGTGGGGCAGGGGATCAGCGGCGTGGTCTATGGCCTGCTCGCCTCGACTGTCTTCGAGGTGCTGGACGAGGTCTATGCCAACCCGACCGCCGGTGAGGCGGCCGAGAATCAGGAAAAGGCCCGCGCCCTGATGGAGCTGCCCTTCGGCCAGATCCTTCTGATCGGGGTGGGGCTGGTCATCCTGGGGGTCGGGATCGGCAATGTGGTGCGCGGCATCCGCAATGACTTCGGCAGGGACCTCCGCTGTTCGGAGACAATCTGCAAGCGCGTCGTGCCCCTGGCCCATGTCGGCTATGTCGCGCGCGGCCTGGCCTATTTTCCGCTGGCCGGTCTGGTGATGTGGGCGGGCTTCCGGGACCGGGCCAGCGAGATCACCACCTTCGGCGGCGCGCTGGAGTCGGTCGAGACCCTGCCCGCCGGGCCATGGTTGCTCAGTGCCGCGGCGCTCGGCCTGATGGCGTTCGGGGCCTATGCCTTCGTCGAGGGGCGGTTCCGGCGCATCCGCCCGCCCCGCGATATGGACGTCACCTGATGCGTCTTGCACGCGCGCCCGGTCGTATCTCGGAAACCCGTCGCTGATCGGAGCCTGCCATGTCGCCCGTCCGCCTTCTCGCCCTGTCCGCCCTGCTGCTCTCGACTGCGGCCTGCGTGACCGCTCCGCCGCCGTCGGAATGGCGCGCGCCCGAGCCCCGCAAGCCGGTCGACGCCGAACGCCTCTACTCGGGTCGCTGGCTCGAGATCGCCCGCCTGCCGATGAGCATCACCGACGGCTGTGTGGCGGGCGCGTCCAACTACACCCTCGTCACCGAAACCCGCGTGGATGTGCGCGACACCTGTCAGGTCGGCACGCCCGAGGGTCGTGAAAAGGCCATCGGCGGGCGGGGCGAAATCCTCGACCCCGGCACCAACACCCGTCTGCGGGTCCGCTATGTCGCGGGCTTCGTCACCTGGGACTACTGGATCCTCGACCACGCCGACGACTACAGCTGGTTCATCTCGGCCGACCCCACCTTCGAGAAACTGTTCATCTATACGCGCGAGATCCCGAACGACGCCGAGCGCGAGGCTCTGGTCCGGCGCGCGGCCGACCTCGGCTATGATGTCTCGAAGCTGGAATTCCCCCCGGCGGAGTAGGGCGCACCGCCTGCTTGACCTTGCGTCACCGGGGCAGGGGGGCCACGCCCGGCGCGAAAGTGCGTTAACGCGGGCTCCCGGATTCCCCTCACGGTTGACCTCCTGCCTCCGGCCCGTCATCACCGGAGGAAAGAGACGCTCAAGGGAGATGGCGCGATCATGGGCTTGCTGGCCAACATCCGTCGGGATCTGAAGTTCGCCGCCGGACTGCGTCGCCTGCTTGACCGGATCAAGCCGATCACCCTCGACAGTCCGACGCTGGTCTGTGACGACCTCGAGGAGGCTGTCGACCGCTTCCCCGACCGCATCGCCATCGAGGACGAGCACCGCAGCCTGACCTATCGCGAGTTCGATAGCATGGCGAACCGGTTCGCCCACTGGGCCCGGGGCCGGAACCTGAAGCGCAGCGACACCGTCGCCCTCGTGATGATGAACCGGGCCGAATACCTCGCCGCCTGGTTCGGCCTGTCCAAGGTCGGCGTCGCCACCGCCCTCATCAACACCAATCTGACCGGTCCGGCGCTCGGCCACTGCATCGAGATTTCGGGCGCCTCCCAGATCATCACCGATCAGGACTGCTGGCGCGCGCTCGAGGACGCCCGCCCCCACACCGACCGCAATCTGATGCTGTGGGTGTTGGGTCTCGCCGACGAGGACGAGGTCAGCGACCGCCGTGACCTCGACACCCCGCTGCGCAGCGCCTCCTCGGTGCGCCCGGCCGCCAGCGCGCGCGAAGGCCTGACCAATCGATCGACCGCCCTCTACATCTACACCTCGGGCACCACCGGCCTGCCCAAGGCCGCCCGCGTGCCCCACTCGCGGGCCCGCACCTATATGCGCGCCTTCGCCGGCTGCACGGCGGCGACCGAAAAGGACGTCACCTACAACGTCCTGCCCCTCTATCACTCGACCGGCGGTCTGGTCGGTATAGGCCCCGCCCTGCTGAACGGCGGCAAGCTGGTGCTGCGCAAGCGCTTCTCGGCCACGGCCTTCTGGCCCGATGTGAAGAAGTCCGGCGCCACCATCTTCGTTTATATCGGCGAGCTGTGCCGCTATCTGGTCAATTGTCCCGAGCACGAGGACGAGCGCGCCCACAAGCTGCGCCTCGCCTATGGCAACGGTCTGCGCCCCGATGTCTGGAGCGATTTCAAGTCCCGCTTCGCCATCCCCGAAATCCTCGAATTCTACGGCTCGACCGAGGGCAATGTCTCGGTCTTCAATTTCGACGGTCGCCCCGGTGCCATCGGCCGCGTGCCGTGGTTCGTGAAGGGCAAGGTCAACATCCGCCTCGTCAAGTTCGACTTCGACACCGAAACCCCGGTGCGCGGCTCGGACGGGCGCTGCCGTCTGGCAGAGGTGGGCGAGGTCGGCGAAGCGATCGGCATGATCGGCGACGACACCCGCCACGACTTCTCGGGCTATGCCGACAAGTCCGCCTCCCAGAAGAAGATCCTGACCGACGTCTTCAAGCCGGGCGACCGCTGGTTCCGCACCGGCGACCTGATGCGTCAGGATTCCGAGGGCTATTTCTATTTCATCGACCGGATCGGCGACACCTTCCGCTGGAAGGGCGAGAACGTCTCGACCGCCGAGGTCGAACAGCGGCTGGCCGAGGCGCCGGGCGTCAGGGAAGTCATCGCTTACGGCGTCCCCGTCCCGGGTCAGGAGGGCAAGGCCGGCATGGTTGCCCTTGTGGTCGAGGGCCGGTTCGGCGCGACCGCCTTCGCCGAATATGTCGAGGCCAATCTGCCGTCCTACGCCCAGCCCCAGTTCGTCCGCATCATGAAGGCCGTCGACACCACCGGCACCTTCAAATACCGCAAGGTCGATCTGGTCAGCGACGGCTTTGACCCGGACAAGGTCGACGGCCCGCTGTTCGTGCGCGGCGGCAAGGCCGGCTACACCAGGCTGACCCCCGCCGCCCGCAAGGCCATCCTCGACGGCGAAACGCGGCTCTAGCTGCTCATGGCAACGCAGCCTTAAGCATTAACGGGCAGGGTTGGCGCCTCTCGTTCGCCACAGGTGTGCCTCCCCTCCATGTTCCAGATCATCGGCATCGTCCTGCTGTTCGCCATGGTGTTCGGCAGCTACATCCTGGCCGGCGGCAAGATGGCGGTCATCCTGCACTCGCTGCCCTATGAGCTGATGGCCATTCTGGGCGCGGGCGTCGCGGCCTTCCTGATCGGCAACAGCGTCTCGACGATCAAAGCCACCCTGGGCGGCTTCGGCAAGGTGTTCGCCGGCAACAAGTGGAAGAAGAAGGACTATGTCGACCTTCTCAGCCTGCTGTTCCAGCTGACCAAGACGATGAAGTCCAAGGGCGTCATCGCCCTTGAGAGCCATATCGAGAAGCCCGCCGAGTCCACGATCTTCCAGAAATATCCGAAGATCATGAAGGACCACTTCGCCACCGACTTCATCTGCGACACCCTGCGCATGATGACCATGAACCTCGAGGATCCGCACCAGATCGAGGACGCCATGGAAAAGCAGCTGGAGAAGCACCACCACGAGGGTCTGGCCGGCGCCCACGCCCTGCAGACCATGGCCGACGGCCTGCCGGCGCTCGGCATCGTTGCGGCCGTGCTGGGTGTCATCAAGACCATGGGCTCGATCACCGAGCCGCCGGAAGTGCTCGGCGGCATGATCGGCGGCGCCCTGGTGGGCACCTTCCTTGGTGTGTTCCTCGCCTATGGCCTGGTCGGCCCGATGGCGGCCCGTCTGAAGGAGATCGTCGACGGCGACGGGGCCTTCTACAAGATCATCCAGTCGGTGCTGGTCGCCCACCTGCACGGCAATGCCGCCCAGATTTCGGTCGAGATCGGCCGCGGCGACATCCCTTCGGGGGCCCAGCCCTCGTTCAGCGAGATGGAAGAGAACCTGGCCAACGCGCCCGCTGACGCGGGCTGAGGCTGAAGGGGGCGGCGTTATCCACACGCGCCGCTCACGGATGATCACGAACCCGTGAGAATTCGCTTGCGGTTCGACTCACATTTCCGTTATCACACCTCTGCGGGGATTCATGACCCCGTTGAACCTTCTGAAGGATGAAACACATGCGTATCGTCGCTCTGATCGCCGCCTCGGCTGCCGCTCTGGCCATCACCGCCTGCACCCCGGCCGCTGAAGAAGAAACCGCCGCCACCGAAGCCGAAGCTGCCGCCGAGGTCGCCACCGACGCCGCCGCCACCGCCGACGCCGCTGCTGACGAAGCCGCTGCCGCCGCTGGTGAAGCCACCGAAGCCGCTGGCGACGCCATGGCCACCGAAGCCGCTCCGGCTCCGGCTGCCGAAGAAGCTGCTCACTAAGCACTTCGATCTTCGGTCCCTCGGGACCGGATCGGGAAAGGGTCGCCCTCGCGGGCGGCCCTTTTCTTTTGCGCGACAGGCTCGGGGGGGCCGCATCGAACCCCCCGCCCGCTCAGGTGTTCTGACTCCGCGAAAAGGGAGTCGTTCATGGCCGCGCGCGCCTATTGGCAGGGCAATATCCGCCTCGCCCTGGTATCCATTCCGGTCGAGATCTATGCGGCGGTAAAGTCCGGCGCGTCGATCAGCTTCCGCCAGATCCACGAGCCGTCGGGCAAGCCGATCTCGTACGAAAAGGTCGTGTCCGGCCTCGGCCCCGTCGATCGGGACGAGATCGTGAAGGGCTATGAGGTCTCGAAGGGCAATTACGTCCTGCTCGACGACGACGAGATCGAGGCCGTCCGCATCGAGAGCAAGAAGACGCTCGACCTCGTTCAGTTCGTCGAGGCCCACGAGATCGACCCCCTCTATTTCGAAAAGCCCTATTACGTCGTGCCCGCCGACGACCTGGCCGAAGAGGCCTTCATCGTGCTGCGCGAGGCCCTGCGTTCGGCGAAAAAGATCGCGCTGGGCCAGCTGTCGGTGCGCGGCCACGAAAAGCTCGTGGCGCTCAAGCCCTGCGGCAAGGGCATCCTGCTGGAGACCCTGCGCTATGGCGATGAGGTCCGGCAGGGCCAGTCCTTCTTCAAGGGCATCGGCACGGACAAGCCCGAAAAAGACCTGATCGATCTGGCCAGTTCGCTGATCGAGCAGAAGACGGCGCCCTTCGACGCCTCCGAGTTCCACGACCGCTATGTCGATGCCCTCAAGAAGCTGGTCGAGAAGAAGGCCAAAGCGAAGGGCAAGAAGGTGCTGGAGGACGTCGAGGAGCCCGCGGCCGCGAGCGGCGGTAATGTCATCGACCTGATGGCGGCGCTGAAGAAGTCGGTGGGAGACAGCAAGGCCAAGGCGTCCTCACGCAAGACCTCGACCCGCAAGACGCCGGCGAAGAAGCGGGCCTGATCCATGGCGACCAGGGCACGCTCAAAGGCGAAGACCCGGACCGACGACCTGCTCGCGGAATACAATCGCAAGCGCGACTTCGACCGCACCGCCGAGCCGCGTGGCGAAGTCGGGACCGGCACGGGCGACCACTTTCTGGTCCAGAAGCACGACGCCACCCGCCTGCACTGGGACCTGCGCCTGGAAGTGGATGGCGTGCTGAAAAGCTGGGCGGTGACCAAGGGGCCCTCGACCGACCCGGATATCAAACGCCTCGCAGTGCGCACCGAGGACCACCCCCTGTCCTATGGCCGCTTCGAGGGCATTATCCCCAAGGGCGAATACGGCGGCGGCACCGTCATGCTGTGGGACGAGGGCCGCTGGGAGCCGATCAAGGGCAAATCTGCCGACGACCTCGAGGACGGCCACCTGCATTTCATCGTCCACGGCCAGCGGATGAAGGGCGAATGGCTGCTGATCCGGCTGAAAGCGCGAAAGGGCGAAAAACGCGAGAACTGGCTGCTGCGCAAGATCAGCGACGCCCATGCCGCGCCCGGCGACGGTCTGGTCGAGACCGCCCTGACCAGTGTGCTGACCGGCCGGACCATGGCCGAGATCGCCGCCGACACCGAGGGCAAGCATCCCCTGGCCGGCAAGGGCGACGACGCCTTCGCCCGCGAAATGGCCCGCGCCGCCGACCACACGAAAAAGGCGCGAAAGCCGCAGAAGCGTAGCACGGCGAAAGCGCCCGCCTTCCGATCCCCCCAACTCGCGACCCTTGTCGATGCGGTGCCCACCGGCAACGACTGGATGCACGAGATCAAGTTCGACGGCTATCGCGCCCTGGTCTCAGCCAAGGGCACCGACGTCTCGATCTTCACGCGGAACGGCAAGGACTGGACCGACAAGTTCGGCCCGCTGGTCGCGGTCGTTCAGAACCTCGACCTGCCGCCCTGCCTGATCGACGGCGAGATCGTCGCCTACGACTCCAAGGGCAACCCGGATTTCTCCGCGTTGCAGGCGGTGCTCAAGCGCGGGAAAGGCAGCCAGACCGCCGACGACGCCCTGGCCTTCCACGCCTTCGACCTCCTCTCGCTGGACGGTGAGGACCTGACGCCGCTCCCGAATGTCGAACGCAAGGAACGACTGGAGGCCCTGCTGCGCGCGGCCGAGCCCCCGATCCATGTCGCCGACCACCTGATCGGGGCGGGCGAGACCCTCTACGCCTCGCTGTGCAAGGCAGGGCAGGAGGGCATCATCTCCAAGCGCATCGACGCGCCCTATCGGTCCCGGCGCACCCGCGACTGGGTGAAGGTCAAATGCACCCTCAGGCAGGAGTTCGTCATCATCGGCTGGAAGGCCTCCTCGGCCCGCGGTCGCCCGTTCGCCTCCCTGCTGCTGGCCCAGAAGGAGGGCGACGACTGGATCTACAAGGGCAATGTCGGCAGCGGCTTCACCCAGGAGACCATGGAGGATCTGGCTGGCCGGATGCAGCGGCTGGAACGCAAGACCCCGCCCGCCGAGGTTGATCGGGCCAGCGCGCGGGGCGTCACCTGGCTGACGCCGCGACTGGTGGCCGAGGTGGCCTTTGCCGAGTTCACCGCCGACGGGAATGTCCGCCATGGCAGCTTCCTGGGCCTGCGCGAGGACAAGCCCGCCGCTGACGTGAAGCCCGAGCGCGCCCGCGCCGCGCGGCCTGCCGTCGCCCGTCCGGTCAAGGTCAGCAGCGCCGACCGCGTCATCTTTCCCGGCAGCGGCCAGACGAAGGGGGAACTGGCCGACTACTACGCCGCCATAGCCCCCCTCATGCTGCCGTTCGCTGCCCGTCGTCCGATCAGCCTGGTCCGCTGTCCGCAGGGGCGGGCCCGGAACTGCTTTTTTCAGAAGCACGACAGCGGCAGCTTCGGCCCCCATGTCCATGCCGTGCCGATCCGCGAGAAGGATGGCGGCACCGAGGACTATCTCTACATCGAGGATGCGGCAGGCCTGGTCGCCTGCGTCCAGATGGGCACCATCGAGTTTCACGGCTGGGCCTGCCGGACCGATGACATCGAGGCACCGGACCGGATGATCTTCGACCTCGACCCCGACGAGGGGCTCGACTTCGGCGATGTGGTCAGCGCCGCCCGCGACATCCGCCGCCGCCTGTCCGATCTGGGTCTGGTCAGCTTCGCCCTGCTGTCGGGCGGCAAGGGGGTGCACGTCGTCGTCCCGCTGACCCCCGGCCATGACTGGGAGGCGCACAAGGACTTCGCCCGCCGCTTCGCCGGCGCCCTCGCCCTGGCCGAGCCGGACCGCTTCGTCGCCACCATGAGCAAGGCCAAACGCAAGGGCCGCATCTTCATCGACTGGCTGCGCAACCAGCGGGGCAGCACGGCGGTCCTGCCCTTTTCGGCCCGGGCGCGCCCCGGCGCCCCTGTCGCCGTGCCGGTCAGCTGGGACGAGCTGCGCAACATGACCGACGCCCACCCCTTCTCCATCGCCGATGTCGAGACCCTCATCGAGCGGTCGGAGGACAAGGCCCTCGCCGGCTGGGGCTTTGCCAGCCAGACCCTGCCCGACCTCTGAGCTCAGGACGTCGCGACGATGTCCAGCGGCGGCCCGCTGCGGTGGAGCGGTCGGACGGTGGTGCGCCCGTCGACATGACTGAACACCAGATCCAGTCGGCTGGCCCCGATCTCGAGCCCCGTGACGGTCAGCCGGTCGATTCCGCCGGGCAGGCGCGGACGGTCGACGCGCACCCGGCGCCCGGGCGCGTCGATGTCGATCCCCAGACTGGCCTGCAGCAACAGGAAGACCGAGCCCGCGGCCCAGGCCTGGGGCATGCAGGCAACCGGATAGGGCACCGGAGGCTCGCCCGTCTCACGGCTGAAGCCACAGAACAGCTCGGGCAGCCGCATGTCGAAATTGACCGCCGCCGAATACAGCTCGTCCAGCACCCGCGCGACGGCGTCCCGCTCGCCATAGCGGGCCATGCCCGCCACGCACAGGGCCGTGTCGTGCGGCCAGACCGAGCCGTTGTGATAGGACATCGGATTGTAGCGGGGCTGGCGCGTCGCCAGTGTCCTCAGGCCCCAGCCCGTCCGGAACCGCGCTGACAACAGGGTACGGGTCACATCCGCGGCCCGCTCCGGCTCGGCCAGTCCCGAGAACAGCAGGTGCCCGGCGTTCGAGCCCAGCACCCGACAGGGGGCGCCGTCGCCGTCCAGCGCGATGGCATAGAAGCCCTGATCCTCCATCCAGTAGCGCTGCTCGACCACGGCCTTCAGGCGTCCGGCCCTGTCGGTCCACTCGGCTGCGTCCTGACCCAGCGTCTCGGCCATGGCGGCCATGGCCTGCCACGCCTGATAGGCATAGCCCTGTACTTCCAGCAGGGCGATCGGCCCCTTGGGGAAACGACCGTCCGCGTGGAAGATCGAATCCTCGCTGTCTTTCCAGCCCTGGTTCGACAGACCCGTGTCGCGGGCGCGCTGATAGTCGATCAGACCCAGACCGTTGGCCTCGCCCCGGGCCTCCATCCAGCCGGCCGCCGCCAGCAGGTTCGGCCACAGCGCCTCGATCAGCGCCCGGTCGCCGGTGCGCCGCGCATAGGCTCCCGCCAGCGCCACGAACAGGCAGGTGGTATCGACCCCGCCGTAATAGGTCCCGAACGGCACCTCGCCGAGTGCCGACATCTCGCCGCCCCGCGTCTCATGCATGATCTTGCCCGGCTCGACGTCCTGGAAGGCGTCGGTGGTCGTGCCCTGACGGGCGGCCAGATAGGTCAGCACGCCCCGCGCCAGACTGGGATCCAGCCACAGCATCTGCCAGGCCGTGATGATCGCGTCCCGGCCGAACGGCGTCGAAAACCACGGCACCCCTGCATAGGGATAGGGCCCGGTCGGCAGGTCCGTGGTCAGCAGGGCCACATCCGCCCGCGACTGGTCCAGCCACTGGTTGAAGCGCGGGCTGCGGTGGCCGCGCACGCCGCCACCCCGCCGCCGCCGGGCCCGCATGGCCAGCCGGGCCTGGATGGAGGCCAGCCGCCAGCGCTCCCGGTCAGGCGCCTCACAGGTGTCCGCGCCCGCCTCGATATACAGATCAAAGCGTCGCCCGCGCGGCAGGGTCAGCTGAAAGGCGGCCCGCGTCGCGCTCATGGAGGCCGGCGGCTCGGAGAAGGACAGGCAGGTCCGGCGCGTCACCTCGTCCAGGCCTTTGTAGGTAAAGCGCACGCGGCGCCCGTCGCGGACCGGCGGTTCACTCAGTCCGCGGGCGGGACGGCTTGAGCCCCGCACCTCGAAGATGTCGCGAAAGTCCGCGCCGTATTCGACGGCCAGCGGCAGGATGACCTCGTCCACCCCGTGGTTGGTCAGGCGGATGCGCTCGTACATCCGCTCCTGCCAGAGGAACCGGCGCCGCTCCAGGTGGATGATGCCGGCGGGGGCCGAGCGGCCGCCCATCGGGGGCAGGGGCCGGTTGGTCCCCTGGCAGACGAAGAAGACATTGTCGTCCGACAGCGCCGAGCTCAGCCGCGAGGGCGCCGCATTGCCGATCAGCAGCCGCAGTCGCGACAGGATTCGCGTGTCCCTGAGGAAGAAGCCGTCCGCTCCGCCGCTCATGTCGCCCAGCGGATCGGCCACGAGGAAGGCGTCGCCTTCCTTCAGCGGCATCAACCGGCCCAGCACGGCGACCTCGGGTTCGGGGGTGTCCGTCGACCCGGTCTGGGCGTCAGTCATAGAGCGGGTCTCCTGCGTGAGACCGTCTAACGCACAAGATCGAAATCAGGCTACGGCGGCCGAAGGCATCTTCAACGTCGCGCCCGGTAAGGGCATCTCGATGCCCGGCGGCGCATAGGGCGTGCGGGCCAGAAGCTCGCGATAGATGTCCAGATAGCGCTGCGCCATGGCGGTCGCCGAAAAGCGCAGTTCGAACCGCGCCCGGATGGCGGTGCGGTCCAGGGTGATGGCCCGGCGCACGGCGTCCACCGCCTCGTCGATGCTGCTGACCAGATAGCCGGTGGCACCGTCCTCGATCACCTCGGGCGCCGCGCCATTGGGCCAGGCGATGACGGGCGTGCCGCAGGCCATGGCTTCAATCATCACCAGGCCGAAGGGCTCCGGCCAGTCGATGGGGAACAGCAGGGCGTCGGCCCCGCCCAGGAAATCGGACTTGTCGCCGTCGCCGATCTCGCCGACGAACTCGATCAGCGGATTGTCCAGCAGGGGCCGGATACGGCTCTCGAAATAGACCGAGTCCGCCGCGTCCACCTTGGCCGCGATCTTCAGGCGCATGCCCAGTCGCGTGGCGATCTCGATGGCCCGGTCGGGGCGCTTTTCCGGAGAGATGCGGCCGAGGAAGGCCAGATAGCCCGACGACCGGTCGCTGGGACGGTACAGCTCGGCGTCCATGCCATGCTGGACCGTCCCCGCCCAGTTGGCCCAAGGCAGGGGGCGGCGCTGGTCGTCCGAGATCGACACCAGCGGGAACTGCGGCCAGGCGTCGTAGGCGGCGGGCAGGTCCTTGAGGTCCAGACGACCGTGCAGGGTCGTCACCGTCCGCCCGGCCCGATTTTCGAAGAACGGGAAATGGATGATGTCGGTGTGGAAGTGGATGACGTCGAACTGGTCCGCCATGCTCCGCACCTTGGCCAGCATGGCCATGTGTGCCGCCATGTCGGACTTGAGCGGCGCGGGGTCCAGCCGGATCGCCTGATCGCGGACGGGCACCAGACGCGCGCGGGTCTGCGCCTCGGCGGACGAGAACAGGGTGACCTCATGGCCCAGATCGACCAGCGCGTCCGTCAGGTGCGCGACCACCCGCTCCGTCCCGCCGTAGAGCGTAGGGGGAACCGCTTCATACAGAGGGGAAACCTGGGCGATTTTCATGGGGTGGGTCCGGGTGGTTGTGACCCTTGCTCAAAGCGCGCCGGACGCGAGCGGTTCCAATGTCGGAAAGCGTACACGGGAACGGCCCGGGCTGCCCGGGATTAACCCCCCTCAACCCCCTCACCAGACACGGAGCAGCCCATGTCCGCCCTTTCCGGAAAAACCATCGCCGTCCTCGCCACCGACGGCTTCGAACAGGTCGAGCTGGACAAGCCCGTCGACGCCATGCGCAAGGCCGGCGCCACAGTCCACATCGTGGCGCCCGAGGCCGGCGACATCCAGGGCTTCGAACACCATGACAAGGGCCGCAAGGTCGGCGTCGACAAGACGCTCGGCGACGTCAGCGCGGATGACTACGACGGCCTCGTCCTGCCCGGCGGCGTGATCAACCCCGACGCCCTGCGGCTCGAGGAAAAGGCCATCAGCTTCATCGGTGCCTTCGCCGAGTCCGACAAACCGATCGCCGCCATTTGCCACGGTCCCTGGACGCTGATCGACGCGGGCATCGCCAAGGGTCACAAGCTGACCTCCTGGCCCTCGCTCAAAACCGATCTGACGAACGCCGGCGCCGAGTGGGTAGACGAGACGGTGGTCATCGACGGCAAGCTCGTCACCTCGCGCAACCCCGACGACCTGCCCGCCTTCTGCGACGGCATCATCAAGGTGTTCGGCGCCGCCTGAGCGGCGCCCGGGGGCAGGCGAGATGGAAACCCTTCACGCCGTCATCGGCTATGAGGACGGCACGATCACCTGGTGGCAGATGTCCATCCGGGGCGTGCTCGTCTTCGCCGTCGGCATCCTCGCCGTGCGGCTCGCCTCGTCGCGTGCCTTCGGCAAGTGGACGCCGCTCGACATCATCTTCGCCGTGATCGTCGGCTCCAATCTCGGCCGGGCCATGACCGGCAGCGCGCCCTTCCTGCCGACCGTCATCGCCAGCCTGCTGCTGGTTGCCCTCCATGCCCTCCTGGCCCGCGCGTCGGCCCGCTGGTCATGGCTCAGCTTCCTGCTCAAGGGCGGGCGGATCCAGCTGGTCCGCGACGGCCAGATCGACGAGGCCGCGATGCGCCGCGCCGGCCTCGGCCAGGGCGATCTGGACATGGCGCTCCGCGCCCAGGGTCATTCCGACCTCAGCCGCGTGGACTGTGCCTATCTCGAGCGGAACGGCGACATGTCGGTGCTGGCCCGTCGCGAGGACCCGCCGGAGCCCTGACGCACGACCGCCCGCGACAGCGGCGCCCCGACGCGCTACGGAGCCCGCATGAATTCCGGCTCCGACACCTCCGCCGATCTGGTCTGGGACGACGACGGCACCCCGCGTTCCGGTCGGTTCGGCGACATCTATTTCTCGCCTGAGGACGGTTTGGCCGAGACCCGGGCAGTGTTCCTCGACGGTTGCGGCCTGCCCGGCGCCTTTGCCGGGCGCGAACATTTCTGCGTCGCCGAGCTGGGGTTCGGCACCGGCCTCAACATGGCGGCCCTGCTCATGCTGTGGCGCGACCACTCCCCACTCGGCGCGCGGCTCAGCCTGTTCTCGGTCGAGGGCTTCCCTCTGTCGCGGGACGAGGCCGCCCGGGCGCTCGCCGCCTGGCCGGACCTGGCGCCCGCAGCCGAGGCCCTTCTGTCCGTCTGGCCGGCTGCCACGCCGGGCCTGCACCGGATGGACCTGCCGGCGTTTAGGGCCACCCTTGATCTGGCGATCGGGCCGGTGGAGCAGGGGCTGTCGGCCTGGTCGGGCCAGGCCGACGCCTGGTTCCTCGACGGCTTCTCGCCGGCCACCAATCCCGATATGTGGTCGCCCGGCGTCATGGCCCGGATCGCGGCGCTCAGCCGGCCCGGCGCGCGTCTGGCCACCTTCACCGTCGCCGGCGCCGTCCGGCGGGGACTGGCCGAGGTCGGCTTCACTGTCGAGAAACGCCCCGGCCATGGCCGCAAGCGCGAGCGGCTGGAGGCCACTCTCGCTAGTGAGACGGCAGGCCCAACGCCTCCCGACGACATCGTCATCCTCGGTGCCGGCATCGCCGGCGCCACCCTCGCCCGTGCCTTTGCCGCCCAGGGCCGGACGGTCGAGGTCATCGATGCCGAGGGGCCGGGCGCCGGCGCCTCGGGCTTTGATGCCGCCCTCGTCACCCCCCGCCTAGACGTCGGCGATCCCGACCTCGCCTCGGGCTTCGCCCAGGCGCTGGAGCGCGCCGGTCATCTCTATGGACAGATCGGCGGCGCCGTGGTGGCCGAAGGTGTCCTGCAACTTCCCGGCCGGGATCGCGACGTGGAGCGCCACCGGCGCGTCGCTGAACAGACGATCTGGTCTCCCGGACATATGCAGGTCCTGACCCCGTCCGAAGTCTCCAACCGTCTGGGCGAACCGACAGACTCCCCCGCCCTGCGAATGGCCGACGCCCGGGTCATCCGCCCCGCCCGGGTGCTCGCGGCCTGGCTGCCCCACGGCGTGACCCGCGCCTCCGTCGCTCGCATCGACCGGGACGGGGAGGGATGGGCCCTGTTCGACGCGAACGGCGCTCTTGTACGCCGGGCCGCCTGCGTGATCGTGGCGACCGGCGCCGGCACCCGCAGCCTCCTGTCCCTGCCACTCCAGCCCGTGCGGGGTCAGGTCGAGGTGGCCGAAGGGGTCACGGCCCCCGCGCCCCTGGCCTGGGGTGGCTATGCCATACCGACGGGCGAGGGCCTGCTGTTCGGGGCCACCCATGATCGCGACGACGACGGTGTCGAGGTCCGCCCCGAAGACACCCGGCGCAATCTGGCGACCCTCGCCGGCTGTCTGCCGCAGCGGGCGGAGCAGGCCGGTCAGGCGCCCTTGCGGTCCCGTGCCGCGGTCCGGGCGACCACGCCGGACCGTCTGCCCGTCGCCGGTCGGGTCGAGGAGGGCCTGTATGTCCTCGGGGGGCTTGGCTCGCGCGGATTCTGTCTCGCGCCCCTGCTGGCCGAACATGTCGCGGCACAGGTGCTGGAGCGCCCGTCCCCCCTGTCGGGGGCCATGGCGCACCGCTTTTCGCCCTCGCGTTTACGGGGAACCCAATCGTGATTTGCGAAACCCCGCGGCGAGGCGGACGTTGTCGGGCCATGACCCAGCTGATACGCATGCCGCTCCCGCTCGCCTTTACCGGCGCTGTGCTGGCGCTCGCCGCCTGCGCGCCCACCACCCCGTCCGGTGACTCCCCGGCCTTCAACGACCAGACCTGTTTCTCGCCGTCCCAGGTTCGGGGCTTCACCGATGGCCCCGGCCAGACCGTCTATCTGAACGTCGGTCGCGACGCCTATCCGCTGGAGGTCTATGGCGCCTGCAACGGGCTGAACAGCGCGCTCGGCTTCGCGCTCGAGCCCGGCGCCGTCGGCGTCACCCGCCTGTGTCCGGGCGACGCCACCCGTATCGCGGTGCGTGGCGACGTCCGTCCCGTGGAATATTGCAGCGCCCGCGTCGGCCCGCGCATCAGTGGCGGCCCCCCGCAGGACTGACCCCCAGCCGGACAGAGCCCAAGCCTGGAGAAACCCATGACCCGCGCCTTCGTCGCCGCCCTCTCGATCCCCGCCCTGTTGCTGGCCGCCGCCTGCGCGCCGGGGCCGGACACCGCCATGACCCCGCGGTCTGCGGACACCTGTTTCCTGACGGACCGTGTGATCAACTTCCGGGCGGGCCAATCGCCCTCGCTCTATGTGAAGGCGCGCGACGGCAGTGTGTTCGAGCTCCAGACCACCAGCTTCTGCCCCGGCGCCGAGAGCACCAACACCCTCGTCCTCACGCCGCTCATGGGAGGGGGCTCGCGCAGCTGCGTCTCGGACTCCCTGTCGATTGACGTCGCCGGCATGGGCACGGCGAACCGCTGCACCGCCCGCGTGGTGCGCAAGCTGAGCGAGGAGGAGGTTGCCGCCCTGCCGTCACGCTACCGGCCCTAGGGCCGGGGCTCAGCCCTTCGGCCTCTGGGCATAGCCCAGACGCTGGTTCAGCTTGTCGATCAGATCGATGGCCGTGTCGGCGATCACCGACCCGGGCGGATAGACGGCAGCGACGCCGGCATCCAGCAGGGGCTGCACGTCTGCGGGCGGAATGACTCCGCCGACCACCACCATGATGTCCTCGCGCCCCAGCTTCTTCAGCTCGGCGATCAGCTGCGGTGCCAGCGTCAGGTGCCCGGCGGCCAGCGAGCTGGCGCCCACCGCGTGAACCCCCTTCTCGACGGCTTCTTTCGCGGCTTCGGCGGGCGTCTGGAACAGGGACCCGGCCGTGGCCTCCAGCCCCAGGTCGCCATAGGCCGTGGCCACCACCTTCTGGCCGCGGTCGTGCCCGTCCTGACCCAGCTTGGCGATCAGGATGCGGGGCGGACCGCCGTCGTTCTCGACGAACGCCGCCACCATGTCACGGGCGCGGCTGACCTTGGCGTCCTTGCCGGCTTCCTTGCCATAGACGCCGCTGACGGTCTTCACCGAGGCCACGTGGCGGCCGAAGGCGGCCTCCAGCGCATCTGAAATCTCGCCCACCGTGGCCTTGGCCCGGGCCGCATTGATCGACAGGGCCAGCAGATTGCCGTCGCCCTTCGCCCCGGCCGTCAGGGCCTCCAGCGCCGCTTCGGTCGCCGCCTCGTCCCGCTCGGCGCGCAGCCGCTTCAGCTTCTCGATCTGGGCCGCCAGCACGGCCGCATTGTCGACCTTCAGCACCGGGATGTCGTCGACCTGATCCGACAGATAGCGGTTCACGCCCACGACCGTCTGCTGGCCCGTATCGATCCGCGCCTGGATGCGGGCCGCTGACTCCTCGATGCGCAGCTTGGGAATGCCCGCCTCAATGGCCCTGGCCATGCCGCCCAGGCCCTCGATCTCGGCCATGTGCGCACGGGCCCGTTCGGCCAGTTCGTGGGTCAGCCGCTCGACGTAATAGCTGCCGCCCCACGGGTCGATCACGCGGGTCAGGCCGGTCTCCTGCTGCAACAGGATCTGGGTATTGCGCGCGATCCGGGCCGAGAAGTCGGTCGGCAGGGCCAGCGCCTCGTCCAGCGCATTGGTGTGCAGGCTCTGGGTCTGGCCACCCGCCGCCGCCATGGCCTCGACCATGGTCCGGCTGACGTTGTTGAACACATCCTGGGCCGCCAGCGACCAGCCCGAGGTCTGGCAGTGGGCGCGCAGGCTCAGCGACTTGGGATTCGTCGCGCCGAATTTCGACACAGCCTCGGCCCACAGCAGGCGCCCGGCCCGCATCTTGGCCACTTCCATGAAGTAGTTCATGCCGACGGCCCAGAAGAAGCTGAGCCGCGGGGCGAACCGGTCGACGTCCAGCCCGGAGTCCACGCCCGCCTGCAGATATTCGATCCCGTCCGCGAGCGTATAGGCCAGCTCCAGGTCGGCCGAGGCTCCGGCCTCCTGCATGTGATAGCCGCTGATGCTGATCGAGTTGAACTTCGGCGCATGTTCGGCCGTCCAGGCGAAGATGTCCGAGATGATCCGCATCGAGGGCGCGGGCGGATAGATGTAGGTGTTGCGGACCATGAACTCCTTGAGGATGTCGTTCTGGATGGTCCCGGTCAGCTGGGCGGGGGCGACCCCCTGTTCTTCGGCGGCGACGACATAGAGGGCCAGGATCGGCAGCACCGCCCCGTTCATCGTCATCGACACGCTCATCTTGTCCAGCGGGATGCCGTCGAACAGGGTCCGCATGTCGAGGATGGAGTCGATCGCAACGCCCGCCATGCCGACATCGCCGGCCACGCGCGGATGGTCTGAGTCATAGCCCCGGTGCGTCGCCAGATCGAAGGCGACCGACAGCCCCTTCTGCCCGGCGGCCAGATTGCGCCGGTAGAAGGCGTTCGATTCCTCGGCCGTCGAGAACCCCGCGTACTGCCGGATGGTCCACGGGTTCTGGGCATACATCGTCGGATAGGGGCCGCGATGATAGGGCGCGATCCCGGGCAGGCCGTGGATGAAGTCGAGGCCTTCCAGTCCTCCGGCCTCATGACGCGACGCGATCGAGATCCCTTCCGGCGTCTCCCACGGCGCGCGGTCGGCGGCTGCGCCGGGTGCATGGTCGTCCAGCGCGATGCGGGTGAAGTCAGGGCGGGTCATCGGGCGGCCTCCCCGGTCTCAAGTCGCACGGCCAGCGGCAAGGGCGCCATGGCGGCACACGCATGCTCGGACGTCCCGGTGTCCGGTTCGGGCAGGGGGGACACCTCGACCGGGCGCGGGTCCTCGTCGACGTATCGGGTCACGCCGATCAACTGGGCGTCGCCCCGGGCATAACGTGTCATCAGGGCCTCGGCCGCCTCGGCGACCCGGCTCTGGATGCCGCCGCCCTCGATCGAGGCCACCAGCCCGCCTTCGCGCTCGATCTGCTGGAAGGCCGCCCAGCCGGCCTCGGCCAGATCGCGGGTGCGAGTGTCCAGGAACCACGACCCGGCCGCCGGATCGTCGACCCGCCCCAGATGCGCTTCCTCCATCAGGATCAGCTGGGTATTGCGTGCCTGACGCAGGGCGAAGGCATCGGGCAGGCCCGCCGCCCGGCTGAAGGCGTCCAGCACGATCACATCGGCGCCACCTACCGCTCCGGCAAAGCCCGCCGCCGTCAGTCGCAACAGGTTCGGCCAGGCGTCGCGCGCCGCCAGCATCCGCCGCGAAGACCGCGCCTCGATCACCGCCTCGGCTTCCGTGCCCCAGGCCCGGGTAAAGGTCCGCCACATCAGGCGCAGCGCCCGCACCTTGGCCAGGCCGTCGAAATAGGTCTGGTCCAGCGAAACCCCCAGCACCATGCGCCGGAAGGTCTGCTCGGGCGACAGGCCCGCGCGACCCGCGGCCTCCGTCAGGGCCACGGCACTGGCCAGCAGAAAGCCCAGCTCCTGCGCGGCCGTGCCCCCGGCTTCATGCACCACCCGGCCCGAGGCCAGGAAGGCACGCGCATCGGGATAAGCTTCGGCGTGGCGCGCCGCCGTATTGCCCGCCAGCTCCAGATAGTCGGCCAGTGGCCGCGCCCCGCCGCCATGGGCGACAAAGGCCGAGGCCGGGTCCATGTGGAAGGCCAGTTTCGCGCGCGGCGAGCCCTTGGCCGCCACCGCCAGGGCATCGGCGGCCGTGGCGCCGTCCAGGCCGGCATCCAGCGCCACCTCGGCCAGCTCCAGCTGAACTCCGGCCAGCGCCTGTGCGAGGGTGTCGGAGTCTTCCGTCACCGCGCCCTTGAGGATCAGCGAGGCCGCGCCGCCCTCCAGCTGGGCCAGCGCCCGGGCGTTCAGGGCGACGGCCTCATCGCCTTCCAGCAGCACGCGCAGGTCCCACGCCCGCCCGTCGGCGTCGGTGGCTCTGGCTGCGCGAACCGCCTCGCGCCCATTCGCGGCGGCATACAGCGGGCGGATATCCAGCCCGTCGGCATCCAGATGCACCAGGGTCTCCAGCCCCCGGTCCTTCAGCGCGGCCTCGGCCAGGGTGCGCCAGTCTGCGGGGGTGGGGGTCGTAAAGGACGAATGCGACATGGGGTCTCTATGGCCGAGGCGAGGGCGCGTCGCAATTGTCTCTGCGGTCGGGGTTCCCTATGAGAAGGGTTCCTCCCGCCGGATTCCTTGATGCTTCAGGTTCGACTCAAACCCCCGACGTGCACCAGCCGCCCGCTCGCGCGCGACTGCAGCACCTGTGGTGCGCGGGCCTTCAGCCTCTGCGCCAGTCTGGAGGGGGAGGATCTCGCGCGTTTGTCGGCCCTGGCCGAACAGGTCCAGTTCGCGCCGGGACAGGCCCTGGTCAACCAGGGCGATCGCGCGGAGCATATGTTCAACATCACCGCCGGCTCGGCGCGGGTCCAGACGTTGATGGCCGACGGGCGGCGCCAGATCACGGGTTTCCTGTTTGCGGGCGACTTCGTCGGTCTGGCCGCGGGCGCCACCCACACCGGCTCGGTCGAGGCGATCGAGCCGGTCACCGCCTGCCGCTTCGCCATGGCCGACTATCGCGCCCTCGTGCGCCAGAGCCCGGCGCTGGAGGCTGCCCTGCTGGAGCGCGCCAGCCACGAACTGGCCGAGGCCCGCTCCCAGATCCTGCTGCTGGGACGCAAGACGGCCGAGGAAAAGCTGGCCTCCTTCCTGCTGGCCCTGTCGGACCGCGATCCCATGCGGCCCCACGCCGAGGGGCGTCTGCGCCTGCCCATGAGCCGCACCGAGATCGCCGACTATCTGGGCCTGACCATCGAGACGGTCAGCCGGGTGCTGGGCCGCTTCAAGGCGTCCGGCCTGATCCGGCTGGAGTCAGTGTCCGACCTCAGCATCCTGCGGCCCGACCGGCTGGCCCTGCTCGCCGACGGCGAGGGCTGAGCCCCCCGCTTCCGTCACGCCGTCGACCTCGATCACGGCCTCGCACAGGGCCACCCCTGCGGGCCGGTGGCTGATCATCACCAGCCCCTGCGCCGTGCGGTCCAGCCGCGCCTTCAGCCGGTGCAGGACCTGCTGCTCGGTACGCGCATCCAGCCCCTCGGTAGGTTCATCCAGCACCAGCCAGGGCGACCCCCTCAGATAGGCGCGCGCCAGACTGAGCCGCCGCCGCTCGCCGCCGGACAGGAAGGCGCCGCCCGGCCCGATCGGTGTATCCAGACCCTTCGACGCGCCGGCGATGCGCTCGGCCAGTGCGGCATCCTCCAGCGCCTCCCACAACAGGGCCTCGGGCGCCTTCGGGTCGGCCAGTCGCAGGTTCTGCGCCACCGTCCCGTTCAGCAGGGACACATCCTGCGCCGCATAGGCGAACAGGCGCCGCACATCGACGTCGGGCAGGGCGGGGTCCAGCCCTCCGGCCGACATCTGTCCCGGCTCGACCGGGCGCAGCCCCATCATCTGCTCGATCAGGGTGGTCTTGCCCGCGCCCGAGGGCCCGGCGATCCGCACCCTTGAGCCTCCGACGAACGTCGGCCCGGCAGGCGAGAACTGCAGCGAATCGCCTTCCGGCCTCTGCACCGCCCGATCCGGGTCTGCCCCCATCAGGGGCTCCAGCCGTGCGGCGGCGGCGCGCGCCGCGCCTGCGTCGCGGAGCGCCGTCACCAGCCCCAGCGCCGCTTCCATGCCGGCGGCCGTCGCCAGCGCCGCCAGCGCGATCAGTGGCGCGGGCGGTGTGGCGGGCGCCAGCCACAGCGGCAGGCCCGTGGCGGCGGCCAGGCTCAGCCCGGTGACGGCGCCTGCCCAGCTCATCAGATGACCCGACCGCTCGGCCAGTACCCGCCCGGCGGCGTCCGCCTGATCGGCGACCTTTGCCACCTCCTCCGTCGCCCAGCCTTCGAGGGACCAGGCGCGGACTTCCGGCACGGCGGCTTCCAGATCGGTCAGGCGCGCCTTCAGCTGCCCCTGGGCCTCCTGTCGCAGGGCGGCGGCGGGCCGCACCCACCGCTCCGCGATCCAGCGACTGCCCAGCACCAGTGCCCCGGCCCCGACCAGCAGGGCGACGGCCGACGTCCAGTGGGCCAAGGCCGCCATGCCGGCCGAAACCGCCAGCCCAGCGCCCAGCGCCCAGGGCGCCGCCACGCGGATGAAGCGGGTCTGGATGGCATCGACATCCTCGATCAGCCGCGACGAGGCTTCGCCCACCGCCAGCGCCCGCGTGGCGTGCCCGCCCTCGGCCAGTCGCGCATAAAGGCGGGGCCGCAGCCGCCCCAGGCCCTGCAAGGCCGCCTCATGTCCCGCGACCCGCTCGACGTAGCGCGAGCCCGTCCGCACAATGGCCAGCAGCCGGATGAAGGCACTGGGCAGCATATAGTTGAAGGCATGCGCCACCGCCGGTCCGGCCAGACCCGCCAGCGCCGAGGCCGTGATGAACCAGCCGGACAGCCCCAGCAGCAGGGCTGAACCGCACGTCACCCCGATGGCCGCCACCGTGGCGATCACCAGACGCGGCCGTTGGTGTCGCAGCTCGGCCCGGATCAGGGCTTCCAGAGGGGGCACGGCGGGCCTCACAGCGCCACCACGCGGTCGGCCAGCGCCATGACCGCCCGCGAATGGGTGGCGATCAGGCAGGTCCGCCCGCGCGTCGCCGCGGCCAGCGCCGGGATCAGGGCTTCCTCGGCCGCCGCGTCCAGATGGGCGGTCGGCTCGTCCAGCAGCAACAGCGGCGCCTGCTTCAACATGGCCCGCGCCAGCGCCAGCCGCCGTCGCTCGCCGCCCGACAGACCGCCGCCGCGCCCGTCGATGGGCCGGTCGAGGTCCAGCGACAGGCCTGCCTGTTCAGCCATGGCCGCGATCAGCTCGCGCGGGGCCTCGGGCTGCGACAGGGCGATGTTCTCCGCGAGCGTACCCGGCACCACGACCGTCGCCTGACCCATCCAGCCGACCTGTCCGCACCAGTCGCCCGTGTGCGACAGGCGGTGGCCGTCGACCTCGACCTCGCCCCCGGTCAGCGGCGACAGGCCGAGGAACAGATGCAGCAGGCTGCTCTTGCCGGTCCCGCTGGCCCCGGTCAGGGCGATCACCTGTCCGGGCCGCACCTCAAGGTCAAAGTCCGGGATCACCGGCGGCGCCCCGTCATAGGCGATGCTGACCTTGTGGAACTTCAGGGCGGGGCTGCGGGCCAGCCGCGGCGTGGGCAGGGCCGGCGGCACAGGCGTTCGCTCCAGTGTCGGCACCACGGCCTCGGCGGCCTGCCGGTCGTGATAGGCGGCGGCCATCCGGCGCAGCGGCGCATAGACTTCGGGTGCCAGCACCAGGGCGAAGACCGCCCGCCCCAGATCCAGCGGCTCGGGGATCGGCACCGGCATCAGGCCCAGCAGCTGAAACCCGCAATAGACGGCGACCAGGGCCACCGACAGGGCCGAGAAGAACTCCAGAATTCCCGACGACAGAAAGGCGATGCGCAGCACCTTGCCGGTCCGCGCTGCCAGCCCGTCCGAGGCGCGCTGGACGTCACCGACCACCGTCCCCGTGGCCTCGAAGGCCGCCACCGCCGGCAGGGCCCGGATGCGATCGAGGAACAGGCCGGACAGGCGCTCCAGCGCCGCGAACTGGGTGCGGCTCTCCGCCGCCGCCGCGGTTCCGGCCAGCCACATGCCGAATGCGAACGGGATCAGGGTCGCGGTCAGGATCAGGGCCGAGACCGGACTGGCCAGCGCAATGGCCGCCAGCACCACGATCGGCCCCATGACCGCTGCCATGCGGGCGGGCTCAAACCGCGCATAATGGCCGTCCAGCCGCTCCACCCCCTCGACAGCGGCGATCAATCCGGTTTCCGACGACCGGCGCCCGGAGAACAGGTCCGTGACCACGCCGCGCCGCACGGCGCCCTTGATCCGGGCGGCGGCGCCCGCGGCCGTTGTCAGGGCCCGTTGCGACAACAGCCCCCGCACCGCCAGCGCCGCCAGCATGATGACGATCCCCATGAGGATCGAGCTTGTCCGGTCGGGCCAGGCCGTCAGCGTCAGGGCCAGTCCTGCTGCAAAGCCGACCGCCGGCAGCACATCCGCCGTTGTCATCAGCGCGGCCATCCCCAGTGCCCGTCTTTCCGGCCGCGCGGTGTCGCGCAGCCAGTGTCGCAGGTGGGTGGGGGAGGGGGCCGAGGAGGTCACGCGCGCTCTATACAGAATTCCGGCCCGTCCGGCCCTTGATCCAGATCAAGGCGCGACTCGGGTCACTGTCCTACGGCCATCCCGCACCCGGCCATTCCGGCCATGACAGCTATAGGGAGTGCTTGGTTCCATGATCGATCTGGCGGTCGTTGATCTATCCCGCCTTCAGTTCGCACTGACGGCGCTTTACCACTTCCTGTTTGTGCCCCTGACGCTGGGGCTCAGCTTCATGCTGGTCATCATGGAGTCGATCTATGTGATGACCCGCCGGCCCATCTGGCGGACCATCACCCGCTTCTGGGGCACCCTGTTCGGCATCAACTTCGTGCTCGGCGTCGCCACCGGCCTGACCATGGAATTCCAGTTCGGCATGAACTGGAGCTATTACAGCCACTACGTCGGCGACATCTTCGGGGCGCCCCTGGCGATCGAGGGCCTGATGGCCTTCTTCCTCGAGGCCACCTTCGTCGGGCTGATGTTCTTTGGCTGGGACAAGCTCAAGCCGCACGCCCACCTGTTCGTGACCTTCCTCGTGGCGCTCGGCACCAATCTGTCGGCCCTGTGGATCCTGATCGCCAACGGCTGGATGCAGAACCCGGTCGGTGCCGACTTCAATCCCGACACCATGCGGATGGAAGTCACCGACTTCATGGCCGTGCTGTTCAACCCGGTGGCCCAGGCCAAGTTCGTGCACACCGTCTCCGCCGGCTATGTGATCGCCTCAGTCTTCGTGCTGGGCGTCTCGGCCTGGTATCTGCTGAAGGGCCGTCACATCGGCTTCGCCAAGCGCTCCATGACGGTCGCCGCCGCCTTCGGTCTGGCGTCCTCCCTGTCTGTCGTCGTGCTGGGTGACGAGAGCGGTTACGCCCTGACCGACAACCAGAAAATGAAGCTCGCCGCCATTGAGGCCATGTGGGAGACCGAACCGGCCCCCGCCGGCCTGACTGCCGTCGGCCTGCCCAATATGACCGACCACAAGACCCACTATGAGATCAAGATTCCCTACGTCCTGGGCCTGATCTCGACCCGCAGCCTGACCGGTCAGGTCGAGGGCATCCTGCCGCTGGTCGCCGTCGCCGAGACCCGCATCGAATCCGGGGTCCAGGCCTATGACGCGCTCGAACGCATCAAGGCCAATCCCGAGGACCCCGCAGCCCGCGGCGCCTTCGAGGCCCATCGCAACGACCTCGGCTATGGCCTGATGCTGCGCCGCTTCGTCGAGGATCCGCGTGACGCCACGCCCGAGCAGATCCGCGACGCCGCCTGGGCGACCGTGCCCAACGTCCCGGTCATGTTCTGGACCTTCCGCTTCATGGCGGGGATCGGCTTCCTGATGATCGGCCTGTTCGCGACGGCCTTCATCCTGTGCACCCTGCGCAAGCACGACACCCGCTGGTTCCTGCGGCTGGCCGTGCTGGCCATCCCCCTGCCGTGGATCGCGGCCGAGCTGGGCTGGATCGTGGCCGAGGTGGGCCGTCAGCCCTGGGCAGTGGAAGGCGTCCTGCCGACCTTCCTTGGCGCCTCCAGCCTGACCGTCCCGCAGCTGTGGGGCACCATCATCGGCTTCACCGTCCTGTACGGCGCCCTGGCCGTGGTCGAGGTGGGCCTGATCCTGCGCACCATCAGCAAGGGGCCCTTCTCCAGCCCGGACCTCGCGTCCGAGCCCGGCGCCCCTGCCGGTGAAACCGAACCCGCCACTGCCTGACATCCTGTCTGACCCGGAGATCCATCATGGAACTGCCTCTCGACTTCGCTACCCTCCGCGTCATCTGGTGGGGCCTGCTGGGGGTGCTGCTGATCGCCTTCACCCTCACGGACGGCTTCGACCTCGGCGTGGGTGCCCTCCTGCCGTTCGTCGCAAAGACGGACAAGGAACGCCGCATGGTGATCAACACCGTCGGCGCCACCTGGGAAGGTAACCAGGTCTGGTTCATCCTCGGCGGCGGCGCCATCTTCGCCGCCTGGCCCTTCGTCTATGCCGTCAGCTTCTCGGGCTTCTACCTGGCCATGTTCCTGGTCCTGTCGGCCCTGATACTCAGGCCCGTGGCCTTTAAATACCGCTCCAAGCGGCCCTCGGCCGGCTGGCGGTCGATGTGGGACTGGGCGCTGTTCGTCGGTGGCTTCGTTCCGGCCCTGGTGTTCGGCGTGGCCGTCGGCAACGTCCTGATCGGTGCCCCCTTCCGTCTCAACAGCGAGCTGCGGGCCTTCTATGACGGCACCCTGCTGGGCCTGTTCACCCCCTTCAGCCTGCTGTGCGGCCTGTTGTCGGTGACCATGCTGGTCCTGCACGGCGCCACCTGGCTGGGCCTCAAGGCCGAGCGCGGCCCGGTGCAGAAGCGCGCCTTCGCCATCGGCACGGTCGCGGGCCTGTTGGGTCTGGTGCTCTTCGCGGTGGGTGGCCTGTGGGTGGCCTTCGGCGACCTCGGCTTCCGCATCGTCGGCACGGTCGATCCCAACGGCTTCTCCAACCCGCTGCGCACCACGGTCGAGGCGGCCGGCGGCGCCTGGATGGACAACTATGCCCGCTATCCCTGGATGATGATCGCCCCGGCGCTCGGATTCCTCGGCACGGCGGCGGCCCTGCTGGGCCTGTGGCGCCGGTCCGAGCCGCTGGGCTTCCTCGGCTCCTCGCTGGGCGCGGTCGGGATCATCTCCACGGTCGGCCTGTCGATGTTCCCCTTCATCCTGCCCAGCTCGATCGATCCGTCCTCCAGCCTGACCGTCTGGAACGCCTCCTCCAGCCATCTGACGCTGTTCATCATGCTGCTGGTGACGATCGTCTTCCTGCCGCTGGTGCTGCTCTATACCGCCTGGGTCTACCGGGTGCTGTGGGGCCGCTCGACGACCGCCGCCCTGTCCACCAACCCCGACCTCTACTGACCCGAAAGGCCTGAACCATGTGGTATTTTACCTGGATCCTCGGCCTCGGCCTCGCCGTCGGCTTCGGCGTGCTGAACGGCCTCTGGCACGAGTTCCGCCTGTTCGACGAGGGCGACGCCGGCGAGTCGGTGCCCGGTCCCGAAGACCAGGGCGACCCGACCTGATCTGACGCCCTGAAACGACAAGGCCGGCCCGCTCACCCGGGCCGGCCTTTTGCTGCCTGCAAACCGACCTCGGCCCGCAAGGGGGGGGCGCGAAAGCGGTGATTTGTTCGGGAGGGAGAATGGTGGACGCGACAGGGATTGAACCTGTGACCCCTACGATGTCAACGTAGTGCTCTCCCGCTGAGCTACGCGTCCGCCGTGACGGCCCTGGGGCATCCCCGGGGCGGGAAGGCGCGCGGTATAACCCGGCTCGCCTTGAAACTGCAAGCGTTAAGCGGCGATCATTTTCTCGACCTCGCCGACCAGGTCGCGCAGGTGCACGGGCTTCGACAGCACCTTGGCCTGGGGGGTGCTCTGGGCGGCGGTCAGGGCCACGGCGGCAAAGCCGGTGATGAACATGATGCGCAGGCCCGGCTGGCGGGCGGCGGCCACGCGGGCCACCTCGATCCCGTCGGCGCCCGGCATGACGATGTCGGTCAGCAGCAGGTCCCACGGGCCCTGGTCCAGGGCGTCGATGGCGTCATCGCCGTTCTCGCAGTCGACAACCTCATGGCCCGCGCGTTGCAGCGCCCGCGTCAGGAAGCCCCGGAGCGAGCTGTCGTCTTCCGCCAGAAGAATGCGTGCCATCGAATGTCCCCGACGCCGTCCACCCGGACGACCGTTTCACTAAACCCGGGAAAAGGTTAAGGCGACAAGCGTAAACCGGCCATGAAAATCAATGATCCGTGTCCACAGGGAATCACGGCCGGGCCGGGGGAGGGCGTATGACGGCAGGCGAGGGTGAGCAGGGCACCGAGCCCCCGTTCCGGGTGATCCCGGCGGCGGGCCGGGCGATCAGCCCGCTGGTGTTCGCCTCGCCCCACTCGGGCCGCCACTATCCTGCCTCGGCCGGTTTCGATCCGGCCCTGTCCGGGGCCTCGATCCGCAGTGCCGAGGACGCCCTGGTCGACCGGCTGATCGAGAGCGCCCCCGCCCGCGGCGTGCCCCTGCTGCTGGCCACCCATGGCCGGGCCTGGCTGGACCTCAACCGGGATCCCGCCGACCTCGACCCGGCGCTGATCGCCGACCTTCCGCCGGAGGCCGCCGGCGGGCCCCGTGCCGTCGCGGGCTATGGCGTTGTACCGCGCCTGACCGGGGACGGCCGCCCCCTCTATGACCGCCCCCTCGGCCGCGCCGAGGTCGAGGCGCGCCTCGCGGCCGGCCACGCGCCCTATCATGCCGAGCTCGCGCGCCTGATGCAGGCGGCGCATGCCGCCCATGGGATGGCGATCCTGATCGACTGGCACTCCATGCCCGGGCCCGGCCTCAACCGTCCTGCCCGGCGGCCCTCGCCCGTGGGCCCCCAGATGGTGCTGGGCGACCGGCATGGTTCGGCCTGTGCGACGGCGCTTACGCGGCGGGTGGCGGCGCTGCTGGGCGGCGAGGGCCTGCGCGTGGCCCTCAACCACCCCTATGCAGGCGGCTGGACGACCCAGACCTGGGGCCGCCCGGCCGAGGGCTTCCATGCCCTGCAGATCGAGATTTCGCGCGCCCTCTATCTGGACGAGGCCCGCATCGAGCCCGGCCCGGGCTGGTCGCGCTGTCAGGGATTGGTGGAGCGGCTGATCGACAGCCTGGTGCGCGAGGCACCCGGTCTCGTCTCCTGATCCTTCGGACAGAAAAAATGCCGCGCCCGGGGGCGCGGCATGAAAGTCTATAGGGAGGAAACGCCCAGGAAGGGCAAGACGCCCGAAGGCGTCACAGTCAAGTTAGGTTGCGGTGCACAATCCGTCAAGCGGCGATTTTTCACCACCCGTCACGAAATGTAACGTCTGAACGGTCATTTTCCCCGATGTAACCGGTTAAGCGCAAAAATCTGTCCCATTAACGGCCGCATCTGCTCACTCACTGCGGGGGCGGGGCGGGGTTTCCGGAATCGGATTCCAGTGCGGCGCGGACCCGGCGAATGGCGCGGGCGGCGGGCGAACCCTCCTGACGCCAGATCAGCAGGCTGAAGGACGCCACCACACCAAGGGCCAGCCACATCGGCCCCATCAACCAGGCCGCGGCCGCCAGGGCGAAATAATAGGCCCGCACCCCCTGGCTGAACGAGGCCAGCGCCGGGTTCAGCAGGTCGCCGGCGGCCCGGCCCAGCATGTCGCGTTCGGGAGAGTCGGTTTCCGGCGCCGCCCCGATCACCGCGAGCGTGTAGTTCAGCTGCCGGATCGACCAGATGAAATCCAGCAGGCCGCGCACCAGACAGATCAGGATCAGCGCCAGCTTGCCTTCCAGCAGCGGCAGGGGCACGGCCTCGGCCCCCACGGCGGCAAAGCCCCGCAGGGCTGCCTCTCCCCCGAACAATATGCCGGCCACCGCCGCGATCAGCAGCAGATTGGTCGAGGCAAAGAACGAGGCCGTATTGATCGAATGGCCCATCAGCTGGCTGTCGACCAGCCGGATCTCGCGGCGGACCATGGCCGACATCCAGATATGCCGCACCAGCTGCATGTCCTGGTTCAGGGTGCCGAACCGCCGCGACAGCAGCCTCAGGGCGGGCTCATAGCCCAGCCAGCACACGGCAAACAGGACCAGCGCCGCCCAGTCGAAGGGGGTCATGCCGTCAGCTCCCTGCACCGTCGCCTCCGTGGCTTCGCGCCCGATACCGCGCGGAACGCTTGCTACCGGGCCCGGGTTTGCCTATCACGCCCGCCTCCCCGTTTCGCAAGTGCACAATAGACATCATGAACATCGATGCCATCCCCGTCGGCCCCAACCCTCCGTGGGACCTGAACGTCATCATCGAAATCCCGCAAGGGGGCCTGCCGGTCAAATATGAAATGGACAAGGCCTCGGGCGCCCTGTTCGTCGACCGCTTCCTGCACACGGCGATGTACTATCCGGCCAACTACGGCTTTGTGCCCCACACCCTGTCGGCCGACGGCGACCCCTGTGATGTGCTGGTGCTGAACCCGACCCCGGTGGTGCCGGGCTGCGTCATCCGCTCGCGCCCGATCGGCGTGCTGATCATGGAAGACGAAAAGGGCATGGACGAAAAGATCCTCGCCGTGCCGGTCGATGCGCTCCACCCCTATTACACCGACGTCGCCAGCTACCGTCAGCTGCCGGCCATCATGATCGACCAGATCCAGCACTTCTTCACCCGCTACAAGGACCTGGAGAAGAACAAGGAAACCGCCGTCAAGCGCTGGGGCGACGCCGGCGAGGCCGCCGAACTGATCGCCCAGGGCATCCGCGCCCATCAGGAAGCCCTCAAGGCCAGGAAGGGCTAGCAGTCTCCTCCCCATCTGATGGGGAGGGGGACCCCGCGAAGCCTTGGCGAAGCAGGGTGGAGGGGCTCTTCACCGAACCCCAACCCTCAAGAACCCCTCCGTCCCGTCGGCTTCGCCGCCGCGCCACCTCCCCGACTTCGTCAGGGAGGAGACAGAAAACCCGTCATCCTCGGGCTTGACCCGAGGATCGGTGCCGCCCGCGACGGGAGACGGTCTGGATGGACCGATCCTCCGATCAAGTCGGAGGATGACGATGGTTTGAAGCGCGCAGATATGAAACCAGCGCCAAAAATTCCCGGCCCTTTCAACATCCCCACCCTTTCCCGACCCGACTTCCCCGCCTCACCCCGGGCCTGTGCAAACCTCTCCGGGTCCCGTCGCACGGAGGGCTCGTAAGGCCTGCGACCTTGTGAGCGGCGGGAGCGATGGAGCGGGGTTGGAGGAAACCGTCGCACAGTTTTCGGGCCTCAAGCAGCGAGGCTCCGCGAGCCGAGCGATAGGCCCACCTTCATGCACCCTCGATCTCCGCCTCCGGGTGCGGGATCGGGGCAAGGGTCGAGGGGGATACTCGGCCGTTCCGGGACTGAACGCAGGTTCAGCCCGCCCGTCGGAGGCGCTGCGGTAAGGCGATAACACCGCCACCCGACGCAAGCTTCCGGAAAACCACCGCGCGGAGCGTCGGTCTTCGTCGAAACGGTAAACTCTAATCACTCCGGGCGAAGGCCCGGCGCTCCGCCTGCCCTCCAACCTCTGCCCACCGGGCGAGAGGCGCTTTCCCATGCCCGCACCCCTTTCCCCCGCGCGCGGTCGGGGCTAGGTCAGGATCATGCCGCCGGATACCCCGACAGAGACCTTCAAGCGCGCCCTGGCCCATGCGGCGCGGGCGCTGGCCGAGCAGGACGAGCTCGAGGTCGTCTTCGCCTCGGACGGGCCGCGTCTGTCGAACGGCGTCCTGACCCTGCCGCATCCGCCGCGCGACCCCTCCGGCCCGGAGAGCGCCGCCCTGCGCGGACAGGCCGACCGGCTCGCCCTGCGGCTGGCCAATCACGACGCCGACGTCCACCGCACCGTGGCGCCCGTCGATACCCGCGCCGCCGAGGTGTTCGAGGCCGCCGAACAGGCCCGCGTTGAGGCCCTGGGCGCCCGCGCCATGGCGGGTGTGCGGGCCAATCTGGACGCCGCCCTTGTCACGCGGCTGGAGCGTACCGGCCTCACTCGCGCCACCAGCGCCGATCAGGTGCCGCTGGATCAGGGCGTCGGCCTGCTGCTCGCCGAGCGTCTCGGGGAGCGCCCCCTGCCGCCGGCGGCCGCTTCGGCCCTCGATCTGGTGCGCGAGGATCTGATGACCCGCGCCGGTCCGGCGCTCGACCGTCTGGCGGCCGCCGTCGACGACCAGGCCGCCTTTGGCCGCGAGATGCAGGCGGTGCTCAAGGCGCTGGATCTCGATCCCGGCGATGGCCAGTCCGACGAGGCCGACGACAGCGAGGGCGAGGACGAGGCCGCCGACGAGTCCCCCTCCGAGTCCGAGGACGACAGCGACGATCCCGATACCGGCGACAGCGAGGACAACTCCCCCGAGGGCCGCAGCGAGGATTCCGGCTCGGACGGCGAACGCGAGAGCCGCCCGGACGGCGCCCCCGCCGAGGCCGACGGACAGGAGTCGGATCAGGCTTCCGATACCGAAGAGGGTATGCGCCCCGGCCGCACCGAGGCCGACGGTGGCAATGACCCCTCGGCCTATCGCGTCTTCACCACCGCCTATGACGAGGTGATCGGCGCCGAGGAACTGTGCGACCCGACCGAACTGGATCGCCTGCGCGCCCTGCTGGACCAGCAGCTGACCCAGTTGTCCAGCGTCGTCGCCCGGCTGGCCAACAAGCTGCAACGCCGCCTGCTGGCCCAGCAGAACCGCAGCTGGATGTTCGATCTGGAGGAGGGGGTGCTCGACACCGCCCGCCTGACCCGCGTCATCACCGATCCAACCGCGCCCCTTTCGTTCAAGGCCGAGAGCGAAAGCCCCTTCCGCGACACGGTGGTGACCCTGTTGATCGACAACTCCGGCTCGATGCGCGGCCGGCCGATCATGGTGGCTGCGGTCTGCGCCGACATCCTGGCCCGCACGCTGGAACGTTGTGGCGTCAAGGTCGAGATCCTCGGCTTCACCACCCGCGCCTGGAAGGGCGGCCAGCCGCGCGAGGCCTGGATCAGCGCCGGCCGCCCGGCCAACCCCGGTCGCCTGAACGAGCTGCGCCACATCATCTACAAGACCGCCGACGCGCCCTGGCGCCGGTCCAAGCGCAACCTCGGTCTGATGATGCGCGAGGGCCTGCTCAAGGAAAACATCGACGGCGAGGCCCTGATGTGGGCCCACGACCGCATGCTGGCCCGCACCGAGGCGCGGCGCATCCTGATGGTCATCTCGGACGGCGCCCCCGTCGACGACACCACCCAGACCGCCAATCCTGTCCACTATCTGGAACGGCACCTCCGCCAGGTGATCGGCATGATCGAGGACAAGTCCGATGTCGAGCTGCTGGCCATCGGCATCGGCCACGACGTGACCCGCTTCTACCGCCGCGCCCTGATGATCACCGACGTCGACCAGCTGGCCGGCGCCATGATCGAGAAACTGGCCGAACTGTTTGACGTCAAGCCAAAGACCGAACGCGCCGCCCGCCGTCGCATGAAGCGGGCAGCCTAGATCCGCTCGCTGACCTTGATGGCGGCGCGGCAGCCGGCCTTGATCACCGAGGACAGCAGCCGATAGCCGGGCGCGTCGCGGCTGCCGTGTTCGACGGCGTGGTCGTGGTGGGCCATTTCCTCGGCCCGGAACTGCGCCAGCTCTCGGGCCAGTTCGGGGTCGCGATCGGCCAGTTCGGCGATCTGGTCGGCATAGTGCTGCTCGATCACCGACTCGACGGCTTCGGTGCAGGCATGGGCGGCCTTTTCGCCCAGCAGGGCCGTGCCGGCGCCCAGCGCCCGGGCGGCCAGGTGCCACAGGGGCAGGGCAGCGGTCGGGGCGACCCGGTTCTCGGTCAGCAGGGCCTCGAACCGCGACAGGTGGACGGCCTCATGGCCCTCCATCTCTGTCAGGTCCTCGCTGATCGTCGCCTTGCCCTTGCGGCCTTCAAAGACCGCGCGCTGGGCCTGATAGATCTGCACGGCGGCATATTCGCCGGCGTGATCGACGCGCAGCATTTCGGCCTTCCGCGCCCGGGTCATGCCGGCGCCAGGGCGGGGCAGGGGGACGGTCCGGGTGCCCTTGCGTCCGGTGATGGCCGGATCGTTGAGGGGATCGGTCTCGGGGTCAGCCTCGGGGCGCACGGGCATCCTTCGGACGTTTGGCGGCCAGCAGGCTCATGACGGCCAGCCCTGCCGCGATCAGGGTGTTCCAGGCTGCCATGGACAGGCCCAGGAAGCGCCATGTCACGGCGTCGCAGGCGACAACGGGCGGGGCCTCGGCCGTGCCCAGCGCAAGGGCGGCCATGCGCTCGATGTTGATCTCGCCGCCTCCCCCTCCGGAGCACAGGGCCGGCAGCTCCCACCAGCCGGCCTCGCCGCCCGCATGGAAGCCGGCGGTGACCGCGCCGGTCAGGAAGACGATGAACAGCAGGAAGGCCGCGACGCGCGGAGTGCCCCGGCTGGCCCGGCTGATCAGGGTCCACAGGCTGGCGGTCAGGGCGATAGCCACGGCCAGCCAATACACCTCACGCTGCTTGAGGCAGAGATTGCACGGCGACAGCCCGGCGAACCGCTCAAAGGCATGGGCCGCCGCCAGCAGGCTGAGCGATGCGGCCAGCGCAAACAGGGTCCACCAGCGTGTCACGACGCGATAAAGGCTCATGCCGAAACTCTTAGCGGGCCTTTTGCGCCCCGTCGATGTGCCTCAGAGCAGCTTGACCGCAACGACCACCGCGACCACCGCCAGAATGCCGATGACGGTGAAGGTCGCCAGCCGCTTTTCGATGGCGGCCAGCATGGGCGGGCCCCAGCGCTTGAGCACGAAGGCGACGAGGAAAAAGCGCGCCCCCCGGGTCAGGGTACACAGGGCGATGAACAGCGGCAGCGAGAACTGGAAGATGCCCGAGGCGATGGTGATCAGCTTGAACGGGATCGGGGTCAGCCCCTTCACCAGGATCACCCAGGCGCCGTGCTCCTGAAAAAGGGCGCGCGAGGCCTCGAAGGTGTCGGCCTTGCCCAGCACCGTCAGCACCCACATGCCGACCGGCTCGAGGAAATAGCCGATCGCATAGCCCAGCAGCGCCCCGAGCACCGAGGCGATGGTGCAGACCGTCGCGTAGAAATAGGCCCGGTCCGGTCGCGCCAGCACCATGGGGGCCAGCATCACATCGGGCGGAATGGGGAAGAAGGAGCTTTCGGTGAACGACACCACCGCCATCACCTTGGTGGCATGGCGGCTGCGGGCCTGGACAAAGACCCAGTCATAAAGCTTGCGAAGCATGAAGCGTGCGGTTCCGTTCTGTCTGCGAACCAGCCTCTAGCAGGCGTCGGCAAGGGGCGCACCCCGCGGCCTTTCCGGCGCGACAATCCGCCAGCCGGAGTGGACGATGCGGAACCGGTCGGCCCGCCATGGCTTGGCGAATGAGGGCCGGATGACTAGGTTCCGCGCCAAAGGCGGCCGTGCGTGCCACCGTAAACCTTCAGGATCAGGAGACGCGACCATGGACGACGCGACCCAAACCCCCACGGCCCAGCAGATCAATGCCGAGAACCCGCTGGGTGTCGACGGCTTCGAATTCGTCGAGTTCACGGGGCCCGAGCCCAAGGCGATGATTGCGCGGCTGGAGCTGATGGGCTTCACCCAGACCCATGTGAACCCGGAAAACGACGTGGTCCGGCTGAAGCAGGGCGACATCACCCTGCTCGTCAATCGCAGCCCGAAGGGGCAGGCGGGCGAATTCGCCACCGAGCACGGCCCGTCGGCCAACGGCATGGCCTTCCGCGTCATTGACGCGAAGGCCGCCTACGAAGGCGCCGTGGCGCGCGGCGCGAAGCCGGCCGAAGGCCATGACGGCGGCGCGCTGGGCAAGGGCTACGCCTATGTGCTGCAGGGGATCGGCGGCTCGCTGCTGTATCTGGTCGACCAGTACGGTGAGGCGGGCTCGCTCTATGACGGCTGGGACGAGATCGAGGGCTGGGAAGAGGCCGAGCGCAAGAATTCGGTGGGCCTGTTCTGCCTCGACCACCTGACCCACAATGTGCGTCGCGGCCAGATGCGCACCTGGTCGGGCTTCTACGGCGACGTCTTCGCCTTCGAGGAGCAGAAGTATTTCAACATCAAGGGCAAGGCGACCGGCCTGCTGTCCCAGGCGATGATCGCGCCCGACCGCGCCATCCGCATCCCCCTGAACGAAAGCCAGGACGACAACTCCCAGATCGAGGAGTTCCTGAAGCGCTACAACGGCGAAGGCATCCAGCACATCGCCCTGGCCACAGACAATATCTTCGAGACCGTCGAGGAGATGAAGCGTCGCGGCATCCCCTTCCAGGACACCATCGAGACCTATTTCGACCTGATCGACAAACGCCTGCCGGGTCACGGCGAGGACGTCGCCCGCATGCGCGAGAACCGCATCCTCATCGACGGCTCTGACGAGGACGGCATCCTGTTGCAGATCTTCACCCAGGACACCTTCGGCCCGATCTTCTTCGAGATCATCCAGCGCAAGGGCAACCAGGCGTTCGGCGAAGGCAATTTCCAGGCGCTGTTCGACTCCATCGAGCTGGATCAGATCCGGCGTGGCGTGATCAAGGTGGATGCCTAAGCCTCCGGCCTGGATCCCGTTCACGGGACCGGTCGCGGCGGGGGTGACGGCGGGGCTGGCCGCGCCGCACCTCGGCTTCTGGCCGCTGGTGCTGGTCGCCACCCTGATGGGGCTGGTACCGGTGGTCGGCTATCAGCTGTGGAAGCGCGCTCATCACGAACGATGATGCAGCATCGGGAGGCGTCGGGATGAAGACAGGTGTGATCGCGGGCGTCGCAGCCCTCATGCTGGCCATGGCCTCGCCGGTCCTCGCTCAGGAGCAGCCGGCGTGGTCGCTGGCTATCCATGGCGGCGCCGGCGTGATCGAGCGCGGCAGCCTGAGCCCTGAGCAGGACGCCGCCTATCGCGCGGCGCTGGACGGCGCACTTCAGATCGGAGCGGAGGTGCTCGACAACGGCGGCTCGGCGCTGGACGCGGTCGAGGCCGTCATCCAGGTGCTGGAGGACGACCCTCTGTTCAATGCCGGGCGGGGCGCGGTCTTCACCGCCGACGGACGGATCGAGCATGACGCGGCCATCATGGACGGCACGACGCGGAACGCCGGGGCCGTCGCCGGCCTGACCCGCACCCGCCATCCGATCAGCGCCGCGCGGGCAGTGATGGAAAACTCGCCCCACGTCTTCCTCATCGGCCAGGGCGCCGAGACCTTCGCCCGCGATCAGGGGCTGGAGGAGGTCGACCCGGCCTTCTTCTTCACCGAGCGCCGATGGCGCGGCCTGGTCCGCCAGCTTGAGCGAGAGGGCCTGCCTGTGCCGGCCCGCCCTGCAGGTGCGCCTGCGGAGGTTGCCATGGCCGCAATCGCCCCGCCGCTGGACGAGCGAAAATTCGGCACTGTCGGCGTGGTTGCGCTGGATCGGGAGGGGCGGCTGGCGGCCGGCACCTCGACCGGCGGCATGTCGGGCAAGCGCTGGGGCCGGGTGGGCGATGTGCCGGTGATCGGCGCGGGCACCTATGCCTCGAACGTCGAGGGCTGCGCCGTATCCGCCACCGGCTCGGGCGAGTACTTCATCCGCGCGACCGTGGCCCGGGACATCTGCGCCCGGTATGCGTGGGAAGTCAGCTATCCCGAATCCGAGGAGAACCGGGCCATGGCCGTGGAAGATGCCTGTCCGTCGGACATGGCATGCCCCGGCCCCCGACAGCCTGTCCATGTGGCGGCCAGCGAGGAAATCGGCGAGGTCGGCGACATGGGCGGTGAGGGCGGGGTGATCGTCATGACCGCCCGGGGTCAGGCGTGGTTCGAGATGAATACCTCGGGCATGTACCGGGGCCGTGTGGCCGAGGGCGGTAACCGTCTGGTCGCCATCTATGCCGACGAGGACGACTGACGGATGCAGGCCATCGACCTCGCCGACAAATTCGCCGCCTTCGACGACCACTGGCGGCCGCGCATCGCCGCGCAGCTGAACGGTCAGGATGTGCGGCTGGTGAAGGTCTTGGGCACCTTCCCCTGGCACAGCCATGCCGAGGCGGAGGAAATGTTCCTGGTCTGGAAGGGCCGGTTCCGGGTCGAGTTCCGGGACCGCAGTGTCACCCTTGATCCCGGCCAGTTCATCGTGGTGCCGCGTGGCGTGGAGCACCGGACGGCCGCCGACGAGGAAGCCGAGGTCATGATCTTCGAGCCGTCGGCTGTCATCAACACCGGCGACGCCCCGACCTCTGATTTCACCGCCCCCGTGGGAGCCAGAATCTGATGGCGCAGCGTGATCACCCGAATGTGGCCGTGCCGCCGCCGCTGATCTATTTCGCCTTCCTGGGCCTCGGCTGGGCGCTGGATCGATATGGCGCGCAGATCGGCCTGCCGGCCGGCGAGGATATGACCCTTGGCCTGACGACCGAGGTCCGCCGGGGCGTCGCTATGGTGCTCATCATTGGCGGCCTGTTGCTGGACGGTATGGCGGCGGGCCTGTTCCGGCGTCTGGGCACAGCGGTCGAGCCGTGGAAGCCGTCGACGGCGCTGGCGACCGACGGGCCCTATCGCTTCAGCCGCAATCCGATCTACGTCGGGTTCGCCATCACCTATGCCGGGCTGGCGATAGCGATGGATTCGCCGGTCGCCCTGCTGATGCTGGTGCCCTGTCTGGTGGTTATCGACTGGGCCGTGATCCGCAAGGAAGAGGCCTATCTGGCCCGCACCTTCGGCGCCGACTACGAGGCCTATTGTAAACGCGTGAGGCGCTGGCTGTGACCGATCATCGAACCGACGACCTGTCCGCCCTGGCCATCGAGGAACTGGACGCCGCCTGCGCCCTCAGCTGGGCCGAGATGAAGCGCATCGCGCCTTGGGGTGACACCTATGGCGGTCTGACGGCCGGCGGGCTGGAGGTCGAGGTGGAGCGTCGCTACATCTGGGCGCACCAGCCCGAAGGCGCGATCGCCATCGAGGTCGAGGTCCGTCTGCCCGGCACCCGCCACGGCGCCGAGGCCCGGGCGGTGGTCGAACCGGATCGCTGATCCCCGTCGTTAACCTTTCCCGTTGCCAACCGGGCTGACCCTGCCATCATGGCCCGGACTGAGGAGGCGACCGTGGCTGTCTATGCGAGCGACTTTCAGGGGGGAGGGGTCTTCGAGCCCGTCGATCCGCCCGTGTTCCTGGGGCTGGACCCGCTGTTCCTCGCGCTGCTGGTCGCGCTCGGGGCACTGCTGTTCTTCCTCGGCTGGATGCTCCGCAACGGCCAGACCCGTCGCGACCCCGATGCGGCCGACAGCATCTGGAAAGCCATCGATGATGCGCTCAAAGCGGCGATGAAGGCAGACGGGGGCTCCCTCGTGGGCAAGGCCGAGGAGGTCCAGCGCGTCATTCACAAGCGGCTGGGCGCGACCCTTTCGATCGCAAAAGGCCTCAATCCGGGGCTCGAAAGCCTTGAGTGCGCGCTGAATGGGCGCCGCCATGTGCTGCATGCCCATGCTTGCCCGGAATCGCATGAGGATCATGGCGACCATGACCATGACGGTCACGCAGACGATGACCACGACGTCGAGGAGTCCTCGTCGCCCACTCTCACCCGGATCACGGTCATCAACGGCAATCGGGACGCGCGTCGAAGCGGGACCGGTCACGGCGGGGGCGGCCACACCCCTCATGCTCGGGGAGGCGCGCTGTCGCCCCGCGAGCGGGACCATGCCATCCGCGCCGCCATCGCGGACCTGAACGACTGGTGGCGGGACAAGGACGCCCGGATCGGCGAGATGCGCGCCGCCCACAGCGAGCTGTCGGCAGACTGAGGTTTTCCTCGCGTCGCAAACCGCCTAATCGTGGCTCATGAAACTCGCATCGCTGAAACATGGCCGTGACGGCCGCCTCGTCGTGGTGTCGGAAGACCTGAACTGGTTCACCGACGCCTTCCTGATCGCCCCGACCCTGCAGGCCGCACTGGATGACTGGGAGCGGTGCGAACCGCGCCTGCGTGCCCTGGCCGAAAGTCTGGAGCACGAGGCCGTGCCGCGCGGCCGCTTCCACGAGCGGGAGGCCGCCGCTCCCCTGCCACGTGCCTATCAGTGGGCTGACGGCTCGGCCTATGTGAACCACGTCGCCCTCGTGCGGCAGGCACGCGGCGCCGAAATGCCCGAGAGCTTCTGGACCGATCCCCTGATGTACCAGGGCGGCTCCGACGGCTTCCTCGGCCCCCGCGACCCCATTCCGCTGGCCGACCCGGCCTGGGGCTGCGATCTCGAGGCCGAGGTGGTGGTCGTGACCGGTGACGTGCCCCAGGGCGTGTCCCGCGAGGAGGCCCTCGGCTATGTCCGGCTGGTCGGACTGGTCAATGACGTCTCCCTGCGCAACCTGATCCCGGCCGAACTGGGCAAGGGCTTCGGCTTCGTCCAGTCCAAGCCCGCCAGTGCCTTCACCCCCGTGTTCGTCACCCCCGACTCGCTCGGCGACCGGTGGCAGGACGGCAAGCTGAAGGGCGCCCTGACCGTCACCCTGAACGGCAAACCCTTCGGCCAGGCCGATGCCGGCGATGACATGACCTTCGATTTCGGCACCCTGATCGCGCACCTGGCCAAGACCCGGTCGCTGGTGGCCGGCTCGATCATCGGCTCGGGCACGGTCTCGAACCGTGACGCCGACGGCGGCCCGGGCAAGCCGATCAGCGACGGCGGCCTCGGCTATTCCTGCATCGCCGAGGTGCGGACGGTCGAGACCATTCTGCGCGGCAAGGCCGAGACCCCCTTCCTCCAGCACGGCGACACTGTTCGCATCGAAATGCTGGACGAAAAGCATCATTCGATCTTCGGTACGATCGAACAGACCGTGGAGCCTCTGGGATGAAAGCGATCGTCGGCGCCCTGACAGCTTGGCTGGTGGCGGCCCCCGCCCTGGCCCAGGACGCCGACGACTGGGACTATGCCGAGGACTCTGCCCGTCAGCTGTCCATTGCGGCCGTGACCTTCGACAGTTTCGGCGTTGCCGCCAGATGCATGGACGGGCACTTCAGCCTGATCCTGTCCGGCCTGCCTGAAGGCAGCGGCGAGCGGACCCTGTGGGTACGGCTCAGGGACCGGCCGGAGCTCGAGGAGCCCTGGGTGTCCGAGGAGGGCAGCGGGACGCTTTTTTCTGTATGGCCACGATCCTCGGCCGCCGCCCTCAGCCGCGGCGGCCCCCTGTCGATCCGGGTGCCGGACGGCGACCAATGGCGTCGCTATGTGGTGGACCTTCCCCGGTCCGAAGCGTCCGTTGCGCGTGTACTCGCGGCGTGCGGCACGGGCATCGCCGACCTGCCGGTGATCGAGGTGGTGCCAGAGGATATCGAAACCCAGGGCCTGGCGTGGCTTCGCCGCCCGGACGTGAGCTTTCCGGGCGGGACGCCCGCATTCGGCCTTGCGGCCATTCGCTGCGAAGCGGACGCCGGTGGCCGCCTGATTAATTGCACTGCCGAGAGCGAGTTTCCGGTGGGGAGCGGTTTCGGCCGCTCCGCCGTCCTTGCTGCCCAGCGCACGGGCCGGGTCCGCGCGGCTGACGGCGCAACCCCCGATATCGCCGGTCGTACGCTGAACTTCGTCGTTCGATACAAGGTCAACTGAGCGGGACCTGATTTTCTCCAGCTCCTCGCCATCGAGTTCGAGGTGACCCCCGGAGAGGATATGATTGCCCGACCGGCCTCAATAGGCGTGGCATCGAACGGAATGATCCGCTAAATCCGCCGGACCTCACGCGGGTGTGGTGGAATTGGTAGACGCGCCGGACTCAAAATCCGGTTCCGAAAGGAGTGTCGGTTCGAGCCCGACCACCCGCACCATCTTGTTCAAGGCCGTGGATGTCACGCCTGCGAGCGCGTCGAAGGACACGATGCAGCGCTATCTGATTGGTCTCGCGATCGCATTGGTCCTGGCGCTGGCTCCCCTGCTCATCGGTCATGCCGGCCTTGACTGGCTCA
Organism: Brevundimonas sp. A19_0; assembly: GCF_017744255.1. GTDB lineage: Bacteria > Pseudomonadota > Alphaproteobacteria > Caulobacterales > Caulobacteraceae > Brevundimonas. The sequence goes on along the minus strand of NZ_JAGHQP010000001.1, from coordinate 94,558 downwards.
TTGGTGCGCTGGCGCCCGCGTGGCCTATCAAGGGCTCGCACTTTGCCCAGGCTTGCCGGGGCGATCCGGCAACGGGGCTGGCGGCGCATCATCTGATCCTCACCCTGCTGTGGTCAGGCGGGCTCATCGTTCTGGCGAATGCCCTCCGGACCAGCCAGAACAGGATTGATCGCGCCCTGGATCCGATGGCCTGGCGCATGCGCTACATCGTTCCGGCAGTCTATGTCTTCTTCGGCCTCTACTGTTTTGGCCCCCTGGTCACGACGTTCGGCGATCCGTTCGGTTGTGGGGCCGGGCGCAGCGGGTTCGTGACAGTCCTTATGACCCTTGGCGTGATGACCACCTTTATCGCATCCCGGTTCGTGATCTTCGCCACCTCTGGCAAGCGCGCCTGACCGCACCGGTTCCGAAAGGAGTGTCGGTTCGAGCCCGACCACCCGCACCATTTGACAATGAATGAGGGCCTCAGCGCGGGCGGTGGTCGGCGGGCTGGATGCCGTGGCGGGCCATCTTGTCGTAGAGCGTCTTGCGCGGAAGGTGCAGTGCCTCGGTGACCTTGCGGATGTCACCCTGGTGGGTGCTCAGCGCCTCGCGGATCACTTCGGCCTCATAACGCGCGACGCGCTGGGCCAGACCCTCGTCGACCTCGTCCGCCCCGGGCCCGTTGGTCAGGCCCACGGCGACCTGATTGGCAAAGTTCGACAGTTCGCGGAGGTTTCCGGGCCAGTCATGCTCGATCAGGCGCCGCCGCACGGCGTGGTCGATCGGGGGCAGGGGACGGCCCATCCGGGCGGCTGCGCGCGACAGAAAGCGCGCGAACAGGGTCTGGACGTCGTCGGCGCGCTCGCGCAGCGGCGGCACGCGCAGCTGGACGACATTCAGGCGATAATAGAGGTCCTCACGCAGGTCTCCGCGTGCGACGGCCTCGCCCGGATCGTTCTGGGTGGCCGCAAGAACCCGCAGGTCCAGCGCCCTCGGCTCGGTGGCGCCCAGCGGCAGGACCTCGCGCTCTTCCAGCACCCGCAGCAGGGTCAGTTGCGCCAGCCGTGGCGCCAGGTCGATCTCGTCGAGGAACAGGCTGCCCTGATGCGATTGCTCGATCTGGCCTTCGCGCCGCCGCGTGATTCCGGCGGCGTAGCCGGCATCCTGCCCCATCAGCTGGGCCTCGACCCCGGCGTCCGTCAGGGCGGCGCAGGTCACGGCGACGAAGGGGCGAGGCCGCCGTCGCCCGGCATTGTGTATCGCCCGCGCCACCGCCTCCTTGCCCGAGCCGGTCTCGCCCTCGATCAGCACGTCCACCTCGGCGTCGGCCAGCTGGCGGATCGCGCCGCGCAGGGCGACGATCGCCGGACTGTCGCCGCTCAGGGGGATCGACTCCTCCGTCTCGGCGGCCAGGGTGGCAAGGCGCCGGTTGTCCAGGATCAGGGCCCGCTTCTCCAGAGCGCGCCGCAGGGTTTCGATCAGCCGTTCGGGCGCGAAAGGCTTGGCGAGGAAGTCATAGGCCCCCCGCTTCATCGCTTCGACGGCGTCGGCGATATCGCCATGGCCGGTGATCAGGACCACCGGCAGATCGGGGTCGAGCGCATTCAGCCGGTCGGCAAATTGGCGACCGTCCATGCCCGGCATGCGCAGGTCGGTGACGACCACACCCTCGAAGCCCGCCCCTACGGACTTCAGCGCCACCTCGGCCGAGGGGTGGGCCGAGACCTCGAAGCCGGCCAGCTCCAGCCGCTCGGCCAGGGCCGCGCGGAAGGCATCGTCGTCCTCGACAAGGGCCACGGCATTCAGGGAGGCGAAGCTCATGAGGCGGCCTTCAGCACGATCTGGAACACGGTGCCGGACGCCCCCGGTTCGTGGGTCAGATCGCCCCCGAAGCCGGCCACGATGTCCCGGCTGATGACCAGCCCCAGCCCGAGGCCCGAAGCCTTGCTGGTGACGAAGGGCGTGAACAGGCGCTCGCGGACCTCGTCGGTGAGCCCCGGCCCATTGTCGGTCAGGCGCACAACGACCTTCCGACCCTGCCGGCGCGACGACAGGGCGATGGCGGGCGAGGGTACCCCGGCGAGCGCCTCGACGGCGTTCTGAAGCAGGTTCAGCACGACCTGTTCCAGCCGGTTGCGTTCGGCCTTCACCTTCAGGCCGGGGGTCAGGCCGGATCGATCCAGCCGGATGCCGCGCTCCTTCAGACGGGCAGACACCAGAAGGAGGGCGCCGTCGATGGCGTCCTCGACATCGACGGCCACGACCTCGGAGCGCGTCTTGCGGGAGAAGGCCCTCAGCTCATCCGTGATGGTGCCGACCCTCTCGGTCAGGCCGGCGATGGCGTCCAGGCACCGCCGCACGGCCGAGGCGTCGCCCCGCTCGGCATAGATGCCGGCCGTATCGGCCTGGGTGCGGATGGCGGCCAGGGGCTGGTTGATCTCGTGCGCCACCCCGGCAGCGATCTGGCCCACGGTCGCCAGCTTGTTGGCCTGCACCAGCTCCTCCTCGAGCATCTGGCGGTTGCGCTCCAGATTCTGGCGCTCCTCCATTTCATGGTTCAGGCGCTGGTTGGCTGCGCTCAGTTCGGCCGTGCGCAGGGCGACCTGACGCTCCAGTTCAGACCGGGCCGCCTCTTCCTCGGCTGCCCGGTTGCGGGCCCGTTGTCGCCGTCGCAGCAGGATCCCGCTGAGCCCGGCCAGCAGGGCGACGGTCAGAAGGGCGAGGATGCGGGCCGCCCCGACCGCGCGGGACATCATCTGATCCGCCGGCCACAGCAGGTGCAGCGTCCAGCCCAGCCCCATGCTGGTGTCGATTTCGTGGGCATAGAGCCGGGTGCCCTCGGGGCGCCGGATACGGATCAGGTCAGGCTCCTGGGCCGCGAACGGCATGTCCTGCAGGGGCTCGCCGATCGTCTGCTGTTCGGCCAGTTGCCGGCGGCGCGTTTCGCTGAGCGGGCGGGTGGTGCGGAACCGCCATTCCGGCGTGGTGGTGATCAGAACGACGCCATCCCTGTCGGTCACATAGGTCGGCTCGCCCGAGCTGCGCCGCGTCTCCTCCAGCGCATCGAACTCGACCTTGGCCACAATCACGCCGGCGGGTGCGCCGTCGGCATCGTCGATGCGGCGCGCCAGATAGAGGCCCGGTCGCCCGCTGACCGTGCCCAGCGCGAAGAAGGCCGCATCGCCGTCGCGCATGGCCTCACCGTAATAGGGGCGAAAGCGATAGTTGGATCCGACGAAGCTGGTCGGCTCGCGCCAGTTGCTCGCGGCCAGCGCCGTGCCGTCGGCGTCGAGCACATAGAGGGCTGCGGCGCGGACCTCCCCGGCCAGCTGTTCGAGCTTGGGATTCAGCCGGTCGCGGCGCTCGGCCGACGGCGCGGTGACCAGTGCCAGCAGCTCGGGGTCCATGGCCAGGACGGCGGGGACGGCCTGCTGCCGCTCCAGTTCGCTCTTCAGCACGGCCCCGTGCAGGATCGCGGCGGTCGCGGCCTGACGTTGCGTCGCCGCCTCCGCATCCAGCCGCGCAATGGAGCCGGCCACGGCCACCGCCACGGCGCCCAGCACGACCCACGCGAGCGCAAAGACTCGCCACTGGTTTGCGACCGACAGACGGGACAGGGGCATGGGCAAAGCATGCGGATTTTCGCACAAATGGCCACAACCCGTGTGCAAGTTTTCGCACAAAATCGCGGCGCGTCGTAGCAGCGCCTATCGAAAACCAAGCCAAATCATGTCGTTATTGCGGCGGCCCGTCACGCTTGCCGGGGCGGTCCATCGCTTTTGATACTGACGGCCTGTGATCCCGACCAACGGGGTCCGGGCGTAGCGGCGGCAATGATCCGCCGAGGGAGGTTGAGGTTTGATCCAGATCGATCAGGATTCGGCGCCGGTCGTGCATCGTCGCCCCTTCTGGCAGCACCTGTATTTCCAGGTGCTGGTCGCCATCACGCTCGGGGCCCTGATCGGCCATTTCTGGCCGGAGACCGGCGAGAGCCTGAAGCCCCTCGGCGACGGCTTCATCAAGCTGGTCAAGATGGTGATCGCCCCGGTGATCTTCCTGACCATCGTGCTGGGCATCGCGGGTATGCGCGACATCGGACGGGTCGGTCGGGTTGCCGCCAAGGCGTTCGGCTATTTCTTCGTCTTCTCGACCCTCGCCCTGATCATCGGCCTGACGGTCGCCAATGTGGTCCGGCCAGGGGACGGGCTGAACATCGATCCGGCCACCCTCGATTCCGGTGCGGTGGCCCAGTACGCCGAGGCCGCCCACGAGAGCACGATTACCGGCTTCCTGATGGGGATCATTCCCGACAGTCTGATGGGGGCCTTCACCTCGGGCAGCATCCTGCAGGTGCTGTTCATCGCCATCCTGTTCGGCATCGCCCTGGCGCTGATCGGGGATCGCGGCCAGCCGGTGATCGACCTGTTCGAGACGGTCAGCCTGGCGGTGTTCAAGCTGGTGGCCATTGTGATGAAGGCCGCGCCCATCGGGGCGTTCGGGGCCTTTGCCTTCACCATCGGGGCCTATGGCATTGCCTCGATCGCCAATCTGGCGGCGCTGATCGGGACCTTCTATCTGACCTCTCTGGTGTTCGTGCTGGGGGTTCTGGGCCTGGTCGGGATCGCCAACGGCTTCTCGATCTTCAAGCTGATCCGCTATCTGAAGGAAGAACTGCTGCTGGTGCTCGGCACCTCCAGTTCCGAAGCGGCCCTGCCCAGTCTGATCGCCAAGATGGAGCGCGCCGGCGCGGCCCGCTCGGTCGTCGGTCTGGTGGTGCCCACCGGCTATTCGTTCAATCTGGACGGCACCAACATCTATATGACGCTGGCCGCCCTGTTCATCGCCCAGGCGCTGAACATCGAGCTGACCCTGTTCCAGCAGATCACCCTGCTGCTGGTCGCCATGCTGAGTTCCAAGGGCGCGGCCGGGATCACGGGCGCGGGCTTCATCACCCTGGCGGCGACCCTGATGGTCGTGCCCGATGTGCCGGTCGCCGGCATGGCGCTGATCCTGGGCATCGACCGCTTCATGAGCGAGTGCCGGGCCCTGACCAACTTCATCGGCAATGCCGTGGCAACGGTCGTCGTCGCCCGCTGGGAAAAGGCGCTGGACGCCGACGCGCTGAGAGAGGCGCTGAACGGCCGGCCACAGCCGCTGGCCGCTGCGCCCGATCCGGCGGCGGGACCGGGCGACGATCTGGTTCTGGCGGACGACTGACCGCCGAAGAAACAAGAAGAAAATCGAGGGAGGACACCATGTTGAAGACGACACGCCAGGTGCTGATGGCAGGCTCGGCCCTGCTGACCGCATCGCTGTTCGCGACGGGGGCGATGGCCCAGTCGGCTCCGGCCGCACAGGATCCGCAGGAACCTGTGACCCAGGTCGACGACATCGTCGTGGTCGGCTCGAACATCCGGGGGGCCTCGACGACGGCGGCCCTGCCGGTTGTCGTCATGGACCGCGAGGCCATCCAGGACGCGGGCGTGGTGTCGGGCGACGACCTGTTCCGCTCCATCCCGCAGATGGGCGATGTGCTGTTCGATGCCGCCAACAATCCCCAGACCAGCAACTCGGCCCGGGGTGACGTCAACTCGGTCAACCTGCGTTCGCTGGGCGTCGGCAACACATTGGTGCTCATCAACGGGCGCCGCATGGTCCAGCATCCGACCAGCCAGGGCACGTCCGACACGGGCACGGTGCCGGTACTGAGCTACAACTCCAACGCCATTCCGGTCGCGGGCCTGGAGCGGGTCGAGGTGCTGCTGGATGGCGCGGCCGCCATCTATGGCGCCGACGCCGTGGCCGGTGTGGTCAACACCGTCATGCGCGACGACTTCGACGGCGTGACCTTCGAGAGCCAGTACGGCGGGGCCGAGGGCACGGGCTTTACCGAGCTGGAGCTGAACCTGTTCGCCGGCAAGGACCTCGATCGCGGCAACATCTCGCTCTACGCCAGCTATACCGACCGGTCAGAGCTGTGGGCCGACGAACAGGAGTTCACCCGGACCGACGACCTGCGCCCCCTGTTCGGCCAGTATGCGGGCTTCGAGACCACGGACGTGCCGGACGGACGCTCGTCCCACACCCCGTGGGGCCGCTTCCAGCTGCCGGGCTTCACCTCCTCGACCCGCCCGCGCTACTTCGGGACGCGGATTGCGTCCACCTCGGGCACCTTCCGCATCCAGCCGGCCAGCTTCGGCTGTGACGGCGCGCCGCTGGACGGCGGCCTGTGTCTGGTCTCGGGCGTCACCGCCTACAACTCCACCAACCGCGAGATGCGGTATGACACCCGGGTCGATACCACCGTCCGGTCGTCGATCGAGCGGGTGAACCTGTTCGCTTCGGGCTACTATGAGCTCACGGACTCGATCGAGTTCTTCGGCGAGGCGGGCTTCTATGCGGCCGAAAGCCATGCGGTGCAGCCGCCCGTCATCAACCTCAACGACCTGTGGATACCGGCGAGCAACTACTGGAATCCGTTCGGGCCGGTGACGTTCGCGGGTGGTGCCCCCAATCCCAATCGCCTGCCGGGACTGACCTTCGTTCCGGACGAGGGGCTGCCCGTCTACATGGGCAACCACCGCTTCGTGGACGCCGGCTTCCAGGACGTCACGGTCGAGAACTATCAGGTGCGCCTGCTGGGCGGTCTGCGCGGGGAATGGGCCGGCTACGACTGGGAGACGGCGCTGCTGTACTCCGGCGCCCGGGCCACCGACAGTTCGCCGAACGTGAACTCGACCGCGCTGCAGCAGTCGCTCGCCCTGTCCACACCCGACGCCTACAATCCGTTCAACGGCGGCTGCGTCGACACCCCCAGCTACGGCGATTGCACCCCGTCATCGCCCGTCGCCATCGACGCCATCCTGTTCCAGATGGAGCGGGTGTCGGAGACCACCCTGACGCTCGCGGACTTCAAGATGAGCCGCGGCGACCTGTGGTCCCTGCCGGGCGGCAATGTGGGCGTGGCCTTCGGCGTCGAGTTCCGCCACGAGACCCAGATGGACGACCGGGACGAGAACCTGGACGGCACCTTCACTTTCACCGACATGGTGTCGGGGGAGGTCAACCAGTCCAATGTCGCCGCTGTCAGCCCCAACCCGGATACCGAGGGCAGCCGCGATGTGTTCGGCGCCTTCATCGAGTTCGCGGTGCCGGTGGTGTCGCCGGAGATGAACATCCCGCTGGTGCGCAGCCTGGACGTGCAGCTGGCCGGCCGGTTCGAGAACTATTCGGACTTCGGCTCGGTGGCCAAGCCGAAGATCGCCCTGGCCTGGGACATCGTCGACGGGGTGCGGGTGCGGGCGTCCTACTCCGAAGGCTTCCGCGCGCCGAACCTGGAGCAGGTCAACGCCACCCAGTACGCGCGCCTCGCCACCAACACCGACTACATCCGCTGTGAAGCCGACCTGCGGCAGAACACGATCACCAGCTTCAACGACTGTGGCCGCACGGCCAGCGCCTCGCTGCTGATTGCCGGCAACCCGGACCTTGAGCCGGAAGAGAGCACCAACCGTTCGGTCGGTCTGGTCTTCCAGCCCACATTTGTGCCGGTCGAGTGGGGCGACTTCACCTTTACGGTCGACCACTGGAGCATCGAACAGGAGAAGATCGTCGGCCTGCTGGGTGCCCAGACCGCACTGGCGCTGGACTATCTGCTTCGGGTGCAGGGAAGCTCCAACCCGAACGTCGTGCGGGCCGCGCCCGATGCGGACGATGACGCCCTGTTCGACGGCACCGGTCTGGCCTCTGCGGGCACAGTGTTGTCGATCAACGACAGCTTCGTCAATCTGTTGCCGCAGACGGTCGAGGGGGTCGACTTCGGCATTCGCTGGTCCAAGCGCCGGACGGCGTGGGGCACCTTCAACTTCAGCCTCAATGCCTCGAAGATGCTCGAGTATTCGCGCCCGGCCGGTCCGATCGTGGACCAGCTGCTGGCGGCCCGCGAAGCCGGGACCATCAACCCGCTGACGCCGCTGCCCCTGACCAGCCAGCTGATCGCCGTGGATGGTCGCCCGGAGTGGCGGGCCATGGCCAACGTCAACTGGAGCAAGGGCCCCTGGCGGGTCGGCGTGACCGCGCACTACACGTCCGAGATCGAGCAGCCGGCCCTGCTGAGTGATGCGGGCGAGCCCTGGGTGGTCGAGGATCAGCTGACCTTCAACCTGTATGGCCAGTACGAGTTCGAGAACTTCGGACCGGCCTCGGGCGCGCGGGTCCGGCTGGGCGTCCGCGACCTGACGAATGAAGGTCCGCCGCTGGCCGAAGGGGGCTATCTGGGGTCGGTCTATCGCCCCTATGGCCGCTACTGGTACGCCAGCGTGTCGAAGACCTTCTGATCATGGTGCCGGTCATGTCCTCCCCTGACGTCTCTCCTGTCGGTCGGCGCTCCCCCTTCGGGTGGGGGCGTCGGCTGGCCGGGGTGGCGCTGGCTGTCGGACTGACCCTGGGGTGTGCGCCGGTCGTGGCCGGTCCGCATCCGGCACAGGATCCGCAGCCCACCCCCATCGACTGTCCGCAGTCGGTCGGAGCAGGCGTCACCTGTCTTTCGGTGCGCGATGAAGCGGGGGCGTGGCTGATCATCGCCCGGCCCGACGATTGGAACGGCCATCTGATCGTGCACGCCCACGGCGGCCCGCGGCTGGGCGAGCCGGAGCAGGGCGACTCGCTTGAGGATCTGGACCGGTTCTCGGCCATGGTTCGCGAAGGCTACGCCTGGATCGGCTCGTCCTATCGCAGGGGCGGATACGGCGTCCGTTCGGCTGCCGAGGATGTGGACCGCAGCCGCGCCCTGTACTGGAGCCTGTACGGGCGGCCGGAACGGACCCTGCTGCACGGCCAATCCTGGGGCGGCAATGTCGCCGCCAAAACCGCCGAACTGTACGGTACCGACGAGACCGGGGCGCTGACCTATGACGGGGTGCTGCTGACCAATGGCGTCCTGAACGGGGGAACACGCGCCTATCAGTTCCGCGCGGACCTCAGGGCCGTCTATCAGTACATATGTGGCAACCACCCGGCGGCGACGGACCCCCGATATCCGGTGTGGCAGGGCCTGCCGGCCGGAGCGCGCATGACCCGCGCCGAGCTGCGCCGCCGTGTCGTCGACTGCACCGGGATCGGCCTGTCGGGACGGGACCGGACCGCCCAGCAGAGCCGCCGGAAGCGCGAGCTTCTGGCCATCACCGGCCTTGAGGAGGACGAGCTGATCGCCCACCTGAACTGGGCCACCTTCACCTTCCAGGATCTGGTCCAGGTCCGGCTCGGGGGGCGGAATCCGTTCGACAACAGCCGGACGGTCTACAGCGGGTCCTCGGACGATGCCGCCCTCAACGCCGGGGTCGAGCGCTTCACCGCCGACCCCGAGGCTGTGGCCATGCTGGCCCACGACGCCGACCTGACCGGCCAGATCGTGGCGCCGACCCTGACGCTGCATGCCCTGCATGACCCGACGGTCTCCTATGCCGCCGAAGCGGTCTATTCCGGGACCGTTGCCGCCGCGGGGCGCTCGGATCTGCTGGTGCAGGTCGCGACCGACGAGGACCAGCACAGCAAGCTGGAGGACGCCAGCTATCTGACCGTCCTGGCCGCGCTGGAGCACTGGATTGGTACTGGCCGGCGCCCGGATCCCGCCGGCTTCCAGCGAGCCTGCCGCGACCGCTTCAGCGCCCGCGCCTGCCGGTTCGTCCCGCCGCGCTGAGCCGGGGGCGTCTGGTAGGCCCGGAGGGACTCGAACCCCCAACCAGACCGTTATGAGCGGTCGGCTCTAACCATTGAGCTACGGGCCCCCAGAGGCGTGTCCGGGCCTAGCAGGCGGACGGGATGTTGCAAAGAGTGTGGCGACGGCTGCGCTGCCCCCTCCACCGCTGCGCGGCCCCCTCCCCCGGCGGGGGAGGAATAAACACCGTCTGAATGGTCTGAATGGTCTGAATCGTCTGAATTCCGGACCATGGAGTCCCGGTGCAAAACAGACTCCACTTTCTCCATGGTGTCCGCGGATATGCGAGTGGCGTTCGAAAATAGCGTCTCCCTGTGGCTCCCGCAGGCTGATGGCCGGTATCCTGACACAGGTCGGAGGCAGGGCGGGCAAGTGGGGTCTTGTCAGCAGAAATCCGGCCGCGCGTCTTTCGCGATGAACGGAACCTGACCGGGGGGCGGGCGCGTTCATTCAGACGATATGGCCCAGGTTGGCCCCGGTGGCGTGCGGAAGTCGTGCGCCCCTCTCTCAAGGAGTTTTTCATGAACCGTTCCCCGCTCCGCCTGCTGATGCCGATGGCCGCCGCCCTGGCCCTGACCAGTGTGTCGGCGCCGGCCCTTGCCCAGTCGATGGGCGACGCGAGCCACCATATGATGGCCCCGCCGAACCTGAGCCTGTCGGCCTATGGCGAGGTGAAGGTCGCGCCGGACAAGGCGATGATCAATTTCGGCGTCATGACCGAGGCGGCGACCGCCGAGGAGGCCATGCAACAGAATGCGGAGCGCATGAACCGCGTCATGGCGGCTCTCCGTCGGGCCGGCATCGCCGAACGGGACATCCAGACCTCGGGTCTGAACCTCTCGCCGCAGTACGACTACCAGCCTGACCAGCCGCCCCGTCTGCGCGGCTATCAGGCGGTGAACCGCGTAACCGTCACGGTGCGCGATCTGGAGCGCGTGGGCTCTACGGCTGATGCCGTGGTCAGCGCGGGCGTCAACCAGATTGACGGGATCAGCTTCGGCCTGACCGACCGGACGGCGGCCGAGGATCAGGCGCGGCGTCTGGCCGTGCGGGACCTGCAGCGCAAGGCCAGCCTGTATGCCGAGGCACTGGGCGTGCAACTGGGTGGTATCCGTGGCCTGAACGAGGGCACCTCGATGAGCGTGTCGCCGCCGATGCCCTATGCGCGAGGCATGGCCGCGATGGAATCGGCGGACGCCGGGACGTCGGTCGCGCCGGGCGAGCTGACCGTGCGGGTGGATATCACGGGAATCTACGACCTGAACCGATAGGGTCGGGTGCAGAGCAGGAGAGGGGTGGCGCGCGGCGTCACCCCTTTTTCTTGCCTGCTCAGGCGGCGCGCTTGATGTGGTTGGCGTCGTCCAGCAGCACGACGGTGGGCGCATAGTTGCGGGCTTCCTCGGCAGGAAGCTGGCCATAGGTGACGATAATCACCTTGTCGTTCTTCTGGACCAGTCGGGCCGCGGCGCCGTTGACGCCGATGACGCGCGAGCCACGGGGAGCCTCGATGGCATAGGTGGTGAAGCGCGCGCCGGTCGTGATGTTCAGAACATCGACCTGCTCGTTCGGATAGATGTCCGCCGCGTCCAGCAGGTCGCGGTCAATGGCAATCGACCCCTCGTAGTCGAGGTCGGCCTGGGTCACCGTCGCACGGTGCAGCTTGGACTTCATCAGGGTGACCAGCATGGGGAGTGCGGTCTCCGGCATGGCGCGGGGAACAGCCCCCGCAGAGGGACGCCTCATATAGGGATCAGGAGGCGCGCTATCAATCACCATGCTGCGACGCAGCATCCGGCCTGCGACAGGTTCGCCTGTTACGGGACGTTCATTTGACGGTGACGGCTTCGCCACTATGGTCGATCGTCCGCCGTTCCGGGCCTCGACGGGAATAACCGACCGACATGAAGCAATTTTTCCTGACTGTGCTGGGGGTCTTCACCGGCCTGCTGCTGTTTGTGATTGTGGTGCCGATGGTGCTGATCACCATGGCGGCGGCCAGTTCGTCCGGGCCGGACGTGCCCCATAATGCAGTGCTGGAACTGGATCTGCGCGACGGGCTGAGCGATCAGCCGCCGTCCTCGCCGCTGGCGATTTTCGGTGGCGGCGGTCTGTCGGTCATGCAGGTGGTCGACACCCTGGCCCAGGCCGAGGACGACAAGAACATCAAGGTGCTGCTGGTCCGTCTGCCCGAGACCGGCATGGCGCCCGCGGCCGCCGACGAGGTGCGCCAGGCGATCCGCCGCTTCCGCGCCTCGGGCAAGCCGGTGATCGCCCACTCGCAGGGCTTCATGCCCGCCGGGGCGGTGATGTCCAGCTATATGGTCGGGGCCTCGGCGTCCGAGCTGTGGATGCAGGACACGGCCAGCTTCCAGGCCACGGGGTTCAGCGCCGAGGAGATCTTCCTGGGCCGGGCGTTCGACAAATACGGCGTCGAGCCCCAGTTCGAGCAGCGCTACGAGTACAAGAATGCGGTGAACGTCTACACCCAGAGCGATTTCACGGCCGCGCACCGCGGGGCCATGCTGGCGTGGATGGGGTCCATCTATGACACCTCGATCGTACAGGCGGCCAAGGATCGCAAGCTGACGCCCGCGGCCCTGAAGGCCAGCATCGAGGAAGGGCCCTGGACTGCCGAGGAGGCGCGCGAGCGCAATCTGGTCGACAAGGTCGGTCAGGTCGAGGAGGCCGAGGCCGAGGCGCTGAATCGTGCCGGCAAGGGCGCCCGCATCATTCCCTTCCACGAGTACAGCTCCGCCGTCGGGCCGAACAACGGCTCGGGCCGCGACGCCATTGCCGTGATCGGCGGCGAAGGGGCCATTGTGACGGGTTCGGGCGGTGGCGGTTCGCCGTTCGGCGGGGGTTCGTCCATCTATTCCGACGTCATGGCGGAAGCCATCTATGACGCCATCGAGGACAAGTCGGTGAAGGCCATTGTGCTGCGCGTGTCGTCGCCCGGCGGCTCGCCCGAGGCCTCGGACCAGATCGGGGCCGCGGTGCGCGCGGCCAAGGCGGCAGGCAAGCCGGTGGTGGTGTCCATGGGGACCTATGCGGCCTCGGGCGGCTACTGGATCAGTGCCGATGCCAGCTACATCGTGGCCCAGCCCTCGACCCTGACCGGGTCGATCGGCGTGTTCGGCGGCAAGATGGTGCTGCGTGATGCGCTGGCCCGGTTCGGCGTGGATGTGCGCGGCCTGTCGGTCGGCGGCGAATATGCCGATGCCTATGCCATTGGCGACGAGTTCACCCCGGCCCAGCGCGAGGCCTTTGCCGGAACCATGGACCGCATCTATGGCGACTTCATCACCCTGGTCGCGCGGGGCCGAAACCTGCCGCGCGAGCGGGTCGGCGAGATCGCCCGGGGCCGTGTCTGGACGGGTGCCCAGGCGCTCGAACTGGGTCTGGTCGACGAGCTGGGCGGCGTGACAGAGGCGATCGCCAAGGCGCGCGAACTGGCCGGTATCGACCCCGACGCCTCGGTCCGCATCAAGCGCTTCCCCGAGCAGCAGTCGCCATTCGAGGCCCTGGCCAATGCCTTTGGTGTGTCCGGCGAGGCCGCCCGTGCCCTGATCCTGATCGGGGGCGCGGTCGAGGATCCGCAGGCCCAGGCGGTGATGCGCCGTATCGAGGCCGACCGCATGCGCCGTGAAGGGGCCGTGGTGCTGGCCGATCGTCCGCTGGGTTGATCCACCCGGCGGTATGACGCACCCCGGGGTTGCTTGACCCGGGCGGCCTATGGACCGACATTGGGCTTCGGGCGTTAGGGGCGATGCGCTTCGTCCCCGAAGCCGACAAGGAGTGCGTATGACCTCGTCTGGACCTCGCTTTGACAGTCTCGGAGCCGCCACGGCGCGCATCGACGGAGGGCGCGGCGGGCTGTTCCGGCCGCTGCTCTGGCTGGGAGGTCTGATCGCAGCCGGCTGTGCCATGGCCGTCGGCGCGCTTCTCGCCGTGTTCACCGCCATCGCCGTGGCCGTCATTGCCGTGGTCGCGGGGGTGGTGATGTTCCTGATGGGTATGTCCAGCCGCGCGCGCCGCTCCATGGGTGGGCAGAAGGGCCGTCGCCGCACGGACGGGGACGACACCGTCATCGAGGCGCACAAGGTGGACGGCACCTGGGTCGCCTATGGCTGGGAACGGTCAGGCCGGTAGGCGGCGGTGACGCTGGAACTGCGGGCCGCGCCCTCTCCCAATTTCGACGCCCGCCGGGCCCCGCCCGACATGCTGGTGCTCCACTATACGGGCATGCAGACGGCCGAGGAGGCCATTGCACGGCTGCGCGACGCCGAGGCGCGGGTGTCCGCCCACTATGTCGTCGACGAGGACGGCACCCTCTATGCCCTGGTGCCCGAGGAGCGTCGCGCCTGGCACGCGGGCAAGGGCAGCTGGCAGGGGGAGGCCGACTGCAATGCCGCCTCGATCGGGATCGAGATCGTCAATCCCGGGCACGAGTGGGGCTATCGCGACTTTCCCGAGGCGCAGGTGGATGCGGTGATCGCCCTGATCGCCGACATCCGCAGCCGCTGGACCATCCCCGACAGCCGCATCATCGGCCATTCCGACCTGGCGCCTGACCGCAAGGAGGATCCGGGCGAGCGCTTTCCGTGGAAACGTCTGGCAGGCGAGGGCCACGGGTTGTGGTTCGAGCCGGCGCCGGAGCGGGTGGCGGCTCTGGGTGCGCCGCTCAGGGTCGGGGACACGGGACTGGGCGTCACCGTGCTGAGCGCGGGCCTGCACCGGCTGGGCTATGGCATCGCGCCGAGGGCCGAATACGACGAGGACCTGCGTCTTTCGGTGGCCGCGTTCCAGCGGCACTGGCGGCAGGACCGCGTGGACGGCGAGGCCGATGGCGAAACGCGTGCGCGCCTGGTCGGCCTGTTGCAACTGGCCAGCGCCGAGAGCCGGACGGGCGTGCTGCCCTCCTAGGCCCCTCCGATTGACGCGGCTCGTGACAGGGCGCATCTGTCGGTCGCCAGACGGTCGGACGGTCGCGGCGGGGTTTCGGCCCCGGCGAGGAAAGTCCGGGCTCCACGGTGAAAAGGCGGCGGGTAACGCCCGCCCGGGGTGACCCGAGGGACAGTGCCACAGAAAGCAAACCTCCGGTCTTTCGAGGCCGGGAAGGGTGAAAGGGTGGGGTAAGAGCCCACCGCGTCGACGGCAACGGAGACGGCACGGTAAACCCCGCCTGGAGCAAGACCGAATAGGGATGTCGCGCGCGGCTTGCCGTGCGGGGGTCACCGCCCCAGACGTCCGGGTTGGTTGCTGGAGCCGGTCGGCAACGATCGGCCTAGAGGAATGATCGTCACCGCCTCCGGGCGGTACAGAACCCGGCTTACAGACCGTCTGGCATTTTTATTGGAGAGCCTATCGCTCGCCGCGCGGCGGCTCGCTGCTTGAGGCAGCGTCTTCCTTGCCTACCGCTCGCGCCGCGGGCGCTCGCTGCTTGAGGCCGAGCGCCCGTTAACCCTTTGAGCGCAAAGGTGGCGCACACTGTGTCCACAGGCTGTTAATACTTGGCATGTTCGCTGTATGTTCTCATTGTTGCAGTCGAGATGACAGTTCTGGACCGTCCTTATGGTTAAGGATCGTCAACTAATCCCATTGAGACCCATTTCATCCCATGCTATCCCAGTCGAATGATTTGGGGTGTCTGACGTCGGCTGGGCGTCGCGTTGTAAGCCAAGGGGCGGGCCTCACGGGTCCGAGTGGACGGGGTGTTTCTCTCGACGGTCGAGAAACAATTGGACGCGAAGCGGCGGCTGCTGATCCCGCAGGACTTCCGCACCTCCGAAAACGGGGCCGAGCACGCCATCTTCGTCTTTCCGTCGATCGAGGCTGACTGTCTCGAGGCCGGCGGGGACCCCCTGTTCGCCACCTATGTCGAAATGATCCGCTCCCTGCCGTTCGGGTCCGAGCAGCGCTCGGCGCTGGAGTGGCAGGTGCTGGGCGAACAGACCCGGCTGACCTTTGACGGCGGCGGGCGCGTAACCTTGCCGGAAAGCCTGATCCAGGATGCCGGTCTGGGCGAGACGGTGGTGATCGTGGGGCTGGGCGACCGCTTCCAGATCTGGAACCGCGAGGCCTGGGTGGCGCGCCGGGCCGAGCGCCGACAGCTGGCGCGCGCGGGCATTGCCGAACTGGGCGCGCTGCGGCTGGCGGCCCAGCTGAAGGTCGAGGGGGCGGGCTCATGACCGACACCGGTCGGCCGCACATTCCCGTCCTGCTGGATGCCGTGATCGAAGCGGTGCGCCCGGCGCCCGGTCAGCGGGTGGTGGATGCCACCTTCGGCGCCGGCGGCTATTCGCGTGCCTTTCTGGAGGCGGGCGCCGAGGTGATCGCGCTGGATCGCGACCCGACGGTCGAGCCCCATGCCGAGGCTCTGAGGCAAGCATTTCCGGACCGGTTCCGCCTGATCCGCTCGGCCTTCTCGGAGCTGGCCGATGTGCTGGACGGTGAGGCGCGGGTCGATGCGGTCGTGTTCGACATAGGCGTGTCGTCGATGCAGCTGGACCAGGCCGAGCGCGGCTTTTCCTTCATGAAGGACGGCCCGCTGGACATGCGCATGTCGCGCGAAGGCCAGAGCGCGGCCGATATCGTCAACAGCTGGGACCACGGTCCGCTGGCGCATATCTTCAAACTGTACGGCGACGAGCGCCAATCTGGCCGGATCGCCACGGCCATCCTGCGCCGCCGGGTCGAGCGCCCGTTCGAGCGGACCCTGGATCTGGCCGAAGTGGTCGAGGCGGCGCTGGGCGGACGGCGCGGGGCGCCCACCCATCCGGCCACACGGGTGTTCCAGGCCCTGCGCATCGCCGTGAATGACGAGCTGGGCGAACTGGCCCGGGGGCTGGAAGGCGCCGAGGCGGTGCTGCCGGAAGGCGGGCGGCTGGCGGTGGTGACCTTCCACTCTCTGGAAGACCGGATGGTCAAGAGCTTCCTGACCGAGCGCACGGGCAACGCGCCCGGCGGGTCGCGCCACGCCCCGCAGAAGGTCGAGCCCCGGGTGCCGAGCTTCACCCTGCAGTTCAAGGGGTCGGTCGACGCCGGAGAGGCAGAGCTGGCCGCCAATCCGCGCGCCCGCTCGGCCCGGCTGCGGGCCGCCGTGCGGACAGCAGCTCCCGCCTGGGGGAGGCTGGCCGCATGACGATGGTCCGCCGTCTGTTCGACTGGAAGGTGCGCGGTGTTCGCTGGGTCGAGATCTTCGGCCTGCTGTGCGTCGCGGCCATGCTGCTGTCGGTCTATCTGACCAAGGCGTCGGCGGCGCGCGAGACCTCGCGCATAGCCCAGCTGGAGCGCGAGATCGACCAGTCCTCGCTCCGGGTTCGCATGCTGCGGGCCGAGGTGGCGCGCCTCGAGAGCCCGGCGCGACTGGAGGCCCTGTCCCGTCAGGCCGGTCTGGCCCCCATCGGCGAGGATGCGCCCGAGGCGCCAGTCGCGGCACCGGCCGGCGAGGATGTCACGCCTGTACCGGCGGAGGCCGACGCGGCACCGGCGGATGTGGCGGAGGGTGCGCAATGAGCGTCCAGCACCATCCCTCGTCGATGCGGCGGCCGTCCGCGCGTCGCCCGCTCAAGGATCTGGAAAGCCGGGCGCGGCGCCTGTCGCCCTCGTGGCGCTGGCTGGCGGAGGCGGTGTGGTGGATCGAGCACGGCTTCGAGCGTGCCCGCGCCGACGCCCGGCCCGAGGAAGACAGCCGGGTCCGCATCTTTCTGGTGATGGCCGTTTTCGGCGTGGTGTTCAGCGGTCTGGCGCTGAGGGCCGGCTATGCGGCCCTGCTGCAACCCGTGGACGCAGGCTATGCCGGCGTGGCCTCGGACCGCAGTCGGGCGGACCTGACCGATCGAAATGGTCGGCTGCTGGCCACCGACGTCATCTTCTACGCCATGTTCATCGACCCCTCGCAGGTCTGGGACCGCGATGTGGCCTTCCGCGAAATCCGGCGCGCCATGCCCGAGCTGGATGCCGACCGGCTGAAGGGCGCGCTGTGGGGCGACCGTCAGGTGATCGTCGCCAGCGGCCTGACCCCGCAGGAGCGGGCGAAGGTGCACGACCTGGGCCTGGGCGGGGTGACCTTCTCGATGGAGGATGGCCGCGTCTATCCGCTGGAGGGCGGTCAGGCCCGGCACCTGATCGGCGCGACCGACACGGGCGGGCAGGGCATCTCCGGCGTCGAGCTGGCCTTTGACAAGGAACTGCGGGCCGATGGCGCGGCGGGTGAACCGTTCGCCCTGTCGATCGACCTGCGCATCCAGGGCGTGGTCGAAAGCGAGCTGGCCACGGCCATGGCCGAGACCCAGGCCAAGGCCGGGGTGGCGATCGTCACCAATGTCCAGACGGGCGAGGTGCTGGCCATGGCCAGCTGGCCCGACAGCGGCTCGCGCAATCTGGCGACCTCGGGCCACTATGAAATGGGCTCGGTGTTCAAGAGCTTCACGGTCGCGGCCGGGCTGGACACCGGCGCGGCGGACATGGCGACCCTGTTCGACGCCTCCGAGCCCTTCATGATCGGCAATCGCCGGATCACGGACTTCCACGCCCAGAACCGGGTGATGACGCTGGAAGAGGTCTATCTGCACTCGTCCAACATCGGCACCTCGCGCCTCGCGGTGCAGATGGGCCCCGATGTGATGAAGGACTATTTCGGGCGGCTGGGCCTGCTGGAGCGGGCGCCGATCGAGCTGGTGGAATCGGCCGCGCCGCGGGTGCCGCGCGACTGGTCGCCCTCGACGCTGGCGTCGTTGTCGTTCGGCTATGGCATCATGGTGACGCCGGTGCAGGTGATCACGGCGGTGGGCGCGCTCAGCAACGGCGGGCGCTATGTGCCGCTCAGCCTGCGCAAGGGCGGCGCAGGGGTTGATCCGAAACAGGTCGTCAGCCCCCAGACCAGTGTGAACATGCTGGACCTGATGCGGCGCAATGTGGTGCGCGGTTCGGGCGGTCGGGCCAATGCGGCGGGCCTGCGCGTCGGCGGCAAGACCGGCTCGGCCAACAAATGGACCGGCAGCCGCTATGACCCGGCGGTCGCGGTCGGCACCTTCATCGGCGTGTTCCCCAGCGATGGGCCGCTGGATGCGCCGCGCTATGCCATTCTGGTGCTGGTCGATGAGCCGGGCAGCTATCCGCGCACCGGCGGCTTCGTCGCCGCGCCGGCCGTCGGACGGATCGCCGAACGGATCGCGCCCTTCGTCGGTGTGAAGCGCGCGGACGATGCCTGGCAGCTGGCCGACGGACGCCCCAATCCGACGCTCAAGGACATGGAGGCCTCGCTGTGATGCAGGGCCAGCGTCTGTCCGATCTTCTCAAGCGGGACGTGCCCGCCGACCCGGTCATCACCGGTGTGACCGCCGACAGCCGCAAGGTGGATGCCGGCAGCCTGTTCGTCGCCCTGCCGGGCACGGCCCAGGACGGCCGCGCCTTCATCCCCCAGGCCCTGGCGCGGGGCGCCGCTGCCGTGCTGGCCCCCTCCGACACGCCCGCCGGTGCAGCACCGGTGCTGGTGACCGCAGGCGACGTGCGCCGCGCCTATGCGCTGGCCGCGCGGGGCTTCTACGGGGCCCAGCCGCGCACCTGCGTCGCCGTGACGGGCACCAATGGCAAGACGTCGGTCGCCACCTTCTGCCGCCAGATCTGGGCGCACATGGGTCTGGTCTCGGCCAGTATGGGCACCCTCGGCGCGACCGTGCAGCGCAAGGGCGAGCTGACCGCCCTGACCGGCCCCGGCCTGACCAGCCCCGATGCGGCCGAGGCGGCGCGCCTGCTGGCCGACATGGCGGCGGGCGGGGTCACCCATCTGGCGCTGGAAGCCTCGTCTCACGGGATCGACCAGCGGCGCCTGGACGGCGTGGCGCTGAAGGCCGCGGCCTTTACCAACCTGACGCAGGACCATCTGGATTATCATGGTGACATGGACGCCTATCGGTCGGCCAAGCTGCGACTGTTCGAGACCCTGTTGCCGCGCGGCCGGACGGCGGTGCTGAACGCCGACTCCGACGCCTATTCGCGCTTTGCCGCAGCCGGGATCATGTCGGGCCTGAACATCATGGGCGTGGGCCAGCGGGGTCGCGACCTGACCCTGACGGGGCGCGAGGCCCTGCCGGAGGGTCAGCGGCTGATGCTCGACTATCGCGGCGAGAGCCATGAGGTGCTGCTGCCGCTGGCGGGCGCCTTCCAGGCCTCGAACGTTTTGGTGGCCGCAGGCCTGTGCATCGCGGGGGGCGCGGCCATCGGCGATGTGCTGGCGGCGCTGGAGAAGATCGAGGGCGCGCGGGGCCGGCTGGAGCGGGTGCAGGGCGGCCGTTCCTGGGGCCGGGCCGAGGTCTATGTCGATTACGCCCATACGCCCGATGGTCTGCAGACCGTGCTGCAGTCGCTTCGCCCCCATACGCGCGGGCGGCTGATCGTCGTGTTCGGGGCCGGCGGGGACCGGGATCGGGCCAAGCGCCCCCTGATGGGCCAGGTGGCCGCCGAGCTGGCGGATGTCGCCATCGTCACGGATGACAATCCGCGCTCCGAAGATCCGGCGACGATCCGGGCCGAGGTCCGCAACGGCTGTCCGGATGCCGAGGAGATCGGGGACCGTCGGATGGCTATCCAGTCGGCCATCGAGCGCGCAGAAGACGGGGATGTGGTGCTGATCGCCGGAAAGGGGCATGAGCAGGGTCAGATCGTCGGGGCGACCGTGCACCCGTTCGACGATGTGACCGTCGCCAGTGAGGCCCTGAGCGTTCATGCCTGAAACCCCTACTGCGCCGCTCTGGACGGCAGACGAGATTGCCCGGGCGACCGGGGGCCGGCTGAGGGGTGAGACCTTCGTCGTCGACGGCGTCGCCTTCGACAGCCGCGAGATCGAACCCGGCAAGCTGTTCGTGGCGCTGAAGGGCGTGCGGGACGGCCATGAGTTCGCGAGAGGGGCCTTTGAGGCCGGCGCGGCCGGAGCCCTGGTCGAGCGGCCGGTGGAGGGCGGGCCGTTCGTCGAGGTGGGCGACACGCTGAGGGCGCTTGAGGCTCTGGGCGAGACGGCACGGGTGAGGGCCCCGGCCCGGCGCGCTGCGGTGACCGGCAGTGTCGGCAAGACCAGCGTGACCCAGGCGATCAAGGCCGGCCTTGATCTGGCCGGCCGGGCCCACGCCTCGGTCAAGAGCTACAACAACCATATCGGCGTGCCGCTGACGCTGGCGCGCATGCCACGCGACACCGAGCGGGCGGTGTTCGAGATCGGCATGAATGCGCCGGGCGAGATCGGCCCCCTGTCGAAGATGGTCCGGCCGCACGTGGCCTGCGTGACCACGGTCGGCCCTGTGCACATCGAGGCCTTCGCCGACGGCGAGGCCGGGGTGGCGCGCGAGAAGGCGGCGATCTTCGAGGGTCTGGAGCCCGGGGGCATCGCCGTCATCAACGGGGACAATCCGTGGACGCGGCTGCTGGCCGATGTCGCACGTGAGCAAGGCGCCGAGGTGCGACTGTTCGGAAGCGCCGCCGACCATGGAGCGCGGTTGCTGGACTTCCAGCCGGACGCCGAGGGGGCGACGGTCTCGGCCGTGGTCGAGGAGCAGGCGCTGGACTTCCGGCTGCGCCAGTCGGGCTATCACTGGGGCCTGAACAGCCTGGCGGTGCTGACGGTGCTGCGGGCCATGGAGGTGTCGCTGGACACCGCGCTCACGGCGCTGGCCGGGTTCGCGCCGCTGGCGGGCCGGGGACAGGTGCGCCAGATCCGCAGGGCCGGGGGCGAGGCCTTCACCCTGATCGACGAGAGCTATAACGCCAATCCGCTGTCGATGACGGCGGGATTCCGCAGCCTGGGGGCCCGGACCCTCCCGCAGGGCGGACGGCGCGTGGTCTTCCTGACCGACATGCTGGAGCTGGGCGACCAGGCCGAAGCCATGCATGCGGGACTGGCCGGGCCGCTGGCGGATGGCGGCATCGATGTGGTCCACACGGCCGGACCGATGATGCGCCACCTGCACGAGGCGCTGCCCGCAGGCCGGCGCGGCGAGTGGCGCGAGACGGCCACCGCCATGGCCGGAGACGTCGACGCCCTGGTGCGTGACGGCGACCTGGTCATGGTCAAGGGATCGAACGGCTCGCGCGCCGGACTGATTGCGGCGGCGCTGGCTGCCCTGAATTCTGACGATGGGGCTTAAGGAGGCCGTCTGAGGTGTTTTACCTGCTCTATCTCTACTATGCGGACGTCGCCCAGGATTATCCGCTGCTGAATCTGGTGCAGTACCAGACCGTGCGCGTGGCGCTGGCGCTGGCGACCGCCATGATCGTGGCCGTGGCCATGGGCAGCCGTTTCATCGCCTGGATGCGCAAGAAGCAGGGCAAGGGCCAGCCGATCCGCGACGATGGCCCGGTCTCGCACCTGTCAAAGGTCGGCACCCCGACCATGGGCGGCCTGATGATCCTGACCGGCATTGCCGTGGCGGTGCTGATGTGGGGGGATCTGACCAATCCCTACATCTGGATCGTGTCGGGCGTGACGCTGGCGTTCGCGGTGCTGGGCTTCGTCGATGACTATTCCAAGGTGACCAAGCAGAGCTCGGCCGGCCTGACCTCGAAACAGAAGCTGGTCGCCCAGACGGTCGTCGCCGTGATCGCGGGCGTGCTGACCGTGCTGTGGATGACGCCCTCGACCTCGGCGGGGCTCGAGACCTCGGTCGCCTTCCCCTTCTTCAAGGATGTGCTGCTGAACATCGGCTGGTTCTATGTGGCGTTCGCGGCCTTCACCATCGTCGGCTTTTCCAATGCGGTGAACCTGACCGACGGGCTGGACGGCCTGGCCATCGTGCCGGTCATGATGGCCTCGGCCGCGTTCGGCATGATTGCCTATCTGGCCGGGAACTTTGCCTTCTCAGAGTATCTGCAGATCCACCATGTGCCGGGCGCCGGTGAGCTGTCGGTGTTCCTCGCGGCCATCATCGGCGGGGGCACGGGGTTCCTGTGGTACAACGCCCCGCCCGCGAAGATCTTCATGGGCGACACCGGCTCGCTGGCGCTGGGCGGGGCGCTGGGCGCCGTCGCCGTGACCACCAAGCACGAGCTGGTGCTGGGCATCGTCGGCGGCCTGTTCGTGCTGGAAGCCCTGTCGGTCATGATCCAGGTGGGATATTTCAAGGCTACCGGAAAGCGCGTCTTCCTGATGGCGCCGATTCACCACCATTTCGAGAAGATGGGCTGGCCCGAGTCGACCGTGGTGATCCGGTTCTGGATCGTGTCGGCCATGCTGGCGCTGGCGGGTCTGGCGACCCTGAAACTGAGATAGACGATGATCCCGGTTCCCGGTTTCGAGGGCAGGCGGGTCGCGGTCTTCGGCCTTGGACGGTCGGGACTGACGGCGGCGCGCGCCCTCAAGGCCGGGGGCGCTGAGCCGGTGCTGTGGGATGACGGCATTTCCAGCCGCATGCAGGCCGGGGCCGAGGGATTTGTCGTCGAGGACCTGACGACCGCCGACTGGTCGGGCTTTGCCGCCCTGGTGCTGTCGCCGGGTGTGCCCCTGACCCATCCGGTTCCGCACTGGTCCGTCGATAAGGCGAAGGAGGCCGGGATTGAGATCGTCGGCGATCTGGAGCTGTTCGCGCGGGCGCTGGCGGCGCTGGCCGAGGGCGAGCGGCCGCAGGTGGTGGCGATCACGGGGACCAATGGCAAGTCGACGACCACGGCCCTGACCGCCTGGGTCCTCAAGCAGGCCGGGATGACGGTGCACATGGGCGGCAACATCGGCATCGGCGTGCTGGCCCTGCCAAAGCCGACGCCGGGGGCGGTCTATGTGATCGAGTGCTCGTCCTACCAGCTGGACCTGACCACCACCTTCGCGCCCGATGTGGCGATCCTGACCAACATCAGCCCGGACCATCTGGACCGGCACGGCGGCATGGAGGGCTATGTCGCGGCCAAGGCGCGGATATTCGCGAACCTTGGCGCAGGGCAGGTCGCGCTGGTCGGCGTTGACGAGCGCTGGGGCCGGACGGTTGCCGCCGGGCTCAAGGACGCGATCATGGTGGGCGCCGAAGGGGCCTATCTGCCGCGCAGCCACGGCGTCGATACGCTGGACGGGCCGGTGGACCTGTCCGGTGCCGCCTCCCTCGCCGGGCGCCACAATGCGCAGAACGCCGCCTTTGCCCATGCCGCCGCGCGCGCGCTGGGCGTGGCGCATGAGGGGGCCGTCGAGGGCCTGCTGTCCTTCCCCGGACTGGCGCACCGGATGGAGCCGGTCGGGCGGATCGGGCGTGTGCGCTTCATCAATGACTCCAAGGCCACCAATGCCGATGCGACGCGGCAGGCGCTGGCAGCGTATGACCGGGTGTTCTGGATCGCCGGGGGGCGGGCCAAGGCCGGCGGGATCGACGACCTGACGGAGCTGTTCCCGCGTGTGGTCGAAGCCTTCCTGATCGGCGAGGCGGCCGGGCCGTTCGCGGCGGCCCTGGCCGAGGTGCCCCACCGGATCAGCGGCGACATGGCCAGCGCCGTCCAGCAGGCGTTCGAGGCCGCGTCCGCGACCGGCCGCGAGGAGGTGGTGCTGCTGAGCCCCGCTGCCGCCAGTTTCGACCAGTTTCCCGACTTCGAGGTACGGGGAGAGGCGTTCCGCGCCGCCGCCCTGTCGCTTGGCGCCCAGCCCGAGGTGGCCGCATGACCCAGACCTATGTTCCGCCCTTTTCCCGGAGCGACCAGAGCCTGCTGGCCAAGTGGTTCTGGACGGTGGATCGCGGGCTGGTGCTGGCGGCACTGGGCCTGATGGCCATCGGCATCGCCCTGTCGTTCGCCTCGAGCCCGGCCGCCATCATGGCGGATGAGCGGCTGTCCAACCCGTTCCACTATTCGATCCGTATGATCGTGTTCGCCTCGGTCGGACTGGTGGCCATGCTGGGCACGTCGCTGCTGTCGCCGCGCGGGGTCAGGCGGGTTGCTGTCTTCACCCTGATTGCGGCCCTGCTGGTCATGGCGGTGCTGCCCATACTGGGCAATGAGGCCAAGGGCGCCACGCGATGGATCCTGATCGGCCCGTTCAGCTTCCAGCCGTCCGAGTTCGCCAAGCCGACCCTGATCGTGCTGGCCGCCTGGATGTTCGCCGAGGGCCAGAAGGGGCAGGGCGTGCCCGGCGTCTCGATCGCATTCAGCTTCTATGTAGTGACCGTCGGCCTGTTGCTGATCCAGCCCGACATCGGCCAGACCCTGTTGATCACCACGACCTTCATGGCCGTCTTCTTCATGGCCGGGGTGCCGCTGAAGTGGATGGCGGTGCTGGGCGGGCTTGTGATGTCCGGCATCTTCTCGCTGTACTTCCTGTTCGATCACGTGCGCGAGCGCGTGGCGAAATTCCTGGCACCGGGGCAGGAGGACACCCACCAGATCGACCGCGCCTCCGAGGCCATCCGTGCCGGGGGCCTGTTCGGACGCGGGGTCGGCGAGGGGGTGATGAAGCGCCACGTGCCGGACCTGCACACGGACTTCATCTATTCCGTCGGCGCGGAGGAGTTTGGCCTGATCCTGTCGCTGTTGATGATCGGCCTCTATGCCTTCATCGTGGTGCGCGGCCTGTCGCGGGCCATGCGCCTGAACGATCCGTTCGAGCAGACGGCCGCCGCCGGCCTGTTCATGCTGATCGGCCTGCAGGCGGCGATCAATGTGGCAGTGAACCTGAACCTGATCCCGACCAAGGGGATGACCCTGCCCTTTATCAGCTATGGCGGCTCGTCGATGATGGCCATGGGCCTGACGATGGGGCTGGCGCTGGCCTTGACCCGCAGGCGAGCGGGCGCCTACGAGCCGGGGACCGGGCGTCGCCCGGCTCCGCAGCTGGGCCGCATACTGTCGTAGGACCGCCATGACCAAAACCTGTGTCGTCGCTGCCGGGGGAACCGGCGGACACCTGTTTCCCGCCCAGGCGCTGGCCGAGGAGATGGCCCGCAGGGGATGGCGGATCGTGCTGGCGACCGACCGGCGCGGTCAGGCCTTTGCCGAACATTTCCCGGCCGACGAACGGCTGGCGCTCGACTCCGCGACCGGAAGCGGGCCGGTGGGCCTGTTGAAGGCAGGGGTCAAGATCGCGGCGGGCGTCCTGCAGGCGCGCAGGGCCTTTCGCCGGCTGGACGCCTCGGTGGTCGTCGGCTTCGGCGGCTATCCGTCGGCGCCGTCGCTGCTGGCCGCCATGAGCATGGGCTTGCCGACCCTGATCCACGAGCAGAATGCGGTGCTGGGACGAACCAACCGCCTGCTGGCCAAGCGGGTCGGGATGGTCGCCTCGGCCTTTCCGACGCTCGGGCGCCTGCCTGAGAGCCTGAAGGACCGGCTGGAGGTGGTCGGCAACCCGGTTCGCCCGCCGATCGCCGCCCTGGAAGACAAGCCCTATGAGGCTCCGGGTGCGCGGGGGGCGATCCACCTGCTCGTGACGGGGGGCAGCCAGGGCGCGCGAATCCTGTCGGACACGGTCCCGCGCGCGATTGCGGCACTGCCGGACAAGCTGCGCAGGCGACTGGTTGTGGTGCAACAGGCCCGGCCGGAGTTCATCGATGCCGCGCGCGACACCTATGCCGCAGCCGGGGTCAAGGCCGAGGTGGCGCCCTTCTTCGGCGACATGGCCGCGCGGCTGGGCAAGGCGCATCTGGCGATCGGCCGGGCCGGCGCCTCGACCTGTACGGAACTGGCCGTCGTGGGCCTGCCGTCCATTCTGGTGCCGCTCAAGATCGCGACCGATGACCACCAGCGCTTCAATGCCCGGGGTCTGGTCGAGGCCGGGGGCGCGGTGCTGATCCTCGAGGACGACCTCACCGTGGATGGTCTGGCTGCTACGCTGGAAGGCATTCTGGGTGAGTCCGGCCGTCTGGCGAAGATGGCAGAGGGCGCTCGCTCTGCGGCCCTGCCCGAAGCGGCGGCGCGTCTGGCCGACCTGGTCGAGGCGCAGGCCGCGCATACCTAGTCCAGGGGTTCGCTGACTTCGGCTGCAGCCACGCAGGCCTGTTCCAACTCGAACCACTGGTTGAGCATGGTAGTGCGCGCTTCCGCTGTCTCCTGCTGGGCCAGGGTCGCGGTCAGCCTGTCTGCCGCATTGGCCGAGCGCGAAATCACGGCCTCACGGTCCAGACCGGCGGGTGCGCCAAGGGCTTCGCCCCGGTCGAGGAAAACGACGACCAGTTGCTCGTAGAGCTCGACCCCGTCCAGTTCAGCGATTTCGGGCTGGCGCGAATGGGCGAAGAACACACCTGCGCAGAAGGTGGCCACATCCAGCGTCAATGGCTCCGGATCCTGAACCGGAGCGAGGGCGAGCGACAGGGTGAGGGCAGTGGCGAAAAGCATGGTCGGGACCTTCGGGTCTGAAACGGGATCAGGCCCCGGCGAAGACCGGGGCCTGACGGCCGGTCGATCGGGGTGGCTTATTCTTCCTCAAGCACCGCCGTGAGGCAGCGGTCCAGGCCGGGTCCCCAGTTGTAGACGACGTTCTGCTTGGCGCTCATCGAGGACTGGGCGTCCATCTGGGCCATAATCTCAACCGCCTGGCCGACGGCGGCCTCGATAACCTGATCTTCCGACAGGCCATTGGCCGCCGGCAGGGCCTGGGCGCGGTTCAGCATGACGCCGGTCGCGGCTTCGAGGGCGCTGACATCGTCCGGATCCGACTGGATTTTTGAGAAGGCGAAGAACATCGCCGAGCAGGTCAGATGCTGGTCATAGTTCAGCGGGGCGCTCTGCGCCGAGGCGGTACCGGCAGCCAGCATGACGAGGGCAGCAACGCCTCCAGCGAGGGTGATCTTGGTGGACATGGAATGCTCCTGTTGCGTGAACCCGTGGTACCGCAAAATATTGTCAGGCCCCCCTGACTGTTCCTGACCATGACGAAACAGGCACGTGTTGAACAGGGGCGGGTGATCACGAGTCCGCCAGCGCGCTAGAGCAGCATCTGACGACGCCCTTCGGCCACCGCGTCTTCCACCGAGGTGAAGACCGGCGTGTCCGGCGCCTCTGTGGCACATGCCAGGCCGAGCACTTCGGCGGCGTCTCCCCCGGGCGACGCAGGGAAGGCCGGCTGGGGGTCCGCGACGACCGGACCCTCAATGCCGCCTTCGAGGATCGAGGCAAAATCCAGTCTATCGGCAGTCCGCTCCGCGCAGTCGAACATCCACCACGACCATCCGCCCCAATAGGGTTGGCCCTCCACCTGAAAGCCCGGTTCGGCGACCTGAAGCGTGCGGATGCGGACCTGCTGGTCCGTCGCTTCGCGGGTGGAGAGGTCGACGAAGACGGCGAACCGCCCCACGCCGCTCATCACCAGGTGCGGCTCGCGTGACTGGGCCAGGGTCGGTTCCGCGACAAGGCCGGCCGCCAGGGCCAGAAGGGCAGATTTCGTTAACCGCATCCGATCACCTCGTTTTCAGAAGGCCGCCCTAAAGTGCCGCCATGTTCGACGATCAGCTCGGGATGTCCGACGTGGTTGCGCTGCCGGACCGGCGGCGGCGGGCTCGTGTACCCCATCGTCTGAGCCGCCGCGAGGGCGAACGCATCCGCCTGCTGGGTCAGGTGATGGACAAGGTGCGGCCCGAGGAGGTCATGCATCAGCTGACGGCCTGGGTCGAGGCCGGCGAGAAGGCGGTCATCGCCAACCACAATCTTCACAGCCTGCATCTGATCCGCAACGAGCCGCGTGTCGCGGATTTCTTTGCCCGGGCCGATCTGGTGCAGATCGACTCGACGCCGTTGATCGCCTTTGGGCGGCTGGTTGGACGAGGCACGCGGCGCAAGCATCGCTCGACCTATCTGGACTGGCGCGAACATTTCTGGGCGCTTGCTGATCGCAAGGGCTGGCGCGTCATGTTCATCGGAGGCGCGGACGGGGTGGCCGATCTGGCCGCCGAGCGCCTGCGCAGCCGGCATCGGAATGTCGCACTGGCGGTGCACTCGGGCTATTTCGACGCGGCGCCGGGCTCACCGGACAATCAGGCGCTGCTAGGCAAGGTGGAGGCGTTTGCGCCCCAGGTGCTGATGGTCGGCATGGGGATGCCCCGTCAGGAAATCTGGATCGCCGACCATCTGGATGCCTTGCCGGATTGCGTGGTGCTGAACGTCGGGGCCGCCTTTGACTATGAGGCGGGGGTGCAGAAGGCCGCACCGCGCTGGATGGGCAAGCTCGGCCTGGAGTGGCTGTACCGGCTTGCGGTCGACCCCCGGCGCCTGTTCCACCGCTACTGCGTGGAGCCCTGGCACCTGATCGGCCCGATCATGGATGATCTGAGGTCGGCGCGGCGGCGGTGAGACCAACGCCGGCTTCCTGCATCAGGTATGGCATCAGGAACAGTCCGGCGAGGAAGCCGCCCAGATGAGCCTCCCACGCGAGGCCGATCCCGCCGCCTGTCGTCCGGGTGAGCACAAACAGAAGCCCGACTATCGCAAGGTTGCTGACGACCGCGCCCCGCACGGCCAGGCCCACCTGCCTCGACCATAGAGGTACCGGCTCCGGCTCCGGCCCCACGCGCGATGCTGCGCCCCACAGGCCGAAAATGGCTCCCGAAGCCCCGAGCATGGGGATGTCACTGGTCGGATGGAAGGCCAGGAACAGGATGGCGCCCGCCAGGCCCGCGCCGAAGTAGAGCAAGGAGTAGCGAGACCAGGCCGGCCAGCCCTTTCCGAATCTCGAATAGACAACCGGGCTGAGAGCGAGAAGGCCCGCCAGATTGAACCAGAGGTGGGAAAGGTTCAGATGAGCGAACATGTGGGACAGGAGCCGGTAAAACTGCCCCTCCGCCAGCAGGGGGCCGGTCAAGGCCCATCGGACCGGGCCGCCTGTGAACAGTGCGTAGACAAAGGCCGCGATGATCAGGCCGGTCATCGTCAGGCCGGGACCGCTGTGATCCAGAGCGAGATCTTTCCAGGTGCGCAGGCTGAAGGGCGAGCTGCCGGTGCCGACCCTGCCGCTGGAGGCGCGCTGAAGGGCCGTCTGTTTCTGCCGGGGCGGGAGCCGCTCAGTCGCTATTCGCGAAATCTGCCCGCCGTACAACCGATTGGCAAGCCGCTAGGCTACCAGTTTCTCGGCCTGTTTCAGGTCGACGCTGACCAGCTGGGACACACCGCGCTCGGGCATGGTGACGCCGTACAGTCGGTCCATGCGGCTCATGGTCACCGGATTGTGGGTGATGACGATGAAGCGGGTGTCGGTGCGGTTCCGCATCTCGTTCAGCATGCGACAGAAGCGATCGACGTTGGCGTCGTCCAGCGGCGCGTCGACCTCATCCAGCACACAGACCGGAGCCGGGTTGGCGAGGAAGACGGCAAAGATCAGGGCGGCGGCCGTCAGGGCCTGCTCGCCACCGGACATCAGGCTCATGACGGCCAGCCGTTTGCCGGGCGGGCAGGCGAAGATTTCGAGGCCAGCCTCCAGCGGATCGTCGCTCTCGACCAGTTTCAGCTCGGCCTGACCGCCATCGAACAGGGCCTCGAACAGGGCCTTGAAGTTGTCGTTGATGATGTCGAAGGCGGCCAGCAGGCGCTCGCGGCCCTCGGCGTTCAATTCGTCGATGCCGTCGCGAAGCCGGGCGATGGCGCCGGTCAGGTCGGCCCGCTCGGTGCGCATGGCGTCCAGCCGCTCGGTGTATTCGCCGGCCTCTTCCTCGGCGCGCAGATTGACGGCGCCGAGGTGCTCCCGCTCGCGCTCCAGCCCGGCCAGCAGGCTTTCGGCCCCGGCCACATCGGCGGGCCGGGCAACCGCGTCCTCGGACAGCTTGGCTTCAAGCGCCTCGGGCGTCATTTGCGCCGCTTCGCGCAGGCGGTTCACGGCGAGATCGAGGGCGTCTTCTGTGGCGCGGGCGCGCTCGACCAGACCGGCCCGGGCCTCGCGCGCCTGGGACGCTGCGGACTCGGCGGCCCGCGAGGCCCGGTCGGCGTCGCCCGCGCGGGTCTCGGCCTCGGCGAGGGCGTCTGAGGCCGCCTTCTTGCGGGTTTCGGCGGCGGTCAGGGCATCGAACAGGGTGTTGCGCTTGTCGACGAACTGGTCCGGGGCCTGGGCGGCGGACTGGAGCTGATCGGCGGTGGTGGCCTGTGCGGCCTCAAGAGCGGACACGCGAGCGCGGGCTTCCTTGCCCCGGGTGGACCAGGCGTTCCGCTCGCGGGTCAGGGTGTCGAGCTGGCGGGCCCGGCCCTCGACGGCACGGGCCTCGGCATCGCGATCCAGACGGGCCTGGGCGGCAGCGGCGCGTGCGGCCTCGGCTGCCTCGCGGGCTATGGTCACGCCCTGCTCCAGCTCGGCGACGGACGCGGGCGCCTCGGTTTCGGCCAGGGCGTCGAGTGCCGTCCGGGCGGCGGCAAGGTCTTCGTCCAGCCGGGCGAGGGTTTCATCGAGCGACTGGGCGCGGGCTTCCTGACGCGCCGCCTCGCGGGCCAGGGCCTCAACCCGGTCCCGAGCGGTGGTGACGGTGCGGTCGAGGGTGATGGGGGCCTGTCGGGCGGATTTGACAGCCTCGTCGGCAGCGCGGAGGCGATCGGTCAGATCCTTGAGTTCGACCTGGGCCGCGTCGAGCGCCGGGCGGCCCTGATCGATCTCGGTCTCGACCTCCGACAGGCGGGTGCGTTGCTCCAGCCGGACGGCGGCGGGACGAGGCGCCTCGGCGCGCACAACCAGACCGTCCCAGCGATAGAGGTCGCCCCTCGCCGTCACCAGACGGGCGCCGACCGGCAGCTTGCGCGGCAGGCGGCCGGCATCCTCGTCCGACACCACGCCGCACCAGGCGAGGCGGGCGGCCAGAAGGTCAGGGGCCGTGACGTGCTCCGACAGGGGAATGACGCCGTCCGGCCACGTCGGCGCCGGGACGTCGGCCCCGGCCCAGTGGGCGGTGGCGGCCGGGTCAAGGGCAGCATCCAGATCCTCGCCCAGCGCCGCCGCCAGCGCCGCTTCGTAGCCGCGGTCCGCCTGAACGGAATCGAGGGCCGGGGCGTGGTCCCGGCGGGCGCGGGCCAGCAACTGGGCCAGACCCCGCGCCTCGGTCTGCAGGCGGCCCAAACGGTCCTCGAGCGTGCGGGCGGTCGTGCGGGCTTCCTGTTCCGCGCGGGCCAGATCGCCCCGTTCGGCCTCGGCCTGCTCCACGGCGTCGCGGGCGGCTTCCAGATCAGCCTGGGCTCTCGTGAGGGCGGCGTCGGCCTCGGCACGGGCGTCTGCATCGACGGAGCGGAGGGCCTCGCGTTCAGCGGCCGTCTGGCGGCGTGAGGCCTCCAGCCGGTCGAGCCGGGACTGCGCGTCCTGCCGCCGGGCGGCCTCGGCGCGGGCGCGGGCCTGAACGGCGGCCAGTTCCGACGTGAGTCGCTCGACCTCGGCCTCGGCCGTCCGGCGGGCGGCGTCGGCGTCCTCGAAGGCCTTGTCGAGCTCGGGTCCGCGCGTGGGGGCGGCCTCAATCTCCGCCGCGAGCGTCGCCAC
Organism: Brevundimonas sp. A19_0; assembly: GCF_017744255.1. Lineage (GTDB taxonomy): Bacteria > Pseudomonadota > Alphaproteobacteria > Caulobacterales > Caulobacteraceae > Brevundimonas. The sequence continues at coordinate 62,477 of NZ_JAGHQP010000001.1, read as the reverse complement.
GGCGTCAGACAGGCGCGCCAGCTCGGCGTCCGCATCGCCCGCCATTTCGGTCTCGCGGGCCAGATCAGCGGCGATACGCTCGGCTTCGCGGGTCAGGCGGTCGACCTCGGCGCGGGCGGCCTGCTCGGCCATGTCGAGACGGTCGCGTTCGAGGGTCGCCCGGTGCAGGACGGCGCCGGCGACGGCATCTTCCTCGCGCGCCGGCTTGAGCCCTTCCTGGGCCTTTAGCGACTCGGTGCGGGCCTGAGTGGCTGCCAGTTCGGTGCGGCCGACCTCGGCCTCGGCCTCACGCAGGGCCGTCACCGCCTCGTCCCGGGCCGTGACCGCTTCTTTCCAGCGTGCCAGCAGCACGGCGGACTGCAGGGCCCGGATTTCGGCGGAGATCTTGCGGTACTTTTCGGCCTGACGGGCTTCGCGCTTCAGACGGGTGAGGGCGGTCTCCAGCTCCTTGCCGATATCGTCCAGCCGGTCGAGGTTGGTCTCGGCGGCCTTGAGGCGCAGCTCGGCCTCGTGCCGGCGGGTGTGCAGGCCCGACACGCCCCCGGCCTCTTCCAGAATACGGCGGCGGTTCTGGGGCTTGGCGGCGATCAGTTCGCTGATCTGACCCTGACGGACCAGGGCGGGCGAGTTGGCGCCGGTCGAGGCATCGGCGAACAGCAGCTGGACGTCGCGGGCCCGCACCTCCTTGCCGTTGATGCGATAGGTCGACCCCTGGCCCCGGTCGATGCGGCGAGAGACCTCAAGAACCGCCGAGTCCGTGAAGGGCTGGGGCGCGCGCCGCTGGGTGTTGTCGATGCTGAGCGAAACCTCGGCATGGCTGCGCGGGGGCCGGTCGGCGGCGCCGGCAAAGATGACGTCATCCATGCCCTGGCCGCGCATGGCCTTGGCCGAATTGGCGCCCATCACCCAGCGCAGGGACTCCAGCACATTCGACTTGCCGCAGCCGTTCGGGCCGACGATGCCGGTCAGGCCCGGCGCAATGTGGACTTCCGTCGGATCGACGAAGGATTTGAAGCCGACCAGTCTGAGCCGCTGGAAATGCATGGGTCCGGGATCAGTGCCCCGCCAGCAGCGGGTCGATGACGGCGGCCAGACCTTCCAGTGTGGGATTCTCGACGCGAACCCCGTTGACGAAGAAGGTCGGCGTGCCGGTCACGCCAGCCGCCTCTGCAGCGTCGAGGTCCGCCTTCAGGGCCGCTTCGGTGGCCGGGTCCTCGACGCAGGCAATGACCTCCTGAGGAGAGCGCCCACCCTGGTCGATGGCGTTCAGGAACCAGCCGGCTGGCCAGCGCATCAGGCGGGCCGCGCCCTGCTGTGCGAACAGGGTTTCGATGACCGGAAAAGCCTGCTCCGAAGCGACGCAGCGCGACACCTTGGCCGCAACGAACGACGGCTCGGCCGGCGGCGTGGGCAGATCCCGATAGACCAGCCGCACCTTGCCGGTATCGACATAGGCCGCCTTGAACGCCGGCAGGACGTCAACGGCCCAGTGGGCGCAGTGCGGGCAGGTGAAGGAGGCGTATTCGATTACGGTCACCGGCGCATCAGCCCGACCCAGCACCCGCTCGCCCGCCACGACAGGGGGGACGGATGCCACCTGGGCGACCGCCGGCGTGGCCATCGCAACAAGGGCTGCGCCGATCAGGGCAACGAGGCGCATGGCTATTTGGCCAGTTCGGCGTCGACGGCGGCCGAGAGGCCTTCCATCGAACTGTCGGGCACGCGGTTGCCATTGACGAAGAAGGTCGGGGTGCCGGTCACGCCTTCGGCCCGACCCGCCTGGATGCGCCCTTCGAGCGCGGCGAGGGCGTCCTGGTCGGTAACGCAGGCGCGGTATTCATCCTCGCTCAGGCCGACCGACGTGGCGATGCGACTGAGGGTCGTCGCAGGCGAGACGCCCTGCTGCCACTCGCGCTGGCTGGCCATGATTTCTTCCACGACCTGGAAATAGCGATCCTCGCCCGCGCAGCGCGCCAGCAGGAAGCCGGCCGCGGCCACGTCGGCCGGCGGGGTCGGGAATTCACGGAAGATGAAACGCACCTTGTTGGTGTCGACGTATTTGGCCTTGAACTCGGGCCAGGTGGTTTCCTGCCACAGGGCGCAGTGTCCGCAGGTGACCGAGGCGTATTCCACGACGGTGACCTTGGCGCCTTCGGGAGCGCCCTTGGCCATGTCGCCCTGGGCCGCCTGGCCTCCGCCTTCGTTGCCGCACGCCGCGAGTGCGCCCATGGCAGCAAGGGCCGCACCCGTCAGGGCGGCGCGGCGGCTCATGGCGCCGAAGCGGAAACGGGCGGTGTTGCGGCCGGTGGACATGATCGATCCTCTTGACGGTCAGGGCGCACGGGGCGCGTCAGATACGGTGAGTCCTTGGCTAGGACCCCGCCCAGTCTTTGTCGAGACGCCTTGCGGCAAAGTTTTGTCCTAGGGCCGGCCGTCGCGGCGGGTGAGGACACTGCGTCCCAGACGTTCAAGCGCAGCCGCAAGGGGCGGCGGGGCCTTGGCGACCGAGTTCCGGAGCGCGGCCTCGTCGGCGGCTCCGAGCACCGGAGGGGGCGCGGCCTTCGGTGCAGGCGTGCGGGAGGCGCGCGGTCCGATCGGGCCCTGGGCGATCCGAAGCCGGGCGACCGCGCCCTGGCCCAGGAACAGGTTGACGCGCTCCAGAATGTCTTCCGACTGGTGCTGGACCAGCAGGGCTGCCGGACCGGCGACGCGCAGCTCCAGCGTCGCCCCGGCGGACTGGCCGTCCGGGCCCTTGCGCGGGCGGGTCAGTTTCTGGGGGCGGGTGACGGCGGCGAGCCGGTCGCCGACGATCTCGGTCCAGCGGGCCTCCAGGGCCTCGGCCCCGCGGCCATAGCGGTCGTCGAGCGAGCGGATCAGCTTTTCCAGCGCCCGCCCGACGCGCGGCGCGGAGCGGGGCAGGGGACGCGTCTTTCGCCGGGCCAGAATGGCGCGAGTCTCGTCTTCCGTCGGTAGAGGTCGTCTCATATGACCCTCTATACTCCTCTACGACCGGGGCTCCTATGCTGGAGAGCATGACCCCCGCCGATTCCAGACGACTGGCCTCGATCCGCAACGCGCTGGCAGACTGGTATGCGTCCGATGCGCGGCGCCTGCCGTGGCGGATGCCGCCGGGCTCTGCCACGCGGGCGGATCCCTATCGGGTCTGGCTGTCGGAAGTGATGTTGCAGCAGACCACCGTCCCCCACGCCACCCCCTATTTCGAGGCCTTCACGCGACGCTGGCCGACGGTCGAGGCGCTGGCGGGAGAGGCCGACGAGGCGGTGATGGCAGCCTGGGCGGGGCTGGGATACTACGCCCGCGCCCGCAACCTGCTGGCCTGCGCGCGGGCTGTGGCGGAGCGTCACGGCGGGGTGTTCCCGGACACGGAAGAGGGCCTGCGCGCCCTGCCGGGCCTCGGCGCCTATACGGCGGCGGCGATCGCGGCGATCGCCTTTGGCCGCCGGGCGGTCGTGGTCGACGGCAATGTCGAGCGCGTGATAGCGCGGCTGTTCACCGTAGAGACGCCGCTACCGAAGGCGCGCGCGGAACTGCGGGCGCTGGCCGACGCCCTTACGCCGGAGCCGGCGGAATGCGATCCCGGCGATTGGGCCCAAGCCCTGATGGATCTGGGGTCGCGCATCTGTCGGCCCCGGTCTCCGCTGTGCGGAGACTGCCCACTGGCGGACGAGTGTCAGGCTCGCGCCAGCGGCGACCCCGAAGCCTGGCCGAGGAAACTGGCGAAGGCGAAGAAGCCGCGACGCGAAGGCGTGGTCTGGGCTCTGTTCGACGGCGAGGGTCGGGTCGGTCTGGTCAAGCGGCCGGACAGGGGCCTGCTCGGCGGGATGCTGGGCCTGCCGACCTCTGGCTGGGATGCCGGGGAGGGTAGCGGGCCTCCCATCGCGGCCGACTGGCGGAACGTGGGCACGGTCCGCCACGTCTTCACCCATTTCGAGCTGGAGCTGACGGTGATGCGGGCAATCGGCGCCAGTGACACGCTGATCTGGCACGACGATGAGCAAGCCATACACGCCTTGCCCACGGTCTTTAAAAAATCATTGTTACGCGCTCGATTTGATGATCAGACTTCGCGGATTGGTTGAGTTCAACCCTGAACCGTGGAGGTGACAGATGCTGTGGTGGAAAGTGGCATTGAGTGTGGCTGTGAGCGCGTCGATGGCGGGATGCTCAAGCCTTGTGTTCTCTGATGGCTACAGGGCCGACGGGGTCACCTTCTACGATCCCGTCCCTGCGCTGGTGCTCACCTGTGACAAGGACAAGGCTGTCCAGGTGAACGTTACCTCCATTCCAGGAAGGGTCCGGTCTGTGCGACCGCAAAGTGGCATCGTCGGCGGCAAGCTGTCGGTGAGCTTTTCCAACGGGATGGTGACGACCTTCAATCAGGAACCCCAGAGCCTCGGCAATGATATGCTGACGACGCTCCTAGAGGTTGCGGGCCTGGGGGTCACGAGCAATGCAAGAACACCAGGCGTGTGCCCCCTGGATGCACCAGCGATGGTTTTCTTGCTGCGTTACGACTCCAGGGGTGTCGTGGAGGGCCTGGACAGAATGACTATTCCCCTCGACGCCTGGGCCAGGGGGACTCCCGGCCGCAGGGATCAGTAGGGCAGGCGCAGCAGGTCTACATCCCCGCGCGAATTTCGGCGCGCAGGGTGTCGATCGACTTGAAGCCCTGATCGGTCTTGAAGCGCCAGTAGGTCCAGCCGTTGCAGGCCGGGGCGTTTTCCATCAGGGCACCCAGCTTGTGGATCGAGCCGGTCAGGTCGCCGTGGACCAGTGAGCCGTCGGCGCGCACCCGGGCCTCGCGCGAACCGTCCGGGGCGTAGAGCCGGTCTCCGGGTCGGAGCAGGCCGGCCTCGACCAGGGCGCCGAAGGGCACACGCGGTTCGGACCGCTTGGAGCCCATGACGGCCAGATCCTCGGGGTTGGCGGGCACGACGGCGGCGAGGCGCTGTTCGGCCAGACGGATATAAGCGTCTTCGCGCTCGATGCCGATGTAGTGGCGGCCGAGACGCTTGGCGGCGGCGCCCGTGGTGCCCGTGCCGAAGAAGGGATCCAGCACCACGGCACCGGGTTTGGTCGAAGCCAGAAGCACACGGTGCAGCAGGGCCTCGGGCTTTTGCGTGGGGTGGGCCTTCTTGCCGTCGGCGTCCTTGATCCGCTCCTCGCCCGTACACAGGGCGAAGGTCCAGTCAGAGCGCATCTGGGTGTCTTCGTTGAAGGCCTTCAGGGCGTCGTAGTTGAAAGTGTAGCGCTTCTGGTCCTGGCTGCGGGCGGCCCAGATCAGGGTTTCGTGGGCATTGGTAAACCGCGTGCCCTTGAAGTTCGGCATGGGGTTGGACTTGCGCCAGATGATGTCGTTCAGCACCCAGAAGCCCAAGTCCTGGATGGCGGTGCCGAGGCGGAAGACATTGTGATAGCTGCCGATCACCCAGATCGAGCCCTCGGGCTTCAGCACCCGGCGGCACTCGGCCATCCAGGCACGGGTGAAGGCGTCATAGGCGGCAAAGCTGTCGAACTTGTCCCAGTCGTCGTCGACCGCATCGACGCGCGAATTGTCCGGCCGCAGCAGGTCGCCGCCCAGCTGGAGATTATAGGGCGGATCGGCGAACACCAGATCGACCGAGGCGTCGGGCAGGGACCTGAGCACCTGGATGCAGTCGCCCCTCAGGATGACGTCGGTCTGGATGTCGGACATGAATGCGGCCCCGTTGATACAGGCGGCGATCCTGAGTCCGCAGGGTTAAGAGGCGGTTAGCCATGTCGGCGAAATCGGACAGGGGGCGCGTCTGGTGCAATCCCGACAAAGTCCGCTATGACGCCCCGATGATCGCACGTCTTCGTCCAGTTCCCTTCCCGATCGGGCCCGTCCACTTCGTCGGCATCGGCGGTATCGGCATGAGCGGCATCGCCGAGATCATGCTCAAGATCGGCTATCAGGTGCAGGGCTCGGACGCGAAGGCCGGGGCCAATACCGAGCGGCTGGAGCAACTGGGCGCGAAGATTTTCATCGGTCACGACGCCGACCATGTGGGCGAGGAGGTCGCGGCGGTCGTCTATTCGACGGCGGTCAAGGCCGACAATCCCGAAATGATGGTGGCGCGCAGCCGCCGCATTCCGCTGGTCCGGCGGGCCGAGATGCTGGCCGAGCTGATGCGGCTTCAGTTCTCGGTGGCGGTGGGGGGTACCCACGGGAAGACCACGACGACGTCCATGATCGCGGCCCTGCTGGATGCGGGCGGCACCGATCCGACGATCGTCAACGGCGGGATCATCAATGCCTATGGCACCAATGCCAAGGTCGGCGACGGTGACTGGATCGTCGTCGAGGCCGACGAGAGCGACGGCAGTTTCCTGAGGCTGAAATCCACGGTCGCCGTGGTGACCAATATCGATCCCGAGCATCTGGACCATTACGGCGACTTCGACGGGGTGCGTAAGGCGTTCGTCGATTTCGTCGAGAACATACCCTTCTACGGCTTTGCCGCCGTCTGTCTGGACCACCCCGAGGTGCAGCGGCTGGTGGCCACCATCGATAACCGGCGGCTGGTCACCTATGGCACCAATCCGCAGGCCATGGTTCGGGCCGTGAACTGCGACATGGGACCGGACGGCACGCGCTTCGACGTGGCCTTCCAGAAGCAGGGGCTGGATGCCCTGGACGAACCCGAGATGCTGGAGGGGCTGCATCTGCCGATGGCGGGATCGCACAATGTGTCGAACGCCCTGGCGGCCATCGCCGTGGCGCGGGAGCTGGGCGTGTCGGACGCCGCCATCCGCGAGGGGCTGGCCGGCTTCGGCGGGGTCAAGCGACGCTTCACCACCACGGGCGTGGTCGAGGGTGTCCGGATCGTCGACGACTATGGCCATCACCCGGTGGAAATCGCCGCCGTGCTCCGGGCCGCCCGTCAGGTGGTGCACAAGACCGAGGGCTCGGGCCGGGTGATCGCTGTGGTCCAGCCGCACCGCTACACCCGCCTGCGCGACCTGATGAACGACTTCTCGACCTGTTTCGCTGATGCGGACTCGGTGCTGGTCGCCGATGTCTATGCGGCCGGGGAGCAACCGATCGAGGGGGTCGACAAGGACGCCCTGGTCGAGGGCATCCGCCGGTTCGGACATCGCTCGGTGCGTCCGCTGGAGAGCGCCGCCGCCCTGCCGCGCCTGATCCGCGACGAGGCGAAGCCCGGCGATCTGGTGGTGCTGCTGGGAGCAGGGGACATCACGGCCTGGGCCTATGCCCTGCCGGGGCAGCTTGAGGCGCTGGGATGAGCTGGCGTGATACACTCCCCGAAGTCCGCGGCAAGCTGCTGCGGGACGAGCCGCTGGGGCCGTACACCTGGTTTCGGGTGGGCGGGGCAGCGGATGTGCTGTTCATTCCGGCGGATGCAGATGATCTGGCCGACTTTCTGAAGGCTCTCGACGCCTCGGTGCCGGTCACGGTGTTGGGTGTGGGGTCGAACGTCATCGTGCGCGACGGCGGGGTCGAGGGGGTGGTGATCCGCCTGGCCGGGCGCCCCTGGGCACAGATCACGACCGAGGGCGACACGATCACTGCGGGCGCGGGCGCACTGGACTCCATGGTGGCGCGCGCTTCAGCAAAGGCCGGGATCGGCGGGCTGGAATTCTATGCCGGCATTCCGGGCACGATCGGCGGCGCCCTGACCATGAACGCCGGGTGCTACGGCTCGGAGACCAGGGATGTGCTGGTCTCGGCGCGGGGCGTGACCCGGACGGGCGAGCGCGTCGAGTATGCGCTGGCCGACTTCGGCTACACCTATCGGCACTCGGAGGCGCCCGCCGACATCCTCTGGCTGGAGGCCACCTATCGCGGCACCCCCGACGACCCCGAGGCCGTGCAGGCCCGGATCGACGAGATCACCAGCCGCCGGGAACAGACCCAGCCGATCCGCGAGAAGACCGGCGGCTCGACCTTCAAGAATCCGCCCGGCCACTCCAGCTGGAAACTTGTGGATGAAGCGGGCTGGCGTGGAAAACTTTTCTCGGTGACGGGTGGCGGGGCCAAGTTCAGCGAATTGCACAGCAATTTCATGATCAACCCGGGCGAGGCGACGGCTGCCGACATCGAGGGTCTGGGCGAGGCGGTGCGCGCCGACGTTCAAAGTAAACTCGGCGTAAACCTCGATTGGGAGATCAGGAGGATCGGCCGCCCCCTCTGAGTTTCGTTCCGCACCATGAAGCGCTCCCTGAAAGACCTGCATGTCGCCGTCCTGATGGGAGGGCTGTCGGCGGAGCGCGAGGTGTCGCTGAACTCGGGCAAGGGCTGTGCGGATGCGCTGGAGGGACAGGTCGGCCGCGTCAGCCGTATCGATGCCGGGCGGGATCTGGCCAATGTGCTGGGCGGTCTGGTGCGCCCCGATGTGGTGCTGAACTGTCTGCACGGCGCCTGGGGCGAGGACGGTTGCGTCCAGGGCGTGCTGGAGACGCTGGGCATTCCCTATACGCATTCCGGCGTGCTGGCCTCGGCGCTGGCCATGGACAAGGCGAAATCGAAGGCGGTGCTGGCGGCGGCCGGCATACCGGTGCCGGGCGGGGGCCTGTTCGACCGGCATGAGGTCGCGCGCGACCACGTGATCGCACCGCCCTATGTGATCAAGCCGAATGCCGAGGGGTCATCGGTCGGCGTCTTTCTGGTCACCGAAGGATCGAACCGCCCGCCCCAGGAGATCGGTGCCGACGACTGGACCTATGGCGAGCAGGTGATGGTGGAGCCCTTCATCGCCGGTCGCGAACTGGCGGTCGCCGTGCTGGGTGAGGCGGACGGCCCGCGGGCGCTGACGGTGACCGACATCACCCCGACCAAGGGCTTCTATGACTATGAAGCCAAATATGCTCCGGGCGGCTCGGTCCACGAGCTGCCGGCGCGACTGAAATCCGATGTGTTCGAGATGGCCCTGCGGCTTTCGGAGCGGGCCCATGCGGCGCTGGGCTGTCGCGGCGTGTCACGATCCGATTTTCGTTATGACGATATTAAGGACGTTCTCGTTCTTCTGGAGGTCAACACCCAGCCGGGCATGACCTCGACCTCGCTCGTTCCGGAGCAGGCCGCCCATGTCGGCATCGGGTATCCGGAACTGGTCAGGTGGATGGTGGAGGACGCGTCATGCCCGCGGTAGTTCGCGGCGGCCGGCGCCAGCAAGGCGGAGGCACGTCCCGGGGGCGTCAGGCTCCGTCGTCACGCGGTCGCGGAGGGCGCGGCAAGGCGCAGCCCAACGGCCTGCCGGCCAAGATGGCGGCCATCGGTCGGCTGGACCTGTCGGCGCGCGCGGTCGGGATTTCGCTGCTGGTCGGCGTGCTGTTCATTGGCGGTCTGATGGCGACCGGGGCGCGGGCCGAGCGCGTGGGCCAGTCGATGTCCCATGGCATTGACGGCATGGTCGCCGGGATGGGCTTTCGCCTGTCGCGCGTGCATGTGACCGGGGCGTCGGCCGAGGCCACGCCCGCGATCCAGGCCGCCCTGGACGTTCAACGCGGCCAGTCGATGAACTCGCTCGACCTGGAGGCCCTGCTGGAACAGGTCCGGGCCGTCAGCTGGGTCAAGGACGCGCGTGTGGTGCGTCTGCTCCCCGGGACCCTGCTGGTCGAGGTGGTCGAGCACGACCGTATGGCCATCTGGCAGGCGAACGGACAGATCTCAGTGATCGACGGGGAGGGTCAGGTGATCCGGGGCGCCGATCCGCGTCAGTATCTGCATCTGCCGCTGGTGGTGGGGGCGGGGGCCGAAGCGGCTGCCGCCGACATCCTGCCGCTGATTGAGGCGCGCCCGCGCCTGCGCGACCGCACCGAGGCCCTGGTCAGGGTCGATGAGCGGCGTTGGGACGTGCGTCTCAAGGACGGGGGCCTGATCCGCCTGCCGGCCGAAGACGTCGAGGGCGCCCTGATCCAGCTGGATGCGCTGGACCAGCGCCATCATCTGTTCGAGCGCGGGTTCGAGCTGGTGGACCTGAAGGTGCCGGGCACCCTCGGTCTGCGGCCCGAGACGCTCGCGGGCGACCTGGCCAATGCCGCCTATGCAGCAGGGGGTCTGTGATGGCGGGGCGTCGTCCGGAACTCAGCCTTGATGGCGCGGTGGGCAGCAGCCGCGCGCCGCTGGTCGCCGCGCTGGATATCGGCCACTCCAAGATGGCCTGTTTCATCATGAAGGCTGACGGTGTGCGCCATGCCGACCGCACCGTGCGTGTCGCCGGCGTGGGCCATGTGCAGTCGCGTGGTGTGCAGCAGGGTATGATCGTCGACATGGAAGGCGCGGCCCAGGCCATCGGTCATGTGGTCGAGCGCGCCGAGCGGGCTGCCGGCGTCCCCGTGACCGGCGTGATGGTCAGCACCTCCGCTGGCCGGATGCAGAGCCACCGCGTGCGCGCACGCGTCTCCCTCGGCGCCAATCCGGTCAGCGATGCTGATCTCGCGCGGGCCATCGGCCTGGCGCTGGACAAAATCCGGTTGCCGGACCGTCGCCCCATCCACGTGCTGCCTGTCGCCTGGTCGGTCGACGATGCCAGGGGCGTGCGCGATCCGCGCGCCATGCGGGGCAACAGCCTCGAACTCGACCTGCTGGTCGTGTCGATGGCCGAGACGGCGTTCCTGTCGCTCAGCCACTGTCTGGAGCTGGCCCATCTTGATCTGCAGGGTGTGGTCGCGGCGCCGGTGACATCCGCCCTGGCCGCCCTTGAAGACGACGAGATGGATCTGGGCGCCCTGTGCATCGACATGGGGGGCGGTACGACGACGGCGACCGTGTGGTCCGGCCGCAGCCTGCTGCATGTCGAGAGCCTGAATGTCGGCGGCGATCACGTGACCAGCGATATCGCCCGCGGCCTGTCGACCTCGCGGGCGGGGGCCGAGCGTCTGAAGACGCTGCATGGCTCGGCCATGGCCTCGGCCAATGAGGATCGGGAGTTGCTCGAAGCCCCGCCGCGGGGCGAGGATCCTTCGGCGGGCGCCGTGGTGGTCCCGCGTGCCATGCTGAAAAGTGTGATCGCGCCCCGGGTCGAGGAGACGCTGGAAATCCTGCGGGACCGGATTCGCAGCGGCGGCATCGCGCTCGATCCCGGTACCAGTGTCGTGCTGACCGGCGGGGCCAGCCAGCTGAACGGCGTGCGGGAGCTGGCGGTCCGCGTTTTTGATCGACCGGTTCGTCTTGGGCGGCCCCAGCGGGCGCCCCATCTGGCCGATGCGGCGTCAGGTCCCGCGTTCTGTGCGGCCGCCGGCAGCCTGCTCAAGGCGGCCTATGGCCCGCGGGAATCAGTTTCGGCTCGCCGGCTCATGACCCGCCAGATTTCCGCCGCCGATGCGCCGGGGCTGGGGGAGGGCGGTGTGATCGCCCGCGCGGCGGACTGGCTTCGCCGTAACCTCTGAAATGCCGTCCGTTCGGGCGATCCGAAACATTTCGCGTGCGTGGCGAGAGTGTGTCCGGATTGTAACATGTGGCACCTTCATTGGTCACAGTCGGGCCACAATGCCTTGTGGCGCGCCACTTTGCTGCTAGCGTGCAATCCGGAAGCGTAGGCTGCGATCTGTGGGCTGCGTCACGTACTCTCAAATCTCACGGTTGGGGCAACAAAACATGCTGTTGAAGCGCAAGTATCTCTTTGGAACGACCATCCTGGCGGGCGTCATCGCCGCCTCGGCTCCGGCCCTGGCCCAGGATGCCAGCCAGGACCCGCAGGGCGAGGTTCAGGTCGAGGAAATCGTCGTTACCGGTTCGCGTATCCGCCGCGACCCGACCAACGCCCCCACCCCGCTGATCCAGGTCGAGCGTGAAGCGCTGCTGACCACCGGTCAGTCGACGGTCATCGACTATCTGGCCACCATCCCGGCCCTGTCGAACTCGCTGGTTCCGTCGGACACGACGGGCTCGGGCCTGAACGACGGCGGTCTGGACTTTGCCAACCTGCGTTCGCTGGGTACCGGCCGTACCCTGACCCTGGTGGACGGTCGCCGTCACGTCGGCTCGAGCGCCGGCACGCTGTCGGTTGACGTCTCCACCATTCCCCGCCTGCTGATCGAGAACATCGAGATCATCACCGGCGGTGCCTCGTCGATCTACGGCGCCGACGCCGTGGCCGGGGTGCTGAACTTCATCCTGCGCGACGACTTCGAAGGCATCGAGTTCGACGCCAACTACGGCATGATCAACCAGAACGGTGAAGCCACCCGCCGCGCCTCGCTGCTGGTCGGTACCAACCTGCTGGACGACCGCCTGAACGTCTACGCCTTCGGTGAGTACGAGAAGGCCGACATGGTCACCTCGTTCGACGTCGACTGGCTGGCCGAGGATCCGCGTCTGATCGGCATCGATGCTGATCCGAACTACGCGCGCTCGGATGGCGTCCTGGACAACATGCTGTTCTACAACCTGAACCGCATCGACCGTCCGCAATGGGGTCAGACCACCCTGTTCAACACCCAGCAGCCGAGCCCGCTGGACAACCCGCTGATTCCGTACCCGACGCTGAGCGGTACCTTCCTCTGCGTTCCGACCTCGGTCTCGCGCGTGACGAACTCGCAGTGTTTCGCCCCGAACCCGGGCAAGACCTTCTGGTATGATCCGGGCACGGGCACGGCTCGTCTGGCCGACTTCGGTCAGCGCATCGGCACTGTCGGTCTGTCGCGTCCGTACAACTACGGTGGCGACGGCGTCAGCGCGGCCGACTTCTCGACCGCTTCGCGCTTCCCGGAAATCGAGTCGCAGCGTTATCAGGCCGGCTTCACCTTCAACGTGCTGGACAATGTGACGCTGAGCGGCGAGTACAAGTACGTCAAGGAAGAGGCGTTCGATATCGCCCAGCCGACGTTCTTCGACGTCAACCTGCTGGACGTTACCTATGGCGACGACCAGACCAACCCGATCCGCAGCACCGCCGCGTTCGACCTGCGCTGGAGCGACAACGCCTTCCTGCCGCAGATCGTCAAGGACGCGATTGCGGCGAACACCGCCGTTCCCTATGGACCGCCGACGGCGACCCAGCCGGGCGCCCCGGGTGCTGCGTTCTCCGCGCCGTTCGCCCGTCACGTCATGTTCGGTCCGGACCGGATGCAGGACAACAGCCGTGAGGTCGAACGCTATGTGATCGCCCTTGAAGGTGATCTGGACAACCTGCTGTTCTTCCGCAACGTGGGCTGGGATGTCGGCTACACCCGCGGTGAAATGAACAACGTCAACGCCGAGCGCGGCGTGGATGTCCTGCGCTTCGCCCTGGCGGCCGATGCCGTGGTCGACGCGGCCGGTGTGGTCAATGGTAACCCCGGCGAGATCGTCTGCCGGGCGCAGCGGATCGCTGCCGAAGGTGGCACGCCTTTCGACTACAACTGGGGTTACGCCGACCTGCGTGACTATGCGACGGGCGCTGCCGCGCTTGCCGAATGTCAGCCGCTGAACATCTTCGGCGCCGACAACCAGTCGGAAGCGGCCCTGAACTATATCGACGCCACGATCCGCGTTCGTCAGCAGAACATCTCGGAGCAGACCCTGGTCAACGTCTCGGGTCAGCTGTGGGACTTCTGGGGTGCCGGCCCGCTGGGCGTGGCGCTCGGCTTCGAGCACCGTCGTGAGTACACGGAGGCTGTGGGTCGCAGCGCGGACACCGGCGATCGCTGGCTGTTCCTGAACACCGGCCCTGACTTCCCGGGTGCGGAATACGAAAGCGACGAGTTCTACGGCGAAATCGCTATCCCGCTGTTCCGTGACAGCTTCCTGGGTGACTACGCCGAGTTCAGCGCCTCCTACCGCGAGTTCGACTACACCACCGCCGGCAAGGGCGACGTCTATGGTCTGAACCTGGTCTACCGTCCGATCCCGGACATCGCCTTCCGGACCAGCCTGAACACCTCGGTGCGTGTGCCGAACCTGGCTGAAAACTTCAGCCCGGCGACCCAGACCTTCTGGAACGGTGTCGTGGACCCCTGTGCCACGCCGAACATCATCGCCCAGAACCCGGAAACCCGCTCCAACCGCGTGGCCAACTGTAACGCCCTGCTGGCCCAGTATAATGCCGCCAACGGCACCTCGCTGAGCTACGACTTCAACGGTGATACGGCCACGACGGCAGATGACTATCGTCCGGTCTACACCTCGGGCGTGGCCGGTGTGAACGCGGGTAACCCGTTCCTGGAGCCGGAAGAGTCGGAATCGTTCACCTTCTCGGTGATCCTGAAGCCGCGGTTCTTCCCGAACCTGTCGCTGGTCCTCGACTACTATGACATCCGGGTCGACAAGGTTATCGCCTCGGTGTCGGCGGCGACTGCGGCGGCCAACTGCGTGAACGGCGACTCGCTGAACACGGCGGCCTGCGCGACCATCTTCCGCAACGATCCGACCCCGGGCCGTGAGTTCTACATCGGCGGGCCGAACAACGACCCGATCGGTGGCTTCATCCAGGGCTCGATCAACTACGCGGGTCTGGAAACCGAAGGTCTGGACTTCACCCTGAACTACGGTCTGGACACCTACGACGTGATCGGTCGCGACATGGGTCGCTTCTCCTACAGCCTGAGCGGCCTGTGGCTGATCTCGCAGGAGCAGTACCTGAACACCGACGATCCCACCGATGCCACCGGTCTGGTGGGCGGCGTGTACTACCCGCGCGTCCGCTTCAACTCGACGCTGACCTATGCGCCGAACGACATCTGGAGCGTCAGCTGGACTGCCGACTGGCAGACCTCGCAGGATATCGCCGACGTGTTCGCCGGTATCAGCAACCTGGATGGTCGCCCGGTCGACAGCTACAAGACCGGCGCGTTCACCCGCCACGACTTCACCTTCCGGTGGAACGTGCGTGACGACCTGTCGCTGCGCGCCGGTGTGGTCAACGCCTTCGACAACGAGCAGAACCCCTACCTGGGCGGCTCGCTCTACAACAACTTCGATGCCTGGGGCCGTCGCTTCTTCATCGGTCTGAACTTCCGTCCCTGGTAAGGTTCTTCCCTACCGGAACGGAAAAGGGCGGCTCGCAAGAGCCGCCCTTTTTCTTTGCAGGCATGGCCGATCGAACCCTCGGGACCCTGTCGAAATATATGGGCACCGGGAGCGTTTGCCCCCTCTGGCCCGTTCCCCGACTCAGTCTATGCGGTAACCACCTGTTAAGGCTTACGGGTGTTCTATTAACCCGCTCATAACCAATGCGATTCGGGGGGGATTGGCGTTCGGTTGGACGGAGCGGGCTCGGATTAGAGGTCGGAAATCACATGTCGCTGTCGCTGGTGCGTCCTGAAGCTACGGAATTGAAGCCGCGGATCGTCGTGTTCGGCGTCGGCGGTGCGGGCGGCAATGCCGTCAACAATATGATCGACGCGGGCCTCGAGGGGGTCGACTTTGTCGTCGCCAACACCGACGCCCAGCACCTCAGCTTCGCCAAGACCGACCGGCGTATCCAGCTGGGCGAAACGATTACCCAAGGCCTGGGTGCGGGCGCCCACCCCGAGGTCGGCATGAACGCCGCCGAGGAATCAGCTGACGAGATCGCCACCCATCTGGAAGGCGCCCATATGGTCTTCATCACCGCCGGTATGGGCGGTGGCACGGGGACCGGCGCCGCGCCCGTGATCGCGAAATGCGCGCGGGACCGCAATATCCTGACTGTCGGCGTCGTGACCAAGCCCTTCACTTTCGAAGGCCGTCACCGCATGCGCCTGGCCGAGGCCGGCATTGCCGAGCTGCAGCGTTATGTCGACACCCTGATCGTCATCCCGAACCAGAACCTGTTCCGGGTCGCCAATGAGCGGACGACCTTCTCGGACGCCTTCGGCATGGCCGACCAGGTCCTGCACTCGGGCGTGCGCTCGATCACTGATCTGATGATCCTGCCGGGCCTGATTAACCTCGACTTTGCCGACGTCCGCGCCGTGATGAGCGAAATGGGCAAGGCCATGATGGGCACGGGCGAGGCCGAGGGTGACGACCGCGCCCTGATGGCCGCCCAGAACGCCATCGCCAACCCGCTGCTGGACGAGACCAGCCTGAAGGGAGCCAAGGCCGTGCTGGTGAACATCACCGGCGGCATGGACATGACCCTGCTGGAAGTCGACGAGGCCGCCAACGCCATCTCGGCCGAGGTCGACCCCGACGCCAACATCATCTTCGGTGCGGCCTTCGATCCGGCTCTGGACGGCAAGATCCGCGTGTCGGTCGTGGCCACCGGCATGGACGAGGGCGTGGTCGCCCAGACCCCGCCGTCCACCCTGTCGCGCCCCACGCCGGCCACCCGCCCGGCGCCTGCGCCAACCATGGCCGACCGCGAGCCGCGCCGCGCCGCCGAGCCCGTGATCCGTTCGGCCGAACCGGCGCCGGTTACCCCGACCTTCGAACAGGCCCGCGCCCCCGAGCCGCGCATTGAGCCGCGCCCCGCGCCGGCTGCTGCCCCCGCCGAGCCGGTGATCAAGGCCGCCGAGCCGCGCACGCTCGACCCGATCGTCGATCCCTGGGTCGAGGAGTACGAAGCCGATCTGAACCCGCGGGCCACCACCCGTCCGGTCCAGGGCGACCTCTATATGGAGCCGACGCCGCAGCGCGCCGAGCGCCAGCCGGAGCCTGCCCCCGAGCCCGAGTGGGACGATCGCGATCATCACCGCAAGTCGGGCTGGAGCCTGTTCGGTCGAAAGCGCGCCCAGCCGGAACCGGCCCCCTATGCGCCGGAAGCCCGTTCGGAGACGCACAATGAGCCCCGCTCGATGCGTCTGTCGGGAAACTCGGCCCTCAAGACCCCGGAGCCTGAACCCTCCGAGGAGGATGAGTTGGAAATCCCTTCGTTTCTGAGGCGTCTGGCCAACTGAGCATAGCCGGCGACCGTCCGTGCTGCGGACGTTCGTAACCGGGGCGAAACAATCCGAAACCTGACTTTGGTTTTCGTCTCGTCAACCACGGCATAGAGGTTCGGTCGGGCAATTCCGCCCGGCCTCTGTGTGGACGGTTTCGTGATCCCGGTTTCTGCCGATCATCTCGAACAGACCCTGCGCGCCCCGGCGATCATCGCCGGCGTCGGCGTGCATACGGGCCAGCGCGTGCGCCTGGCCGTGCGCCCGGCCCCCACGGGCACGGGCATCGTCTTCGTCCGCACCGACGTCACCGACCGTGACAACCGCATCCCGGTGTCGGGGCAGGCCGTGGTCGAGGCGCGCCTCAACACCATGATCGAGAATGGCGCCGGTGTGCGCCTGTCGACCATCGAGCACCTGATGGCCGCCTTCTGCGCGCTCGGCATTTCGAACGCCGTGGTCGAGGTGGATGGTCCCGAACTGCCGATCCTCGACGGCTCTGCCCTGCCGTTCGTCCAGCTGCTGGACCGGGCCGGCTTCCGCAATCAGGCCGCCCCGCTGCGCTACATCGAAATCCTGAAGCCGATCGAGGTGACGGAGGGCGACAAGCACGCCCGCCTGCTGCCCTGTGACCACTATGAGATGCGCTTCGAGATCGACTTCGACACGCCGGTGATCGGCAATCAGGTGGTCGATTTCGTCGTCGATGAAGCGACCTTCCGCAGCGACATTATGGCCGCGCGAACCTTTGGCTTCGCCCATGAGGTCGACGCCCTGCGCCGCGCCGGTCTGGCCCGCGGCGGCAGCCTCGAGAACGCCGTGGTGATCGACGGGGACCAGATCCTGAACACCGGCGGCCTGCGGATGGAGCGCGAGTTCGTCAAGCACAAGGCGCTGGATGCCATCGGCGACCTCTATGTGCTGGGGGGCCCGCTGCTGGGCCGCTACGAAGGCTACAAGGCCGGCCACGCGGTCAACAACATGCTGGTTCGCGAACTGCTGGCCCGCCGCGACGCCTGGCGTGAGGTTGTCCGCACCCCCGACATGGCGATGGCGGGCTGAAGCGGGTTACTTTGCTTTTGATCGGACTTAAACTTCAGCCCTCTCATGGAGGTGATGAGTTTGGTCGATATGCGAGCAGTGCTGATATGCGCAGTGGCTCTGTTGGGGTGCGGTCCCGCGCCAGAGTCGTCAGTCACGCCCGAGGTATCGGCGTCGAAGGCGAGTGAGCCTGACGACGCTGCTCGGTGGTTCCTGGAGGCGCTGGGAATATCCCACCTGAACGAAACCATCTGCCAGTCAGAAGTTTCGGTTGATACCCCGCCGCTGGTGATCTTCGACAACCTCATGGATCGCGGAGGCGCGACCTGTCACGCCGGGACGCATATTGAAGTGTTCTATCGTAGCAAGGACGGCCAGTGTCACATCGACCGTCCCGGCGCCATTAGCACCCGCTCGGTCGTTGCGCGCAACGTCTACCGGTCGTTCGTCGATTGCCTCCCAATTTCAAAGCCAAGCTCCCATAAGAATACAGGCGTTATCCTGATAACCCCAAGCGAGGCTGAATTGGCCAAGGGGGCTCACGACTATTTCGTCTTCTACAATGATCTGATTGGTTTGGCGGCTCGCGACGCGTTGGCGATCACGCATCTCGGGTTCATGAGCAACGTCATCTGTATGGAAACTGCCGACCCTGAGGCCGTGGTCGAGCACATCGAAAAGGCTGAGATCGTGGACGGCACGATCGCGGAGTATACGATAGAGTGGGGCACCTGCCGAACCCTGGGCGCAGAGCTAGCCGGCGGCTCATGGCCGGAGGTTGTACCGTATGAGGACTGATCTCCTGGCGTCTACTCCAGCGTAATCACGCTCATCATCCGGCCGAAGTCGGGCTCGCCGTTCAGGTAGGCACGGCGGTTCGAATAGAAGCGGTCGGCGTCGACGCGGGTGTCGTGGCCGGTCCAGGCGATCTGGCCGACGCCCGCGCGCTCGAGCCTTCCCATGACGAAGCCCGGCAGGTCGAACTGACGTTTGTCCGGCTGTTTGCCCACGACGAAGTACTGGCCCGCGTCGGAGGACTGGCGCAGGAAGCGTTGCTCGAACGCCGCGTCGACCTCATAGGAGGCCTGGGCGATGGTGGGGCCGACGATGGCGATCGTGTTCTCGTGCCTCGCCCCTTGGGTCTTCATCAGGGCGAGCGTGCTTTCCAGAACGCCGCCGATTGCGCCTTTCCAGCCGGCGTGGACCGCCGCGGTCAGACCGGCGCGCGGGTTGGCGATCAGCACCGGCGCACAGTCGGCCGTCAGCACGCCGCACAGCACCCCGGACCGGTCGCTGACGACGGCATCTCCCTCGGGACGGTCATCGCCGAAGGGCGCGTTGGCCATGTGCACGATGTCGGAGTGGATCTGATAGCAGGCGGCGAAATCCCCGGCCGTGCCTCCCATGGCGGCGGCCACACGGGCCCGGTTCTCCCGCACAGCCTCGGGATCATCCTTCGACCCGACGCCGGTGTTCAGACCCTTGTAGATCCCCGTCGAGACGCCGCCTTCTCGCGTGAAGAAGCCATGGCGGATGCCCGGGATAGCCAGCAGCGGATGGGTGATCGGCGTGGGCAGGTCGGTCATGCGGCTACCTCGAAGGCGGGCAGGGTGAGGGTTTCGGGCGCGTGGAGGGCCGCGACCTTGAACAGGGTACCCATCTGGTCGGGAGAAATCAGGCGCGCCACCTGCCGGCCGAGGATGTCGGCGGAGTCCGGCTGGGCCGTCTTCAACCGGTCCGCGCGGACGGTCAGGCCAAGCCGCGTCAAGAACTCAGCTTGCGTCAGCAGGGGAGCGGTTGCGACACCTGCCAGACGGGCCTCCTCCAGCACGGCGGGAAAGTCCGCCCATTGCGTCAGATCGGCCTGCCCGGGTGTCGCCAAGGGATCGACCTTCCGGTGCCGGGACAGGGCCTGAAGGGTATCGCCCGGCCCGTGTGTGTCGCGGCCGTAGTCGATGAGCAGGGCGGCGCCACCCTCGGCGCGGATCAGGCCAGCCACCGCGCGGGCAAAGGCGGTCTGGATTTCGGACTGCTCGGCCACCTGTCCGGGCTGCACCCCATAGGGCGGCGGCACAAAGCCGGGCGCGACCGGTCCCAGACGGAATGCCAGATGGCCCTCGGCATCCAGCCCGACCATGCGCTCGGCCCAGCCGTCCGGTGTGCGTTCGAACTGGCGCGCGGGCAGACAATCCAGCACCTCATTGGCGACCAGAAGCACGGGGCCCTCGCCGTCGATTGCCGCCAGACTGTCAGCCCAGAGCGGGGCGACGGGCGGATCGGCCAGCCGCCGGGCCTGAACGGCGCGCAGGGGGGCACTCGGCTCGACCAGGGTCAGGCGGCAGGCCTCGAGGAAGGCAGGCACCACCCGGGCGGCGCGCAGGATGTCGGCCATCAGGGTGCCGTCGCCGGGCCCCACCTCGACGAGGCGGAAGGCGGCGGGAGCGCCCATGCGGCTCCAGGTCTCGACCAGCCACAGGCCGATCAGCTCGCCGAACATCTGACTGACCAGCGGCGCCGTCAGGAAGTCGCCGTCCGGCCCGATCGCCGGACGGGTGGCGTAATAGCCGGCCCGCGGATCGTGCAGGCAGCGCGTGACATAGTCCGCGACGGACAGGGGCCCGGTCAGGGCGATCTCTCGCTTGAGCCGCGCCTTCAGGTCCGTCGCGGGCGCGTGGCCGCTCAGGAGGCCGGGCCGACCGGCGGACGGCTCCATGCGCGCCAGATCAACCATGCGCCCAGCAGCATCATCGGAATCGACAGCAACATGCCCATGGTGACCACACCCTGCAGGGCATCGGGCATGTGGGCATCGGGCTCCCGCACCGTTTCCAGCACGGCCCGGCTGAGGCCATAGCCCAGCAGGAACAGGCCGGTGACATAGCCGGGCTTGGCCAGCAGACGCACCTTCCACACGGCGAAGGCGAGGATCAGGAACAGCAGAACACCCTCCAGCCCCGCTTCATAGAGCTGGCTGGGGTGGCGGGGCAGATCACCGGCCGGGCAGAAGCCATAGGTGTTGAAGATGCGCTCGTTGCAGAAGCGGATGGCCCAGGGCACATCGGTCGTACGGCCCCACAGCTCGCCGTTGATGAAGTTGGCCATACGCCCGAAGAACAGGCCGATAGGCACCACGGGGGCCACCAGATCGCCCACGCTGAGCAGCCGGATCTTCTGATGGTGCGCGAACCAGAGGATCGCCAGCGTCACTCCGATCAGGCCGCCGTGGAACGACATGCCGCCGTCCCACATGCGGAACAGCTCCAGTTTCGACCACCCTTCACCGGTGAACAGCTGGGCATACAGCGACGGCTTGTAGAACAGGGCATAGCCCAGTCGGCCGCCTCCGATGACGCCGAGCGCGACCCACAGCACAAGGTCGTCAAGCTGCGTCTGGGTGACCGGGGGGCGCCCGGGAAGCCAGAGCGAGGTGTTCCTGGCCAGCCGAGAAGCATACCACCAGCCGAGGCCGAGGCCCGCGATATAGGCCAGGGCGTACCAGCGCACCGGGAAGGGGCCGATGCTGAACCAGACCGGATCGAATTCAGGGAACGTCACGGAGTATCCTTGGGTGATCGGGATGGGCTTCGCTTTAGCAAGTCAGGTGCGGGGCGTCTTGCACGAATTAGCCCCCGGGGCGCGGTGCGTGACTGGCGCGGGGCAGGGCGATGCGCCACATGGACCCGTAGGCCGCAAGATTTCATTAACCCTCTGGAAACCGGCGCAGCCCAGCGTCGCCCTAATCGATCAAGGCAGAAGACCATGCAGACCCGTAATCCGCTTCTCGATGAACTGGCCCGTCTGTCGACTGGCGCCATGGGACTGGCGCAGGCGGCCGGTGAGGAAGCGAAATCGGCCATGCGCGCGCAGACGGATCGTCTGGTTGCCGAGCTGGACCTCGTGCGCCGGGACGAGTTCGACGCGCTGAAGGCCGAAGTGGCCGCTCTGCGCGCCGAGCTGGCGTCCCTGAAGGGCGCGGACGCGGAACCGGCGAAACGCACCCGCAACAAGCCTCAAAAGGGAACGTCCACAGGCGATCTTCCCCCCCGGGACGCAGCCGGTTGAGCCGAATCCGCGAACAGGCCTACCGTCTGCGTGCTGAGGGCGATTCCCGGGGTCTTCCCGCTAACCCTCTGAAGGACAGGACTCTCTGAATGGACATGGTCAGACCGGACGAGGTGGACACACCCTTCGATCCCCTCGATGTGGTCGAGCACGTTCTGACAGCGGAGAACCTGCCGTTCGACCGCACGGCGGACGGCGATCTGGCCTTCGCCCTGGCGGGCGACTGGAAAGACTATGAGCTGTGGTTCGCCTGGCGCCCGGAGGGTGACTGCCTGCAGCTGTGTTGCGCGCTGGACCTGCGTGTGAAGAAGACCCGCCGTCCGGCCCTGCACGAGCTGATCGGCCTGATCAACCAGCGCACCTGGCTGGGGCATTTCGAGCTGTGGAGCGAGGATCAGGAAATCGTGTTCCGCCACGCCCTGGCCCTGCCGCACGGCGAACGCCCGACGCTCGCGCAGGCGGCCTCCATGATCGATGCCGCCATTGATGCAGCCGATCGCTACTTTCCCGCGTTTGACTTCCTCGTGCGGGGAGGGCGCAAGCCCCAGGACGCGATCGACGCCTGTATGTTCCAGACTGTCGGCACGGCCTGAGGCGCCCCACCGGCCCGCGCCGGTTTGATGGCGCGCGCCTGCCCATGTTAGGCACTCCCCGGTTCTGACGGCCCGCCAGGGCCTTTGCCACCCGTGGAGACTGCATGACCGACGCCTTTACCCTGGACTGCGACATCGCCCTTATCGGATGCGGACGACTGGGCTCGGCCCTCGTCGAGGGCTGGCTGGCGACCCCGGGCTTCAGGGCGGAACGGCTCAAGATCATCGAACAGTTTGAGACGCCGGCGACCGACCACGCGAAGGCCGCGGGCGCGACCATCAACCCGTCTCCCGACCAGCTGAAGGACGTGGGCGTCTGGGTGCTGGCCATCAAACCGGCGGTGTGGCGGGACGCGCTGGCCCCCCATGTCGATGTGATGGGCAAGGATGCCGTGCTCGCCTCGGTCATGGCCGGGGTGCGTCTGGATGACGTCTGCGAGGCTGCAGGTGGTCGGGGCGTGGCGCGCCTGATGCCGACGACGGCCGTGGCCCAGCGCCAGGGCGTGGCCGGCCTCTATTCACCGCATCAGAAGGCGCAGGACGTGGCCACTGCCCTGTTCGAGGGCATGGCCGATGTGGTGCCGCTGGAGTCCGAGGATCTGCTGGATCCGGCCACGGGCGTAGCGGGATCGGCCCCGGCCTTTGTCTATGCCTTCATCCAGGCACTGGCGAAGGCAGGCGAGGCCGAAGGACTGACAGCAGATGCTGCCGTGCGTCTGGCCCGAGGCGCCCTGCGTTCGGCCGCCGCCGGCGTCTCTGGCGGTCAGAGTCTCGAAGACGCCATCGGTCGCATCGCGTCGAAGGGCGGGACGACCCGCGCCGGTCTGGATGCGCTGGAAGCCGACGGCGGGGCCGAGCGCGCCGCCAAGGCGGCAGTGCGCGCGGCGGTCGACAAGGCCCGCGAACTATCCCGCTAGCCGACCGGTCGCCAGCCGCCGGGCGAACCGGTCAAAGGCATGGTCGGCATCGTGCCAGGTCGAGAAGCCTCGGACTTCGGCGATACTGTTCGAGTACCAGCTGTACCGGACCGGATAGCGCGTGCCATCCGCGAGGACGACTTCGCCCTCAATGCTGGCGCCGCCGATGCTGCGGCTGCGCATCGCGTCGAGGCCGGGTTCCGCTGCGATCTGCGCGATCGTGGGCCGGTTGGGGCGGATATCCACGAGGGTCAGGCTGACCGTGGCGCCGGAGAGGGCCTGTTCGCGTTCAAGGGCGCGCTCGACGGTTCGCACCAACTGGTCGGCTTGTTGAGCGAGTTCACGTTCACCCAGGTCCTGGGTCTTCCTGACAAGCTCAGGTCCGAGCGTGACGGTCACTTCCGGGGATTGGGCGATAGCGACGCCGGCGACGACGGTGACGGCAGCGAGGGGGGCAAAGAAGGCAAAGGGGCGCATGGCGATCTCCTGTCAGGCCCCCATTCTAACCCGGAAGGCGAATTCGCGCCATCAGTCCCCCCAGCGGGCTGCGATCAAGAGTGATGTCACCCCCGTGACTGCGGGCGACGTCGCGGGCAATGGCCAGTCCGAGGCCGACACCCTTGCGGTTCTGGTTGCGGGACGCATCGAGCCTCGAGAAGGGTCGGAAGGCCTCTTCGTGCATGTCCTCGGGGATGCCCGGGCCATCGTCCTCGATCGCGATCTCCAGGCTGCCGGAGGGGAGGCGCCGGGCCGACAGGCGCACGGTATCGCCATGGGCGGCCGCATTGCCCACCAGATTGCCCAGAGCCCGGCGAAAGGCGAGGGGGCGCACAGTCGTCGTCAGCTCCTCGGGTGCCTCGACCTCGACAGCCGCGCCGATACGGCGGGCATCCTCGGCCGCCTGGGCCAGAAGCTCATGGACCGACAGGGTTTCCGCCGCCTCGCCGGCCTCGCCCTGCGCGAAGGCGAGGTATTCGTCGATCATGTGCTCCATCTGGTCGAGATCACCTTCCATGGCTGCGGCGCGCTTGAAGGGCGGGGCGAGCGCCAGTTCGAGCCGCAGGCGGGTCAGGGGTGTGCGCAGGTCGTGACTGACGGAAGCCAGCAGGGCGGTGCGCTGGTCGATGTGACGCTGGATACGGTCACGCATGTCCATGAAGGCGCGTGCCGCGGCCCGGACCTCGCGCGCGCCATGCGGCTTGAACCGCTGCTGCATTTCGCCCCGGCCAAAGGCCTCGGCCGCCTCCGCCAGCCGCTCGATAGCCCGCACCTGATTGCGGATGAACAGGATGGCGACGGACATCAGCAAGACGGTCGCGGCCAGCAGCCAGACAACGAAGATATGGGCCTGGGTCGCCACGGCCCGTTCGCGCGGGGCGATGATGCGCATTACGCCGTCGCCGATCTGAACCTGGATATCGACATAGTTGGGGTAGCGCGTCGTATCGAACCAGAAGTCCCGGTCGAGGCGGGCAGCCAGCGCCTTTTCGAGCGCCTGGTCGACGACGCCGATCGGGCCCCGGCGCACGTCGTCGGGCAGGGCCTTGGCCTCCTGCCAGGCGATGGACAGCGACAGGGTCCGCTCGGCTCGTCCCGCAAGCGTCTCAAGGGTCCCGGGCGTCGGATCCTCGGCATAGGTCTCGACCGCCCATGCGATGTCACCGGCAAGACCGTCGGACAGGCGGGCATTCACGGTCTGCCAGTGGGCGTCGAAGAAGGCCCAGGTGACGAACACTTGCATCAGCAGGACCGGCAGGACGATGATCAGCAGGGACCGGCCCCAGAGCGAGGTCGGCAACCGTCGCTTGAGGAAGCGCGTCCAGACGGTGGACGGAAGAAGTTTCATGGGCCCGGCCCGGTCCGCTGTGCGTCAGTCCGGCGCCAGCATATAGCCGACGCCGCGCACGGTCTGGAGATAGCGGGGGTTCTTGGGGTCAGCCTCGAGCTTGCGGCGCAGACGGGTGACCTGCACGTCGACGGCCCGCCCGGTGATGTCGGCGGTGTCGGGCGACAGGGCCATCCGCTCGACCGGGGCGTGGGCGTGGATGGCGAGGGTCTTGAGCAGTTGGGCCTCGGCCTCGGTCAGGCGCTGCGGGCGACCGCCCCGCATCAGCTCTAGCCGCTCCATGTCAAAGATGGCGTCGCCCAGCTTGATCTCCCGCGGGGTCAGGGGCTTGCCGCCGGTCCGGCGCAGGATGGCGTCGATGCGCAGCGCCAGTTCGCGGGGATCGAAGGGCTTGGACATATAGTCGTCCGCCCCGCGCGACAGGCCCTCGATGCGGTCGCCGGCCTCGCCACGCGCGGTCAGCAGCAGTACGGGCGTCTGCGAGGTTTCGGCCTTGTTGCGGACCCAGGTCGTCAGGTCGAGGCCGCTTTCGCCGGGCATCATGATGTCCAGCACCACCAGATCGAACTCGATCAGCTCCATCAGGCGCCGTGCCGCGGCCGCGTGGGCGGCGCCGGTCACGCGATAGCCTTCGCGGGCCAGGTATTCCTTGAGCAATTCCCGGATGCGGTCGTCGTCGTCGACGATCAGCAGATGCCGGCCCGAGCCGGCGCCCGCCACCGGGCCCGAACGTCCATGCGACCGCGTGTCGGAGGCGCTCATTGCATCCCCTCGCACCGGGTGACGTTGACGTGAGCGAAACCGGGGGCTCTAACCCGAGCACAGCTAAGGGAGACTTTGTTCAATGGCCTTCGTTCCTTTCGACGACCGTGACGGCTGGATCTGGATGGACGGCGATTTCGTGCCCTGGCGTGACGCGAAAACGCACGTTCTGACCCATGCCCTGCACTATGGCTCGTCGGTGTTCGAGGGTGAGCGTATGTACGATGGCGAAATCTTCAAGCTGACAGAGCACAGCGAACGCCTGCGCCGGTCTGCCGAACTCCTGGATTTCGAACTTCCCTACAGCGTGGCCGAGATCGACGCAGCCTGCAAGGCGACGTGCGAGCGGATGGGCCTGAGCGACTGCTATGTGCGGCCCGTCGCCTATCGCGGCCCGGAGCAGGTCAGCGTCTCGGCCGGCAAGACCAGGGTGCATGTCGCCATCGCGGTGTGGGACTGGCCCAGCTATTTCGATCCCGAAACCAAGGCCCGGGGCATTCGTCTTGAGTGGGCCAAATGGCGCCGCCCCGACCCGATGACCGCCCCGACGGCGGCCAAGGCCGCGGGCCTCTACATGATCTGCACCCTGTCCAAGACGGCGGCGGAAAAGCGCGGCTATGCCGACGCCATGATGCTGGACTGGCGCGGCTATGTGGCCGAGGCCACCGGCGCGAACGTCTTCTTCGTGCAGGACGGCGTGATCCACACCCCGCCGGTCGATGCGATCCTGGACGGCATCACCCGCCAGACGGTGATCGCCCTGGCCGAGTCGAAGGGCATTGAGGTGGTCGTACGCCACATCCGGCCCGAAGAACTGTCGACCTTTTCGGAGTGCTTCCTGACCGGCACGGCCGTGGAGGTGACCCCGGTCAGCGAGATCGGCGAGTACCGCTTCACGCCGGGCGCGCTGACCCTGGATCTGATGGAAACCTATTCGCGGCTGGTGCGGCGCGCCTAGTCGAGGGGCGGCGGAGGCCGTCGCTCGCGCCGGACGCGGACCCAGCGGCGCACCAGCCAGCCCACCGGCAACAGGATCAGCGCAAGGGGCAGCAGACCGGCGACCAGATAGATCAACCCGCCAAGGGTCGCCATGAAGACGCGCAGCGAGTTTGCGAACGCATTGCCGACAGGGCTGAAGGCGCTGTTCGAGGCAAACTGCGTCTCGGACTGATAGGTGATCGTCAGCTGCGACATCGCGACCCGATCCCGAAGCACGGCGAGGGCCGAGCGGGTCGCATCCAGTTCGCCCTGCACCCGGGCCAGTTCCCGTTCGGTCTGCAGGAGCTGTTCCAGCGGGCCACTGCGGGTGGCCAGCAGCTGCTGCAGCCGGTCCCGCAGGGTCTCGAGCGCGCGGAGCCGGGCCTCGGTGTCGGTCAGGGACCGGCTGAGATCCTCGGCATCGGTCTGGCTGGACGCGATCCGTCCCCCGGCGTCGTCCGCCTGTCCCTCCAGCCTCGCCCGGAAGGTGGTGAGCCAGGCGGGTGTCGCCCTCACCCTGAGGGTCGCAGAGACGCGGTCGTCGCCGTACGCCTGGCTCTCGGAGCCCAGGATCTGGCAGACGCGCGGCCCGGCCTCGACACAGGCGGCCTCGTGGCGGCTGCGCATCGGGTTGACCTCATCCGCGGGCAGGTCCAGCGCATAGCGATAGCTGTAGGCAATGGTGCTGACCGGCTGAACCTCTGGCGCGGGCGCGCCCGATGACGCTCCCCCGGCCTCGGCAGATGTGGCGGCGGCATCGGTCGCCTCTGTGGGGCCCTGCGGCATGACGATCACCGGCTCGGCCATCGCCATGTCGGTATCGGCGTACTCGGCAGCGCCCTCGCTGCCGCTCCCATCGCAGGCAGAAAGCCCCAGTGCGATCGCCAGCGCCCCCAACATCATGGTCCGTCGCATCTCACCCTCCTCGGTCTGATCACGGTTCCGTGATCAGGAGCCCGGATCAGGGCGAAAGGATGACCGTCAGCCGCGATCGATCCGGATCACCACATCGTCGACCTGCACACCGCCGCGTTCCACCACGAGGTGCTGGTAGCTGCGCTGGCCATCCATGGTCTGGGTCTGGACGTCCATGACCTCGGCCGCGAATTTGCGCCGCAGATAGGTGGTCAGCTCACCGGCGGTGATCAGGTCGTCCCCGTCCATGTTGGCCTCGCCCGTCAGTCCGGTGCGCAGGAAGTGCGAGAGATAGCCACCGGCCTGGAACTTCACGGCCACCTGGCTGGTCAGATCCTCTTCAGAACTGAACAGGCCGATCACGCCGGGGCGGTCCACCACATTGCGGGCGAACCCGCCCGAGAAACAGCTGTCCAGCACGATCAGGGACAGGCGGGTGTCGAGCGTATCGAACAACTCGGCCATCTCGGCATCGGTGATCAGACCATCGCGCATGACGATGCTTTCCGTCCGGCCGTCCGGCTCCAGCGCGCTGTAGCTGCCGGCTTCCTGCGAGCCGTGGCCCGAATAGAAGAACAGGAAGATGTCGTCGGGCCCCGCCTGGGCCGCGACCTCGGCGAAGGCCCGGCGCACGCCGTCGACCGTCGCCTCGGCATC
Organism: Brevundimonas sp. A19_0; assembly: GCF_017744255.1. Taxonomy (GTDB): domain Bacteria; phylum Pseudomonadota; class Alphaproteobacteria; order Caulobacterales; family Caulobacteraceae; genus Brevundimonas. Next base: position 33,918 of record NZ_JAGHQP010000001.1, on the reverse strand, counting down.
CGTGAGCACGATGCTGGCGGGGTTCAGCACGCCCTCGCGGCGCAGGTCCTCGGCCAGTTTGATCGCATCATCGGCCGTATAGGCGAGGTCCCCGGCAAAGCCGCCATAGTCCGAGATGCCGACCATGATGGCGAAGACGCGCGGCCCGCCCTGGACGCCCGCCTGACGCGGGGTGCCCATGCTGAGGCCCGCCGTCAGGCTGTAGGCCCCGACCTCGCCCGGTGCGAAGCTGGTGACCGAGACGGTGTAGTCGCCGTCGGCGGGCAGGGTGACGTCGATCCGGCTGTTGGTGCCGTTGGGCCCGTCATCGTTGTCGGCCGACATGTCGTCGGGACCGCGCATGAACAGATAGGTGTCGAAGGCGCTGGATTGCAGGTCGAGGGCCACCCGGTCCCCGCGCCGGCCCGAGATCACATAGCGGTCGGTGTATTCGCCGGTGGTCAACTGCTCGTCACTGGCCGACAGACTGCCGCTCAGGGCCACGCCGTCCACGAAGCTGTTGCCCGCCCGGGGCGAGGCCGCCGTCTGGACGCTGCCTGCATCGGTGCTGCTGAGGGCCAGGCGATAGGTGCCGGTCTCACCCGGTGCGAAGCTGGTGGCGACCACATGATACTCGCCGCTGGCCGGCAGGGTCAGGACCAGACGGCTGTTGACGCCGTCCTCGCCGCTCTCGTCGTCGTCGTTGGCGACCGCGAACTCTCCCGGGCCCTGCACGAACAGATAGGGGTCGAACTGGTCCGAGCGCAGGGTGACCTCGATGTGGTCGCCCGCCTGTCCCGAGAAGGTGTAGATGTCGATGTATTCGCCGGAGCGCAGGGTGTCGTTGCCGTCCTGCAGCCGCCCCGTGATCGTCTGGCCGAGGCGCAGGGCCGAGGTGCTGCCGCTGGCGGAGGCGACGCTCGTTACGCCTCCGGCCTCCTCGAGGACCAGGGTATAGGCCCCGGTCTCGCCCACCTCATAGCTGGTGGTGATGATCGAGACCTCGCCCGTGTCGGGCATGACGAACTCGATGCGGCTGTTGCGGGTCCCCCGGCCGGTCTGGTCGTCATCATTGTCCTCGCTGACGCCTTCCCCGCGGACCATCAGATAGGGGTCGAATTCCGCCGAATTCAGCCGAACGACATAGGTCTGTCCGGGCGTCCCGGAGAAGGACCAGCTGTCGGCATATTCCCCGCTGGAGATCGCGCTGTCTAAACTCGACAGCTGGCCGACGCTGGTGCCGGTTTCGGCCTGGCCTCCACCGCGCGCCGCTATCTGCGGACCGGTCCCTTCCACGAGGGACAGCGAATAGCGGCCGCTTTCCCCCGGAGAGAAGGTCGTGGCCTGAATCCGGTACTGGCCGGTGGCGGGCAGGCGCACCGTGAGCTGGGAATCGACGTCGCCCTCATCGCGGTCATCGTTGAACTCGGCGAAGCCGGACGGCCCCCGGATCATGACGTAGGAGTCGAGGTCGCCCGAGGACATCTGGATCGTGACCTGCTGTCCGGCCCGGCCCTCGAACACATAGACGTCGACATATTCGCCTGAGGTCAGCTGGGCATCGCCGTCCTGCAACCGCCCCTGCACCTCACCGCCCAGACGGATCGGGTCCTGGGCCTGCGCCGGCCCTGCCAGCGCCATCAGGCCTGCCACCGCTGCGAAGGCCGCACCCGCAAGCGAGCGGAAATGTCCGAGGCCCCGTTTCGAACCGGTCATGGCGCGTCTCTCCCCCAATAGAGGGCGCCAGACTATCAACGGTATGCGGGCCTGCAAGACTGTCCGAACCTGACGAAACAGGTGCGCGCGCAACTTGCTCTTGCCAGCGGGCGCGGGGTGGCGTTCAAGCCGGACAGGGCCGCGCGCGGGCGACGGGGGAGTGCCGATGTTCACCACACTGAATGCCCAAAGCATGCTGGGCCTATGCGTCGTCGTCGCGATCTGCTGGCTGCTGTCCGAGAACCGCAAGCGCTTCCCATGGCGGCTGACCCTGGGCGCCGTGGCGGTGCAGGCGGGGCTGGTGCTGGCCCTGTTCGCCATTCCGGGCTCGCAGAATGTGCTGGCGGCCATAACCGGCTCGGTCGATGCCGTGGGCGCCGCCACCAATCAGGGTGCGCAGTTCGTGTTCGGTTATCTGGCGGGCGGCGATCAGCCTTATGCGGTCAGCAATCAGGGGGCCCTGTTCACCTTCGCCTTCCAGGTTCTGCCCCTCATTCTGGTGATCTCGGCCTTGTCGGCCCTGCTGTGGCACTGGAAGATCCTGAAGGCGATCACCTATGGCTTCGGCCTGCTGTTCCAGCGGACCATGGGGCTGGGCGGGGCGTCGGCGCTGGCGGTCGCGGCCAACATCTTCCTTGGCATGATCGAGAGCCCGATCGTCATCCGGGCCTATCTGGACAAGCTGACCCGCTCCGAACTGTTTCTCATGATGGTGGTCGGGCTGGCGACCGTCGCCGGCTCGACCATGGTGGCCTATGCCGCCATCCTCGCACCCGTGCTGCCCAATGCGGCAGGGCACGTTCTGGTGGCCTCGATCGTCTCGGCGCCCGCGGGCGTGCTGCTGGCCCGCATCATGATCCCCGAGACCCCGGGGCAGGGCGGGGAAGTCGCCGACTATTCCGCCTCGCTGAAATACGACTCGTCGATCGACGCCATCGTGAAGGGCACGTCGGACGGTCTGATGGTGGTGCTGAACATCTCGGCCGTGCTGATTGTGTTCGTTGCGCTGGTCGCCCTTGTGAACACCATGATTGGCGGCTTCTGGCTGTTCGGAGAGCCGGTCTCGGTCGAGCGGCTGCTGGGGTGGCTGTTCATGCCGGTGGCGTGGCTGACCGGCGTCTCCTGGACCGATGCGGGTGAGGCCGGGCGGCTGCTGGGGGTGAAGCTGACCCTGACGGAGTTCGTCGCCTTCATCGAATTGGGCAAGGTCCCGCCCGAGGCGATCAGTGAGCGCACCCGGATGCTGATGACCTATGCCCTGTGCGGCTTTGCCAACATCGGCTCGGTCGGCATTACTGTGACCGGCCTGTCCGTCCTGATGCCCGAGCGGCGCACCGAGGTTCTGGGCATGGTCTGGAAGGCGCTGGCGGCCGGCTTCATGGCGACCCTGATGACCGCCTCGGTGGTCGGCGCCTTGCCCGCCGGGGTATTCGGCGGCTAGGGTTTCGAAACGCAACCGAGAGATCCGCCATGAAGCTCTACGACAGCCATCGCGCCCCCAATCCGCGCCGGGTGCGCTGGGTCATGGCCGAGAAGGGCATCGAGGATGTCGAGGTCGTGCAGGTCGACCTGCTGGCCGGCGAGCACCGCACGCCGGAATACCGGGCGAAGGTCGGGGTGCCACACGTGCCTGCGCTCGAGCTGGACGACGGCACCTGCATCTCGGAGTCGGTCGCCATCTGCCGCTATCTGGAGTCGGTCTATCCGGAGCCGAACCTGTTCGGAAACGACGCCCGCGAGCAGGCCATCGTCGAGATGTGGACACGGCGCTGCGAATTCTATCTGGCCAATCCCGTGATGCTGACGGTGCGCTTCACCCACCCGGCGCTGGCCGTACTGGAGGCCACGCCCCAGCCGCAGGTCGCCGATTACAACCGCGTGGCCGCCGAACGCTTCATGAAGACGCTCGACCGCCATCTGGAGGGGCGCGAGTTCATGGCGCTCGACCGGTTCACCATCGCCGACATTGTCGCGGTGGTCGGACTGGATTTCGCCCGCCTGATCAAATACCGCCCGCCGGCCGAGCTCGAGAACCTCAATCGCTGGCTGGACGCCTGCCGGGCCCGCCCCGCTGCCAAGGCGGGCGTCTGAGAATTCCGGGAGGCGTTTCACACGCGCGGACTAGGCGCGATAGCTGGCATTTCCGTTTTCCAGGAATGGCATATTCGCTTCCCGCACTTTCGCGGCGGCGTCGTCGTAGAGAAACGGCAGGAAGGCGAACCGCTCCCCGCGCGTGACCGGCGACACGGCGTGCAGCAGTGAGCACGAAAACACGATCGCAGCCCCCCGCTGCGGCTTGTACGTGCGAGGTCCATATTCCGGGAAGCCGATCTCTCCGCCATCGAAGTCGTCGTTCAGATTGATGGACACGGCGAAGCGACGGTGCGCCGTTCCCTTGGTCGTGTTGTCGCGGTGCGCCCTGAAATGCCCGCGTTCCGCTTCATCGTACAGCGCCACCAGATAGCGCTCCATGCGCGTCACGTTGAACTGATGAACCTTCTTGATTTCCGGGACGATCCTACGGTGGATACGCTCTCGCGCGGCGCGGATCAGCGCGGGGTCGCCCAGAAGCAGGTCTCGACGGCGCTTGTGGTTCGGATCGGTTGCCACGACCGTCTTGCCGTCTCGCTCGACCATGAAACCGGACGGCTCGCCCCCCTTGGCACGGTACGCGCCAATCAACTGCTCGCAGAGCGCGGCTTCAAACACGTTCGGCAAGTGAAGGATGGGCGCGGTGGTCTCCATCCCGCCCAGCATGCCGATCGGGGGTAGCGCCTTGATGAGGCGGATCAGCTCGTCCCGATCCGCGCCATCCGACCTCATCGGGATCACGGCGGCCACCCTGAGCGTCGGATCGACGACGACCCAGAGGCGTCGAGGCGGCCCCCCGTCCTCCAGCGATGCCGCCCCGTAAAGGCGGCTGATTTTCAGGTCGTGGTCAAAAAACCACCGCACCCCCGGCAGGCTCTGCTCCAGGCGCTGCTCATCGGCAGGGTCGACCGACACTCCGAAGAAGGACGCCTTGGCGTCGTCGAACAGGGCGCGATGGTCCGCCAGGATCGACAGGGCGCAACGGCCCTGCTCGTCCGTGCTGGACTGGAAGAAGCAAAGCACCAGATAGCGGCCTGCGGCGCTGCCGAACACGTAGTCGGGGTTGCCGCTGGATCTCTGACGGAAGGTGGGCGCGGGGTCACCGGCCAGAACATTTCTGTACCGCCAGCCTGGCCCCGTTCCCCGACCGGCTGAGGTCGAAGCTGGTCCTGTCGTCTCCATGGCGGCCACCCTCACCTCATCGGGGCCACGGGTCTTGTCGATGCCCAAGGCCATTGCGTCCTGAGGACTGAGGGATAGTTGCCTGCCGACAGTCAAGTTCGCGGTTTGAATTTCCGGATGACGCCCGAGAAGGTCATCAGCACCCGCTCGCCGGCATTGATCTGGCCGCGGACGAAGATCAGGCTGCGGCCGGCGCGGATCACCTCACCGGTCGCCTCGACCAGTTCGCCGACATAGGCCCCGTCAATGAAGGTGGAGTCCAGCTGGACGGTGACGCCCGAGGCGCCCTCCATCTCCTGATAGGCCGTCTGGAACAGGGCGATGTCGGCAAAGGTCATGAGGCATCCGCCGTGCATCCGCCCACCCGCATTCATGTGCTTGGGCTCGGCCCGGAAGGCGCAGCGCATCCGCCCGTCCGGGTCCGGCCGGAAGTAGAAGGGGCCCACCACCTGATCGAAGGTGCCGTGCAGGTCATAGGTCTTCCAGCCGGCGAACTCGCCCTCGGTAACGGTGATCTTGGCGACCATGGTGATCCTCTGCTTCTTCTTCGTCCCGCAATGCCGCATATAGGGGCAATGAGCGACCCCATCGAAGCTACCATTCTCGAAAAACTCGAAGCGCTGGGCCCCGGCAAGAGCATCGAACCGGCCGACGTGGCCAAGATCCTCCAGCCCGAGCAGTGGCAGCGCATGCTGCCACGCGTTCGCACGACCGCGCTGGGGATGATGCGGCAGGGGCGGCTGGTGATCACCAAGAAGGGCAAGCCGGTCGACCCGTCCAGCTTCAAGGGGGTGACGCGCCTGCGCCTGCCGACGGCGGAAGAGGCCGAGGCCCATGCCCGGGCGAATCCGCCGGCCGCGGACGATGCGGACTGATCCGGGGCAGTCGGTGTGCGGATCGTGAGGCGATCCCTGCTGCTGATCCTCGCCCTGGCCCTGACGGGGTGCGCGGGGCCCTATGTCCAGTCGCCGCTGGTCCCGCCCGAGCGCCTGGGGTCCGCCAGCATGACGGAAGACCGGTTCCTCATGCCGGACGGTGCCGCCTTGCCCTATCTGCACTGGGCACCGGAGAACGGTGAGCCCTGGGCGGTGATCGTCGCCCTGCATGGCATCAACGATTCACGGGCGGCCTTCCGTCTGGCCGGACCCTGGTGGGCCGAGCGCGGCATTGCCACCTATGCCTATGACCAGCGCGGCTTTGGCGACGCGCCAGGGCCCGGGCTGTGGGCCGGGGACCTGATGGCGCAGGACCTGGGTGAGGTGGTGGCCCTGGTCCGGGCGCGGCACCCTGGGGCGCTGATCGCGGTTGCGGGGGAGAGCATGGGCGGCGCCGTGGGCATCACGGCCTTCGCCTCGGAGAGGCCCCCTGACGCCGACCGCCTGATCCTGCTGGCGCCGGCGGTCTGGGGCTGGTCCAGCCAGCCGCTGCTGTACCGCATGTCCCTGTCGGTTGCGGCCTGGACCTTCGGCGACGTGGCGCTGGAGCCGCCGGAATGGGCGGCGGATCAGGTGCTGGCCAGCGACAATCTGATGGAGCTGATCCGGAGCGGCCGCGATCCAGACCAGACGCTGACGACGCGCTTCGACGTGCTGTATGGCCTCGTGGACCTGATGGAGGACGCCGGGCAGGGCTTGGGACAGGTGCGGGTGCCCACCCTGTTCCTGTACGGGGCGCACGACGATCTGGTGCCGGACCGGGCGGTCCATCAGGCCCTTGGGCGAGCCAGCCCGATGCCGAACCTGCGCACCGCCTTCTATGAGGACGGATACCACATCCTGAACCGCGATCTTCAGGCTGTGCGGGTGTTTCAGGACGTCGAGGCCTGGCTGCGGGATACCCGGGCGGCCCTGCCTTCGGGATCGGGGGCGATCCGCGTTCCCTGAACCGCGTGACGCAGCGTAAGGTCAAGCTTGCTCCGCCCGGGTAACCCGCGTATCAGCGCCCGCAACAAAAATACCCGGGAAAGGCTCGTAAAGGGCATGACACTGTTCGATTCGCCGTCGTTCGCGAACCATGAGGGCGTGCACGCCTTCTATGACGAAAAGACCGGCCTCAAAGCTATTGCTGCGGTGCACTCGACCGCGCGCGGTCCTGCCGTGGGCGGCACGCGCATGTGGAATTACTCCACGGCCGCCGAGGCGCTGGAGGACGTGCTGCGTCTGTCGCGCGGCATGAGCTACAAGAATGCCGTGGCCGATCTGGAGATGGGTGGCGGCAAGTCGGTGATCATCGGCGACAGCCGGACCCAGAAGACGCCGGAGCTGTTCCAGGCTTTCGGTCGCGCCATCAACACCCTGGGCGGCATCTATTACGCCGCGGAGGACGTCGGCGTCTCGGTCGAGGATATCGCCGAGGCCCGCAAGGAAACCGAATATGTCGTCGGCCTGTCGGGCGGCAAGGAAGGCTCGGGCGATCCCAGCCCCGTGACCGCCGAGGGCGTGTTCCGCTCGACCCTGACGGTTGCCCGCCGCCTGTGGAAGCAGGACGACCTGACCGGCCTGACTGTTGCGGTGCAGGGCATCGGCCACGTGGGCGGCTATCTGGCGGACAAGCTGCACAAGGCTGGCGCCAAACTGGTGATGACCGACGTCAACACCGGCCTGCTGGAAGAGGTCGCGGCCCGCACCGGCGCCGAGGTCGTGGCTCCGGACGCCATCTATGACGTCAAGGCCGACATCTATGCGCCCTGCGCGCTGGGCGCGACGCTGAACCCGCAAACCCTGGACCGGTTGTCGGCCAAGGCCGTGGTCGGCGCCGCGAACAACCAGCTGGCTACGCCCGAGATCGGCCGCATCCTGTTCGAGCGCGGCGTGCTGTATGCCCCCGACTATGTCGTCAACGGCGGCGGCATCATCAATGTGGCGTCGGAAATGGCGGCGCGGAACAGCGGCGGCGCCTATGACCCGGCCTGGGTCGAGGGCAAGCTGGCCCGCCTGATGGAGACCCTGGGCGAGGTGCTGGAGCGTTCGGAGCGCGAGCAACGCCCCACGCACGAGGTCGCCGACTCCATCGCCGAGGCCCGCATCCAGGCTGCGGCCGACGAGAAGGCGCGCGCCCGGGCCGCATGACCGGGCAGGGTTAAACCCGCTTAAGCACCTTTCTGCCCCGTCTCTTAACGCGCCGTTTACTATGGGGGCGGCACTTTCTGCCTAGCGGGCGTGTCGCCTGTGAGTAGGGGTGTAGAGGCGCGCGTGGGCGGCTTTTCAGCGGCGGTGCAAAGGTTTGGGATCGGGCGGCTGGCTGCCCTGGCGGGGGTTGCCGCCGGGGTGGCTGCGGTGCTCGTAGTGCTGATGCTGCGCATCGGCCAGGCCCCTGATGCCTTGCTCTATTCCAATCTGGACCTGCGCGAGGCCGCCGAGATCACCTCGGCCCTCGATACGGCGGGCATCAAATATTCGTCGCGCGGCGACGGCTCGACCATCTTCGTCAGCCGCGACGAGGTGGGCACGGCCCGTATGCTGGTCGCCGGCAAGGGCATCGTGACCAGTGGCTCGGTCGGCTACGAGATCTTCGACAACCAGTCGGTGCTGGGCCAGACCGAGTTCCAGCAGAACCTGAACGCCAAACGCGCGCTGGAAGGCGAACTGGCGCGCAACATCATGACCCTGCGCGGGGTCACCATGGCGCGCGTGCTGATCGCCCTGCCCGAGCGGGCCCTGTTCCAGGCCGAGGCGGCCGAGCCCACGGCGTCGGTCGTGGTGGGGCTGGGCGGGCGCGACCTGACCGCCGACCAGATCCGCGGCATTCGCTCGCTGGTGGCGTCCAGTGTGCCGAACCTGAAGCCGACCCGCGTCACGGTGATGGACGACACCAACCGGACGCTGGCGGCCGGCGGCGACGAGGACGGCTTCTCGGGCGCCAGCGCCGACCGGATGAAAGCGACCACCGAGGCCCAGCTGCAGGCCCGGGTCATGGACGTGGTGCAGGGCATCGTCGGCCCGGGTGCCGCGCGGGTGCAGGTCACCGCCGAGATCGATCACAGCCGCTCGACCACCCAGGAGCAACGCTTCGACCCCGATGGCCAGGTGGTGCGCTCCATGGCCACCAACGGCTCGACCTCGCAGGACACCACCGGCCAGTCGCTGGCAGGCGCGACCGCGACCGAGAACATTCCGGGGGGCGAAGAAGCGGGCATGGTGGCCGAGGGCTCGACCCGTGAGGACCTGACGGAGACGACCAACTACGAAATCTCGAACACCACCACGACCACCGTCCGTGAACCGGGCGAGGTCAAGAAGCTGGCGGTGGCCGTGGCGGTCGATGGCGTCTGGACGCCCGGTGAAGATGGCGCCGAGCCCACCTATGCCCCGCGCTCGCCCGAACAGATCGCCCAGATCGAGGAGCTGGTGAAGGCGGCCGTGGGCTTCAGCGCCGAGCGGGGCGATGTGGTCCGGGTCAGCAATGTCGAATTCAACCGTCAGTCGGCGCCGGGTGGCGGGACCGAGGCAGGCAATGGCCTGTTCGACTTCACCAGGAGCGACATGATGCGCGGCATCGAGTTGCTGGTGCTGCTGATCACCGGGATCCTGCTGATCCTGTTCGTGCTGCGGCCGCTGCTGAAGGCCACGACCGGCGGCGGCGCGGCCGGTGTGCCGGCGATCGCCGGAGCGGGCGGCAATGGTGTGACCGCCGTGCAGACCATGCCGGTCGGTGCGTCGGGTCAGGCTGCGGCCGGCCAGCTGACCGGTCCCAGCGACATGGAGCAGCGCCTGGATATCGCCCGCATCGAGGGCCAGGTGAAGGCGTCGTCGGTCAAGAAGGTCTCGGAGTTCGTGGAGCGGCACCCGGAGGAGTCGACCTCGATCCTCCGTAACTGGGTGCAAGAAGGCTGATGGCACGGATGGTCGCCCGCAAGCCGTCGGTCGACGACGCCCGCAAGCTGACCGGGCCGGAAAAGGCCGCCGTGGTGCTGCTGTCGCTGGGCGAAGACCACACCCGCCTGTGGGAAGGTCTGGACGACGACGAGATCAAGGAAATCTCGCAGGCGATGGCCTCGCTGGGCACGGTCAGCTCGACCGTCGTCGAGGAGCTGCTGCTGGAGTTCGTGTCGGGCATGACCGGCTCTGGCGCCGTCATGGGCAGCTTCGAGCAGACCCAGAAACTGCTGTCCTCCTTCATGCCGCCCGATCGGGTCGAAGGCCTGATGGAGGAAATCCGCGGTCCGGCCGGCCGGACCATGTGGGACAAGCTGGGCAATGTGAACGAAGCGGTCCTCGCCAACTATCTGAAGAACGAATACCCCCAGACGGTCGCGGTGGTCCTGTCGAAGATCAAGCCGGACCACGCCTCGCGCGTTCTCACGGCCCTGCCCGAGGACTTCGCCATGGAGTGCGTCCAGCGCATGCTGCGCATGGAGCCGGTCCAGCGTGAAATCCTCGACAAGATCGAACAGACCCTGCGGACCGAATTCATGTCGAACCTGGCGCGCACCTCCAAGCGCGACAGCCACGAGATGATGGCCGACATTTTCAACAGCTTCGACCGCCAGACCGAGGCGCGCTTCATCGGCGCGCTGGAGGAACGCAACCGCGAGGCTGCCGAGCGCATCCGCGCCCTGATGTTCGTGTTCGAGGACCTCGCCAAGCTGGACCCCGGCGGCATCCAGACCCTGCTGCGCGCGGTCGAAAAGGACCAGCTGGCCCTCGCGCTGAAAGGGGCGTCCGAGTCCCTGCGCGAACTGTTCTTCGGCAACATGTCCGAGCGCGCCTCCAAGATCATGCGCGAGGACATGGAGTCGATGGGGCCGGTGCGCCTCAAGGACGTCGATGCCGCCCAGATGGCCATGGTCCAGGTCGCCAAGGATCTGGCCGCCAAGGGCGAGATAATGCTGGTCGGCCAGGGCGGCGATGACGAGTTGATCTACTGATGACCGTAGCCCCCATCCCCGCCCAGCCCTTCTCCTTCGACACCGAGTTCGACGCGACCGGCAATGTCGTGCGCGCCTCGGCCTGGCAGCCGGTCAAGCGGGCCTATTCACCGGCCGAAGTCGAGGCCCTGGTGGCCGATGCTCGCAGCGAGGGCCGGGCCCAGGCCCTGGCCGAACTGGACAGCCGTCGGGCGCAGGCCATCGCCGACCTGAGCGCCGCGCTGGCCGCCAGCCTGCCGCGCCTCGGAGGGGTGATCGAGACCTATCGCGAGCAGACGGCCGAACTGGCGCTGGCGACCGGCCGGGCGCTGGCCTCGACCGCGCTGGAGCGCATGCCCCACGCGGCCTTGCAGGCAGCGCTGGAGGAACTGGGCCGCGAGATCGACGCCTCGCCGCGACTGGTCGTCGCCATGGCCGGTCTGGATGAGGCGGCCCGCAGCGAGATCGAAGCGCTGTGCGCCAGCACGGGCTATGCCGGTGCCGTCCGCTTCCGCGACGAACCGGGTCTGGCGACCGCCGCCTTTGAACTCGAATGGGCCGATGGCCGGGCCGCCTTTGATGCGGCCGAAGCCTATGCCCGGCTGGAAGCCGCCGTTGCGCGGGCGCTGGCCGCCGACCGAACCGAACCCTCAGCCTCGTCCGAAGGGATGAACTCATGACCGTCGACAATCTGCCGCTCGAGGAATTCGATCACGGGGTCCAGCCCGTCTCGGCCGATGACAGCGTGGACAAGTCCGCCAGCGACCTGGCGCCCGTTTTCGATGTGCCGGTGAACATCTCGGCCGTGCTGGGCAAGTCCCAGATGTCGGTGGCCCAGCTGCTGAAGCTGACCAGCGGCTCGGTGCTGGAGCTGGACCGCAAGGTCGGCGAGGCGATCGACATCTTCGTCAACAATCGACTGGTGGCGCGCGGCGAGGTGGTGGTCGTCGAGGACCGGCTGGGCGTGACCATGACGGAAATCATCAAGACCGAGGACGCGGGCGCCTGATCGGCGACCGACAGTGAGATTTAGAGGAGAAGACCCATGCGGCTTCTGGTAGTTGGCAGACTGAGCGGGCAGCTGGCCTCGGCCGTGAAAATGGCCATGGCGCACGGCGCCAAGGTGCATCACGTCGAGCGGGGCGATCAGGCCACCGAACAGCTCCGGCGAGGGCAGGGCGCGGATTTGCTGATGGTCGATTACCGCGTCGATATCGCGGCCCTGATCGCAGCCAATGAGGCCGAGCGCATCCATGTGCCGGTGGTCGCCTGTGGCGTCGACGCCGGGCCGGACGATGCCGCCGCCACCATCCGCGCGGGGGCCAAGGAGTTCATCCCCCTGCCGCCGGAAGCCGATCTGATCGCGGCCGTCCTGTCGGCCGTGGCCGATGACGAGCGTCCCCTGATCTCGGCCGATCCGTCGATGAAGGCGGTGATCAGTCTGGCCGATCAGGTTGCGCGCTCGGAGGCCTCGATCCTGATCACCGGGGAAAGCGGCGTCGGCAAGGAAGTCATGGCGCGCTACCTGCATCAGAACTCGCGCCGGGCCGAAAAACCGTTCATCAGCGTCAACTGCGCCGCCATTCCCGACAATCTGCTGGAATCCGAGCTGTTCGGCCACGAGAAGGGCGCCTTCACCGGCGCCGTGGCCCGCCGCGTCGGCAAGTTCGAGGAGGCCGATGGCGGCACCCTGCTGCTGGACGAAATCAGCGAGATGGATGTCCGCCTGCAGGCCAAGCTGCTGCGCGCGCTCCAAGAACGGGTCATCGACCGCGTGGGCGGCACCACGCCGGTCAAGGTCGATATCCGCATCATCGCCACCTCCAACCGCGATCTGGCGCGGTCGGTGTCGGAAGGCACCTTCCGGGAAGACCTGCTCTATCGCCTGAACGTCGTGAACCTGCGCCTGCCCAGCCTGCGGGAGCGTCCGGCGGATATTCCGGCGCTGGCGGACTTCTTTGTGCGGAAATATGCGACGGCCAATGGCGTGCCCGGCCGCCCGCTGTCGGCTGATGCGCGCCGTGCCCTGATGGCGCACCGCTGGAACGGCAACGTCCGGGAACTGGAAAACGCCATGCACCGCGCGGTGCTGCTGGCCCAGGGACCGGAGATCGACGTCGACGCCATCCGCCTGCCGGACGGTCAGCCCCTGACTGGGGCCGTGCAGGACACCGGCCCCGCCGGTCGCGCGGCCCAGACCGCCGATGCCGTGACCCGGGCCTATGTCGGCCAGACGGTGGCCCAGATGGAAAAGACGCTGATCCTCGACACCCTGGGGCACTGCCTGGGCAACCGCACCCATGCGGCCAACATCCTCGGCATTTCCATCCGCACCCTGCGCAACAAGCTGAACGAATACGCCGACGAGGGCACGCCGATCCCGGCGCCCCAGTCCGGCATTGCCGCCGCCGTCGGCTAGGGAGCGAGAGCGTGGATCGCAGAAGCGTTCTGACGGGCTTGGGCCTGCTCACCCTGACCGGCTGCACCGGGGCCGGGACCTCGCCGCAAGGTGGGGGCACGGGAATCGACCTGAGCGATCTGGAAGCCCGTCAGGGCGGTCGGCTGGGTATTCAGGTCGCGGGCGCCGATACCGTCGGCTGGCGCACGTCCGAGCGCTTCACCTATTGCTCCACCTTCAAGCTGTTTCTGGCGGCTGCCGTCTTGCAACAGGCTGACCGGGGCGAGATGCCGCTGTATCGGGAGATCCCGATCACCGAGGCCGACATGGTCTTCCACGCGCCGGTGACCGGCGATGCGGTGGGCAGGACGCTGTCGGTTGAAGCGCTGTGCAAGGCCACGGTCGAACTGAGCGACAACCCGGCGGCCAATATCCTGATCCGCGAAATGGGCGGTCTGGATGCCTGGCGGGCCTGGTATCGCGGGATCGGCGATACGGTCACGCGTGTGGACCGGCTGGAACCGGCCCTGAACGGCGTGGGCGATGAGCTCGACACGACGACGCCCGAGCAAACCGCCGCCAACCTCGGCCGGGTGCTGTCCCCCGATGCGACCCTGCTGACGCCGCCGTCTCGCGAGCGGCTGATGAGCTGGCTGATCGAAACCCCCACAGGACCGAACCGGCTGAAGGCCGCCGCCCCGCTCGGCTGGACCGTTGCGCACAAGACCGGCACCAGCAACGCCGGCCCGGTCAATGACATCGGCCTGATGCTGCCGCCGCGCGACCAGCCTGTATATGTCGTGGCCTACTATCAGGGGCCGGAGACGGATGACTTCGCCGAGGGCGAGGTCATTCTGGCCGAGGCTGTCCATCGCGTTCTGATGGCGGCCGGACATGACTGATACCCCCGTCATGATGAAGGACGGCATGGCCCGGCCTTCGGGCAAGGACATGCTGGGCTGGATCGCGCGCGGCGAGGTCGGCATGGCCGTCGGCGTGATCGGCGTCATCCTGCTGCTGATCCTGCCGATCCCGTCCTTCCTGATGGACATGCTGCTGGCGATCTCGCTGATCTCCAGCGTGCTGATCCTGATGACGGCGCTGATGATGAAGAAGCCGCTGGACTTCGCCATCTTTCCGACCGTGCTGCTGGTCTCGACCCTTTATCGTCTGGGCCTGAACCTGGCCTCGACCCGGCTGGTGCTGACCAGCGGTCACGAGGGGGGCGATGCAGCCGGCAAGGTGATCGAGTCGTTCGGCGCCCTGATGATGGGCGGCAGCTTCATCATCGGGATCATCGTCTTTGCGATCATTCTGGTGGTGAACTTCGTTGTCATCACCAAGGGCTCTACCCGGATCGCCGAAGTCTCGGCCCGCTTCACCCTCGACTCGATGCCCGGCAAGCAGATGGCCATCGACGCCGACCTGTCGGCGGGCCTGATCGACGAGGCGCAGGCGAAGATCCGCCGCAAGGAGCTGGAGCAGGAATCCACCTTCTTCGGCGCCATGGACGGTGCCTCGAAATTCGTGCGCGGCGATGCCGTGGCCGGCCTGATCATCGTCTTCATCAACATCATCGGCGGCATCCTGATCGGGACGCTGCAGCACGGCATGCCGATCGGCGAGGCCGCAACGGCCTATGTGCAGCTGACCATCGGCGACGGCCTTGTCACCCAGGTGCCGGCCATCATTATCTCGATCGCCGCAGGCTTTCTGGTGTCGAAGGCCGGCGTTGAGGGCTCGGCCGACAAGGCGCTCGTCAGCCAGCTGGCCACCAACCCTGTCAGCCTCGGCATGGTGGCCGGGGCCTCGGCCCTGATCGGCCTGATCCCGGGCATGCCGCTGCTGCCCTTCTTCGCCCTGGCGGCGGGCGCGGGCTTCATGGCCTGGCGGCTGGGCCGGGCCCGGCTGAAGCCCGAACCGGTCGAGGCGGCCGAATCCACCAAGCCCCGCGAGGATGTCGAGGAGCCCATCCAGACCGCCCTCAACATCGACGAGGTCAAGATCGAACTGGGCTATTCGCTGCTGGCCCTGATCAATGATCTCGAGGGGCGCCGTCTGACGGACCAGGTCCGGGCGCTGCGCCGCTCGCTGGCGCAGGAGTACGGCTTCGTCATGCCGTCGGTGCGCATCCTCGACAACATGCGGCTCGGTACCCAGGGCTATGCCATCCGCATCAAGGAGATGGAGGCCGGGACCGGCGAGGTGCGCCTCGGGCAACTGCTGGCCATGGATCCGGCAGGCCGTCAGGTCGAGCTGCCCGGCGAGCACACCAAGGAGCCGGCCTTTGGCCTGCCCGCGACCTGGATCGACGAGTCCCTGCGCGAGGAGGCGACCTTCCGCGGCTATACGGTGGTGGACCCGTCGACCGTGCTGACCACCCACCTGACCGAAATCCTCAAGGAGAACATGGCCGAGCTGTTGTCCTATGCCGAGGTGCAGAAGCTGCTGAACGGTCTGGAGGGCGAGGAGAAGAAGCTGGTCGAGGACCTGATCCCCGGCTCGGTCACCGTCACCACCCTGCAGCGGGTGCTGCAGTCGCTCCTGAAGGAGAAGGTCTCGATCCGCGACCTGCCCGCCATCCTGGAAGGTCTGGCCGAGGCGGCACCTCACACCAGCTCGGTGACGATCCTGGTGGAGCATGTGCGCTCGCGGCTGGCCCGCCAGCTGTGCTGGCAGCACAAGGGCGAGGATGGCGCCCTGCCGATCGTCACCCTGTCGCCCGAATGGGAGCAGGCCTTTGCCGAAAGTCTGGTGGGGCAGGGCGAGGACAAGCAGTTGGCCATGGCGCCCTCACGCCTGCAGGACTTTATCCGCGCGACGCGCGACGTGTTCGAGCGCGCGGCCATGGCGGGCGAGACCGCCGTCCTGCTGACGGGCCCGCAGGTGCGCCCCTATGTGCGCTCGATCATCGAGCGCTTCCGGGGCCAGACGGTCGTGATGAGCCAGAACGAGATCCACCCCCGCGCCCGCCTGCGCACGCTGGGCCAGGTCTGACGACGGATCAGTTGACCTCGGTCCAGCCTTCGGACGAGGCCTGCCGGGCGGCTTCATTGGTCGGGCGGGCGATCAGGCCGGACTGGGTGATCCAGACCTCATACTCGGCCCCGTCGGCCATCAGCATATAGGCACCGCCCCCATACAGGGTGTCGACGGCATCGACATAGCGGCGGTACTTGCGCGCCATGTCCCAGGCATTGATCCGCCAGGACAGGGCATCGGGCTGGTCGCCGCCGCTCAGGGCGTGGACGCTGCGAATGCCCTCGCGCTCCTGCTGGATCGACTGGTAGCGACCCGACAGGCGGTCCAGCCGGTACTGGGTGTCCAGACCCAGGATATTGGCCCACGGCTTCCAGCGCAGGACCTGCGCCTCGATGCGCCATTCGTCTCCATGCAGTGGATAGGTCGCCGATACAGGCTCGCCGGTCTCGCTCGCAGCCGGCTGGGTCACGGTCGTCTCGAAATACTGGGGTCCCAGTTGCTTGACCCGGATCGTGGCGACCGGGCGCTCATAGGTCAGGCGGGCATAGGTCTGGACGTTCATCCCCAGCAGGGCCGCGATCACGGCTGCGGCCGCCAGACCGCCACCCCCGATGGCGCCCAGCCCGCCAGACAGGAACCGGCCCCGGAAGAAGGCGCCCAGACCGCTGAACAGGAAGATCACGCCCGCCACACCGACGATTGCCGGGATTATCCACCACCACCAGACCATGTCTTCCCCCTGAATCCGCGCGTTAGAACAATGGTAACCGTAAATCCTCGGTACGTGGAAGGTTTCACCGGAGACGCGACTGGACTTGCACCGGCCACCGGTTAAACGTGCGCGCCGATGGAATGGAACATTCGCGAAAATCTGGTCACCTTCAGCCGGTTCCTGCGGACCGGCGGGCTGGGACGGTCCTTGCTGGGCCTGCTGTCGCTGGCCTTTGTGCTGCTGCTGATCGTGAACCTGGCGACCTTCTTCATGATCGGTCGCACCACCGAATTCCATGAAACGGTTGACCGCAGCCACCGGGTGCAGACCGCTGCGCGGGACCTGCTGATCCGGCTGGTCGACGCCGAGACCGGCCAGCGCGGCTATCTGCTGACGGGAAGTCAGGAATTCCTGACCATCCACGACGAGGCCATCCGCGACCTTCCCGGCCTGATGCAGGCGCTGGACGACCTGACCGCACAGGATGCCGAGGTGCGCGACCGGGTGGATCGCCTGCGCGAGATGGCGCGTGAGCGTATCGGCATTATGGAAGCCACCATCTCCCTCGGTCGTGCACAGAGGTCCGGGGATGCCATCGGCATCGTCCGCGAGGGACGCGGCAAGGAACTGATGGACCAGATGCGGGCCGAAATCGCCGCCATCGATCAGATCGAGGAAGAACGCTGGGCCTCGCAGCGACAGCAGTCGGAGTGGTCCGCCGGGGCAACGGTCGGCATCAATGCGCTGGCCGGCATACTGATCCTGATGCTGGCCGGCATCGTCGCCTGGATGGTGATGCGCTATCTGCGCCAGATGCAGTCGGCGCAGATGGAGCTGGATCGCATCAATGCCAATCTGGAGAATGAGGTCCGGGACCGCACGGGCGACCTGATCCGGGCCAACGAGGAAATCCAGCGCTTCGCCTATATCGTCAGCCACGACCTGCGCGCGCCGCTGGTCAATGTGATGGGCTACACCTCGGAACTCGAGACAGCGGGCCAGATCATCGATCGCCAGATGTCCAGGGTGGAAACCGAGGCTCCGGACCTGATGGAGAACGACGCCCTGCTGGCCGTGCGCGAGGATGTACCCGAGGCGATCGGCTTCATCCGTGCCTCGACCGAGAAGATGGACCGGCTGATCAACGCCATCCTCAAACTGTCACGCGAGGGCCGGCGGGTGCTGACCGCCGAACCGATCGACATGACGAAGATGGTCCAGAAGATCGCCGACGCCGTGAACCACCAGACGGAAAGCGTGGGCGCCGAGGTCGAGGTCACGGACCTTCCGGGCCTGACAGGAGACCGTCTGTCGCTGGAGCAGGTGTTCGGCAATCTGATCGACAATGCGGTCAAATATCTGTCGCCCGACCGCCCTGGCCATATCCGTGTCGAGGGCGTGGACCTTGCCGACGGTATGGTGGAGTACCGGATCATCGACAACGGCAGGGGCATTTCGGACCGCGACCACGAGCGGATTTTCGAACTGTTCCGGCGGGCCGGCAAACAGGACCAGCCCGGCGAAGGCCTGGGCCTGGCCTTCGTCAAGAACAGCGTCCGCCGCATGGGCGGGGACATCACCGTGGAGTCGAAGCTCGGTGAAGGCTCGACATTTCTCCTGAAATTTCCGAAACGGCTGAGCTAGTCGAGAAGGGACCCGGATATGCCGCACTCTGTGAAGATCGTGATGATCGAGGACGATCACGGCCATGCGCGCCTGATCGAGAAGAACATTCGCCGGGCCAACATCTCGAACGAGATCGAGCATTTCGCCGACGGCTCTTCAGCGCTCGAGCATCTGTTCAGCGAAAAGGTACTGAACAACGGCCCGCTGCTGATCCTGCTGGACCTGAACCTGCCCGACATGTCCGGCACGGACATCCTCGAGAAGATCAAGTCGGACGAGCGCCTGCGCCGGGCTCCGGTGGTCATTCTGACGACCACCGACGACAAGGTGGAAATCCAGCGGTGCTATGATCTGGGCTGTAACGTCTACATCACCAAGCCGGTGGAGTATGAGTCCTTCTCCGACGCCATCCGGCAACTGGGCCTGTTCCTTTCCGTGATCCAGGCGCCCGAGATCAGCTGAGAGCCGATATCCGATTGCAGCCCCTGACCGCCCCCCTGCACCTGCTCTACATTGATGACGACCGGGGTCTCTCGCGTCTGGTCGAGAAGGAGCTCGGCCGGCAGGGCTTTGTGGTGACCTGCGCGGCCGATGGCGAGGCGGGCCTCGAGATCCTGCGGAGCGGCAAGACCTTCGACGTCTGCGCGCTCGACCACTACATGCCCGAACGCGACGGGCTGGACGTCCTGCCTGACATCCTGGCCCTGCAGGACCCGCCCCCCGTCGTCTATGTGACCGGGGCCCAGGAGGGCCGCATCGCCGTGGCCGCCCTGCGGGCAGGGGCGGCGGACTACGTCATCAAGGACGTGTCCGAAGACTTCACCGCCCTGCTGCGCTCGGCCATCGAGGACGCGCATCACCGCCGCCGCCTGCAGCGCGAGAACGAGATCGCCCAGGACGAGGTCCGCATCGCGCGAGATCGGGCCGAGGCCATGCTCCGCGAGGTCAATCACCGCGTGGGCAATTCGCTGCAACTGGTGTCCAGCTTCATCTCGCTCCAGATGCGCCAGCTGAAGGACGGCGACGCGCGCGACGCCCTGCGCGAGGCCCAGGCCCGGATCGAGGCGGTCGCCCATGTCCACCGCCGGCTCTATACCTCGGGCGACATGGCCCAGGTGGCGATGCACGAATATCTGCAAAGCCTGATCGAGGAGCTGGGCGTTTCGCTGGGCCGCGAGGACAATGCCCCCAACCTCAAGCTGGACGCCGATCCGATGAATGTCGGCACCGACCAGGCGGTCTCTCTGGGCGTGATCGTGACCGAGCTGGTCACCAATGCGGTCAAGTACGCCTATGAGCCCGGGCAGGGCGGCGAAATCCGCATTCATCTGAAGGGCGACGGCGAAGGGCGCGCCCTGCTGACGGTCGAGGACGACGGACCGGGGCTGGGCGACCAGACCAAGGGTCCCAAGGGAACGGGACTGGGCTCCAAGATCGTTGCGGCCATGGCCGGAGGGCTGCGCTCGGCCGTCCAGTTCGATGACAAGCACAAGGGCGTACGCGCCCAGCTGGCCTTCGACCTCTAGGCTTGACGCATGCTGCAGTTCGGAACGGCCCGCCCGGATCACGTCTATGCCCCGCGTCCGACCGCGTTCGGCCTTCTGGTGCACGAGGGGCGGCTGGCCTGTGTGCGGATTGATCGGGGCGAGAACAGCTATCTCGACCTGCCTGGTGGCGCCCGGGATGGGCAGGAGACCGAGGCCGAGGCGGTCGTCCGCGAATACCGGGAGGAGACAGGTCTGCGGGTCGCCGCCGGGGAGCGCCTGACCGAGGCGGCCCAGTTCGTCGACAAGAGCGACGGTCGGACCGTCAACAACACCGGCGGGTTCTGGACGCTGAGCCTGCTGGACCCCGTGCCGTCCGGCAAGGTCGAGGATGACCATGAACTGGTCTGGATGGACCCGGTCGAAGCGCTGACCGGGCTGAGGCACGACGCCCACGCGTGGGCGTTCGCTGTATGGCTGCGCACTCGCACGACCACGTGATCCCGGGAACGGATCGGGCAGCCACCGGTTGAGTCTGCATACGGGCGGACAACGGGTCTGCCCTTCCTCCCAGGAGACGACAATGAACAAGGATCAAGTCGAAGGCCGCGCCAAGGAAGCCATGGGCAACGTCAAGGACGCCGCGGGCGACGCGACCGACAACCGCAAACTTCAGGCTGAAGGCAAGGCCGACCAGGTCGAAGGCAAGGTCCAGAAGACCGCCGGCGACGTGAAGGAAGACATCAAGCACTGATCGCCTGATCTCTTGCTGATCAAAGGGGCCGCTGTCGCAGGACAGCGGCCTTTTTCAGTCGCGGCCCGACAGGTTGACCCGGAGGCCGCCGTCGGTGTCGCGACCGGTCGGCTGCTCACACACTTCTTCCCACACGACGCCGCCGTCCGGGCGGGCCCGGGGACGGGTTTCGCAGCGGCCGCGGTCGGCAAGCTGCGGCGTGCTCGGCCCGCGCACCTCGCGCGGCTGGTCGCACTGGACGGCATAGCCGGCGTCGGCCTGGGCCCGGGCGCAGTTTTCCAGCTCGCTGGTGGGACGCAGGGCGGCCGGCAGGCTATCGCCGAGTTCGGCGGCGAGCTGGCGGCGCACGGAAAGCTGACAGGTCTCGAGCGGCGTGTCGCCCCGCACCTGCGGATGGCACCGGGCGCGCTCCCAGGCGTAGGGATCGTCCTTCGCCCACTGGGGCAGGGGATCCTGAAGGATCAGGCTGAGAACAAGGGCACTGAGCATGGCAGCCTCCGAGAGTTCGCCTCCCTAGCGCGCCAAGGATCGCATGGCCCGCTCCAGTCCGTCCAGTGTGAGGGGGAACATCTGCTCCTCCATCACCTCCCGGATAAGGCCCACCGAAGGCGTATATGACCAGTAGCGCTCGGGTACCGGGTTCAGCCAGGCGGACTTTGGCCATTGCTGGCGCAGGCGTTTGAGCCAGACGGCGCCCGCCTCCTCGTTCCAGTGCTCGACCGAACCGCCGGGCATGGTGACTTCATAGGGGCTCATCGTGGCATCCCCCACGACCACCGCACGCCAGTCGCCCGGATAGCGGTTCAGCACTTCCCAGGTCGGGGTGCGGGCCTCGTGCCGGCGGCGGTTGTCCTTCCAGACCCCTTCGTAGAGGCAGTTGTGGAAGTAGAAGAACTCCAGATGCCGGAACTCGGATTTCGCGGCCGAGAACAGCTCCTCGCAGAGCTTGACGTGGCCATCCATGGACCCGCCGATATCGAGGAACAGCAGCACCTTGATCGTGTTTCGCCGCTCGGGCCGCATCTGGATGTCCAGCCAGCCCTGACGCGCGGTGCCGTCGATGGTGGCGTCCATGTCCAGCTCGTCCGGCGTGCCCTGACGGGCGAAGCGGCGGAGGCGGCGCAGGGCCACCTTGATGTTGCGGGTGCCCAGCTCGACCGAGTCGTCCAGATTTCGGTATTCGCGCTTTTCCCAGACCTTGACCGCCCGGCCGTGGCGTGACTGGCCGCCGATGCGGATGCCCTCGGGATTGTAGCCGCCATTGCCGAACGGGCTCGTGCCGCCGGTGCCGATCCATTTGTTGCCGCCCTGGTGACGGTCGTGCTGCTCCTCGAGC
Source organism: Brevundimonas sp. A19_0 (assembly GCF_017744255.1). GTDB lineage: Bacteria > Pseudomonadota > Alphaproteobacteria > Caulobacterales > Caulobacteraceae > Brevundimonas. The sequence continues at coordinate 11,813 of NZ_JAGHQP010000001.1, read as the reverse complement.
CGCTTGCGGAGCGTCTCCATCAACTTGTCGAAGCCGCCGAGGGCCTCGATCTGGGCCTTCTCCTCGTCGGTCAGGTATTTCTCGTTCAGAAGGCGCAGCCAGTCCTCGGGCACGGAATGGACGCCGGGCTCGTCGCCCGGTCCGAGCGTCTCCAGCCCCCTGAACACCGAGCCGAACACCTGATCGAACCGGTCATAGTGTTTCTCGTCCTTTATCAGGACAGCGCGCGACAGATGGTAGAAGTCCTCCACACGCGTGTCGTTGCTCAGCACCTGCCGGTCCATGGCCTCCATCAGGAACAGCCATTCCTTGAGCGAGACCGGAACCCGGGCATCCCTGAGGGCGGTGAAGAAGGGGAGGAGCATCCGGCCTGTCTATTCTTCAGAGTCCAGCGCGCCCATCCCGATGATGAGAGTCATTCCAGCCATAAGACTGACGACAGTCGCGTCCTCCGCCGGGCCCGTGGCCCGCACCTTGTAGCTCCATCCATCACGGTGGGACACAAGCGCCATCGTCAGCATCGGCCCGGCGACGGATTCGTAGACATAGGCCGCCGCCAGCGGGGATTCCATTCCCTCGACCGATACGACGCTGAGGTCGCCCTCGTAGGGCTTGGCCCCCTGGAACCGCTGCTCGATCGCATAGGCCGCTGAAGCGAGGACTTCTTCGGCCGGGATCTCATCGACATAGCGGGTGGCATAGACCGTAAGGTCCAGACCCAGAGTCTCGTCGCGGCTCAGGCAACCCACGTCATCGCCGGGCGCAGCGCCCCCCTGGGCCGGAAAGATGACCACCCGAGAGCCATCCAGTCCGCTGAACATGCACACCAGTCCGCTGCGCGAGTGCCGGACTGTCGGTACGCCGTTGTCGGTGATGTTCGTGAAGTAGGAGCTGACCTCATCGCCCTTGATCAGCATGTCGGCGATCTGGCGGGCTTCTGCGATCTCCTCGGGGGTCGCCGGTGGCGGACCTTCCTGCGCGACGACAGGGGTCGACAGGGCGAGTATCAATCCGCAGGCGAACAGACCGGACAAACGACGCAGCATGGCAGGGCTCCCGTGTGTGGATCGTCAGATGACCACGCGAACGGCCGCGCGTCCATTCAGGATCAGGCGGGCTTTCGCAGGATGAACTCGTCATCCATCCAGCTCCCGACGGCGAACTGGTAGTCGCCGGCCTTTTCGAAGCCGTAGGCCGCGTACAGCTTCTGAGCCTTCAGATTGCCGCTCCAGACGCCGATCCACTGGGCGCCGGTGCCGTGCTCGGTCATCCAGTCCATGGCCACCCTGAGCAGACGGGTGCCGAGGCCGAGGCCCTGGGCCTCCTTGAGGATGTACAGACGCTTCAGTTCGGTCTCGCCCGGGCGGGCGTCCGAATGGGGCAGGGCGTTCGGGCCTGTATTGGCAAAGCCCAGGAGCTTTCCGTCCCGCTCGCCCACCCACCAGCCCATGGCCGGATCGGACAGGCGGGCGCGGGTGGCCTCGAGGCTGAACACCTGTTCCATGAAGACCGCCAGATCGTCTTCGGGATAGGGGATGCCGAAGCCGTCCATGAAGGTCTCGACGAAGGTGCGGGCCCCGGCTTCGGACAGGGCCGGGGCGTCGTCCATGCGGGCGGGGCGGATCAGGATCTCGGTCATGGCGCGCGCTTATCACGCCGTCGCGACGGAGGCGACAAGCGCCCCGGCGAGCCCTAGTCTGGGGTCATGAGTCTGCCGATCTTTACCCATTCTGCCATGTCGGGCCACCAGCCGGGCGTCGGCCATCCCGAGCGGCCGGAGCGTCTGGCGGCGGTGCTGGCGGCGCTGGACGACGCCGGACTGGCGCGTGACCGCCGGGAAGCCAGTGAGGCCTCGGTCGTTGACCTCGAACGCCTGCATCCGGCCGACTATGTGGCCAACATCCTGAAGGCCTCGCCAGAGAGCGGGCGGGTGTCGCTGGATGCCGATACCCACCTTTCGCCCGGCAGTGTGCGGGCCGCGCGTCTGGCGGCCGGTGCCGTGATCGACGCGACCCGGGCGGTGATGGCGGGCCAGATGACCCGGGCCTTCTGCGCGATCCGGCCACCCGGCCACCATGCGGAGCCGAACCAGTCGATGGGTTTCTGCCTGTTCTCGAACGTGGCCGTCGCGGCGCGGGTCGCACAGGCCGAGGGCGCCGGGCGCGTGGCGGTGGTGGATTTCGATGTGCATCACGGTAATGGCACCCAGGCGGCGTTCGAGGCCGACCCGACCCTGTTTCTGGCTTCCATCCACCAGATGCCCCTGTACCCCGGCACCGGTGCACGGTCCGAGACCGGGGTCGGCAATATCGTGAATGCCCCGGTCGAGCCCCATGCCGCGCGGGAAGCCTGGCGGCGGAGCTTTTCCGAAGGGCTGATGCCGGCGCTTGAGGCCTTCGCGCCGGACCTGATCCTGATCTCGGCCGGGTTCGATGCGCATCGCCGCGATCCGCTGGCGCACCAGAGCCTGGAGGCCGAGGATTTCGCCTGGGCCACACGGGCGGTGGCGGAGGTTGCGCGCCGGGTCTGTTCAGGCAAGCTTGTCTCTTCGCTGGAGGGCGGCTACGACCTTGCCGGCCTGGGGCAATCTGCCGTGGCGCACGTTCAGGCCCTTGGGGAGGATTGAGGGACACGCCGACCGACAGCCGACTGTCGCAAGCCACCCCGATGCCATGCTCGACCCCGACCGCCTGAACGATCTTGCTGCCGACAGCACGCGCAAGGAGGCCGAATCGGCCGTGCGTCGTCCCGGCACGACGGGCGACATCGTGCTTGCCCGCCACGGCGAACCGGCCCTGTCGCGCAAATGCCTGATCACGGCCCGCCAGTACCGCGACTGGTGGGGCAAGTATGAGCTGGGCGGTCTGCTGGAAGGCCAGACGCCGCCGGCCGAACTGCTTCTGACGGCGGAGGGGGCGGCGCTCATCCTGTCGTCCACCCGCCAGCGCGCCATCGAGACGGCCGCCGCCATTTCCGGGGATCGCGAAGTGATCAGCGATGCCCTGTTCATCGAAGCCCCCCTGCCGCCGCCGCCCTTTCCCGACTGGTTCAAGCTGTCGCCCCGCTGGTGGGGGGTGGTGTCGCGCTTCTGGTGGCACGCCTTTGACCACCATCAGGGGCAGGAGACCCGCCGCGAGGCCGAGGCCCGGGCCGATCGCGCCGCCCGCCTGCTGATCGAAAAGGCGGCCATGGGGGGCGATGTGCTGGTGCTGGCGCACGGCTACTTCAACCACATGGTCGGCCGGCGGCTGAAGGCCAATGGCTGGCGCCTCGCCCAGAACCAGGGCTTCAAATACTGGTCGCAGCGGCGCTACGTGAAGCGCTGAGAGCCCGGGCGGCTTGCCTGTCCCGGCCTTGCCTGTCAGAACCGCTGCCATGACCGCCGACGCCCCCAAGACCGATCCGGACCTGTCCTTCGAAGACGCGCTGGCGCGGCTGGAAGGCATCGTCTCGCGGCTGGAATCCGGACAGGCCCCGCTCGAGGAATCGATCAGCCTGTACGAGGAGGGCGCTCGCCTGAAGGCCCTGTGCGAGGAGCGGCTGAAGGCTGCCCAGCTGCGGGTCGAGCAGATCGTGGTCGGCCCTGACGGCAAGGCCGCCCGCGCCGAGCCCGCCGGGTTCGAGTGATGTCCGGACCCGCGGCCGACCGGATCACCTTCGACGATTTCCTGAAGGTGGATGTGCGGGTCGGCGAGATCGTCACCGCCGAGCCCTTTCCCGAGGCGCGCAAGCCGGCCTTCAAGCTGATGATCGACTTCGGCCCCGACATCGGGGTCCGGAAGTCCTCGGCCCAGATTACCCGCCATTACACCCCCGAACAGCTGGTCGGTCGCAAGGTGGCGGCGGTCGTCAACTTTCCGCCGCGCCAGATCGGGCCGCTGATGTCCGAGGTGCTGACCCTCGGCTTTCCGGATGCCGACGGCGAGGTCGTGCTGGTCGGGGTGGACCGCGAGGTTCCGGTCGGCGGGCGGCTGTTTTGATCCCGCTGGCCGCCAATTCCCCGGAGCAGGCGGTGATCGACCGGATCGCCGAGGTCGCCGACCTGATCACGGTGGCGCTTGATGAACTGCTGCCCCGCGCGGACGGCCCGGAGTCCCGCCTGACCGAGGCCATGCGCTATGCGGCGCTGGGGCCCGGCAAGCGGTTGCGGCCCTTCTTTGCGCTGGAGGCCGGGCGGCTGTTCGACCTGGACGAAGGGGCGGTGCTGCGCGCGGCCTGTGCGCTGGAGTGCGTGCACGCCTATTCGCTGATCCACGACGACCTGCCCTGCATGGACGACGACGACATGCGGCGGGGCCGTCCGACCCTGCACCGGGCCTATGACGAGGCGACGGCGGTGCTGGCGGGAGATGCGCTGCAGACGGCGGCCTTCGACATCCTGCTGGACCCGGATACGCACGACGATCCGGCCATCCGCTGCGAGCTGGCTCGGCGGCTGTCCTATGCCTCGGGGGCGCGAGGGATGGCGGGCGGTCAGATGATCGACCTGATGGGGGTGCGCGACGACCTGGGCGGGGTGGCGCGTATGCAGCGGCTGAAGACCGGAGCCCTGATCACCCATGCCTTCGAGATTCCGCTGATCATCGGCGAGATCCGGGACGAGCGACGCACGGCCCTGATCGCCTTCGCCCACGACCTGGGGCTGGCCTATCAGATCGTCGACGATGTGCTGGACGCCGAGGGCGACGAGGCCCTGCTGGGCAAGGCGGCCGGGGGCAAGGACGCCCGGCTGGGCAAGACCAATTTCGTCACCCTGCTGGGGCTGGAGGCCGCGCGCGAGCGCGTCAGCCTGTTGCGCGATCAGGCGCGGGCGCATCTGGAGGTCTTCGGCGAGGCCGCCGAAATTCTGTCGGCCAGCGTGGATGTCGTGCTGAAACGGCGGTCCTGAACGGATCCTCTGCGGCAATCAGCCATTGCTCAGGAATCCCTCACTGGTGTTCCGGGGGCCCATCAATCATGTAGAGAGACTGCAGGACGACCTCCGCGTCCGGGACCGAGCCGACTGAATGCCTGATACGCCCCTTCTCGATACCGTCACCCTGCCTGCGGACACCCGTGGGCTGAGCACGCCGCAGCTGCGCCAGCTGGCCGATGAGCTGCGCGCCGAGGTGATCGATGCCGTATCGGTGACGGGCGGGCACCTGGGCTCGGCGCTGGGCGTGGTCGAGCTGACGGTGGCGCTGCACCATGTGTTCGAGACCCCCCGGGACATTCTGATCTGGGACGTCGGGCACCAGTGCTATCCGCACAAGATCCTGACCGGACGGCGCGACCGCATCCGCACCCTGCGTCAGGGCGGCGGCCTGTCGGGCTTCACCAAACGGTCGGAGAGTGAGTACGACCCGTTCGGCGCCGCCCACGCCTCGACCTCGATCTCGGCCGGGCTGGGCTTTGCGGCAGCCCGCGACCAGAAGGGCGAGACCAACAAGGTGGTGGCCGTGATCGGCGACGGCTCGATGTCGGCGGGCATGGCGTATGAGGCCATGAACAATGCCGCCGAGACCACCAAGCAGCTGGTCGTGGTGCTGAACGACAACGACATGTCGATCGCCCCGCCGGTGGGCGGCATGAGCGCCTATCTGGCCAAGCAGGTCTCGGGCGGCACCTATCGCAACCTGCGCCGCTTCGGAAAGTCGGTCGCCCAGCACTTCCCCCGCCCGTTCCGCGATGCGGCGCGCAAGGCCGAGGAATATGCCCGGGGCATGGTGGTCGGCGGGACCTTCTTCGAGGAACTGGGCTTCTATTACGTCGGGCCGATCGACGGCCATGACATGGACGCCCTCATTCCGGTGCTGAAGAATGCCGCGGCGGTCGATGACCGGCCGGTGCTGGTTCATGTGGTGACCCAGAAGGGCAAGGGCTATGCCCCGGCCGAAAGCAGCGCCGACAAGTACCATGGGGTGGCCAAGTTCGACGTGATCTCGGGCAAGCAGGCCAAGCCGGTCTCGAACGCGCCCAGCTATACCAAGGTGTTCGGCACGGAGTTGATCAAGCGGGCCGAACGCGATCCATCGATCGTGGCCGTGACGGCGGCCATGCCGTCGGGCACCGGGCTGGACCTGTTCGGACAGGCCTTCCCCGAGCGGACGTTCGACGTGGGCATTGCCGAACAGCACGCGGTGACCTTCTGCGCCGGTCTGGCGGCCGACGGGATGAAGCCGGTCTGCGCCATCTATTCGACCTTCCTGCAGCGCGGCTATGACCAGGTGGTCCACGATGTGGCCATCCAGTCGCTGCCGGTGCGCTTTGCCATGGACCGGGCGGGGCTGGTCGGAGCCGACGGCTCGACCCACGCCGGCAGTTTCGACATCGGCTATATGGGTGCCCTGCCGGGCATGGTGCTGATGGCGGCAGCGGACGAGGCCGAATTGGCGGCCATGATCGCCACCAGCCTCGAGATCGACGACCGGCCCAGCGCCTTCCGCTATCCACGCGGAGATGGGGTGGGGGTCGAGATCCCCGAACTGGCCGCGCCGCTCGAGATCGGCAAGGGCCGGATCGTGCGCGAGGGCACGACGGTGGCGATCCTGAGCCTCGGGACGCGCCTGCAGGAATCGCTGAAGGCCGCCGAGTCCCTGGCCGCCAGGGGCGTGTCGACCACGGTCGCCGATGCCCGGTTCGCCAAGCCGCTGGACGAGGACCTGATCCTGCGTCTGGCCCGCGAGCACGAGGTGCTGATCACGGTCGAGGAGGGTGCGATCGGCGGCTTCGGCGGCTTTGTGCTGCAGATGCTGGCCGAAAAGGGCGCGCTGGATGCGGGGCTGAAGGTGCGCACCCTGCACCTGCCCGACCGCTTCCAGGACCACGACAAGCCCGAGGTCCAGTATGCCGAGGCCGGCCTCAATGCCGACCAGATCGCCGCCACCGCCCTGGTCGCCCTGGGCGTCGAGGGCCGGGCGGGGGCCGTGCGGGCGTAGGGCAGCCTCTCCTCCCTGACGAAGTCGGGGAGGTGGCGCGGCGCTCGCGCCGTGGCGGAGGGGCTCTTCAGGCGGGCACGAGGCAAGAACCCCTCCACCCTCCTTCGCCCTTCGGGCTTCGGACGGTCCCCCTCCCCATCGACGATGGGGAGGAGACGTGAATGTTCGCCTCTCGCCCGCAGGGCAGAGGTGGAGGGCAGGCGGAGCGCCGGGCCCTCGCCCGGAGACATTGAATAAATACCGTTTCGACGAAGGCTGACGCTCCGCGCGGTGGTTTTCCGGAAGCTTGCGTCGGGTGGCCGTATTCGGGCCTTACCGCAGCGCCCCCGGCGGGCGGGCTGAACCTGCATTCAGTCCCGGAACGGCCGAGTATCCCCCTCGACCCTTGCCTCGATCACGCACCCGGAGGCGGAGATCGAGGGTGCATGAAGGTGGGCCTAACGCTCGGCTCGCGGAGCCTCGCTGCTTGAGGCCCGAAAGCTGTGCGACGGTTTCCTCCAACCCCGCTCCATCGCTCCCGCCGCTCACAAGGTCGCAGGCCTTACGAGCCCTCCGCGCGACGGGACGGGAGGACGTTGGCACAGGCCTGAGGTGAGGTGGGGAAGTCGGGTCGGGAAATGGGAGGGGCTTTGAAAGGGCGAGGGAATTTTCGCGTTCCCATCGCAACAGCCGTCTCCTCCCTAACGAAGTTGGGGAGGTGGCGCGGCGGCGAAGCCGACGTGACGGAGGGGTTCTGGACGGCGTGCGCGGTGAAGAACCCCTCCACCCTGCTTCGCCAAGGCTACGCAGGGTCCCCCTCCCCATCAGGGATGGGGAGGAGACGGCCCGCCCGCCCCTCAGTCGCCCTTGTGTTCGGGTTTGCCCTTGCGGGGGGTGCTGGCCATCTCCTCCAGCTCCTTTTCGGTCATGGACTCGACCATGGACTTCGACGCGCCCTTGAGCTCCGACTTCGGCGTGTCGCCGCGCTTGGCCGACAGGGCGGCGCCGGCGGCCTTTTGCTGGGCTTTGGACTTGGCGGGCATGGGGGCCTCCTTTCCTTCCGCGAGGAAACGGGACCGGCACAGGCGCGGTTCCGGGGCCGGCTCAGCCGAGGGCGGTGATGGAGGCCGCCAGGTTCTCGCGGGCCTGATCCTCAAACGTGGCCTGGCCCCAGTCGCTGAAGTAGAGCGAGGGGCGCTCAAGGAACCGCTGCAGGATGCCGCGCCGGGCCTCGCGGTAGAGCGGCTCCGGCATGGCGCTGCCGAAGGTCGGCGAGGAGGGGGCGGGGATCATCGGACGCGGACGGTGATTGTGGTGTCGTTCACCTCAACGATGGCACCGGCGGCAAGGCGCAGGGTGAGACCTTCCATGTCGACCTCGACTGCAGCCTCGAGCCGGCCGGGCCTGAGACCTTCCAGGCCGGACAGGCTCGGCAACAGGATGCTGACGCGCTGGATACTTGGTCCCGATCCCTCAGGGGGCGGCATCTCAATGAGGATTGAACGCCGTTCCACGCGCAGGCTTGAAGATCCTGCATTTATCGAGAGCCACTCGGCGTCCGGGAGGGCCAAGGTGTCGCGGGAAAGAGGCGTCATGGCGGGCGCATTGAAATAGAGCTCACCGGGCTCCGGGTCGTCGAGATAGACCTCCAGTTCGATGACGAGGCGGGCTGGAGCCCGCGCCAGAAAACTCGATGCATCCAGACCCGCTGACCGGGCCAGATCGACTGCAGGGGCGATGGCGGCTCGGATGTCCCGTGCATCGTACGATGCCCGGACATCGGCTGCCGACACCGGGTCCGCCAGACCAATGGCCTGCTCAAGCGCCAGATCCAGAGGCGTGCCGCCCTCTATCGCTGTTCGCCAATCCGGGACTTCCAGATCGTCCAGAAGCCAAGCGAGGGCCGCGCCCGTGGCATACAATCTCCAGCGGAAGACATTGGCCGCGTAGTCGCCGGGTCGAAAGAGCAGGTCGCGCCGAAGCATCGAGACAAGGTCGTCGCGGAGCTGTTCGTCTGATCGCCCCGTGAACAACGCACTGGCCTGTCGTCCCGCGTACTCTGCCGTGCCCTCGGTCCATTCGCGATGTCTCTCGGTCGAGACGACCAAGGCGTCCATGCCCCGCTCCCGCTCACGCCGGAGCGCGAGATAGGCGCGGGCAAGCTCGCGTCGTGTCGCGGCGTCATCTTCGACCAGTATGTCGGCGAGCAGGCGAAGCTCCAGTTCCACGCCGAAGGTGAAGGCTTCCAGGTCCCCGATCAGGGACAGGTCGACATATTCGCTGCCGGACTCGCTCTGCCAGCGGAAGCGGTCCTCCTGAAAGTCGTGGAATTGTTCGTGAAACAGGGTGCTGACGTCGTCGTCGCGGCCGCTCAAAGTCAGCAGGACGGTATCTGGAGCACCGGTCGGAAAGTCGGTCGCAAAGGTGGACGTGACCCCGGCGAGGGGGCCCGGGCGAAAGGAGGGTCCTTGCGGAGATGCAGCCCCGCCAAAGACGGCCCCGGTGTCCGGCGCGTAGAGAATGTAGGGCTGGTCCGGGGGCCAGTACCCGGGCCAGACGCGCGACAGCTGATCGGCGTAGGCCTCAAGCCTTTCCGCCATCCCTACCAGCTCGGCCCGGTCCTGCCCGTGCGCCGCTGGCGCGCCCAGCACGAGTATCGCCGAGATAGCAAGCCCGATCGGCCACGTCGAAAGCGCCCCGGCACTGCCCTGCCGATCAGGAAGCAGCGAACTGTGTTCGGTCCAACGCTGATGTTGTAGCGGCGCCGCGTGGCGCCTCCGGAGATCGGCGAGGAGGGGGGCGGGGATCATTGCGCCGGCTCGAACTGCCTACAGCGGGTCGGCTTCAGGCGTGTCGACCGCCAAGCCGATAATCAGGGGGACGCTGCCAACTTCTGCCCAGCCCGCTTCATCGAAATGGAGATGCGAGCCCTCAACGCCGTCGCGGGCCAGCGCCACGATTTCCTGAGCATATTGGACGAGCGCGGTGCGAGATGCAGTGATCTCGGCCTCGCCTCTCTCATGAGTCTTCACATTGAAGCGATAATCCATCTCATGAGCCACTGACCACGCCGCCAGATCACGCAAGATCGACTCCAGCGAAGGCGGATCGGGGGCTGTTTGGTCTGGCACGATCCCTAGCCCCCCAGCAACTCGCGCCCGATCAGGAATCGCCTGATCTCGTTGGTGCCGGCGCCGATGTCGTAGAGTTTGGCGTCGCGGACGAGGCGTTCGACGGGCCATTCCTTGGTATAGCCTGCGCCGCCGAGAGCCTGGACGGCCTCGAGGCTGACCTTCACGGCGTTTTCCGAGGCCAGCAGGATGGCGCCGGCGGCGTCATAGCGGGTGGTCAGGCCCTGGTCGCAGGCGCGGGCGACGGCATAGACATAGGCGCGGGCGCTGTTCAGGGCGACGTACATGTCGGCGACCTTGGCCTGCATCAGCTGGAAGCTGCCGATCGGCTTGCCGAACTGTTTCCGCTCGCGGACGTAGGGCAGGACGACGTCGAGGGCGGCCTGCATGATGCCCAGCGGGCCGGCGGCCAGCACGGCGCGCTCATAGTCGAGGCCGCTCATCAGGACGGCCGCGCCACGGCCTTCGCCGCCCATGATGTTCTCGACCGGGACCTCGCAGTCCTCGAACACCAGTTCGGCGGTGTCGGAGCCACGCATGCCCATCTTGTCCAGCTTCTTCGAGACCGAGAAGCCTTTCATGCCCTTTTCGATCAGGAAGGCGGTGACGCCGCCGTTGCCGTCGCCGGTGCGGGCATAGACCACCAGGGTCTCGGCGTGCGGGGCGTTGGTGATCCAGAATTTGGTGCCGTTCAGGACGTAGCGGTCGCCCTTTTTCTCGGCGCGGGTCTTCATCGACATGACGTCGGAGCCGGAGCCGGCCTCGGACATGGCCAGCGAGCCGACGTGTTCGCCCGAGATCAGCTTGGGCAGGTATCTGGCCTTCTGCTCCGGGGTGCCCCAGCGGCGGATCTGGTTGACGCAGAGGTTGGAGTGGGCGCCGTAAGAGAGGCCGATCGAGGCCGAGGCGCGCGAGACCTCTTCCATGGCCACGCAGTGTTCCAGATAGCCGAGGCCGAGGCCGCCGAACTCTTCCTCGACGGTGATGCCGTGCAGGCCCAGCTCGCCCATTTCGGGCCAGAGGTCGCGGGCGAATTCGTTCTTTTCGTCGATCTCGGCGGCGCGGGGGGCCAGCCGGTCGGTGGCCCAGCGGGCGGTGGTGTCGCGGATGGCGTCAGCGGTCTCGCCGAGGCCGAATTCCATGGATTGGGGGGCGTTGGGAATGCTCATGCCGAGCGGGTTAGCACCGATCCCGCGGTCCGGTAAGACCCCGGCGCCCGAGCGTCAGGCTTCGCCTTCTTCGGCCGCTGTCCCGTCGTCGCCCGAGCGTCCACGCCCGAAACGCAGATAGAGATTGAGCGCCGAGACACCGACGCAGGCCGCGCCGATCACGGCCAGCACCCAGGCGATCAGGGTGGTCTCGCCCATCGGGGACGGCTGGTCGACGGCCAGACGGAAGGCGGCGGCCGAGGCCGTGCAGGCCGCCAGGCCCACGCCGCCCATGATCAGGAAGGCCCCCGTTTCGCGCCAGTCGAAGCGGCGGGCCGGCTCTTCCGGCATTTCGTGGACCAGCACACCGGTCTGGCCGCCGTCGTCGATGAACAGGGGCGACTGGTCCAGCTGGAAGCCGCCGCGGTCAGCCTCGGTCCAGACCGGACGGAGCGGCGGGGGCTCCTCGACCGGGGACGGCGGGGTCAGCTCCAGCGCGGGCGCGGCCGGCGGGAAGGTGGCCGATTCGCCGAAGGCCGGCAGGGTGACGGGGCTGTCCTCGACCTGCGGGTCGGGCTGGGCCTCGGGCTCGGGCTCGGGCGCCGGTTGGGACTCTTCGACCGGCTCAGGCTCAGGCT
>NZ_JAGHQP010000019.1 GCF_017744255.1 Brevundimonas sp. A19_0 | reverse complement strand
GAACCGCCTCCGCCCCCTCCCGAGCCGGAGGATCCGGCGCCCGAGGTCGGGGGAGGGGCCCCCGCCGCGCCGTCCCGCGTGCATCGGCCACCGGAGCCGCCGCCAGAAGTGGAACGGGAGCTCATCGCGCCCCCAGACCCCGCACCCGAGCCCGCTCCGGAGCTCGGCATCGCGCCAGCGCCGACCCCCCAGCCCGGCCAGGGCCTGGGCGGGCGGGGGACAGGGACGGGCACAGGGTCCGGCGACGGCTATGGCCCCGGCAGCGGCTCGACGCGCGCGCGACCGGTCCGGGGGCCGACCATCGACCAGATCCGCAATGCCCACCCGCGCAATGCCCGCAGCCAGTACGGCCGGGTCGAACTGTCCTGCATCGTGCGGCTGGACGAGCGGCTCGAGGACTGCCGGGTGGTCAGTGAGACACCGCGGGGCCGGGGGTTCGGCGAGGCGGCCCTGCCGCTGGCGCGCTTCTTCCGGGTGGTCCCGCCGACCCGGAACGGCGTGCCGCAATCCGGTGAACGGTTCACGGTCGGAATCGACTTTGGCCGACCGCGCTGATGCCGAATCCGCCGTCGGCATTGACGCAATCTGAATCCCCTGTATAAGGCCCGCTTCCGCGAAGGACGCGACACGCTCCTGGTCTGTTGACCGGAGCGGTTTCTGCGTCTGGAAACGCGTTATTGGAGATATTCGTGGCCCGTATCGCTGGCGTCAACATTCCGACCAACAAGCGCGTCCTGATCGCGCTTCAGTACATCCATGGCATCGGCCCCGCCGCCGCCAAGGAAATCACCGAAAAGGTGGGCATCGACGCCGCGCGCCGGGTCAACGACCTGACTGACGCCGAGGTCCTGCAGATCCGTGAAACGATCGACAGCGATCACACGGTGGAAGGCGACCTGCGTCGTGAGACCTCGATGAACATCAAGCGTCTGATGGACCTGGCCTGCTACCGCGGCCTGCGTCACCGCAAGGGCCTGCCGGTCCGCGGTCAGCGCACCCACACGAACGCCCGCACCCGCAAGGGTCCGGCCAAGCCGATCGCCGGCAAGAAGAAGTAAGAGAAAGAGCTGACCGATGGCCAAGGACACGGGTCGCGTCAAACGCCGCGAACGCAAGAACATCACTTCGGGCGTGGCGCATGTGAACGCCAGCTTCAACAACACCATGATCACGATCACGGATGCCCAGGGCAACGCGATCAGCTGGTCGTCGGCCGGCCACATGGGCTTCAAGGGTTCGCGCAAGTCGACCCCGTACGCCGCCCAGATGGCGGCTGAGGACGCCGGCAAGAAGGCCGCCGAGCATGGTGTGAAGACGCTGGAAGTGAACGTCTCGGGCCCGGGTTCCGGCCGCGAGTCGGCGCTGCGCGCCCTGCAGGCCGTCGGCATGACCATCACGACCATCCGTGACGTCACCCCGATGCCGCACAACGGTTGCCGTCCGCCCAAGCGTCGCCGCGTCTAAGGCCCGCTGAAGCAATCCTTTCCCGTTGATCGGGATGTCCGCTGTCGCGGGCGTTCCAGATCGACGAAACCCGTTCGAGGGACCCTATGATCGAAAGAAACTGGCAAGAACTGATCCGTCCCGAGAAACCGCAGATCGAGACCGGCACCGACCCGCAGCGCAAGGCGCGCCTGGTGGCCGAACCTCTCGAACGCGGTTTCGGTGTGACGCTCGGCAATGCCCTTCGTCGCGTGCTGCTGTCGTCGCTTCAGGGCGCAGCGGTGACCGCCATCCAGATCGACGGCGTGGTTCACGAATTCTCGTCGCTGGAAGGCGTGCGCGAGGACGTGGTCGACATCGTCCTGAGCATCAAGCAGCTGGCCCTGCGCATGCACGCGGAAGGCCCCAAGCGCATGATGCTGAAGGCCACCGGCCCCGGTCCGGTGACCGCCGGCCAGATCGAAGTGCCGGCCGATATCGAAGTGCTGAACCCCGACCACGTGCTGTGCACGCTGGATGACGGCGCCTCGGTGCGCATGGAACTGACCGTCCAGAACGGCAAGGGCTATGTCGCGTCGGAAGCGAACCGTCCGGAAGACGCGCCGATCGGCCTGATCGCCGTCGACGCCCTGTATTCGCCGGTCAAGCGCGTCGCCTATCGCGTCGAGCCGACCCGTCAGGGCCAGTCGCTGAACTACGACAAGCTGATCATGGAAGTGGAGACCAATGGTGCGGTCTCCCCCGTGGACGCCGTGGCCTATGCCTCGCGCATCCTCCAGGACCAGCTGCAGATCTTCATCACCTTCGACGAGCCGAAGGCCGCGGTCGAGCAGTCGGACGGCAAGCCCGAACTGCCGTTCAACCCGGCCCTGCTGAAGAAGGTCGACGAGCTGGAACTGTCGGTCCGTTCGGCCAACTGCCTGAAGAACGACAACATCGTCTACATCGGCGACCTGATCCAGAAGACCGAGGGCGAGATGCTTCGCACCCCGAACTTCGGCCGCAAGTCGCTGAACGAGATCAAGGAAGTTCTGGCGACCATGGGCCTGAGCCTGGGCATGGACGTGCCCAACTGGCCGCCGGAAAACATCGAAGACCTGGCCAAGAAGTTCGACGACCAGATCTAGTTTCAACCTTCCGGACCGGTCCCCAGTCGGGCGGTGCGGATAGAATGAGGACAGGCGAGGGTCCCTGAGGAGGGAAACCGGGCCTGGAGTAGGAGAGACCCCGATGCGCCACGGCGCCGCCTATCGCAAGCTCGGTCGGACGACCAGCCACCGCCAGGCCATGTTCGCCAACATGGCTGCCTCGTTGATCAAGCACGAGCAGATCACGACGACCCTGCCCAAGGCCAAGGAGCTCCGCCCCTTCGTCGAGAAGCTGGTGACCCTGGCCAAGAAGGGCGACCTTCATGCCCGTCGTCAGGCCATCAGCCAGGTCCGTGATGTGCCGCAGGTCGGCAAGCTGTTCGAGACGATCGGCCCGCGCTACGCCGACCGCAACGGCGGCTACATCCGCATCATGAAGGCCGGCTTCCGCCACGGCGACAACGCCGCCATGGCCGTGATCGAGTTCGTCGACCGCGACACCTCGGCCAAGGGTCTGGATTCGGGCCCGGTCATGGGCGCCGAGGACGACGCCGAAGACTGAGCCCCGGCACAGGTCTGAAAGATACGGGGGCGGTGGAGCGATCCACCGCCCTTTTTCTATTCGGGGGCGTCGGCATCTACTTCTGCGGCGGCCTCGGCCGCATCCCGGTTGCGCTCGCGGAACATCAGCGCGGCGACGGCGCCCGACTGGGCATTCGGATTGCGCTGGTTCAGTTCGGCGCCATACAGCGAGCCGAGATAGGCCTGGTCCCAGTCGGTCAGGCCAAAGGCAATGGTCGGATTGTCGAAGACATTGAGGATGGTCGGAAAGCCCGACAGGTCGGCGTCGGGATCGATCTGGGCAAAGGCGACCATGGCGACATAGTCGGCCAGCTGCTGGAAGGTGATGCCCTCGGCCTGATCGATGTCGATGATGACATAGGCGCGCCGGAGGTCGTTCTGGATGACCGTGGTCAGGCGGCTGGCCATCGTGCCCGTCCGGGGCGGGGCATAGCCGGGGATACGGACGGCGATGCTGCCCGTCTCGCTGTTGACCGGCAGGCTGACATGCCACCAGCGCACCGGTCGGTCCGTTTCGATGAAGCGCCTCAGTTGAAGACGCGATCTGGCAGCCCCCGAGTAGGGTGGCCGAAAGGCATTGGGGCTGCGCTCCACCAGGGCGGCGGTCAGGGTGGGGGCGTCATCGGTGGCGATGATCAGCACATTCGGGCTGCATCCCGGTTCGCCGATGGGCAGCCCCAGCTCCATCGCGACCTCGGACACGCGGTCGGCCATGGCCTGGGCGGCCTCGCGCTGCAGATTGACGACGCCGACGCAGATACCCGACCGGGCGCTCCACCGGGCGGGGCCGCGCCCGTGCGGCGGGGAGACAACAGTGTCGGCAAAGGTCTCGACCTGCTCCCGAAGGGGCGCGCCGAGGACGACGATGTCCTCGACCGTGGTCTCGCGCGTGTCCTGCGCCCGGGCGAGGCCCGGAGCCGCGAGGGCCAGGGCGAACAGTGCGGCGGCTGCTGACCCTGGCCTCATTCCCTATTCCTTCGACAGGTCCTGACGGTTGAACCATGCGATGGCGCCGATAGCCGGCAGCAGGGTCCACAGGATCGCGCTGATCCAGGCACGGACCGGCACGTGATCCGGCACGGCCGCGGCGACCTCGCCACCCTTGACCAGATCCTTGATCGTATCGATGGCGCCGCCCGGGTTGAACAGGATCGACACCCAGCTGTCCGGCATGAGGCCCATGGGGGGCAGGACCTGCATCGGTACGAAGAACTGGGCGATTCCCAGCACCAGGGGCACGAACAGGGCCACCAGCAGCGAGCGGGTCATCACGGCAGCCAGCAGGCCGACCATGGTGAACTGCACGATGCGCAGCAGCGACAGGCCCGCCAGCGCGGAGAACTGCCCGACGTCGCCGGCGTCCATGGTGAAGGTCAGGCCGCGCCCGAAGATGCCGGCCTGGATCATGTCGCCGATCGTGCTGGAGATCAGCATGATCAGCATGGCCATCAGGGCCAGACCGGTGACGACGGCCAGCTTGCCCAGCAGCTGGTTGGTGCGGGTGTTGCGCGCACTGATCAGGCGCCAGGTCTCCCAGCGATAATCGCCCGCATAGACGGTGGCGGCGCCGATCAGCATGAAGGCCACCACCAGCGGATTCGACAGGCTGGCGGCATTGGTGACCATGGCCTGGCCCAGATCGAGGGGCACGGTCGCCAGCACCTCGCTGAGGTCCGCCTGGATCTTGGGGTCTTCGGTCAGCTTGGCTTCGTTCGCCTTGATGAAGAAGCTGGTGATGGCGCTCAGCGCCAGCATCAGGATCGGCGCGAAGAACACACTCCAGAACCAGGTCGTGCGGCTCTTGGTCAGGCGGAAGGCTTCCGCGCGGATGGCATCAGCCCACATGATCGTGCTCCGGCGTCTGGACGGCACCCGTTTCGGTGAAGAAGACACTCTCGAGGTCGGTGCCGACCCAACGTGCCTCGTCGATGTCGATGCCCTGTTCGACCAGGGCGCGGATCAGGGCGGGGCCCTCGGCGCGCGGGACATTGGCCAGCAGGGCCTTGCCGTCGACCGCACCCTTGTCGCCCAGCACCGCGGCCGCGCGCTCGAGCGGCGAGACCGACAGGCGCAGGCGTTCGCCCGTGGTGGTCAGCTCGGACACCGTGCCCTCGCGGACGAGGGTGCCCTTGTTCAGGATGGCAACGCGGTCACAGACGCGCTGGACCTCCAGCAGCTGGTGACTGGCCAGCACCACGGTCAGACCGTCGTCGTGCGCCAGACTGCGGATCAGGGCGCGCATTTCCTGGATGCCGGGCGGATCCATGCCGCTGGTCGGCTCATCCAGAATGATCAGCTCCGGCTCGGTGATCAGGGCGGCCGCGACGCCCAGTCGCTGCAGCATGCCGACGGAGAAGCCCCGCACGCGGCGGTCCGCCGCCTCGGTCAGGCCCACCCGCTCCAGCCAGCGGTCGGTGCGGCTGGTGTCCGACGACAGGCCGTGTGCCAGCGACAGCCAGGTCAGCACCTGGCGCGCGGTCATGAAGGGGGGATAGCGCGGCGTCTCGATCATCGATCCCATTTGCCGCATCGCCCTGGGGTCGCCGATGGTGCCGCCCATGACGGTGGCGTCGCCGTCGGTCGGCCGGATCAGGCCCAGCAGGATCCGGAACAGGGTCGACTTGCCCGCCCCGTTCGGCCCCAGGACGCCATAGACGCCCCCCTTGGGAATGGTGAGGCTGAGCCCGTCGAGGGCCTTGACCGTGCCATAGGTCTTGGTGAGGCGGCGGGTTTCGATGACTGCGCTCATGGGCGGGAGGGTGACCGGCACCGTCCCGGCACGCAAGCGGCAAACCGCCGGTTGCAGATTAAGGATTCTCCATGGTCGGGTGGTCCGCAGGGGCTGGCTGCGCGCTGGCGGGGGCGTGGCGGGGTGATGGCGACCCGGTGGCGGGTACCCGACGTGGTGCGGCGGGCCGGTTTTGCGGTCTGTGGTCCGTGTCTGATAACCCCGTGCCCAAGGAGGGCCCCATGACGTTCAAGACCGACACCACAAAGATCAAACGCTGGCGCGAGGAGCGTCACTGGTCGCAGGAGCATCTGGCCGAGCTGTCCGGCATCGGCCTGCGTACCCTGCAACGCATCGAGCGCGGCCAGCAGGCCTCGCTGGAAACCCTGAAGGCGCTGGCCAATGCCTATCAGGTCGATGTGGCGGCCCTGGCGGTCGATCCGCGCATTGAGGCCGCCGAGATGGTCCAGACCCGCAATGCCAGGGCCCGCGCGGGCGTGCGCCTGTCGTTCGGCATCCACGCCGTCAGCTGGCTGATGGGCATGGCCGTTTTCGCCGCCATCAGCCTGAACGCCGGCGCCTTCATCATGAAGGCCCCCATGCTGTGGTGGACCGTCGGCCTGATCGGCCACGCCGTGACCGTGGCCATCGTGGAACTGGTGGCGCGGTATCAGGAGGGGGGATGAGGGGTGGGGGGGGCCTGTCCGGTCTGGCGCGGAAGATGCGGCGGGCGCCCTCTGTCCACGAGCGGCGCCTGTGGACCCTGCTGCGCGACCGGCGTCTGGAGGGGCTGAAGTTCCGGCGCCAGATGGCGATCGGGCCCTATGTCGCGGACTTCGTCTGCCTGAGGCACCGGCTGATCGTTGAAGCTGACGGGCCGTTTCACGATCCGGTGCGTGATGCCGAGCGTGACGCCTGGCTGGCCGGGCAGAACTTCCGCGTGCTGCGCTTTCCGAACGGCATGATCGACCACGAGGGCTGGCGCGTGATTGCCGCGATCCTGGAGGCCGTGCGCGCCAACGGTGATGCGCCCCCGCCGCTGGGGTAGGGGCAAGTTTCCTTCTCCCCTTGCGGGAGAAGGTGGGCCGCGCGAGCGGCTCGGATGAGGGGTCTCTCAGTCGGTTGACGGGGAGTCCGCTTCACGCCGCAAAACGATGGCCGACCGCAGCGCGACCCCTCATCCGCCCCCTTCTCAGGGGGCACCTTCTCCCGCAAGGGGAGAAGGGAATTTAGTGCAGATGCGCCCCCACCCTGGCCTTCAGCAGGGCGACCAGCTCGGGCTGCATGAAGGTGTAGTCGTCGGAGATGTTGAGGCAGATCACGCGGGCGGCCTTCAGGTGGCGGCGGAAGCGGGTCTGCAGGCGGCGGCGGTGGACCGGCTCCATGACGAAGATCAGATCGGCCCAGTCCAGATGCTCGGGCGTCAGGGGCTTGTCCGCATCGGGGGCCAGGCCGGCGGAGGCGGTCGCGACGCCGGGACGCGAGGCGAAGACGCGCTCGGCCTTGGGGGAGCGGAGGCGGTTGCGGGAGCAGAGGAAGAGGAGGTTGGTCAGGCTTGCTCCGCCTTCTACTGACCCGTCCCGATCGCCGCGCGAAGGGATGTCACGATGGGATCATCCGGCCCGCTGATCGGAATCAGCGACTGCATGTTCAGGGGAAATTGCTCCGGTCGCCCAGATCGCGAACCGAACTCGACATCGATCTCGAGGGGGAAGGCCCCTGACGCCGGGTAAAGACGACCGGAGGAATCCCTCAAAGCGATAAACTGCTGTCCGACCTCCAGGACATAACCGGTCGCGCAGTCACGATCGTACCAACTCTCGGCGAAGAAGGCGTAGCCGTTGTTACCCGGCCTTTCGAGAAACCATGACGGGAGGTGGTTGGGATGAAGGAAATTCTCGGAGCGGGGGTCGATCTCTTCATCCCATCCGTTGGTGTCAAACCCATGAACGCGAATACCTGACTGGTAGGGAAACCGGTCGGGGTCCGCCTCCATCTTCAGCGTCTCGGTTACTTGCAGTCCAAACGCAAAATAGTCACGGTAGGCCGGGACCTCAGGTGGCACATCGGTGGTTCCCGAGTCCAAAAACCACCGCCCTCGCGTGTAGTCTCTGGTGACTAGGTACTGTTCTGCCACGATGACGATCTGGATCGTATCGGCCTTGCGGGCGATCTGGCTGATGAGATTACCCCCGACGTATCGGCCATTGTCCGGAAATCGACGAAACTCGCAGGCCGCGGCAGGCGCTGTGCCTGTCACGCCGATCCATGCGACTGCTGAAAGGATTAGCCCACACACTTTCGACGCTGTGGTCATGACAGTCCCTCCCGACGTTCATTGAAGGCTAGGTCGGGCAGCGCAGTCTCACAACGGTATATTATCGTGCTTCTTCCACGGATTGCTTTGCTGCTTGTTCTTCAGCGTCCGTAGCGCCTTGATCAGCCTGCGCCGCGTCCCGTGCGGCATGATGACGTCGTCGATGTAGCCGCGGCTGGCGGCGACGAAGGGGTTGGCGAAGCGTTCCTTGTATTCGGCTTCGCGGGCGGCGAGGGCTTCGGGGTCGCCGGCTTCCTTGCGGAAGATGATCTCGACGGCGCCCTTGGCGCCCATGACGGCGATCTCGGCGCTGGGCCAGGCGTAGTTGACGTCGCCGCGCAGGTGTTTGGAGCTCATCACGTCATAGGCGCCGCCATAGGCCTTGCGGGTGATGACGGTCAGCTTGGGCACGGTGGCCTCGGCATAGGCGAACAGCAGCTTGGCGCCGTGCTTGATCAGGCCGCCGTATTCCTGGCGGGTGCCGGGCATGAAGCCGGGCACGTCGACGAAGGTCACCAGCGGGATGTCGAAGGCGTCGCAGAAGCGCACGAAGCGGGCGGCCTTGCGGCTGGAATCGATGTCCAGCACGCCGGCCAGCACCTGGGGCTGGTTGGCGACGATGCCGACGGTCTGGCCGTCGAGGCGGCCAAAGCCGGTGACGATGTTCTTGGCGTAATCCGGGGCGATCTCGAAGAATTCGGCCTCGTCGACCGTCTTCAGGATCAGCTCCTTGATGTCATAGGGCTGGTTCGGATTGGCCGGGACCAGGGTGTCGAGGCTGGCCTCGTCGCGGTCGGGGTCGTCGTAGGACTCACGGACCGGGGGCTTTTCGCGGTTGGACAGGGGCAGGAAGCCGATCAGGCGGCGGATCTCGCTGAGGGCCTCCAGATCGTTCTCGAAGGCGCCGTCGGCGACACCCGACTTGCCCGCATGGACGCGGGCGCCGCCCAGTTCCTCGTGGGTCACGACCTCATTGGTGACCGTCTTCACGACGTCGGGCCCGGTGACATACATGTAGGAGGTGTCCTTCACCATGAAGATGAAGTCGGTCAGGGCGGGGCTGTAGACGTCGCCGCCGGCGCAGGGGCCCATGATCACGCTGATCTGGGGGATGACGCCACTGGCCAAGGTGTTCTGCAGGAAGATGTCGGCATAGCCGGCGAGGGATTCCACGCCTTCCTGGATGCGGGCGCCACCGGCGTCAAAGATGCCGATGATAGGCGCGCCATTGGTCAGGGCCATGGTCTGCAGCTTGACGATCTTGGCGGCGTGGGCGCCCGACAGGCTGCCGCCGAAGACGGTGAAGTCCTTGGAGAAGACATAGACCAGACGGCCGCCGATGGTGCCCCGGCCGGTGACCACGCCGTCACCGGGGATGCGCTGGTCCTGCATGCCGAAGTCGTACGAGCGGTGCTCGACGAACATGTCGGTTTCCTCGAAGGAGCCCTCGTCCAGCAGAACCTCGATGCGTTCGCGCGCGGTCAGCTTGCCCTTCTTGTGCTGGGCGGCGATGCGGGCTTCGCCTCCGCCAAGCTTGGCCCCGGCGCGGCGGGCTTCGAGCTGGTCGAGAATGTCTTGCATGAGGGCCTCCTTGAGGGGCTGAGCCTTAAGGAGGCCGGGCGGGGGAGGCAAGACTAGCCCGTCAGGGCGGCCAGGCGGTTCAGCTCAGCGACGTGGGCGGCGAAGGCCTTCTTGCCGACCGGGGTCAGGCTGGCCCAGGTGCGCGAGCGGCCATCGACCGGGGTCTTGGCCAGTTTGATGTAGCCCGCGTCCTCCAGCTGTTTCAGGTGTTTGGACAGGACCGAGTCCGAGACTTTGAGCCTGTCACGCAGGAGGGCGAACTCGGCCTCGTCGACGCTGGACAGGATGGCGCAGATCTGCAGCCGGCCCGGAGCGTGGATGACGGCATCGAACAGGGGCGGGGTCATCCCTGCGCCTCGGAGAGCTCGCGCTTCCAGACGTGCATCCACAGACGGCCGCCGATGATGGCGGAGACGAACCCGGCCGCGCCGGTTGCCAGGGGCATCCAGACCATGCCGGCGTGCTTGCCCCAGATCGACAGGCCCATCAGGGCGATCAGGATGACAGCGAGGCCTATGGCGACCCACCGGGCGCGCTTCGGCGAATAGCCGCTGACCCACCAGCCGACGCGGTTCCGCCACCACTGGACACTGATCGCCAGGCCCGCGAGGGCAATGACCAGGGCCAGCATCGCCCACGGTGTCGGCAGGCCCTGACTGGCGACCATCAGGCCGCAAATGGCGCCATAGGCGAAGTCCCAGCCGACGGGATAGGTCAGGGTACCGGTCACGCCTTCGCGGGCTTCGCGGATGCTGGCCAGGGCGTCTTTCGGGTCTTCGGTCATCGGGTATCCTCACTTTCCGATGTGGAAAGTAGCATGACTTTCCATTACGGCAAGTGATAATTTTCCGAAGTGGAAAGTCAGGCCTTCCGGAAGGGCGACTGTTCGTCGGTGAGGCCGCTGATCTCGGCCTCGATGGCCTGGCGCTCATGGTCCAGATAGCGGGCGATGGCGTCGCGAAACCCGGGGTCGTGGATGTGGTGGGCCGAGCGGACGGGGGTGGGCAGATAACCGCGCGCGATCTTGTGCTGGCCCTGGGCGCCCGCCTCTACGCGGGACAGGCCGCGCGACAGGGCGAACTCGATGGCCTGATAGTAGCAGAGCTCGAAATGCAGGAAGGGGATGTCCTCCAGCGTGCCCCACTGGCGGCCGTACAGGGCGTCGCGGCCGATGAAGTTGAGGGCGCCCGCTACGGGAGTCCTGTCGCGATACGCCATGACCAGGGCGATGCGGTCGGCCATGGTCCGGCCGATGCGGGCAAAGAAGTCGCGGGTCAGATAGGGCCGGCCCCATTTGCGGCTGCCGGTGTCGAGATAGAAGGCGAAGAAGGCGTCCCAGACGTCTTCGGTCAGCTCGGCGCCGGTCAGGATGCGGATGTCCAGCCCGGCCTGGGCCTCGCGCCGCTCGCGCCGGATAGTCTTCCTGCGGTTCGAGGACAGGGCCGCGAGGAAGCCCTCGAAATCGCCATAGCCCTGATCGGTGAAGACATATTGCAGGTCGAGGCGCGGCAGCCAGCCGGCGTCGGCCATCTCGCGCCATTCCGTCTCGGTCGGGAAGTTGACATGCACCGACGACAGGTCGAGGCGCGCACACAGGGTCTCGGCCCCCTGGATCAGGGCCTGACGCACCGTTCCGGGGTCGGCGTCGGGATGGATCAGGAAGCGCGGGCCGGTGACGGGGGTGAAGGGGACGGCCCCCAGCAGCTTGGGATAATAGCGCCCGCCCGCGCGCTCCCAGGCGTCGGCCCAGGCGTGGTCGAAGACGTATTCGCCGCTGCTGTGCCCCTTCAGCCAGAGGGGCATCAGGCCAAGGACGCGACCGCTGTCGTCCTCGAGCGCGAGGTGGCGCCCGGCCCAGCCCTGATCGGGCGCGGCGCTGCCCGACGCCTCGCAGGCGTCGAGGAAGTCGTAGCCGATGAAGGGGTCGCCCGTGGGGGCGGCCAGCGCCTCCCACGTATCCCGACCGATGTCGGCGACCGCGCCGTGGACGCGGAGGGTGAAGGCGTCGTCCGTCACTTCACCTCGACGATGGCGTCCACCTCGACGGCGAAGCCCAGCGGGAGGCGATAGACGCCGACGGCCGAGCGGGCGTGGCGACCGGCGTCGCCGAACACCTCGACCATCAGGTCCGAACAGCCGTTGATGACGGCGGGAATGGCACTGAACTCGGGACCGGCCTGAACGAAGCCACCCAGCTTGACCACGCGGACCACGCGCTCAAGGTCGCCGTCCAGCGCATCCTTGATCTGAGCCAGCAGGTTGACGCCGCACATGCGGGCGGCGCGGGCCGCGTCCTCGGGCGAGACGTCGACGCCGACCGTGCCCTTGATGCCGCCCGACACGTCATTAGACAGCTGGCCCGAGATGTGAACAAGATTGCCGCTGCGCACCCACGGCACATAGTTGGCGACGGCCTTGGCGGGCTCGGGCAGGTTGAGGCCCAGTTCGGCGATGCGGTCGGCGTAGCTCATGGTCGTCTCCTGATGTCTTTCGGGGGCGTTTAGCCCGGCGCGGGCGAGGCGTCACCCCGCCCGAGGGACGATCTCAGCTTTTCAGGGACCGGCCCGAGATGACGGCGCCCGGGCCGAAGCGATCCCGCAGCCGGTCGATGGTGGTCTCGGTGGTCAGCTCCCGCGTGCGGTCGGCCGAGAACAGGCCGGGGGCCACGTCGGCCGCGTCGACCAGATCGGCCATGCCGATGCCGATCAGGCGATAGGGGCGCCCCAGTTCCGGCTTGAGCAGGGCCCGCCCTTCGGCAAACAGGGTGCGGGCGGTCTGGACCGGATCGGGCAGGGTGTGCCGCCGGGTCAGGATGCGGAAATCCGTGCGCCGCAGTTTCAGCGTCACAACCCGACCGGCGATGCCATCGCGTCGCGCCTTGGCCGCCAGCTTCTCGCACAAGGGCCAGAGCTGGGACTCCAGATCGGCGGCCGAGGACAGATCGACGTTGAAGGTGGTCTCGGCGCTCATGCCCTTGCGGTCATGCTCGGGATCGACCGGGCGGCTGTCGCGGCCGTGGGAGAGGTCATGCAGGCGCAGGCCCCAGTCGCCGTAGCGCTTGACCAGATCGCGAACGTCGGCGCCGGCCAGCTGGCCGATGGTTTCGAAGCCGTCGGCGCGCAGGGTCCGTCCGAAGATCGGGCCGACGCCGGGCAGGATGGACACGGGGCGCGGGGCCAAAAGCTGCTCGGCCTCGGAGCCGATCACCGAAAAGCCGCGGGGCTTGTCCATCTCGGAGGCGACCTTGGCGAGGAAGCGATTGAGCGCGAGGCCGATCGAGACGGTCAGTCCGACCTCGTCCTCGATCCATTTCTGCAGGCGGGCCAGTTGCCAGACGGGCGGACCCCCGTTCAGCCGCTCGGTGCCCGACAGATCGGCCCAGGCCTCGTCCAGCGACAGGGTCTGGATCAGGGGGGTGAGGTTGGCGAGCGCGCCCAGGATGCGTCTGCTCTCGTGCTTGTATTTGGCGAAGTCGGGCTTGATGACCACGGCATCGGGACAGGCCTTGAGCGCCTTGAACATCGGCATGGCCGAGCCGACCCCATACTGGCGCGCGACGTAGCAGGCGGTCGCCACCACACCCCGGTGGCCGCCCCCGACGATCACCGGCCGATCCCGCAACTCCGGCCGGTCGCGCTTTTCGACCGAGGCATAGAAGGCGTCGCAGTCGAGGTGGGCGATGACCAGACGGTCCAGCTCGGCATGGTTCACCATGCGCGGCGACCCGCAGGCCGGACAGCGGGGTTCCGGCCGGTCGAAACGCGACAGACAGTCTCGGCAGAGGGAGGTCATCCGGGGCACCGGGGCCGGAGGTGGCCCTTCACGTCAACTTAAGACTGGGCGGGCATGCTGACCATGGAGAAGACGACAACAGCCCCGCCGCCGGCAAGGGGCGGCAGGAACCGGTGATGATGTCCAAGAAAGTCCTCATCGTGGAGGATAACGAGCTGAACATGAAGCTTTTTCATGATCTGCTCGATTCCCAGGGGTATCAGACCTATCAGACCCGAGAGGGCCTGACGGCCATGGCCATGGCGCGCCAGCATCGTCCCGACCTGATCCTGATGGATATCCAGCTGCCCGAGATCAGCGGCCTGGAAGTCACCAAATGGCTGAAGGATGACGAGGAGCTGGCGCACATCCCGGTCGTCGCCGTGACCGCCTTTGCCATGAAGGGCGATGAGGAGCGGATCCGCCAGGGCGGGTGCGAGGCCTATATCTCCAAGCCCATCTCGGTGATGCATTTCCTGGACGTGGTCCGCAAGCATATGGGCTGACGCCATGCCAGCCAGAATCCTTGTCGTCGATGATATCGAGACCAACGTCCGGCTGCTCGAAGCCAAGCTGACGCTGGAATACTATGACGTCCTGACCTGCGGCAGCGGGGCGGCGGCGCTGGAGCTGGCGGCCGAGCATCACCCCGACATCATCCTGCTGGACGTCATGATGCCCGACATGGACGGGTTCGAGACCTGTCGCCGGCTGAAGGCCGACCCGGCGACCCGCCACATCCCCGTGGTGCTTGTGACGGCGCTGGACGGCCGCGAAGAGCGGATCAAGGGCCTCGAGGCGGGGGCCGATGACTTCGTCACCAAGCCGATCGACGATGTGGTGCTGCTGGCCCGCATGCGGTCGCTGACGCGCCTCAAATCCATCATGGACGAGTTGCGGGCCCGCGAGGAGAGCGGTCGCCGGCTCGGCGTCGACACAGACTCGGCCGGGCGGCTGCGCGCCACCGGCGGGCGGATCCTGCTGGTCGACGACGACGCCCGCCAGGTCGAGCGCATTCGCAGCCAGCTGGACGGCGAGCACCGGCTGACGGTCGAGACCGATATCGAAAAGGGGCTGGCCGCCCTGCGCGGACCGTTCGATCTGGTGATCGCCAATACGGCCTCGCGCGGGTTCGACGGCCTTCGCCTCGTGGCCCAGAGCCGGTCGCTGGAATCGACCCGCCCGCTGCCGGTGCTGGCGGTGGTCGACCCGCACCAGCGCGCCCGCATGATCAAGGCGCTGGAACTGGGCGCCAACGACATCCTGGCCGCGCCCATCGACGTCGAGGAACTGGCGGCCCGTGCCCGCACCCAGGTGCGTCGCAAACGCTATGCCGATTTCCTGCGCCAGAAGCTGGACTACAGCCTCGAAATGGCGGTGACGGATGCCCTGACCGGGCTGCACAACCGGCGCTATATGGCCGGGCAGCTCCAGGCCCTCGTCGGCCGCGCCAGCCAGGGCGGGGAGCCGGTCTCGCTGCTGATGCTGGACATCGACCACTTCAAGGCGGTCAACGACGGCTTCGGTCACGATGCCGGCGATGAGGTGCTGCGCGAGTTCGCCGTGCGGCTGGCGACCAAGGTCCGGGCCGTCGATCTGCCCTGCCGGATGGGGGGCGAGGAGTTCGTCGTCGTGATGCCGGGCACGCGGCTGGAAGACGCCGTCCGCATCGCCGACCGTATCCGGGCCGACATGGCCAATGCGCCCTTCCCGGTCATGAACGGGGACGCGCATCTCCAGATCACGATCTCGATCGGCGTGGCGACCACGACCGGGCGCGACGACACTCCCGATGCCCTGCTGAAGCGCGCCGATGAGGGGGTCTATGAGGCCAAGTCCGCCGGCCGCAACCGGGTAATCGCCCGCGCGGCCTAGAACACGGCGGCGTGCTAGCCTGACCCCATGACGCCGGATAATTCACACGGCTGGGATGCGGTGGCCGACGCCTTCATGGCGGCGCGGTCCGACGTGGGGGCCGATATTGTACGCCGCTGGGCCGAACAGCTGCCGCCGGGCGCCGCGGTGGTGGACATCGGCTGTGGCTTCGGCGAGCCGGTCACGCGCACCTTGGTCGAGGCAGGGCTCAAGGTGTGGGGCGTCGACGCGTCCCCGAACCTGCTGGCCGAATACCAGCGGAGATTTCCCGACTGTCCGGTCGCCTGCGAGGCGGCGGAGCAGAGCGACCTGTTCGGTCTCCGGTTTGACGGTGCCGTGGCCGTCGGACTGCTGTTCCTTTTGCCGGACGGGGATCAGCGAAGGCTGATCGAGCGGGTCGCCCGGGCTCTCAAGCCCGGCGGCCGGTTCCTGTTCAGCGCGCCCCGACAGGCGTGCGAATGGACGGATGTGCTGACCGATCTCCCCTCGCGCTCGCTGGGCGAGGAGGCCTACCGGCAAGCGCTTGATGCCGCGGGCCTTGCGCTGGTGAGCCGGTCGACCGACGCGGGCGGCAACCACTATTTCGAGGCAAGGAAGGCCGGGTAGCGCACAGCAAAACGCCCGGACCTTTCGGGCCGGGCGTTGCAAACGTGTCAGGTGATCAAGGGGTTACTTGATCTTGCCTTCCTTGAACTCGACGTGCTTTTTCACGACCGGATCGTACTTCTTGACGACCATCTTCTCGGTCATGGTGCGGGCGTTCTTCTTGGTGACGTAGAAGAAGCCGGTGTCCGCGGTGGAGTTCAGGCGGATCTTGATGGAAGCCGGTTTGGCCATCGGACAATTACCTTTGCGACGGCGAAAGCCGTGGAATGAGAGGCGCGGAACATACTCAGGCGCGCGCCCAAGTCAACGCCGTCGATGCCACAGGCGGTTTTTCTTGTCTGCCTGCCACAGGCCCGCCAGAGTTCCGGCCATGAAAACCCTGTCCATGACCGCTCGCGTCCCCGCCGCCGCCCTGTCGCTCGTGTTGCTCGCCGGCTGTGCGACCGGTGTGCCGGGCGGGGGGGAGGGCAGTGCGCAGGATGCCTTTTTCGCCAACCTGACCGCCCTGTGCGGCCAGACCTTTGAGGGGCAGGTTGTCACCCACGACGCCGCCGACGCGGAGATGCGCCGCCAGCGGCTGGTCATGGAAGTGCGCGACTGCTCCGCCAGCGAGATCCGCATCCCCTTCCATGTGGGCGCCGACCACAGCCGCACCTGGGTGATCAGCCGCACACCCGACGGCCTGCGCCTCAAGCACGACCACCGCGACCCCGATGGCACGGCCCACACCCTGCACTGGTACGGGGGTGACACGGAGACTGCGGGCACGGCGACGCGTCAGGAGTTCCCGGTCGATGCCTTCTCGATCGCCCTGTTCAACGCCAACAATGCGGCGGTCTCGACCACCAATGTCTGGGCGGTCGAGGTCAATCCGGGCGAGACCTTCGTCTATGAACTATCCCGCGAAAACCGCCTGCTGCGGGTGAGCTTCGACCTGACGAAGCCGGTGGGGGAGTAGATGGACCTTTGGTCGTTGATGCGATCCGAGGCGGAGAGAACGCGGCACCCCGAAAAGTATATCTCCGAGTGGGGTTAGCGTCCTAGAAACCGCCCATATTGTGCGATGAGTTCGGCGCAGGTTGCCTCCTCAATGATGACATCATTCGAGTCGGGGCGTGTGAGTCCCGCAAGTGAACGAGACACGATCTCTCGATCTGCCCTTGAGAGACCTTTGCCAGTTCCTATTACGCGTCTGCGCCTGATGGTCTTTATTCCCCGCCCCAATAGGTCAAGGTTCTGAGGCAGAAAAGAAAATCCTAAAAATACGATCGTGTCAGATTGATCAACAATATCGGCAATTTTGTCAGTATTGTCTTTTGAGTCAGTTTGCTCTGTATAGGTCTTTATACCATTTAGCAGTGGTACTAAAAATCTGGCTCGATCTTCCGAGCCAAAAGATACAGACTTCTCGAGAGAGTTAACCTGCCAAGGCAATGCGCCTACCTTGCCATAGGGATGGTACACCCGCATCTTTTCCATAATGCTGGCGGATTCTGCATCCGACATGCCGTAAAGGCCCTTGAGCGCGTGATAGAAGAAATGCTCTAGGCAACGGTCATAGTTAAAGACG
This sequence comes from Brevundimonas sp. A19_0, assembly GCF_017744255.1. Lineage (GTDB taxonomy): Bacteria > Pseudomonadota > Alphaproteobacteria > Caulobacterales > Caulobacteraceae > Brevundimonas. Next base: position 15,307 of record NZ_JAGHQP010000019.1, on the reverse strand, counting down.
ATGAAAGCGCTGTCGTCGAAGAATTGGTCAACGTGATCTTTGGTGACGCCGTTCTGCATGACGCGGATAAGGCCAGAAATCCAAGTTCCCATTGCGTTGAGAGCGGGATTGGGGCCGTCATGAGTCTTGGTGTATAGAGTGCTTTTGCGCTCTGCATCCATGATGCACTTTGCTATCGCAAGTTTTCCGCAAATATCGACCCTCTTATTGTGTCGGTGTGTATCAATAAAATTGTCTATAGAGTAAGAAAATTGGATTCCGTCCCTTATGAGCCAGCAGGCATGGAGAAACGAGTTCACGTCTCCATTGGAGATCGTTTGAATAGCATCTAAGATTCCGAGATCTCCGGTGCTATCGACGATCCTTGAGCCGGAGAACCGCAGGTCCAGTTTTCGAGAAATCTGTTCCGCGAGTTCCCATCCTACGGGAAGTTTGAACTCGCTGCTTGCTCCTGCCCCGACAATGAATAGCGTCTTGTCTCGGAGCATTCTCCCTACCCCACCTTCACCCTGGTCGCCGCTTCCGGCAGGTCTTCCCCGAACGCCCGCTGATAGAACTCCGCAATCGTGGGCCGTTCCAGCTCGTCGCACTTGTTCAGGAAGGTCAGGCGGAAGGCCAGGCCGACGTCGCCGCCGAAGATGATGGCGTTCTGGGCCCAGGTGATGACGGTGCGGGGCGACATGACGGTCGAGATGTCACCGTTCATGAAGGCGTTGCGGGTCATGTCGGCCACGCGGACCATGGCGGCGATGGTGCGCTTGCCCTCGGCATCCTGCCAGTCGGGGATCTTGGCGGCCACGATCTCGGCCTCGACGTCGTGGTCGAGGTAGTTGAGCGTGGTGACGATGTTCCAGCGGTCCATCTGGCCCTGATTGATCTGCTGGGTGCCGTGATAGAGGCCCGAGGTGTCGCCGAGACCGATGGTGTTGGTCGTGGCGAACAGGCGGAAGAACTTGTTCGGACGAATGACCCGGTTCTGGTCCAGCAGGGTCAGGCGGCCCTGGGCCTCGAGCACGCGCTGGATGACAAACATCACATCGGGGCGGCCGGCGTCATATTCGTCGAACACCAGGGCGATGGGCCGCTGGATCGCCCAGGGCAGCATGCCCTCGCGGAATTCGGTGACCTGTTTGCCGTCCTTCAGGACGATGGCGTCCTTGCCGACCAGATCGATCCGGCTGACGTGGCTGTCGAGGTTCACGCGGACCAGCGGCCAGTTGAGGCGGGCGGCGACCTGCTCGATGTGGGTCGACTTGCCGGTGCCGTGATAGCCCTGAACCATGACGCGGCGGTCGAAGGCGAACCCTGCGCAGATAGCCAGCGTCGTCTGGGGATCGAAGCGATAGGCCTCGTCGATGTCGGGCACGTGGCTGTCGCGCTCGGTAAAGACCGGCACGGTCATGTCCGAGTCGACGCCGAACAGCTCGCGGACCGACACCTGCCGGTGGGGTTCGAGCGTCAGCAGGGGATCGGGGGAGGAGTCGAGCGGAGAGGTCATGAGGGTGCGATTAGCGGATGCGGGGGGCAAGTTGAAGCCCGTCAGGCCAGACCCGCCTTCTGCAACGTCTTCCAGGCCTTGATCACGCGCTGGAGTTTGGCCTCGGCGCCGCGGTCGCCCTTGTTGTGGTCGGGGTGAAAGCGCTTGAGCAGTTCGTGGTAGCGGACCTTGATGGCCTTCTTCTCGACGCCCGGCTCCAGATCGAGGTCCGCCAGGGCCGCGCGCTCCAGCCGGCCGATGCGGCGGTCCTCGCCGGGCTTCTCGGGCACGGCCTCGCCCTTGCGCCCGAACAGGCCGAAGCTGTCGCGCCAGGTGCCACCGGTGCCGGACGTGCGTGATGCAGCGGCCGCCTCGCGACTGAAGCGACCGGCCTTCATCTCCCAGGTCGGGCGGCCGCCCGTCATCGCCTCATTCTCGCGCGCGGCAGCGATCTCGGCCTCGCTCATGCCGGCGTAGAAATTCCAGCCCTTGTTGTACTCGGCCGCGTGGGGCTGACAGAAATCGTAGAAATCATTGATGCGCTCGCGCGATTTGGGCGCGCGGGCGGTTGCAGCCCGGGTGCAGTCGGGCCACTGGCAGGGCTTTTCGCCGGGCTTGAGGTGCAGCACATCGGCCTCGGCCACGCGCTCCTCTTCGGTGCGGGGCGGCTTGACGCGGATGTCCGTGAAGCGCGGCTTGTATTGAAAGGATGAAGGCATCCCCCAAAGTGTAGGCCTGATTTGGTCCTCATCAAGGAAGATGACATGTCGCATGGCCCTGTTGCCCAAAGAATTCTTGAAAAACTGGGGGCCGCCCTGTCACCGGACGCCATCGAACTGGTCGACGACAGCGCGCGGCATGCCGGTCACCACCATGAAGGCGGCATGGATGCGAAGCCCGGCGGAGAGAGCCATTTCAACCTGGTGATCGTCTCAACCGCCTTTGAGGGCATGGGCCGGGTGGAGCGCCAGCGCCGCGTGCTGGATCTGTTGCGAGAGGAGCTGGCCGGGCCGGTGCACGCCCTGTCGGTCAAGGCCCTGACCCCGGCGGAGGCCGAAAAGTCCGCGTCCGGATCGTAAGCCGCGAAAGATACGCAGATTCACCTACTCTTAGAACCTTCTGCCTAGCGTGTCGGCTTCCAGATGACGGTGCGGAGGGGGCCCGCCTTGGTCGAAACAGACGGATTAGGGCAGGATTCGGCGCCGGGAGAGGCCGCGGCAGCGCTGCGCGCCATCCTGCAGACCCAGTATCTTCGCTATCTGATCATCACCAGCTGGGCACTTGGCCTGCTGGCCACCCTGGGCACTGTGACCGCGGGCCTGTGGTTCGTCGGCACCCTGGCCGCCGGGGCGATCCGCGGGGCCGTCGAAAAGCGCATCAGCCAACGCGTCGGCACGGGCTGGGGTCTGATCTTCCCGCTGGTGGCAACCGTGACGACGGCGGCCTGGGCCGCTGCGCCTTTGCTGGCCTGGTTCTCGGGCACGCCCTTCGGACAACCGCTGGCGCTCAGCCTGCTGGTCGCCGGCTATGTGCTGGTGTTCGCCCAGCTGCGCAGCTCGCCGCGTCAGGCCATGGTGATCTCGTCACCCTACGGGGCCGTTGCCCTGATCATTGCCGTGAGCCTGTGGGGCAGCCCGATCTTCTGGCCGTTCATGGCCGTGGTGCCGTTCACGGCCGCGGGCCTGTTCGTGCTGGTCACCATGACCATGATGCGCGAGGAGCGCATTCGCGCCTTCCAGGCCCACCAGGCCCATCTGATCGAGGAGCTGGAAGCCGCCCGCGACAAGGCCAATGCCGCCAATGAGGCCAAGTCGAACTTCCTGGGCATCATCTCGCACGAGCTGCGCACCCCCATGAACGGGGTGCTGGGCGCCGCCCAGTTGCTGAGCGCGACCCGTCTGGAGGCCACCCAGCGCGAATATCTGTCGATTATCCGCAACTCGGGCGACAATCTGCTGAGCCTGCTGAACGACATCCTCGACATGACCAAGATCGAGGCGGGCAAGATGACCTTCGAGACGGTCGACGTCTCGGTTGAGGACCTGCATCGCCGCGTCACCGGCCCCTTCCAGGCCCAGGCCGAGGCCAAGGGTCTGGCTTTCGAGATCCAGACGGAAGGCGAGATTCCGGCCGTGGTGCGGGGCGACCCCCTGCGCGTCTGCCAGGTGATCCACAATCTGCTGTCGAATGCGGTGAAGTTCACCGACACGGGCGCCGTGACCTATACGGTGCGCGGACAGCGCGTCGCCGACCGTCGCGTCAATTTCGAGTTCGAGGTCAAGGACAGCGGCACCGGCATTTCGCCGGAAGACATGGCGCGGCTGTTCCAGCCCTTCACCCAGGTGGATGCGTCGTCGACGCGTCGCTTCGGCGGCACCGGGCTGGGCCTGACGATCTCGCGCCGTATGGCCAACATCATGGGCGGTGACATCACCATCCAGTCGGAACTGGGCAAGGGCTCGATCTTCACCTTCGCCGTCGAGGCCGAGGTGGTGGAATGGGCCGCACCGGCGCCGGTCGAGGAGATCAGCGCCGAGGTCGAGGACGGTCGCCAGATGTCGGTCCTGATCGTCGAGGACCACCCGGTGAACCGCATGATTCTGGAGGCCTGGATGGGTTCGGCCGGGCATGTGTCGGCTACGGCCGAGAACGGCCAGCTGGCGCTCGATGCCTGCGCGACCCAGGCGTTCGACCTGATCATCATGGACGTCAACATGCCCGTGATGGACGGCCTGACGGCGACCCGCCACATCCGCGAAGGCAACGGTGCCAACACCGAGACCCCGATCGTGGTGCTGTCGGCTTCGGCCCGCAGCGAGGACCATGCCGCGGGGCTGGACGCCGGTGCCGACGCCTATCTCAACAAGCCGATCGACTTTGTCGCCCTGGCCCAGATGATGGCCCGGGTCGGGGAAGGCCGCGAGGCCCTGCGCGAAATGTCGGGCGTCGATATGCAGGCCCAGGCGGCCGCCTGAGGCCTGTTCCGGCAAAGAATTCCGGGGCAGGGGGTTCACATGGCCCGTGGTCGCGCTAGACCCGGGGCATGAGCGACAGCACCAGCCTCCTTGCCACGACCCTGGCCTCGGGTCGTGATGCCATCACCCTCGATGCGGCCATGATCGCCAAGGCGACGCAGTTGGTCGGCGACTTCGCGGTCAACCTGACCCTGGCCATCCTGATCCTGATTGCGACCATTGTCGCCTCGCGCTGGGCGGCGTCGGCCGCACGCAAGGGGCTGGGACGGATCAGCGCCTTCCGCCACGATTCCACAGTCCTGAATTTTGCAGTCCAGGTGGTCCGGGTTGCGGTCCTGATCCTCGGCCTGATCGCGGTGTTGCAGCGGCTGGGAGTCCAGACCACCTCGATCATCGCGGTTCTCGGCGCCGCCTCGCTGGCGGTGGGTCTGGCGCTGCAGGGCACGCTGTCGAACGTAGCGGCCGGCGTCATGCTGCTGGTCCTGCGCCCCTACCGGGTCGGTGATGTGGTCGACATCGGCGGCGTCACGGCCTCGGTGACCAAGCTGGACCTGTTCACGACCCAGCTGACCAATGCCAGCAACCACAAGATCGTGGTGCCCAATTCGCTGGTGCTCGGCGACCGCATCCTGAACCTGTCGGGCCAGACGCGGCGCCGCGTCGAGATCGACTTCACCGTCGGCTATGGCGAGGACCTGAAACAGGCCCGCGAGGTGCTGGAAGGCGTCGCGACCCGCCATGACAAGGTGATGGAGGACCCGCCCGTCTGGTCGGGGGTCACCGGACTGCTGGACAGTGCGGTCCAGATCACCCTGCACGCCTGGGTCTATTCCGGCGACTGGTGGCAGACCCAGGCCGACCTGATGCAGGGCGGCAAGGAAGCGCTGGATGAGGCGGGTATCGAGATTCCGTTCCCGCATCAGGTCGAAGTGCCGCACAAAGGGGCCGATCTGGCGCGCCTGGTGATGGTCTCGGCTGACAAGACGGAAAAGTCAGACAAGGCCGGCAAGACCGACGATCGGGATGGCAAGGCGTGATGCGCTACGACTTCGGCTCCGACAATACGGCGGGCATGGCGCCTGAGGCTCTCGCGGCCATGACCGAGGCCAACAGCGGATTCGCGCGCGCCTATGGCACGGATGAGGTCACGGCCCGGGCAGCGGACCTGATCCGCCAGAAGCTGGATGCCGAGGCCGAGGTCCGCTTCGTCTTTTCGGGCACAGCGGCGAACTCGCTAGCCCTGTCCATGCTGGCCTGGCCGTTCGAGGCGGTGCTGGCCCACCATGCCGCCCACATCTGCACGGACGAGACGGGGGCGCCCGGCTTTTTCGGCCAGGGCGTCGGCCTGATCGGCCTGCCGGGGTTCTCCGGCAAGATCGACCCGGCCGCCCTGACCGCCCATCTGGCCGAACCAGAGGTCGGCCATCGGCAGCCCCCGGCCGCCCTGTCCCTGACGCAGGCGACCGAATACGGCACCGTCTATACCCATGACGAGCTGAAGGCGCTGATCGATCCCGTGAAGGCGCGCGGCCATGGCGTGCACATGGACGGCGCCCGTCTGGCCAATGCCGTGGCATCGGGCTTCGACCTGACCGACATTGCGAAACTGGGCGTCGATGTACTGGTACTGGGCGGGGCCAAGGCCGGTGCCCTGTGTTGCGAGGCGCTGGTGATGTTCGACACCTCGCTGGCGCGTCGCGTCGACAACCGCCTGAAACAGGCCGGCCAGATGGCGTCCAAGGGCCGGTTCCTGGCCGCGCCCCTGCTGGGTCTGCTCGAGACCGGCGCCTGGGAGACCCACGCCGCCCACGCCAACGCCATGGCGCGCAAGCTGGCCGAGGGCATCGTGATGCGCTCGCCGCATGTGCTGGCCCACCCGGTCGAGGCCAATACCGTGTTCGTGCGCATGCCGGCGGCCTCGCATGCCCGGCTGAACGAGAAGGGCTGGGCCTGTTACCGCTTCGACGACGGCTCGGTGCGGTTCGTCTGTTCCTGGGCGACGACCGACGAGGCGGTCGAAGAACTGGTCGAGGCGATCGCCGAGGTCGGCTGATTGTCCGGATGACGAGCGGGCCGTGTATCGCGCGCGCTGTCCGGTGGATTGAGGCCTTTGAGCTGACGGCGACGCTCTCCATATAGGGCGGATGGCGATGCGTGGTGAACGGGGGCGGGGGCGCAAGGCGGACCCCGCGGTCAAGGCTCTGGACGGCGCATCGGCGGCCGATCCCCCTGTCGAGACACCCCCGACCTGGAAGGCGCTGGCCGATCTGTTCGGGGTCGTCGGGCGCTCGGGCGCGCCGCAGCTCAGACTCCGGATCATCGCCGCCCTCGCCCTGACCCTCACCGGCAAGGCGCTGGGCGTGGCGGCGCCGGTGGTGCTGGGCATTGCCGTCAACGAGCTGGCTGCGGGGCAGGGGGCTGCCGTGGCCGTCGGCTGGGGATTCGCCGCCTTCGCGGTCGGCTGGGCCGGTGTGCGCCTGTTGTCCTCGCTCACGCCGCAGCTGTCAGACGTGGTGTTCGCCCCGGTGCGGGCGGCGGCGCAGCGCAAGATGGCGGCCGATACCTTTTCCCATGCCCTGTCGCTGTCGCTGGACTTTCACCAGACCAAGCGCTCCGGCGCCCTGTCACGGACCATGGAGCGCGGCTCGCGGGCCGTGGACTTCCTGCTGCGGATCATCGTCTTCAATCTCGCACCGACCGGCATCGAACTGGTCATGGCGGCCGGAGTGCTGGGTGCGCGCTACGACTGGCGGTTCGCCCTGGTCGCGGTCGGGGTGGTGGTCATCTATGCCGTTGCGACCTTCGGCATGGCCGGGTGGCGGCTGGAACATCGCCGGGCCATGAACACCGCCGACTCGGAGGCCGCCGGCCTGTCGGTGGATGCCCTGCTGAACTATGAAACGGTCAAGTCTTTCGGAGCCGAAACCCGGACGTCGGCGCGCTATGAGCAGGCGCTGTCCACCTATGTGCAGGCGGCGCTGAAGGCCAACAATTCGCTGGCCATGCTGAACGGCCTGCAGGCCGTGATCATGAACGTGGGTCTGGCCATCATGGCGGTCATGGCCGGGTTCGAGGCCGCGGCCGGGCGCCTGGGACCGGGCGACGTCATGGCGGCTGTGCTGATCCTGATCTCGCTCTATGCGCCGCTGAACATTCTGGGCTTTGCCTATCGGGAAATCCGCCAAGGCTTCATCGATATGGAGGAGCTGCTGAAGGTCACACGCCAGCGGCCCCATGTGGCGGACGCGCCGAACGCCCACGACCTGGTCCGGCCGCTGGATGCCCGGGGCGGGTGCCTGGCGTTCGAGGACGTCAGCTTCCGCCACGATGCCCGCTCGGCCGGGCTGGAGGACGTCAGCTTCGTACTGGAGCCCGGCCAGACCGTCGCCCTGGTCGGACCGTCCGGGGCGGGCAAGTCCACGGTGGTCAAGCTGGCCCTGCGCCTGCTGGATCCCCAGTCGGGCCGTGTGACTATTGATGGCGAGGACGCACGGGCGGTGACCCAGTCGTCGCTTCGGCGCGCCATGGCCCTCGTGCCGCAGGATGTGGCCCTGTTCAACGACACTTTGCGCTCTAACATCGCTTTTGCCCGGCCGGGCGCGGAGGAGGCGGACATCTGGCAGGCGGCCGAGGCCGCGGAACTGGCGACCTTCATCCGCACCCTGCCGAACGGGCTGGACACCAAGGTCGGCGAGCGCGGCCTGAAACTGTCCGGGGGTGAGCGCCAGCGCGTCGGGATTGCCCGGGCCCTGCTGGCCGATCCGCGCCTGCTGATCCTCGACGAAGCCACCAGCGCGCTGGACAGCCGGACGGAACAGGCCATCCAGAAAACCCTGAGGAAGGCGCGGGCCGGGCGTTCGACCCTGGTGGTGGCCCACCGCCTGTCGACCGTGGCTGATGCCGACCTGATCCTGGTGCTCAAGGACGGCCGGGTGGTCGAGCGCGGCACCCACGTTGAACTGGTCGCGCGGCACGGCGGTGAATACGCGACCCTGTGGCGCAAGCAGACGCGGGGCTCGGCCGCGAAGGCCTAGTTCATGCGTCCGATGGCGTAGAAGCGGTCGGCCCGCTGGCGACGCAGCTCCTCGGGCGACAGGCCCTTCATGGCCTCCAGCTCTTCGGCCAGGACGTCGCCGACATTGGCGATGGCCTGGGTGCGGTTGCTGTGGGCGCCGCCGACCGGCTCGTCGATCAGGCGATCCACGATCTTGAGGCCGATCAGGTCCGGGCCGGTGATCTTCATCGCCATGGCCGCGTCCTTCGCGCGCGCTCCGTCGCGCCACAGGATGCCGGCGGCACCCTCGGGCGAGATGACGGAATAGATCGAGTGTTCCAGCATCAGCACCCGGCTGGCGGCGGCGATGGCGATGGCGCCGCCCGATCCGCCCTCACCGGTGATGGTGGCGATGGAGGGCACGCCCAGCGTCAGGCCGCGCTCGGTCGAGCGCGCAATGGCCTCGGCCTGACCGCGCTCCTCGGCGCCCAGACCCGGATAGGCCCCGGCCGTATCAACGAAGGTCAGGACCGGCAGGCTGTATTGTTCGGCCATGTCCATCAGGCGGACGGCCTTGCGATAACCCTCGGGCCGGGCCATGCCGAAATTGTGCGTCAGGCGGGTCTGGGTGTCGTGGCCCTTCTCCTGGCCCATGACCACCACGGGGCGGCCGCGGAAGCGGGCGAGGCCGCCGATGATCGCCTGATCGTCCCCGAACTGCCGGTCGCCGTGCAGTTCGACGAAGTCGGTGAACAGGCCGTCGATATAGTCGACCAGGTGCGGGCGCTGCGGGTGTCGGGCCACCTGGGTCTTCATCCACGGGTCCAGCTTGCCGTAGATCTTGCGGCGCAGCTCGGCCGCCTTGCGCGTCAGGCCGGCGATTTCCGCCTCGAAGGACCCGGCCGTTTCGGACAGCAGGGACAGTTCCTCGATCTTGGCCTCGAGGTCCGCGATCGGCTTTTCGAAATCGAGGTAGTGGGTGGCCATGAAGGCATCCTGCAGCGGGCGGAGACATCGCCCCGGGAAAGGCGGCGGAACCTAGTGGCCCTAACGCCGGGGGGCAAGCGGGGTTCAGTCGTCGGACGGCGGCCGGGGGCGTCCCAGCGGATGTTTGTCGCGCACCACCCGGGCCAGATGGTCGCGGGCGACGTGGGTATAGATTTGTGTCGTCGAGATGTCGGCATGGCCCAGCAGGGTCTGGACGACCCGCAGGTCGGCCCCGCCCTCCAGCAGGTGGGTGGCAAAGGCGTGGCGGAGCACATGGGGCGTGACCCGGCCGCGCTCCAGCCCGGCGTCGAGGGCGGCCTGCTCCAGCAGTTGGGCGAAACGCCGGGGTGTCAGATGACCGGACGCCCCGGAGGAGGGGAACAGCCAGACGCTGTCGGGGGCCTTGGGCTTGCGCGCCCCATCGCGCACAGCCAGCCAGGCCTGTACTGCCCGCCGCGCGGCAGGGCCGATGGGGGCCAGCCGCTCCTTGCCGCCCTTGCCGCGCACGATCAGGTGGTCGGGATCCCGGCGGAACGGCTCGACCCGCAGCGCCAGCAGCTCCGACACCCGCAGGCCCGAGGCATAGGCCAGTTCGACGAGCGTCAGCAGCCGCAGAGCCGACGGGCCATCCCGCTCGGCCAACCGTTCGAACAGCCGCTCGATCTCGTCGCGGCTCAGCACCTTGGGCAACGGCCGTCCCCCTGCGGGCGCTTCCAGCCGCCGCGAGGGGTCATCTGTCCGCCAGCCTTCGGACAGGGCAAAGCGGTAGAACTGGCGGACCGCCGAGCGCCGCCGGGCCGCGGTCGCCGCCGACAGCCCGGCGCGCGACAGGTCGGCATACCAGGCCTCAAGCGCCGGCGAATCGGCCTGCATCAGTCCGCCCGACTCCCTGAGGCCGGCCTCCGCATCGGCCAGATCACGGCCATAGGCCGACAGGGTGTGGGGCGAGGCATCACGCTCCACAGCCATCATTTCCAGAAAGGCTTCGATCTGGGGGGTCACGGGTGCCCTGACTGTGGCGCTTGGCGCGCCATGGTGTAGAGGTCGAAGCGATCATGACCCCAGCCGCCGCCGCCGCCAAGCCTGACAGGCTCCCGACCGTGACCGTCGACCGCACCATCGCCCTGATCGGGCTGATGGGGGTGGGCAAGTCGACCGTCGGGCGTCGGCTGGCACGCCGCCTGGGCGTGCCCTTCGCCGATGGCGACACCGAGATCGAGGAGGCCGCGGGCATGACGGTCTCGGACATCTTCTCGCTCTATGGAGAGGGCGAATTCCGGGCGGGTGAGGCCCGGGTGATGAAACGGCTGGTCGAGGGGCCGCCGATCGTGCTGGCCACCGGCGGCGGGGCCGTCATGAATGTCGAGACCCGGGCCCTGCTGAAGGAGAAGGCCCTGACGGTCTGGATGCGGGCCGACCTCAAGGTCGTGGCCGAACGGGTGCGGCGGCGGGACACGCGGCCGCTGTTGCGGGGGCGCGATCCGCTGGAGACGCTGAAGCAGATGGCCGAGGTCCGCTATCCGATCTACGCCTTTGCCGATGTCACGGTCGAGGTGGGCGCCGGCGCCCACGCCCAGGCCGTCGACTCCATCATCCGCGCCATCGCCGACCATCAGCGTGGAGCCTCGGCATGAGCCGGATCGTCGCGGTCTCGGGCGCCGGATTCCGGCCCTATGAGGTGGTGATCGGTCCGGACCTGATCGAGTCCATCGGGCAGTGGCCGGAGCTTCGGCCCGGACGTGCGGTGGCGGTGGTTTCGGACGAGACGGTCTTCGGCCTGCATGGCGAGCGGGTCCTGGCGGCCTTGGAGGCGAGCGGCGCCCGGGCTCACGCGGTGCAGGTCCCGCCCGGCGAGGCCAGCAAGAGCTTTGGCACGCTGGAACAGGTGCTGGATGCCCTGCTGGGGCACGGTCTCGACCGGTCCAGTCTGGTCGTGGCGCTGGGCGGCGGGGTGATCGGTGATCTGGCCGGGCTGGCGGCGGCCCTGTTCATGCGCGGCATCGACTTCATCCAGGTGCCGACGACCCTTCTGGCCCAGGTCGACTCCTCGGTCGGGGGCAAGACCGCCATCGACACCCCGCGCGGCAAGAATCTGGTCGGCGCCTTCCACCAGCCGCGCCGGGTGGTGGCCGATACCGGCGTGCTGCGCACCCTGCCGCACCGGCAGCTGCGGTCGGGCTGGGCCGAAATGCTGAAGCACGGCCTCTTGGCCGATGCCGCCTATTTCGATGCGCTGGCGGCGGTCGGCGATCCGGTCGGCGTGGACGACACCACACTGGCCGAGGCCATCGAGCAGTCGGTGCGCATCAAGGCGGCGGTGGTGGGCGCCGATGAGCGCGAGGCCGGCCAGAGGGCCCTGCTGAACCTCGGCCATACCTTCGGCCATGCGCTGGAGGCCGAACTGGGCTTTGACGAGAGCCTCCTGACCCACGGGGAGGCGGTCGCGCTCGGCTGCGTCCTGGCGTTCGGCTATTCGGCCCGGGAGGGGCTGTGCGCTGAGGCTGAGGAAGAGCGGGTCGCCACCGCCATGCGGGCAGCAGGGCTGCCGACACGCCTGTCCGACGTGGGGGCCTTCGAGGCGGATGCCCTGCTGGACCGGATGGCCGAGGACAAGAAGGCCGAGGGCGGGCGTCTCACCCTGGTGCTGGCCCGCCGGATCGGTGAGGCATTCGTGGCGCGCGACGTAGAGGCGGCCCGCGTTCGCGCGTTCCTGAAGGCGGCGGGCGCGACCTAGTCGACGGCCCGGCAATCGACGGGGTCCCGGCCCTTGACGCTCCAGACCGCCTGGGTGCCCGAGCCACGCAACTCATTGCCGCTTCCCCGATACCAGATGCCGTCCTCCGCGCGCTCGAGATAGAGGTCAAAGGCCTCGCCGGTCGAATTGCGCACGGTTGCCATCTCGCGGCGATTGTCGAAATCGACCGTCAGGCGGTCGCCGCCGACGCAGACGTAAGAGGCCTCGATCTGGCGGTGCAGGATGCGCTCCTGGATTTCTGCCCCGGTGCGGCGCCGGGCCGTCTGCGCCTCGACCGCCCGCTCCTGCACGGCATCGCCGTCATCGCTCACCGGTGTGGGACTGTCGCAGCCAGACAGGGCAGCCGTCAGCCCAGCGCAGACGATCAGGGCTCGGATCATGGGCGGTGTCCCTCCGGGGTCGGTTCGGCTTCCGAACGGGCGCGGGCGGAGGCCGTTCCCCGGCGGGCGCGGAAGAAGCGCTTCAGCAGATCGGCGGCCTCGCCGGCCAGCAGGCCGTGCGCGGTCGCCGGCCGCCAGTGGCAAGTCGGCTGGTCGAAGACGCGGGGGCCGTGGATCACACCCCCGCCCTTGGGATCATCGGCGGCCCAGACGACCCGGCCGACGCGCGCCAGGCTGAGAGCGCCCGCGCACATGGGGCAGGGCTCCAGCGTCACATAGAGCGTCAGCCCCGTCAGACGGTAGTTTCCCAGCGCCTCGGCCCCGGCGCGCAGGGCGACGATTTCGGCATGGGCCGTGGGATCGCAGCTGGAAATCGGCCGGTTTGCGCCCTCGGCGATGACGGTTCCGGTGGCCTCATCCACCAGAATTGCGCCGACAGGGACCTCGTCCGCGTCCGCCGCCGCTTGCGCCAGGGCCAATGCCATGCGCATGAACCGCTCATCATGGACCGTCATTCCAAAGACAACGACAAGAAGCCCCGCCCGCGTCAAGAGCGCGGCGGCCCTGCCGGCCGCAAACCGGGCGGAAAATACGACCGCAAGGATGGACCGCGCGACGCCAAGGGCGGCAAGCCCGAGCCCAAGCGCACCGAGCGGATCGCCAAGGCGCTGGCCCGTGCCGGGATCGCCAGCCGCCGCGAGGTCGAGCGATTGATCGGCCTGGGACAGGTGGCCGTCAACGGCAAGATCCTCGACACGCCGGCCACCCTGGTGACCCGCGACGATGTGATCACCGTCAACGGCAAGCCGGTGGGCGCGGCCGAGGCGACCCGCGTCTGGCGCTATCACAAGCCCGCCGGGCTGGTGACCTCGCACATGGATCCGGCCGGGCGGCCGACGGTGTTCGACGCCCTGCCCAGTGGCCTGCCCCGGGTGATCTCGGTCGGGCGGCTGGACCTCAACACCGAGGGCCTGCTGCTGCTGACCAATGACGGTGAGCTGAGCCGGGCGCTGGAGTTGCCGACCACGGCGCTGGTGCGACAGTACCGGGCACGGGCCCGCGGCCGCATCACCCAGGACAAGCTGGACACGCTCAAGAACGGCACCACCGTCGACGGCGTCCACTATGGCCCGATCGAGGCGACCATCGACAAGGCCAAGGAGACGGCCAGCGAGGACGGGCGCGGCCCGGCCAATCTGTGGCTGAGCGTGTCGATCACCGAGGGTAAGAACCGCGAGGTTCGCAAGGTGCTGGAGTCGGTCGGCCTGACGGTCAACCGGCTTATCCGCTTGGCGTACGGGCCTTTCCAGCTGGGCACACTGCCGGTCGGCTCGGTCGAGGAGGTCGGCCCCCGGGTGATCCGCGAGATGCTGGCCGAGTATATCCGGCCCGAGAACCTGCCGCAGGGCAATACGGTCTCGACCCCCGCGCCCATCCCCGGCCGGCGCCCGCGTGGCCCGGTGGTGGTCGGCAAGTCGGGCTCGGCCCTGTCGGACCCGTCGAGGAAGCCCAGCCGGGTCCGCGCCGCGGGCGTCGCCACGACCGAGGCCGCCGAGCGCGCCGAGACCGGACGCCGGGCTCCGAAAAAGGACGGCTGGGCCAAGGCCAAGCCCAAGTTCGAGCACACCAAATCCTTCAAGCCCCGCGCCCGGCCGGACGGCGAGGGCGGGGAGGGCGCCGAGCGGCCCAAACGCGCCTTCAAGCCTCGCGAGGACCAGTTCATCGACAAGCCCCGGGGCGAGAAGTCTTGGGGTGACAAGCCGAGGGGCGAAGGACGAGGCAAGCCCGCCGGGAAGTCCTTCGGCAAGCCGGGCGGTAAACCCGGCGGCCGACCCGGGGGCGGCTCCGGCGGTCGCCCGGCAGGCGGTGGCGGCGGTCGTCCGCCCGCCCGGGGTGGTCCGCGAGGCGGTCGCACGCCGAAATGAGGATCGTCGCTGGACGGCTGAAGGGGCGGGCGATCGTCGCCCCCGACGGTCAGGGCACCCGCCCGACCAGCGACCGCGCGCGGCAGGCCGTGTTCAATGTGCTGGAGCACGCGGCGTGGGCCGAACCGCTAGCCGGGGCGCGGGTCATGGACCTGTATGCCGGCTCGGGCGCCCTGGGCTTTGAGGCCATGAGCCGGGGGGCGGCCTTCTGCCTGTTCGTCGAGACGGCCGACGAAGCGCGCGGCGCCATCCGCGAGAATGCCGATGCCTATGGGCTGATGGGCGCGACCCGGGTGCACCGCCGCGACGCCACCGATCTGGGCACCCGCCCCGGCTCGGCGGGCGAAGCGTTTACCCTGGCGTTTCTGGATCCTCCCTATGGGAAGGGGTTGGGGGAACAGACCCTGACCCGGCTGATCGAGGGCAACTGGCTGGCGCCCGGCGCGATCGTGGTGTTCGAACGCGGCGCGACCGAGCCCGAGATCGAGACGCCCGGCTATGACCGGCTGGACCAGCGCGACTACGGCGCGGCGCAGGTGCTGTTCCTGAAGCGGGAGGCCTGAGGACGGCGCGCGCGGAAGCCCCTCTCGCCGCACGCGGCAGAGGTTGGAGGGCAGGCGGAGCGCCGGGCCTTCGCCCGGAGATGATGAATAATACCGTTTCGACGAAGGCTGGCGCTCCGCGCGGTGGTTTTCCGGAAGCTTGCGTCGGGTGGCCGTATTCGGGCCTTACCGCAGCGCCCCCGGCGGGCGGGGATGTCCTGCGACATCTCCCGGAACGGCCGAGTATCCCCCTCGACCCTTGCCTCGATCTC
>NZ_JAGHQP010000018.1 GCF_017744255.1 Brevundimonas sp. A19_0 | reverse complement strand
CCGGCCCCGATGCCCGAGCCGGCTCCGGCTCGGGGACGGGGGCCGGAGCCGGCTCGGGCATCGGGGCCGGGGCCGGGGCCGCGGTCAGGAAGGGCAGGGGGCCGATGGCCTGGACCGAATAGGGCAGGAAGCGCTGGAACGCAGGCGCGGCCGTGGGGGCAGGCGCGGGCGCCGGCGCGGCGGGCGGCTCGGGACGGGAGGCCGGGGCGTCGGTCGCCTCACCCACCATGGGATGCTCGGGGACCTCGGACTGTAGCGGTGCCGGGCCGAAGTTCGGGATCTGGACGTCCGGCGCGGACGGCGCCTCGGGCGCGGCGTCGGGCTGCGGGTCTGCGGGGGCTTCGGTCTCACCGAGCAGGGCGGCCACGGCCTCGGCGCGCGGATCCCGGTCGTCCGGCTCTGGCTCTGCGGCCGGCGCGGGTTCGGGCGGCGGCAGGGGGGCTGAGAGCAGGGCGGCCAGCGCCACGGGGTGACCCGGGTCGGCCATGAACAGGGCGCGCTCAGCGGCCCGGCGGCGCAGGCCGTCCTGGGGCGAGGCCGGCTGGGGCCAGTGGACCAGGGCGTCGGCGGCCTCGCCGGTCGCCCCCCGGGTCAGGGTCTCCAGCACATCGGAGGCCATGAAGGTCTCGACACCGACCGACAGGGCGAAACTGGCCAGGGCATCGAACTGGTGGCCGTTGAGCGTCGGGATGCGCCCGTCGTCCATGGCGCCGTTCAGCGCCTTGACCACGGGAATCAGGTCGTACTGCAGCAGCAGTTCGGCATCGGCCTCGCCGATGGTCAGCCCCTCGCGCGCGGTCAGACGGTGACCGTAGCCGATCACCCAGCGCCCGTCGGCATCGAGGGTGGCGGTCGCCCGGAACCCCTCGAAGCTCTTGATGAGCACCACCCCCTCGCGGGAGACCTTCATCTTGTGTCGGATGGCTTCAGACACCGCAATTGACCCAAATCGAGACGGCGACCTTCGCCGTGCCAGATATCCAGCAAGGGGCGGGCCACGCCCTCCGGCCTAGAGCAGGACGATGGTGGCGAGGCCGAGGAAGATCAGGAAACCAAAGAAATCGGTCGTCGCCGTGACAAACACGGCCGAGGAGACCGCAGGGTCGAATTTGAGCCGGGACAGGGTCAGGGGCGTCAGCACGCCCACGGTGGCCGCGACCAGCAGGTTGAGGACCATGGCGGTCGAGATGACCGCACCGATGCGCCAGTCGCCGGACCAGAGGGCAGCGGCGATGCCGATCAGGGGCGACAGGATCAGGCCGTTGGCCAGACCGACCACCAGTTCGCGCCAGAAGGTCCGCACGGCGTTGGAGCTGTTCAGTTCACGGGTGGCCAGGGCGCGCACCGTCACGGTCAGGGCCTGGGTGCCGGCATTGCCGCCGATGGCCGAGACGATCGGCATCAGCACGGCGAGGGCGATGATCTGTTCCAGGGTGGCGCCGAACCACGAGATGACGCTGGCGCCCAGCACCGCAGTGCCCAGGTTGATCGCCAGCCAGGGCACGCGACCGCGGACGATCTCCGGTATCGACGAGCCCCGGTCCTCGTCCGACACACCGGCCAGGCGCAGGATGTCCTCGCGGTTCTCTTCCTGGATGATGTTGACGATGTCGTCGACGGTGATCTGGCCGACCAGCCGCCCGGCCGAGTCGATCACCGGCGCCGAGATCAGGTGATATTTCTCGAAGACGTAGGCGACCTCTTCCTGGTCCTGATCGACGGTGATCTCGTTGATCGGCTCCATCAGGTCGCTGAGGGCGGCGCTGCGCGGCGCGCGCAGCAGCTGGCTGACGGCCACCCCGCCGACCGGCCGGTTGAGCGGATCGACGACATAGATGTCGAAGAACAGTTCCGGCAGCTCCTCGCCCTGGGCGCGGACGTGGTCGATGGTGTCGCCGACGCTCCAGAACTGCGGCGCGGCCATGACCTCGCGCTGCATCAGACGGCCGGCGGAGTCCTCCGCATAGCCGAGACTGCTCTCGATCGCGGCGCGGTCCAGCTCGGGCATGGCGGCCAGCACGCGCTCGCGCCGGTCGTCCTCCAGGTCCTCGACCACGGCGGCGGCGTCGTCGGAGTCGAGCTCCTGCAGCGCCTCGGCCAGGGTCAGGTGGGGAACGCGCTCCAGCACCTCCTCGCGGATGCCGTCGTCGAGCTCGGGAAGGGTCTCGGCCAGCAGTTCGGGCGGCAGCCATAGGGTCACCACCGCGCGGTGCTCGGCCGTCAGAAAGCCCATCAGGTCGGCGACGTCGGCGGGGTGCAGGTCTTCCAGCAGGCCGCGCAGCCGCATGCCGTCGCCGTCATCGGCGGCGTCGACGACCTTTTCCACGAAGGCGGGCGTCAGCACATAGTCCTCGTCGAGCGCGATGTGCTCGATCTCGTCGGATTCAGGGCCCGGGGATGCGATGGCGTCTGTGCTCACGCGGCTGCCTCCCGGATTTCAGATCAGCTATTCGCCGATGATTCGCCCTTCAATATCAGATGGTGCGGTCGAGAAGACTCGAACTTCCACGGGTTGCCCCACAGCGACCTCAACGCTGCGCGTCTACCAATTCCGCCACGACCGCTCGCATCGGAGCGGGGGCGATAGCGCAGGTCGCGGGGAAAGGGAAGGGGCATCGTCCCGCATTCGCGCAACGGGGTCGCGGAGTGTCCGGGCGCTCCGTCGGCGGAACATCGCCGGGTGGATCACGTTTCCTGACCCGACAGAAGGGCGTCTTTCACAGGACGGAGTACCATGAAATCGCACATCACCCTGGTTTCCACCCTCGCGCTGTCGGCGGCGCTGGCCCTGCCGGCCCTCGCTGCCGATCAGGATCGCGGCAACGGCAATGGCAATGGTAACGGGAATGGTCGGGGGCAGTCTGCCCGCGCCGAGCGCGTCCAGGACGGTCCCGGCAACGGCAACCGGGGCAACCCGGGTCGGGGCAACGACAACGCCCGCAAGGACGATCGTGGTCCTCCGGCGGCGCGTGGCAACGGCAATGGCCCGGTGCCGCCCCAGGTCCAGCCGCGACCCCGGGATCGGGGCAACGATGTGCGCGATGTCGATCGACGGGCCGATGCACGGGCCCGGGTGACGGTCCCGGTCGGCCGTGATGACCGGCCCGAGCCGGTGGTGACCCTGTTCCGCGACGGCCGCGTGGAGCGCCGGGCGCTGATCGATGGATGCCCGCCGGGATTGGCGAAGAAGAACAATGGCTGCCTGCCACCGGGACAGGCCCGCCAGATGCGGCGCGAGGCCCTGGGCCGGTACGACGGCTACTGGCTGCGCGGGGACGAGGGTTACCGGTACCGCTACGACGACGGCTATATGTATCGCTATGACCGGAACGGCGGCCTGACCGGGTGGCTGCCGGCGCTGGGCGGGGCGCTCGGCCTCGGCAACACCTGGCCCCAGCAGTACAGCTATCAGCCCGCGCCGCAGTACTACAGCCAGTATTACGGCCTGAATGACCGTTACAGCTATCGCTATGCCGACGGCGTTCTTTACGGCGTGGACCCGCAGACGCAGGCGATCCAGTCGGTCGCGGCCCTGCTGACCGGCCAGCCGTGGACCGTCGGACAGGCCATGCCGCAGGGCTATGACGTCTACAATGTGCCGTACCAGTATCGCGGGCAGTACGCGGACAGTCCGCAGTCCTGGTACCGGTACAGCGACGGCTATGTCTATCAGGTCGATCCGACCACCCGGCTGGTGCAGGCCGTTATCCAGCTGTTGGCCTAGGGCCGGGGAGAGTCATCATGCGCAACCGTCTTCATACCCTGATGCTGTCCGCCGCCATGCTGGGCGTGGCCGGCCTGTCGCTCGCGGCCTGTGACCCCGCGCCCGAGACGGACACGACCGGAGTCGAGGTCGCCTCGACCCGATCAGACCGGACGCTGACCGCGGCCCTGTCGGATCAGGGCGATGCGGCGGGCTTCCGTGATGTGCTGGACAATTCGGGTCTCTCCACCGCGCTGGAGGGCGTCGGGCCCTATACGGTGTTCGCGCCGTCGGACTCGGCTCTGGGTACCGATGCCGACGGGCTGAAGGATGAGGCCATGTCGGCCGAGGCCGCGGCGCTGGTGCGCGCCCACATCGTGCCGGGCTCGCTGGGCCGGGCGGATATCAATGCCGCCATCGACGCCTCCGGGAACGATCAGGCGCAGATGCGGACCATGGGCGACGACATGCTGACCTTCACCCGCGACGGCGAGACCATCGTGGTCACGGCGTCGGACGGTGCGTCCGCGCGTCTGTCCGGGACCGAGGTTCAGGCCAGCAATGGCGTGATCCAGCCGATTGACGCGGTGCTGGTGAAGACAGAGGCGGTCGAGTAGCGCCGCCCGCCGGGGTCAGGCCGAGCCGGCCATGAAGTCGTAGACGTCGGCGGGACGGGTTACGGTGATCGCGATGCGGTCATCGCTGATCGAGATCTCGCCGCGCGCGATCGGATGGTTGTTGGCCAGAATCCAGACCTCGTCCGACTCGGTGGCGTTCAGCGGAATCACGGCGCCACGACCCATCTTGAGCAGCTGGGACATGGGCAGCACGGAGCGACCGAGGACGACGGAGATTTCGACATCGACGGCGTTGATCTGACTCATGACGGACTCGGGCGTACTGGACGAAGTTTGGGATGGAGCTTGCATGGGACCCCCCGCAGGCCACATTGGGGGCACCATGCTTTCGCAAGCCTTAAGCCCCGAACGATCCGCCCTCATCCGTGCCGACGGACGGTCGGTGGAATGGCGCGTGACGCCCGGGCGGGTCGACTACGCCGAGGCCGAGGCGGAGATGGAGGCGCGGGTGGCCGCCATTCGCGCAGGCGAGGCCAAGGAACGCGTATGGCTGCTGGAACACCCGCCGCTTTATACCGCCGGCGTCTCGGCCCGGCCCGAGGACCTGATCGACGCGCGCCTTCCGGTGCACAAGACCGGCCGGGGCGGGCAGTTCACCTATCACGGACCGGGACAGCGGGTGGCCTATGTGATGCTGGACCTGGACCAGCGCGGCCGGGACATTCGTGGCTTCGTCCGGGGGCTTGAGCGCTGGATCATCGGGGCGCTGGCCGGGTTCGGCGTCGAAGGCGAGGTCAAGGACGGACGTGTCGGCGTCTGGGTGACGCGCAAGGGGCCCGGATGGTCGCGCGAGGACAAGATTGCGGCCATCGGCGTGAAGGTGCGCAAATGGGTCAGCTTCCACGGCATCAGCCTGAATGTGGAGCCGGACCTGGACCATTTCGGGGGGATCGTGCCCTGTGGCATTCGCGAGCACGGGGTGACCAGCCTGCACGATCTGGGGGTGCTGGCGGGCATGGACGAGGTGGATGCCGCCCTTAAGTCCAGCTTTGAAAAGGAATTCGGCTCGCCCGTCGCAGGGTAAACTTAACCCCGGTGTGCAAGCTTGGCCTATCGCCAGAAGTGTCCCGGGTATGACCGCCATGTCTCTTGCCGCATTTGATTCCTGCCCGGACGAGATGGGCGTGGCGGATACCTTTTTCGATGTCTCGCTCGACATGCTGTGCATCCGCGACCTTGAGGGCCGGATCGTGCGGGTCAGCCGGTCCTGGGAGACGACGCTCGGCTATGCGCCCGAGGAGTTGCACGGTCGGGCGGTGCTTGATCTGGTGCACCCGGAGGACCTGGCCGCGACCCGGAAGGCCGCCGCACAGGCGCAGGACCTTTATACGGGCGGCTTTGTAAGCGGATACATCAATCGATACCGACACCGGGACGGGGGCTACCGGCTGCTGGAGTGGCAGGCGCGGCGCCACGGGGAGCGCATCTTTGCCGTGGCCCGGGATGTCACCGAGCGGGAGACCACCCGGCGCGAGTTGGAGGCCGCCAAGATCGCCGCCGAGGCCGCCAGCCAGGCCAAGACCGACTTTCTGGCCAATATGAGCCATGAGATCCGCACGCCGCTGAACGGGGTGATCGGCCTGATCGGCGCGTTGCAGGGCGATAATCTGACGCCGCGCCAGAGGGAGCTGGTCGATCTGATCGCGCAGTCGGGCGAAAGCCTGGAGCGGCTGGTGTCGGACATTCTGGATGTCTCGAAGGTCGAGGCCGGCAAGCTGGAGATTGTGCCGGTCGACATGGACATCATGGACGAGCTGGCGGGGGCGATCGCGACAGCCCGGGCCAAGGCCGAGGCCAAGGACCTGAGCTTTACCTTCCGGGCGGGGCCGACGGCGCGCGGACGGTTCCTGGCCGATGCCGGGCGCATTCGCCAGATCCTGTCCAACCTGCTGTCGAACGCCATCAAATTCACCCACGTGGGCGAGGTCGCCCTGGACCTGACGATCGACGACGATACGCCCGAGCCGGGGGTGAGCCAGCTGGTGATGGTGGTGCAGGACTCGGGCGTCGGCTTTGACGCCGAGGCCGCCCGGACCCTGTTTGACCGGTTCACCCAGGCCGACAGCACGATCACGCGCCGGTTTGGCGGGACGGGTCTGGGCCTGTCGATCTGTCAGGCGCTGACCGAGATGATGGGCGGTGAGATCCGGGCCGAGTCGGTTCCGGGCAAGGGCAGTCGCTTCGTCGTGGAGCTGCCGCTGTCACGGACGCGCTCGCTGGACGCCTATGACGCCGGTGTGGCCGTCGCGCGCGAGCGGGCAGAGCGGGCGATCCCGAAGCTCGACGCGCGGGCGGCCGGGACGCCGGTGCGGGTGCTGCTGGCCGAGGATCATCCGGTGAACCAGCGGGTGGTGGAGGCAATGCTGGCGGGCCCGGAGTTCCAACTGACCATTGTCGAGAACGGCGCCCTGGCGATCGCCGAGGTGGAGTCGGGGGCCTATGACGTGGTGCTGATGGACATGCAGATGCCGGTGATGGACGGCCTGGCCGCGACCCAGGCGATCCGGGCGGCCGAGGCGGCGATGGCCACGCCAAGGCGCCTGCCCATCCTGATGCTGAGCGCCAATGCCATGCCCCAGCATCTGGAACAGGCGAAGGAGGCTGGTGCCGACCGGCACGTGTCGAAACCGGTGACGCCGGCGGCCCTGCTGGAAGCCATCGGCGGGGTCGTGAGGCGGGACCGGGCCGCGTGAGCGGAGCGGCCCTCAGCGGGGGTGTGGTCCACGACCTGCCCGACGATCTGGGGGCCGCCCTGAAGGCCCACCCCGAAGCGCTGGCCGCGTGGGAGGACATCACCCCGCTGGCGCGCGACGAATGGATCTGCTGGACGATCTCGGTGAAGAAGGCCGAAACGCGCGAGAAACATGTGGTCCGGGCCATCGAGGACCTGACCGCCGGCAAGCGCCGCCCCTGCTGCTGGCCCGGCTGCCCGCACCGGGAGCGGGATGGAGGGCGGGGCGCAAGGGGCTGACCCCCGCCGTCACTCGATGGGACGCTTCGACGAGAGCAGGTTCTCTTCGGATGAGTCGCGGCGCTCGGCCTCGATGGTGCGGTCGATGTGGTCGTCGGGGCGAACGGACTGCACGGGCTCTGCCGAATCTCCCGCCGGGGCGTCAGCGCGGAGCCGCTTGACGGGCGGAGTGGCCGGGGCGCTACCTGTGGTTCCGGACAGGTCCGGCATCTGGTCGATGCGCAGGCGGTAGATCGGCTCGGGAAGCGAGAAGCCCGACGATTCAATGGCCATCTTGGCGACGCGGATGGCGGCGCTTCGACCCTTGAGAAAATCGACGTCTTTCTGATCGATCCAGCCGGTGAACTTCAGGATGATGTTGCTGTCTCCCACGGCCACGATGACGCCGGTCGGCGCGGGGTCGGACAGGATGAAGTCAAGGTCCGCCAGGGCGGCCACGCCCACCTTGATGGCGGCTTCCGGGTCATCCTCGGCATCGACGCCCAGTTCGAAGTCCAGCCGGCGCTGCGGGTTGCGCGTGTAGTTCAGGATCACCGCCCGGAAGACCATCATATTGGGAATGCGCAGGTGGTTCCCGTCCAGCGTCATCAGCACGGTGGCCCGCGACGTCAGCCGCACCACCTTGCCCTCGTGACTGTCGATGACGACGTGGTCGTTGGCCCGGAACGGCTGGCGCAGGCTGAGCATGATGCTGGAGATGTAGTTTTCCAGCGTGTCGCGCAGGGCGAAGCCGACCGCGATACCCAGCACGCCCGCGCCGCCCAGCACGGTGCCCATCAGGGCGGTGGCGCCCATCAGGTTCAGCGCCAGAACGATCCCGATGATCAGGCTGACCGCCCGGACCAGCTGGGCCAGCAGGTCGCCGACGAAGGGGTTGGGTGTCAGGCCGCGCCAGAAGCGGTTGAAGGAGGCCACCCACCAGCCCAGCCCCGCACAGACGAGGACGATCACGAGGCTGAGCACCACCAGCGGTCCGCTGTCGAGTACAGACCGCCACAGGGCCTTCATCTGTTCGAGGAAGGGGGACACCCGCTCGCCCAGCTGGACACTGGCCACAAGCTCGTTGCGCACGGCCACCACGCCCTCGACCCGGCCGGCGATCGCCTCGGCCTGATCCATATCGGCGCGGTCGGCCACCATGCCGTCGAGGGTCACCACCCCCTCGGTCACCCCGACCTCGACTGCGGAAAGGGCGTCGAACTGGGCGAAAATGCGGGTCAGGCGCGCGGCGATGGCGGCATCGGAGCCGGCGTCGTTGTCGACACGGATGGCCGGGGGATCCTGAACCGGTTCGGGCGTCTGACCCCAGGCCGGCGCGCCCGTGGCCGCCAGCCCGACGATCAGCATCAGGCAGACGGCCAGCAGGACGCGGAGGGCGGAGGATGTCATGGGGGCCGGTGGGGGAGAGGTCATGCCGGCCATGCTGGCACCCGCAGACGGGGCTGTCACCGTCCGGTGCGATCGCCTCGACCTCCTGGCCCCCGATAACGGGACGAGGACGGACCGACCATCCGCTCAATCGGCGGGGTCCAGCCTCACCAGCGAGAAGGTCTGATCGCCGACCACCAGCCGGATCGGTCCGGACGGGCGGGGGTCAAATTGGATGTGGATGGGGGTGCCGGGAATCCTCAGGTCCCCCGGGCCAACGACCTCCAGCCGAGCACGACGGATACGGGTGCCATCCGCTGCCGTCTCCATATAGCCGAGGCCGGAGTCCACGGGGACAAGGGTGATGCGGTTGCCTTCGGGATCGTCGGCAACAGCATAGGTGCCCGCCAGATAGTCAACATCGGCCGACGACAGACCGCCCGTGCGGTCGAAGGTTGGCAGCGGCACCGCGGGATCGAGGAGGTGCAGGGCGATGGCCTGCAGATCGTCGTCGACGGACGAGTTGGACATCAGGACGACGGCGGTGCCTCCGTCATCCTCACGAAAGCCCACGAAGGTCTGATACCCGCCGGCCTCGCCGCTGTGGTGGTAGATGCGCTGGCCGTCCACCTCGTGAACCTGCCAGCCGAGGGGAAGGTCGCGGTAGCCGACCAGCGCGACCTGCATGAAGGCCGTTTGCGGCTGCCGGTTGGCGGGCAGATGAAGGACGGCGAAGTGCAGCAGGTCGCGCGGCGTGCTGTAGAGGCCGCCTGCGCCCCGGCCGATATCCACCGTTTCCGGGCGGGTCTCACCGATGTCGGTCCTGCCGATATGAGGCCGCGCCAGACGCGCGCGATCAACGGGATGGTAGGCCGTGCTGCGCAGACCTGCGGGACCCGCGATACGGCCCAGCAAGCGCCCCAGAGACGTCCGGGTGCGGATTTCCATCGCGCGGGCGAGCAGCGCCATCCCCGCACTGGAATAGGTCGGGGTGCGGTCGAGCGGAGGTGTGGGAACGGCGGCGAGAAGGTCCTCGTCCTCGCCGCTCTGCAGGGCTGCCAACGGGACGTCGCGGGGCAGGCCCCCGGTATGGGTGGCCAGGTCACCGAGGGTGAGGTCGTACGGCAAGGCCGCGCCCGGCCAGATGTCCGACAGGGGGGTGTCGAGCTCCAGATCTCCGGACCGGCTGAGGGCGGCCAGCAGTTCTCCGGTAAAGACCTTGGTGATCGATCCGGTCTCGAACAGGGTGTCGGGGCCGACCGGCACGCCGGCCGCCGCAGTCGTGCCCCATGCATAGAAATCGCTCCGACCATCCTGCCAGTAGCCCACGACCACACCCATGCGATCGCCGTCCTCGACGGCCGACCGGACCGCTAAAGTGACGGGCTCGGGGATCAGCGGGTCCTGGGCGTGGGCGGTGCTGACTGTCAGGAGGGCAGCGGCGGCGCAGATGAGGGGTCGGAGCATCAGGCTTCCTCTTCGATATCCAGAATGTCGCCCGGCCGGCAGTCCAGCGCCTGGCAGATGGCGAGCAGGGTGTTGAACCGGACCCCGCGGACATGTCCGTTCTTCAGCAGGGAGAGATTGGTGGTGGAGATGCCGACCTGCTCGGAGAGCTGATTGAGGGACATCTTCTTGCGCAGCATCAGTTCGTCGATCCGGATGACGATGCGCATCAGATGACTTCGTCGCTGTCGCGCTGCACCTCGACGCCCACACCGAACGCGCGGGACACGACCAGAAGGATCAGGCCGGCGATGACGGCCTCGGGGCTGAACTCGGGCAGCAGGCGGAGGGCCGCGTCATCAGGCGCCGGGGCGAGGGTGTGGATGAGGGCTGCCTGCTCCCCCTGGTGCGCGATCACGCTCATCTGCCAGAGGGCGGACCGGAGGAGTTGCCAGACGGGGTAGGCCATCAGCAGCACGCCGGCGCGCGCGAGGCTATGGGTCGAACCGGCTGTAAAGGGCCTGCCGCTGGCTGCATCGCGGGCGAAGCGGCGCAGAAGCCAGATCAGCACAATGGCGAAGCCGCCCGTGATCGCCACATCGACCACGCGGAGGACGCTGGCGTCGAGGCTCGAGGCCGGGAGCGCGATCTCCCCGCGATCGAGGACCAGCTGGGCGGCGCCTGCCTGTCGCTCAAGGGCACAGACCGAATGCGTCGCATCCACGCAGGCGACGGGGAAACCCGTGATCAGGGGCTGGCCGACCAGAGGAGCAATGATGGCGAAGGCCGCCGCGACGGCGGTCACCGCGCAGGCCAGGATCAGGGCTACAGTCAAAAGGCGCGGCAGGACATGAGACGGCATGGGCGAACTCCTTTCCGCCCATGTGACACGATCACATATCGATTAACAGCAATATCGTTACGTTTTACGTAAATGTAATGCGGCGGCGCGGCCCTATTCGAACTCGACCAGGACGTCGTCGGCGGCGACGGGGTCGCCGGGGCCGGCGCCGATCGCCTTCACCACACCGTCGCGCTCGGCCTTGAGGATGTTTTGCATCTTCATGGCTTCGATGATGGCGACGGTCTCGCCTTCCTTGACCTCCTGGCCCACGGTGACCGGGACCGAGACGACCAGGCCCGGCATGGGCGACTGGATCAATTTGGAGGTGTCCGGCGGGACCTTTTCCGGCAGGCGGGCATAGAGCTCGGCATGGCGCGGGGACAGCACGCGGACGCGGGCGCGCATGGCCCGGTGACGGATGTCGAAGCCGTCGGGGACGCGGGTGACCTGGGCGGTG
Organism: Brevundimonas sp. A19_0; assembly: GCF_017744255.1. Classification (GTDB taxonomy): domain Bacteria; phylum Pseudomonadota; class Alphaproteobacteria; order Caulobacterales; family Caulobacteraceae; genus Brevundimonas. The sequence goes on along the minus strand of NZ_JAGHQP010000018.1, from coordinate 29,100 downwards.
AAGGGGGTGCCGTCCAGCACGGCGCGGAACTGGGGCAGGCCGGGCGACCAGTCGATCTCGGACAGGACCAGGGTGCGATCCTCGTCGTCCAGCTCGATCACGAGGTTCTCGTCGTCATCGACCGCGAGCGAGGCCGAGACGTGCTCGGCGCCGACCAGAACCGTCCAGTCGCTGCGGTGGCCGGGGTCGCCCGCCTGTTCGACCTGGACCGCTTTCATCGCGAGGCTGGCGGCCAGCATGACGTCGCGGCCAAAGCCCGCCACGGGCAGGCCGTCGAACCCGTCGGGGAATTCGTCGGTGATATAGCGGGTGGACAGTTCGCCCGAGCGGAAGCGCTGCTGGTCCATGACGGCGGCGAGGAAGGGCACATTGTGGCCGACGCCCTCGAGGTGGGTGTCTTCCAGCGCGCGGGCCATGCCGTCGATGGCGGCCTCGCGGGTTTCGCCCCAGGTGCACAGCTTGGCGATCATCGGGTCGTAGAACATGCTGATCTCGTCGCCCTCGCGGACGCCGGAGTCGTTGCGGACCAGATAGCCGTCCTGATCCCCCTCGCGGGGCTGTCCATAGCGGACCAGACGGCCGATCGACGGCAGGAAGCCGCGATAGGGGTCCTCCGCATAGATGCGGCTCTCGATCGCCCAGCCGCGGATTTTCAGGTCCTTCTGGGTGATGTTCAGTTCCTCGCCCCAGGCCGAGCGGATCATCTGTTCGACCAGATCGACGCCGGTGATCAGCTCGGTCACCGGATGCTCGACCTGCAGCCGGGTGTTCATCTCGAGGAAGTAGAAGCTCTTGTCCTGACCGGCGACGAACTCGACCGTGCCGGCGGAGTCGTAGTTCACGGCCCTGGCCAGGGCGATGGCCTGGTCGCCCATGGCCTTGCGGGTCTTTTCGTCGAGCAGCGGGGAGGGGGCTTCCTCGATGACCTTCTGATTGCGGCGCTGGATCGAGCATTCGCGTTCGAACAGGTGCACGACGTTGCCGTGCTTGTCGCCCATCACCTGGATCTCGATGTGGCGCGGGTTCTCGATGAATTTCTCGAGGAAGACCCGGTCGTCGCCGAAGGCGGCCTTCGCCTCGGCCTTCACCGAGGAGAAGCCGTCGGCCATGTCGGCGTCCGAGTGGGCGACGCGGATGCCCTTGCCGCCGCCGCCGGCCGAGGCCTTGATCATGACGGGATAGCCGATGCCGCGCGCGATCTCGACGGCCTCCTCGGAGGTCTCGATCAGGCCCATGTGGCCGGGCACGGTGGAGACCCCGGCCTCGGCGGCGAACTTCTTGGAGGTGATCTTGTCGCCCATGGCGTCGATCGCCTCGGGGTTCGGGCCGATGAAGGCGATTCCCTCGTCGCGCAGGCGGCGGGCGAAACCGGCGTTCTCGGACAGGAAGCCGAAACCGGGGTGGACGGCTTCTGCGCCCGTTTGACGCACGGCCTCGATGATCCGGTCGGCCAGCAGATAGGATTCGGCGGCCGGAGCCGGGCCGATCAGGACCGCTTCGTCCGCCATCTCGACGGCCAGCGAGCCGGCGTCGGCCTCGGAGTAGACCTGCACCGTGCGAATGCCCATGCGACGGCAGGTCTTGATGATGCGGACGGCGATTTCGCCCCGGTTGGCAATCAGGATTTTGGCGAACATTCCCGGTTCCATCGACATCGCCGGAGGCGGGAGATCAAGGCTCTGTGATCTCACCTTGAGGCGACGGCCCCGATTAGGCCGTGATCGGATGCGAGTAAACCGCGTTCCGGACCGGGGGGTTCGCTTGATCGGCGTTCGGGGTTGGCAAGGCCCCGCCTGATCGGCTTTAACGTGCGGGTACTCCCTGACACGGCCACTGGAGCCTTTTGTATGACGTTTCGACCGTATGTTGCCCTCACGGCTGCGGCCCTCGCCATCGCCACCGCGACCTCCGTCGCTGCGCAGGACTTTCGCGCACTGGCCTCGCAGGACCTGATCGCGGCCCAGGAAGAAATCCGCGAGAACCACCCGGCGCTGATCGTCGACGGCCCCGAGGCCGCAGCTTTCCGCACCAATTTGGACTCGGGCCTCGCCGAGGCGCAGTCGATGATCGGACAGGTGAACAGCGGCGACAGCCACGCCTATCTGATGCGCTTCTTCGCTGCCGGTTTCCGCGATTCCAACCTGCGCATCACCCCGACCTTCGACCTGCTGGGGCCGTATTTCGCGACCAGCTGGGCCGGTGTGACCACCGGCTGGAAGGACGGCCAGTATGTGGTGACCCAGGTGGCGCCCGGTGTGCGCCGGGGCCCGCCGGTGGGCTCGGTTGTGCTGGAATGCAACGGTATTCCGATCGAGGAATTCGCCATGGGCAAGCTGGATCGCTGGGAAGGCGATCTGACCACCGAGGCCGGTCGTGTCCGCTCGGCGCCCTATCTTCTGTGGAACCGCAACAACCCGTTCACCCGCGGCGTGCCCCAGACCTGTAAATTCCAGGAAGGCCGTCGTCGCGCGCGCGACTATGACCTGCAGATCCAGCCGGTCAGCCGTGAAGCGATGGAAGCGGCCTACCGCGCCACCGTCTGGATGCCGGGCGATGTGCCGCTGGCCATCGAGGAGGTCAACGGCCGCCCGTGGGTGCATGTGCACTCGCTGAGCGAAGACGCCGACTGGGCCGCCTTCAACGCCGCGCTGGTCGCCCAGGTCGACTCGATCCGGGGACCGCAGGGCTTCGTGCTGGACCTGCGCGGGGCCAACGGGTCCGAGTTCACGGCGTCGCGTCGTGCCTATGGCGTGGCCAACCGCATCTGGACCCCCGAGTTCACCGTCAGCCGCCAGCCGGTGGTCGGCGAGGTGACCTATCGGGTCAGCGCCGACAACCGCAAATGGTTCGCCGATGCGCTGGGTCGCATGGAAGCCGATCCGCTGTTCGTCGAGGAAAACCCGGTCGTCATCGAGGAGACCCGCGCTCTGGTCGCCGCGTTTGATGCGGCCATGGCGGCCGGTGAAGACAGCTTCGTCCTGCCGGGCCGGGCGCCGGTGCCCGACACGGGTGCAGCCAACCCCGTGCAGGGGCCGGTGATCGTGCTGATCGACTCGGGCTGCTCGGGCGGCTGCCTGGACGTGCTGGACCTGCTGGTGAACCTGCCGAACGTGCGTCTGGCCGGTTCGACCACGGCCGAGGACTCCATCTTCGTGGAGCCGACCATCGTCCGCCTGCCGTCGAACTATGCCGACCTGACCTATGGTCACAAGGTGTGGACCAGCCGCGAGCGCGGCAATGACGAGCCCCACGTCCCGGCCGAGGGTCTGGCCTATACGGGCAACCCCACGGACGAGAATGCCGTGCGCACCTGGGTCGCCAGTCTGTTCTAGGACGGACGATACGGGCAAGGATCGGGCCGGTCGGGGTGGAACCCCGGCCGGCCTTTCCTATTTCAGGGACATGACCCAGATGACCTCTGCCTCGGGCTTTGACCTGACCCCGCCCTCCGAAGACCAGCGCGAGCGGTTGATCGCCGATCTGGACCCGGAGGCCGAGCGGATCCTGTTGGCCCATGGCACCGAGGCGCCCTTCTGTGGCGGCCTGCTGGACGAGAAGCGGGCGGGTGTCTTCTGCTGCCGCCTGTGCGGCCTGCCCCTGTTCCAGACCAAGACCAAGTTCGAGAGCGGGACGGGCTGGCCCAGTTTCGACCGGCCGTTCGACCCAGACCATATCCGCGAGGTGCGCGACACCTCGTACGGGATGGTCCGGATCGAGACGCGCTGCGCCCGCTGTGACGGGCATCAGGGGCATGTGTTCCCGGACGGCCCGCCGCCGACGGGTCTGCGCTACTGCATCAATTCCGCAGCCCTGAGCTTTGCGCCCGAGGGAGAAGCCCTGCCGGACCCTCTGGGCCGGGGAGAGGCGATCAGCGGCGGGAACGGGGCCTGACATGGCCACATTTGGTCCCCACGGTAGTGGTCGGGCGCCCGGGCCATTGCGGCGCGTCCGATCACAGGGGAAGATCAGCCGATGATCCTTTTGCTCGCCAGTGCCGTCCTCAGCCTGTCCGCGTCTGACCCGCAGGACCCCGAGGGCGAGATCATCCGCACGGCCACTGCCCCGCAGGTGTCCGCCGAAGCCGTTGCCGCAAACGCGGCCAGCCAGCCGCCGGCTGCTGCGCAGGACCCCGATCCGCACGGACTGACGACGGACCAGCAGATCCAGCGCTGGCTGGCGGCCGGACCGGTGGTCGAGACAGTTTCGGGCGATCTGCCGGCGGGCCCCGTCGACGGGGTTGCATGGGACGCCGAACGCCGCGTGCGCGGTGAGTTCAGCGTCGGCGTCGGGACGGAAGGCTATCGATCCTATGGGGCATCGGTGTCGGTTCCGCTCGGCGAGCGGGGCCATCTGGAGCTGCACTATCGCGAGGTCGAGAACGGCCTTCCGGCCTACAGCCGCTATGGCTCGCCCTATGGCTACGGCTATGACCCTGACTGGCCGGATGTGGTGATTACGCCCTGGGGATCGGATGCGGGGCTTGAGCCCATCGATGCGCGCCTCGACGGCCGGCCGGACCGTACGCGGGCCTGGCAGGACTATGGACGCACGCGTCGCGCTCCGGAGTCGGAGCGCTAGCGTAATCTGACAGGGAAGATGGTGCCGCCGGGGGGAATCGAACCCACGACCTCAGCCTTACCAAGGATGCGCTCTACCACTGAGCTACGGCGGCGAAATCTGAGGAACCGGGCGTATAGCCAAAGCCGGATGCGGGCGAAAGCCCCTAATCGCAATCTCTTGATGAAAAGCGCATCGGGTGGTCAGAGGGGCGCATGAGCGAGCGAGACAATTCCCCCGCCGACACGCCCACTGCCCGGGCGGCCCGGGCCCGTGAGGACCGGCTGGCCAGCGCGCTCCGCGCCAATCTGCGGCGGCGCAAGCAGGCCACGCGCGCCGCGCCCGCCCCGGAACCGGCCGGTGAGGCCGGTGACGAAGAAAGCTGAGTTTTGGCGGCGGCCTGCCCTTTCAACCCGGGGGCGGGTCGCGCTAGATAACCGGTCCCCCGCAGCGCGATCAGGTGCCGGCGGTCAGCATCAGGATCGACATGGACAGTATTGCCATCCGCGGCGGCAACACCCTGAACGGCAGCATCCCGGTCAGTGGCGCCAAGAATTCGGCGCTGAAGCTGATGGCCGCCTCGATCCTGACCGACCAGCCGCTGCGCCTGACCAATATGCCGCGGCTGGCCGATACGCGTTTCCTGGGACAGCTGCTGCGTCAGCTGGGGGTCGAGGTCACCGAATCGGGCGAGGCCGGGGCGCAGCAGACGCTGTTCCATGCGCCGGAGATCACCTCGACTTTCGCGCCCTATGATCTGGTGCGGCAGATGCGGGCCTCGTTCAATGTGCTGGGCCCGCTGCTGGCCCGGACCGGCGAGGCGCGGGTGTCGCTGCCGGGCGGATGCACGATTGGGGCGCGACCGGTGGACCTGCACCTGATGGCGCTGAAGGCGCTGGGGGCGGAGATCGAGCTGGAAGAGGGCTATGTCGAGGCCCGGGCGCCGAAAGGCCTGAAGGGCGCGGAGATCACCTTCCCCTTCATCTCGGTCGGGGCGACCGAGCACGCGCTGCTGGCGGCCGTGCTGGCCGAAGGGACGACGGTCCTGAACAATGCGGCGCGCGAGCCGGAGATCGGCGATCTGGCCCGATGCCTGATGGCCATGGGGGCGAAGGTCGATGGCCTGGACACCCATACGCTGACGATCACGGGCGTGAGCGCGCTGGGCGGGGCCGACTGGCCGGTGATCGCCGACCGGATCGAAATGGGCACCTATGCGGTGGCGGCTGCCATGGCGGGCGGCGACGTCACCCTGACCGGTAGCCGGCCCGAGCTGATGACCGCCCTGACCGCCAAGCTGCGCGAGTGCGGCGTGGACGTGGCCGAGACCGACGACGGCGTGCGTGTGCGGCGTGATCCGGCCGAGCGGCTGAAGGCCGTCGATGTGACGACCGAGGTCTATCCGGGCTTTGCCACCGACCTGCAGGCGCAGTTCATGGCCCTGATGACCACGGCCGAGGGCGAAAGCCGCATCCACGAGAACATTTTCGAGAACCGCTTCATGCATGCGCCCGAACTGGCGCGTCTGGGCGCGGACATCGCCGTGCACGGCGGCGAGGCGGTGGTGACGGGGGTCGAGCGCCTGCGTGGGGCGCCGGTCATGGCCACCGACCTGCGCGCCTCGGTCAGTCTGGTGATCGCCGGACTGGTGGCCGAGGACGAAACCACGATCGGTCGGGTCTATCACCTGGATCGCGGCTTCGAACGGCTGGAAGAAAAGCTGGGGCGCTGCGGCGCGGACATTCGCCGGATCACAGGGGATGGCCATGAGCACTGACGTCGAGGCTGCGCTCTCCCCGCCGCAGTCGGCCACGCCGCCCGAGCCCCTGCGGCTGCTGGCCATGGACGTCGAGGACCTGCAGTTCGTGTCCGCAGCCTTGCAGGACGCGATCCTGCGACCGGTTGACATCGTCTGGGAGCGGTCGGCGCGGCAGCTGACCCTGACGCTGAGCCGCTTCTGCTGGGAGTGCGGCGGCACGCGGGTGATGGCCGCCATGCAATTCGGCGACGTGACAGCGGTCAAAAGCCGGCAGCTGCCGCGCGGACCGGAACAGGCGCTGGAACTGCTGGCCCTGCATTTCGAGCCGTCGGAGGCGCCGTCCGGTCAGGTCTATCTGATGTTCGCGGGCGGTGGCGATCTGCGCATCGATGTGGAATGTCTGGACGTGGTGCTGGCGGACCTGTCGGACCGGTGGCCCGCGCGCGAGAAGCCCAGCCATCCCGAACTGGACGAGGGAAGCGAGACGGAATGACCGACAGCGCCCGCCCGGACACGGACCGTCTGGCCTCGGTCGACCTGGATGCGGCGACCCTGCCCGCCGCCACGGCCGAGATCGAGCATGAGCGCCGGGTGGCGATCTTCGATCTGGTCGAGAAGAACGCGTTTCGGCCCGAGGGGGCGTCGGGCGGTCCCTATGCGCTGAAGCTGTCGCTGCAGGACAGCCGGCTGGTGTTCGATATCAGCGGACCCGACTATGCGCGGGCGCACGGGCTGTCGCTGACGCCGCTGAAGACGGTGCTACGCGACTACATCCTGATCTGCGAGAGCTATTATGAGGCGCTGAGGGGTTCCTCGCCCAGCCAGATCGAGGCTGTCGACATGGGCCGCCGGGGTCTGCACAACGAGGGTGCCGAGATCCTGAAAGCCCGGCTGGAAGGCAAGATCGACATGGACCAGGAGACGGCGCGGCGCCTGTTCACCCTGGTCTGCGCCCTGTACCGGCGGTGAGACCCATGGGGCCGGAATCAGCCAAGGCCTTCGCCATCCGAAAGCATGGGAAGCAACAGTACGACGAGCATCCGTACGAACATCATCTTTCGCAGGTCGTGGACATCTTGCAGACTTGGACCGACGATCCCGATCTTCTGGCAGCTGCCTGGTTGCACGACACGATCGAGGATACCGACACGTCTCGTGACGACCTGATGAGACTTTTCGGAGAGCGTGTTGCGGGTCTGGTGTGGGCGGTGACCGCAGAGGGCGAAAGCCGTGCGGACAAGATGTCGGCCATCTATCGCAAGATTGCAGATAACCCGGACGCTGCCCTCGTAAAGCTGGCTGATCGGGTCGCCAATGTAGAGGCGGCGAGCCCGGGATCGAGACATCTCGAACGCTATTTGGGTGAACACGAAGGCTTTGCCAAAGCGATCCGACCGTATGTGCCGGCTGACGCCTGGACACGGATGGAAGCGGCGTATCAGCCCTGACCTCTCGACTATTCATGGATTTTAATGCATAGGGCGCGACCTCAACGGTCCGTGTTTCGCCCGACTTGGTACCGTTCAATGTCTCCCCGGGCGTGAGAGGCCGCATGGCTAAGGAAGAACTGCTCGAGTTTCCCGGCGTGGTCAGCGAACTGCTGCCGAACGCCACGTTCCGCGTGACGCTCGAGAACGACCACGAGATCATCGCCCACACCGCGGGCAAGATGCGCAAGAACCGCATCCGCGTGCTGGCCGGCGACAAGGTGCTGGTCGAAATGACCCCCTACGACCTGACCAAGGGTCGCATCACCTATCGCTTCAAGTAAGGCCGGGCGGGATGGCCCGTCCTGAGCTCATCCTGGCTTCGGCCAGTCCGCGCCGGCGTGAGCTGCTGGCCCAGGTGGGGATCGTTCCGGACCGGATCGAGCCCGCCGACATCGACGAAACCCCGCTGAAATCCGAAACCCCCGCGCAGCTGGCCGAGCGTCTGGCGCGCGGCAAGGCGGCTGTGCTGGCCGCCCGGCACCCGGACGCCATCGTGCTGGCGGCCGATACGGTCGTGTCGCTGGGACGCCGGTTTCTGGAAAAGGCGGCGGACGAGGCCGAGGCGACGCGTTTCCTCAAGATGTTGTCGGGCCGGAACCACCGGGTGCACACCGGTGTCGCCGTGGCCCGGGGGGACCGCGTGTCCGTGCGGGTGGTGGAGACCCGCGTCGCCCTTAAGGTGCTGAGCGAGGCGGAGATCGCCGCCTATGTCGCCAGTGGCGACTGGCGCGGCAAGGCCGGGGCCTATGGCATCCAGGGGCCTGCGGGCGCCTTCGTCCGGCGAGTCGTCGGCAGTCATCCGGCGGTGATGGGCCTGCCGCTCTATGAGACCGTCAGCCTGCTGGAAGGCGTCGGGTACCGGCGCGGGTGAGCGCGCTGCAGACCTTTCTGGATGAGGCGCCGGGCGAGACCTGGGGCGTGCTGTGCCAGGACGGCGAGCCGCGCCGCATCTTCCTGTCGCGTGACGAGGATCATCCGACGAATCGTCTTGAGGCCGAGAGCATCGGTCGGGTGACCGCCCTGTTGCCCGGGGGCGGCGGGGCCTTCGTCGATCTGGGGGCCGGAGAACCGTTCGGATTCCTGCCGAAGGGCGCAATGACGGTGGGCGAGGCTGTCCATGTGGCCGTGACGGCCGAGCCGCGGGGCGGCAAGGGGCCGACGCTGAAGCGGATTGGAGACGGGCAGGGGGCGCCGCGCCTGCTGAACGCCGGACCCGAAGTGGCTGACTGGCTGACCCGTACCGCGCCGGGTGTCGTGCCCGAGACCGGGGCAGCCGCCATCGAGGTCGTGCGGGAAGCACGCGAGCTGGCGCTGGCCTCCGTCATTGTAGAAGGCGGACTGGACGTGGCCGTGGAGCGCACCCGCGCCATGGTCACTGTCGACATCGATCATGCGGGAGAGGCCGGGCGCGACGGTATGCGCGCGCGTCTGGCGGCGAATCGGCGCGGAATGACGCTGGCCGCGCGCCGGATCACCCTGAAAAACTGGGGCGGGCTGGTCGCAATTGATCTGGTCGGCACCTCGTTGCCGCCGGAACCGGTGATGGCCGGAGCAAAAATTTCATTTCAGGACACCGGTGTCACTTTTGGGCCACTGAGCCGGTTCGGGGTCCTGCAGCTGTCGCTGCCCTGGGCCGAGACCCCCATCGAAGAGGTGTTGTTCGGCGTCTCGGGCGAACGGCGACGGCGGACGGATCAGATCGACGCCGTGCGCTCCCTGCGGCATGCGCTGGCGACCGACCGGTCGTCGCCCCGGGTGACCCTGGCGGTCCCGGAAGGGGAGGCGGGCGACATCGCGGCGCTGACCACCGGGATCGGTCCGAGAGGCCGCGTCGTCACAGACCCGGGCCTTGCTCCCGGTACCTATGAACTGCGGGAGGGCTGAATGGCCAAGTGTCCGATCTGCAAGAAAAATTCCACCCATCCCGATTATCGGCCGTTTTGTTCCAAGCGGTGTTCGGATGTTGATCTGCAGCGCTGGCTGACGGGGGGATATGTGCTTCCCGGGGAGCCCGCAGAGGGCGGCGAGGACGATAGGCGGGACGACGACAGCGAACTGTGAAGAAGGGTGCTGGACACCCCGCATTCGCTCGCCTATAGACCCCGCTCCCGCCCGCCGGAGCGCGCCTGGGTAGCTCAGTTGGTAGAGCAGCGGATTGAAAATCCGCGTGTCGGTGGTTCGAATCCGCCCCCAGGCACCACTTCTCCGAACCCCCTTGGGGCAGGAAATTCCAGATATCATTAAAATGTCGCTTTCCGGGGGAAGTCTGTGCCCCAACGACAGGTGTTCTCGCGCCGGGGGAAAAGCGGCTCGGCGCACTTGACGCTCTGGTATGCGTTCGCCAAAGGGAGCGTGACTGCTTTCTTGGGTGGGGGTGGCCAGGGGGTTCCGGATCTCGATCCGGAGGCATCTGTCACTGACACCGGTTCCATTCGGCAACCGGTCGCATCCGAAGGCGTTTCGACGTCGGACCCCTTCAGGTCTGAAGTCGGGAAGTCAGAGTTTTCAACTGGGGTACGGCCACTGGGGTCGGGTCCTTTTGGTTTTATGGTCAGACCACAACGCAGGAACTGGCGAACTATGCGCGATAGCAAAAAGACGAACATCCTCCTCGCAATGGCCGGCGCCGCCGTGCTGATGGCGAGCTCGCCGGTCCTGGCTCAGGACACCGCGACTCCGGCTCCGGCGACTGCCGAAGCCACCACCACCGAGGCTCCGGCCACGGACGCGGCCCCGGCCGACGCCGCAGCCGATCCGGAAAGCGTCGCTGACGCCGTCGGCGGCGAAGGCCACGGCGACATCACGCCGATCTCCATGTTCATGGAAGCCGGCATCGTCGTGAAGATCGTCATGATCGGCCTGCTGGTCGCCTCGATCTTCTCGTGGGTCATCCTGATCATCAAGATCATCGAGTTCGCCGGCCTGAACTCCAAGACCGACCGCTTCCTGGAAAGCTTCCGCGGTGCCCGCTCGATCGCGGACATGCGCAAGATCGCCACGGCGGACGAGTTCGACGGTAACCCGCTGGCCGACATGGCCGCCGCGGCCACCGAAGAAGTCGAACTGTCGCGTCAGGCCGGTCTGTCGGTCACCGGTGAGCACCGTGACTCGGCCATCACCCGCGCCTCGACCGCCGTTGCCGCCGTGCAATCCGGTCTGGCCGGTCGCCTCTCGGGCGGTCAGCAGTTCCTCGCCTCGGTCGGTTCGTCCGGTCCGTTCGTCGGTCTGTTCGGTACGGTGTACGGCGTCATGAACTCCTTCATCGGTATCGCCCAGTCGAACACGACCAACCTGGCCGTCGTGGCTCCGGGTATCGCCGAGGCCCTGCTGGCTACCGGTATCGGTCTGTTCGCCGCTATCCCGGCGGTTATCTTCTACAACTACTTCAACACCCGCATCGCCGCCTACGGCACGCGCTCGGACGGCTTTGCGGCTGAACTGCTCAACGCCATCTCGCGTCAGCTCGACAAGGGAGCGTAAGGCTCATGGCCGCAAAACTCTCAGGAGGCGGCGGCGGAAAGTATCACGTCGAGCAGAACAGCGAGATCAACGTTACGCCTTTCGTTGATATCATGCTGGTTCTCCTCATCATCTTCATGGTGGCCGCGCCTCTGGCCACCGTGTCGATCGAGGTGAAACTGCCCACCGCCGCGGCAGACCCGCAGGAGAACCCGCCCAAGCCGGTGTTCATCTCGATCCAGAACGACGGGGACGTGTTCCTCGGCGACTTCCGGACCTCGGTGGCCACCCTGGGTGACGATCTCCGCACACAGATCCGCACGCGTAACCCGGAGGAAGAGCGTATCTTCATCCGCGGCGACCAGCAGACGCGCTATGGCGATTTCATGCAGGTGATGAATGCCCTGCAGGACAATGGCTTCTATAGCGTCGCCCTGGTCGGCGAAGACAACGCGCCAGAGTAAAGGACGGGCATATGACCGATACACCCGTTGAGTACCATCGCAGTCGCTATGATGCCCCTCGCAAGAAGGGCTTCCTGGGGGTCTCGCTTGGCGTCTGGCTGATCGTGCTGGTCGTCGTCACCATCCTGTTCGGGGTGATGCTCTACTTCATCGACAAGACGAAGTTCGAGCTGAAGATTCCGGAGTATTCGGATGAGTCGGTGCAGGTGGATTTGATCGATCCGATCCCTCCGCCTCCGCCGCCGCCTCCGCCGCCTCCGCCTCCGCCGACGGACCAGCCGCCGCCGCCGAAGATCCAGCCGCGCGAGCCGCTGCCTTCGCCGATCACGCCGCCGGCCCCGCTGCCCATTCCGCCGGTGCCGAAGGAGGACCGTCAGGAGTACACGGGACCGCCGATCAACATCCCCGGGCCCCCGCCGCCACCGGCTCCGCCGGCGCCGCCGGTCCGCCCGTCGGTGATCACGAACCCCTCGTGGTCGCGTCGTCCGCAGCCGACCGAGCGGGATTTCCCCGACAGGGCTCTGCAGTCGGGCACCAGCGGTGAAGCCACCGTGCGGTGTACCGCCCAGGCCAACGGCCGGCCCGCCAACTGCCAGGTGGTGTCGGAGTCGCCGAGCGGATACGGCTTCGGTCGATCTGCAATCCGGGTGGTCCAGCGCGGCGAACTGTCGCCGCGGACCGTGGACGGGGCCGCCGAGAACGCGACGTTCAACGTCACGATCCGGTTCCCGATCGCGGACTAGGACAGAAGACATGAAGACGCCCCGGGGTTCGCCCCGGGGCGTTTTTGTCTGTCCGGACCCTCGGCGCGCGTGGGATCAATTTCGGCGCCTGCGGGTTCAGGCTTCACCGTTAAACAGAAATCTCCCGGGAGAAGTCCTGATGACCCTCACTGTGCCCAAGGTCCTGGTCGGACTGGTCGCTGCGTCTGCCCTCGTCGCGGGGTGCGCCTATAACGAGGCGCTGGGCCGCAACCAGTTCCTGCTGGTGGATAATTCGTCCCTGACGCAGCAGGCGGACCAGGCCTGGGCCGACGCCCTGCGGACCCAGCAGGTGTCGAGGGACGCCAATGCCAATGCCCGCATCCGTCGGGTGGGTGGACGGATCGTGCAGGCCGCCGGCCTGACCAACCTGAGCTGGGACTATGCGGTGTTCGTCGACTCGTCGCCGAACGCCTTCGTTCTGCCGTCGGGCAAGGTGGGGGTGACCACCGGTCTGCTGGCCCTGGTGCAGAACGATGATCAGCTCGCCGCGGTTCTCGGCCACGAGGTGGGCCATGTGGTCGCCCAGCATGCGGCCGAACGCTATTCCAGCACGGCGGTGACCAGCATCGGCCTCCAGGCCATTCAGGGTGCATCGGGGGAATATGGTCAGGCGGTCGGGGCCCTGGGTGGACTGGGCGCGCAACTGGGCGTGCTGCTGCCCTTCTCGCGCCAGCATGAGCTGGAGGCCGACCAGCTGGGCATCGACTATATGGTGCGTGCGGGCTATCGCCCGACCGAGGCCCTGACCCTGTGGCGCCTGATGGCCGCCCAACGACAGACCCAGACGCCGGAGTTCGCCTCGACCCACCCGTCGGATGCGTCACGCATCCAGGCGATCGAGCGCTACATCCAGTCCAGGGGCTACAGCTGATCCGGACGGGGCAGTGAATTCGAAAGAGCCGCTTGCCCCGGGCCGCGAGGCCCGCTAGAGAACCGCCCTCGCGACGAGATGTGCAGCCTTAGCTCAGCTGGTTAGAGCGCCGGTTTGTGGAGCCGGAGGTCCTCAGTTCGATCCTGAGAGGCTGTACCATCGCGAAACGGGCGCCCCCGGGCGCCGCTCTCCCCGACATGTCAGGCGCCTTGCTTGCGTCCCCGCCTTTTGGCCGGGGGCTCGGGCGCCTCGACGGTTTCGGCGGCCTCCGCCTGGCGGCTGCGCTCCCGACGGAGCCGGGTGACGGGCACATCAAGTTCAGCGAGGGCCGCGCGCGCGGCCTCATAGCCTGCCTGAACGGGAATGTCGTAGGCCTTCCAGTCCCGGATATCCATGCCCTCGGGTTCCGGCTGGATCAGCAGGTCGGTCGCCTTGCGCGACGTCTCGACGTCGGCGTCACTCGTCAGGGTGGCGGCGCGCATCAGCACGGCCACGATGGGCGGGCCGTTCTTCCAGTCCCCTGACAGGATCCAGCGCCACCACGAGGGCGGGTTCTGAAGCGAGGCGGGGTCGACCCCGCGCGCCTGGGACATGTCGACGCCGACCACGGGACCGGCGTTCATCTGGCGCATGGTCTCGGCCGGAAAGTTCCGCAGGACGGCGCCGTCGACCAGCACCTGATCGTGCATGACCACCGGCGGCATGACGCCCGGAATGGAGATGGTGGCCCGCATGGCCCTGCGTAGCAGACCGCGCTTGTGCACCTCGATCCGGCCCGTCGTCAGATTGGTCGAGACGGCGAAGAAGGGCAGGGGCATGTCGGCGATGTCGGTCTCGCCATAGGCATTGCGCAGGAGGCGCGCGACCTTGCCCGCGCGGGTCATGGCGATCAGGGGAAAGGTGATGTCCGACAGGGGATCGCTGGCGACGAAGGCGCGCTTGATCTCGTCCTCCAGCTCGTCATGCGACCAGCCGAGCGCCGGGCCGGCCGCGATCACCGCACCCATGGAGGCACCGCCGAGGAAATCGAGCGGGACCTTTGCGTCACGCAGGGCCTTGAGGGCGCCGATGTGGGCATAGGCCCGGGCGCCGCCGCCGGACAGGACCACCCCCACGGCCGTGCCCGTGACGATCCGGGCGAGACGCGCGGCATCGCCGTCGTGGCCGTCCATGGCGTGAAACCAGCGACCGGGCTTTACAGCATCCAGCCAGATCGAGGTGTTGGCCGGACGGGGCATGCGCGGGTCGCGCAGCAGGATCAGATCCGTGCGCTGCTGGGCGTCCAGCGCCGGATTGCGGGGCAGGTTGGCCCCCGGCGGCGTGGTCAGGGGGTTGCCGACGATGAACAGACGGTCGACCTGACGCGTGCACAGCTGGGCCCAGGCGGGCTCATCGGCCTCGGCGACATAGAGGACGAAGTCGTGGCTGTCCTCGACACGGCTGAACCAGTCGGTCACCGAGGTCAGGGCGGAATGATCGATGATCTGGCAGGTGAAGCCGTCGGCCTCGATGCAGGCGGCGATGCGCTCGACGAAGGCCCGGATGGGTTTGGGGCGGGCCGAGATGAAGCCGAACACACTGGGCTCGCTGCCGCCGAGGGTCTTGTCACGCGAGCGCCGGATCATGAGGCGCGACAGCTCGACCATCAGGTCCGGCTGGCTGCGGGCGGCCTCGAAGAAGGTCTCGCGCGGCAGGGCCAGGATTTCCGAGTCGCGCAGGGCCACCACGCTCGCGGTATGCGGAGTGCCCGCGAGCATGGACATTTCGCCGACCGGCTCGCCGGGGCGGACCACGCCGAGGAAGCGCGGCGTGTGATCCCCGTCGTGGCAGAAGACGCCGAGACGGCCGGAGCGCACCAGATACAGGGTGTCGGCGGGATCGCCCTCGCCAAACAGTTGCTCGCCGCCCGTGAGCGCAAACCAGCTGACCCGGGTCGTGTCGCCGCCGGTGAAGAGGTTCTGAAGTGCCGCTTCGAGGGTATCGGTGCGCGCCTTGGCCATACGGCCTTATGGCAGATTCCGGGGGGCGTGGTCATCCGTCGCCTGGCAGTTTCGTCCCCTTTGCCCATCGGCGGAAAGCTGCCTAAAGGGAGGGCATGCCCAAGCTGACATCTGCGATCGATCCGTCCAGTCCGGCCTTCAAGGCGCTGGAAACCACCAACCGCCGCCTGCGCGACGAACTGGTCGAGCGGGTGGCCCGGGCGGCGCGGGGCGGGTCTGACAAATCGCGCGAGCGCCATGTCAGCCGCGGCAAGCTGCTGCCCCGCGACCGGGTCGAGCGGCTGCTGGATGCGGGATCGCCCTTCCTAGAGGTCGGGCAGCTGGCGGCGTTCGGCATGTATGACGATCAGGCGCCGGGCGCGGGCATGATCTGTGGCGTGGGCCGGGTGTCGGGCCGCGAGGTGATGATCGTCGCCAACGACCCGACGGTGAAGGGCGGCGCCTATTTCCCGATGACGGTGAAGAAGCACCTGCGCGCACAGGAGATCGCCGAACAGAACCGGCTGCCGTGCGTCTATCTGGTCGACTCCGGCGGGGCCAACCTGCCGCACCAGGCCGAGGTGTTTCCCGACCGCGAGCATTTCGGGCGAATCTTCTTCAATCAGGCGCGGATGAGCGCGCGCGACATTCCCCAGATCGCCTGTGTCATGGGCAGCTGTACGGCGGGGGGCGCCTATGTGCCTGCCATGTCCGACGAGACGGTGATCGTGCGCAATCAGGGCACCATCTTCCTGGCCGGGCCGCCGCTGGTGAAGGCGGCGACGGGCGAGGTCATCTCGGCCGAGGATCTGGGCGGGGCCGACACCCATGGCCGCAAGTCGGGCGTGGTCGACCATGTGGCCGAAAATGACGAACACGCGCTGGAGATCGTGCGCTCGATCGTCGCCAATCTGAACACGGTCAAGGATGTGCCGCTGGACGTGCGCGAGCCGCGCCCGCCGGCGCTGGACCCGGAAGAGCTGTACGGCATCATCCCGGACGATGTGCGCGCCCCCTATGATGTGCGCGAGGTGATTGCCCGCACGGTCGACGGCTCGGAATTCGACGAGTTCAAGCGCGACTATGGCACGACGCTGGTGTGCGGGTTTGCGCGCATCTGGGGCTATCCGGTCGCCATTCTGGCCAACAACGGCGTGCTGTTTTCCGAAAGCGCGCTGAAGGGCGCGCACTTCATTCAGCTGGCCTGCAAGCGCAAGATCCCGCTGGTGTTCCTGCAGAACATCTCGGGCTTCATGGTCGGCGGAAAGTACGAGGCCGAGGGCATTGCCAAGAACGGGGCCAAGCTGGTCACCGCCGTGGCCAGTGCCGAGGTGCCGAAATTCACCGTGCTGATCGGCGGGTCGTTCGGGGCCGGCAACTATGGCATGTGCGGCCGGGCCTATAGCCCGCGCTTCCTGTTCACCTGGCCGAACAGCCGAATTTCGGTGATGGGCGGCGAGCAGGCGGCCAGCGTGCTGGCGACCGTGCACCGCGACGCCGACAACTGGACCGAGGATCAGGCCGAGGCCTTCAAGGCCCCGATCCGCCAGAAATATGAGGATGAGGGCAACCCCTATTACGCCACCGCGCGTTTGTGGGATGACGGCGTCATCGACCCGGTCCAGACCCGCGACGTACTGGGCCTCGCGATTTCCGCCAGCCTGAACGCCCCGATCCCCGACACGCCGTTCGGCGTGTTCAGGATGTGATCATATGAAACTGCAAGATTACGCTGTCTATCTAGTCATTGTCTCGGCTGCCTGGACCGTTGCATCTTTCGCTTATGTGTTTGGTCTTTTCTTGGATCGATCTGTCGCCCTAATCGGCTTTATAAGAATAGATGATGTAATATCGGCTGCGGCTGGGTCCACGGCCCTAATATTTGGTACCTTTGTGCCGTTGATGGCAATTGTATCTGAATTAATGAAGTTATTTGTATCTGATAGCGCCACTGCTATGTGGTCCAGTCCGCGCACTATAGTTATGGTTTTGGCGTTGTGTGTTTTCTTGTTAATGCTGTATTTGTATTTGGTGCTCAACCAATGGAGCGGATTTCCATACATTGCGCTGGTTATAGCTGCAACTTCAGTTTTAATAGCAATTTCTACATACTACGACAGACGTTCGGGTGGCTTGTTTGGCAGAGCGTTGGCGATATTCGTTGGTGCTGTCCTTTTTTCATTTAACTCTGGCGTCGCTCCTTCGGGTGCCAGAGAGTTACACTGTGCAGATGTATCTCAGAATGGCGAATGGGTAGCGAGCGGTAAGATGTTCTTGGCGGTGTCTCAAGGCGTTTTTCTGGAGATGGAGGGCGCCCGCTCAACAACCTTTGTCTCATCGAGAGCGTTTGATCGGATAGACATCGCGTCATGCGCAAAGGAGCGAGTTCATGGATAATGCCCCCCCCACCGAAGCCGACCTCAACGCCATGGACATCACGGATGCCGAGGCGCGCGAGATGAACCGCATTGCCCATCCCATGGTGGCGGGGGCGGATACGGATGCCGTCAGTGATCTGGTGTCGATCGAGTCGACGCCGGACGGGGCGGTGTTCATCACCATCAACCGGCCGGACAAGAAGAATGCCTTCGACGCCCGGACCATCGGCGCGCTCTATCAGGCGTTCGAGACCCTGCACGGGGCCGACCACATCCGCGTGGTGTTCGTGCGCGGGGCCGGCGGCACCTTCAGCGCCGGGGCCGACCTGACCTGGATGGCGGCGGCCGTCGACTGGTCCGAGGGCGACAATCGCGAGGACGCCATGGGTCTGGCCAAGATGCTGAAGGCCCTGCACGACGTGCCGGCGCTGACGGTGGCGCTGGTCGAGGGCGCGGCCATGGGCGGCGGCGCTGGCATCGTCGCGGCCTGTGACATGGCCGTGGCGGTCAAGGGCACGAAGTTTGCGTTCAGCGAGGTCAAGCTGGGCCTGATCCCCGCGACCATCGCGCCCTATGTGATCGAGGCCGTCGGCGCGCGCCGCGCCCGGGCCCTATTCCTGACGGCCAATGTGTTTGATGCGGACTATGCCGCCCATATCGGGCTGGTCGATTCGGTGGTGCCGGATACGGCGGCGCTGGACGGCTTTATCAGCCAGCTGAGCGGTTCGCTGGCGGTCTGTGCGCCGGGCGCCATGGGCCATGCCAAGCGGCTGGTGCACGATGTGGCTCACCACAAGGTCGACCATTCGCTGATGGAGGACACGGCGCACCGCATCGCCCGCGCCCGCGTGTCGCGCGAAGGGCAGGAGGGCGTGCGCGCTTTTCTGGACAAGCGTAAGCCCGACTGGGCTAAGTAGAGCCTCGGTTCGGAGGGGGATTCGATGTCGGGCGAATTGGAAGCAGCGGCGCTCGACTCGGGCGGCGGGTTTCTGCGCTGGAAGCGCAAGCACGCGGACATTCCGCCGGGCACACCCTGTGCCAATTGCCAGACTCCGCTGGAGGGCACCTATTGCCACAACTGCGGTCAGCTGGCCGAAGACTTTCACCGCTCGACCTGGCACCTGGTGGTCGAGGCGATTGAGGGGCTGCTGCACTTCGACGGCAAGCTGTTCCGGACGATCCCGGCACTGGTTCGGCGGCCGGGTCAGCTGACGCGCGACTATCTGGACGGCAAGCGGGCCTTTCAGGTCCAGCCGTTCCGCATGTTCCTGGTGCTGCTGTTGATCGTGCTGTTCGTCGGGCACTGGTCAGACACAGTGAGCATCGGCGAGAATGAGGGGGGCGAGACCCACTCGGCCACCAATATCGTCGGACCGCAAATGAGCGCCGGGCAACGCGAGGAGGCGCGGGCGGAGATCGAGGCGGACGAGAGCCTCACGCCGGAGTCCAAGGCGCTGGCGTTGGCGGCCATCGACGGGGACTGGGCCAACTTCGGCAAGTCCATGGCCGGCGCAGCGTCGCAGGCGGAGCCGGACGAAATCCGCGTGCAATCCAATGTTCTGGATGACGAACAGGTGAGCTCGGTCGAGAACTGGATGAAGACCCGCTATGAGGCGGTGCAGCGCGATCCCGAGCGGTTCGCGCTGTTGCTGGAGATTTGGGGGCACCGGGTGGCGATCCTGGCCCTGCCGGTCTCGGCGCTGATGCTGACGCTGCTGTTCGTGTTCAACCGGCGCTACTACGTCTTCGACCATGTGATCTTTTCGATGCATTCGCTGTCAGCGCAGATGCTGTTGCTGACGCTGATCATGCTGCTGTCGATGGTGGTCGGGGCCTGGGCGTGGTGGTTGATCCTGCTGTCACCGGTGCACCTGTTCCTGCACATGAAGGGGACCTATGAGCGCAGCACCTTCGGGACGCTGGCGCGCATGGCGGTGCTGTTCTTCATGACCACGGTGACCTTCAGCCTGCTGGCGGCGCTGTGGCTGTATCTGGGATTCAATGACATGGCGGGCGGTCACTGAGTGGCCGAGGACGCCGCAAGGCGTTAGAGAGGCGTCATGTTCAAATCCGTTCTGGTCGCCAACCGTGGCGAGATCGCCTGTCGAGTCTTCCGCACCGCCCGCGCCATGGGCCTGCGGACCATCGCCGTCTATTCCGAGGCCGATGCCCGGGCCCCGCATGTCCAGATGGCCGATGAGGCCGTGCTGCTGGGGCCAGCGCAGGCCAGTGAGTCCTATCTGGACGGTGCCAAGGTGCTGGCAGCGGCAAAAGCGACCGGGGCCGAGGCCATCCACCCGGGCTATGGCTTCCTGTCCGAGAACGCCGACTTTGCCGAGGCGGTGAAGGCGGCGGGGCTGGTCTGGATCGGACCGCCCCCGGCGTCGATCCGCGCCATGGGCCTCAAGGACGCGGCCAAGAAACTGATGATCGAGGCGGGCGTGCCGGTCACGCCCGGCTATCAGGGCGAGGACCAGTCGGCAGACACGCTCAGGGCCGAGGCCGACCGCATCGGCTATCCGGTGCTGATCAAGGCGGTGGCCGGCGGCGGCGGCAAGGGCATGCGCCGGGTCGACCGGGCCGAGGATTTCGCCGATGCCCTCGCCAGCGCCCAGCGCGAGGGACAGTCGTCCTTCGGCGATCCGCGCGTGCTGATCGAGACCTATATTACTCGCCCGCGCCACATCGAGGTGCAGGTGTTCGGCGACACGCATGGCACCGTCGTGCACCTGAACGAGCGCGACTGTTCGCTGCAACGTCGGCACCAGAAGGTGATCGAGGAGGCTCCGGCGCCCGGCATGGATGCCAAAACGCGCGAGGCCGTGACCGCCGCTGCGGTGCGGGCGGCGCAGGCCGTCAACTATGAGGGCGCGGGCACGATCGAATTCATCGCCGATGCCTCGGATGGCCTGAAGGCCGACCGCATCTGGTTCATGGAGATGAACACCCGCCTGCAGGTCGAACATCCGGTGACGGAGGCGATCACGGGCGTCGATCTGGTGGAATGGCAGCTGCGCGTGGCGGCGGGCGAGCCCATTCCGCTTAAGCAGGATGAGATCGGCATCCACGGCTGGGCCATGGAAGCGCGCCTCTATGCCGAGGATCCGGAGAATGGCTTCCTGCCCTCGATCGGGGCGCTGGAGCATTTCGTTCTGCCGCCGGCGGATATGGTCACGGGCGACCCAGAGGATCTGGACGACCCGGCGGAAGGGCCGCTGCTGCGGGTCGACACGGGCGTCGAGGAGGGCGGCGAGGTCAGCCAGTTCTATGACCCGATGATCGCCAAGCTGATCGTTCACGCCGAAACGCGCGAGGCGGCGGCGGACCATCTGGCCGAGGTGTGCCGCGAGGTCGAGGTGTGGCCGGTGCGGACCAATGCGGCCTTCCTCGCGCGCTGTCTGGACCATCCGCGGTTTGTCGCGGGCGATGTCGATACGGCCTTCATCGCGGCGGAGGAGGACACCCTGCTGGCGCCCTGGACGCTGGATGACGACGGCGCCCTGGCAGCGGCCGTGGCGCTGACGCATGAGGCGCGCAAGCGGACTCTGGCAGAGGAAAGTGCGGAGACGCCGTGGGCGACCGCGCCGGAGCTGGTGGGCTTTCGCCTGAACCGGCCCGCGACGCTGGCGGTGCCGCTGCGGGCGGGCGGCGAGGCCCGTGTGGTCGAGCTGACCCCGGATGGACGCGACGGCTATGCCGGAATGCTGGACGGAGAGCCGGTGCCGGTTCAGCCGTGGCCGGGCAGCGGACCCCATGAATCCTGGTACCGGACCTCGGTGACGCTGACCCCGGATCGGGCGCCGGTGTCCTATCGCTATCTGCCCGACGACCATGCGGCCGTGCTGTTCCGCGACGGGCGGGCCTGGCGGGTCGACGGACGGCCTGCGGCGGCGGCCGGGGCGGCCGAGGCCGGTGACGGGGCCTTGCGCGCGCCCATGCCGGGCAAGGTGGTCGCGTTGCCGGTCAAGGCGGGCGAGACGGTCGCCAAGGGCCAGGCCGTGATCGTCATCGAGGCCATGAAAATGGAGCAGGCGCTTACGGCTCCGTTTGACGGCGTCGTGGAGAGCGTTAGCTTCAGGGTCGGTGACCAGGTGGGCGCCGATGCCACCCTGGCGGTGGTCGCAGCAAAGGACTGAGTAATGAAACGTGTTCTGGCTTCCCTGACCCTGGGCGCCGCCCTGGTCGCGACATCCGCCCCGGCCTTTGCGCAGGACCCGGTTCCCGAGATTGATCGCAAGGATATGGAGTGCGCCGCCCTGTTCGCCCTGATGGCCGGCAGCGACCCGCAGTATCAGGCGTCGGGCGCCATGGGCATGGCTTATTTCATCGGCCGTCTCGAAGGCCGCAATCCCGGGACCAATCAGGTCCAACGGTTCTCGGACTGGGTGAACTCCCAGGATGAGGCGTCGCTTCTGACCATGATCGACACTGCCGGCGAGCGATGCGCCACCGAGATGGAGACGCTGGGCACTTCGATGACGACTGTCGGCAGCGCGGGCGCCTGATCCCGCCGGATGCCTCTTCACCTGATCAAGCTGTGTGTCGGCGTGTCCGAGGTGGAGACGCTGGAGCGGCGCGCGGCGAAGGGCGACTGGCTGACCGTACACACGCGCATGACGCCCAAGCGGGCGGATGAGCTGGAGGACGGCGGGTCGCTTTACTGGGTGATTAAGGGCTCGGCCGCCTGCCGCATGCCCATCGCCGACATCTCCACGCGCGGCGAGGGCAAGACCTCACAGTGCCTGATCCAGCTGGAACCGCGGGTGATCCGCACGGCCCCGCAGGCCCGGCGCCCCTTTCAGGGCTGGCGCTATCTGGAGCCGAAGGATGCGCCGGCGGACCTGTCGACCATGGACGCCGGGGATCTGCCGGAAGAACTGGCACAACAGCTGCGCGAAATGGGGGCGTGGTGAAGGGGAGGCAGTAGGCAGTAGGCAGTGGGCCTTGGAGACAGGCGGACAAGAAGCCGCTAAAGCGGCCGGCCCGATCGTGGCCGCCGCCCGATCAACCCTTCTATTCCCTACTGCCTACTGCCTACTGCCGCGAAGCGCCCATGCCCGTATCCCCCGCCACCCGAACCGTCCTGCGTGACCTGCTGGCCCTGGCCTGGCCGGTGGTGCTGGCGCGCATCGGCATCATGGTCATGGGCCTGACCGATGCGATCGTGGTCGGCAATTTTTCGAGCGAGGAGCTGGCGTTTCACACCCTGGCGTGGACGCCGACTGCCATTGTCGTGACCACGGCCGTGGGCCTGCTGCTGGGCGTGCAGGTCATGACCGCGCGCCGTCTGGGCGAAGGGCGGCGCGACGAGGCCGGCGCGGTGCTGCGCCGCGGGCTGGTCTATGCCCTGTGGCTGGGCGGCGGGTCGATGATCGGCCTGATGGTGCTGGGGCCGGCGGGGCTGGAGAATTTCGGCCTGGGCGAGGGTCTGGCGGAGGGCGCGCGCCTGCCGCTGATGGTGTTCGCCCTGTCGATGCCCGCCTATCTGGTCAGCGTCGCCGCGCAGTTCTTCCTCGAGGCGCTGGGCAAGCCCAAGCCCGGCATGGTCGCCATGTGGGTGGCGAACGGGGTCAATCTGGGGCTGAACCTGCTGTTCGTGCCGGACCTGCTGGGCCTCGGCGTCGACGGGGCGCTGGGCTCGTCCTGGGCGACCTTCTGTGCGCGCGGCGCGCTGGCCGTCTTCCTGATCGTCTATATCCTGCGGCTGCCGGAGGCGCGGGCGCTGGGCCTGTTCCGCAAGCCGGAGCGCGATCCGCTGGCCGAGGCGGAGCAACGCAAGGTGGGGTATGGCGCGGGCTCCAGCTATTTTATCGAGGTCGCGGCCTTTGCCCTGATGGCCCTGATCGCCGGTCGGCTGGGCACGGTCGAGACCGCGGCCTGGGCCGTGGTTCTGAACATTTCGGCCATCGTCTTCATGGTGCCCATGGGGCTGTCGTCGGCGACGGCGGTGCTGGTCGGACGGGCATTCGGCGCCGCGGATGCGCCGGGCGTCATGCGGGCCGGCTTGGTCAGTCTGGCCGTCATTGCGGCGCTGACGCTGGTCATCGCCCTGATCGTCTGGCCGACCGCGCCATTGCTGATCCAGGCCTACAGCCGCGATCCTGAGCTGGTCGCGCTGGCGGTGCCGGCGCTGGTTCTGGCCACCCTGTTCTTCGTGGCGGACGGCATCCAGGCGGTCGCGGCCCAGGCCAACCGGGCGGCTGGCGACATCTGGTGGCCGACCATCATGCACTTCACCGCCTATGGCGCGGTGATGATGCCGCTGGGCTGGGTGCTGGCGCCGCAGATGGGCGTGAACGGCATGGTCTGGGCCATCATCATCGCCAGTCTGGTGTCGTCGAGCCTGCTGACCGGCCGGTTCATACGGGTGGCGCGGCGAATGCAGAAAGTGGCGAGTGGCGAGTGGCGTGTGCCGAGTTAGGGTGCCAGGGCCTGTGAAAGGCGGATTATCGGACTTGAAGGTTGCGATATAGCGGCACACTCGCCACTAAACCGCTCAACACTCGCCACTCGTCACTCGCCACTTGTTCGGACACCCATGGCCCGCATCCTCATCACCTCGGCGCTGCCCTACATCAACGGCATCAAGCACCTTGGGAATCTGGCCGGGTCGATGCTGCCCGCCGATGTGTGGGCCCGGTTCAAGCGCGGGCAGGGGCATGAGGTGCTCTATATCTGCGCCACGGACGAGCATGGCACGCCTGCCGAGCTGGCCGCCGCCGCGGCCGGTCAGGATGTGCGGACCTATTGCGACGAACAGCACCAGATCCAGAAGGCGGCGGGCGAGGCCTTCGGCCTGAGCTATGACTGGTTCGGACGGTCCTCGAACGCGCCCAATCGCCAGCTGACCCAGCATTTCGCCCGGGTTCTGGAGGACAACGGCCTGATCGAGGAACGCGTCGATCAGATGATCTATTCGATCGACGACGGGCGCTTCCTGCCGGATCGCTATGTCGAGGGCACCTGTCCGCACTGCGGCTACGAGAAGGCGCGCGGGGATCAGTGCGACAACTGTGGCCGCCTGCTGGACCCGACGGACCTGAAGGATCCCTATTCGGCCGTTTCGGGCAGCCGAAACCTGGAGGTGCGCGACACCCGGCACCTGTATCTGCTGCAGACGAAAATCGAGGACCGAATCCGCGCCTGGATCGAGACGCGCAAGGACTGGCAGACGCTGGCGCGGTCGATCGCGCTGAAACACCTGGACGAGGGCCTGATCGACCGGGGGATCACTCGCGACCTGAAGTGGGGCGTGCCGGTGGTCGGGCCCGACGGCGGACCGCGCCCGGGCATGGAGGGCAAGGTCTTCTACGTCTGGTTCGACGCCCCGATCGAATACATCGGTGCGACCGAGGAATGGGCCGAGGCCACGGGCGGGACCTGGCGCGACTGGTGGCGTACCGACGAGGGCGCCGACGACGTCCGCTATGTCCAGTTCATGGGCAAGGACAATGTCGCCTTCCACACCGTCAGCTTCCCGGCCACGATCCTGGGCTCGGGCGAGCCGTGGAAGATGGTCGATACGCTGAAGGCCTTCAACTGGCTGAACTGGTACGGCGGGAAATTCTCGACCAGCCAGGGCAGGGGCGTCTTCATGGATCAGGCGCTGGAGCTACTGCCGGCGGATTACTGGCGCTGGTACCTGACGGCCTACGGGCCCGAGCATTCGGACTCGGCCTTCACCTGGGAGCAGTTCCAGTCGGCGACCAACAAGGACCTGGCCGATGTGCTTGGCAATTTCGTCAACCGGATCGTGAAGTTCACGGAATCCAAGTTCGACGGTGTCGTGCCCGAGGGCGGCGCGCCGACCGACGTCGAGCGGGACTTCCAGACCCGGATCACCCAGGCCGTGGCCGAGGCGACCGCGGCCTTCGAGGCCATGGAGTTCCGCAAGGCGGCACAGGCCGTTCGCGCCGCCTGGGTGCTGGGCAACGAATATCTGCAGGTCGCCGCGCCCTGGACCGCCTTCAAGACCGACCCGGAACGGGCGGCGACGGCGGTGCGGTTCGCGCTCAATCTGGTGGCTCTGTTCGCGCGTCTGGCGGCCCCGATCCTGCCGTTCAGCGCGCCGCAGATTGCGGCCAGCGTCGGCGCGACGGACCTGGGCTGGCCGTCAGCCGATGAGGCCTGGCTGGAGGCCGTCCCCGCCGGTCGCGCGGTGGCGCATCAGGGCGTGCTGTTCACCAAGATCGAGGACGCGCAGGTCGCCGAATGGGCCGACCGCTTTGGCGGCGGCGAGGGCTAGTCCGCCGCCGGCTCTGCCGGAACCGTCTGCACGGGCGGGGCGTCTGACGGGCTGGAAGGCACCGGCGGCGTCCTGAGGTCGCTGTCCTCGGTGCGAACGCCGCGCATGTGCTTCTTCGCCTCGTCCGGACCGATCTCGAGGAAGCCCGGCGCCGAGGCGTTGTAGCTCTCCATATTGCCGGTGCGGACCACGACCGAGCGATAGCCGTCCCAGATCATGTGCAGGGCGACGTAGAGCACGATCACGAGACCGACGTAGCCGATCCAGCGGTACTTGTTCAGCAGCTTGGCGATCCAGGTCGCGGCCACGCCCATGAGGGCGATCGACAGCACCAGGCCGAACACCATGATCCACGGGTGATCGTGCGCCGCGCCGGCCACGGCCAGGACGTTGTCGAGCGACATGGTGATGTCGGCGATCATGATCTGGATCAGGGCCGCGCCGAAGGTCTTGCGCTTGATGCCCATTTCCTCGGGCGAGGCGCCGCCGCCGTGGTGCGCGGCCAAGGCCATCTCCATGGCCTCTCCGGATTCGGCCTGGTCGTGGGTGCGCTGCTCCTGCAGTTCGCGCCACATCTTCCAGCACACCCACAGCAGCAGGAAGCCACCCGCCAGCAGCAGTCCGACGATGGCCAGCAGCTGGACGGTGATCAGGGCAAAGCCGATGCGCATGACCACGGCGGCGGCCAGACCGACCAGAATGGCCTTCTTGCGTTGCTCCTGCGGCAGGGCAGCGGCGGCCAGACCCACGGCGACGGCGTTGTCACCGGCGAGGACCAGATCGATCATCAGCACCTTGCCGAGGGCGGCGAGCTGACTGGCGAGTTCGGGAGAGGACAGGAATTCCATGGCGGCTCTGTAGGGCAGGCGGGGGCGGTCCGGCAAGCGGTGAGCGATCCGTGTTTGTGCCCCTAATTCAGCTGGAGTAGGATTGCACCATGACCCGCGATGACCTGCTCGCAAGACTGAGAGACCAGAAGCCGTGGCTGGCAGAGCAGGGGATCGTGAACCTGCGCCTGTTCGGCAGCTATGCGCGCGATGAGGCGGGGCCGGACAGCGACGTCGATCTGCTGGTCGATACCTCCCGGCCGTTGGGCCTGGAGTTCCTGACGGTCGAGCGGCTGTTGGGGGAGCGGCTGGGGAGGTCGGTCGAATTCTGTTCGGCGGAAGTGATGCACCCCAGGATCCGGATCAAGGCAGAGGGTGAAGCGGTTGTCGTTTGAGGAGACGGACAGCATTCATCTCGATGAGATGCTGGACGCCGCCACGCGATTGAAGGCGCATCTGCAAAGGACGACGGTCGAGGTCTTCGAGGGCGACGCGCTGGTCTATGACGCGGTTTGCCTGTGTCTGATGCGGATAGGGGAGGGCGCGCGGTTGCTCTCTGACGCTGCGAAGGCCCAGCTGCCCGACGTGCCCTGGCCCGATGTCATCAACCTGCGACACCGCATTGCCCATGGCTACAGTCACTTGCGGGGGTCGGTGATCTGGATGACCGCCACGCGCAGTGTTCCCGCCCTGGAAGCGGCCCTGCGCACGCTGCGGGCGCGGATGGACTGATCTCAGCCCTGTTTCCTTGACGCCTCATAGAGGGCGACCGCGGCCGCATTCGAGACGTTCAGGCTTTCGAAGCCGCCGGGCATGGGAATGCGCGCGAGGGTGTCGCAGTTTTCGGCGACCAGACGGCGCAGGCCGTCGCCTTCCGACCCCATGACCAGAACCGTGGGCCGCGAATCGAGCGCCTCGTCGAGGGTGGCTTCGCCCCGACCATCGAGGCCGACAATATGCCAGCCGGCGTCCTGAAGCGTGCGCAGGGCGCGCGACAGATTGGTCACCCGGGCGCAGGGCAGGCGTTCGGTGGCACCGGCCGCCGTCTTGGCCAGCGGCCCGGCAAGCGCCGGGCTGTGGCGATCCTGAACGATGATGCCGCGTGCCCCAAAGGCGAGGGTCGAGCGGAAGATGGCGCCGACGTTCTGGGGATCGGTCAGCTGATCCAGCATGACGAGCAAGCCGCGCGCAGGACGGGCCAGCTCGTCGAGATCGACGCCTTCCAGCGGCTTGACCTTGAACACCAGACCCTGGTGCACGGCACCGGGAGGCAGCAAGCGGGCCAGCCGGTCGGCCTCGACGACCTCGACCGCATGACCGTGGAGCAGATTGTCGCGTTCCAGCTCGGTCGCGCGGTCGGCGGTGGCCATCAGCCGGCCCATGCCGCGCCGGGCCGGGTTGGCGAGCGCGGCCAGCACCGGGTGGCGCCCCCAGATGAGGGAATCGGGATCGGTCCGGTCGCGGCCGCCGTCGCGGCGTCCCTCGCGCGCCGCCGGGGCCTCGCGCACGCCACCGGGGGCCGGGCGGTCCCCTTTGCGGCCCGGCTTTTCGGGGCCTTTGGGGCCACTCCGGGCAGACTGTTTACGACCGGCTTTCCAGTCGTTGCGTTCGCGGTTCGACGACACTATAAGACGCGCTCCGATTTGGGAGCCCCGGGGGTTTCCGGGTCCTTCACCCCCTCTAACGCAGGCGGAGACGGATACCGAGGCCTTTGTGACGACGCGGACCTTCGCGGTGCGGGTCGGGTTCTGAACCGGGTCGACAGGCGCGCTGGGGGAATGTCCCGAGCGGCAAAGGGGGCGGACTGTAAATCCGCTGCGTAAGCTTCGCAGGTTCGAGTCCTGCTTCCCCCACCACGCGCTGCCCGACCCGCCGGAACGGTCCGGATCGGAACCGATTGTGTCGCGTTCCGGAGTGATCCGGAGCCTGCCGCATTCGTTATGCGGGTATAGTACAATGGTAGTACAGCAGCCTTCCAAGCTGAATATGTCGGTTCGATTCCGTCTACCCGCTCCAGGTTTTTGATAGCACTCAGCGCCCCTCAACCCGGGCCATCAGGAGTTTTGGCCATGGCCAAGGAAAAGTTTGAACGCACCAAGCCGCACTGCAACATCGGCACGATTGGTCACGTTGACCACGGCAAGACGACGCTGACGGCGGCGATCACGATGACGCTGGCGAAGGCCGGTGGTGCGAAGGCGATGAACTACGCCGACATCGACGCGGCGCCGGAAGAGAAGGCGCGCGGCATCACGATCAACACGGCGCACGTGGAATATGAGACGGCCAACCGTCACTACGCCCACG
>NZ_JAGHQP010000017.1 GCF_017744255.1 Brevundimonas sp. A19_0 | reverse complement strand
CTTCCCTCTCGTCCGGCCAGGGCGGAGGCGCCGTAGTGGCCGCCGGCGCCTCCGCCCTGGCCGGACGAGAGGGAAGCGCTGCCGCCTCCTCCACCGCCGCCGCACAGGCCGTGGATCGGTTCGACGATCGCTTCACCCGCACTCCCGGCGGCACCGCCTTGCGCGGGGCGCCGCAGCACATTGCCGCTGCCTCCCGCGACAGCAGCCACCAAGGCATCGGCCGCTGTCAGACTGCCGCCCATGCCGCCGCTTCCTGCGGCTGCCTGCAGACCATCGCCCGCCGTGCCGGACATGCCGCCCTGCCCGCCCCCTGCAGCGAGCAGTTGCACGCCGTCTGACAGGATGCGGGTCATGCCGCCGTCGGCGCTCTCGGCCCCGCCCGTACCGACCGTGAGGTCCAGTGCGCCCGGCAGGCCGTCAACGGACCAGACCGCGTGGCTCTGGCCTCCTCCGCCGCCTCCGCCCCCGCCGACGCGTTCCGTGCCCGCAGGACCCGAGGTACCGGCAGCCCCGCCGCCGCCACCGCCCACGATGGTGGCCTCGACCCACCGGGCCCATTCGGGGGGAGACCACACGGCATCCTCCGTGAAGAGAAGGGCCTCCCGGCGGGTGGCTCCCTGCGGGAAGCGCACCCGGCCATCGGCGGGATCGACCTTCAACGCCTCGCGCCAGGTCGATCCGTCCGCGCTGACCTTCAGTCCGAACTGGTCCTCGCCGATCAGGCCCAGCTCGGCCCGCCCCGACCATGCGCTTTGCAGGATCAGCGACAGCACCTGGCCGGGCCCGGCCTTGTTCAGCACCAGCCGCAGGTCGCCCGTGCCGCCGTCGCCGGACTCTCGCGCCGTCCAGAGGGCGGAGTTCAGTTTCGCCAGAAAGGGATTGGCCGCATCGGCCGTGGCCCCGATGCCCAGCCGGTCGAGGTCCTGCAGCGCGTCAATCAGGGCCGCGAGTGGAGTCCAGCTACCGTCCCGCCGGACCACGATCTCCTCCGCATCCTCGACGACGGCGATCAGGCCCGGAGGGACCGGGACGGCGGTCCAGCCGCCGCCTTCCGCGCGCATCAGGGTTCCGACAGGGTAGAGCGACCACCGCTCGCCCGTCGCGCCCTCGGGCAGGATGTAGAGGCTGCCGTCGTCGACCCCGTCCGGCTGGGTCGTCATTGTGCGGCTGACGACCTGGCATTGCACCAGCCCGTCCAGCCGGGTCAGGGCCTCGTTGAGGGTCACATGTTTCTGCATCTGGCCGGCCGCCAGATAGGGCAGGCCCAGCCGTGCACTGGAATCGCTCATCGCCAATCTCCCGAAAAGTCCGGAGATCAGTCTGGCGACGCCGCCAACCCGGTCGCGCAGATCGCGTCGGGATCAGGCGGGCGGTTTGAACAGGTTCAGGAATTTCCGGCCGGGGCGCATATCCGACGCGGGCGGGTCAGCGGGGAGGTTTTGGCTGGACGGAGGAAGGGCCTCCCCGCTGGATGCGCGCCGGACTGCGGAGGGGTCACCCGACCCGCATCGCTTCAGCTACGACCGATGCGGGTCGTCGGATGCGGTCAGAGGGGCTGGAACTCGCCCTGCGCCACCACCGGGCCGTCCGGATGGTCGGCATGCGGGGTGTGGCCCGGCTGTTCCATCGACACGGCGACGGCAATGGCCTGGGTGGCCTGACCGACCATCACGCCCTGCAGATTGTGGCGCGAGGTGTCATGACCGTCGATGGCTCCGACCAGCTGCACCCCCGCATTGTCGGGCATGACCAGCCACAGGTGCGGAATACGGGTGTCGCCCTCCATCTCGCTGGTCGGCGCCAGGTACAGCTCGCCCGTCGCGCTGTCATAGACGAGCGTCATGGCGGCCGCGCCATTGTCCAGCTTGAGAGTGGCCACGCGGGTCAGGGATGCGGTCGGCGTCGGCGGATTCGTGACCACCGGCTCGGGCTGCGAGACCATCACCACCATGGCCACCAGGCTGGCGGCCAGCAAGCCCGTCGATCCGATGGCCCAGCGCCGCCAGAAGCGCGCGGCATTGTCGTTCGCCGCGCCACCCGTCACCGCGACGATGCGCGGCCACAGACGGGGCGAGGGCTCAACCGGGGCGATCCCGTCGGCCAGCTGGCTCAGCCGGGTATTCCAGCGATCGACCTCGGCGCCAAAGGCCGGATCGCGCGCCGCCTCGGCCCGGGCCGCAACCTCCTCGGCCGGGTCCAGCACCCTCAGGGCATATTCGCCCGCGCGGGCAATGCGGTCGTCGTGATCGGAAGCGGTCATTGTTCCAGACAGCTCCTCAGCTTCAGCAGGCCCCGGCGGATCCAGCTCTTCATGGTGCCGAGCGGCGTCTTCTCGCGCTGGGCCAGAACTTCATAGGTGACGCCCTCGAAAAAGGCCGTGCGGATGACCCGGCTGACCTTTTCGTCCAGTTCGTCGAGGCAGACGCCCAGCCGCCCGGCCTCATCGGCCAGCTGGACCTGCTCGAGAGCAGAGGGACCGTCGTCGGCCAGGTCAAAGGCTGCATCGACGGGCACACTGTTGCGCGCCACGCCGCCCGCGCGCAGGCGGTCGATCGAGCGATTGCGGGCAATGGTCACCAGCCAGGTGATGGGGCTGGCGCGCGCCGGATCGAAGCTGGCGGCCTTGTTCCACACGGTCAGATAGATGTCCTGCATGACGTCCTCGGCCAATTGCCGGTCAGACAAGATACGCAGGCACACGCCCATCAGCTTCGCGGAGGTCGCCTCATAGACCCGGCGAAACGCCGCACGGTCTCCCTGGCCGGTCTGGCCCAGCGCCTCGGACAGGGCGTCACGATCGAATACGGCGGTCATCCTGGCTCCCGAAGACGCAGACCCGCAGTTGGACGGCAGGGCACCCCTCCGTCAATCCCGACGATCAGTCGTGCAGGTAGATCACACGCTTGAGCTTGCGATTGGCGCGCATTTCCTCGCGGTGGGAGTCGTGCACGCCCTGCTCGTGCGCCTCGCGCTCGGACATTTCGACCCAGTGGGTCGATTCGATGTGCTTCTGCAGCGCCTTGGCCGCCATCAGGTGCCCGGGGAAGAGGGCGTCGATCGCGTCACCGGCAATGGGCACCACCCCCGTCGCCGTATCGACCGTCAGATAACCCACCATGCGGGCGAGGGTGGCGGGTCCCGCCTTGACGCGCAGGGCCTGTACGACCAGCCAGCCGCCGGCGCCCAGCGTATAAATGGTGCCCAGCCCGGGAATCCAGGTCAGAAGACCGTCGAGCCCCAGTCCAAAGGGCCCGATCCCGATCACCCGGTCCGAAATCTTCTTGATACGCTCGACACTGAGCCAGACGTTCTCGACGTCGGCGACCGATTTGACCATGCTTCCCTCCTGCCCGCTCCCCTCAACGCACTACGGAGACCGACGTTCATCATGTTGGCAAGACTGAAGGCCGTATTTCTTGTGCTGTGGCCATGGGCAGTCTGCCTGATCCTTTGCGGACCGTGGCTGATTCCGGCGGCGGCCCATATCAGCGGCAACGGGCATCGCTGGGTCGACATCCTCGCCCAGTTCACCGGTCCGGCCCTGGTCGGCTCGGTGATCGCCAGCCTGCTGGTCATGGCGCTGAAGCGGCCGCCGCTGATGATTGTCGCCTTCGGGGCCTTGCTGATCTGCGCCGGAGCCGTGGTCCCGCAGGCCTCCCCGCCGCGCGGCGTGCCCGAGCGCGGAGCACCCGTGCTGACCGTCTATTCCGCCAATCTCAATGCTGAAAATGGGGACGTGGAGGCCGTGGCCGCCAGTATCCGGGCGGCCCAGCCCGACCTCATCCTGCTGATCGAGGTGAGCCCGGCGGTCTTCGCCGCACGCCAGCACATTCTCGCCGACTACCCCCACCAGCACGCATCCGAGATCCTCGTACCCAAGGGCAGTCGGGGCAGTGTGATCCTCGCCTCCCGCTATCCGCTTACCCCTGTCCCGGGGCGGCCCGACCAGCTCTCGGCCTTGCAGGCCGTCGCCGACACCCCGCTCGGCCCCGTGCATCTGGTCGGTGTGCACCTGACCCGACCCTGGCCGTTCCAGTACCAGTGGGGCCAGATCATCCAGTCGATGTCTTTGGCCGAGCGTCTGGAGGATGTGACCGACCCGATCCTCGTGGCCGGCGACTTCAATGCAGTGTCCAGTGCCCGCATCGGGCGCCAGATCAAGGCCGAAACCGGCCTGACCCCTGCCCCGGCCTGGCCCGGCACCTGGCCCACCGAACTGCCGTCATGGCTGGGCATAGGCATCGACCATCAATGGCGTTCGGACGAACTGGTCTTCCTGTCCCGCCGGATCGGCAAGCGCACGGGGTCCGACCACTATCCGGTCGTGACCCGCGTCACCCGGGCTCGGCCTCAGCGCGGTCGCTGATCGATCAGGGTCTGCAGCCGCTCGGCGTGTCCGTCGGCGGGAAAGTCGTCGGCGATCCACCCGGCCTCGAAGGCCGCCAGCAGTGCGCCGGTCTCAGGGCCGGGGGGAATGCCCAGGGCCGCCACCTCGCGTCCACCCACGGGCATGCGGGGGATGGGCCAGGTCTCCGCCAGATCGCTCAGGGCGCGATGCCGCTCGACCTGACCGGGCCGGGCTGCGAGCGCGAGCGTCAACCGGTCCTGCGCCGCCTGGCGGCCGTTGGCATAGACCATGGCCCGCACGGCCGGCTCGCCCAGTTGCTCAAGGTCGGGCACCGGCCCCGCCAGTGCCACCAGCCGCACCCGATCCCGGTTCGACAGCCGCAGGGCCCGCGCTGCCCGGTCCCGCGCCCCGGCATCGGGGGGCATCAGGGCAGACAGGCGCAGCACGGCGTCATCGCTGACCTTCGCCAGGGCCTGAAACGCCTCCAGTCCCGGCACGTCGGGCAGCAGCCGCTGCAGGATGCCTGTCTCGGCCATGATCGCGACCGTGGGCACCGGGTTCGGCGCGGCGAGCAGCTTCAAGAGCTCCTTCGAGACCCGTTCGGCCGACAGCTCGGACAGGCCCTCCGCCTCGCGCACGCATGCGGCCAGCCCGGCGGGGTCCGGGGACCCTCGCCCGTACCAGGCCTGAAAGCGGAAAAAGCGCAGGATGCGCAGGCGGTCCTCGCGGATGCGCCGGTCCGGGTCTCCGACAAAGGCCACGCGCCGGGCGGCGATGTCCGCCAGTCCCTGGCCGGTGGGGTCGAACACCTGCCCCGACGCATCGGCGTAGAGGGCATTGATGTGGAAGTCCCGCCGTCCGGCGTCCTCGGCCCAGTCACGGGTGAAGGCGACCGTCGCGCGCCGCCCATCCGTCGTCACATCGCGGCGCAGGGTGGTGATCTCGAACGGGCGGTGGTCTGACACGGCTGTCACTGTGCCGTGGTCCAGTCCGGTCGGCACGGCCTTCAGTCCGGCCGTCTTCAGGGCCTCCATGACCTCTCGGGGCTCCAGTCGCGTGGCGATATCCACGTCGTCGACCGGGCGATCCAGCAGGCTGTTGCGCACACAGCCCCCCACAAAGCGCGCCGCGTCGGGCCCGCCCCGTGCCGCCAGCGCCCCCATCACCGCCCGGGTGGCCGGATCGGTCAGCCATGCCGCGTCGGACAGGGACGGCACGGTCACGCCAGCACCTCGGCGCCGGACGCCACCAGCCGGTCGTGCAGGGCCCTCAGTATGCCCGCCGTCACGCCCCAGATGTAGCGCTCGCCATAGGGCATGGCCCAGAAATAGCGCCGCGGCTCGCCGTCACGCTCATAGTGGTCCTGCCGGTGGTTGGCGGCATCCATCAGGAAATGCCAGGGCACATCGAACACCTCGGCCACCTCGTCCGGACTGGGCGCGACCGACGGCATCCGGTCGGTCCAGCCCACCACGGGGGTCACCAGAAATCCGGTTCCGGTCTCATAGGGATCGCCCAGCCCCAGCACCTCGACCCCCTGGCCCGACAGGGCCACTTCCTCGCGGGCCTCGCGCAGGGCGGCCTCGACAACCGTCTCGCCGGGGTCGAGGCGCCCGCCGGGAAAGGCGATCTGTCCTGTGTGGCTGGCCAGACTGTCGGACCGCCGCGTCATCAGCACGCGCGGTCCCACCCCCTCGGCGATCACCAGGATCAGCACTGCCGCCGGGCGCAGCAGCCGGACCGGACGGTCGGCTCCGGGGTTGAGGTCAAAGTCGGATCGCGCCGCCGCCGTCGCCGCCGGGCCGTCCGCAGGGTCCAGCGCCGCCATCAGGCTCGCCTTGAGCGCCTCCGCCGGGTTCATTCCAGCCCGGCTCCGACGGGGCCGAGGGCAAAGACCGCTTCGCCCGAGCGCACCGACAGCCGCCCCTCGACCGGTTCGGCCCGCTCGACCAGCTCATAGAACAGCGACCGGCTGACCCGGGCCCACAGATCGGCGCGCACATGGAGCCGCGGCGCCGGTTCCTGCGTCACCGGATCGGTCTCGACGACCAGAGGATGATCGGGCCCGGCGATGACCGTGTCGCCCTGATCCGTTTCGAACACCAGATGGCCCTCGACCGCCTTGAGACGGATTGCGCGGAACGGCAGGTCCTCGACCGTGATCTTCAGCTTCTCGACCGGCGTGACCAGATGATAGCCGTCCGGGTCCTTCCTGAGCACAGTCGAGAACAGCCGCGTCAGCTCGGGCCGCCCGATGGGGGTGCCCTCGTGCATCCAGATGCCGTCGGCCTGGATGACGATGTCGATGTCGCCGCAATGCTCCGGGTGCCACAGATGGACCGGCGGCAGGCCACGCCCGCCCTGCTCCGACGCCAGCCGCGCCAGTCCGTCGAGAGTTTTCGGTTCCTTGTCTGCCATCCTCCAGACTTAGGCGCTGTCCGGCTTGAGGCAAAGTCGCTTCAGGCGCGGGCGACCGGGCCCGCCACGTCCGGGACCGCCAGCGGTAGCCACAGGACCCGGGCCGGATCGACCGGTCCGGGCAGGGCCACCCCGTCGATCCGGGCAAAGCCGAACCGCCCGAAATAGGGCGCATCCCCGACCAGAAGGATGCCTGCGGCCCCGGTGTCGCGCGCCTGGTCGATGCAGGCCTGCACCATGGCGGCGCCCAGGCCCTCGCTGCGCTCCGAGCGTTCGACGGCGATCGGCCCGAGGAACAGGCAGGGCGTCTCGCCCACCCGGATCGACCACAGACGCACACTGCCGACCGGGCGGTCGTCGACGCAGGTGACGAAGCCCGCGGCCACGGTGCCGCCCTCCCTCAGACGCTCGGCCGTCTTGGCGAAACGACCGGGACCGAAGGCCGCCAGCACGATCCGGTCGATCGCGTCCGCATCGCCCGCCTGTTCGGCGCGCAGCACCGCACCCCCGGGATGGGGCAGGTCGGACGGGGTCTGGACAAGTGGCTCGGCCATAGGCGCGCGCTGCTACAGGGCGCGAGGCAGCGACGCAATCGCCGAAATGTCTCAGCCGAAATTCGGCGCCCGCTTTTGCGTGAAGGCCATGAAGGCCTCCATGGCCTCCGGGCTCTTCATCTGGCTGCCGAAGGCCTCGCCCTCGCGTTCCATCAGCGCCCACATGTCGGCGGCGTCGCGCATCAGGGCCTTGGTCTTGCGGATCGAGTTCGGCGCGCGCGTGGCCAGTTGCCGCGCAAGGTCGGCGGCCGTCTCGTCCACGGCGTCTGCGGCCACCGCGCGATTGGCCAGCCCCCAGGCCAGGGCCGTGCGGCCATCGACCGGCTGGCCCAGAGCAAACATCTCGAAGGCCCGCTGGTGACCGATCACCCGGGGCAGCAGCAGGCTGGACGCCGCTTCGGGCGCCAGCGCCAGATTGATGAAGGGCACCGACAGCAGGGCATCCTCGGCGACCACCACCATGTCACAGTGCAGCAGCAGGGTGGTGCCGATGCCGACCGCCCGCCCCTTCACAGCAGCGACCAGCGGCTTGTCCAGATCGGCCAGCGCCTTCAGGAACCGGAACACGGCCATATCGGCGGGCGACGATGCCTGCGAGCCCAGCGCGATGAAGTCGGCGATGTCATTGCCCGCCGAAAAGCTGTCGCCCTCGGCCCGGATCAGCATCACCCGCACGGCGTCATCGGTGCGACAGCGCTCGGTCGCCTCGGCCAGGGCCGCATACATGGCCTGGGTGATGGCGTTCTTCTTCTCCGGCCGGGCCAACGTGACGGTCAGGACGCCGTCGGCCAGTTCGGTGTGGATGGTCTCGGACACGTCGGTCACTCCCCGTTCGAATTCTGCAAGGTTTCGGCCTGGCGCCACCAGTCGACGCCGTCGGCATCGGCTTCGCGCACCACGCGGCCCCGCCGTTCCAGATAGTTGAGATGGGCGACCGCCTCGCCGGTGGCCATGCCGCGCAGCCCGTCGCCGACCGGGCGGGCGAACAGACTGGCAAAGGTGTCAACGGCCCGCATCGGCGTTTCCAGCCGGCGTTCCAGCCGCGCCAGCGCCTGGCCGTGGCCTCGCTTGAGGGCCGCCAGTCGGGTCTGCACGCCCCGGAAGGGCTCGCCATGCGACGGCAGCACCAGCAGGTCTTCGGGCAGCAGGTCTGCCAGTCTGTCCAGCGAGGCCAGCCAGTCGCCCAGCGGGTCGGCCAGCGGCTCGGTCGGCCAGACCGACACGTTGGACGAAATCTTCGGCAGGATCTGGTCCCCGCCCAGGAACACATCGTCCGGGCGCCGCCACAGGCAGACGTGCTCCGGGCTATGGCCCTGACCGACCACGATCTCCCAGTCATCCCCGCCGATCGACAACACATCGCCCTCGGTCAGGCGGTGGTAGGCATCCGGCATCGCGCTGACGACGCGCCCGAACTGACCGTAGTCGCGGGCCCAGCCGTCGAGCTGTTCCGGCGTCCAGCCTGCACGCTGGTAGAAGGCCCGGCCGGATTCCGGCGCCGGTCGCCCGGTGTCGGCCACCAGCATGCGGGCCGTCACATATTCCAGCCGCGACATCAGCAGCGGCGCCTGGAAACGCTCGCACAGCCAACCCGCCATGCCGATGTGGTCCGGGTGCATGTGGGTGCAGATCACGCGCGTGACCGGGCGCCCCTTCAGGACGCCGGCCAGCAGGTCCTCCCACAGCTCGACCGACTGCGGGGTGAACAACCCGGTATCGACGATGGCCCAGCCGTCCCCGTCCTCGACCGCGTAAAGATTGATGTGGTTGAGCGCCATCGGCAGGGGCAGGCGCATCCACCACACCCCGGGCGCTACGCAGATCGCCTCTCCGGCCTCCGGGACGCGCGCGAAGGGCCAGGTCAGGCCACGGGCCGTCTCTTCCTTCTCCTCGTCCTCGCGTACCACGCCGTCGGCCAAGTGCGTCTCCAATCGAAACCCTCGATAGACCATTTCGCCTTTCGGCGTCCACCCGGGGAGATTGCCCTGTTCCTGCCTTGACCCTGTCACATCCGCACGCGAAAGGTTACAAAAGTGAAAGTTGTCAGGAGCCTCCTCCGTGTCCTCATCCATCAAGCTCGCCACCCTCACCGGGTCCGCCCTCGCCCTTGCCCTGCTGAGCGCCAGCCCCGCACTGGCTCAGGACAACCGCGGCAATAATCGTAGTGAGGAGTCGTCCGAAGCCTCTGGCCAGATTCAGGGCGAGGTGGTCCTGCCCGGCCGGATCGGCGGGGGTCGCAGTGATCGCAACCAGCAACGCCAGCGCGGTCGTCAGCCCGCACCCCCGACGGCTGAGGAAGTGATGGCCCAGGCGACCAGTGTTGCCGCCATCGCCGTCCCCTCATGCCAGGTGACCGAGTCGTCGCTGCTGGGCATGCGTGAGGGCGGTGCCAAACTGTACGAAGTCGCCTGTGCCTCCGGCCCCGGCTACATCCTCGAAGCGGTCGAGGGCGCGCCCACGGCCTCCGACTGCGTTCTGCAGTCCAGCCTCGCCTGGCAGCTGCGCCGGGAAAATCCGGAGGCCGAGGTCGGCCTGCAATGCGCCCTGCCGGGCAACCAGAACCGCGTCCAGGTCATCAGCGCCTATGCGCGGGAGGCGGGCGTCTCATGCGACGCGGACGAGGCTGTCGCGCTGAACACCCGCGTGTATGAGCTGGGTTGCGCCAGCTCCGACGGCTATCGCCTCGAAAAGAGCGAGTCCGGCAGCTGGAGCGCCATGCCGTGCTGGCGCTATGCCCTGATCTCGACCGGCACCTGCCAGTTGACCACCGCGGAGGAAACCCGGGGTGAATGGCCGAAGCTGGTCGCCAATACCGAGGTCGCCAACTGCAACGTCGATGATGTGTCCTGGATGGGCGACGGCCCGGCTGATCGTGGCGCCTTCTATGAGGTCAAGTGCTCGACCGGTGAAGGCATGATCGTGCGCTTCCTCAACGGTTCGACCCAGCAGGTCTATTCCTGCGTCGACGCTGTCCAGATCTTCAGCAAGCCCTGCGAGCTGACCGGCGACGCGCTGGGCGCTACCGTTGAGCCGGAGAACGTTCCGGAACAATAAGCTTCGCTTCATGCGAGGGAATGGCCCGGCGTGCTGCGGTACGCCGGGCTTTTTTCATGGCGGGAACGCTCGGGCGCCGCCCCTGCTGTCGCCCCGCAGGCGTGGTCGACTTGGCCTCGCGTCATCTTGGGCTTATCACGCTTGATGCAAATCTCGGTTGAGGGGCTGAAATGACTTTTTCCAGACTGTTCGTTGGCGCTGCCACTGCGCTTGTCGCCACCCTGTCTCTCGGCGCGGGAGCAGAGGCCCAGACGCCCGGCGCCATTCAGCAACAGGCCGATCGCCGTGCGATCATGGAAAGCGATCGCATGGAGAGGGAGCTGACGCCGGGCTCCTTCGAGGCACGGGACCGCCGCGGTCGCCAGCTGACCCCGCCGCAGGTCGCCGAAGCGGCCGGTGCCGCCGTCACTGCGGCAGGCCTGACCTGCGAGGTCACCGAGTCCGCGCTCCTGGGCACCACCCATGACAACAACGACCTGTTCGAAGTCGCGTGCGCACAGGGCACCGGCTACATCCTGACGAGCGCCACGCCGCCCCAGACGTTCGAATGCGTCGTGTTGGCCGCCCAGGCCGATCAGATCCGGGCCCAGGGGGGCGAGCTGGCCCCCAACTCCGTGTGCCGCCTGCCTGGCAACCAGGGCGCTGCGGGCGCCATTGCGACCTTCGCCGCAGAAGCCGGACTGTCTTGCCGCGTCGATGCCGGCAAGGCGCTGGGCTTCACGCCGGAAGGCAATGCCGTCTACGAAGTGGGCTGCGCCGGTGAGGACGGCTATCACATCGAAAGAACCGCCGAGGGCTGGCGCACGATGGATTGCCTCCAGGCCATGGCGATCAATCTGACGTGTGAGTACACCACCGTCGCAGAGCAGGCCGCCGCCTTCAAACCGCTTCTGGCCGGCACCGCCCTGGACATCTGCGACCCCGCCCAACTGCACCTGCTGGGTCAGAACGCCTCGGGACGCTTCATCGAGGTCAAATGCACGTCAGGGGAAGGGTTCGTCGCCCGCGTCAAGGACCGTGCCATCGGACAGCTCTACACCTGCGGCGAGGCCGTACGGATCGGCGGCGGCTGTACCCTGACGCCGGTCACGCCTGCGGAAACGCCGGCCTCCAGCGAGCCATAGGCGCTCGTCAGAGGCCTGACGGATCGGCCCGGCGCATTTCGGTGCGTCGGGCTTTTTCGTGGGCGAAAGGGCCGATGCCCGCCCCCTCGCCTCGCGCGGGAAATCGCACTAGCTTCCGCCCATGCGCATCGCCACCTGGAACGTGAACTCCGTCAACGCCCGCCTCGAGACCGTGCTCGCCTGGCTGGGCGAGCACCAACCGGACGTCGCCTGCTTCCAGGAAATCAAATGCGTGGACGAGAAATTCCCGCGCGAGCCGTTCGAGTCGCTGGGCTATAACGTCGAGACACACGGCCAGAAGAGCTACAACGGCGTTGCCCTGCTGTCGAAGCTGCCGCTCTCGGATGTCCGCAGGGGCCTGCCCGGCGATCCGTCCGACGAACAGGCCCGCTATATCGAGGCCGTGGTCGAGGGACCGCGTCCGGTACGGGTGGGCGGCCTCTACCTGCCCAACGGCAATCCGGTCGGCACCGGGAAATTCAGCTACAAGCTCGGCTGGTTCGACCGCCTGAACCGGCATGCGCGCGAGCTGCTGGCGCTGGAAGAGGCCTTCGTGCTGTGCGGCGACTACAATGTCATTCCGACGCCCGGGGACGCCCGCGATCCGTCCGCCTGGGTCGATGACGCCCTGTTCCAGCCCGAGAGCCGCGCGGCCTTCCGCGCCCTGTGCAACCTCGGCCTGTCGGACAGCCATGCGCTGGGCAATGAGCCGCCGGGCACGTTCACCTTCTGGGACTATCAGGCCGGCGCCTGGCAGCGCGACCACGGCATCCGCATCGACTTCCACCTGCTCTCGCCCCAGGCCGCCGACCGCTTCACCGGCATCCAGACCCATCGCCAGGCACGCGAGATGGACAAGCCCAGCGACCACGTGCCGGTGGTCGTGACGCTGGAGGACTGAAGGTGGGCGAAGCGGTGCGCTTCATGCTGCTGGTTGCGCTGGCGGCCGCGGCCCTGACCACCGTCATGCTGGCCCTGGCCTGGTGGATGGAGAGCGAGCGTCGCCTCCGCCGGACCCTGCTCAAGACGCTCGGCGTGCCCCCCGAGGTCGAGGCCTTTTCGCCCGCCGAGGGCAAGGCGGCAGGTCTCGACTTTGACGAGGGCCAGATCGCCGTCCTCTGGGCGCGCGGGGCCCATGGTCTGGTCTATGGCTTCGAAGAGATCGACGGCGCCGAGATCATCGTCGACGGCCATGTGGTGGCCCGCGTGCGTCGCGGCGAAGCCAGGAAGGCGCTCGACATCCTGGCGCCTGACGCCGAACTGGTCGTCCTGCGCCTGATGTTCATGGACGCCCGCCATCCCGAGTTCGAGCTGAACCTGTGGGATACGGCGGCCCCGTCGCCCGAGGGCTCGCCCTCCGAGGCCCTGCGTCTCGGGCGCCGCTGGCTGTCGCACCTTGAAGCGCTGATCCGGGCCTGAACCCCGCCTTTGCGCTTTGCGTTCCGTTCCTGCGGGTCTAGAAGCCCGCCCATTCCTGTTTCGCCTTTTCTCTGGGAGCGCCCGCCGTGGCCCGCCTGTTTGACGCCTATCTGATCGCCGACTGGACCGCCGCCGAGACTCGCAAGCTGGGCGACCAGTCGCTGTGGGTCGGCGTGGCCAAGCGCGACGTGCGCTTCCGCCTCTATACCGAGACCCACAACGTTGCGACCCGCGCCGAGGGCGAGGCACTGATCGCCTCCCTGCTGGCCGATCACCGCAAGCGCGGCGACCGGGTGCTGGTCGGTTTCGACTTCAACTTCGGCTATCCGGCCGGCACGGCCGCGCGCCTGCAGCTGAAGGACACCAGCTGGCGCGGCATGTGGAATTTCATCGCCTCGAACGTGGTCGACAA
Source organism: Brevundimonas sp. A19_0 (assembly GCF_017744255.1). GTDB lineage: Bacteria > Pseudomonadota > Alphaproteobacteria > Caulobacterales > Caulobacteraceae > Brevundimonas. Next base: position 30,673 of record NZ_JAGHQP010000017.1, on the reverse strand, counting down.
GGCGGACAACACCAACAACCGCTATCAGGTCGCGGCCAAGATGAACCGGCTGATGACCGATCAGGCCTGGCCCTTCTGGGGGGCGCCCGCCAAACAGACCCAGCGCTGGCTGACAGCGACCAAGCCGCCCGAGGGCGCAGGCGCCGACATTCCCGAGTTCCGCGCGACCGAACACGCCGCCCGGCAGGGGCGCCTGCAACCCAAGAGTGTCTGGCAGATGCATGGGGCGGGCGCCGTGGGCGGCCAGACCCTGGTCGGCATCGCCGCCGTCAATCGTCTGCTGCAAAAGCTGGATGCCTCCGCCGCCGTCTGGCCGTTCGGCACGGGCTGGCGCGCGCTCGATGCGTCCGACATCGAGCCCCTGTCGGCCCTGGTCGTCGAGGTCTGGCCGTCGCTGTTCGATGCCAAACCGAACGAGGGCGAGTTCAAGGACCAGGCCCAGGTCCGGGTCACCGCCGAGGCCTTTGCCAATATGGATGACCGCGGCGAACTGGCGGCGGCCTTCGCCCCGCCGAAGGGCGCCTCCGACGAGCTGATCCGTCAGGTTGAGACCGAGGAAGGCTGGATCCTGGGCGTCAACCGCCTGCCGCCCGTCTAGCGTTCGGGGTCGCCGACGAAGTCCTGGGCGAACTCGGGCGCGTCCTCGTGGTCCAGCAGGTCCAGTTCGTCGTCGCCGTCCGACGCACGGCCCGGGTCGGGCACCTCGAAGCCGCTGGGCATGGACATGTCCAGCAGGCCCGCCGCCTTCATCTCCTGCACGCCCGGCATGTCGTTCAGGCTGGCCAGGCCGAAATGCTCGAGGAACCGGTCGGCAGTGCCATAGGTGACCGGCCGACCCGGCGTGCGCCGCCGTCCGCGCAGCCGCACGAAGCCCATCTCCAGCAGCTGGTCGAGGGTGCCCTTCGACAGGGACACGCCGCGCACGCTTTCGATCTCCGCCCGGGTGACCGGCTGGTGATAGGCGACGATGGCCAGGGTCTCGAGCGCGGCCTTTGACAGGCGCCGAGGCTCCTCGCGCTCCTCGGTCATCAGGAACGACAGGTCCGGCGCGGTACGGAAGCTCCAGCGATCGGCCACCACCTGCAAGGTCACGCCCCGGTCGCGATATCGCTCGACCAGCCGCGCCAGCGCCCGCCCCACATCGGCATCCTCGGGCAGGCGCCGGGCGATGTCCGCCGCCGACAGCGGCCCGGCCGCCGCAAACAACAGGGCCTCGACCCGGCGCTCGATCTCGGTGTCATCAGGGCGGAAGGCCAGTCCTTTTTTCGCGTCGGTCGCCTCGTCACTCATGGCGTCAGCTCCAGCGGCTGGCCCTGCTCGCGGCGCCGCAGATAGACATCGGCAAAGGCCTCGGCCTGGTTCACGTCCAGCGCCCCCTCCTTGACCAGTTCCAGGCTGGCCGACAGGGTCGAGGCCACGTAGCTGGCCTGGCTGGGCCCCTCCCGCTCACCGCTCTCGTCGGGTGTTTCAGCCTGCGGAGCGATCTCGCCCAGCGCTGTCCAGCCGTCCATGTCCGGAAGCCGGTCGCGCAGCCAGTCCCGTGCGGCCTCAAGCGGAAAGGCCTCGACCCGCAGGCCGGGATTATAGGCCCGCCGCTCGGCCCGCCGCCGCTGGTTCACGTAGGCGCTCATCAGCTCATAGAGGCTGGCATCGATCTGGTCCGAGGGGACAACGACCGTGGCCTCGGGGTCGCCCCGGGTGAACACATCGCGCTTCAGGATCGGCTGGCGCATCAGGGCCTCGCCGGCCGTGCGCATGGCCTCCAGCTTGCGCAGCCGGAAGGCCAGGGCCGCCGCCATCTCCTCCGCCGGAATCTCGGCATCGGGGGTGGCCTCGGTGCGCGGCAGCAGCAGGCGCGACTTCAGATAGGCCAGCCAGGACGCCATCACCAGATAGTCCGCCGCCAGGGCGAAGTTCCGTCGCCGCGCCTCGTGCACAAAGGCCAGATACTGTTCGGCCAGCTTCGTGATCGACAGGGTCAGCAGATCGACCTTCTGGTTCCGCGCCAGCGCCAGCAGCACATGCAGCGGCCCTTCATAGCCGTCCAGATCGACGACGAAGGCCTCCTCCGGCTCGACCGCCTCGACCGCGGCAAAGTTCAGATTGGGCTGGAACGGCCGGGTCACCCCTGCGCCTCCCCGACGTCGGGACCGGCTTTCGCCTCAAGATACGGAGCCATCATGCGGTCGAAGCGCGCCCGCGCCTCGGTGACGTCCAGCGGTTCGGGCGTCCGCACGCGACGCGCCAGCGCCGCCTCGGCCCGGCGCAGGCTCTTGCCCTTCAGCCGCTTCGAGCCCGCCAGCACGGCCTGCATCTCGTCCATGTCGCCGTTGCAGTGCAGGGCCACGTCACAGCCGGCCTTCAGGGCGCGCTTGGTCCGGTGCTCCAGATCACCCTTCAGCGCCTGCATCGACAGGTCGTCCGACACGATCAGCCCCTGGTAGCCCATCTCCTCGCGGATCATGTCGAGGACCACGGGCGAGGTCGTGGCCGGCCTGTCGGGGTCCAGCGCCGTGTAGACCACATGGGCCGTCATCGCGATCGGCATGTCGGACATGGCCTTGAACGGCAGGAAGTCCCACGCCTCCAGGTGATCGCGGTCGGCATTCACGACCGGCAGCTCCAGATGGCTGTCCGACAGGGCGCGGCCGTGGCCGGGGATGTGCTTGATAACCGGCAGCACCCCGCCCGCCATCAGCCCCTCGGCGGCGGCCCGGCCCAGCACGGCCACCCGCTCCGGATCGTGGGCATAGGCCCGGTCGCCGATGATGTCGTGCGCGCCCGGCACCGGCACATCCAGCACCGGCAGGCAGTCGACGTCGATGCCCATGGCGTGCAGGTCATGCGCCATCAGACGCGCGCCCAGCCGGGCGGTCTCGCGCGCCTCGCCCAGATCCCGAGCGGCCTTGAGATAGGCGTCACCCGGCGGATAGCGCGTCCAGTGGGGCGGGATCATGCGTTGCACCCGCCCACCCTCCTGATCGATCAGGATCGGCGCCTCCGGGGTGTCGACCGTCGCGCGAAGCGCGCTGACCAGCCCGGCCAGTTGCTCCGGGTCCTCGATATTCCGCCGGAACAGGATGAAGCCGAACGGCTGGGCCTCGGCGAAGAAGTCGGCCTCCGCCTCGGTCAGTCGGGGGCCCGAACAGCCCAGGATGATCGCCCGCGTCACCTCGGATCAGCGCACGATGCAGTCGCCGCCCGAGGCCTTGATGGCATCGCACAGCCCCTGCGCCTGTTCGCGGCTCAGGCCCGAGATCATCGTCCGGTACAGGGTCGATCCGCTGGAGGAGGTCACTTCCTGCACCCGCTTCACCGCGCCCTCGGTGTACTGGCTGTAGCGGCCGACCACCCGGCCGTATTCACGATCGGCCAGTCCGGGCGTCGAGAAGGCGCCGATCTGCACGGCCGAATTGCCGCCGACGGCCACCGGGGCCGACGGCGCCGGAGCGGGCGTCGGCTCGGCCCGCGCCGGGGCCGGGGTCTCGGCCGGACGGGCGTTGGGCTGGACCGCTTCGGGCGGCGGGACATAGGTCGGGGCGGTGACGATCGGCTCCGCCTCATCATAGACATCGATGCCTTCGGCCGGATCGACCGGCTGGGCATCCTCTGCGGCCTCGACCTTCAGCTCACCGACCGGCGTGCCGATGGCCGGCGGCGCATCCTCGGACCCGCGCGGCCCCGCCCGGTAATAGACCACCACGACGATGATCAGCAGCAGCAGGACCGCCGCGCTGATGATCAGGGTGACCGGCGGCCCACCCGCTCCGCTCCGGCGAGCGTCATAGCCGCCCCCGCCCCGGCGGAACGGCAGGTCCTCGTCGGTCGGGGGGGTATAGGCGCCGCGTTCGCGACCGGCGCCCGGATCCTGGCGATAGGGGTCTTCGTGCGACATGGGGGCCCTCGAGGTGGTGAATACGCGAATCGCGCGTCCGGGCGCCTATCCTAGCGCCCCGGACCTCCGCATTCGAATCACAGATCGAGCGCCAGATCGAGGGTGAACAGCTTGCGATGCTCCTCGATCGCATAGCGGTCGGTCATGCCCGCGATATAGTCGCAGACCGCCCGCGCCCGACGGCCCGCGTCGCTGCTGGTGGCGCGCGCCGCCCATTCGGGGGGCAGGATGTCCGGCTCGGCCACGAACAGCTGGAACATTTCGGACAGGATCCGCCGCGCCTGGCTGCGCGTGCGATTGACCCGGTAGTGCCGATACATGCGCGTGAACAGGAACCGGCGCAGCGCCCCCAGATCGGCCAGCATGTCCGGCGAAAAGGCGACCAGCATCCGCTTGGCCCTCCGCACATCCTCGACCGTCTGGATGCCGTCGGCCTTCAGCCGTCGCGTCGTCTCGGCCAGCACATCCTCTATCATCGCCCCGATCATGCGCCGCACGGCCTCCAGCCGGATCATCCGCGCATCCAGATCGGGCCAGTCGTCGCGCGTGCCCTTCAGGATCGGCCCGATCAGCGGCACCTCCATCAGATCGTCGAGGGTGAACAGGCCCGCCTGCACCCCGTCGTCCACATCGTGGTTGTTGTAGGCGATGTCGTCGGCAATGGCCGCGACCTGGGCCTCCAGCGAGGCAAAGCTGTCCAGCCTCAGGTCCCAGTCCTTCGAGAATTCCGCCACCGGCTTCCACGCCGGGCGATCCAGCATCCCGTCGACCGGGCCGTTATGCTTGATGATGGCCTCCAGCGTCTCCCAGCTCAGATTCAGGCCGAGAAAATCCGGATAGCGCTCTTCCAGCCGGGTCACGACGCGGAAGGTCTGTACATTGTGATCGAACCCGCCCCACGGCTCCATACAGGCCTGCAGCTCATCCTCGCCCGCATGGCCGAACGGCGGGTGGCCAAGGTCATGCGCCAGCGCCACGGCCTCGGCCAGATCGGTGTCGAGACCCAGAGCGTGGGCCAGCGAGCGGGCGATCTGGGCCACCTCCAGACTGTGGGTCAGGCGGGTGCGATAGTGGTCGCCCTCATGCGCCACGAACACCTGCGTCTTTTCCTTCAGGCGTCGAAAAGCGGTCGAATGGATAATGCGGTCGCGATCGCGGGCAAAGGCCGTGCGCGTCCGGCTGGCCGGTTCGGGCACGCGCCGTCCCAGCGTGTTTGCGGCATCCAGGGCATAGGGGGCGAGGCGACGATCGGTCAGCGGACTTGATCCCGATGGGGTGACAGGCATTGCGGTAGCCCGTGGCGGCCTCATATAGGGCGGTATGACCGAACGATCCACAGACTTCCGGGTCGAGACCACCGGCGACGCCACGGCCCGCGCGGCCTCTCATGGCCTGAGCCTGTCGTCGGCTGCCGCCGCCCGGCTGGCGCGCCTGTCGGAGGCGCGGGGCACCCCCCTCATGCTGCGCGTCGCGGTCGACGGCGGCGGTTGCTCGGGCTTCCAGTACCGGTTCGATCTGGTCGAGACCGCCGAAGAGGATGACATCGCCATCCGCGCCGACGGGCGAACCGCCGTCGTGGACCCGGTGTCCCTGCCCTTCCTCGCCGGGTCGGTGATCGATTTCGTCGATGATCTCGCGGGTGCCCAGTTCGTCGTCCGCAACCCCAATGCCGCCTCCAGTTGCGGCTGCGGCGTCAGCTTCTCGATCTGACAGTCCGCGTCATCCTCGGGCTTGACCCGAGGATCGGTGCACCTCTCTGCCCTGTCCGGCGAGGCCGCTCAGTCTGTGCATCGCAGCAAAACGACTGCCCGGTCCGATCCTCGGATCAAGTCCGAGGATGACGATGTCATGCTCCCACCTCTTGCATTTAGGGCTTTTCCTAATTAGGAAGATGCCATGAACACCCTGTTCAAGGCCCTGTCGCATCCCGTGCGGCGCCGGATTATCGAGATGCTGCGGCGAGGCCCGATGGCGTCGGGCGACATCGCGGGGGCCTTTGACATGACCTGGCCCACGGTGACCGGCCACCTCAATGCGTTGAAGGAGGCCGGCCTGGTCAGCCCCGAGCGCGACGGCACCACCATTCGCTATCGCCTCGACATTTCCGCCGTGGAGGAGGCCCTCGCCTTCCTCCTGTCGATCACCGGGGCCCGCGCGCCCGCTGATGGAGACAAGGACCGTGACTGACATCCGCAGACCCGCCTCGGCCCTCGACCTCGCCGGCCTGGGCATTTCCGCCATCATCCTCGGGATCGGCCTCTGGGTCTTCTTCGCAGGGCCCACCGGATTGATGCCCGTGCACTTCAACATCCGGGGCGAGGCGGATGACTGGGCGGGCCGCGAGACGGTCGGCGCCCTCATCTTCGGTCTGGGCGCGCTGCTTCTGATCCTCAGCGGCGGCATGGGGCGGTTCGCCCGCCACGCAGGCGACGCCGCCCGCGCCCGGTCGCTGCGCTTTGCCCAGCTGGTGATCCTGCTGTCGATGACCGGAGTCTCCCTGTTCGTGGCCTCGCTCAGCCTGTCCGGCGCCACCTCGATCGGCACCGTCCTGCCGATGGCGGGTCTGGGCGCCATCCTGATGCTGACCGGCGCCTTCCTCGGCCGGGTCGGCCCCAACCCCGTCGTCGGCGTCCGCACGCCATGGGCCTTCAAGAGCAAGCTGGCGTGGGAGCGCTCCAATCGCCTCGCCGGTCGCCTGCTGTTCCTGATCGGCCTGTTCGGTCTGGCTTGCGCGCCCTTCGTGCCCCAGCCGTTCGGGATCATCGCCGTCATCGTCGCCGTGCTCGTCGCGGCCATCCTGTCCGCAGTCGAGAGCTGGCGGGTCTGGCGCGCCGATCCCGACCGCCAGCCTTTCTGACCCTACACCTGCCCGGGAGACTCTCATGCTGTCCGCCCTGCTCGCCGCCGCCGCCCTGTCCCTGACCGCTCAGGATCCCGGCACCGCCGTCACCCTCCAGACCGACGCCGGCCCGCTGCACGGCACCTGGCTGGCCCCGGCCGAAGCCCCCCGCGCCGTCGGCGTCATCATCGCGGGCTCAGGTCCGACCGACCGCAACGGAAACAGCCCCCAGGGCATCCGGTCGTCCACCTATCGGCTGCTGGCCGAGGGCCTCGCCGAAGAGGGCATCGCCACCATCCGCTATGACAAGCGCGGCGTGGGCGAGAGCCTGTTCACCGGCATGGCCGAGCAGGATCTGCGCTTTTCCCATCTGGTCGATGACGCCATCGGCTGGGCCGAACAGGCCGCTGAACAGGCTGGCCTGCCCTGCGCCTGGCTGATCGGCCACAGCGAGGGGGCGCTGGTCGCCCTCGCCGCCACCGAACGCGACACCTCGACCATCTGTGGTCTGGTGCTGGTGTCCGGTGCCGGTCGCCCGGCCCGCATTGTTCTGGAGGAACAGTTGGGCCCGCAGCTGCCCGAGCCGATGCGGACCCGGGCCTTCACCGCCCTTGCCGAGCTTGAGGCCGGGCGCGAGGTCGAACCCATCCCCGGGCTGGAGGCGCTGTTCCGGCCCTCGGTCCAGCCGTATCTGATGTCCTGGCTGGCGCTCGACCCCCGCGAACTGATCGCCGCCTGGGACGGCCCCGTCCTGATCGCCCAGGGCACCACCGACATTCAGGTCACCACGGTCGATTCCGACGCCATGAAGGCCGCGCAGCCCGACGCCACCCTCGTCGTCTGGGACGGCGTCAATCACGTGCTCAAGGAGGCGCCCGCCGAGCGCGCCGCCAACATACGCACCTATGGCGATCCGGACCTGCCTCTGGCCGCCCCGGTGGTGCGTGACATCGCCGCCTTCATCCTCAGCCCGCGCTAGGCGTCAGCGTTTCCTGGAAGCGCACCGGGCGGCCGTGGGCGCTGCCCTGCAGCTCGCCGTCGCGCATCACCACCCGGCCGCGCACGATCGTGGCCATCGGCAGGCCCTGCACCTCCATGCCGTCGAACGGGGTCCAGCCCGAGCGCGTGGCCATGTCCTCGTGCCTGAGCACCGCCTTCGCCTTCAGATCGACCAGTGTCAGGTCGGCGTCATAGCCTTCCGCCATCCGGCCCTTGCCGGCGATGTTGAAGATGCGCTGCGCCCCGGCCGAGGTCAGGTCGATGAACCGCTCCAGCGTCATCCGCCCCTTCGCCACATGGTCCAGCATGACCGGCACCAGCGTCTGCACCCCCGGCATGCCCGACGGCGAGGCGGGATAGGGCCGGGCCTTTTCTTCCAGCGTATGCGGGGCGTGGTCCGAGCCCAGCACATCCACGACCCCCTGGGCGATGCCGTGCCACAGGCCCTCGATATGTGGCCGGTTGCGGATCGGCGGGTTCATCTGGGCCAGCGCCTTGAGCCGCTCATAGGCCTCGTCGCCGTCCAGCGTCAGATGCTGGGGCGTGACTTCGACCGTCGCCACATCCCTGGCGCCCGCCAGGAACTCGATCTCCTCGGCGGTGGTCACGTGCAGCACATGGATACGCGCCCCGACCTCGCGGGCAAGACCCACCAGACGCCGGGTACTGCGGATCGCGCTTTCGACGTCGCGCACCTCCGGGTGGCTGGTCCAGTCGCCGGTCCGCGCCAGACTGCGCCGCTCGGCCAGCCGGTATTCGTCCTCGGAGTGGAAGGTGGCCCGGCGGTTCACCCGCTTCAGGATGTCGCGCACCCCGTCGTCGTCGGCGACCAGCAGGGTCCCGGTCGAGGCGCCCATGAACACCTTGACCCCGCAGCAGCCCGGCAGCCGCTCCAGCTCATCCAGCCAGGCCGCATTCTCATGCGTGCCCCCGACGTAGAAGGCATGATCCGTCCACATCCGGTCGCGCGCCCGGGCCAGCTTGTCGGCCAGCGCCTCGGCATCGGTGGTCGTGGGATCGGTGTTCGGCATCTCGAAGACGGCCGTCACCCCGCCCAGCGCCGCGGCCCGGCTGCCGGTCTCGAGGTCTTCCTTCCACTCCAGACCCGGCTCACGGAAATGCACCTGGGTGTCGATCACGCCCGGCAGGACGGTCAGGCCGGCGGCATCCACCTCCTCCCCGGCCGAGGCCCGCGACAGGTCTCCGACGAAGGCGATCCGCCCGTCGCGCACCCCGACATCGGCAGGCCCCCGTCCGGCGTGATTGGCGACCTCGCCGCCCCGCACGATCAGGTCATAGCTGTTGCCCATGGCGAACCTCCTGCCGGTCAGATCAGGCGGCGTCCGTCGTCAGGCGCCGCACGCAGGCTTTCAACACCCTCTCGGCCGGAAGGTCCATCATATGCTGCAGGGCCTGGTTGAACCGCGGGTCCAGGGTGCGGAATTCCTCAAAGCTGCGCGGCCCCCTCAGCGTCTGGCCGCCCCAGGGCCCGCGCAGGGAGTCATCGGACGGCCCGAACACGGCCGTCACCGGCACACCGGCGGCCACGGCCAGCTGGGTCCACAGCGAATCCCCGCCCAGATAAAAGTCCGCCCGCCGCAGCGCTGCGACCGTGGCCAGCGGCGAGAGCTTCCCTTGCGCCTCGATCACCCGTTCACGCCGCACCGCCAGCCGGATGGTGTGGGCCGCGTCGCGATCCCCCGCCCCGCCGACGATCAGCAAACGCCCGCCCTCAAGCGGCCCGCCCTCGCCCAACAAAGCCAGCGCCACCTTGGCATAGCGCTCCGCCGGCCACAGCCGCCCGATCCAGTCGGCTCCCGGCCCGATAGCCAGTAGCGGCCCCTCGACGGTGCCCAACAGGGCTTCGGCTTCGACCACATCGCCCTGCGACGGATGCAGGCAGGGGGCGGGCACCTCGTCCAGCTGCAGCACCCGCGCTGCGGCCTCGACGGCGTGCAGCCCGTCCGGCATCTCGCCGCGCACCGCCCGCTTCTTGCGCCGCAGCCAGCCCGACAGCTTGGTGCCGCGCATGTCGACGACCAGACCCCAGTGCGTGCCCCGCACCTGATTCCACAGACCGGTCAGCTCGGCCACGCCCTCGCCCTTCAGGACCAGCGTCCGGTCCAGCCGCGGCAGGCCGGCGAACAGCGGCGCGCTGGCCGGCGATCCCACCACGGTGAAGCGTGCCTGCGGCAGGGCTTCGACGAGATGGTTCAGCACGCCCGAACCCATCACCGCCATCTCGGGGTCGGCTTCAGCGATGTAGAGGACGGGAAAGGCGGCGGGCATGGTCGCACCGTATACGGATTCTTGACCAACGGCAGCGGTCCTCGCGGGCGGAGGGCCCCTCGCCAAGGCCCCTTTGGCCCCCTATCTGTGGACCATGTCGCCCCGCATCGCCTCCCTCCCTGATCGCGCCCTCGTCCGGGTCAGCGGTCCGGACGCCCGCACCTTCCTGAACGGCCTGCTGACGCAGGAGGTCTTGAGCCTCCAGCCCGGCGATCTGCGCTTCGGCGCTCTGCTCTCCCCGCCCGGCCGCCTGCTGTTCGACCTGTTCCTGTTCGGCGAGGAGGACGGGGTGCTCCTCGACGTGGCCTCGGACCGTCGCGACGCCCTGATCCAGCGGCTCAGTCTCTACCGCCTGCGCGCCAACGTTTCGATCACGCCTGACGACGGCACGGTCCAGGTGCTGTGGCCCGCCGCGTCCGACACGCCCGGCACCCCCGACCCGCGCCTTCCCGCGCTCGGCCACCGGCACTATGGCGAACGCCTGCCCGTCACCGACACGCCCGAGGCCTGGCACGATCACCGCCTGTCGCTCGGTATTCCCGACCCGGCTCGCGACGGTGGCCAGGACACCACCTATCCGATCGAGGCCAACTTTGACCTGCTGAACGGCATCGACTTTTCCAAGGGCTGTTTCATCGGGCAGGAGACGACCTCACGCATGAAGCGCCGGGGTGCCGTCCGCAATCGCATGCTGCCCCTCGACGTCGATGGCCCCCTGCCCCCCTTTGGCACCGAGGTCCTGAACGGCGACCGCCGCGCGGGCCAGACCCTGTCCGGACAGGGCCGACGCGTCATGGCTCTGCTGCGTCTCGACCGGCTTGACGGCGACCTGACGGTCGAGGGGAAGCCGGCAACGGTCCAACGGCCGGACTGGACCGGGCTCTGAAACAAAAAACGCGCCCGAAGCGAACTCCGGGCGCGTCTCCCTGTCGATCGGGGATCGATTACTCGGCGGGCGTCTCGACGGCGGCGTCGACGTCCTCGGCCGCTTCGTTCGTGGCAGCGGCGGTGTTGTCGGCCACGGCGTCCGCATTCTCGGCGGTGTCTTCGGCGGCCGAGGCCATGGTGTCGCCGGCAGCGTCAGCGGTTTCGGCAGCGTTGTCACCGGTCTCCTGCGAGCAGGCGGCAAGGGCCAGAGCGGCAGCGGCGGCGGCAAACAGGGCGATACGCATGGTGATGTCCTCCGATTGTGGAAGCTCTTGTTGTTTCGTTTCGGCGGGGACTTGTCCACCCCCTTGACGGCGGTCGGTGGCTGGAAACAGCCCGGATGCATCGACTGTCGCCCCTCCCCGATCAAGGGCGAAGGCGTACGTCGGGTGCCCTCACCAGCTCCATCCGGAGCGCCGTTCGCCGCGCTTCGCCTGTGTCCCAGCCGATCTCCCGGATCCGCAGCGCGGACTCCAGCCACCGCACCCGTATCTCCGGATCCTGCGTCAGTTGCGCCACCCGCACCATGGGCTCGGCCATCGATACGTGCCCCTGTCCCCGGAACTGCAGGATCGACAGCAGGGCCTCTTCATAGGTCCGGATCGCCTGATCGATCAGACCCTTGCGCTCGTAGGCCTCGGCCATCCACAGTTGCGAGGCAATCAGGGCATCCGGACTGGTCTGGCCCAGCTCGCCGACCACGCCGGGGGCTTGCGGCATCATCTTGCTGTCCTGTGCCCGGCTTTCCCCGGCCCCGAGCAGGACCAGGCCGACGACGAACAGCGCAGACAGAAGGACAGGGCGGCTCACCCTTTCCCCTTGCCACAGCGGCCGGCTCGCCGGACCTGACGGGACGTGACGCTTGCGTCGGCGACCCGGCCCGGCGACTCTGGGGGCATGACCGACTCGCCCGTGCCCGACGCGACCGGCCGCTGTGGCTGGTGCGGCACCGATCCTCTCTATGTCGCCTATCACGACCAGGAATGGGGCGTGCCGGAACGCGACTCCCGTGCCCTCTGGGAGAAGCTGGTGCTGGACGGCTTCCAGGCGGGCCTGTCGTGGATCACCATCCTGAAGAAGCGCGAGGCCTTCCGCGCGGCCTTCGACAATTTCGATCCGGAGAAGGTCGCCCGCTATGGCGAGGCCGACCGCCAGCGGCTGCTGAACGATGCCGGCATCGTGCGATCAGCGGCCAAGATCGACGCCACCATTTCCGGCGCGCGGCGCTGGCTGGAGTTGCAGGATCAGGGGCGCGACATGTCCGAATGGCTCTGGTCCTTCGTCGACGGCGAACCGGTCCAGAATGCCTGGCCCTCGATGAAACACGTCCCGGCCCAGACCGCGCAGTCCGTGGCCATGGCCAAGGCTCTCAAGGCCGAGGGCTTCAAATTCTGTGGTCCGGTGATCGTCTATGCGTTCATGCAGGCCACCGGCATGGTCAACGACCACGTGACCGCCTGCCACCGCCATGCGCCACTGGCCGGGGGCATCGCCGCGTGACCACCCTTCCTGATTTTTCGCTCGAGCATGAATGGGCTGCCCATGGTCGGGTCTGCGGCGTGGACGAGGCCGGGCGCGGCCCGTGGGCGGGGCCCGTCAGCGCGGCCGCTGTCATCCTCGATCCGGCGTGCCTGCCCCCGGGCCTCAACGACTCCAAGGCCCTGTCGGAAGCGGCCCGCGAGGAGGCCGAGGCCGCGATCAAGGCACAGGCCGTGTGCTGGTCTGTGGCCTTCGCCACGGTCGAGGAAATCGACCGCCTGAACATCCTGCGCGCCACCGAACTGGCCATGCGCCGCGCGGTACAGGGGCTGGGCCATTGCGCCGCCCTCGCCCTGATCGACGGCAATCATGCGCTGGATGTCGGATGCCGGTCGGTCGCGGTGATCAAGGGCGACGCGCGCTCGGCCTCGATCGCCGCCGCCTCGATCCTCGCCAAGACGGCCCGCGACCGGCTGATGCATGAGCTTGAGAGAGAGCACCCCGGCTACGGCTTTGCCCGGCATAAGGGCTATGGTGTGCCCCTGCACCGGCAGGCGCTGGACCGCCTGGGTCCCTGCGCCCAGCACCGGCGGTCCTTTGCGCCGATCCGGCTGTTGATCGAGGAAAGGATGAGCGCCTAGAGCGCCATCGCGCCGCCCAGCAGGGCGCCCATCAGCGCCGCCAGCAGCCCGCCGCCGACCAGGATCATCCAGTGCGGGATTTCCTCGTCCTCGGCATAGGGGTCGTGCGCGACATTGGCGGGGGTATAGCGATCCCGACGCGCCTCGGGCGCGCGCCAGGCCACGGTCTGAAAGGCGTCGGCGGCACGAGCGCTCCGCACGGGGGCGCGTCGGGGAATACGGACTTCGTGGCCCAGGCTGTCGGTGCGGCTGTCGGTGATCGTCTGCATGGTCACCAAACGGGGGGCATCCCCCCGGGGTTCCCGCTCTCAGGCCGCGTGCGGCAGGGCCACCGGCTCGGGCGTGACCACAAACAGCAGCTCGACATTCCGCAGGCGGCCCACCGTCCCGACCTTCTCCCCCTTGGGATTATGGATGCCGATGCGCGCCCCGACATAGCGGGGATGGGCGATCTCGATCACCTGCACATGGCCCCGCGCCGACAGCATGCCGACCAGGGTCTCGCGGTCCAGATAGCCTTCGTCATTGAAGGATACGACCAGATTGGGCGCCCTCAGCCCCTCGATCACCGCTGCCAGCGCCGGCCCGATGCGCGGCCGGCTGTTGAAGGCGCTCTTGCGCGTCTTCACATCGACCCGCTTGTTGGCCACGCCATAGGTCTCGGGCTTGTCCCACAGCACCAGGCTCTCCCAGCAGTGATAGTTCCCCAGATAGGAATGCTGGTTGTAGGGCGGGTCCAGATAGACCAGATCGGCCGCTATCTCCGGCGCGATCTCGACCGCATCCGCCTTCGTCGCCCGGCAGGGTGCCCCCACTGACGGCAGGACATCGGGCATCCGCAGTTCGAGGGGCTTCAGCGCCCGCGGCGCCCATTGCTTCATATAGGCCATCTGCACCCCCGCCGTGGAATCGACCCGGTCGGCCGCCTCCATCAGGCTGACCAGGGCGATGGCCTTCAACTCCGGATCCAGACCCAGCGTCTCGATCCGCTCGCGCATGGCATCGATCCGGGCCCCATTATCGGGATGGAAATAGCGGGCGTCCTCGCAGAAGGCCCGGGTGAACCAGCCGGCCTCGGGCTTCAGCGCGCGCAGTTCGGCCAGCACCGCCTCGGCCCGGTCCAGCCACCGCTCGCGGTTCGCCTGCACATAGGCGGTGGCCAGGGTGTGCGCATAGGCGTTGTGGTCGTTCGACCAGACCGAATAGCCCGCCCGCTTCAGCGCATGCCCGACCCGCGCTGACCCGCTGAAAAGATCACAGACGGTCGCCCCCGGCCCCGCCAGCGCGCCGATCGCCGAGGTCACCTGCCCCAGCAACGCCCGCTTCGAGCCTATATATTTGATCATGCCGTCATCTCCTCCCCCGCCCGCGGGGGGAGGGGGACCACGGAGTGGTGGAGGGGGCGACAACAAGCGCCGGTGTTGGGGGTCGCCCCCTCCACCCCGCTGCGCGCGGTCCCCCTCCCCCGTTTCGCTACGCTCAGCAGGGGAGGATCACTTCCGCCGTTTAACCTTCGACGGAGCATGCGCCAGCCGCAACAGATTCGCAGCCCCCGGCGCGCCGAACGGCGTCCCGGCCAGGATGAGTATCCTCTGCCCCGGTTGCGCCAGCCCATAGTCCATGGCCCCGGCCACGGCGTCGTCGGTGACCTGTTCCAGCGAGTCGGGCTGGCGCCCCAGGCGCGGCTCCAGCCCCCAGACCAGCGCCAGACGCCGGGCCGTGTCCGGATTGGGCGTCAGGGCCAGAACCGTGTGCAGCGGCCGTTCGCGCGCCATCCGCCGGGCAGTGCCGCCCAGGGTCGTGAACACCACGATACAGGCGGTCGACTGGGCCTCGCCGGCCTTGCGCGCGGCGGCCACCAGGGCATCCGCGTCGATGTCGTCCATGCCGGCATGTTCGGCGTCCATCAGGCTGGGCCACACCGGATCGCGTTCGACGCGCTCCATGATGCGGTTCATCATGGTGACCGCCTCGACCGGATAGTCGCCCGAGGCCGTCTCGGCCGACAGCATCAGGGCGTCGGCGCCCTCATAGACGGCATTGGCCACGTCGGTGGCCTCGGCCCGGGTCGGCGCGGGCGCCCCCGTCATCGACTCCAGCATCTGGGTCGCCACGATCACCGGCACGCCGCGATGGCGGGCAGCGCGGATGATGGCCTTTTGCGCGACCGGCACTTCTTCCGGGTCCAGCTCGACGCCCAGATCGCCGCGCGCCACCATCACCCCGTCCGAATAGTCGAGGATGGCCTCCAGTTCGTTCAGCGCCTGGGGCTTTTCGATCTTGGCCAGACAGGCCGCCTTGCCGTCGACCAGCCGCTTCAGCTCGGCCATGTCCTCGGCCTTCTGGACGAAGCTGAGCGCCACCCAGTCGACGCCGATACGGAGCGCAAAGGCCAGGTCCTCGCGGTCCTTGGGCGTCAGGGCCGAGACGGGAATGACCGCTTCCGGCACGGCGACGCCCTTGCGGTCCGACAATTTCGAGCCGCTCTCGACCGTCACATCGGCCCAGTCGTCGGTCCGCTTGCCGACGCGCAGCCGCACCCGGCCGTCGTCCAGCAACAGCAGCATGCCCTCGCGCAGGGCCTTGAAGATCTCCGGATGCGGCATCTGCACCCGCGCCTCGTCGCCCGGCTCGGGGTCGAGGTCGAACCGCATCTTGTGCCCGGGCTTGATGTCGATCTCGACATCCCGGAACCGGCCCAGTCGCAGCTTGGGCCCCTGCAGGTCGGCCAGCACCCCCAGCGGCCGTTTCAGCGCCATCTCGGCCCCGCGCACCGCCTTCAGCGCGGCCGCATGGTCGTCATGCGAACCGTGGCTGAAGTTCAGACGAAAGACATCGACCCCGGCCTGCGCGAGGGTCTTGACCATGCCGGGCGACCGGCTGGCCGGTCCCAGGGTCGCGACGATACGGGCGTGTCGGGCTCTCTTCATCAAATATCCACAGGGCCGCAGGGGTTTTGTCCCTTGTGCCCACGAAAGCGCGTCGGGTTAAGGGCAGTTCTTTGCGCGAAACACGAAGTTATGCCCGCCGGTCGCGCCCCGGCCCGTTTCGCGCTACGCCCTCGTGCTCAACGGAGACGACCATGGCAGGCCTCAAGGACAAGCGCGGCTTCATCAGCAAGGACCGGCTGGACCTGTCCGAGCGTCAGGCCGTCGAGCACTGGATGAAGCGCTGGGCGTCACCCGCGACCAGCTGACCACCGCCCACCGCAAGGTCGGCCGCAACATCAAGGACATCGCCGAAGAGCTGGGCAATAAGCGATAGATTTGGTGCGAGCGGCAGCTTGACCCGCTAAGGCTATTGCGGGTTGGCGAGAGCTTTCTCGTAGTCGCCCTTATACACCGTCACGCCGTTAGAACCCGCGTCAATGCCAAAGACCAAATCCTGGACCATGTCGCTATCTTCCATGATCGATGAGGCGATTTCGTAGCTGCAGAAGACGTGCACACTGTCAGCAGGCAACTGCTTCATCTCGTCGTTAATGTATGTTTCGATCTTTCCAGCCACGCGATTGGCATTATCGCGTTTCCACTTCTTGCGTGGATCAGCCCCGCGATACGAAACTCTCGGAACGCGGATGGGATAAGAGCGCATCTCTTCTATCCAATCAATTTAGAACCAGTTTTCCTATTGCGCGGAGAATGCGCTGTCCCTCGGCAACGATGCAGAGAATCTCAGTCGGGCATAGGGGCCGACCGTGGGCGATGGTGTTTCTGACAGGCGTCAAACGGCTCAACGAAACGAGCAAACCGTCGCGCACTCCGAAGAAGGGTTCGAAGAGGGGCCAGTTGTTGTTCTGCGTCATGAGCTGCCCGAGGTCGCCCAGGTCGCTATAGTAGATCGGGGCGAAGACCGGGTTGCCGAGGTCGCGGTCCTCCTCCTGTCGGCCCATCCACTTCTGCCGCATCGCGCCTGGCACACGCTGTTTCAGCCATTGCGGGTTCTCTCTTGAGAGGTGAGTCTCAATGAAGTGGCGGAGGTGGTTCTCGATGTCGCGCATGGCGACATAATGGACGTCTGCCATGACCAAGCCGCTCGGCGCATTCTCGATCGGCCGTGGAGTTGGTGCGGTCGGAAACACGAGCTGGAAGCCGGAAGCAATGACGATGTTCGAATAGTTTTCTTCGGGGAAGGCGACTAGGGCAGGGTTCCTACCGGCGAGATCGTATTGCGCCTCACGCTGCTCGGCGTCATCTTCCACTTCCTCGACGACTTGGCCGAGCTCGTCGATTACGATCTCGTTCGTCTCTTCTGCGAACGGGGAGTCGTATCGGACGACATCGCTGAACTGCGCGAGGCTGGCGAAGGACATGCCTGAGATCGCGAGACGATCCGCCCGAGCCCAATCCCCATCGATCAGATTCATGCGTCGTTCGAGGTCAGCAGACCAAGACCTGCTTTCGGCGATCCGACGATGAGGTTCCGTGATCCCGGCGATCTGAAGGGCAAGCTCGTGCGAAGCAAACCGAGTCGGTCGGATGATAGCATCTAGGCTTTCACCCAACTTCGTCATTGTTTCGATGGCTTCGATGCTGGCGAGGACCGACGGAGGCATCTGCGGAAGACCTAAGGCTATGGCTTGGTTCACCACGTCCATTCTGTCCTGATGCTCGGCCAGAGCTGAAAACGGCCCCTTCATCGCCTTCCGCGCTTCTTCCATTCGCCGAAACTCGTCGAGCACCGGATTGCGCGTGATCTGATCAATGAGGCGAGTCGCTCGGGTGGCCTCGTCGATCTGGCGCTTGAGGCGGCTGGTACCGGAGGCTTCTTCCAAGATGCGGCTTGCTCTTGTTGCGCCTTCAATCGCGTCGAGGAAACGCTTGTCCATGATGCAACCTCCTAGTGTTGCTCATATAGGGACGGAAGGCCGTTCGCCTACCACAACGTCATTGCTCGATTGCTGAGCCATGGTGCGAGCGGCGGGGATCGAACCCGCATGACCGAAGTCGAGGGATTTTAAGTCCCTTGCGTCTACCAGTTTCGCCACGCTCGCCCGGGGCTATTGCGCCGCCCGCAAGGCCCGGAAATCGATGTCGGAGTTGGCCAGCAGCCACAGGAAGGCGGCCCAGGCGGCGACGTTCTGATCCAGATTCTCGGGATCGATCCGGTCCAGCACATCATCGGCCGTGTGGTGGGTGTCGAAATAGTCCATGCCGTCCTGGTTCAGGCGGAAGGGCGGCACGCCTCCCTGCACCAGCGGCGTGGTGTCGGGCCCGCCACCGGTCGCCGGCGCTCCGTCGAACAGGATGCCGAGCGGCGTCAGCACCCGCATGGCCGCGCGCCGCAGCTCGCTGTCCCCTGCTCCGGCCGGCAGGGCCAGGCTGTAGATCCGGCCGGCGCCGAAATCGCTCTCGCTGGCGGCGACATGCATCTCCAGCTCTCCGGCCCGGCGCTCGGCATAGAAGCGGCCCCCGGCCAGACCCTGGGCGGGCGGCGGCTGGCTGACCTCCTCCGATCCCCACCAGACCACGCGGATCGTGCGGCGCGGCTGGACCGGCAGGTCCTCGATGAGCTTCAGCGCGGCGGTGGTGATGGCGATTCCGGCCCCGTCGTCGATGGCCCCGGTGCCCAGGTCCCAGCTGTCCAGATGGCCGCCGATGACGATCACCTGATCCGGGAATTCCGAGCCGACCACCTCGGCCACCACATTCTGGGAATGGCTGTCGGCGACAAAGCCCGCCCCCGACACCAGCCGCATGCGGATCGGCTCATCGGTCAGGCGCGACGCACGACGCAGCTGATCGGCGTCCGGCGGGCTGATGGCAAAGGCCGGGATCTGGCCCTCGCCCACCCGGGTCGCACCGGTGTGGGCAAAGCGGTGGTCATGGGTGCCCAGCGAGCGCAGCACATAGCCGACCGCGCCGCGTTGGGCCGCCTCGAACGGCCCCTGCCCCCGGATCGGCGAGCTGGTGCCATAGCCGCGGCCGTCCTGGGCCGGCACCGTATCCTGCAACACCACGACGATCTTGCCGGTCAGCGAGCCTTCCGGCTGGTCCAGCAGGTCCTGATAGGTTTCGAAGATCACCGCCTCGGCCTCAATGCCGCCCGGCGGCGTCGAGACGGTTCCGCCCAGCGCGGTCGCCACCAGCGCCTGCGGGAAGGGCGAGACGATCTCGACGCGGGTCTCGCCGCGCTCCCACAGCTTCAGGGGGAAGGATTCGACCTGCACATTGGCAAAGCCCATGCCGGTCAGCAGCTCGACGCCCCACCGCGCGGCCGCCTGTTCCGACGGCGATCCCGCCGGACGCGGCCCGAACCGGGTGGTCAGTTCCTCGACGATCTCCCAGGCCCCGCTGCCCTCAAGGGCCCGGTCGCGCAGCTGTTCTGCGATGCGGATGTCCTCGGCGCTCTGGGCCATGGCGGTCGAACCACCTGCCAGAATCAGGAGGCCTATGGCCCCCGCCAGTGCTGATGCTGCAAGCCGCATGGCCCTCTCCCCTCGATCACAGACCCGCAGTCCTAACGGGTCCGGGCGGGGGCGCAAAGCCTGATCGCGAGGGCGGCCTCAGACGTCCTGGAAATAGGGCTCGACCGGCCCCTGCAGTTTGACGGTCAGGGCCTTGCCGCGACGGTCCACGCGATTGCCGACCGCCAGACGCACCCAGCCTTCCGAGACGCAATATTCCTCGACATTGGTCTTTTCCTCGCCCTTGAAGCGAATGCCGACGCCACGGGCCAGCACGGCCTCATCGTGGAATTTGCTGTCGGGATCGACGCACAGGCGGTCGGGCGGGGTATCGGACATGTCAGGCCCTCGGGCGGAAACGGATCAAGGCCGCCGTCATAGGGCCTTGGTCGTTCAAGGCAAGGGGCCGCCCGTCGGTCGGGCCTATTGGACGGTCTGGCGGGCCGGCGTCCGGCTGGCCGGAGTATCCGCCGGCGTTGCCGCGGGCGGCGTGGCGCGCTCGGCAGCCGGCGGAGGGGTCGCGGGTGTCTGGCGAGCGGGCGGGTTCGCGGCCGGCGTGCGCGCCGGTGTCTGGCGGGCGGGCTGACGGGCCGGCGGGGTGCGCGCAGGCGCCGGCGGGGTCGCAGCGGGCGGGGTGGCGGCCGGAGCGGGAGCCCCCTGGCTGGCGGCAGCGGCACGCGCTTCCAGATCCGGACGGCTGTTGCGATTGGCCAGCTTCTCGGTCAGCTCGCGCGCGGCGGCGGGCGGCATCTGCGCCAGAATGGCCGCCAGGGCCCGGGGGCGCATGGCCGCCGCGACCGGCAGCCGCACATCGTCATCCAGGGTGGTGAACACCGCCGCCGCATCGCGCGGACGCATGGCGGAGTAGACCTGCACCAGACGGTCGACTTCGGCCTGTTCCTTCTCATCCAGCTGGCCGAGCATGGTCTCGACCTCGCCCTTCACCTCATTCAGCTCGGCGATGCGGGCGTCGATCTTCTGTTCGGCCGCGATCAGCAGCGGCAGCATGGTGGCCAGCTCTTCTTCCCGCGCGTCCAGCTCGACCCGGCGTCCGGACAGCGACTGGATCACCCGCAGCTCGGCGGGCGAGATCCCGGCCTGATCGGCCAGCTGCTCGTCGGTCAGGGTACAGACGCCGGTCACCGGTGTCTGGGGCGCGGGGGCGGCGCCCTCGGCGGCGGGCGCTTCCTCGGCCCAGGCGACCGCGCCCTCGAACAGGCCCGGCACGGTACCGGCGGCGCGCACGGCGATCACCCCGCCAATGGCGACGGCAACGAGTGGCAGAATGCGGGGCAGTTTGGACATGGGGGCTTTCAGGATAGGGTCAGGCGGCGAAGAGGTCTTCGTCCAGACTACGGCGGGCGCGGTTCAGGCTTTGTTTCGCAGCGTGGTTAGCGGCCAGCGCCTGCAGCACCGGCGCAAAGCGGTCGACTGCCTCGGGCTTGACCCCGGGGGCCACCGCCAGGCTCTCGACCTTCTCGAACAGATCGGTGGGCGCCGCAGCGCGGGGCGCCTCCCCGGCGACCGGCTCGGGCCGGGCCGCAACCGGCGTGGCCGCGACCGCCGTGCGGACCTCGCGTCCCTCGCGCGCGATCAGCGCTTCCAGTTCCTGTTTGAGGGCCCGCGCCTTGACGATCCGGTCGTGCAGCAGGTCGGTCTCCTGCCCCGCATCGCGCAGGGTCTTGAGTGCCGACTCGGCCCGTCCGGCCGCGGTGTTCAGTTCGGCGATCGCGCCGGCAAAGGCCGCCTGGCCTTCCTTGACCGCCTTCAGGCGCCGGTCCAGCCGCACGCCGTAGGCGATGGCGCTGACCAGCAGCAGCATCAGGACGGCATCGAGAACGGTTCCGATCATGGCTATCCCTTCTGCCTTGCCAGGCGTTCGGCCAGTTCGGCGCGGATGGGCGCCTCCACGCGGACCGCGATCTTCTGGCCCTTGCGGCCCATCCGCCCCGTGGTCAGCGGAATGGACCCGCTGCGGATCGAGATGGCCGAATCCGGCGTGGCATTCAGCATGAGGGTGTCGCCGACTTTCAGATCGAGGACCTTCGACAGGGGCACCTGCTGCTCGTCCAGCACGGCGCGCACCTCGGTGCCCGTGGTCCAGAGTTCGGTGGCAAGGTGGCCTTCCCAGATGTTGTCGCGGCCGAACTTCTCACCCATGAACTGCTGCAGCAGCATCTTCCGGATGGGCTCCAGCGTGCCATAGGGCAGCAACAGCTCGATCCGCCCGCCGCGATCCTCCATGTCGATCCGCAGCTTGACCAGGATGGCGGCGTTGGCCGGGCGGGCGATGGCCGCAAAGCGCGGATTGGTTTCCAGCCGGTCCAGATTGAAATGCACGGGCGTCAGGGGCTCGAACGCCGCGCGGGCATCGTTCAGCACCACCTCGACCATGCGCTGCACCAGCACCCGTTCGATCGTCGTATACGGCCGCCCCTCGATGCGCAGCGCCGCCGTCCCGCGACGGCCGCCCAGCAGCACGTCCACGATCGAATAGATCAGGTTCGAGTCGACCGTCAGCAGGCCGTAGTTGTCCAGTTCCTCGGCCCGGAACACGGCCAGGATCGCGGGCAGGGGAATCGAGTTCAGATAGTCGCCGAACCGGATCGACGAGATGTTGTCGAGGCTGACCTCGACGTTGTCGCTGGTGAAGTTGCGCAGCGAGGTCGTCATCAGTCGCACCAGGCGGTCGAAGACGATCTCAAGCATCGGCAGGCGCTCGTAGGACACCAGGGCCGAGTTGATGATCGCCCGGATGCCCGAGCGCTCATCATCGTCGCCGCTCATGTCAAAGCCGAGCAGGCTGTCGATCTCTTCCTGGTTCAGGACCCGCTCGGGCATCAGGCCCGTGCGCTCCTCGCCCGACGCCGAGGCGCCGAACGGATCGTCTTCGCTGTCTGCGAGGGCGGCCTGGCTCATCCTAGTTCACCAGCATCTCTTCGATCAGCACGGCATTCGCATGCCCGGGCGCCAGGATCAGATTGACCCGCCGCAGGATTTCGGCGCGCAGCTGGAAATTCCCCGCCGAGCCGTTCAGGTCCTCGGTGCGCAGCTCGCGCAGGAAGCCCTGGAACATGTCCTGCAGGCGCGGCATCTCGGCCATCAGCTGATCGGCCAGATGGGCGTCTTCCAGCTCCAGCGTCAGACGCAGCTTCAGATAGGCCGGACGACCGTCGGCGGTCTGAATGTTCACCACCATGTCGGGCAGGGTGTAGAAGGTCACGCCATCCGGGCCTTCGGTGATCTTGCCGAGCGCCGGATCGGGCTCGCCGCCGCCACCGCCGTGCCCGCCGCCCTTGTCGTCTTTCTTCTTGGCGCCGTGGCCGTCATCCTTGGGGGCGTCGTGGCCGTCGCCACCCTCGGCCGCAGCGGGCTTGGGCGACAGCATGAAGAAGGCCCCGGCCCCGCCTCCGCCCAGCACCAGCAAGGCGACAGGGATGATGATGAACAGCAGGGGCAGCTTCTTCTTGGCGGGTGCGCCCTCGCCTTCGCCTTCACCGCCCTCGCCGCCTTCGGCCACGGCGACGTCGGTGGCATCGGCCTTTTTCTTCTTGCCAAATTTCAGCATGCGCTCTGGCCCCACTCTGACCGGCCTACA
This sequence comes from Brevundimonas sp. A19_0, assembly GCF_017744255.1. GTDB lineage: Bacteria > Pseudomonadota > Alphaproteobacteria > Caulobacterales > Caulobacteraceae > Brevundimonas. Next base: position 7,600 of record NZ_JAGHQP010000017.1, on the reverse strand, counting down.
CAACCGGCTTTTGGTTAACGGGGCGTTTAGAACCGGCATTTTCTGCCGGGCAAAGCGTCGCAGCAAAAACCTAGCGTGTTGATTTTACTGCATTAACCTTACTGGCACGGGGCTTGCGACGGTCGGAGCGAAGGAGTTCCGCCTTGGAAAACGTCGCCTACATCGGATTGTCCCGCCAGATGACCCTGCGTCGCGAGCTCGACGTGGTGGCCAACAACATCGCCAACGCCAACACCACCGGCTTCAAGGTCGAGCAGCTGATGGTCGGCACCGAGATCGGCCAAGGCGCCCGCAATGACGCCATTCGCCCGGGGGTCAGCTTCGTGCTCGACCGGGGCGTGGGCCGCGACTATGGCCAGGGCCAGCTGGAACAGACCGGGCGCGTGCTGGACTTCGCCATCGAGGGCGAGGGCGCCTTCTTCACCGTCCAGGACGCCGCGGGCGAGGCCTACACCCGCGACGGCGCCTTCACCATCAGCCCCGAAGGCCTGCTGGTCACGGGTGGCGGCCTGCCGGTGCTGGGCGACGGCGGCGAGATCCGCCTCGACCCGGCAAGGGGTTCCCCCCAGGTCGCCGGCGACGGGACCATCAGCCAGGACGGGCAGGTCGTCGGGCGCCTGTCGGTCGTCCGCTTCGACACCCTGTCGGTGCTGGAAAAGGGCGGCAACGGCCTCTACCGCAACACCTCGAACGCCCAGCCCGTGGACGCCGCCGACGCCCGCATCCACCAGGGCATGCTGGAAGGCTCGAACGTCAATCCCCTCCTCGAAATCACCAATCTGATCGAGATCAGCCGCAGCTATGAGCGAATCTCGAAAATGATCGAACAGAACAATGATCTGAGCCGCCGTTCCGTCGAGCGGCTGGGGCGCGTGACCTGATGGCCCGCCGCCCGCAAACCCCCTTCGCTTCAAGGAGACATCGCTCATGAGCGCGCTTCGGACCGCCGCCTCCGGCATGGCTGCCCAGCAGCTGAACGTCGAGGTCATCTCGAACAACATCGCCAACATGAACACCGTTGGCTTCAAGCGTCAGCGGGCCGAGTTCCAGGATCTGCTGTACCAGAATGTCGAGCGGATGGGCGCCAGCTCCTCGGCCCAGGGCACGGTGGTGCCGACCGGCATCCAGATCGGCGCGGGCGTGAAGGCCGGCAGCGTCTATCGCATCACCCAGCAGGGCACCCCCACCCAGACGGGCAACCGTCTGGACCTGGCCATCGACGGCAAGGGCTACTTCCAGATCACCCTGCCCTCGGGCGAGACCGCCTACACCCGCGCCGGGAACTTCTCGGTCAATGGCGAGGGTCAGGTCGTCACCGACGACGGCTATGCGCTGGAGCCCGCCATCAGCATCCCGCAGGACGCCATCGACGTCTACATTTCCAAGGCGGGTGAGGTTCAGGTGATCCAGTCGGGCCAGACCGAGCCCACCGTGGTCGGCCAGATCGAGATCGCCACCTTCTTCAACGAGGCCGGCCTCGAGGCCATCGGCGACAACCTGCTGCTGGAAACCTCGGCCTCCGGCCCGGCCACGCCGGGCGCCCCCGGCGAGCCTGGCTTCGGCCAGCTGCTGCAGGGCTATACCGAGGCCTCGAACGTCGATGCCGTCTCCGAGATCAGCGCCCTGATCATCGCCCAGCGCGCCTATGAGATGAACTCCAAGGTCATCTCGACCGCCGACGAAATGATGTCGGTCTCGGCCCAGGTGAAGGGATGATGGCCCGGATGATCCGCCGCCTCACCCTGGGTGTCTGCCTCGCCTTCGCCGCTTCGTCGGCAATGGCCACGGCGCCCGTCACCCTGCGCGACAATCCGGTCGACGACGACGGCCAGGTAACCCTTGGCGAGCTGTTCGAGGGCGCCGGCGCCGCCGCCGATATCGTCATCGCCCGCCGCGCAGGTCCGACCGTTGTGCTCGACGCCGCCATGGTTCAGTCCCGCGCCGGCCAGGCCGGTCTGGTCTGGACCAACCCGCGCGGCCTGCGTCGCGTGGTCGTCCGTCAGGGCGGCGCCGGCGCGACCCCCGCGGCCACCGCCTCCACAACGGCCAGCCGTCCGGGCGAGACCGTGGAGGTCCTGACCTTCACGCGCAGCCTCGCCGCCGGCGACATTGTGCGGCCCGAGGATGTGGCCTGGACCCCGGTGCAGGCGCACCGTGCCCCGGCCGGTGGCCCTGCGGACGCCGAGGAGGTCATCGGCCTGACCGCGCGCCGCGCCCTGCGTTCCGGCACCCCGGTGCTGGCCCGCGATCTGACCCAGCCGCAGGTCATCGCCCGCAATGATCTGGTGCAGGTGTCCTACGTCGATCAGGGCCTGACCCTGACCATCACCGGCCGCGCCACCCGCGATGCCGCCGTCGGTGAGCCCGTGCCCATCGTCAATCAGCAGTCCGGCCGCACCATTGAGGCCATCGCCACTGCCCCCGGCCAGGCCATGGTCGGCCCCGCCGCCCAGACCTTCCGTACCGCGTCCCGTCGTTAAGAGGCCCCTGATGCGCAAAGCCCTGCCCCTCGCCGCCCTCTCTGCCCTGTCGCTGGGCGCCTGCTCCACTGCCATCGAGACGGTCCGAGGTCCGGAACTGGCCCCGATCGGCTATCCCGCCGCCCTCGTCCCGGTCCAGCAGCAATACCTGCCCGCGCCCGAGACCCGGCCCGCCAGCGCCAACAGCCTGTGGCGCAGCGGCTCGCGCACCTTCTTCGGCGATCAGCGGGCCCGTCGCGTCGGTGATATCGTCACCGTCCGCATCAACATCGACGACCGCGCCCAGACCCAGAATTCTACCCAGCGCGCCCGCACCAATGACGCCTCCGGCGGCGTGACCAACTTCTTCGGGCTGGAGAACAGCCTCGGGCGCGCCTTCCCGGGCGGCTTCGACCCCGCCAATATGGTCGGCGTCCAGGGCCAGGCCAACGCCTCGGGCTCGGGCAGCGTCAACCGGTCCGAACGGGTCAATCTGACCATCGCCGCGGTCGTCACCGACGTCCTGCCCAACGGCAATCTGATCATTCAGGGCCGTCAGGAGGTCCGCACCAACCGGGAGGTGCGCGAGCTGACCGTGGCCGGCATTGTCCGTCCCGAGGACATTTCCTCGGCCAACAGCATCGACCACACCCAGATCGCCGAGGCGCGTATCTCCTACGGCGGCCGGGGCGACATCAGCCGCATGCAGGCCACCCCGGCGGCCCAGTCGCTGGTCGAGCGCTTCAGCCCCTTCTGATCGCTCCCTTCTGAGCCCCCGGCAGTTTTTGCCGGGGGTCCAAGCTTGGCCGTGAACCGTTAACGGCGGACCGCGTTTCTTCCGGCAACAGAGGTGTTGCCATGCTGAAGATCCTGATCCCCGCCGTCGCCGCCCTGGGCCTGGTTGCCCACGCCGCGCAGAGCTATACCGCCGAAGAGGGCGTCGCCCCGACGCTGCTCGACAGCGTGGCTGCGGCTCCGGTCGAGATCGCCCCGCCCGCCCCCGCGCTGGACTGGCATTTCCACAAGGAAGGCGACACCGCCAAGCTGGCCTATGGCGTTGCCAACTCGGACCAGCTGGTGCTGATGCTGACCTGCACGGCGGGCGACGACACGGTCGCCACTCTGGGCTCGGTCCGCGCTGTCGCCGAGACGGCCTCTGACGAACAATCCTTTGAAGACCCGATGACCGGCGGCGTCCTTCACGAGGCGGCCATCGACAAGGCGGACTCCGCCCTGAATGCGCTGGCCGCCACGGGCACCATGACGGTCGAAACGGCCAATGGCATGACTGCTCTGGGCTCCCCGGCTTCGGACAAGGCGGCGGTGAAGGCCTTCTTCGCCTCTTGCGGAACCCCGCGCGGCTGATCATCTCTTCCGGACCGGGGAGGGAACCATGGTCCTGACGACGCTTGCCGCATTGCTGAGCCTGACCGCCACGCCCTCACAGGCGGACGGCTGGGTATGGTCGCTCTACGAAGACACCCGCGAGACCGTGCTCGCCCGCGAAATCCCCGACACCGATCGTCTGACCACCACACTGGCCTGCGCGCCGGGGTCCGGGCGCGTGGTCGTCAGCTTCTATGACCTGCCGGCCCGGTCGGGCTTCGCCAGCTTCCGCTCGGGTGACGCGAGCGGCACGGCGGAAATGGCGGCCGGGGACGCGTCCGACCCCTTCTCCCTGACCCTGCGCACGGACCATCCGGCCCTGGCCAATTTCGTCGCCACCGGCTCTCTGGAGATCGTGTCCGGCGACCAGACCCGCATGGTCACCTTCTCGCGCCCCCACCTTGCCAAGCTGCGCCGCTTCACGGAAATCTGTGCGGACTGAGCGCGCCCCGGCGCTCGCTGCCCGTGGACCCGTCATGCGCCCCACAGCCTGGCCCCTGATCGTCGCCGTCGGCGGCGCCCTGTCCCTGGGCGCCTGCGCCTCGATGGAGGCCACTCCGGATCAGCTGATGCTCCCGGGCAATCCTGACGGAGCGCCCCGGCCGATCGCCGACCACGACTGGTTCCTCGATAGCGACCCGGACGCCGCCAGCCTGATCTACGGCCGGGTCGAGAGCGACGACGTCTGGCTGACCCTGTCATGCCTGCGTGGTAGCGGTCGGCTGGAACTGATGCGCCCCGCCGACGCCGACCGCCAGCCGGTCATCTATCTGGAGTCGGGCGGCGAGACCGAACGGTTCACCGGCCGGGTCGAGGCCTCCGAGCTGTTCGAGCATGGCGAGGTGATCGCCGAGGCATCGACCACGCCCCCGGTGTTCCAGCGATTTCGGCGTTTGAGCTGGTTGGGGCTCCATGATGCCGAGGGTCGCGCCCTGATGGTCGCCCATCCCTCCTCCACCGACCGGATCGAGCGCTTCTTCGCCTTCTGCGGCTGAGCCTTCGCTTGACGGGACGATCCCCCTCGTCTCGACTGGCCGCTCGACGTCGGGGGAAAGACACATGAACAGACCGGTTCTGGCGACGGCGCTCGCGGCGCTCATGATCGGCGCCTCGGCCTGCGCGACACCGGCCTCGGGCCCGGCGACGCCGACCGCCGCCACGACACTCACCGCCAGCCAGGCCCTGGCCGCCGTCATCGCGGACTATGAGTCCTTCCTCAAACGCCACGATCCGTTCGGCGCCGCGCAGGAAGGCGACGAGGCCTCGAAGTCCCGTCTGCCCGACCTGTCGCGTCAGGGCGAACTGGCCCGCCGCCCCGAATTGGTCGCCCTGTCCGACCGTCTGGCCGCCATCGACGTCACCGCCCTCACCCCGGCCGAGGCCCAGAACCACGCCTTTGCCACCTGGCTGATCACCCGCGCCATCGAGGGCATCGACCTCGACGTCTCGCGCATGGCCTTCAACTCCGAGGGCGGCTTTGGCCAGTCGGCGGCCTATATCGCCGGCTCGGCGCGCCTGACCGACCGCGACGATGTCGAGGCCTGGCTGACCCGGCTGGAGAATATGGGTCCCCTGTTCGACGCCACTCTCGCCAATGCCCGCCGGGGCCTCGACACCGGCCTCCTCCAGTCGCGCTCCGTGGTCGAAAGCGCCCTGCTGCTGGCCGAAACCGATGTGGCCCTGACCCCGGCCACCGATCCACTGCTGCGCCCCACCACCAACCTTCCGGCCTCTGTCCCCGAGGCCGAGCGCCGCGCATATCAGGCCCGGGCCGAAGCCATCGTCCGCGACCACATCCAGCCGCGCCGTCTGGCCTGGCGGGACTTCCTCAAGGACGACTATCTGCCGGTCGCGCCCGACACCCCCGGACTGGTCCACCGCCCCGGCGGCCGCGATATCTATGCCTGGCTGGTGCGCGGCTACACCACCACCGATCTGACGCCCGAGCAGGTCCACCAGATCGGCCTCGATGAGGTCACCCGCATCCGCGCCCGGATGGAGATCGAGATGCGCGCCGCCGGCTGGACCGGGGACTTCCCCGGCTTCCTGACCTTCCTGCGTACCGACCCGCAATTCTACGCCTCCACCCGCGAGGAGCTGCTGGAAAAGGCCTCTGAGATGGCCAAGCGCGCCGATGACGGCCTGCCCGCCCTGTTCGGCACCCTGCCGCGCCTGCCCTATGGCGTCCGCCCCGTGCCCGCCGAGATCGAGGCCAACTACACCACCGGCCGCTACTTCTCCGGCTCCATGCGAAATGGCATCGCCGGCGGCTATATGGTCAACACCTCCAGGCTGGATCAGCGCCCGCTCTACGAGCTTCCCGCCCTGACCCTGCACGAGGCCGTCCCCGGCCACCATCTGCAGATCGCCCTGCAACAGGAAGCCGCCGATCAGCCGTATTTCCGGCGCGACGCCAATGTCACCGCCTTCACCGAGGGCTGGGGTCTCTATGCCGAATTCCTCGGCGAGGAGATGGGTTTCTACCGCACCCCCTACGAACGCTTCGGCCGCCTCAGCTATGAGATGTGGCGCGCCTGCCGCCTGGTCGCCGATACCGGCATGCACTGGATGGGCTGGTCGGTGGAACAGGCGCGCGCCTGCTTTACCGAAAACTCGGCACTGGCCCCGCACAATATCGAGACCGAACTGCAGCGCTATATCGGCTGGCCCGGTCAGGCCACGGCCTACAAGATCGGCGAAATCCGCCTGCGCCAGATCCGCACCCGGGCCGAGGCGGCCCTGGGCGACCGGTTCGATGTCCGCGCCTTCCACGACGCCCTGCTCGTCCCCGGCCCGCTGCCGCTTGGCTTGCTGGACGCCCACATGGACCGCTGGATCGCGGAACAGGCGCAAAAGCCCTGACGCCTTGCAGCGGACGGGAAACCCTGTTCGGTTCGCCAAAGGAGAAACCGCATGTCCCTCATCCTCGCCCTCACAGCCGCCGCAGCGGCTTTCACGTCCCCGGGTCAGGAACCGTCCGACTGGCGGCAGATCGACGACACCGACGGCTATCACACGGCTCTGGACCTGAGCAGTATTGAGGGCCCGCGCTCCGCCCGGACGGCGCGCACCGTTTCCGTCTCGGCCGACCCGACGGAGCTCACCGGCTATGTGATCCTCAGCCTCGTGGTCGATTGCGCGGCGCAGACCCTTGGCGCTTACCACGCGGCCTTCTTCGACGCTGACGGTCAGATGCTGATGGATGGGGAGGCCCCCGTGGAGCCCGAGCCCGTCAGTGAAGAGGGCGGTACACTCACCCTGGCCCGCGCGGTCTGTGACGGCGAGGCCCCGGCAAGCCCCGGCTTCGGCTCCGCCCAGGCCTATGCCCAGTCCATCCGCGCATCCGCCGGCTCCTGAACGCAGCTGATTTCGCCTGTCTCCTCCCCATCCATGATGGGGAGGGGGACCCTGCGAAGCCTTGGCGAAGCAGGGTGGAGGGGGTCTTCACCGCGCGCACGCCGCCCAGAACCCCTCCGTCCCGTCGGCTTCGCCGCCGCGCCACCTCCCCAACTTCGTCAGGGAGGAGACAGAAAACCCGTCATCCTCGGGCTTGACCCGAGGATCGGTGTCACCCGCAACGGGAAACGGTCTGGATGGACCGATCCTCCGATCAAGTCGGAGGATGACGATGGGCTGAACGGCGCAGCTATAAAAACTGCGCCGAAATTCTCCCACCCTTTCAACACCCCCACCGTTTCCCGCCCCGACTTCCCCGCCCCACCCCGGGCCTGTGCGAACCTCCCAGGGTCCCGTCG
>NZ_JAGHQP010000016.1 GCF_017744255.1 Brevundimonas sp. A19_0 | reverse complement strand
CGGGGGAGGCGGCGGCGGCGGCGCATCGGCACCGAACGCATAGCGCAGACCCAGGGTCACCGCGTGGCTGTCGTTGTAGTCGCCCTCGATCTGACCGACCGGATACAGGGTGTTCGACACCTGGGTGTCGAACTCGAAGTCGGTGCGGAAATAGCGATAGGTCAGGTCCAGGTTGGCCCGGTTACCGATGGCCCACGAGACGCCGCCCAGGAACTGGGCCGCCAGGGCGGTGTTGGCGTCGTCGGCGGCGATGCCGACCGTGCGGTTGCCACCGATGGCGCCCAGGAACTCGGTGTCGACGCGCGCCACACCGGCACCCATGCCGATGAACGGACGCAGCGACCACGAGGCGTCACCGAAATCATAGATGACATTGGCCATCAGGCTCGCCACCTGCATGTGACCGGCGGGCACGCCGCAGGCACCGGTGGTCGACGGTTGGCAGATGCCGGTTTCCAGCGGCACCGGGGCCGTGCGGGTCACTTCGGCCAGCTCGCCTTCGCGATAGCCGCCTTCCAGCTCCACACGCCAGTTCTGGTCGAACCGGTAGCCCAGACGGCCAAACGCCGCCCAGCCGTCCTCAACCTCGAAGTCCCAGCCGTTGCCGGCCGCCGAATCCACGCCGTAAACGTCGTTGACCGTGTGCCAGCCCGCGTCAACCGCGCCGTACCAGCCATTCGGCTCTGCCGACGCAGCGCCGGCGGCGAAGATGCCGGCGGCGGCGACGCTGGCGAGAAGTTTCACCTTCATGCTCATCCCTCTTGAAAACTCTAGTCGTCAAATTCAGACAGTATGCTCGTGCTTACACGTGCGGCTCCCAGCCTCGAACGGCATTGTGCAATTGAGGTTCCGGAATTGACGCATCTGGGGGACAACTGTGGCCGGATTCCAACACAAATCCCCCCGGGCGGGCGTTTGGCTCCCGTCTGGAGCGCATTTTAACCATCACAGGAGGGTCGCTCATGCGGCAGGAGTTTGACGGACGGGTCGCCATTGTCACCGGAGCGGGCGGTGGACTGGGCCGCTGCCATGCGCTTGCGCTGGCCGAACGGGGCGCAAAGGTCGTAGTCAACGACCTGGGCGGCGCCCGCGACGGAACGGGGGGATCGGCGACCGCCGCGGAGGCCGTGGTCAAGGAGATCGAGGCCCTCGGCGGCGAGGCGATGGCCAACGGCGCGTCGGTGACGGACTACGGTGCGGTCGAGTCGATGGTCGCGGAAACCATGGAGCGGTGGGGGCGCGTGGACATCCTGGTCAACAACGCCGGTGTGCTGCGCGACAAGACCTTCGCCAAGATGGATCTAGACGACTTCCGCTTTGTCGTGGACGTCCACCTGATGGGGGCGGTCAACTGCACCAAGGCCGTGTGGGAGATTATGCGACAGCAGAACTACGGCCGGATCGTCATGACGACCTCGTCGTCCGGCCTGTACGGGAATTTCGGCCAGTCCAACTATGGCGCCGCCAAGATGGCGCTGGTCGGCCTGATGCAGACCCTGTCGATCGAGGGGCAGAAGAACGATATCCGCGTAAACTGTCTGGCACCCACCGCCCACACCCGCATGACCGAGGATTTGGGCGCGGCCCTGCCGCTGGACCAGCTGGGCCCGGAGCTGGTTTCGCCGGGTCTGGTTCATCTGGTCGCCGAGGATGCCCCCAATCGCTGCATCCTGGCCGCAGGCGCCGGCGGGTTCGAGCGGGCCTATGTCACCCTGACCCAGGGCATCCGGGCCACGGGCGCCGACGCCCGCGAACAGGTGGCCGCCCGTTTTGGCGACATCTCCGACCGCTCGGACGAGATCGTGCCCGAGATGGGCGCCGCCCAGGGGATGATCGAACTGGGCAAGCTGCAGGCAGCCCTGAAAGGCTGATCCTGAAGGGCGGGCACCGACACCCTCTCGCGCGCGTGAATGACCCTTGCCTTGACGCGGGGTCACGCGCTTAGCTGCGCCCAATCATCAGGAGAGAAACACATGTCCCGTGAAGCCGTCATCGTCTCGACCGCCCGCACCCCGATCGGGCGCGCCTATCGCGGGGCCTTTAACGACACCCAGGCCCAGCAGCTGGGCGCCCACGCCGTGCGCCATGCCGTCGAGCGCTCGGGCGTCGATCCGGCCGAGATCGAGGATGTGGTGATGGGCGCGGCCCTGCAGCAGGGCTCGACCTCGACCAATGTGGCGCGCCAGATCGCGCTGGCAGCCGGCCTGCCCTCCACCGTGGCGGGCATGAGCCTCGACCGCCAGTGCGCCTCGGGCCTGATGGCCATCGCCACCGCGGCCAAGCAGGTGATGGTCGACAGACAGGTGGTTGCCGTGGGCGGCGGACTGGAGAGCATCTCGCTGGTCCAGAACCAGCACATGAACCTCTACCGGTTCAAGGATGAGGCCCTGCTGAAGAAGGCGCCGCACATCTATATGTCGATGCTGGAGACCGCCGAGGTCGTGGCCGACCGCTATGGCATTTCACGCGAGGCCCAGGACGAATACGCCCTGCAGTCCCAGCAGCGCACCGCCGCCGCCCAGGCCGCGGGGCACCTGGATGCCGAGATCGTGCCCATGACCACCACCATGCAGGTGATGGACAAGGCCACCGGTCAGACGTCCTCTAAGGAGGTCACCCTGTCGAAGGACGAGGGCAACCGGCCGGAGACCACGCTGGAGGGTCTGTCGTCGCTCAAGCCCGTCTTCGGCGGCGGCGAGAAGATCGAGCAGGGCCGGTTCATCACGGCCGGCAATGCCAGCCAGCTGTCGGACGGCGCCTCGGCCTCGGTCATCATGGACGCCAAGGAGGCCGAGAAGCGCGGCCTGACCCCGCTTGGCGCCTATCGCGGCATGGCCGTCGCGGGCTGCGAGCCCGACGAGATGGGGATCGGCCCGGTGTTCGCCGTGCCCAAACTGCTGGAGCGCCATGGGCTGACCGTCGACGACATCGGCATCTGGGAGCTGAACGAGGCCTTTGCCGTGCAGGTCATCTATTGCCGCGACCGGCTGGGCATTCCGAATGATCGGCTGAACGTGTCGGGCGGAGCCATTTCGATTGGTCACCCCTATGGCATGTCGGGCGCGCGCATGACCGGCCATGTGCTGATCGAGGGCAAGCGACGCGGCGCCAAATACGGCGTCGTCACCATGTGCGTCGGCGGCGGCATGGGCGCGGCGGGCCTGTTCGAGATTTACTGAGGGCACCGTGCGACGTCTGATCGGCATCCTCGCGGGGCTGGCACTGCTCGGGGCGAACCCTGCGCTGGCCCAGGAACAGAGGGGTGACCCGGACTACCGTCCCGTCGTGGCGAGCCCCGCCTATCCCTCTGGCGGGCCAAGGATCCTGTTGGATGCGGCCCATGGCAGCGTTCAGACGATCGATGGGCGGTACATGGGATTCACAGCCCTCGCCCGGGCCGACGGCTACGAGGTCGTGGCCGGCACGCTAAGCTTCGACACGCCCGGCGCGTTGGACGGGGTCGATGTGCTGGTAATTTCCAATGCTGCAGCCCGTTCCTCAACCGAGCCTTCAGCCTTCACCGAGGCCGAGATCGTGGCCATCGACGCCTGGGTCCGCAATGGCGGGGCGCTTCTGCTGGCGGCGGACCACGCGCCTCACGGGTCGGCGGCACAGGCGCTGGCCACCCGGCTGGGCGTGGAGATGGGGACAGGTTACGCCTTCCGCGTCGCCGACGGCGGGCTGACGACCAATCTGCTGTTCGAAGGTGACACCCTTGGGGATCATCTGATCCTCCGGGGCCGCCGACCTGAAGAGACCGTGGCCGTGGTCCGCAGCTTTACTGGCCAGTCCTTGTCGGGGCCGCCCGGGGCCGTCGTACTGCTGGCGACCCTGCCCGGTGACCGGGAGGCGGTCGATCGGGACGTTCTCGGCGTGATCCGTGACCGCTTGGAAGCGGGCGATGACCGCGAAGCCGTTCTAGCCGAGCTGTCGACCCCTGCCCTGCCCGCGCAGGGGTTGGCATTCGAGCACGGCCGCGGCCGGGTGGTGGTGCTGGGCGAGGCCGGCATGCTGACCGCCCAGCTGATCCGCTTTCCACCCGAGGAACAACGCGAGGACTTTCGGTTCGGCCTGACCACCGAGGGGCATGACGACGAGCAGTTCGTCCTCAATGTGCTCCACTGGCTGAGCGGCGCCCTCGACTGAGGCATCAGACCTCGGGCACGGGCCCTCCCCCGGCCGGGATCGACCTCAGGGTCGAGACGAACAGGTCGCGCCAGAGGGAGACGTCCGAGTCGCGCACGACTTTCATCAACGCTTGCCAGCGGTCCTTGCGCTCGGCCAGCGGCATGGCCAGCGCGCGGCTGAGGGCGTCAGAGATTTCCTCGCGGCTGAAGGGATTGATCAGCAGGGCCTCGGTCATCTCCTCGGCCGCGCCGGCGAAACGCGACAGGATCAGCACGCCCGGGTCGTCGGGGTCCTGGGCCGCCACATATTCCTTGGCGACCAGATTCATCCCGTCGCGAAGCGGCGTAACGAGGCCGACGCGCGCGGCGCGATAGATGCCGGCCAGCTGGTCGCGGCGATAGGTGCGGTTCAGGTAGCGCACGGGCTGCCAGTCCACATCGCCATAGGTCCCGTTGACGTGACCCGCCAGGCTGTCGAGGCGGCCGCGAATGTCCTGATAGGTGTCGACGTCGTCGCGAGACAAGGGCGTGACCTGTAGCAGGAAGACCTTGCCCCGCTGGTCCGGCTGGTCCTCAAGGAACTGCTCATAGCCCAGCAGCCGCTGTTCCAGTCCTTTGGAATAGTCCAGCCGGTCCACGCCCACGATCATGGACCGGAAGGCGGCCGAGGCGGCCATGCGGTCATAGGTGCGCACGCCGAGCACCGAGTTGCGCGCTTCGAGGAAGGCGTCCACATCGATACCGATCGGGAAGACACCCGTCTGCACGGTCTTGCCGAACGCCATCAGGGCATCGTTGGGCAGCAGGCGCCCGTGGATGCCCGGCTCTGAGGCCACATAGTCACGAAACAGGTCCAGCCACTCGCGGGTGTGGAAGCCCAGCAGGTCGAAGTCGAACAGCGATTCCACCAGCCGCCGGTGATAGGGCAGCGTGACCAGCAGTTGTCGCACCGGCCAGGGTGTGTGCAGGAAGAAGCCGATCCGGTTGCGGATCCCGCGCCGGCGCAGGTCCCGGGCCAGCGGGATCATGTGATAGTCGTGGATCCAGATCAGGTCGTCGGGCTGGATCAGCGGGGCCAGCGCCTCGGCGAACCGGGCATTTGTGCGCTCATAGCCCTCGCCGAACGAACGCTCATAGGCCGACAGGTCGACGCGGTGGTGGAACAGCGGCCACAGCGTCTTGTTGGCATAGCCGTTGTAATATTCCTCAACGTCCTGCGGCTCCAGATCGACCAGAGCGACGGTGACGCCCGCACGGTCCTCGATCTGGGCCTCGGGCTTCCACTCGGGCGTGGTCTTCCCCGACCAGCCAAACCACAGGCCGTCGTATTTCCGGAGCGCAGCCGACAGGGCCATCGCCAGCCCGCCCGCCGACCCCGCAGACGGATCGGTGGGGGCGGACACGCGGTTCGAAACGACGATAAGGCGGCTCATCGCACATCCGTCCACGAGCGGCTGAGAAGGATGGCGCAGTTGATGATACCCACCAGCGAATAGGTCTGCGGATAGTTGCCCCACAGCTCGCCGCTCTCTACGGCGATGTCCTCGCTGAGCAGGCCGGCATGGGTACGCCGCGCCAGCATTTCCTCGAAGATGGCGCGGGCTTCCTCGTCGCGGCCGTTCTGGTGCAGGGCCTCGATGAACCAGAAGGTGCAGAAGTTGAAGGCCGTCTCGGGCTCGCCGAAGTCGTCCGGCTCCACATAGCGGAACAGGAAGGGCCCCTTCTTCAGATCGCGCTCGATCACCTCGAAGGTGCGCGCCATCCGGCGGTCGTTGGCCGGCAGGAAGCCGACGTCGGTCAGCTGGAGCAGGGAAGCGTCCAGCTCGTCGCCGCCAAAGCTTGCGGCGAAGTGGCCCTCCTCCTCGCGATAGGTCTCGGCCTCGATCCGGGTGCGGATGGTCCGCGCCTTCCGGGCCCAGTCCGCCGCGCGATCCTTCAGCCCCAGATGCAGGGCTGCCTTGGCCAGGCGGTCGCACGCGGCCCAGCACATCACCGAGGAATAGGTGTGGACCCGGGCAAATGTCCGGAACTCCCACAGACCCGCATCGGGCTGGTCATGCATCTCGAAGGCGCGCTGCCCCACCCGCTCCAGCGCTTCGAAGTCCTCCAGCGTGCCCGGCCGGATCATGCGCTGGTCGTAGAAGGCCTGGACGAGCGGCAGGACGATCTGTCCGTACACATCATGCTGCAGATGCTCGTGCGCCTGGTTGCCGACCCGCACGGGCTTCATGCCGTGATAGCCCTCAACCGTATCGACGATGGTCTCGGTGATGGCCGGCTCAAGCCCCACGCCATAGACGGGCTGGACATGCCCTCCGTCGGCCTGGTCGACCAGATTGCGCAGATAGACCAGATAGTTTTCGAGGATGTCGACGGCGCCCAGCCGGTTGAGCGCTCGCACCGTGTAATAGGCGTCGCGGATCCAGCAGTACCGATAGTCCCAGTTGCGGCCGCTGCCCGGGAACTCTGGCACCGAGGTCGTCAGGGCGGCGACGATGGCCCCCGTCTCCTCATAGGCGCACAGTTTGAGGGTAATGGCCGAGCGGATCACCGCTTCCTGCCAATCGAGCGGCAGATAGAGCTTGCGCACCCAGTCGCGCCAGTAGCCGAGCGTGCGGTCGAGCGCCGCGCTGACGCCGGGGCCGACGTCCTGGTCGTAGACCTCGTCCGGACCGAAGAAGAAGGCGTAGGGCTTTTCCAGCCGGAATGTGCGCTCATTCAGGATGTGGCTGACGGGACAGTCGGTCGTCAGCCGGAAGGTCGCCCCGGTGCACAGATAGCGGATGTGGTTTGAGCCATGCGTACGATCCGCCGGGCGCGCGCCCCACTCGGCCGCCGGTCGCAGGCGGATGGCGATGCGCGGCGTTCCGGACAGCGGGCGGATCAACCGCGCGAAGGCCAGCGGGCGATAGGTGCGTTGCTGGTGCGCATGACGGGGACAGAAATCGATGATCTCGACCGAGGCTCCGTTTGCGTCGTGCAGGACGGTCCGCAGCACCGGCGTATTGCGCTGATAGTCCTGCTCGGCGCGCACCTGATCCTTCAGCACCACATCCCAGAAACCATGCTCGGGGTCGGAGCCGTCCATCAGGGAGGAGAACAGCGGATCGCCGTCGACGCGCGGCGCGCAGGCCCAGACGTAGCGCCCCTGACGGTCGATGAGGGCGCTGACGGCACAGTTGCCGATGGGAGCGAGGTCCAGCGACGGTTTCATCGGACACCCTCCGCAAATCCTGCCAACCAGGCCGCGACGGCCGCCGTGTCCGGCAGGCTGTAGCGCGCGGCGCTGGCCCAGCGGGGATCGACCAGAATGCCGAACCCGCCCGCCGCCTCGGCGGCGCGAAAGGCGGCCTCGTCGGTGCGGTCATCGCCGATCATGACCGGTCGGGCCCCGGCAAAGGGCGCCTCGGTCAGGAAGGCGGCCAGCGCCCGGCCCTTGTCCGTGTCGCCGCCCTTCAGCTCCACCACCATATGGCCCGGCTGCAGGTGAAGCCCGCGCGCGCGCGCCTCGACGGTCGCCGCATGGCGGACCTCCGGTCCCCGGTCCGGCGCGTTCCGATAGTGGATGGCGACGCCGACCCCCTTGTTCTCGAGCTGGACACCGGCGGCGATGGCGTTGCTGAGTGCGTCGGTCAGGCTTTCGGCCGCCAGAGCGACATCCGCCTCGGCCCCTACACTGTCGATCTGGCCGTCGGCGGTCCGGCGTTCCAGCCCGTGCACACCGGCGACCGCCGCGATCCGGCGCTCGAGAATCCGGTCAACGTCGGAAATGCTCCGCCCGCTGAGTACAGCGACCCGCCCGTCGAGGGCCTCAACCAGCCGATCCAGCAGCCGGGTCCGGCGCGGGTCGGGGACGACGTCATCGGGACGCGCCTCGATCGGCGCCAGTACGCCGTCCAGATCCAGAAACAGGGCAACAGGGTCGCGCGCGGCCGTCAGGGCCGAGGGGGCCGGAGGCGGTGCGATGTCGCGGGGATCGGTCTGGGCGATTGCGGCCGTCATCAGGGTGCGGTCAGGTCCTTGTCATGCCATCGGGCGGCGCAGCACGGCGCCGGCCACTGTCTCGGAAAATTGCCGTCCGGAGGGGGAGGAGGACGGCGGGGTCGGGTCGTGGCCTTGCTAACGCCCCGTTGCGGCAAAGGTTGTCGCGTATCGGCGGTGGGGTCAAACACGCACGTCAACCGCGCTCGCGAACCGGGTTCGGCATTGTGAAAACAGGCGCGATGCGGCACACCCTGCCGCCTCAATACTGCGGGCCGGCGACGGTCGCAAAGGCACAGGTGACATGACCCAGCCCCCCTTCGATGCCGACACGACCCGGGCGATTACCGACCACGCCCGTCAGGTGATCCGCCTGAACCGGGAAGCCCTGGAGGCCCTGGAAGCCGGGCTTGACGACAGCGTCGCGCGCGCCTGTTCGGTGATCCTGTCGCGTCCCGGCTATCTGGTGGTGACCGGCATGGGCAAGTCGGGCCACATCGGCGGAAAGCTGGCGGCGACCCTGGCCTCGACCGGCACCAATGCCTTTTTCGTTCACCCCGCCGAGATGAGCCACGGCGACCTCGGCATGCTGCGCGATGACTGCACCCTGCTGGCCATCTCGAACTCGGGCGAGAGCCGCGAGCTGCGCGACCCCCTGATCTTCTGCCAGCGGCGCGGGATTCCGGTGATCGGCATGACCCAGCGCCCGCAGAGCTTCCTTGGCCGCAACAGCGCGGTCCTGTTGCAACTGCCCCAGGTGGCCGAGGCCTGCCCGAACAATCTGGCACCGACCACCTCGACCTTGATGACACTCGCGCTGGGCGATGCCCTGGCCATGGTGCTCATGGAGCGGCGGGGATTCTCGGCCGAGGCCTTTGGCCTGCACCACCCGGGCGGCAAGCTGGGCATGAGCCTGCAGAGCGTGCGCGACTGGATGGGGGACCGCCCGCGCAAGGTGGCCACCGTCGCACTCGATACGCCCTTTGCCGACGTCATCTCTGCCATCACCGAGGGGATGAAGGGCGCGACCGCCGTGGTCGATGCTGACGGTCGCCTGGCCGGGATCATCACCGACGGCGATGTGCGTCGCACCTTCGGCGAGGACCCGCCCTCGCTCAAGGGGCTGACCGCCGCCGACATCATGAGCCGCAACCCCAAACAGGTCTCACCCGACGCCCGGATGAGCGACGCCGTCGACCTGCTGACCCAGAACCGCATTTCGACCCTGCTGGTCGTCGAAAACGAACGACCGGTGGCCATCATCCACCTCGCCGAACTGATGCAGGCAGGCTACGTCTCCTGACATGACCCGTATCTGTATCGACGCCATGAACATCGGCCTGGCCAAGGGGTCGGGCATCGCCACCTACGGCCGCAACCTGATTGAGGGCCTGAACGGGGCGGGCTTCGAAAGCCAGATCCTGTACGGACCCGGCCACAACTATGCGAAGCGGCCCATCCTGAACGAGATCGCCCTCGTCGACCCGGTCGCGGCCAAGGGCAAGAAGTGGCGGGATCGGCGAGAACTGGTCATGACCCCTCTCGGCGCCACGGCCCGGCCGGTGCCGATCTCGGACAATGTCGTCTGGCCTGCTCGCGGGGGTGGTCGGCCAAAAGTGCAGGATTTCTGGAGCGCGCCGCGCCTGTTCGGCCGGGCGGACCAATGGTGGGGCCTGACCAAGGGCTTCACCCCGGTCAGTTTCAAGGGCTCGGGTGACACGCGCGAGCCGGACATCATGCACTGGACGACAGTGATGCCGCTGCGGGCGCGCGGCGTGGCCAATCTGTACACCATCCACGACCTGATCCCGCTCAAGCTGCCGCACACCACCCTGGACAACAAGCGGCGCTTCCTGCGCATCAGCCGCGATATTGCCCGGCATGCCGACCATATCGCGGTCGTTTCCGAGGCCACGCGGCGTGACGTCATCACCCTTCTCGGTGTGCCCGAGGACCGGGTGACCAACACCTGGCAGGCCGTTTCGGTGCCCCCCAAATACCTCGCCCGCACCGACGAGGAGGTGGCCCGCGAACTGGAGGGCGTCTTCCGCCTGCCGTGGAAGGGCTATTTCCTCTGGTTCGGCGCGCTGGAGCCGAAGAAGAATCTGGCGCGCGTGGTCGAGGCTTATCTGGCGGCCAATGTCGACATGCCGCTGGTGATCGTCGGCGGCCGGGCCTGGCTGGAAGAGGACGAGGTGCAGCTGATGCACCAGGCGCGCCAGGACAAGAAGATCCGCAAGAAGAAGCTGAAATTCTTCCAGTACCTGCCCTTCTCCGTTCTGGTCTCCCTCATCCGCGGGGCACGCGGGACGCTGTTCCCGTCCCTGTATGAGGGCTTCGGCCTGCCCGTGCTCGAATCCATGAGTCTGGGCACGCCCGTTCTGACCTCCAATGTCTCGTCCCTTCCCGAAGTCGCGGGCGATGCGGCGCTGATGGTCGATCCCTATGATGTGCATGCCATGACCCGGCACATCCTGGCCCTGGCCTCGGACGAGGACCTCTGCGCCGACCTTTCGGCGCGGGGCCGGATACAGGCGGCGAAATTCAGCCCCGAGGCCTATCAGGCGCGCCTGCGCACCCTCTACGACAAGCTGACCTGAACATGACGCGCACCGTCCTGTTCGACGGCGGGCGGCTGGCGCAGCGCAGCGGCCGGACCACCCCCACCGGGGTGGATCGCGTGTGCCTGGCCTATGCCGAATGGCTGATGGGACATCCCGATGTCCGCTTCGTGCCGGTGCGCAGCCGCGGCGACCGACTGCTGGCGCTGGACGGCAAATGGTTCTCGGAGCTGGTTGCCGCGACGCGCACCCGCTGGACGGGCGACACGGTCGGCGAGGCCGAGCGCGCCCTGACCGAACTTCTGGCCCGACCGCGAGGCAACCGCTCGGTGGCCGGCGCGCGGCGACCGGACCGGGAGCCCCGGCGCGAGGCGGTCACGCGGTTGCTGAAGTCGCGCGCCCTGCCCGATATCCCGGGCGGCAGCCTGTATGTGAACGTCGGGCACAGCGGCCTGACCAGTGCGCGCCTGCTGTCGGATCTGGCCGCCGAGGGCGCGCGGTCCGTGCTGATGGTTCACGACCTGATCCCCATCACCCATCCGGAATACTGCCGCCCGGGCGAGGCGGCCCGCCATCGCACCCGCATCCGGCTGGCCTTGCGTCAGGGCGCCGTGCTGGTGGTCAATTCGGAGACCACAGCCAAAGTCCTCAAGACGTTCGCCGAAGCCGAAGGCTTGGAGTGCCCGACCACAGTGGTCGCTCATCTGGGACTGGAACCGCCCTTCTCCGACCCCAACTGGCGACCGGCCGAGCGGCCCTATTTTGTGCACGTGGGCACCATCGAGGCCCGCAAGAACCTGGCCTTCCTGCTTACCCTCTGGCGGCGGCTTGAGGAGCATATGGGCGTGCACGCACCCTCCCTCGTGCTGATCGGCCGGAGCGGGTGGGAGAATGAATCGGTCATGGACCTGCTCGAGCGATCCCCGCCGCTGCAAGGGCTGGTGCATCACGCCTCGGAGCTGCCCGACGCGGCCCTGTCGCGCCTGATGCGGGCGTCGCGGGGCGTGCTGGCGCCCTCGGAGGTTGAAGGCTTTGACCTGCCGGCGGTCGAGGCCATGGCCATGGGCGTGCCCCTGATCGCATCGGACATTGCCGCCCACCGCGAACTGGTGCCCAAGGCCAAGCTGATCGATCCGCTGGACGGTCCCGGCTGGTACAAGGCGATCGAGCGCGCCGCGCGGGGCGACCTCAAGCCCGTGCCGTACAAGGCGGCGAGCTGGAGCGATCACTTCCACATCGTCGCCGAAGCCTTGCAGATGCGACCGGGGATCTGACCGCCCGGCGCATCACGCAGCGACTGGCGCCCCCCCGGAAAGGCCGGTAAGTCTGCGCCATGACCCGTTCCGCCCTGCTGTCCGTCTTCCTGACCTGTGCTGTTGCAGGATGTTCGACCTTGCCGGTCGAGGGGCCATCGGCGCGCGATGTCGACGCCACTGCCGGAGCGCAGACCTATGCCGTGGTCGATCTGGACGCCACGGCCAGCCAGATTCTTCGGGCCATGCCCACGGAGGAACGGGGCTCTCTCGCCGGCGCCGGGAGCGTCGTGCCGCTGGACCGGATCGGGGTGGGCGACACCCTGTCGGTCTCCATCTATGAGCCCAGCGGCGCCCTGTTCGGGTCGCGCGGCGGTGGTGGCACGGTACAGGGGGCCAGCCAGACCCTGCCGCCCGCCGTCGTGGATGGCGGGGGCGCCATCCAGATCCCGTTCGCCGGAGCGGTGCGGGTGGAGGGACTGACCGTGGCCGAGGCCGGCGCTGCCATCCGTCGCGCCCTTATCGGGCGGGTCGGCAATCCTCAGGTGACGGTCACCCTGGCCGAGGCCCCATCCACCAGCGTCACCGTGCTGGGAGAGGTGCGCACCCCGGGCCGCGTGCCGCTGGCCACCGGACGGGACCGGCTGCTGGATGCGGTGGCCGCAAGCGGCGGTACCTCACGCGCCCCGGAAGAGGTCGAGGTCGTCCTGTCCCGCGGCGAGGCGACCTGGCGCGCGCCCTACACCACCGTGACCCGCCGGTTTGACCAGAATGTCCGGCTGGCCCCCGGTGACCGGGTGACGCTTGAGTACCAGCCGCGCCGCTACAGTGTGATGGGAGCCCTAGGCGCCGTATCCCAGGCCGAGATCGGGCCCGGTCCGCTGACCCTTGCTGCGGCCCTTGCCCGCGCCGGCGGTCCCAATCCGGATACGGCGAATGCCCGTTCGGTGCTGATCTTCCGCTTCGAGACGCCGTCAGCGGCCCGCGCGCTCGGCCTCGTACAGCCGCCCACCCCGCGCGGTGTGCCTGTTGTGTACCGCCTCGACCTGTCTGGGCCCAACGGCCTGTTCGTCGCCTCGGATTTCGAGATCCGCCCCGATGATCTGATCTTCGTGCCGCGCTCGGGCTCGACCGAACTGCGGCAGTTCTTCGAACTGGTCCAGAGCGTCACGCGGGTGGTCTATGATGTCTCGGTCACCAGCGCCCTCAACCTTGACTGACACAGGGGCGCGGGTGCGGCTGACGGTCCTGCGGGACCGGGCCCTGGCGGTCCATCGGGCCCATGATCTGCCGGTGAAGGCGGGTTTCTATCGCAAGGGCCCCCGGGCCCGGCGCTGGACCCGGCTGGCCGATGATCTGGATGCCGAGGCCCGCTGGGAGCTGATCCGGGCCCATCCCGCCGACAGCGGCTGGCGCTACCTCGATCGCGACCGTCTGGGCGAACAGCATGCGAACCCGGAGGTTCGCGACGCCTCACGCATCCTTCAGGCCTGTGCGCGACTGGAGCAGGCTCTGGAGACGGCCGACGGGGAGCTGGAGGCCATGATCGGCCTCGCCCTGTCGCTTCCCGCCGACTAGGGAGCGACCTCGGCGGCAGCCATGGCCCAGGCACGCAGTTCGGGAATGCCCCAACCCTTTTCGGACGAGGTCAGCGCCACCTGGGGATAGGCGGCGGGGCGTTTGGAAATGGCCTTGAGCGTTTCGGCCACGCGCTTCTCGCCCTCGCCCGCCTTCAGCTTGTCCGCCTTGGTCAGGACGATCTGATAGCTGACAGCCGCCAGATCGAGGGCGTCCAGCGCCTCGTTGTCGACCGACTTCAGGCCGTGGCGGCCGTCGATCAGCAGATAGACGCGCTTCAGCGTCACCCGCCCGCGCAGATAGTCCCGGCCCAGGTTCTGGAACCGCTTGACCTCGCCCCTGGACGCCTTGGCCCAGCCATAGCCCGGCAGGTCGACCAGACGCATCCGCCCGTCCAGATCGAAGAAGTTGACCTCTCGCGTACGCCCCGGCTCGTTCGAGGCGCGGGCCAGACCCTTCATACCCACGAGGGCGTTGATCAGGCTGGACTTGCCGACGTTCGACCGTCCGGCAAAGGCGATCTCGGGCCAGTCGGGCGGCGGCAGCTGCTCGATCTTGGCGCAGCCCATGACGAAGGTGGCGGGCCGCGCAAACAGCACCCGCGCGGCCTCCAGCTCCTCGTCGGTGAAGTCGGTCACGCCGCCTTCTTCCGGATACGATCGATGAAGGTGTCGATCGGGTTCTCGGCCTTGAAGCGGTGCATGATGATGTACTGCTGGATGATCGACAGGATGTTGTTCCACGCCCAGTAGACCAGCAGGCCGGCCGCGAACGGCGCCATGATGAAGGTGAAGACGAACGGCATGAAGCCGAAAATCTTGCGTTGCATCGGGTCCGGCGGCGGCGGGTTCATCGCCATCTGCAGCCACATGGTCAGGCCATAGAAGATCGGCAGGACGCCCAGCCCCAGTGTTCCGACCAGCAGGCCGCCGATCAGCGGCACGCTACCCGGATCCCACGGGATCAGCCCGAACAGGGTCCAGATGTTCGTGGGGTCACGCGAGGACAGGTCCTGGATCCAGCCGAAGAAGGGCGCGTGGCGCATTTCGATGGTGACGAACAGCACCTTGTAGAGGGCATAGAAGACGGGGATCTGGATCAGGATCGGGATGCAGCCGGCCAGCGGATTGATCTTCTCGCGCTGATACAGCGCCATCGTTTCCTGCTGCTGCTTCTGCATGTCTCCTTCGTACTTCTTCTTGATCTCCTCCATCTTGGGCTGGAGCTTGCGCATCTTGGACATGCTCTCGTAGGCCTTGTTGGCCAGCGGGAACATGACCAGCTTGACGACCACGGTCAGGGCCAGGATGGCCAGACCGAAATTGCCCAGAAGGCCGTAGAAGAATTCGACGATCATGAAGATCGGCCGGGTCAGGAAGAACAGCATCCCCCAGTCGATTGCATAGATGAAGCGCGGCAGGCCGAGGCTGTCCTCATAGGCCTTGAGGATCTCGTTGCGCTTGGCCCCGGCGAACAGGTGGCGGGTCTCGGTGATCTGACGGCCCGGGCGGATGGTCACGGCCTCGCCCAGCATATTGGCCTGCATCGACTTGACCGCGCCCTGTTCGCGGACGCGGAACTCGGCCTCGATGGCCTCGTCCTGATCGGGGATCAGGGCAGCCAGCCAGAATTTGTCGGTGATGCCCAGCCAGCCGCCGGTCGATTCCTCGCGGATCGGCGGCTTCTTGGCCCAGTCCTTGTATTTGACCTGATCGGTCGAATAGCGGCCGTCCTTGCCGAAGGTGCCGATGGCCCCCTCGTGCGAGATCATTTCGCGGCCCAGGGTCGGCGGCACGCCCTGACGGCGGACCGAGCCATAGGGGGCGACGGTGATCGGCTGCGCACTGAAGTTGGCGACCGTGTCCGTAATGGTGAACAGATACTGGTCGTCGATCGAGATGACGCGCGTGAAGCGCAGGCCCTGGCCGTTGTCCCAGGTCAGCGTCACCGGCGTCGCCGGCGTCAGGGTCTCGCCGTCGGTCAGGCGCCAGGGCGTATCCAGCCCGGGCACGCCGCCGGCGACATTGGTCCCCAGCCAGCCGAACTGGGCGAAATATGCGTACTCCATGCCCTGAGGGCGGAACAGCTCGACCGGCTGGTCCGAGTGCAGCGTCTGGTCATAGCCCAGCAGATAGAGGTCATCGATCTTGCCGCCTTCCAGCGACAGCGAGCCGCGCAGCTTGTCGGTCTCGATGGCGACGCGGCTGGCGGTGCCCAGCGCGGCCTGACGGTCGGTGACGAACACGGTCGGCGCCGGGGGGATGTCGGCGGAGTCGGTCGGCAGGGCCGGGCCCGCTTGCGTCTGCTCGGCGACGGCCTCAGTGCGGGCCTTCTGGGCCGCCTTGCGCTGGTCGGCCTGCGGTTGCAGCACAAAGGCCTGATAGGCGAACAGGAAGATCACCGTGACCACGATGAAAATGATCGTGTTGCGATTGTTGTCGCTGTTCATGGATCGGCGGTCCTGGCCTGTCTGGCAGATGTATCAGGGTGCGGGCGAGGCCGAAGGCCCGACGGGCTTGTCCGGCCGCGGCGGGCGCGGGGTCGCGAGCCTTGTAAGGGCCCATTTCACATCGTCAAGCAAACGTGACCAGTCGCGGTCGACCGTGCCCATGCGCGCGATCAGCACATAGTCCGATCCGGGCACGCCCAGGTCGGGGACCAGCAGCCTCGCGGCCTCGCGCAGGCGGCGTTTGGCGCGGTTGCGCACCACGGCGCCGCCGATCTTGCGCGTCGCGGTAAAACCCACGCCTATGGACGAAATCGCGTCGGCCCGGTCGCGGCGCTGGATCACCACCCCGCCCCGGGCTTCAGACATGCCTTTCGCGGCCGCCAGAAACTGGGGCCGCGAAGTAAGGCGTTCAATGCGGGTCATGGCCACTCAGGGGTCTCTCGAAAAGAGAGACCCTACGCATCAGGCCGTCAGGCGCTTACGGCCCTTGGCACGACGACGCGCAACGATCTTTTGACCGTTCTTGGTGGCCATCCGCGAACGGAAGCCGTGTCGGCGCTTGCGCACGAGTCGCGACGGCTGATAGGTCCGCTTCACGGTCGGCTCCATATATCTAGCGGTGAGGCGGCAGACAGGAAGGCGTCCACCGCAAGAGGGCGGGCGTATAAGACCCCGGGGCGCGGGTGTCAACGCCGTCGGCGTGCCAACCGCCCCCAGAACCGGACCGTGGAGCCATGACCCAGCCCCTGACCCCTGCCGATCTCGAGCCTGAGCCCGACGCCGGGACGGTCGCCAAACGCCATGCGCCGCGGTCGGTAAAGGACTGGGCCTTGCGCCTGTCACCCGTAATCGCATTGGGCGCACTGGTGATCCTGGCCTTCGCCATGGGCTGGAACAAATATCTGTCGATGGAGATGCTGCGCGAGCATGGCCTGAATCTTCAGGCCTTTGCCGCCGACAACTTTCTTTTGGCGCTCGTGATCTTCGTCGCCGTCTATGCCGTGGCGACGGCCAGCACCATTCCCGGGCCTGTTTTCCTGACCCTGCTGGGCGGCATGATGTTCGGCCCGGCGGTCGGGGCGCTGGCGCAGGCGACGGGGGCGACCCTGGGGTCCATCGCCATCTATCTTCTGTACCGAAGCGCCATCGGCACCTGGCTGAGGGCCAAGTTCGAGGCCGACGCGGGCATGATGCACAAGATCGCGACCGGCATCGACCGCAATGCCTTTGTCACCCTGCTGACCCTGCGGCTGATCCCCAGCGTGCCCTTCGTCCTGATCAACGCCACGGCCGGCATGGTCGCGGCCCCCCTGCGGCCGTATATCCTTGCGACCTTCCTCGGCCTGCTGCCCTCGACCTATATCTACACCTGGATCGGGTCGGGCCTCGGTGACCTGTTGCAACAGGGGGTCCAGCCGGACCTGAACATGCTGGTCTCGAAATTCTTCTGGCCGTTGATGGGCGTGGCCTTCCTGTCGATCCTGCTGCCCCTGCTGATCAAGGGCGGCCAGACGTGGTACAAGCGTCGCCGGAAGAGGATGGCATGACGGCGGCCACGCACCGGGTCTACCACTGGGCGATCAAGCCCCTGACGGCGCTCAGGGACCGTGCCGGCGCACCCGCCGGAGCCCAGCCCGTGCCGCGCATGATCTCCGGGCTGGCGCTGCGCCTGCTGCTGCTGACGGTCATCTTCACCTTTGCCGTCGGCGCCCTGATCATCGTGCCCAATGCGGCAGGCTTCCACGAGCGTTGGCTGCGCGACCGGCTGCAGGCCGCCGAGCTGGCCTCCACCGCCGTCGAGGCCCTTCCCTACAGTATGGTCGACGACGAGGTGGCCGAGCAACTGATGACCATCGGCGGCGTCCAGGCCGTGGTGGTCGGTGATCAGGGGGTACGGCGGCTGCTGCTTCAGGCCCCGAACCTGCCGCGCGCGCCCGATGTCATCGACCTTAGGGGCCGCAGCACCTGGACGCGGCTGATCGACCCGTGGCGCACCCTGTTCGGCCACCCGGACCGCTCGATCCGGGTTCAGGCGCGCCCTCGCTACCGCTCGGGCGACTATGTCGAAATCCTCGCCCCCGCCGAACCCCTCAAGCAGGAACTGCGCGCCACCCTCGTGAACAGCCTGCTGACCGCCGTGCTGGTGGCAGGTCTGGCGGGTCTGATGCTCTATGCCGCCCTGGCCGTCCTGGTGCTGCGCCCGCTCAACCGGGTGACCCGCTCGATCGAGCGGTTCGCAGGCGATCCTGAGTCAGACCCGGAACCCCCGTCCGACCGGCGTGACGAGATCGGGCAGGTCGAGCGCGAGCTGGCCCGCATGCAGGGCGAGGTGCGACTGGCCCTGCGCTCCCGGGCCCGGCTGGCCGCGCTGGGCGAGGCGGTGGCCAAGATCAATCACGACCTGCGCAACATGCTGAGCGCCGCGCAGATCGCGTCGGACCGGATGGCCGACTCGGCCGACCCTGCCGTGGCCCGGGCCCTGCCCCGGCTGGAGCGGGCGCTGGGCCGCGCCACCGCCCTGACCCGCAATGTGCTGGACTATGGCAAGACCGAAGAGCCCGAGCCCCAGCTGAAACGGGTCGCCCTTGGCCCGGCCCTGACGGCCGCCGCACAGGACGCCGGACTGGACCACAGCGAGCTGAAACTGGTCCGCCACCTGCCCGCCCGCCTGTCGGTGACCGCCGACCCGGACCAGTTGCACCGCATCCTCGTCAATCTGATGCGCAATGCCCGTCAGGCCCTGACCGATACGCCCGAGGCCCTGAGCGGCACCCGCCCCCCGCGGCTGGAGGTCAGCGCCGAGGTGCGCGGCCCGCGCGTGTGCATCCGGCTCGAGGACAACGGCCCCGGCATTCCGCCCCGTATCGAGGAGCAGCTGTTCAAGCCGTTCGTGTCCGGCTCCGGACGCGAAGGCTCGGGTCTGGGCCTGACCATTTCGCGAGAACTGGCCGAGGCCCAGGGCGGCAGTCTGCGACTGGTTTCGACCGGTCCGCAGGGCACCCGGTTCGAACTGGTCCTTGCCGCCTGAGCCGGATCGGGAAACATTAACAGGCTTGGCCGTTTCTGAAGGGCAAGACATACCGGAGGATACAATGATTTCCGCCCTGACCCTTTCCGCCGCCCTGATGATGTCCGGCCCCGTCTTTCAGGACCCCGTCCTGCAGGACCCTGCCCGGCAAGACAGCGGCGATGCCGAGACCCATCGCCTGAACGCCGAGGTCCTCGCCCGTCTTGAGGCCGCAGATGCGGCGGAGGCCCGAGCCCGTGCCGAATATGAGGCATCCGAGCGCGCCCGCCAGGCCCGCATCGCCGAAGCCGAGGCCGAAGCGGCCCGTCAGCGCGCGCGTTGGGAGACCACCCAGGCCGAGTACAGGGCCGAACGCGCCGCGTGGGAAGCCCGCAACGCCCGCTGGCGGGAACAGGTCGCGGCCTGCGAAGCCGGTAACCGCGCGGCCTGCGACGCCTACTGATCCGCATTGAAGCTTTGCCCCCGGCGTGACAGCCTCCCGCACGGCGTCTGTGCGGGAGGGTTTCATGTCTGAGCGTCTGGTGTCCGCGTCGCGACGCGGCCTGCTGATCGGGGCGGGTGCGGCCGTCATGGTCCCGCCCCTCCCCCACGCCCGGGCCCTCGGAAGCCACCCGGTCGCTCCCACACCCCATGGTCCGGTGCGCGGGTTTGTTGATCAGGCGCTCCAGACCTTCCTTGGCATTCCCTATGGCGCCGACACGGGCCCCCGCCGGTTTGCGTCCCCGGTAGCGCCCACGCCCTGGGCGACCCCGTTCGAGGCCTTCGCCTATGGTCCCTCGGCGCCCCAGAGGGCGGCGGACGCGGGGGCTATGTCAGAAGACTGCCTTCGCCTGAATGTCTGGGCGCCGGTCGACGCCGGACCGCCCAAGCCGGTGATCGTATACATCCACGGCGGCGCCTATTCGAACGGCTCCGGGTCCAGTCCCCTGACGGATGGCACAAGGCTGGCCCGGCGGCACGGTCTGGTCGTCGTCACCCTGAACCACCGGCTGAATGCGCTGGGCTATGCCTATCTGGCGCGTCTGGCCGCCGACCAGGGGCTGGCCGGGTTCGAGGACAGCGGCAATCTGGGTCAGCTGGATCTGGTGCTGGCCCTGCAATGGGTGCGCGACGCTATCGCGGGCTTCGGCGGCGACCCGTCGCGCGTGACCCTGATCGGCCAGTCGGGCGGTGGCGCCAAGATCGCGACCCTGATGGCCATGCCACAGGCGCGCGGCCTGTTCCACCGGGTCATGACCATGAGCGGCCAGCAGGTCACAGCCTCGGGCCCCCTGAACGCGACGCGCCGGGCCGAGGCCTGGCTGGACGCCCTTGATCTTCGCCCCACCGACATCCGGCGCCTGCGGTCCCTGCCGGTCGAGCAGCTGGTCGAGGCCACCCGGGCCGAGGACCCCGTTCTGGGCGGCGGCCTCTATTTCGGCCCCGTGATGGACGACCGGGTGCTGACCCGCCATCCCTTCTATCCCGACGCCCCGCCCCTCTCGGCCGACATTCCCATGATCATCGGCAATACGCGCGAGGAGACCCTCGCCTTCCTCGGCAATGACCCCGCCAATCAGGGCCTGACCTGGGACAGCCTGCCCGCGCGCCTGACCCCGGCCCAGCTGCGCATCGACGTCGCCCCGGAGCAGGTCATCGCCTTCTATCGCGACCTCTATCCGCAGATGTCGCCCGACGAGGTCCTGATCCGCGCCACCACGGCCGGCCGGTCCTGGCGCGCCGCCGTGATCGAGGCCGAGGAACGCGCCCGTCAGGGCCGACCGGCGCATGTCTATCAGCTGGACTGGCCCGCACGCCTGCCCAATGGGCGGACCGGTGCCTTTCACACCTCGGACATTCCGCTGGTATTCGACACCCTCGCCGCCGAGGGCTCTGGCGCGATCGGGCCGGAAGCCCAGGGCATGGCCGACATCATGGGCGCGATGGTCGCCCGCTATGCCGCGACGGGCGATCCGAACGGCGGCAGTCTGCCGGACTGGACGCCCTATTCGCTCCAGCGACGCGAGACCCTGATGCTGGACCGACCGCCCCGGATGGAAAACGACCCCCGCGGCGCCGAGCGGGCATGGTTCGCCCGCATCCCCTACATCCAGCCCGGGACCTGATCAGCCGTGCCGAGAGGTCCAGCCTAGACCGCCGGAGCGTGCCGCACAGTCGTTGCGGCCAGCCAGGCGTCAAAGCGGGCGCAGACGATCCGGACATAGGGGGCCGCTTCTTCCGGCACCTGGAATCCATCGGCGGTGCGCACGATCAGCCCCTCGACCTCGAGATCATCCATGCCCCGCACGATCGGCAGCAACCGGTCGGCCGCTGGCCCGAAGCGGTCGCGGACGTCAGCGGCGGAATAGGTGAGGTCGCACATCAGCCGTTCGATCACATGGGCCCGCATCCGGTCGTCCTCGCTCAGGGCCACGCCGCGCGCGGTGGCCAGGCCCGTGGTGGCGATCCGGCGCCGGTAGTCGGCGACTGCGGTGGCATTCTGGGCATAGCCCTGCGGCAGGCGGCTGATGGCCGAGGCACCAAAGCCGATAAGGGCATCAGACGGGTCGGTCGTATAGCCCTGGAAATTTCGGTGCACCGGGCCCCGGGCCAGCGTGTCGTCCGGCCGCGCGAAATGATCCAGCCCGATCCGCACATAGCCCGCCTCCAGCAGGCGCGCCGTCGCCAGTTCGGCCAGCCGCAGGCGCGCCTCATGCCCCGGCAGCGTGTCGTCCGGGATCAGCCGCTGGTGCCGGATGCGCTGCGGCAGGTGGGCGTAGCCGAACACCGCCAGCCGGTCGGGTGACAGGGCCAGCGCCTGCTCCAGGGTCTCGGCCAGCCGCGCCTCGGTCTGGTGGGGCAGGCCATAGACCAGATCGATGTTGAGGGCGCCGATCCCGGCCTGACGCAGCTGGTCGACCACCTGACGTGTGGTGGCGAAGGACTGGTGGCGGTTGATGGCGGCCTGGACCTCGGGGCTGAAGTCCTGCACCCCGATCGAGACGCGGTTGACCCCGGCCCGGCCCAGCGCCGCCGCGCGCGCCGCATCCATGAAGCGCGGGTCGATCTCGACCGCGAACTCGGCGCCCTCGGCCACATCGAACAGCAGCCGCTGGCGCGCGGCCAGATCCTCGATCTGCTCCGGCGACAGACTGTTGGGCGAGCCCCCGCCCCAATGCAGGTGCACGACCCGTCGCCGCCCGCCCAGCCGGTCGGCCACGGTCAGCAATTCCGCCTCGAGCGCGTCCAGATAGCCCGCGATCGGCCCCGGCGTATTCACCACCGTCGTCGAACACCCGCAGTACCAGCAGAGCGCGCCGCAGAACGGAATGTGCACGTAGAGCGACAGGTCGGCATCCTCGGGCAAGGCGGCGATCCAGTCGCCGCTCTCGGCCGCGCCGACCGCCTCCGTGAACTGCACCGCCGTCGGATAGCTGGTGTAGCGCGGCGTGGGCGCCGCAAGCCGTTCGGGTGAGAGCTGGATGACCATGCCCGTCCCATCGCGCCTCGCCTCAGGCCACGCATTGAGATGGATCAATTCGGCGGAGTGGCGCTCCGTCCACGGATGTGGGTCGTGGCGGTACCGGATATGTCGGAGAGAAAATGGCGCGACGCCGCAGGTGATACCGAGAATTACTCAGCTACCTTCAGGTGGGCGCGTTGATCAAGAACCGGTTCACCTGACACTGCCACGGCGGGGGAGGCAGCAGTTCTACGACGGGCCATGTCCATAAAGCTGAGGTCCCTAAGTCGCCGTCGCGCCACTCCGGACCGGCCCATTCCCTGCGGCTTCACCTTGGGTTACATTCCTGAGCGGTGGGGGGAGGAGCCATGAACTATTCAGACGACTATCTTCGCAGGGTCCTGCCGGAGCAGGAGCCGCCCGCTGAACACGTGCCGCCGGAAGTCGACGAGGAGATTAAGGGCTGGATTGAGCGCGATGAGATTGAAAGTAAAGCGCTAATCGCGCGTAGTACGCGCTGGACATACGCGATCGCCAACGAGCTACGGCTCAATCAGGTCGAGGTTGATTGGCGGCACTATCCCTATTGGCCCTTCAATGATCCGCTGCAACTTCTGCGCGATCCATTGGCGATCGGCCTGTTCGATCCCGACACCGAGGACAAGGGCTTCGGCCTGGTGCTGCACCTGCCGCCGGGAACCGAGGTGATCCGGGGGCACGCCGCGGAGGTCCGGTTCCCACGCCTGAGAACTACGGTTCCACTCAGGTTCCGTGAGGCCATTTACGAAGATCACCATCCGATACACCCGGCGCTCGGAACGTCGGCAGCTTGGGCGAGGTGCGACACCACGGGTCTGTGGGGCGTGATGACTGCTGGTCATGTCGTGAGGACGATGGGGCCGGGTCGAACTGTGCCGTTCGAGAATGGTGCCGCGGGTCGGCTCATGCGTTCCTGCTTTCCTCACGTGGACTGCGCATTCGTCCTTACCGATGCACCGCCGCAGCCGCCCACCCTGTTATCCACCCGACGCTTCGCCGCGGCCGGCCATCGGGTGACGGTCGAATGCAAGAGTGGCTCGCAGCCGCGCACGGTGACAGAGGTAGAGACCAACATGCATATGGTCTCCGTCAGATCGTACGACATTAAAGTGTTCCTGGATGAGGCACTCTCCCATGGGGACTCGGGCGCGCTGGTGAAGACGACGACGAACGAGGCCGTCGGCATCTATCTCGGCGCTCTCGCAACACCGGCAGTCCCCACCGGTCTTGCGGGAAGGGCGTTGAACTTTGAGCAGGCGCTCTACGCGCTCGGCGTCACAGCATATCGATAGGGAGGCAAGCATGGTGGAGAATGACAAAGACTGGGAAATCTCGCTTTTCGTGCCCGAGTCGGCCACGCCGGCCCGGCCCTACGATCCGAATTTAGAGGACCATGCGCTGCAGTGGATTCCCGGGCGGCGGGTCGAGAAGGTCAGCACCAAGGTCATGGAGCAGTGGGAGGCGACCATTGAGCACCTCCTGGCGCTCAGTTCGACCATCGGCGGGAAGGCTCGGGAGTGGGCCGCCGAAGAGATCACTATCGGGTTCACCTTGAGCGCCAAGGGTGAGTTGCTGTTCATCGCCGAGGCGGGCGCGACGGCCAGCATTTCCGTCAAGCTGAAGCGCAAGACTGATGCTGACTAGAGCCGGTTCACGCGAGGCGACGACGCAGCCGCGGCCAGTATCGCGACTGCGCCTATTCGGCCAAGGCACGCAGGGATGAGGCGGACTGCTCAAGCCTTGAGGTTGCCACTCACAGGCGTGAAACGCCGTCGTCGATCTTCCCGAAGCCCGGCTGCTCAATCCGGAACGTCGCGCACCGCGTATGGAGCAGCTTCCGGATCTTCGTGGGGAAGCGCCCTCGTCTGAGTCCATACAAACTGTGACGTCCGGCAGAGAAAAATGGCGCACCCGAAGAGATTCGAACTCCTGACCCCCAGATTCGTAGTCTGGTGCTCTATCCAGCTGAGCTACGGGTGCGCATCTGCCCCTTGCGGGACAGGGGCGGTTCTCTAGCCGCTCGGTTTCGCGGACGCAAGACCCTGATCTCATGTCCGGCCCGGAGAATTGACCGCCGGGGGTTGCCGCCGTCGGGCAGGCGGCCGAAATGGATCAGGCGGGGACCTCCCCTTTCCCGCGGCTGTTCCGGATCGCCCGCGCCCATGTCGCTGTTCCCGTCCGTAAATACCCTGCGCGCCCTGATCATCGCCGGGAGCGCTCTCGTCGCGGCCACAGTTGCCGGCTGCGCGCCGCTGGCGCCGGTCGAGGTCACGCCGGTCGCGCCGGTCAGCGCCGGAGTGCCCCGCGCGGTCGGGCCCTTTGTCTCGGCCGCCAATCCCCTTGCGGTCGCCGCAGGCATGGCGGTGCTGGATCGAGGCGGCACGGCCGCGGACGCCGCCGTGGCCGTTCAGGCCGTTCTGGGGCTGGTGGAGCCCCAGTCGTCCGGCCTGGGCGGGGGGGCCTTCATGATGTGGTTCGATGCCGAGACGGGCGCGGTCACTGCCTATGACGGCCGCGAAACGGCCCCGGCCTCGGCCACGCCCGATCTGTTCTGGCAGGACGGTCGTCCCCTGCCCTTCCCCGATGCCGTCATGTCAGGGCGCTCGACCGGTGTGCCCGGGGCGGTGGCCATGCTGGGCGTGGCCCATGCCGACCACGGGCGTCTGGCGTGGAAGGACCTGTTCGGAGATGCCGAGCGTCTGGCACGCGAGGGCTTCATCATCAGTCCCCGGCTGGGCGGCTATATGGCAGCCACGCGCGGACAGGCCCGCACCGAGTGGGCCAATGCGTACTTTATCGGGCCGGACGGGCAGCGCCTGACGACCGGCGACCGGCTGGTCAATCCGTCCTATGCCGAAACGGTCCGCATACTGGCCGATCAGGGGCCGCGCGCCCTGTATGAAGGGCCGATCGCCGAGGGCATCGTCAAGACGGTGGCTGCGTCTCCCCGGCCCGGCGGTCTGACCCTGGCCGACATGGCCGCCTATGAGCCGAAAGTGCGCGAGCCTCTGTGCCGCCCCTACCGCATTTATGTGATCTGCGTACCCCCGCCCCCCTCCAGCGGGGTGGCCCTGTTGCAGCTGCTGGCCATGGCCGAGCATGTGCCGGACATCGACGCCGGACCGGATCAGGCGCCCGCCTGGGTCGCCTTCGCCCGCCTGCAGAGGCTGATGTATGCAGACCGGGATCGCTATGTGGCCGATGCGGACTTCGTCCACGTGCCGGTCGCGGGTCTGCTGGATCCGGCCTATGTGGCCGAACGCGCGGCCCTGGTGCCGACCCTGACGGGCGTGGCCGAACCGGGCCTGCCTCCCGGGGTTACAGCGACCGGGGCCGATGCGACCACCGAGCCGGCCGGCACCTCGCACTTCTTTATCGTCGATCAGTGGGGCAATGCCGTCAGCATGACCACCACGGTCGAAAGCGTGTTCGGCTCGGGCCGCATGAGCGGGGGCTTTTTCCTCAACAACCAGCTGACCGACTTCTCGTTCGAGGCGGTCGACGATCTGGGCCGGCCCGTCGCCAATGCGGTGGCCCCCGGCAAGCGGCCCCGGTCGTCCATGGCGCCGGTGATCATCCTGGACCGTGAGGGCCGACTGGTCGGCGGCCTCGGCTCACCCGGCGGATCATCCATCCTGGCCTATAATGCCAAGGCCCTGATCGGCATTCTGGACTGGGGCCTGCCGGTCCAGGACGCCTTCGACCAGCCCAATCTGGTGGCGCGGGGCAGCGGTCTGGGCGCCGATACGGACCGGTTCTCGCCCGAGCTCCAAAGCGCACTGGCCGCGCAGGAGCTGCGGCTCCGGCCCAATGCCAGCGAGAATTCCGGCCTGCATGGCGGCGTGTGGCGGCTGGGGCCTGAGGGATGGGCCTGGGACGGCGGAGCCGACGACCGGCGCGAGGGCGTGATCGCAGGCAGGATCCGCTAGCGGATCACCAGTCGGGCTTGATCGACAGCTGGAAGGCCACCATGCCTTCGGACACATCGGCCTCGATGCCGTCGCTCATGTCGCGCATGCCACCCGGCTCGATCTCGCGATAAACCAGTCCGACCGAGCTGTGCAGATCCCCGCGGCGGTAAGCGACGCCGATGGAGGCATCGCCCAGGAAGGCGCCCGAGTCGTGGCTGTATCCCGAGCGGGCAAAGTTGCCGTCGCGCGTCCGGGCGAAATTGTAGCCAACAGCCCGGCCAGAACCCGCCGCGAACAGATACCAGCGGGCGCGATCACCGAAGACCTCCTGGCCTTCGGGCACCATCCGCTCGACGTCCGAGCCGATCGACAGGGTCGCGCCCGCCTCGGCCATGGGACCCAGCGGCGTCATGCCGACCCCGGCGTGGGGGGTCAGGGTCACTTCCAGTCCGGAGGCGGTATAGCCCAGCGTCGACGGCCAGCCCCGGCGGTAGCTGACGCCATAGCGCTCATCGTCGACCATCACGGCATCGCCGGCACCCGGAGGCAGCGGCCCGCCGTCGGCCCGGCGCAATGTGCCCGCGCTATCGACCCGCAGGCTCTCGGTATAGCTGTCGGTTTCACGCCAGACCTCGCGCGAGGTGGCGACCCAGGGCGATCCACGCTCGATCTCGAGCGGGCGCACGTCGATGGCGCGTGCCTCCGGCACATAGGCACCGGCGGTCACGGTCTGAACCCGGGCGGTATAGGCTGTATCGGAGTTGAGGCGGGTGGTGATTTCGCGGTCACGGCGCTGGGCTTCCCAGCTGTCTTCCCACGGGTCCGTAGCGTTGAGCGACGCCGTCGTCGAAGGGGCCGCCTGAGCCAGGGCGGTTCCTCCAAATCCGGTGGCCAGGACAATGCCCGCCAGTATGGACGTCGATCGCTTCACAGGCCCCTCACCGTGCCCCTCCGCAATGGTGCAGGGGAGCATGCTACATCTGACCGCGCCCGACAAATGATCTTTCGGCGACGGCCTTCTGTCAGCCTAACGGAAAAGAACGCCTTCGCGTTCCCGCCCTACGGGCCGGAGGCCCCCTACTGACAGGCCAGACACTCGTCGTAATCGGTACGCGCCACGGAGAACAGGTCGGGCTGGTTCGGATCCACGTCCTGCTCGGCCTTGTCCTCGGAGCCGGCGAAGGCCGCCCGTTGCACCGACTTGGAGCGCAGGTAGTAGAGCGACTTCAGGCCCCGCTCCCACGCCGACCAGTGCAGCATGTGCAGGTCCCACTTCTCGACGTCGCCCGGGATGAACAGGTTGACCGACTGGGCCTGGCAGATTTCCGGCGTACGGTCGGCGGCCAGTTCGACCACCCAGCGTTGGTCCAGCTCAAAGGCGGTCTTGAAGATGGCCTTCTCGTCCTCGGTCAGCGCGTCCAGATGCTGGACCGAGCCTTCGTTCTCGAGGATCGAATTCCAGACGGCATCCGTGTTCAGACCCTTCGCCTCCAGAACCTCTTCCAGATAGGGGTTCTTGACCGCGAACGAGCCCGACAGGGTCTTGTGGGTGTAGATGTTGGCCGGGATCGGCTCGATGCCCGCCGAGGTGCCACCGCAGATGATCGAGATCGAGGCCGTCGGGGCAATCGCCAGCTTGTGGCTGAAGCGCTCCATGATGCCGCGCTCCTCGGCATCGGGGCAGGCGCCCTTTTCCTCGGCCAGCAGGCGGCTGGCCTTGTCGGCCTCGCGGCGCAGGTGCTTGAACAGCCGCATGTTCCACGACTTGGCCATGGCGGATTCGAACGCCACGCCCTGGGCCTGCAGGAAGGAGTGGAAGCCCATCAGGCCGAGGCCCACCGAACGCTCGCGCTTGGCCGAATAGACGGCGGCCGACATTTCCGGCGGCGCGCGGCGGATGAAGTCTTCCAGCACATTGTCGAGGAAGCGCATGACGTCCTCGATGAAGCGCGGCTCGTCCTTCCACTCGAGGAAGGTCTCGGCATTGACCGACGACAGGCAGCAGACCGCCGTCCGGTCGACGCCCAGATGGTCGCGGCCGGTGTGCAGCATGATTTCCGAGCACAGGTTGGACTGCTTGACCGACAGGCCCAGCTCCTGCTGGTGACGCGGCATCTGGCGGTTCACCGTGTCGGAGAAGATCAGATAGGGCTCGCCCGTCTGCAGGCGGAT
Organism: Brevundimonas sp. A19_0; assembly: GCF_017744255.1. Classification (GTDB taxonomy): domain Bacteria; phylum Pseudomonadota; class Alphaproteobacteria; order Caulobacterales; family Caulobacteraceae; genus Brevundimonas. Next base: position 18,336 of record NZ_JAGHQP010000016.1, on the reverse strand, counting down.
CTCAAGGATCTTCTGCCACAGGCCGCGGGCATCGACGGTCTTCATGACCGCCTGGTCCTTGGGCGAGATCAGGTCGAAGGTCCGGCCGTCGCGGACCGCCTCCATGAAGGCGTCGGTGATGTTGATGCCGTGGTGCAGGTTCAGGGACTTGCGGTTGAAGTCACCCGACGGCTTGCGGATTTCGAGGAACTCCTCGATCTCGGGGTGGTGCACGTCCAGATAGACGGCGGCCGAGCCCCGGCGCAGCGAGCCCTGCGAGATCGCCAGCGTCAGGCTGTCCATCACGCGGATGAAAGGGATGATGCCCGAGGTCTGGCCCGCGCCCTTGACCTTCTCGCCGATGGAGCGGACGCCGCCCCAGTAGGTGCCGATGCCGCCGCCGTTCGAGGCCAGGGCCACGTTCTCGTTCCACACCGACTGGATGCCGTCCAGGCTGTCGCCCACCGCATTCAGGAAGCAGGAGATCGGCAGGCCGCGATTGGCGCCGCCGTTCGACAGCACCGGCGTCGCCGGCATGAACCACAGCTGGCTCATATAGTCATAGATGCGCTGGGCGTGTTCGGCATCGTCAGCGAAGGCATTGGCGACCCGCGCGAACATGTCCTGATAGCTCTCTCCGGCCAGCAGATAGCGATCCTCCAGCGTCTTCTTGCCGAATTCGGTCAGCAGGGCGTCGCGCGAGCGATCCAGAACGATGGACGGCACCACTTTCAGATGCGGCCGATCGGGCGTCTGGCCCGGTTCAACCGTCTGGATTTCCATCGCTTTCAAAGCTTCTCCGCCAGCCATGATGTCTGTCTATCCCCGAATGCCAATGCAACAGCGCCCCCTGCGGTGACACACGATGTAGTGTGCGAAGCAGGGCCTGACGCCACATATGGGGCACATATAGCTAACGACCCGTCAACGGGCTTGACGATCACATTCTTCACGAATCGGGGGGCAAGCTGTCGGCGACTGTGGAAAGGCCCGTGACAGCCGGGTGACGGCCTCCCCAGATTCACGAAATCGTGATCACCCCAAAGCGTCGCCGGAACAGCGCCCAACCTTGGCCGTTTGGCGACGATGACCCTGTCCGATATGCGCCGCCGGCTGGCGGATCATCTGCCCCCGCTTGCCGTCCGTGTCCTCCATCTGGCTCGCACCGAGGCCGCGGCGCTCGGCGCCTTCCTGATCATCGCGCTGGGCAGCCTGATGTTCCTCGAACTGGCCGAGGACCTGTCCGAGGAAGGCGACCATGCGCTGGACCTCTGGGTCCTGTCCGCCCTGCGCGCGCCCGGCAACCCCGACGATCCGATCGGCCCCTGGTGGGTGCAGGAGGGCGCGGTCGACCTGACCTCCCTTGGCGGCATTTCGGTGCTCTCGCTCTTTACGCTGCTGGCCGTCAGCTATCTGTTGCTGCAGCGGCATCGCGGCGCGGCCCTCCGGCTGGTGGTCGGCCTGATCGGCGCCGTGGGTCTCAGCGAAGGCCTGAAGGCCGTGTTCGAGCGCGAGCGCCCGCCGGCGACCTATCAGGTGGTCGAGACCCTGAATGCCAGCTTCCCCTCGGGTCATGCCCTGCTGTCGACCGTCTTCTACCTCAGCCTCGGCACGCTGGTGGCCCAGGGCCTGAAACGCCGCCGGGAGAAGGCCTGGGTACTGGGCTCGGCTGTAACCCTGGCGCTGATCGTCGGGATTACCCGGGTCTATCTGGGCGCCCACTGGTTGTCGGATGTACTGGCCGGCTGGTGCGTCGGCGGGGCCTGGGCCATGAGCCTGTGGCTGGCGGCCTGGGCGCTGGAGCGGCACGGTCGCCGTCGCGCGGCGCGGCTTGCAGACTCGGAGGCGGACGCGTAAGGGAGCCGCCTCGTCATCGGGGAGTAGTCGCCCACACCGCAGTGGGGCGCGCGTCAACACACTTTCCCTCGCCCGGAGGGAATGGCGCGTGCGGGGCTTCGGCGGACCTTCAGGTCGCGGAGCTGTTTGACAAGACCGCTGGCATCGCGGGGCGCACCATGCGGGGGCGTCCGCGATGACCGTCGGTCTGCCCGTCGCCCCCGCATGAGTGATGATCGATGCATTTGCTGAGTGGAGCGCCCTTCTGGGAGGCGCTGGGCGTATCAACAGGCCTCGTGGCCCTGGCCGAGATCGGCGACAAGACCATGCTGCTTGCCGTCCTGCTGGCGGCCGCATGGCGACGACCTGTCCCCATCCTGTGCGGCATCCTCGTCGCGACCATCGCCAACCACGCCGTGGCCGCGATAGCGGGCTCGGTGCTGGCCAGCTTTGCCGAGGGACCGTGGCTCAAATGGGTGATCGGCCTGACCTTCCTCGCATTCGGCGCCTGGACCCTGATCCCGGACACGCTTGAAGAACGGCCGGCCCCGAACGAGACCACCTGGCGCGGGATTTTCCTGACCACCACCGCCGCCTTCTTCATTCTGGAGATGGGCGACAAGACCCAGATCGCGACCGCCGCCCTGGCGGTTCGGTTCGAGGCCCTGATCCCGGTGGTAATCGGCTCGACGCTTGGCATGATGCTGGCCAACACCCCCGCTGTCCTGCTGGGCGAGACGGCGGCCGAACGGCTGCCCCTGAAATGGATCCGGATTGCCGCAGCCCTCGGCTTCGCCCTCACCGGCCTGGCGGTGCTGCTGTTTGATTAGAAAAAACCCCGCCGGTGGCAGCCCGGCGGGGTCAGGTTGGACTCGCGCGGGCCTAGTCTGGGCGCTGCGGGTAGATGCCTTCCATGGCAATACACCAGTTGGTCGCCAGGATCGGGCTCTGGGTGTAAACAGACTGATTTTCGCCCGTCGGCTGAACCATCAGCGGATGCATGACCATCGCCAGCGGCGCCGTGGACGGAGCGTAGACAGGCACAGTGAATGTGCCCAGCATCGAGCCGTTCGGTTCACTGGTCGCGGGCGCTGACGCATCTGCCCGCATCTGGTGCGTATGGCTGGGAAGGTTCACCGAGATCAGGGTCGTCTGGCTGTGACCCGTCATGGCGCCGATCGGCAGTTGACCGTTTTGGCTAACCGGGGCCCGCTCTCTCAGGTCCGGCAGGGCGAAGGTGACCGTACCGTTTCCTCCGTAAGTCGTCCCGAGCAGGGAATACAGGGCTTCATTCCCGGCGATGGCCAGAAGCTGCCCATTGGCCCGCATCCATCCTTCGGGGCACCAGTAGGTGCCGAACTGCTGGAGCTGTCCCAGGATGGGCTCCTGGGCCCGTGCCGGGCCGGTCAGGGCCGACAGCCCGGCCACGGCACCGATCATGGCCGCGACCGTCGTCTTGAGCATGATGTTCATGCCAACCTCCTGTTCAGGGCCGCGAGGGGAAAATGCCGACGGTGGCAATGCACCAGTTCATCGCCAGGATCGGGCTCTGGACGTTGATCGGCTGGCTGCCGCCCGTATGCGACAGGATCTGCGCATTCATCGGCACACTCGGGGTCGTCCCCGAACTTGAATAGATCGGCTGAGCGGGCGGGAAGGTGGCGAGACTGCCGCCTGACGGGTTGCCGGTAGAGGGGCCCTGGGACGAGGCCGCGACCAGGTGGTTGTGGGCCGGCATCTGGTTGACCGTCAGGGTGACCGTAGAACTGCCTGTCGCCAGGCCGATCGGCATGTTGGTGCTGTAGCTGACCGGCGCACGGCCCTGCAGATCCGGAAGGGCGAAGTTTGTCTGTCCATTGCCGCCATAGGTCGTGCCGAGCAGCGAGAACAGTGCGGCGTTCTGCGAGATGGGAAGCAGGGCGCCATTGGCCTTGGCCCAGCCGCGCGGACACCAGTCGGTGCCGAACAGGGTCAGCTGCCCGAGGATGGGTTCGGCCTGGGCCAACGCCGGCGCAGTTGCCGCCGCATTCAGGCCCATGGCCACGGTGGCGCCGAGCGCCAGCAACTTCAGTTTTTTCATGTGTTTAGCCTCCCTGTGCGGACATAATGTCCATAACGCGGGAAGAGCCGAGCCTCAGTCGTCGCCCAATTCCCCCCACGAGCGAACTATAACCGCGGTTTGCCATATTTCTAGTCCAGATGGCTTGTTTACATTTCTCGCTCAAGGCGCGAAGCCGGGAAATGCCCGTCAATCCCCAGGCGGGGCCGGTTAACCACAAGATTTGGGGGCTGCCGCGATCACAATCACAATATCCGCCCCCGACCCCTCTTGGCAGGGCGCGTGAGGCCGCGCATTCTGCGGACTCATCCTTCCGCCTGCCTCCAGTGCACGAGACGCGCATGAACGCCCACAGCCCGATCACGCCCGCCCGCTCCGCCGACGACCTGCCCGGCCTGCTGACACCCTCGGCCGCCTACAAGCCGTTCCGCTACCCGTGGGCCTTCGACATGTGGAAGAAGCAGCAGCAGGTCCACTGGATGCCCGAGGAAGTGCCGCTGGGCGAGGACTGCAAGGACTGGGCGGCCAACCTCAACAGCGCCGAGCGCAACCTGCTCACCCAGATCTTCCGCTTCTTCACCCAGGCGGACATCGAGGTGCAGGACAATTATATGGAGAAATACGGTCGGGTGTTCAAACCGACCGAGGTCAAGATGATGCTGGCCAGCTTCGCCAATATGGAGACGATCCATATCGCGGCCTACGCCCTGCTCCTTGAGACCATCGGCATGCCCGAGAGCGAGTTCGGCGCCTTCATGGAATATGAGGCCATGCGGGACAAGCACGACTATATGGGCCAGTTCGGGGTCGAGACCGACGCCGACGTCGCCCGGACGCTCGCCATGTTCGGCGGCTTCTCGGAAGGGCTTCAGCTGTTCGCCAGCTTCGCCATGCTGATGAACTTCCCGCGCCAGAACAAGATGAAGGGCATGGGCCAGATTGTCAGCTGGTCGGTGCGTGACGAGAGCCTCCACTGCGAAGGCATCATCAAGCTGTACCACGCCTTCAACAAGGAAACCGGTGCGGTCACCAAGGCGGTCGCCGACGACATCGTGCAGTGCTGCGAGACGGTCGTGAACATGGAGGACAAGTTCATCGACCTGGCCTTCGAAATGGGTCCGGTGAACGGCATGACGCCGGACGACATCAAGGCCTACATCCGCTTCATCGCTGACTGGCGCCTGCGCCAGCTGCAGCTGCCCGAACTGTACGGCGGCCGGCGCGAGAACCCCCTGCCCTGGCTGCAGTCCCTGCTGTCGGGTGTGGAGCACGCCAACTTCTTCGAGGCCCGCGCCACCGAATATTCCAAGGCCGCGACCCGCGGATCCTGGCACGGGGCCGACGGCGTTTGGGACAGCTTCGACCTGATGGTCAAGCGCCGCAAGGAAACGGTCGAGGACTAGGTGCCCGGCCGGGTCGCCGCGCAGGGATAGGTCGCGCAGTATTCGGTGCGGATCCGCTCGGCGATACGGGCATTGGCCGCGAACAGCTCGGGACTGACCGTCTCCATTTCATAGGTCGACGCCCCGCCAAATCCGCCGCGGCGGAAGTTGCGCCTTTCCTCGGGGGTCATGGCCTGCACCAGGGCGCGGGCCATGGCGTCATTGCGCGCATCCCCTTCTGCGGTGAAAGCCCGATCCAGCATGTCCGCCACAGGTTGATAGCGGTCGATGGCCACGCTCCGGTGTGCATTCCCCCGTTCGCCGTAGCGATCCACCATCGCCAGCTGGGCCGCCACGATCCGACGGGCCGAGCGCAGTTCGTCGTCCGTCACCGGATCGCCGGTCCAGGCGGGCGGCGCGGACGGCGGGGCGAAATGGATGACGAAGTCGATCTCGCCCGGCGCGATCTTGCCGTCGATTGTCTGCGGCTCGACCAGATACTCGGCCAGAAGGAAGGGAATCGCCTTGTCGAAATTCAGCCCCTCGGGCGCGACGCCGCGCTTGCGACAGCGTTCCAGCGTGCCCGCCGTCGTATAGGCGCAGCGCATCCAGACCTTGCCTTCGATCCCGGCGATCCGGGCGAAGGTCGGATAGGCGGCCCGCATCTTTTCGGCGTCCGGAATCTGGACCATTTTCGCCGGCGTGATGTCGGGGCCCATCTTGCACCCCGTCAGGGCCAGCACCCCCGCCAGTACGGCAAGCCGCGTTCCGATCCTGCGCATGTTACCCCCTCGCGATCCCCCGATCGCACGACGCATCTAGAGGGGAATTCCGCTCCGCGTGCAACGGCTTGCACGCGAGATCAGCGGCGGCCGCGTGTCCGCAACAGGGCATTGGCCGCTGCCTCGGCCGACCCCGGTCCCGTCAGCACCACCGCGGCATAGGCCTGATCCACCGGCGACCAGACCATGGCGGCCTTGACCCCGCTCGCGCCCCCGGAATGACCGACCCAGGTCAGCGGCCGGCCGGGCTCGGGCACCTCATAGATCATCAGGCCGCGCCCATAGGCCATCGGCTGATCGAACATCGGCCAGGGCTGGTCGAGCATGGTCCGCACCCGCTCCGGCGGTAGCAGCTGTCCGGTCAGGACCGCCTGCAGCAGGCTGACGGCCCCCTCGGGCGTCGCCAGCATGGGCCCGGCGGCCCCTACCCAGGCCGGGTGCACCACCACCTCGCCCCGGGCCTCGTCCGGCGGCGGAAGGGGCTGCATATCGGACAGGGCATCATCCGGTGTCACGAACCGCACGCCGGACAGGCGGGCCCGGTTGACGATCCGGCGCGTCAGGATCTGGTCCAGTGGCTGCCCCTCGACCGCCTCCAGTACCGCGCCCAGCAGCCAGTAGTTGGTGTTGGAATAGCGCCATCCCTGCCCGGGACAGAACAGGCTGCCCTCGTCGCGCGCGACGGCGACCAGTTCGTCGAGCGTCCGGAAGCGGGGATCGGCCCGGACCGACGCCGCCTCGTTGGAACTGTAGAGGCCCGAGGTGTGGTCCAGCAGCATGCCGAGGGTGATGCGCTCGCCCAGCGGCACCTCCTCGACCCAGCGCGAGACCGGGTCGTCGAGCGCCACCGCCCCCTCCTCGACCAGCTGAAGCACCGCAACGGCGACCGCCAGCTTGCCGGCGCTGGCCCACCAGAACAGGGGGGAGTCCTCCGCCCCGGTGCGACCCGACCACAGGCCGTCGGCGTCCAGCACGGCGGCCCCCATCGACTCGGCCCCCATGGCACCTGCGGCGCGCGTGAGCACATCGTCCAGGGCATCGTCTTCCCGCCCGGTCACCCCGAAGGTGGAGGCAGGCCAGACGTCGAGAGCAGGCGCAGGGCGAGGGGGCGGCCCGAGACGGGTGACGGCGCCCTCGCACAGCGGGGGCCGGGGCGCCGCATCAGTCGCAGTCTGGGCCAGAGCCACCGTAGGCCACAGGGCGACCAGCCCCGCCAGAAGGAGGCCCCGGGCCCTAAATCCCCGCATACCATTCATAGCCGCGGTCCTCCCAATAGCCGCCCTTGCCCCGGCCGATGTGGGCGAAGCTTTCGACGGCCTCTATCCGCTTGATGTATTTGGCCATCTTGTAGCCCAGCTGACGCTCCAGCCGCAGCCGGATCGGGGCGCCGTGCCTGATGGGCAGGATCTCGTCGTTCATTTCATAGGCGAGGATCGACTGCTCGTGATAGGCCTCGGGAATGTCGATGCTTTCGTAGTAGCGGTCGCCGTCCTCGGTCTGATCGAGAGCATCGAAACAGTGGAACACCACGAACTTGGCCTCGGGCTTCAGACGCGCGCGGTCCAGCACGGCTGACAGGCGCGCGCCCTTCCACTTGCCGATCGAGGTCCAGCCCTCGACGCAGTCGTGCTTGGTGATCTGGGTCCGCGAGGGCATGCGCCGCAGGTCCGTCAGCGACAGGGCCAGCGGGGTCTCCACCAGCCCGTCCACGATCAGGCGATAGTCGCGGAATCCATTGGCCTTGAGCGCCACATATTCCGCATCGGCCGGATCGACCGAGCCATTGGCGCGGAAGTCCTTCGAGATGTCCTTTTCCTGATACTCCGGCGCCAGGGCGTCGCGGGCCAGGGCGCGCTGGGTACGCTTTGACACCTGCTCGGCCTTCTTGACCGTGCATTGGGCCTCGGCATTCCGCACCAGACGGTCACAGCCGGACAGGGCCAGCGCCCCGCCGGCCAGCAACAGGTGACGACGGTCAGGACGGATCGCGGTCATCGGACGTCTCCCTTTCGGTCTCAGGTTCGGGATCGGTGCGGATCACATACCAGCCGGTGATCATGGCCCTGAGATTGTTCACCGGCCCGCTCAGGAACACCAGCAGCACATGCACGACCGCAAAGGTGGTGATGCCCGTGGCCGCGATGAAGTGCAGGGTCCGCGCCGACTGTCGCCCGCCCAGGATCGGCAGCAGCTCCGGGATGGCGGCATTCATCATCGGCGACATGGCCAGCCCCGTGACCAGCATCATCGGCAGCACCACCAGCAGCACGATCAGATAGGTCAGCTTCTGGATGACATTATAGGTCCGGGCCGCCTCGCCTTCCGGAAACTTCAGCCGGGCGTGCTCCACGACACTGTCGGGCAGGTGCGCCAGCTCGGCCCGGCTGGGCTCCAGCATCCGCGCCAGCCGCCCGGAGAACAGGATGTACAACAGATAGATCATGCCGTTGGCGACGAAGATCCAGGCGAAGAAGAAATGCCAGTTCCGGCCGGTCGCCAGATCGCGATAGCCGGGCAAGGTCATCCAGCCGGGAATGGTGCCGATGCTCAGCCAGGGATCGTCAAAGGTCGAGGCCAGGCCCCAGTACAGGTACGGATGCGCCCGCAGGATCTGCAGCCCCGTCATCAGCAGGAAGACCACGCAGACGACATTGACCCAGTGGGTCACCCGCACCGGCCAGGGATGGCGCCAGATTTCAAGGCGACCGAGCGCCAGTGGCCTGTCAGGGCGAGTCATGACGCAACTATCCCCGACTTTGCCATATTGCGAAACCACGGTTGCGTGACGCGCCCCCCAATCCCGGACTAGGCTGTCGAAAACCCGGGAGGACGCCATGGCCGACGAGATCGTTTTCTATACCAACCCCATGTCGCGTGGGCGCATCGTGCGCTGGATGCTGGAGGAGGTGGGCCGACCCTACCGGACCGAGGTGCTGGACTATGGCACCACCATGAAAGCCCCCGAATATCTGGCGATCAACCCGATGGGCAAGGTGCCCGCCATCGTCTGCGACGGCGAGGTGGTCACCGAATGTGCCGCCATCTGCACCTTCCTCGCCGACCGCTTCCCGGAAGCCGGACTGGCGCCGGGTCCGCAGGAGGCCGGGCGCGGCACATACCTGCGCTGGATGTTCTTCGCCGCCGGCCCGCTCGAGGCCGCCGTCACCGCCAACTCACTCGGCCTGCTGCCGCCTGCGGACAAGGCCGGCACCGTGGGCTACGGCAGCTATGACGCCATGGTCGATGCGCTTGAAACCGCCGTCTCGGGTCCGGGCCCGTGGATCCTCGGCGACCGGTTCAGCGCGGCCGACGTCTATGTCGGGGCCCAGATCAACTGGGGCCTGATGTTCAAGTCCCTGCCCGAGCGCGCGGCCTTCATTCCCTACGCCGAACGCCTCCGCGCGCGCCCCGCCTACATCCGCGCCAGCGAGATCGACGACGCCCTGATGCTGAAGGGGTGAGGTCAGGGATCGCCGCCATGGCCTGGGGGGCGATCGGGGGAGAGAGAGTTCGGAAAAACAGACTCCCCTTTCTCCACTTTTGCCTCCGGGGTGGCCGGGATGCCCGCCGCGCGGGGTGGCTCGCGCCGGGTGCGCAGGGCATTCAGGCTGAGGGTGTGGCCGGCGTGGCGGCGGTCGGCGGCCTCGGCGCGGGCCTCGGCCAGGGCGTTGGCCTTCAGCTGGCTATGGATGCGGGTCCAGCGGACGGCCGCCAGGGCATCGCCGGCATCGAGGGCCATGCAGATCCGGCGCCAGACCTTGTTGATAGCCGTGGCCAGATCATCGACGGCGCGGCCCGGGTCGATCGGGGGTGGAGGGGATGGCTGGTCGCGGCGCAGCCAGCCCTCGCGCGAGGCGCGCTTCCAGAAGGTGGTGGGCGAAATGCCCAGCTCGCGGCACACGCGCTGCGCCGTCGCCCCGGCCTGAAAGGCCTCGCGCGCAACCGTCCAGAGGTCGTCGGCGGGGGCGTCCGGGAGGGCGGGGGTGATCATGGCGCCGACGGTGGCACGCGGGTGCGTCAGAAACGGACGGGGGCGTGCCGGGCCGGGCGGTCCAAGGTTCATCACAGCGAACACAGCGAAGAAAAGCCACGGAGGACACAGCGAGGGGGCGCGGAGATCGACGGCGTCGCCCTCTCATCTCCTCCCCCCTCATGGGGGAGGTGGCGCGCCGCGAAGCGGCGGGTCGGAGGGGGCGGCGCTGCGGGTGAAATTTGTGAGTTGTCATCCCGGAAATCGCTCCAGCGATTATCCGGGACGGTCGGGCGTTGAACCGCCGCTCCCGGAAGACGGAACGTCTGTCCGGGAGACGGGAAGATCGGGCGAGAGCGTCTCCCGGATAATCGCCAAGGCGATTTCCGGGAGGGATGGAGTGCACGGACCGCCGTCCCGGATCGCCCCTCCCGGGGCGTCCGGGATGACAACTGTGCCAACATCGACGATGCCCGGATGGCGAGGGGTTAGGGACGCACACCCTCGCATGTCCGCTCGACCTCATTCCATCGCCCGCCACGGTCGAGGCAAGTGTCCACGTCCAGCCATGCTCCGATAGCGGGCCACCACCAAAGCAGCGTGAGGACGATCAGGATGACGCCCCCTCCTGCAAGGAAGAGGAGTCGGCTCATGCGAGGGGGTCGTGTTTTCGGCTCCATACAGACAGCCTGAGCCAGAGGTCCTCGTGCGGCAAGGGCCTGCCACGACCGATACTCTGGTCGAGGCAGAGGATGACGAGAACTGTATCCCGTTCCCGTTCCGTTTCCGCGCGGGCAGGGGTAAGGAAGGGCGGTGTCCCCGGTTGCTGCCCCTCCCTCGTCGCTGGTCCTCGACCTGCCGCCTGCGCTGGCGACGCCGCCGGGTGCGGGGGCGGTGGCGGATGCCGAGGGCGCGCGGGCGATCGGGCGAGGGGCGGCCGAGGGGCTGTTCTGTGGTCCGGCGCCGGTGCTGGTCGCCCATGCCGGGCTGACGGCGCGGCGGCTGGGGCTGGAGGCGCCGCCGCGGGCCGCGCACCTGCTGGATGTGCTGGAGTTGTTCGTCTTCGTGCGGCCCGCGCGCTTTTGTGCGCCGACCCCCACGGGGCTGGCCATTGCGCTGGGTCTGGACGAACCGGTCGGGGCGGTGGCCCAGGCCACGGCCCTGCGCTCGGTCGCCGGACGTCTGCTGGCCGAGCTGTCGGCGGCGGACTATCCGGACCTTGAAGCGGCCCTGACGCTGAATGGCACCCTCTCCCGCGCGGGCTGGAGCTGGGGGGAGCGCGTCGATCAGGCCCTGCGTGCCGGGCTGGTGGCTGCGGGGCGCAATCCGCGCGACCGGCGTGAGCCGGGCACCGGGCTCGACGTCTGGAACCGCCTGTCGGAATGGGAGGAGGTCGCGCCGCGCGGCGAGGCGGGCTCGCACCCGGTCGACAGCGAAAGCGCCCGCATCCGGCTGGACCACATGCTTAAGGGGCTGGGTCTCGACGAGGCGCGCCCCACCCAGTCCGATTACGCCGCCGAGGCCGCCTTTGCCTTCTCCCCGCGCGACCAGAAGGACCAGCCGCGCGCCCTGCTGGCCGAGGCGGGCACCGGCACCGGCAAGACCCTGGGTTATCTGGCGCCCGCCGGTCTGTGGGCCGAGCGCAACCACGGCACCGTCTGGGTCTCGACCTATACCCGCGCCCTGCAGCGCCAGATCGCCCGCGAGGGCCTGGCCCTGCCCGACCATCCCGGCCAGACCCGGCGGCGGGTAGTGGTCAGAAAGGGGCGCGAAAACTACCTCTGCCTGCTGAATCTGCAGGAGATGGTGCAGCAGGCCCAGCTGGGCGCGGGCGATGTGATCGGTCTGGGACTGGTCGCGCGCTGGGCCGGGGCCTGTGCCGATGGCGACATGACGGGGGGCGACTTCCCGGCCTGGCTGCCCGGCCTCTATGCCGCCCCCGCCGCGCACCAGCCCTGGCCCGCCAATCTGGTCGACCGGCGCGGCGAGTGCATACACGCCGCCTGTGCCCACTATCGCCGCTGCTTCGTCGAAAAGACGGTGCGGGCCGCACGCCACGCCGATGTGGTAATCGCCAACCACGCGCTGGTCATGGTGCAAGCCGCCTTCGACGGCGCGCGCGCGGCCCGTCCGGGCGCCGGCGACAGCGAGACCGCCGCCCTCAAGCGGATCGTGTTCGACGAGGGCCACCATCTGTTCGAGGCGGCCGACAGTGCCTTTTCCGCCAGCCTGTCGGGGCAGGAGGCGGCCGAGCTGCGCCGCTGGATCCGGGGGCCGGAAACACGCGCGCGCCGGGGACGGGGGCTGGAACAGCGGCTGGGCGATCTGATCGGCGACGACGGCCCCGCGCGCAAGGCGCTGGGCGATGTGCTGGCCGCCGCCAGCCGTCTGCCGGGCGAAGGCGTCCAGACGCGTATCTTGAGGGGCGCGGACTCTGGCGGCCCCAGCGGTCCGGTCGAACAATTCCTCGCTATCGCGCTGGAGCAGCTGCGTGCCCGGGCCGATCCGCGGGGCGGCGCCGAGGAGCAGGGGATGGAATGCGCCGCCCGCCCGGCCATTCCCGAACTGGCCGCTGCTGCAGCCAGGGCCGCCGAGGCCCTGGCGGCGGTCGAGGCGCCGCTGCTGGCCCTGTCGCGCCATCTCGAGGATGTGCTGGACGAGGAGGCCGAGACCCTGGACGGCGGCGCCCGGGCGCGGATCGAGGGGGCCCTCCGCGGTCTGGACCGGCGCGCGCGCATGACCCTGCCCTCGTGGCGGGCCATGCTGACCGACCTGGCCTCGGGAGACGCAGCGGGCGACCCCGAGTTCGTCGACTGGCTGGCGGCCGAGAGCGCCTTTGGCCGGCTGTCCGACGTCTCCCTGCGCCGCCACTGGGTCGACCCGACCCAGCCGCTGGAGGCAACCGTGATCCGCCCCTCGCACGGGGTACTGGTGACCTCGGCCACCCTGACCGATCCGGACTTTGGCGAGGACCCCTTCCATCTGGCGCGGCTGCGCTCGGCCACGGGGCGGCTGGACATGCCGGCCCGCACGCTCAAGGTCGAAAGCCCCTTTGACTATGCCGCCCAGTCGAAGGTGATCGTGGTGACCGACGTGCCGCGCGACGATCCGCGCCGCACGGCCGCCGCCATGCGCGCCCTGTTCCTCGCCTCGGGCGGCGGGGCGCTGGGCCTGTTCACCGCCATCCGCCGGCTGAAGGCCGTCTATGGCCTGCTGGGCCCGGAACTGGGCCGCGCGGGCCTGCCCCTCTATGCCCAGCACATCGATCCGCTGGACGTGGGCGCCCTCGTCGATGTGTTCCGCACCGAGCGGGACAGTTGCCTGCTCGGGACCGACGCCATCCGGGACGGCGTGGACGTACCGGGCCGGTCGCTGCGCCTGCTGGTGTTCGACCGCGTGCCCTGGCCCCGGCCCGACCTGCTGCACCGGGCCCGGCGGGAACGGTTCGCCCGGGTGGACGGTTCTGGCGGAGGACGCATCTATGACGATGCCCTGGCGCGGGGGCGCATGGCCCAGGCGTTCGGACGACTGATCCGGCGGGCCGATGACAAGGGAGTGTTCGTCATGCTCGACGCCGCCTGCCCCACCCGCCTTTTCGGCGGACTGCCCCCCGGTGTAGAGGTTGAGCGTATGGAACTGGCCGAAGCGGTCGCCACCCTTTCGCGGTTCCTCGGACCAGACGAACACGGAACGACCGCATGACCGCCGACACCCCTGCCCGGTCGCACAGCCGACTGGGTCTCTATCTGCCGCTGCTCATCGCGCTGGGCCTGCTGGTCGCCTGGACCGGCTGGTGGTTCGTGCTGACCCAGCGCATCGAAAGCGAGGTGCTGGCCCGCGCCGAGGTGTTGCGTGAATCCGGCTGGGACGTGCGTCACGGCAAGATCGGCATCAGCGGCTGGCCCTTCCGCGCCCGACTGGACATTCGGGACGTCACAGTGGTCGCCCCCTCGGGCCATGGCGCCCGCGCCCCCGAGCTGATCGCCGAGGCCAATGCCTATGCCCCGCTCCACTGGATGGTGATCGCGACCGACGGCCTGACCGTGCTGCGCGGCGACAAGGGCCGCGTCTTCGTGCGCGCCGACGCCATCCGCATGAGTGCGCGCGACATCTCCGAGGCCTGGCCGCAGATGGCGGTCGAACTGATCAAACCGACCTTCCTGGCCGAAGAGGGGGGTGAGCCCTTCCCCATCTCTGCCGCCGAACGCCTGTCGCTGGAGGCTCGCCCGGCCACCCGCAGGCCGACGGATGCCGCAGCCCCCGAGCCTGCCGCCGACGACCTCGACGTCCTGTTCGAAATGGTTGACGGGCGCGGTCGCCGGGACGGTCCCGTTGATCGCCTGACCGGTCAGGGCCGCCTGAGCGTGCGCACCGAGGTCACCCTGGAACGGGCCGGTGCCCTGACCGGCATGGACCGGGGCGGGGTGTTCGACGCCTGGACAGAGGCGGGCGGACGCTTCTCCAATGTGCGGGTCGAGATGCAGTCGGGCGACAGCCGCGCCCTGCTGACCGGTGGCCCCCTGTCTGCGGATGAGAACGGTCGCCTGACCGGCAGACTGAGCGTCCGGGCCGAGCGCGCGGCGCCCGCCCTTGCCGGTCTGGCCACCACCGAGGACAGTATGGTCGACCGGGCCCAGGCCACCGCCGCGGCCGGGGCCGCCGCCGTGGCCGAACGCGCGCCGGTGTCGCTGGTGCTGGAGTTCCGCGACGGTCGCACCTGGCTGGGCCCCTTCACCCTGGCGCCCGCGCCGCGCCTGTTCTGATGGATCGAGCCTCCCTCGACCGCCTGATCGAAGCCCTGAGTGAACAGGCGCCGCTGTCCCGCGACGGCGAGACCCTGGCCGACCTGCGTCGCAGGCTGGCCGACCTGTCCCCGGCACGTCGCGCGGCGTTGCACGCCGTGCTCGGGCGGCTGGAGGGTGAGGCGCGCGGTCCGCTGCATGTCCATGGCGGGCTCTCGGCCCTGCTGGCCGCCGACCGGTTCGGCCTGGGCTTCCAGCGGCTGGACAAGGCCGAGGACGGGCTGAAGCAGGCTGCCGCCGGAGCCCGGGTGCTGATGGACCTGTCCGGGGTCACAGCCTGGTGGGGTCGGCTGCTGGCCATGCCCGACGTCCGCGTCGTCGGCGCCCTGCCCGACAGTTCGGCCCTCTTGCCCCAGTCGCTGATGATCGCGCGAGGCCAGCCCGAGCCGACCGGCGACGACCGCACCTTCTGGGTCACTGATTCCGCCCTGCCCGCGCCGCGTCTGGTCGAGACGCTCGGCCTCAACGGCCTGGCTGCGGCGCCCCTCATCGCGACCGGCGGCTTGAAGCTGATGATGATCGCGGGCTATGTGCAGGCCGACGACGGGCGGCTGGCTGGCCTGCCCGGCACCCTGACCGGCGTGATCGGCGCCGCTCCCCTCTTTTGAGATTCCCTTCCGCGAGGACTTCATGACCGACGCCCAGGACCCCGCCCGGACGCCCGCGCCCAAGCCCGGCATTCTGGACATCGCCCCCTATGTCGGCGGCAAGTCGAAGATCGACGGCGTGGCCGAGCCGATGAAGCTGTCGTCCAACGAGAACATGCTGGGGGCTGGCGAGAAGGCCCGCGAGGCCTATGCCAATGCGGTCAGCGGCATCCACATCTATCCCGACGGCCGGGCAGCGAAACTGCGCACTGCGGTGGCCGACAAGATGGGTCTCGAGCCCGAGCGGCTGATCTTCGGCAACGGTTCGGACGAGGTCTTTGCGCTTCTGAACCAGACCTATCTGACGCCCGGCGACAACATCGTCTCGGGCCAGTACGGCTTCCTCGCCTACCGGATCTCGGCAAAGGCGAACCAGGCCGAGGTCAAGCTGGCGCCCGAGCCCGACTTCAAGGCGACGCCCGAGGCCCTGCTGGCCCAGGTCGATGAGCGCACCCGCATCGTCTATGTCTCCAGCCCGTCCAACCCGACCGGCAGCTACAACACCGCCGAGGAAATCCGCCAGCTGCACGCGGGCCTGCCCTCGGACGTCATTCTGGTCGTGGACGAGGCCTATGCCGAATACGTCACCGAGTCCGACTGGCAGACCAGTTTCGATCTGGCCCGCGACAGCGAGAACATCGTCGTCACCCGCACCTTCTCCAAGATCCATGGCCTCGGCGGCCTGCGCATCGGCTACGGCTATGCCCCGCTGAAGGTGGCCGAGGCGGTCGACCGCATCCGCCTGCCCTTCAACGTCTCGGTCGCCGGGATCGAAGCGGCCGTCGCAGCCCTCGGCGATGAGGCCCACCAGCAGGCCTCGCGCGAGCTGATCCACACCTGGCGTCCGCGCCTGACCCAGGCCATTCGCGGCTTCGGTTTCGAGGTCCTGCCCAGCGCCGGTAATTTCGTCCTCGTCCGCTTCAAGGATGTGGACCAGTGCAACGCCGCCAATGCCTATCTGAACTCGAAGGGCATCATCGTCCGCCCCGTCGGCGGCTACGGCCTGCCCGAGGCGCTCCGCATCACCATTGGCACCGACGACCAGAACCGCGCCGTCATGGATGCGCTCAGCGAGTTCGCGGCGACCTGAAGATAGGACTGACGGAACCTGACCGCTGTGGGTCAGGGTCTGGCCCGCGCCCGGCGGGCTGGCTAGCCTTCCCGGACCGCTTATCCGGAGAGCTATCCATGCGCCGTTCTGCCTGCCTCAGCCTGATCGCCCTCGGCACCTGCCTCGCCGCCGCCGTCCCGGCCCAGGCGCAGGAGACGCCGCCCCTCGGCGGGCCCTACACCGTGCTGAGCGAAAACAATGAGAGCCTGCTGTTCCTGGCCAGCGGCTCGTTCCGCCGGTCCGGCGACATCGCCTATGCGACCTCGCTGATCGCCATCACCAGCGAGCGGATGGCCACGACCGGGAATATCTCGCACATGGCCATGGCCACCGAGGTCAATTGCGCCAACAACACGACCCGCATCACCTATGGCACGGGCTTCTATGCCGACGGCACGGTCGCCGGAAACACGCCGGGCCAGGAGGAATGGGGCCCCGTCGACCCGACCTCGCCGGCTGGCGAAATCCGCGATATCGCCTGCAATGGGGCCGCGCCGCGCGGCCGCGTGCTGGGCAACGACCCCACCGCCATCGCCAACGCCTTCCGGCGGTAGGCGCCAAGGTCTTGCCGGCCCCGGTTTGCCGCGTAAACTCAGGATATTGCGGGGAGATGGGCAATGATCAAGCGCGTGTACCTAGCGGCCTTCGTGGCGGCTTGTGGGCTTCTGACCGGCTGCGAAGCCACCATGATGTCCGAGCGGCTCGACTATTATGAAATGCAGGGCGTCGCGATTATGACCGACCGGGAAGAGGATGCCGTGCTCGGCAACCCCCAGATCGTGCACCGGGCCTATAATCCCCACAATCAGACCATCTGCGCGCGCGTCGTCGGACAGTCCTGGGTGATGGTCCCGCCGGGTCAGACCAGCGTCATCGGCTACCAGTCGGCCTACGCGACCAGCGCCCGCCACGAGATCGGCCCGGTGAACAGCCGCGGCGGCTGCGGATAGGGCCTAGTTCCGCCTGAACACCCGTGACGCCGTCCAGCCGGTGAAGGCGGCCAGGATCACGCAGAGGATGCCGTAGGTCCACGGCCGGGTCTGGGCGAATTCATAGATGCCCCGTTCGATGCCGACCTTCTCTACGGTCAGTTCCAGCTCGGCGCTGGAGACGGGTTCGCCGTCCTGGAACAGCCAGACCTCGGCCTGGTAGGTGCCGGTCGGCGCGCTGGTCGGCAGGACCACCTCGGCCCGGAACAGACCATCGTCGACGAAGCGCACGCCCTGCGGATCGGCGGCGTACAGGCCTTCCTTTTCGCGCAGCCGGATCACGGCGCGGCGCCAGTCCAGATAGTCCTCTCCCAGACGGCTGACGACCACATCGCGCACGCCATAGCGCGTCACCGTGCTGCGTTCCTCGGGAGCGGCAATGCGCAGGTGGTCCAGCCCCACGCCCAGACGTCGCAGCTGGCCGAAATTGGCGATGTCGCTGAGCGGCCGCGTCGAGGACGTCATGTAGAAGCCCGGCGCCCCCTCGAACAGGACGGGCCGGCTGTTCAGCCACACCCCCGCCGTCTGCGACTTGCGCACCAGTCGCACCGGCGCGTCCGGGCCGCGCACCACCACGACCACATCCGCCGGGGTATCGGTTGGATTGAACACGGCGCCATAGAGGACGATCGACGCCCCGGTGAAGCCCGAGTCGACCTGGACCTCCGTATCGGTCAGGGCCGCCGAGACGCGCAGGATCCGCCCGGTCGCGACCGAGGGATCGCGGGCCAGCACCGGGGCGTCGATCGTCCTCTATGGCGCCGTGTTCAATCCAACCG
>NZ_JAGHQP010000015.1 GCF_017744255.1 Brevundimonas sp. A19_0 | reverse complement strand
GGGGTCGGGGGGCGGCCTTGAGCGGGGAGTGGTTCAGCGCAACGGCGGAAAACCCGTTCACCATGGCCCCGGCCGGGCCAGTGGCCCAGGCCTATGGGGAGAGCCGCGCGCCGATCAGTGTGATCGTGGGGCCGACGGGTGGGGGAAAGACGACGGAGAGCATTCTCCGGACCTTCCGCATTGCGCTATGGCAGCACCCTAGCCCGATTGACGGCGTGCGCAAGGCCCGAACCGTCATTCTGGCCCCGACATACCGGAAGCTGTGGGACCAGTTCATTCCCAGCTATCGGGAGGTCATCAAATGGCACAAGAACGGCTGGAAAGGCGGGACGGGCGAGCCCGCGCAGCACATCTATGACTTCATGTGGGCGCCCGATCCCCACACCGAGCCGTCCCCCGTGCATGTCGAAGTGCTGTTCCGGGCGCCGGGCGAGGGCGATCTGGAGGAGTTCTTTCGCGGGCTGGAGGCCACGGCCTTCCACTTCCCCGAGGCGGACACCCACGAGAGCCAGGACATGTTCTCGCTGGCCTCGAACCGGGCCGGGCGCTATCCGCCGCCCCGGGACCGTCCCGATCCGTCGCTGGGCCTGCCGGACGCCTACAAGGGCGTGAGCGCCGACGCCAACGCCCCGGTGATCGGCAGCTGGTTCCACAAGCGGTTTTTCGTCGAGCGCCGTCCGAACGACCGCTTGTTCCCCCAGCCCCCGGGCTATGACCCGACGTCGCCGGACGGTTTCCATCCGCTGGCCGAGAACGCGGGCAATCTGCGGCGGATCGGTCGAAACTACTACCGCGACATGGCGGCGAACCTTGAGCCTTGGGACGTCGAGCGCCTGTTGCGCAACCGGCCCGGCTATTCGCGCCATGGCCAGCCGGTCCACCCGGACTTTGACCCGCCGACGATGGTGTCGACAACCGATCTGGAGCCTGACCCCGACAGCCCCATGGTGATCGGGCTGGATGCCGGGTCGAACAGCCTGCACCATGCGGCGGTGTTCCTGCAGCGGACGTTCGGCGGCCAGGTGCGGGGCTTTGCCGAGGTGGTGCCGGACGGGCAGTCCGATATCGTCGAGGTCGGCGGGGCGATCCGGCGCCTGATGGAGACGCGGTTTTCCAAGGTCAAGTCATGCGTGATCGTGGTCGACCCGGCTGCGCGCGGTCAGACGGCCATGCAAAGGGGTCTGACGTGGCTGCAGGTGCTGACGCAGGCCACGGGCATGACGGTGGTGCCGGCCCAGACCAATGATCCGCGCGTTCGGCGCACCGCGCTTGACCAGATCCTGAAACGGCGGTGCGGCCCGGGCGAGCCCGGACTGGTGCTGTCGGGGCCGTCCATGCCCCGCACGACGGCGGCGCTGGCGGGCGAATACCGGTTCAAGCGGACGGGCGACAAGGTGTCGGAGATACCGGAGAAGAGCCACCCGGCGTCCGACGTGGCCGATGCGGTCCACTATGGGGCGCTGGGCCTGAACGGGATCGGCGCGATCGAGGGCCAGTTTATGCCCTCTGGCCCGGACGACGGCCATTCTGTGGGCTCGCAGGGGCATCTGTTGCCCGAATGACGCCTGTGGAGGCCTGACCGGTGTTTCGACGCCCCAAGATCGAGAGCGCGGGCCCCATGCCCGATCCGGCGGACCTTGAGAACCGCCGCAATACCGAGCGCCGCAACCGCCTGCGGACCGGCGGGCGCCAGTCGACCATTCTGGCCCAGGCCATGGAGCGCGCGGCGGGCGTGCCGACCGCGACCCTGACGGGGGTGGCCGGTTCGTGAGGGACGAGGCGACCATCATCCGCGGGATCGACCGCGCCTTCGAGGACATGAAGGCGCACAAGGCGCTGCGCGAGGATGAGTTTCAGCAGATCGCGGACTATTTCATGCCGCGCAAGGATTTCAGCTGTGCCAACCGGCCCGGCGACCTGCGCCGCCGCCGCCTGACGTCCAGTGTGCCGCCGGTGTCGCTGCGCAACAGCGCGGCGATGCTGTTCAGCTATGTGGTCGACCCGACCAACCCCTTCATCAACCCCTCGGTCGAAAACAGCCTGATGGCGGCCGGCTATGAAATGCTGGACCTGTCGCGCGAGGGCAGCGACTGGCTGGAGCGGCTGCGCTGGGGCATCCATGGGCGGATGATGAGCGCCCGGTCGGGCTTTGCGACCAGTTCCGCGCGCCTGTCGGTCGAACTGTGGGCGTTCGGCACCGGGGTGCAATGGGTGGGCCACAAGCGCGGGCAGGGGCCGATCTATCAGACCCGCCCGTTTCAATCGTGCTGGATCCGGACCAACGGGGACGGCCTGGTCGATACGGTCTATTACCAGTTCACGGCGCCGCTCTACTGGGTGCTGGAACGCTGGCCCGAGGCGACCAAGGTCGAGGACTGGCAGAAGATCGCCAGCGAGATCGACGACACCAAGCGCGAAGCCGCCCTGCGCCAGTCCGTGACCCTGTTGCATGTGGTCGAGCCCCGCATGGGCGGCGAGCGTGGCCGGGTGCAGCGGCAAAAGCCGTTCGCGGAGTATTACGTCTGTCTGGACAAGAAGGCGGTGCTGGAAGAGCGGGGCTATGACAGCTTCCCCTATGCCGTGCCGCGCCTGGAGCCCGAACAGGGCTCGGATTACGGCACGGGGCGGTGCTGGCATGCCCTGCCGGACGCCAAGGCCCTGTCGATCCTGCAGCAGGCGATCGAGAACGGGGTGGACCTCAAGGTCGCGCCGCCGACCATGATGCCCAAGAAGCTGTTCGGCGGCCCGCTGGACCGGCGCCCGGGGGCGGCCAACTATTTCGACCCGACCCGGCTGGGGTTCATGAACCTGTCGGATGCGGTCAAGCGGCTGGAGCTGACCGGCGACCTGGGCGTGGGGCAGGCCTATCATCAGGAACTGATCCAGCGGGTCGAGGCGGCCATGCTGGTCGACTGGATGCGGCTGCGCGACAGCGGCAATGTGACGGCCGAGGAAATCCGCGAGCGGCGTAACCTGCGCATCAGTGTGATGAGCGCCCATGTGCCCGGCATCGACCGCGACTGGATGGGCGTGGTGGCCGAGCGCACCGCCGAAATCCTGCTGGCCGAGGGCGATCTGGGGCCGGTGCCGGCCGATCTGCGCAATCTGGACGTCGACTGGGACTATGCCGGGCCGCTGGCCCAGGCCCAGCGCCAGCGCCAAGCCGAGGGGTTCGACCGCATGTTCGCCCGCGCCATGCAGGCCCGCGAACTGGACCCCGCCGCGCCGTTCGTTCTGAACCTGGCCGAGGGCCTGCGCGCCTGTGCCGACGCCGAGGGCTTGCCGCTGGGCACGCTGCGCAGCCGCGCCGAGGTGCAGGCCATGGTCGAGGCCGAGGCCGAGCGCGCCCAGGCCGCCGAGGAACGCCAGGCCGCCATGGACGGGGCCGCCGCCCTGCGTGACGGCGCGCAAGGGGTGGCCAGCCTGGCCAATATGGGCGGCGCGCCCGAGGCGATGGCGGCATGACGGCAAGCAAGGAAGGACAGACCATGAAGTTTCAACACAAGGACGCGGTGATCGACGCCGCCCTGTTCGACGGGGAGTATGTCGGGCAACCGGACACGGCCACGCCGTGTCGCGTGGTGCCGAAAACCTGCCCTGACTGGTTCCCGGCGGTGCTGGAAGAGACCCCGCCCGGCGGCTTCAACTGGGGCCCGGGGTCGATTTCGAGCGTCGGGGACAAGATCTACATTCAGACCGAGACCGCGCTCCTGACGGTCAAGCCGGGTGACTGGATCATCAAGGGCCGGAGCGGGCATCTGCATGTCATGGATGGCCAGCGCTTCGCCAAGGAATACGAGGCGCTGGCTTGACCGCCACCCCCGACATCGAGGCGCTGCAGCGCGCGGCGATTGCCGACCGGGTGGCGCGGCTGGATGCGGCGCAGCTGGCGGATATCGAGCGAGACTATCGCGAGGTGTTCCGCACCGATGCCGGGCGCCGGGTGCTGGTACACCAACTGGCCGAGGCGGGCGTGGGCTCGCTGCGCGGGCCGGACATGACCCCCGAACGGGGCCGATATCAGGACGGGCGGGCCGATCAGGCCCTTCACCTGCTGAACATGGCGGGCTTTGGGGCAATGAGTGCCGCCATGGCTGTCGCCGAAGATATGCTGGAAGGACAGGACAATGACGGACACCAATCAAGCGTCGGACGCGACGACGGACACCACGGGGACGGCCGAGGCGGGGGCGGGTTCAGCCGCCCAGACGACGGGGCAATCCCCGACTGACGGCGGCAAGGGTGCGGCCACGGGTGGCGCGGCTGACAAGGGCGCGGCGTCCGGCGCGGGCGAGGCCGGCACCGGCGGCGCGGCGGCCAGGGGCGGCAAGGGCAAGCAACAGGCGGAAGCCGGGACGACGGGCGAAGATGCCCCGTTCTGGGAGGGCCTGCCCGACGACCTGAAAAAGGAAAAGAGCCTCACCCGCTGGAGTACGGTCGAGGAACTGGCGCGGGCCGCCCTGGCGGCCGAGCGGCGGCTGGGGGTGCCCGCCGATCAGCTGGTGCGCCTGCCGACCAACGACGAAGAGCGCGCCGCCGTGTACGGCAAGCTGGGGGCGCCCGACAGCGCCGAGGGCTACAAGATCGAACTGCCGAAGGAGGCCACGGATGAGGACCGGGCGCTGGCCGACCGGTTCGCCAACCACATGTTCAAGGCGGGCCCGTTCCCGCCCGATGTGGTGAAGGCCTCGGTCGACTTCATGAACGCCGAAATGGAAGCCCAGGCCAAGGCCGAGGCCGATGCGTTCGAGGAGGCCAAGACCTCGGGCGCGGCGCTGTTGAAGAAGGAATTGGGTGCGGCCTATGACCCCGAAATGAAGGCGGTCGGGAAGTGGCTGCTGGAAGAGGGCGGCGAAGACCTCAAGGCCGAACTGGACCGCACGGGCCTGGGCAACAGCCCGCGGCTGATGCTGTTCCTGCACAAGGCGATGGATGCGCGCGGGGAGCCGCAGACGCTGGAGGGCGGCAACCGGGGGACGACGCCGACCGGCAAGGTCTCGCCCGCGCAGGCAAGGGCTGCGCTCCAAACTCTGGAAAGCGATCCGGTGAAATCGAAGGCCCTGTTCGACAACGGTCACTCGATGCACAAGACGGTCGTGGCCGAGCGCGCACGGCTGCTCAGGGCCATCGAGGGTATGGACCCGGATTGACCGCTTGACGGCTTGGGCAAATCAGTCCAGCGATGAAGCTCACAGTTCCGGGGGTCTGACCAAAACCCCCGACCATCGCCCCCGCCCCGGGCTGACCGCGAAAGCGGAACCGGGACAGGGCGGCGCCCGGGGGCGCTAATCCCAGGCTTGCGTCCGGTCTCGAAACCGGGGGTCGCTGCCGATCAAACCCAGACATTTTGATCGACGGCGCGCGCGTGCGCGCCCTGCAGCAAGGAACCCCTGCGATGACGCAGTTCTCGAACGAAGCCGATACCATTCTGGCCCGCTATGTGCCGGGCTTCCGCTCCAATCTGAACCTGTCCCCTCAGCAGACGAAGTCGCATCTGGCTGACGCGGTCGACAGCGACATGAACTACACGGAGCCCGGCGAGGGCTTCAATCTGGATGATGTGGGCGAAAGCGAGCCGGAGGACGTCGCAGCCCGCGTGCCCGACACCCCGGACAAGTTCCTCGGCTCCAGCCGCCGCGTGGCCAACTTCACCGAGTTCCAAGACAGCGCCTGGCTCGACAATGTGGACAAGGCCAAGCTGCTGGAAGACCCGACCAACCTGACCATGGCGGCCCTGATGGCCGGCAAGCAGCGCAAGCATGATGACAAGATCATCCAGGCCGCGCTCGGCAATGCGTTTGTGAAGGAGACGGACGGGTCGCTGACCCCGGTCGCCCTGCCTGCCAGTCAGATCGTCGCTGCCAGCAGCGTGCTGCGGGCGCACCAGGATGAAATCGTGCCGGACGATAACAGCGACTATGGCATGTCGCTGGGCAAGCTGATCGAGGCGAACGAACTGCTCGACGAGAGCGAAATCGAGGGGGACCGTTACGTCACCCTGACGTCGGCGGAAATCGCAAGTCTGCTGCAACGCACGCCCACGACCAACGACAGCTATGCCGAGGTCAAGGCGCTGAACAGCGGCAAGATCAACCACCTGCTTGGTTTCACGGTGAAGCGCATGTCGAAGAAGCGCATGCCCATCGTCAGCGGCCAGCGCCGCCTGATCGCCTGGGTGAAGCCTGCGCTGGCCATTCGCGGCCGCCCCGTCACCAATGCGCGCATTTCGATCCGCACCGACAAGTCGGACACGCCGCAGGCGTTCTACAAGACCAGTCATGCCGCCGGCCGCCGCTATGACGAGGGCGTGGTCGAGATCCGCGTGACCGTCTGATGAACCGGGCCGGGGGCAACCCCGGCCCACACCCATGATGGGGCCAAGGCCCCGCCCGGCGATCTGACAGGCCGGAACGCGAACACAAGGAAGACACCGATGACGATGCGATATGGAGCCCTGGTCGGTCTGGCCTATGCGGGCACTTCGGCCACGGCGATCGTGACCAGCTCGGCCCATGAAAAGGGGACCGACCACATTCTGATCCGCGACCGTGTGGAACTGGCGGCTGCGCCGGCCAATGACACGATCTGGCTGGGCAAGTTCCCGTCCAACACCGTGCTGGACCCGGACGGGTGCAAGTGCTGGTTCGACGATCTGGGCACCGGCGTGACCATGGACGTCGGCTATGCCGGGGACGTGGACGCCCTGGTCGACGGGCAGGATGTGGCCACGGCGGCGGGCTCTTTCAGCCTGCTCAAGTCGGTCGATATCAGCCTCTACCACGAGCCGCTGTGGAAGGTGCTGGGCATGGCGTCGGACCCCGGCGGCAACATCGAACTGATCGGCACCCTGCTGGGTGCTGCATCGACCGGCACGGTCGTCTGGCAGATGAAGGGCCAGACGCGCTAACCCCCTTCGGGCCGTCGTTCTCCGTGTTGCGCTGACACATTGATGGCCCGCGAGCGAGGCGGGGGGTCACCGTCCTTCGGCCCCCCGCCTTTGTCGTTTCCGGATCCCTGTTGAGGAAGCCCCGATGAGCGCGGCGAAGCTGAGACTGATCAATCTGGCGCTGGCCCATCTGGGCGAGGGGGCGGTGTCGAGCCTTGAGGACGATCCGCGCCCGCCCAAGCTGACCAAGGCGCTGGCCCAGTATGACGCCGTGCTGGATGCGGCGCTGCAGCGCGCGCCGTGGCTGTGCGCGGTCGAGAGCCGGACGCTGGCCCTGATCACGCCGCCGGCAGAGGGCTGGCGCGACTGGCGCTATTCCAGCCGGTATCAGCTGCCGGGGGAGTATCTGAAACTGTGGTGGGTGGACGGCGCCCACACCTTTGCCTGGCAGGCCGGGACCGATCTGGACGGGAACGGGGCGGTGCGCCGCTATGTGCGGGCCGAGGGCAGCGAGGCCCTGAATGTGGACATGGCCGTGCGGCGCCCGGCCGAGGCGCTGACCCCGCTGCTGTTCATGGCCGTGTCGCTGGACCTGGCCGCGCATCTGGCCGGGCCGATCCAGCAGGCGGACGGGCGGGCCCTGCTGGAGCGGGCGCGGCTGGCCTATGAACAGGCCGAAGGGGCGGAAGTGACCGAAATCGGCGGGCAGGCGCCGCCCTTTGCCGGAGGGCCGCTGGAGGCGGCCCGCCGGTCGGCGCCGTAGGGGCTTTATCCCCTCGCGCCGGGGCGCGGCCATGATGGCCGCATGGGAAAGGTCGTCAGCTTCATCAACGGCTTTATCGCGGGCGAAATCGGGCCGACAGGCTGGGAGCGCAGCGATCTGGTTCAGCATGCCAAGGGGTGCGCGCTGGCGCTGAACATGGTGGCGCTGGTGACCGGGCCGCTGGTCAGCCGCGGCGGGTTCCGCGACCGGGGGCCGGTGGCCGATGAAACGGTGCGCGGGCGGCTGGTCGGCTTTGCCCGATCGAGCGACGATGCGCTGATCCTGGAACTGGGCGATGAAGAGGCCCGGGTGTGGACGCCGGACGGCTCGCTGATCATGGACGGGTCGGACCCCTATGTGTTCGCCCTGCCGTGGGATGCGAGCCAGCTGGACGATCTGTGGTTTCGCCAGATCGGCGATGTGCTGTTCGTGACCGACCGGACGGGCGGGCGGACCCGCACGATCCGGCGGCTGGCGGACGATGACTGGGCCGTGGCGGATCTGGAGTTTCGGGAAGGCCCCTGGTTGCCCGAGGGCCAGACCATCAGCCTGACCCCCAGCGGGGTGACGGGCGCCATTACCCTGAACGCGGGGGCGGCGGCCTTTGAGCCGGCGGACGTGGGAAGCCGCCTGCGCATTCGGCAGTCGGACGGCCAGAGCGGCTATGACACCTGGACCTCGGCCACCGATTACGACGGCGGCAAGATCGTTCAGTACGACGGCAAGGTCTATCAGCGCCAGACGCCGGGCGGGACGCTGAAAAGCGGGACGACGCCGCCCCTGCACGAAAGCGGCGTGGTGTCGGACGGCAAGCTGGACTGGCTGTTCCTGCACGACGGCGCCGGGGTGGTGCGGATCACCGCCTATACCAGTCCGACGCAGGTGAGCGGGATCGTCGAGACGCGCCTGCCGTCGGCGACGTCCACCATCTATTGGGCCAAGAGCGGGTTTTCGGACGTGCAGGGCTGGCCCCGCGCGCTGGCCGAGGAACGCGAGGAACGACTGGTGTTCGGGGCGACGACGCAGAGGCCGGGACAGGTCGACATGACCCGGACCTCGGGCTTCACGCCGACGACGACGAACTTCAAGCCGGGCTATGGCTCGGGCCGGGTGGTGTCGGACAATGCGGTCAGCCTGAATGTCGGCGGCGCCTCGCGCGTGGTGTGGCTGGCCAGCGCGGCGGCCCTGATCGCGGGCTGTACCGATGGCGAATATGTGCTGTCGGGCGCGACGCTGGACGATCCGATCACGCCGGACGGCCGCACGGCGCGCAAGGTGTCGAGCTTCGGCAGCGGCGATGTGGCCCCCCTGATGCTGCAAGGGCCCCCGCCGACCATCCTGCATGTGTTGCGCAGTCGCACGGTCATCCGCGAAGTGCGGGTGAGCCCGGACCAGAGCGTCGACAGCCGCGACCTGTCGGTGCTGCGCGAGCATGTGATGGATCGCGGCATCGCCGAAATGGCGTTCCAGCAGCCGGACAACATCGTCTGGATGCGGCTGGGTGACGGGGGACTGGCGGCGCTGGTCTATCACCTCGAGCAACAGGTGCTGGGCATCTATCGCCAGAGCCTGCCCGAAGGGTGGACGGTCGAGAGCCTGGTGTCGGTGCCGACGCCCACGGGCGGCGATCGGGTGGCGATACAGGTCAGCCGGGTCAAGGATGAGGTGACCCAGCGCCGGGTGTGGCTGCTGGCCCCGCGCAGCGACGGCATGTTCCTGGACGGATCGGCGACCTATGAGGGGACGCCGGTGACGACGGTTTCGGGGCTGGACTGGCGCGCGGGCGAGACGGTCAGCATCGTGGCGGACGGCGCCCGGGTGCCGGATCAGGTGGTCAGCGAGGGCGGCACGGTGACGGTGCCGGACGCCGCCGGCAAGATCGTGGTGGGCGACAGCATCCATCGGCGTTTCGAGAGCCTGCCGCTGGATATGGCCGGCCCGGGCTCGACCAATGCCGTGACCCTGATCCCGACCCACGCGACCGTCATTCTGGATGCGGTCGAGGCCGATGTGGGGACGCTGCAGGAGGGCAGCATGGACACGGTTCGGACCCGCACCCCCGACGATCTGGCGGCGCCGGGCGAGCGCCGGGTGCGCGAGCGGGTGGCGATCGGCAACGGGGCGGACCGGGATCAGCGGCTGGTGATCGAGACGCGGGCGCCCTTTGACCTGGGCATCTATGCCTATCGACTGGAAGCGGAGGCGAACCGATGAACCGCTATGCCGACCCGCGCGGCTATCGCACGGCCATTTACCGCCCCGGGGATGAGCGCCGTCTGGAGTTGCGGGCCGATATGGCGCGCGATTTCGACGCCGAGGACGGGCGCCTGCCCGAGGGGCCGAAATGGACCCTGTGGCGCGGGGCGCGGCCCGTGGGCATCGGCGGGGTCGAGCCCGATGGCGAGGGGTGGTTTCTGACCGAAGACCTGAGCGCGCGTGACTGGGTGGCGGCGGTCCATGCCAGCCGGGCGTGTCTGGCGTGGCTGAGGGGCCGGAAGATGGTGCGGCGCGTGGTGGCGCTGGTCGAGCCGGGCCACCACGCCGCGCGGCGGATGCTGGCCAAGCTGGGGTTCGAACTGGACCAGGTGGGGCATGTGCCCGGCCGGTCGTGGAGCATGGTCTGGGAGGCCGAGCGATGAGTGCTGCGCAGGCGGCGGCGGGCGCCGCGGCGAAAATCTCGAACCTGATGGTGGGTATCGGCGGCTGGCAGGCCAGCCGCGCCCGGGCGGCGGCGCTGAAACAGGCGGCGAAGATGGCGCGCGCCGAGGCGTCGATGCAGGGCCAGATGATGGCCGATGAAGGCGAGCGCGTCGCCGCCGAGGCGGCGGTGCGGGGCGCGGCCATGGGCGGCGGGTTCGAGGGCAGCTTTGACGATGTGCTGCGCTCGATCGAGCAGACGGCGGCCTTCAATGCCCGGTCGGCGATCTGGAGCGGGAATGTCGAGGCCGCCAACCGGCTGTATGAGGCCAGGGTGGCGAAGCAGGAAGGGACGATGCAGCTGATCAGCAGCATTGTGGGCACCGGCGCCAGCATCGCCGGGGACTGGATGGGGCAGGCGCAACAGCGCCAGCAACGCCAGATCCTGAACCGGATGAAGGCCCGGTATGGCGTGAGGGCCACGCGATGAGACTGCCGGGACTGCAGGCCCGCCCGCAGGGGGCGCAACGGCCGTCGCTGGAGACGGTTCGCCCGACCGATCTGGGGCTGGGCGTGGTGGCGCGCGAGGCCGACCGCTTCGCCGAGGAAGTGGCGAAGACCGAGGAACTGCAGGAAATCGAGGCCTTCAACGCCGATGAAGAGGCGGCGCAACCGATCCTGCGCCAGCTGGTCGAGACGTTCGAGCCGGTGTTTGCCGAGAGCGCGGCCAACTGGGACGGGCTGGAGCCGAACTTTGCGCGCGGAATGGACGCCCTGCTGACCATGAATGTCACCCGGTTCATGGCCGGGCAACAGGATCTGAGCCCCGGGGTGCGCCAGGCGGTCGAGCGCGGTGTGACCGACTATCAGCGGGCGACGTCGCAGCGGGCCATCGAATATCAGGCCCGCCGCCGTGGCCAGATGGCGACCGAGGAAGCCCAGGCCCGCGCCAGTGCGCGCCAGGGCGCGGCCATGGGCGCCTATATGCAGGGCATGGCCGGGGTCCGGAAGACGCTGGATCAGGACTATGACGGGTCCACCGGAGACTACGCCGCGCGATTGCTCGCCGGGCACGACGAATGGGCGGCGACGACGCTTGAGGGAGCTAGCGAGGCGGATCGACCCGCGATGCAGCGGTGGCTGGACAGCCAGCGCCTGAGCCTTGTGGCGACAGGGCTGGAGGTCGAGGCGCGCGCCCAACAGGGCTATGTGGCGGGGACCGTCAAGTCGACCGGCGGGCAGATGGTCAATGCGGTCCTGTCGTCGCCCTCGATGTACGACACGGTGCTGGCCCAGGTGGATACGGTGATCGCCCCCCTGCCGGCGGCGGCGCGCCCGGCGGCGCGCGCGGGGCTGGTCAATGATCTGACGGTTGCGCACATCGAGGGGCTGATCGCGGCGGGCGATCATGACCGGGCGCTGGAGTTGCTGAACGGCGGAACGCTGGATGACCGTCTGGACCCGGGGTCCAAGGCGACCCTGCTGGGCAGCGCGACGCGGGCCAGCGAAGCCCTGTCGGTCGACGACTGGGTGGACCGGATGGCGCTGCAACAGCGCATGGAAGACAATCTGACCAGTGTGGTGACCACGGGCGTCGAGGTGCCGGGCGCCGATCTGGCCTCGGTCGAGGCCATGCTGGGGCCGCGCGAAGCGGCGGAATATGCGCTGAACCTGCAAAAGGCGCGCGAGGCGCGACAGGCGACCGAAGGGTTCGGCACGATGACGCCGGACGCCATCGCCGCGCGGGTCGAGAGCCTGCGCCCCGAGCCGGGGGCGCCGGACTTTGCCGACCAACAGCGCCGCTATGAAATGGCCCAGTCGGCGGCGAGCGCGGAACTGGAGGCCCGGACCCGCGACCCGGCGGCCTGGGCGCTGGCACAGGCGCCGGGACTGTCGGCGCGGCTGGACGGGCTGAACAGTCCGGACCCGCAGGCGCGCTTTGGGGCGGGGTCGGAGTACGCGGTGGGGGTGCTGACGCTCCAGCGCAATGCCGGGGTGCCGGCGGAGCAATGGCGACTGCTGACCAAGTCGGCGGCCAGCGGCATCGTGGCGCGCGCCGGACAGGCCGAGAACCGGGCCGAGGGCCTGAGCCAGATGGCCAGCATCGTCGAGGCGTTCGCCGCCCCGCCCGGGGCAACCAATGATCAGCGCAAGGCGGCGCGGGGTCGCCAGATCATGGTGACCAATGAACTCATCGCGGCGGGCGCAGATGCCGGCGATCTTGCCGCCGGCCTGGCGCTGGGCGACGATCCGGTGCGGATGGGCCGCTATGTCGCCGCGACCCGGACGGGCGCGCTGGATGCGCTGGACAAGAAGGACCGTGACAGCCTGCAGGATCGGGTGGACGCCGAACTGGCGACCTATATGCGCAGCTACACCGGTGCCTCGCCCGGCGCGGCCCTGATGGGCGGGCGCCGGAACATGGCCTATCGGCTGGCGGCGCAGGCCATGGCCGAGCGCGGCCTGAACGAAACCGATGCGGCCCGCGAGGCGGCCCGGGTGCTGACCGAGGACTATGTGTTCGTGGGGCCGCAGGGCTGGCGCATGCCGCGGGGCGAGGCCGAACGGCGGCGCGCGGGCATCGTCGGTGGCGGCACGATCGGTGACAGCAACCGGTGGCGTGATCTGGCACAACGCGGGGTGGGGCGGACGACGGCGGCCTATATGGCCAATGAGGGGGCCTTGCTCTACACGCCCACCGACGACGGATCGGGCCTGTCGGCGGCGCGGCGGCGTGAGCGGTATGCGGACGCGGTCAGCCGGTCGGGCCGCTGGGTGACCACGCCCGATGACCAGGGCCTGATCTGGATGGCGCCGACCCTGTCCGGCGAGTGGAAGCCCGTGCGGGATCGCGATGGCCACACGATCGTGCGGCGCTGGAGCAGTCTGGTCGAGGGCGGGGTCGATCCGGACCGCCCGCAGGGACAAAGACGATCCGTGGCGCGGGCCGATCAGCCGGCGCGCGGCATCCGCAACAACAACCCCGGCAATATCGAGGCCCGGTCGGACATTCGCTGGCAGGGGCAGGCGGGCAGCGACGGGCGGTTCGCCCGGTTCGAGACGCCCGAACACGGCCTGCGGGCGCTGGCGCGCGACCTGTACACCAAGCGGGACCGGGGACTGGATACGGTGGCCGAGATCATCAGCGTCTGGGCGCCGCCGAACGAGAACAATACGGCCGCCTATATTGCGGCCGTGAGCCGGGCCATCGGCGTCGATCCGAACGAGGTGCTGGATTTCGACGATCCGCGCGTGATGACGGGGCTGATGGGCGCCATCATCCGGCACGAGAACGGCGAGCAGCCCTATGCGCAATCGCTGTTGCAGGAGGCGGCCCGCAACGCTCGCCCGCGCGACCGTGCCCCCCGCCGGAGGGCGCGCCGGTGACGCTTTATGCCATCACCTGGTCCAGTGAGGCCGTATATACCCCAACCTTGTCCAGCCGGAGGGCGCGCCGGTGACGCTTTATGCCCACACTTGTTCCGGTCTCGCCGTTTATACCCCAAACTGGCCCGGTGAGTTCCGATGACCGACACGCTTGGCGCCGGCGCGCCGCAAGACCCGGTAAATACTCCACCCGTGGCCAATCGTCCGGCGCCGGTCCCGCGCGACCCTGACCTTGACCGGATCGACCGCGAATATCGCCATATGATGCCCAGCCGGGGCCTGGCGGCCTCGGTGCTGTTCGAGGGCGCCCAGCTGACCGGGCGGACGCTCGACTATATCCAGATGGACGATCAGCGCCGGTTTGAAAGCCATCTGCGGATGACGACGACGGGCGGCGAACTGCTGGACCGGGAGACGGCGGATGAGCGGTACGGCATTCGCGGGCGGTTGAGTTTCGACGGCCCGGTCAGCGAGGCGGTGGCGGCGTGGCGCTATAGCGTGGCCAGCCGCGAGGCGTTTGCCGAGAATGTGACGGCCAATGACGATCTGGGTCCGCTGACCAGTCTGGGCATCACCCTGTCGGGGACGATCCTGGACCCGGCCGCCGCGCCCTTGTGGCTGGTGCCCGAGGTGGCGGCCGGGCGCGTGCTGCGCGCCGGGACGGTCGGGCAAAGGCTGGCAGGGCTGGGGCCGGTGGCGCGCGGCGCGGTCATCGGGGCGGGCGAGGGCCTGGCGGGCGGTGTGCTGTATGAGGCCGTCAATCTGGGCCTGAGCCATGCGGAGGGCACGGATTACGATTTCGGGGATGCGAGCGCCAGCCTGTTGCTGGGCACGGTGCTGGGCGGGGTGCTGGGCGCCGGGGCCGGGTGGTGGGAGGGCCGGACGCCGCGCGCGCCGGCCATGGTCGAGGCGCTGGAGCCCGAGGCGCGGCTGGGGGCATTCCATCAGGCGCTGGAGGCGGTGAGCGAGGATCGGCCCGTGGATCTGGCGTCGATGCTGGTCCGCCAGGGCGAGGTGATGGACACGGGCCGCCGCTCGCCCGCGCAGATGCAGGGCCTGGATGAGGTCGCGTTCGAGCCGTTCGGCGGGGCGCGCCTGTTGCAGGCCGATGTGGCGGTGACGACGACGGGGCGGGAAATCCCGGTGCGCTATGCCCTGTTTGAGGCGTCGGACCTGATCACCAGTCACGATGACGACATGTTCGCCAACCCGGCGTTCCCCGCCGCCCTGCAACCCCGGAACCGGGGCGAGCGGGCCGGGTCAAAGGCCTATAACGTCGGGCTGGAAAGCCGGATGAACCCGAAGCGGCTGGTGCGCGATGTGGGGGCCGAGACGGGCGCGCCGATCGTCAGCCCGGACGGGGTGGTCGAAAGTGGCAACGGGCGCACCATTGCCCTGCGCCGGGCGCTGAAAACCGACGGGCCGCTGGCGAAGGCGTACCGGGCGGAACTGGAGGCGCTGGGCCTGCCGCTGGAAGGCTATCAGCAGCCGGTGCTGGTGCGGATGCGGTCGGAGCCCCTGACGGGCGCGGATCGGGTGCGCCTGACCCGGGAAATGAACGAAGCCCCGACCGAGGCCCTGAGCGCGTCGGAGAGGGCCATGGCCGATGCCGAGGCGGTGGATGGGGCGGTGCTGGAGAAACTGGCGTCCAGCGACCTGAATGCGGCCGGAAACCGGACCTTTGTGCGGGCCTTCCTGGACAAGGTGGCGGGCACGGACCTGAACCGGCTGGTGACCAAGACGGGGGAACTGTCGGAAGCGGGGCTGCAGCGCGCGCGCGCGGCGCTGGTCGCCAAGGCCTATGAGGACCGCCAGCTGGTCGAGGCGCTGTTCGAGAGCGAGGACAGCCATGTCAGGGCCATCGGCAAGGCGCTGGTCGAGGCCGCGCCGGAATGGACCACGATGAAGGCGGCGATGGCGCGCGGGGACATTCCCGCCGAACTGGACCTGACCGAACCGCTGCGCGCGGCGGTGGCCTTTGTGCGCCAGGTGCGGGCCGCGCGCGGAAATGTGGGCGAGGCCATGGAACTGATCGTCGACCAGACCGACGCCTTTTCCGGGCGGGCCATGACGGTCGAGACGGAGGCCTTTGTTCGGGCCTTCTTTCGGACAGACAAGGAAACGCGTATGACGCTGTGGCGGTCGCCCCGGTCGGCGGCCAGCCTTGGCGAGGGACTGAGGTTCCTGGCGACGGAAGCGATGAAGGTCCAACCCGGGCCGAACCTGTTTGGAGAGGTGGCGGATCGTGGCACGGCAAGAGAACTCCTCGACGGGCTTGGGCGCTGGTTCGCCCGACAAGGCGACGACGGAAGCGCGCCCGACCTCTTCGGCCTCGGAGACGGCCCGGACGGCGCGCCGCGCCCTGCTGGCGGGAATGTTCGACCGGCTGGCGACCCGGCCGGACGGGAGCCCGGGGGACAAGGCGCTGGCGGACAAGCTGAGGGGCTAGCAACAGCGGTCCTGGAGAAACCCCGCATCCCGAAGGGCGAGCCGGCCCCGCCGCCGCCCGCCGATCCATTTGCCGACCCCGAACTGGCGGCCCTGCGCGACGATACCGAGGCGTGGGAGGCCACGCTGGGGATCGAGCCCCCGGCCTATGAGCCCGGACGTGACCCGCAATCGCTGGCCGATGCCGTGACGGCGGCCAGCCTGTGCCTGTTGAGCGGAGGCGAGGGATGACCAATCGCAAATGCCGTCGCGCCGTGCGGGGCGTGGTGGGGGACACCTGGACCGATACGGACATTGACGCCCTGCTGGACCGCATTCAGGCGCGGCGGGGAGAGCGCCGTGCGGCCGATCCGCTGGCGGGCGATGCCGAGGCCATGCAGGCGGCGGCCGATGAGGTGATCCGCGAGGATGTGACCGAGGCGCTGTTGCAGCGCCGGGTGGAGTTGTTCGCCAAACAGGCGCGGGAGGAGCGCGCCCGGCGTCTGGAGGCCCTGCCGGGGGATGAGGCCGACAAGCTGCGGGCCTATGATGTCGGCAGCGAAGCCCAGGGGCCGTTCACGGGCGCCAGCGTCGATGCCGAGGGCCGGGCGCGCACCGTGATGCTGTGGGGGATGATCGAGCGGGGCCTGTCGAAGCGGCCCGGCCTGCGCTCGCGGCTGGTGTCGGAGGTGACGGGCCGGTCGGACCCGGATTTCGAGCGCAATGTGGCCCGGGAAATGGCCCGGCTGAATGGGGCCAAGGCGGTCAAGGCGACCGGCG
This sequence comes from Brevundimonas sp. A19_0, assembly GCF_017744255.1. Taxonomy (GTDB): domain Bacteria; phylum Pseudomonadota; class Alphaproteobacteria; order Caulobacterales; family Caulobacteraceae; genus Brevundimonas. Next base: position 38,213 of record NZ_JAGHQP010000015.1, on the reverse strand, counting down.
ATGCCGATGCGGTCGAGGCCGCGCGCCTGTTCGTCGATGCGCTGGAGGCCGCGCGGCGCATGCAGAACCGCGAGGGCGCCTGGATCGGCAAGATCGAGGGCTATATCGGGCGGCAGACCCACGACCGGTTGAAGGTGGCCGGGGGGTTCTGGCGCGAGGTGCGGGCGCTGTCGGGGGCGGGGCTGGATTTCCGCGAGGCGGCCAACCGGGCCAGCCGCAAGGCGTTTCGGGACTGGCACGATCATATCCGGCCGCGGCTGGATGAGCGGACCTTTGCCGGGGTGAGGCCGGACCCGGAGGCGGCACAGGCGTTGAAGGCGGCCGGGATCCTGCGCGATGCGAAGGATGCCCGCGAACTGTTCCTGTATCAGGCCTGGGCCAACATCGTCGAAGGGCGGCACGATGCGGTGAAGGGCGCCAGCGATCTGGGCGAATGGCGCCCGCCGGGCGGCACGGCCACGGCGGTCAGCCGCTCGCGCGTGCTGCATTTCGCGGGGCCGGATGCCTGGATGGATTACACGGCCCGGTATGGGCAAGGGGGCCTGTACGGCACGATCATGGGCGATCTGGACCGGGCGGCGCGGAACAGCGCCCTGATGGCGCGCTGGGGGCCGAACCCCGAGGCGGCCCGGCAGGCCGAGATTGACCGGTTGATCACGAGCGCCCGGGCGCGCGGCGACCTGAAAGCCGTCGACAAGCTGAAAAGCCGGATGCGACAGGCCGAGTTTGACGAACTGACCGGGGCCCTGTCGGCGCCCGAGAATGTGCGTCTGGCCGTCGTCGGGCGGTCGATCCGCGCGCTCGAGGTGCTGTCCAAGCTGGGCGGCGTCGTGCTGTCGGCCATGTCCGACGGGTCGCTGGCGGCCCAGCGCATGAAGCGGGCGGGCGGCACCTATCTGGACGGCTATGCGGGCATGGCAAAGGGCGTGGCGCGGCTGGACCCGAAGATCAGGAAAGAGGTCGCCGACAGTCTGGACGTCGGCGCGCGGTCGGCGGCGGCGCACCTGACGGCGCGGTTCGCGGCCAGTGACGGGCCGCTGGGCTGGGCCGCGTGGATGCAGCGGGCCTTTTTCAAGGTGAACGGGTTTCAGGCGTGGATGGACGGCGGCCGTCAGGGCCTGGCGTCCATGCTGTCGAATGTGTGGGGGCGCCAGGCCGACCGGGCGTGGGGCGCGCTGGAGGCCGGGACGCGCGAGGACTTTACCCGGTTCGGCCTGAATGAGCAGGCCTGGGATGTGCTGCGCGCCGGGGCCGTCGATCCCGGCGACGGGCGGCGCTATCTGACCATGGATGCGGTCGAGACGGCGGATGAGGCCGGGTTGCTGGACTGGTACCAGTGGAACGGCAAGGGCGACCGGGCGCAGGCGGTGCGGGCGGCGCGCGAGGATCTGGGATTGCGGCTGCGGACGCTGATCGGGGCCACGCTGGACGACGCGCTGACCGAGCCGCGCGCGCGCGAGCGGGTGACGCTGACCGCCGGGATGCGACCCGGGACGGCCATGGGCGAGGCGGCGCGGTTCTTTACCCAGTTCCTGAGCTTCTCGCAGGCGGTGATAGGTCGGCACCTGGTGCCCGCCATGAAGGGCTACGCCGGTCAGCACCCCGTCAGCCTGTTGGCCCATATGATCGTGGCGTCAACGGCGCTGGGCTATGTGTCGCTGCAGATGAAGCAGCTGGTGAAGGGTCGGACGCCGCGCGGGTTCGAGGACGAGGACGGCAACAGCATGGCCGGGAGCCTGTTTATCGCCAGCCTGTTGCAGGGCGGGGGACTGGGCATCTACGGCGATTTCCTGTTCGGGGAGGCGAACCGCAACGGCCTGCCGGCCACGATCAGCAGTTTCGCGGGCCCGGCGGTGTCGGATGCCGAGCGCCTGTTCGCCATCGTCAACCGGGCGGTATGGGGCGATATGGACGAAAAGGCCGATGCGGGGGGTGACCTGGCCAAGTTCGCCGTGACCTCGGCGCCGGGGGCCAACCTGTTCTACACCCGCGCGGCGCTGGACTATCTGGTGCTGTACCGGATGCAGGAGGCGATGAGCCCCGGGTATCTGGAACGCTGGGAAAAGCGGGTGCGCGAGCGCGAGGCCAGCGAGTTTCTGGTGGACCCCAGCGAGGCTGTGACGGGGCAGTAAGGCGCCGCGCGGCGAGCGCCAGGGCCAGCGTGGAGGATTTATCCCCCGCGCCATGAGCGAAGCGATGATGCTTCATCATGCTGAACATCGAAACGCCCGAAACCGATCTGACCGCCAACGGCGCGACCGATGCGTTCGCCACCGGCTTTTCGTTCGTCAACGCCACCGAGGTCAGGGTGTCGGTCGAGATTGACGGCGTGGTGTCGGACAAGACGCTGGACACCCATTACACGATCGGGGCCGGGGACTGGCCCAACGACGGGGCCACGATCACCTTCACGGCGGGCAACACGCCCCCGAACGGCGCGCGGGTGATCATCCGCCGCGTGACCCCGGCCAGCCAGGGTGAGAACTTTGGCGATCTGGAGCGGTTTCAGCCGCAACAGGCCGAACGGGCCTATGACAAGCTGAGCCGGAAGGCGCAGGAGACCTCGGCCGAGGCGGACCGGGCGATCAAGGTGCCCGTGGGCGAGGCCGCCACTGTGCTGCCCCGGGCGCCGGTGCGGGCGGGCAAGGTGTTTGCCTATGACGACGACGGCAATCCCAACTTCGACAAGGGCGTCGATGAACTGGCGCAGGATGCCGCCGACCGTGTGACCGCGCCGGCGCTGGCCAATATCGCCGAGCGGGAGACCGAGGCGCTGGCCGCCGTGGGCGAGCGCGAGACGCAGGCGACCGATGCCGTGGACGCCCTCGCGACGACGGCGCTGGGGAATATCGGCAGCGCAGGCGATGCGGAACTGGCGGCCATCGGCAATGCGGGTGACAGCGAACTGTCGCAGATCGGGGACGCGGGCGACGACGAACTGGCCGATATCGCGGCGGCCGGGGCGGCCCAGGTCGCCGCCGTCGCCAGTCAGCCGGGCGCGGATCAGTATGCCAGCACCGCCGATGCCCTGTCGAAAGGCGTCTGGTCCGTCACCATCGCGGCGGCCGGATCGGGCGGCACGAACGGCACCTATGCCTGGACGACGACGGGCGGCACCGGCACGGGGGCCACGGGCTATCTGGTGATTGCCGGGGGCGTGGTGACACAGGTGGCCGTGACCCATCGCGGCAAGGGCTATACGACCGGCGAGGCGCTGGCGATCACGGGCACCCATGGCCTGACGGGGCACACCCTGACGCTGGTGACGGCCCAGAATGAGGCGCCCGGCAAGGTGTTTCAGGTCGTCACCGCCGACGCCATCGACAACTACAAGGTCGACCCGGGCGGCACTACGGCCACCCCGCAGGAGGGCCCGGCGACGAAGAGCGTGGTCGCGGCGCTGGATGATCGCACGGGAGAAATCGAGAGGCTCCCACAGTCGCGGCTGACCTGGGCGGCCGCCGATCGCACCGGCAGCGACCGGGTGTCGCTGGGCGTCACGGAAGATGGCGAAATCGTCGGCGGCGGGCTCGAAAAGCTGCGGAACGATTTTCAGCGAGATATGGTCCGCCGGACGCCCGGGCCGAACGCGCACCCCCTGCGGGCCGTGAACGGCTGTCTGCTGTGGGGGCAGTCGCTGGCGACGGGATATGGCGCCAAGCCGGTTCTGAGCACCGCCCAGCCCTACGACAACATCTGGATGCTGAACGGCGGCGTGACCCAGCCGGCCGGATCGGGGCTGACCGCGCTGGTGCCGATGATATCCCAGGCGAACGGGACGGGAGACTATCAGGGCGAAACGCCCCTGCCGGGCATGGCCATGGCCATGAACGCGCTGATGGGCGGTCGCTATCCGGCGTTCGGCTTTGCCTGGGGGCTGGGCGGAACGCGACTGGTGAACCTGATGAAGGGGTCGCCGACCTATACGGGCTGGCTGGCGGCGCTGGTGGCGGGAAATGCGCGGTTCGAGGCGCTGGACATGTCGTTGGCCATTCAGGCGATCTTCGGCCTGCACGGGGCCGAGGACGAGGCGATCAATACCGCCAAGGAGACCTACAAGACGAACTGGCGCCAGCATGACGCCGATCAGGTGGCGGACATCATGGCCACCACGGGGCAGGACTGGCGGCCCAAACACTATATCAGCCCGACGCTGGCCCACACCTATTACAACCACGCGACGCCGGTGATCAGCCAGGCGCAGTGGGAGCTTTACCTTGAGGACAAGGTAAACCGCATCATCATCGGGCCGCGATACCAGTACGAGACAAACGCATTTTCGCCGGTTCCTCCGGGGACCACCCCTGATCGCATTCACATCATCAATCATGCGCAGCGGGCCATGGGCGAGAAGCTGGCGCAGATCCGCTATCTGGTCGAGGTGTGGGGCGAGGCGTGGATGCCGACCCACGTGCTGGAGGTCGAGCAGGACACGGACCGTTCGGTCGTCGTGACCTGGCATGTGCCGCACGGTCCGCTTGTGCTGGACGATGTGCGGGTCACGGACCCGGGCGCCTATGGCATGGAGCTGTCGGATGCGGACGGCGCCAAGACCATCGCGTCCGTCACCCTGCTGGGCCACAACAAGACCCGGGTGGCCGCCACCACGGCGCTGGGGGCGTCGAAGAAGTTCGCCTATGCCCACACCGGAACGCCCGGCGACGGCAACGGCCCGACGCGGGGCGCGCGCGGCTGTCTGCGCGACAGTGACCCGTGGCCGTCCATCTATCTGGATGCGCTGGGCCGCCCCTACGAACACTTCAACTGGGCGGTGCCCTGTCAGGTGGATATCCCATGACCACGCTTGTTCGCGCTCCGGACGTCGACTTTCCGACCGGCTATCCGACCCTCGACGATTTCCCGCCCGTCTCGATGGACGGCGTGCAGGCCTGGTACGAGTTTGACGAAGGGTCCGGCACGACGATCATCGACAAGTCTGGCAACGGCAACCACGCGACGATCACCGGCACGCCGATCTGGACGCCCGAGGGGCTGCAGCTGGACGGCGCCACCAACAGGGTCAGCACCTCGGTCACCGGCACGGAAGAGTTCGACTGGATTTTCCTGCTCAAGCCGCTGTCGGGCGGGTCGGCGTTTCAGGTGATCGCCGGGGACTATCACAGCTTCGCCAACCTCGGCGGGGCCTTTGCCTATTATCTGCGCGACGCGGAAACCTTCCGCCAGGTCTATTCCCAGACGGACGGCAGCACCGTGGGCTCCACGACTGTGACCCTGCCCGATGACGCGGCGCCGCTGGATGCCTGGAAAATCGTGTCGTTCCAGCGCCGCGACACCGGCCCCGATGTGGTCGGCAAGGTCGAGCTGGGCGGCGGTGGCGCCTACGTGACCGGAAAGGCGGCCGGGAAAGCGCCCAAGACCGGGGGCAATGAAATCATCCTGGGCGATAACTTTCAGGCCAACGCCGGTTCCAGGTTCAAGGGCATCCTGGGGGGCGCCGTCCTCTGCAATCGCCCGCAATATCCCGATGAATACTCGGCGCGCGCCCGCTATGTGCGCCAGCTGGCGGCCCGTCGCGGGATCAGCTTCGCATGAGCGCCCGCCGCCCCCCCGCTCGCCCCGCCGCCCCGCCCCCCGGCTGCACCGAAAACGACTGTGGCCGGATGCAGGCCCAGGCGCTGACCCGCATCGCGGACCATGCCGACCGGCTGTTCGGGCACCCCGATGACCCGGAGCCCAGCCCGGGGATGAAGGCCTTGACCGATCTGGGAGAGATAGCGGGCAAGTGGCTGAACTTCTGCCACTTCATGCGGAAGTGGTTTCCCAAGGTCGGATGGTGGCTGATCCCGCTGGTGCTGACGGTGATCTTCAACGGCGGCAGCGAACTGTCGGACGCCTTGGTCCGCGCCCTGACCGCCTATCTGCAAATGCAAACCGGAGGATGACCATGGCCAAGCCCGTCGCCCGCCCCAGCGCTCCGCCGCGCGCCACCCGTGCCGATGTGGTGGCCATGGTGTCAAAGGCATACCCCGACGCCCAGCTGCCGGAGGTCTATGTCGTAGGCGTCCGCGGCTATTACCGCGACGGCCTGGGCAAGGTCGGAGAGAACGACCGGGGCATCTATGACGATGCGATCTTTGTGCTGGCGCCCGGGATCTTCGCCGCCTTCAACGCCAACACGGACCCCAGCCGGGTGCGCAAGGGCAAGGGCACCGGCGCGGGCAAGGGCATGGCGCGGCTGAAGGCCGGGGTGTGGCCGTCGTATGAGCTGGGCACGCATCGGGCCGGAACGCGCAGCGCGCATCAGGCGCTCGTCCAGCGGGCCGGGCCGGTGACGGTGACCCGCGACGGGACGGACGGCGACTACGACCACACCGGACATTTCGGCATCAACATCCACAAGGGCGGGGTGACCACGACGGGCAGCGAGGGGTGCCAGACCATCCCGCCCGACCAGTGGGAGGCCTTCATGGCGCTGATCCGACGCGCCCTGAGCGCCGCCCGCCAGACCCGCGTGACCTATGTGCTGATCGAGGAGCAGGGGTGATGGATGCGTTCTCCGACTTCGAGCGCGATGTGTGCGCCTATAATCCCTTTGAGGGCGACTTCGGCGATCCGGGCGACCGTGACCTGTCCGACAAGATGGTGACGGCGGCCAAGCCCCACTGTGAATGCCACAACTGCGGCGGCCCGATCGAGAAGGGTGAGCGTCACCGGCACAAGGTTTCGATCCTGGACGGCGAGTTGTTCGCATGGCGCTGGTGCTGGGCCTGCTGCGTGGCCATGGCGAAGGTCTGGCTTGCAGACGACGCCGACGACAAAGAACCGCCGTGGAAGGAAATCGAGACCCGCCATGGCCTTCGATACCAGCGGGAGGCCGCATGACCCGCCGCCTCCTGTCCGGCCTCCGCGCCGGGGCCCGCCTGCTGTCGATCGAGCAATGGCTGTGGGTGCTGTTCTTCGCCCTCATCGCCCTGGTCCTGTTCGCCACCTATCGCGCCGGTCGCAGCGATGAGGCCGAGGCCGAGGCCGGGCGCGATCGCGTCGTGACCACGCGCGCGGCCGAGGGGCGAGAGACCGCCGCCGGCGAGCGGGCGATCGACACCCGCGCCGTTCAATCCCGCCTTGACGAAAGGAACCACGATGCAGCCCAGACGCCTGATAGCGCCCCTGATGACCGCGATCTTCGCCGTCGCTGTCGCCAGCTGCGCGAAGCCGGGACCGTTGGTGTTCCCGCCTGCCGAAGATTTGAGGGTGCCGGAGAAGCCGAAGCCCGGCCTTGAAGTCCTGTTCAGCCGCGAGGCGGGCGAGCGCCACGACAACGCCGTCGAGGCATGGGGCGAGGCGTTGGCCGCACAGGTCGGCCGCCAGTGCCGGTTCTGGCGCGAGCAGGGGATGCCCCTGCCGTTCGACTGCCCCCCGCCGGAGGAGGAACGGGAGACCCCTTCACAAGATGCCCGCCCGGGGCTTTCCGGGCATAACGGAGAGAGACGATGAAGCTGTTGAGATTTGGCGTGATCGCCGCCGTGGGTCTGCTGGCCTGTGCCTGTGTGTATTCGATTGCCGGTCCGGTCGCGGCCGCGACGGGCATTCCGCCCGAGGCCATGGCCGTCGCCAGCCTGGCCGCTGCCGGCGCGGTGTCGACCGCTCCGCATTCCGAGGCCCTGGCCGCGACCGAGGCTCTGGGTGCGAAGGGCGCTGTCGCCCCGCGTGTCAGCCTGGACGACATCAACGCGGCCATCACGGACGAGAACTATTTCACGGTGGGCTCGGCCGTGGAGGCGCTGGGCCAGCCCAGCAATCCGTCGCTGGACCTGTTGACCGTGTGCGTCCTGACGATGAGAAACGGGTTCGTCGTGATCGGCAAGAGTGCGCCGGCGTCGCCCGAGAACTTCGACCCCGACAAAGGCCAGACGTTCGCCCGTGAAGATGCCATCCGGCAGCTGTGGCCGTTGATGGGGTTCTCGCTTCGAGACCGGCTCAGTCAGAACTGAGCGTCCGTGCAGTAGGGGCGGATCAGCAAGCCGCCCCGAATAGCGGACAGCGCCCCGGCCGGGAAACCAGCCGGGGCGTTCGCATGTTTGGCGGCGTGAACAGCCCGGGAACGCGAGGTCGCAAAGTCGCACGTGCGACTTTCGCAAGGTCGCAAACGGGCCGGATGTTCGCCTTATGTCCGGCGCCCGTGGGGGCGAATGTTGTGGAGTTTCAATGCGGTGCGATGGTGGGTGATGTAGGGCTCGAACCTACGACCCGCTGATTAAGAGTCAGCTGCTCTACCAACTGAGCTAATCACCCGTATCGTCCAGCCGGGCGGGGCCCGGTTGCGCGAAGGGGCCGGACATACTGTCTCGCCTTCCGGAACGCAAGGCCGTTTTCGTCGCAGGGCGGCGGGGATAGGGTGGGCGCTCGGAATAGGGGGCGGCGCATGGCACGACGGGATCTGAGCGGGGCGGTCGACTTTGCCGTGCTGGAGGCCATGACCGGGGGGGACGATGCCGTTTCCGAAGAGGTGCTGGCCCTGTTCGTGCAGCAGGCCGGGCTGTGGTCGCCGCTGCTGGACGTCCGGCACGAGGGCTGGCGGGATGCCGCCCATACGGTGCGGGGCGCGGCCGCGGGGATCGGCGCCGGGGCCCTGGCGGACGCCTGCGCGGTGGCCGAGGCCGCAGACAAGGCCGACGCACCGCCCCTGCTGGACCGGGTTCACAATGCGCTGGACGCGGCCCTCGCCGATGTGGCGGCCTGGCGGCACGAGCTGATGCTGCGGGGCCTGAGAGGCTAGTCCCGTACCCGGTCCCAGGTGGCGAACTCATGGGCGATGCAGCGGTCGATCAGGAGGCGCCAGACCGGCTCGGCGATGTCGGGGGACAGGCCGGCTTCGCGCGCGGCGGAGAGCACCTTGGCGACCACATCGTCGATACGGGCCTGATCGTGGACGACGTCACGGCTGGGCTTGATGCGTGCGGCGGCCTCCATATAGCCCTGACGCTCGGCGAGCAGGGCGACAAGGGCGCGGTCCAGCGCGTCCACGCCCTGGCGGACCTCGGCCATGGAGGTGCAGGCCTCCGGCGCGGTGCGGGGATCCACGGGGATGCTATCCGACAAAGGCGCGCTCCAGCACATAGTCGCCCGGCTCGGCGTTCGAGCCTTCCTTCAGGCCCCAGGTCTCCAGCAGTTCGCCGGCTTCCTTGATCATCGCCATCGACCCGCACAGCATGACCCGGTCGGTGTTGGGCGAAAAGCCGATCGGCAGTTGCAGGTCGGCGAAGATGTCGCCCGAGCGGATGCGGTCGGTGATGCGCCCCGGCGTCTCGAACCGCTCGCGCGTCACGGTGGGATAGTAGGTCAGCTGGGCCCGGGCCTCGTCGCCGACCAGCGGGTCGTCGTGAATCTCGCGAGTGAAGAAGTCGCGGTAGGCCAGATCGGCGACCTGGCGCACGGTGTGGCACACGATCACCTGCCCGAAGCGGCTGTAGGTCTCGGGGTCGCGGGCGACCGACAGCCAGGGGGCCAGACCCGTGCCCGTACCGATCAGCCACAGCCGTTCGCCGCCGGTCAGGGCATCCAGCACCAGGGTGCCGGTCGGCTTCTTGCCCATCAGCACGGTGTCGCCCGGCTGGATCTTCTGCAGGCGCGAGGTCAGAGGCCCGTCGGGGACCTTGATCGAGAAGAACTCGAGCGCCTCGGCCCAGTGGGGGCTGGCGATGGAATAGGCCCGCAGGACCGACTTTGCGCCATCCTCTCCCGGCAGGCCGATCATGACGAATTCGCCCGAGCGGAAGCGGAAATCCTCGGGGCGTTCGAGGGTGAAGCTGAACAGCTGGTCGGTCCAGTGGTGCACCGACAGCACCCTCAGCGCATGGTGGGGCGACGGCCGGGCAGGGGCGGCATCGGCCGGCGTGGACGGAAGGGTCTGGGTCATCGCGCCCTATCTAGAGCGTGACGCCCGTCAGCGAAACCCGGGTGAGGCGTTCCGTCCGCCGTATCGATTTGAGGGGTGACGATCCGGCAAAGCCGCTCTAGCGTGCCGGCCATGCGCACCTCGATCGTTCGACACTCCGCCTCCGCCCTCGTTCTTCTTTCCGCGGCCGCCCTGGCCGGTCAGGCCCTGGCCCAGGAGGCCGACCCCGGCGCCATCCTGACCCCCGAGCGGGTGTTTTCCAGCCCCTCGCTGAACGGACCGGTGGCGCGGGGCGTCAGCCTGTCGCCCGACGGCGAACTGGTCGCCTTTCTGCGCTCGCGCGAGGACGACGTGAACGTCCAGGACCTGTGGGCCGTGCCGGTCGAGGGGGGCGAGCCGTTCAAGCTGATCGATGCCCGGGCCCTGGTGCCGGACGCGGGTGAACTGTCCGAAGCGGAAAAGGCGCGGCGCGAGCGCATGCGGATCAGCGCCCGCGGCGTCGTCGAATACGCCTGGGACCAGCAGGGCCGCTATATCCTGGCGCCGCTGGAGGGCGACATCTTCCTGGCCGAGCGTGACGGGGGCGCGGTGCGTCGCCTGACCGAGACCGAGGCCGACGAGATCGACGCCAAGGTCAGCCCGGACGGCAACTATGTCAGCTGGGTGCGGGATCAGGATCTGGTCGTCTATGACCTCGCCGCCGGCCGCGAGATGGCGATAACCACGGACGGCGACGGGCTGATTACCTGGGCCACGGCCGAGTTCATTGCCCAGGAGGAGATGGACCGAGACACCGGCTACTGGTGGAGCCCCGATGAACGCTACATCGCCCTGCAGCGCACCGATGAATCGACCGTCGACATCGTTCCGCGTCTCGACATCTCCGGCGGCGGGGCGACCGTGGTCGAGCAACGCTATCCGCGCGCGGGCCGCCCCAACGCCCTGGTCGACCTGTATGTGCACGACCGCACCACGGGCCGCCGGGTGAAGGTCGATATGGGGGATAACCCCGACGTCTATCTGGCGCGGGTCGCCTGGTCGGTGGACGGCCAGACGCTGTATGTCCAGCGCGAGTCGCGGGACCAGCAGACCCTGGACCTGATGGCCGTCGACCCGGCGACCGGCCAGTCCCGCGTGATCCTGACCCAGACCAGCGAGGCCTGGGTGGGGCTGACTCACAATTTCCGGCCCCTGCCGGACGGCCGGTTCATCTGGTCGTCGGAAGAGAGCGGCTGGCGGCACCTGTATCTGTATGGCCGCGACGGCACCCTGATCCGCCCGATCACCACGGGCAACTATGCGGTCAAGGGTCTGGACGGGGTGAACCCGGAAACGGGCGACGTCTTCTTCACCGCCTCCATGCGGGACGGCGAGGAATATCCCATCGAGCAGCAGCTGTTCCGGGCCAGCCTGAACGACACCGTGACTCCGGTCGAGGTCACCCCGCGGGGCGGCTGGTGGTCGGCGTCGGTCAATGCCAAGGGGACGGCCTATGTCGGCAACTATACCGACCTCGAGACGCCGCCCCAGTCGGCCCTCTACCGGATCGACGGCACGCGGGTGCGCTGGATCGAGGAGAACCGGCTGGACGAGGACCATCCCTTCTGGCCCTACGTCTCGCGTCGCCAGACCCCGACCTTCGGCACGCTGGAAAGCCATGGCGAGACCCTCGTCTGGCAGATGACCACTCCGCCCGGATTTGATCCGTCGAAGACCTATCCTGTGGTCATGCAGGTGTATGGCGGCCCGTCGGGCGGGGGCGTGCGCAACGCCTGGCAATCGTCGACCAATCAACTATTGACTGAGGCCGGCTATATCGTCTTCCGGCTGGACAACCGGGGTGAGGGCGAGCGCTCGGCGCGGTTCAAACAGGCCCTGTATCTGAAGATGGGTCAACCTGAGATCGAAGATCAGGTTCTGGCCGCCAACTATCTGAGATCACTGTCCTATGTGGACGATGATCGGATTGCCATCATGGGCTGGTCCTATGGCGGCTTCATGAGTCTGATGGCGCTGACCGAGCCCGAAATGGGGCTGGCGGCCGCGATCTCCGGCGCGCCGCCGACCGAGTGGGGCCTGTACGACACCCACTATACCGAACGCTATATGTCGACGCCGGAGCTGAACCCCGAAGGCTATGCCGCCTCGGACGTCATTCCGCGTCTGGAGAACATGACCGGGCGGCTGCTGCTGATGCACGGCATGGCCGACGACAACGTCATCTTTGAAAACACCACCCGCGTACTGGACGCGCTGCAGAGCCGGAGCCTTCCGTTCGAGACCATGCTCTATCCGGGTCAGCGCCACGGCATCCGGGGCAATGAGCGGGGGCTACACCAATGGCGAACCTATCTGGACTTCCTGGATCGCACGATCGGATCGCGTTCGCCGGCTTCGCAGGACTGATCGGCGCCAGCCTGCTGGCCCTGACGCTGGGCGGCTGCATCAGCGTCGAGGTCCGGCGGACGGACGACCAACCGGATGCGGTACGTGCCACTACGAGCCGCATCACGCGCGCGCCTACACCCGATCAGCTCCCCTCGCGGGATGTGTGGTCGAGTGCGGGCGTCCATGGGAGCAAAGAGAATGTTGATCTGTCCGCCTGCGATGGCCTGTCAGACCAACTGTCGCGCCTCTGCGTTGACGACCGACTGACCACCAACGCCGTCATCACCTGGTCGCCGTCGGTGTCCGAACTGGACTGGTCACCCGGCGACGGCATCCGGGGCATGCCGATCCTGATCAAGGACAATATCGAGACCCTCGACATGCCGACCACGGCGGGGTCGATGGCCTTGATCGACAATGCGCCGGGGCGGGACGCGCCGCTGGTCGCACGCCTGCGGGCCGAGGGGGCGGTGATCCTCGGCAAGACCAATCTGTCGGAGTGGGCCAATATCCGCTCCTCGGACTCCATCAGCGGCTGGAGTGCGGTCGGCGGCCTGTCCCGCAATCCCTATGCGCTGGACCGGAATACCTGTGGCTCGTCCGCAGGGTCTGGGGCGGCGGTCGCGGCCGGACTGGCGCCGGCGGCCATCGGCACCGAGACGGACGGCTCGATCACCTGTCCGGCCGCGATCAACGGCATCGTCGGCTTCAAGCCCACCGTGGGCCTCGTGTCGCGCACCCATATTGTGCCGATCAGCCACAGCCAGGACACGGCGGGCCCGATGACCCGCACTGTCCGCGATGCCGCCTTGGTGCTGAGCGTTATCGCCGGCAGCGACCCGGCCGATCCTGCGACGGCCGAGGCCGACCGTCAGCGCGTGGATTTTGCCGCAGGCCTCGACGCGGGGTCGCTGCGGGGCCAGCGCATCGGCGTGATGCGGTTCCTGACCGGCTATTCGACCGGCTCGGATCTGGTGTTCGAGGAAAACCTCAAGGCGCTGGAAGCGGCCGGGGCCACTCTGGTCGATATCACCGAAGGGCCGAACCGGGGCGCCATCGGCGGGGCCGAGTTCGCCGTGCTGCTGACCGAGCTGAAGGTGGACCTGAACCTCTATCTGGCTTCGACCGACCCGGCCCAGGTCCCGACCCGGACGCTGGCCGAGGTGATCGCCTTCAACGAGGCCACGCCGCGCGAGCTGGCCCTGTTCGGCCAGGACATCTTCATATCGGCCGAAGCGACAAAGGGGCTGGACGATCCGGACTATATCGCCGCCCGCGAGCGCTCGTTCCGTCTGGCCGGTCCCGAGGGCATCGACAGGATGATGGCCGACCATGATGTGGTGGTGCTGATCGCCCCGACCACCGGCCCGGCCTGGACGACCGATGTCGTCAATGGCGATCACTATCTGGGCTCGGCCAGCCAGCTGGCAGCCGTGGCCGGCTATCCGCATCTGACGGTGCCCATGGGCTATGTTGACGGCCTCCCGGTGGGGATGAGCTTCATCGGCGGCAAATGGCAGGACCAGCAGGTGCTGTCGTACGGCTACGCCTTCGAACAGGCGACCCAGGCCCGGCGTGACCCTGTGTTCGCCCCGTCCGTCGATCGGATGGAGGCGGTGTCACCGCTGCTCCGGCCGCTGCAGTAGGGGCTCAGCGCTGGAAGGCCGACCAGTTCAGGCGCAGCGTACGCAGCCCGAACCGTATCAGCCATGGGCTGAACAGGAGAATACCGACTGCCAGCGATGCATCGGTCGAAATGGCTGAGAAGTCGCCGCCGAGCAGATCACGCCAGTTCCGGGTGAGGGCCAGGATGAACACGGCCGGAAACGCGCAGCCCAGCAGGGTGACCATCGTCCCGTTCAGGAGGCCGGCGAGAGCCTCTTCCTTGTCCTTGGGCGGTTCCATGCAGGCACCTTACGGCCTCGGTTCCGCCCGGCAAGAGGCTCAGTCGATGGGCTGGTGCGTGAAGCCGCTGACGCCGGTCAGGGGGCGGATGTCGCGTTCGATCTCGACCTCGCTCTCGGCATAGACGACCAGCAGTTCGGCCAAGGACATCAGGGCGTCCAGATGGATGCGCTCATAGCCGTGGCTGGCATCGATGCCAAAGGTGACGAGCGCTGTACGGATATCGGCGCCGGACTCGAGGGCCGAGGCCGAGTCCGAGCGGTAGTAGCGGAACACGTCCTTCTGGAAGGGGATGTCATGCTCGCGCGCCAGCCGGGCCAGCTTGCGCGACAGGTGCCAGTCGAACGGGCCGGTCTGGTCCGCCATGGCCAGGGTCACGCCGAACTCGGACGAATTCTGGCCGGGCGCGGTGGTGCCGTTGTCGATGGTGATCATGGCGGCGACGTCGGGCACCAGAACGGACGAGGCGCCCACGCCGACCTCCTCGGCGATGGTGATCAGGGCATAGGTGTCGACCTCCGGGGTGCGGCCCTCGCGGACCATGCACTCCAGCGCGGCCAGCAGGGTGGCGACCCCCGCCTTGTCGTCCAGATGGCGCGAGACGATGTAGCCGTTGTCGAGGAATTCCGGTTGGGGGTCGATGGCGATGATATCGCCAACCTCTACGCCCAGCGCCTCGGTCGCGGCGCGGTCCGGCACCCGTTCGTCGATGCGCAGCTCGACCTGGGTCCAGGCGACGGGCTGGGTGTCGACCTCCTCGTTGAAGGTGTGGCCGGAGGCCTTGAGCGGCAGGATCGTGCCGCGGAACCGCTTGCCCTCGGCAAAGATGGTGGCGCGGGCCCCCTCGGCGAAGCGCGACGACCAGTGGCCGATCGGCACGACCTCAAGCCGGCCGTTGTCCTTGATGCGCTTGACCTGGGCGCCGAGGGTATCGACGTGGGCGACCAGCGCGCGGGCGGGCTTGGCGTCCCTGCCCGGCAGTTTCGCCCGGATGGCGCCCCGCCGGGTCAGATCGAAGCTGAGGCCCAGCCGCTCCAGTTCGCGACAGACCTCCCAGACGGCCTCGTCCGTATAGCCTGTGGGGCTGGGGATGTTCAGCAGGCGCGACAGGCGTTCGGTGAGATAGTCGGCGTCGATGGCGGGCTTGGGCATGGGTCTCCCTGACTTTAGCCTTGGAGGGCGGTCCGGCTGGCGGCGGCACCCGACAGCGGAAACAGAAGGTCGATGAAACGCTCGGCCGTGGGCTGCGGTTCGTGATTGGCCAGACCCGGGCGCTCATTGGCCTCGATGAAGCGGTAGTCCGGGCCGCGGTGGTCGGGCACCATCAGGTCCATGCCGGTCACCGAGATGTCGATGGCGCGGGCCGCCATCACAGCGGCGTTGATCAGGGCGGGGTGCACCTCGCCCGTGACGTCGTGGATGGTCCCGCCCAGATGCAGGTTGGCGGCCTTGCGGACCCGGACCTCCTCGCCCTCCGGCGCGATGTCGTCGAGCGTATAGCCGGCCTCGGCGAGGGTGCGCCGGGTCTCGGCGTCGAGTGGGATGCGGGATTCTCCGCCGGTCGCGGCCTCACGCCGGCGGCTCTGGTGCGCGATCAGGTCCCGCAGGGTTGAGCGGCCGTCGCCCACGACGCGCGGGGGACGGCGGATCGCAGCGGCCACGACCTTGAAATCGATCACCACCAGACGCAGGTCCTCGCCCGCGGCCTGTTCCTCGACCAGAACCTCGGGACAAAGAATGCGGGCCTCCTCGATGGCCGCCTCGACATCCTCGAGGGTCGTCAGGCCGACGGCCACGCCCTTGCCCTGTTCGCCCCGGGCGGGCTTGACCACCAGGGCCGGATGCCGCTCCAGGCCGACCTTGAGCGCCTCCCGGTCGTCGGGGTCGTAGCGCTGAGGCACGGCCAGCCCGGCCTGTTCGACGATGCGGCGGGTCATGCGCTTGTCGTCGCAGATGCTGAGGGCCACGGCCGAGGTCAGCTCCGACAGGCTCTCGCGACAGCGGATGGTGCGGCCGCCCCAGGTCATGCGGACCAGTCCGCCCTCGGCGTCGATGATGTCGGTCGCGATACCCCGCCGGCGGGCCTCGTCGACGATGATCCTTGCATAGGGATTGAGATCGGCTGCCGGGTCCGGACCCTTGAACAGGGGTTCGTTGATCGGGTTCTTGCGCTTGACGCCAAAGAAGGAAACCCGGCGGAAGCCCAGCTTCTCGTAGAGGGCGATGGCCTGTTCGTTGTCGTGGATGACCGACAGATCCATATAGGCCAGCCCCCGGGTGCGGTAGTGCTCGGCCAGCCGCCGGACGAGGGCCTGTCCCACGCCCGGCTGGGTCGCCTGCGGATCGACCGCCAGACACCAGAGCGACGAGCCTTCCTCGGGATCGGAAAAGGCCTTCACATGGTCGACGCCCGTGACCGTGCCGATGACGGCGCCGGTCGTTTCGTCCTCCGCCACGAAATAGGTCAGGGCCCGGTCATCCTTTCGGGTGGTGAAGAAGTCAGGCCGGATCTGCACCATGCGCCGGGCGCCATAGATGCGGTTGACCGCCTCGATGTCGGCATCCGAGGCCAGCCGTCGCACGGCGAACCCGCGCGGCTGGCGCCGACCGGGCTGGTAGGTGGCCAGATCCAGCCGGAAAGTGTGCGAGGGATCGAGGAACACTTCCTGCGGGGCCGAGGCCAGCAGGACGTGCGGATTGCGGACATAGAAGGCGATGTCGCGACGGTCCGGTCCCTCGGCCCTGAGGGCCTCGATCAGCGGTCCGGCCTCGGCAAAGGTCTGGGCGAACAACAGCCGCCCCCAGCCCATATCGAGCACGGCGTCAGGCGTCATCTCGCGTTCGGCGCCGCCCACCATGGGCTTCAGCCCCTCGTGGCGCATGCGCTTCAAACGGTGCGGCGCGGCGCGTGGCTTCTGGCGGGGTGCCTCAGACGCCATGGGATTGCAGCCACATCTCGAGGACGGCCACCTGCCAGAGTTCGGATCCGCGCAGGGGAGTGATGTGGTCGCGCGGCGCGTTGAACAGCGTCTCGAGATAGGGCCGCTGGAACACGCCCCGCTCGCGGGCGGCCTGGCTGTTCAGGGCGTCGCGGACCATCTCGAGATAGGGGCCGTCGATGTATTTGAGGGCCGGGACCGGGAAGTATCCCTTCTTGCGGTCGATGACCTCGGACGGAATGACCTGACGGGCGGCTTCCTTCAGCACACCCTTGCCGCCCTGGGACAGCTTGTGTTCCGGGGGGATGCGTCCGGCCAGTTCGACCAGTTCGTGGTCGAGGAAGGGCACGCGCGCCTCCAGCCCCCAGGCCATGGTCATATTGTCCACGCGCTTGACCGGGTCGTCGACCAGCATGACCTGGCTGTCGAGGCGGAGGGCCTTGTCGACCGGGGTCTCCGCGCCGGGAATGCCGAAATGGGCGCGCACGAGATCGAGACTGGCGTCGCGATCCGGCAGCAGGTCCGGGTTGACCTGGGTCCGCAGGGTCGCATCGCTGCGGTCGAAGAAGGCGCCCGCATAGGTCGACACCGGATCGGTCGTGTCCAGCATGGGCGGGTACCAGTGATAGCCGCCGAACACCTCGTCCGCGCCCTGGCCGGACTGGACCACCTTGATGTGCTTCGCGACCTCCTGACTGAGCAGGTAGAAGCCGACGTTGTCATAGCTTACCATCGGCTCCGACATGGCGCCGATGGTGCCGGGCAGGGCGGCCATGAGCCGGTCGTGGGGCACGAAGATCTGGTGGTGATCGGTGCCGTAATGGTTCGCGATCAGGTCGGAATAGACGAACTCGTCGCCCTTCTCCTGATTGGCTTCCTCGAAGCCGACCGAGAAGGTCTGCAGACCCGTCTGACCCAGCTCGGCCAAGAGGCCGACGACGAGGCTGGAGTCGACGCCGCCGGACAGCAGCACGCCCACCGGCACATCGGCGACCATGCGGCGTTTCACGGCGACACGGAGCGCCTCCAGCACCTGGTCGCGCCAGTCGTTGGCCGAGAGGCTCGCGTCCTCCGCGCGGCGGACATTCTGCGGCGCCCAGTACAGGCGGTCGCGGGACGTGCCGTCGGCCTCGAAGATGCGCAGGGTGGCCGGGGGAAGCTTGCGCACGCCCTTTAGGATGGTGTGGGGCGGCGGCACCACGGCGTGGAAGGTCATATAGTGGTGCAGGCCGACCGGATCGATCGAACGGTCCACGTCGCCGCCCGCCAGCAGCGACGGCAGGCTGGAGGCAAAGCGGAGGCGCTTGCCCTTCTCCGACAGGTACAGCGGCTTGATGCCGAACCGGTCTCGGCCCATCACCACACGGCCGCTGTCGCGTTCATGGATGACGAAGGCGAACATGCCGTGGAAGCGGTCCACGCAGGCCTCGCCCCAGGCATGCCAGGCCTTGAGGATCACCTCGCTGTCGCCGTCCGAGAAGAAGCGATAGCCCATGCCCTGCAGCTCGGCGCGCAGTTCGGGGTAGTTGTAGATGCAGCCGTTGAAGACCATCATCAGCCCGAGGTCGGCATCGACCATGGGCTGCTGGGCCTTGTCACTGAGGTCGATGATCTTGAGACGCCTGTGGCCGAAGGCGACGGGCCCTCTGGCCACCACCCCGCTGCCATCGGGGCCCCGGGGCGAAAGCGCGCCGGTCATCCGCTCTACTGCGGAAAGATCCGCTGTCTGTCCGTCAAAATTGATCTCGCCACTCAGTCCACACATGGGCTGGTCCGGAACCTCGCGTCTCAGTTGGAAACAGGGGGCGCGATGTCGCCCGCACCCAAGCTTAACCGCTGCGGACCGGAACCGTTCCGGTCAGGTCTTGCGCGTACCGGATCGCTGGCGTGCCCAGGCGGCGGTGGCGAGGGCGATACCGCCGGCCAGAAGCGCGGCGCCAAGGCCATCCCAGAGGCCATCGCCCAGCAGGGCGCCGACCAGTCCAATCAGGCTGAGGACCCCGATCAGCAGTGGCAGGCGAAAGATGAGCCACAGGCCCTGATCGCGGGGGCTCATCGGGCGCGCCTCCGCCGGACGATCCACAGATACAGGCCGCTGCCGAGGATGACGATGGTGATCAGGTCCAGCACGGCCCAGACGATCTTGAGCCCCAGCCCGCCGTAGTCGCCGAAATGCAGCGGCTGTGACAGGGACAGGGCCTTCACATACCAGGGCATGGGGGCGACAGCCGCCAGTTCGCCGGTGCGGGCATCGATCAGGGCCGGTGTGATCAGATGGGTCGTGACGGGCGTGTCTCCGTGGAAGAAGACGGCATAGTGGTTGTCGGTGGAATAGTCCGAGCCGGGGAAGGCCACGAACTGCAGGGTCATGCCCGGCAGGGCCTCGCGGGCGCGGTCGACCGCGGCGTCGAGCGAGGCGCGCTCATCCAGGGCGACCGGCCCGTCATAGGCTGCCGCGAGGTCGGCGAGCGCCGTGTCCTTCCAGTGCGCGATGATCGGCACGGCCAGGGTGTTGACCACGCCTGTCGCCCCCACGACCACCACCCAGGCCACGGTGACGATCCCCAGCAGATTGTGCCAGTCCAGCCAGCGGGTCCGTGCCGAGCGTTCGGCCCGGATTGTGCCGAACGGCAGCCGCCGCATGAACGGGGCGTACAGGACCACGCCTGACACCACGGCGACCAGCAGCATCAGCCCCATTAGGCCCAAGAACAGCATCCCGCCCAGACCGAGGAACAGGTCGGTGTGGAGCTGCAGGATGAACTCCATGACCGGATGGCCGGCGACGAGGGGCGCTGCCTCGCCGCTGGTCTGGTCGATCGGCTGGAAATTATAGGCCCCGGCCGGCGCGTCCGGCGCGCGGCTGGTGACGTTCACGACCGGCCGGTCGGTATCGAAGCTCATGAAGGTCGGCACGTCCCCCGGATGGCGCGCGAGGGCGGCGTCCAGAACCTGGTCGAGGTCCAGTCGCCGCCCGTCCGCATGGGTCGGGCTCCAGTCCTGATGCAGCAGGACCTCGTCGATCTCGTGGGCGAACACCAGGGGCAGTCCCGTGACGCAGAGCATCAACAGGAACACCGTCGAGATCAGGCTCGACCAGGTGTGAACCCGGGACCAGGCGCGGACCGTGCCGGACCGCATCCGCCTCAGAAGTCCGCCGACAGCGAGACGCTGACCGTGCGCGGGGCGCCGAGGCTGAGATAGTTGGCACCCGGATAGCCGCCGACGGCCACCCAGTGATCTTCATCGGCCAGGTTCTCGACCCGGGCCCGCAGGGTCAGCGGGCGACCTGCCGCCTCGAAGCCATAGCGCACGCCGGCGTCGAAGCGGGTCCAGGAGTCCAGCGTCACCGTATTGGCGGCATTGGCGTATTGCTCGCCCGTGTGCACCGCCCGGGCCTCGACAGTCAGGCCGGACAGGGCAGGGACGTCCCACTCGACATTGGCGTTGAGCTGGAACTCCGGCACGCCGATCGGGGCCATGCCGTCCATGGCGCCGCCCGCCGTCCGGGTCAGTTCGGCATCGATCAGCGTCCAGCCGCCCAGCACGCGCAGGCCGTCGACCGGCTCACCGAACACGGTCAGCTCCAGGCCCTGGTTTCGCTGCTCGCCGTTGGCGGCAAAGACGTTGTTGTCGACGAAGGCGCTGGGCAGCGTCAGGCGGAACAGGCTGACCGTGCCGCCGTACCGGCCCAGGTCGAACTTGGCGCCGACCTCGGCCTGCTCGCCGCGGAAGGGCGACAGGACCTCGCCCGCATTGGTGACCGGCACGCCGCCGCTGACCGCCGGGGCCGTCTGGCCGGGCGTCAGGGATTCGGCATAGTTGGCATAGAAGGACACGCGCTCGTCCGGGCGATAGACCAGGGCGAAGGCCGGGGTGGTCGCATCCCCCTCGTATCCCGAGGTGAAGGCGCCGGTGTTGTAGTCATACGACCGGGTCTCGATCGACTGGTAGCGCACCCCGACGGTGGCCAGCAGGCGTCCGTCCATGAAGGACAGGCGGTCGGCGATCGCGACACTGCTGTTCTCGACGCGCTCGGTGACATTCGGATTGTCCAGCGTGCCGCCGACGAAGAAGTCCGGCGTGGGCGGTGTCACATCCACCGGCGCATAGAGATCGCTGGCGAAGCCGGCAAAGTTGGAGAAGGCATAGGCGTTCTCGGAGCGCGAGCGCACGGTCGAGGCCGAGGCGACCAGCCGGTGGTCCACGGGGCCGGTCGAGACGTCGGCGCGCAGGCCGATGTCGCCCGAGACGATCTGGTCCTCGCGGACATTGTCGAACCGGTAGGCGCTGAGCGTACCGTCGGGCTGGGCCGTCGGATTGGCCAGCACATTCTGTTCCTTGCCCTGACGTCCGCCGATCGCGGCCCAGGCCGACAGGCCGGGGGACAGGTCGAACTCGCCGCGCGCCACGCCGAACAGCTGGCGCTCATCGGTGTAGGTCCAGGGCTGGGCGAAATTGCTGTCGGCCGCCGGCGGTGCGGGGATGGCGCCGGCAGGGGTCACTGTCGGACGGGGTGCATCGATGTGGTGGTCCTGCCAGCCGATGTCCGCCGAGAAGCGCGCGCCGTCGCCCCGGCGATCCAGACCCAGTCCGATGACGCTCAGCTGGCGATCCTGGTCCTCGATACCGGCCTCGCCGTCGCGACGCGCGAGGTTGAGGCGCAGGCCATATTCGTTGCCGAGGCCAAAGCGGCGCGAGACGTCGGCCGCCAGATAGGTCTCGCCGCCGCCCTCCAGACCGGCGGTCAGGCGGGTCAGGGGCTCGTTGCCCGCCCGCTTCGGCATCAGGTTGAAAGCGCCCCCCACGCCGCTGCCGCCGGGAGCGGCCCCGTTCAGGAAGGCCGTGGCGCCGTGGAACACCTCGACGCGCTCGAGGAATTCAGCGGCCACGAACTGGCGCGGCAGCACGCCGTACAGACCGTTGTAGGTCATGTCGTCCGAATAGACCGGGAAGCCGCGGATGACATACAGCTCCTGGAAATTGCCAAAGCCCTTCGAGACCCGCACGACCGGGTCGTTTTGCAGCACATCACCGACACTGCGGGCCTGCTGGTTGCGGGCCAGTTCCTCGGTGTAGGCGGTGAAGGCGAAGGGGGTCTCCATCAGGTCCATCGCCCCGAACAGGCCCACGCGGGCCCCCGTAGCGACCTGACCCCCGGCATAGGCCGGCGGCACCGTGACCTGCGAGCCGGTCACCACAATGTCGTCCACCCGCGTCTCCTGCGGGTCGGCCTGCTGGGCGAGGGCGGGCAGGGCCGGCGCCAGGGCGACCAGGGCGACAGACGACAGAAGGGCAAGACCACGCGGGGACACGACATTACTCCAGTGCAAATAAGAATGCGTCGCAATACAGAGCCCCCCCGGGGTGCGCAAGAGGGCGGACATCTGGTCGCATCCGGACCGTTGGGGCGCGGCTGCCACAACAGGGCCTCGCGCATGTCCAAGATGTAACTTGCGGGGGCGGGCGGGCGTGCTAGTCGCGGGCAAAGCCGTCCGGCGCCTGACGCTCGTCAGAACTGCATTGAACGGCATCAATTTTCTCTCTCGGACAGGCTCCACCATGTCGAACCGCAAGTTGCTGATGGCGACCGCCCTGATTTTCGGCGGCACCCTGTGTCTGTCGGTCACGCCCGCGCTGGCCCAGGATGCCGATCAGGACCCGCCGGCGACCGCCGAAGAGGACGAGGCGGACGAGGACTCGACCCAGGTTGATGAAGTCGTCGTGCGCGCGGCGCGCCCCGACATCGTCACCGCCGCCGACCGGATGATCTACAACGTCACCAATGACGTGCAGGCCCAGACCGGCTCGGTCGCCGACGTGCTGCGCAACGTGCCCGGCGTCGAGGTTGACCTTCAGGGCAATGTCAGCCTGCGCGGCGACGGCAATGTCACCATTCTGGTCGATGGCCGTCCTTCGGCCATGCTGCAGGGCGCCTCGCGCGCCGATGTTTTGCAGGCCATGTCCGGCAGCCAGATCGAACGCGTCGAGGTGATCACCAACCCGTCGGCCGCCTTCAGCCCCGAGGGTAGCGGCGGTGTGATCAATCTGGTGACCAAAAGCACCCGGCCTTCGGTCACCTCGCTTGGCGTGCGTGCTTCGTGGGACGGTGGCGAGCGAGGCAATCTGTCGCTGAGCGGCAGCCGCACCAACAACGGCCTGACCCTGTCGGGGGACATCGGCCTGCGCCACAACGTCAGCGACTTCGAGAGCGAGTCCGTGCGTCTGCGCCCCGGCGCGACCCCGGCGACGACCATCACCGAAGAGAGCCTCTCGAACGGCGAGAACACCAACACCTTCGGCAATGCGCGTCTGGGCGCCGACTATGATCTGAATGAACGCGACCGGATCAGCGGCGAGCTCAGCTATCGGGCGATCGACGTCGAGAACGACAACATCCAGACGTTCGAACGCGCCGACGGCAACGGCACGGTCAGCGACCGCTACCAGCGCCTGCAGACCGGCGGCTTCTCGAACAACAATGTCGGCGGTCGCCTGTCATGGCGTCGCAAGTTCGAAGGCGACCAGCACGAGCTGGCCGCGGATTTCGAGATCGACTCCAGCGAGTCCGAGCGTGATCTCGACCTGATCTCGACGACCCAGGTGGGCGGCGAACCCGACTTCCTGCAGCGGACCGATAACGAGCAGCAGCGTGACGCCTATGGCTTCAAGCTCGACTACACGCGGCCCATGGGCGAGCGCCGCCTGCTCAAGATCGGCTACGAGGGCGACCTGGGCCAGGACTCGTTCGATTCTTTCGGTGCACGCGGCGCCGATGAGGCCAGCCTTGCGCCGGTCGCGGCCCTGACCAACCAGTTCGATTACGAAGAGTGGATCCACGCCGTGTACGCGACCTACGAGCGCCCCTTCGGCGATCTGGACGTGCAGGCCGGCCTGCGTATCGAACAGGTCGATTTCACCCTCGACCAGATCACGGATTCGATCACGGTCGAGCGCGACTATCTGAAGGCCTATCCGACCCTGAACTTCGGCTACCAGCTGACCGACAGCCAGCGTCTGCGCGGGGGTTACAGCCGCCGGATCAGCCGCCCGTCGCCGCAGGACCTGAACCCCTACACGATCTACGTCGACCCCCAGAACCTGCGTCGCGGCAATCCCGATCTCGATCCCGAAATCACCGACTCCTTCGAGCTGGGCTGGCAGATGCGCAAGGGCCAGACCTTCTACGCCGTCACTGCCTTCTACCGGGATAGCAGCGGCGGTGTGACCGACGTCTCGCAGGACATCGGCGGCGGCGTGGTGCTGACCACCCGCGAGAACCTGGGCGAGAGCCAGCGCACCGGCGTCGAGTTCATCGTCAACGGAAAACTGGGCAGCAAGGTCACCTACAACGCCTCGGGCACCGTGTTCCGCAACGACATCTATGTCCCGGGCATCGCCGGCGGCATCGACCGCAGCGGCACCAGCGGCACGGCGCGCGCCTCGATCAACTGGCAGCCGACCGAGACCGACTTCTTCCAGCTGAACGGCTTCTATGTCGGTGAGCAAATCCAGGCGCAGAGCGAGCGCAGCGCGTTCGGCATGCTGAACATCGGCTATCGCCACAAGTTCACGGACACCTTCAGCATGGTGCTGACGGGCACCAACATCCTGGACACGGCCGAGATCGACGCCTTCACCGAAACGCCGGACTTCCAGGACCGCAGCCGGGTCAAGTTCATGAAGCCGACCTGGTACATCGGCCTGACCTATTCCTTCGGCAGTAGCCCGCGCCGTCAGGAACCCGCTTTCGACTTCGGCGCCCCCAGCATCCCGCAATAGGGCGCGTCAATTGACCGACGAAAAGGCCGCCCCGGTATGACGCCGGGGCGGTCGTTTTGTCTCTGCTCGAGCCTTGTGTGCCGCCAGACAGAAGAGGGACGCAGGAGAGGACCGGCCGGGCCTGTTCCGACAGAATCTGCGGCCCACCAACGGGCGTCGGCGTCGAGCCCCCTCAAGTGCCCTCCCTCAAGGCGACTTCGGAAATCGCGCGCTGACCGGCCTTCCGGGTCAGTTGGACGAAGACGTCGATGGTGGAGCGAATATAGTGCGCGATGTCGTCACGCCGGAGCGTCGTGCCGCCCTGCAGGACAAGGAGGGCGATCTGCTCTATCGCCCGGTCGGGACTGTCCGCGTGGACCGTCGTCATAGAGCCCGGGTGTCCCGTGTTGATTGAACGAAGGAAGGTGTAGGCCTCTGGCCCACGGAGCTCGCCCAGGATGATCCGGTCCGGTCGCATGCGCAGGGAGGCGTTCAGGAGGTCTTCGGTCGTCACCCGGGCTTCGCCGAGGGCGCTGCGATGCGCCACAAGGCCGATCGCATTGGGATGGCTGAGGGTGAGTTCGGGGGTGTCCTCGATGAAGATCAGGCGCTCCTCCTGAGGGATTTCCTGAATGAGCGCGTTCAGCAATGTGGTTTTGCCGGTGGAGGTGCCACCGGAGATCAGGATGGTCCGGCGAGCCTTCACGGCCGAGCGAAGGAGTCCGAAAAGGTCGCCCCTGGAACGAAAGTCCTGAAGCGCCGCCATGCCGTCCTGGTCCGGACCCGAGACCGAATGGGCGCCCTGGTCCAGGTATTCCTTGAGGCTGAGGCCGGCCGAGACATGCTTCCGGATCGCGAGCACAACTCCACCCCGGGTCGCCGGAGGGCCCACGATCTGCACGCGCTCACCGCCTGGCAGGGTGGCAGACAAAACGGGATGCTCCCGGCTGATCCCCTGGTGGGCGTAGGCGGCGATCTGTTGAGCCAGCCGTGCCAGCACGACCGGCTTCAACTCGGCGGCAGCATGGCGTTCGACCTGCCCGCCCAGGGTCTCGGCCCAGACCTCTCCGGGGCAGTTGATAAAGACGTCCGTGACGTCCGGGCGAGCGAGTATCTCCTGCAGAGGCTCCAGATAGCTCTGAAGGTAGATCTGTCCCTGCGGCGCGTCGACGTTCACCGCGAGGGCCCGACGGGCGGCAGCTCAAGGTCGCGCGCGACCTGAACAGCCACGAGGGCACCAGCGTCAACGCGAATGGTCGGCTGGCCGTTCGTGCTCCCCGGCGCTGCGGGTACAGGCGGCGCGCCGGTCACGGCAAACACGACCGGCGTGTCGCCCCCGATGCTCCGGGTAGCGAAGGCGCTTCCCACATTGACGGTCGTTTGCAGGAGGGCAGACGCGAAACGCGAGAGGAAATGATTGTCCACCCGGCCTTCCATCCCGGCCCGACCTTCCAGATCGGTGGCCGGGGAGGCGAGGGCGATCGACACTCCGTCCGGGCGGATAAGGCGGGTCCACTGGACGAGCACACGTCGCTGTCCCGGCTCCATATCGGACTGGTACTCGCCCAGAAGCCTTGATCCACGGGGGATCAGGATCCGGGTGCCGTCAAAGCCGACGATGTCGCGCGATACAATGGCCCGCACCTGACCAGGCTGGGTCGAATCCAGCGCCGTCTCAAGAACAGCGGGAATGAGAGCGCCCTGGGGAATGGTCGTGGAAGGCCGGCGCAGGCGTGTGGTTCGCGGCCCCGGTGATGGCGCGGTGGTCTCGCCCCCGCCCGAACTCTGGCTCGCCTGCTCCGTTGTGTCGATGATCAGTGTGGGCCCGTCGGAACTGCGGGGGCCGGTCGCCGTAGCTGTTGCCGACGGGGAGGCCGCGATGGCCGGCGTCGGGTAGTTGGGCAGCGGAGGCGGCACGGGCAGTGCCGATGCCTGGGCCTGGGGTGCAACAGGCACATAGGGCGCAGGCGCATCTGCGGGCGTGACCATATCGGGTGGTGGCGGTGGCGGCGGAACGGGCGGAGGCAGATAGAGCGGGGGCAACTCCGCAGCCATCGCTGTCTGGTCTATGGATCTGACCTGGGTGGAGGGCACGGCAGCGTCCCGCCTTTGGCCGTCCAGCACGAGGAACAGGACAATCCCGGACACCACGACCATTCCCGCGAGGAGCCAGAAGGGCAACTGGCGCCGACCCCTTCCGACCACAGGCCGGATATCTTCATCTGCGCCGGGGTGGGGGGCGTGGTGAGTCATTGCGGAGGCCTTGTACTGCTCCGGGTGGCACTGGCCGTCTGTCGGTCGAGGCGGAACGTCAGGGTGCGGTATACCCCCTCGATGACATAGAGGCCGTTTCGCACCTGACCTTCGATCAGGTGTTCCTGCCCGCCGTAATCGCTTCCGAACACGGCCGGGATCGGTCGGTCCTCATGCCACTCGATCCAGGTGGTCACACCGTCATCGCTGATCGAGACAGGGCGGGCGGCCCGGGCTCCCCGTATCCTGTATTGTCCGAGGGACAGGGCGGTGTCGCCGTCTGGTCCCGTGCCCGGCCCGTCGTCCGGGTAGGTAAATCTGACGGTAAAGGGGGTGTCGGCGCCAGCGACCCGCACGGACGAAAGTTCGAAATTATAGACCCGGGCATCGGTGATCACGGTCATGTTGGTGACGTCGCCGGATCGCGTGGGCTTTATGAACAGCGCATCCTCCCGTCCATTGAGGGTCACCTGCCAGCCATCGCTGTCGCCGATGCCGACATTTTCGACCCGCTCGGAGGCACGGAAGATGATCGCGAGCTGATAGCCGGGCGCCACCCGCAGTCGCACAACCTGGTTCGCATCATAAGGCAGGGTCTGGATGCGCGGGTCGGGGCGGATCTCTTGCGCCGATACCTGGGCAAACGCCGGTAGCGCCACCCACAAGGTCAGGAATGCCGAAGCGAGGGCGAGGGCTTTCATGGTGCTTCCTCCCCCTCGAGCTCGGGCGGAAGGTAGGATGGCTCGCCCGGATCGCTGTAGGGCGAGGTCGAAACCAGGTCGTCCGGCACCGGGGCGATTTCGGCGTCGCGCCGGTAGCCGTAGACCTGGAAGCCGAGGGGATTCAGGAAGCGGTCTTCTGCGGACATGGGCTCGCCGGAGAACCGGTATTCCACGATTGCGACCCAGGATCGGGGCAATTGGTAGCGTCCACCTTCGTCCCGTCTCAAAGTGTCGAAGCGCACGAGGGCAGATTGAGCGGTCAGACGCGACACACTCTTGATCCGGGTCTCGACGACAGAGGTCCGGGGATAGCGTGACAGCGGACTGTCCGGATTGGACGCGCGCATCAGGTTGAGATAGTCGCTTCGTGCCGTGTCGGCCGACCACAGGCCCACCCTCTGATAGTCGTGCTGGAGGGTCGCCATGTCGAAGCTCTCGCGGGCGATCACATATTGCACGAGCATGGACTCGACCAGGGCCTGGTCAGGCGTCAACAACTCGGGATCCAGAGGCTTGAGCGCCTGCACATAGCCGGTGGTGCGATCCACCATCAATGTATAGGGCACCACAGTCTTCAGGGGCGTGAGCGTCATGAGGGCGACAGCTTCAGCCAGGGCAACCACGACGGCTATTGCCGCAATGATCCAGGCGACCTGACGCGACTTCTGAAGCGAGCCGATCTTGTCGGCGGCCCAGCTCCCGGCCTCGCGATAGTAAGCATCAAGGGCTTCGCGGCGGGTCTTTTTCATGAGCGGCGGTCTCGCAAGGCTGCCCCGAGCGATTTCCTCGGCCGGGTCCGGCGCAGGGTCTGCGCAGAAGCCGGAATGGCGAAGTCATCGAGGGTCGGAGACATGGGCGTCGTTCGGAGGGAGGGGCGCGCGGTGGCGCCGGAGCCCGAGGTGGTCACGGTCCTCTCGCGCCTGACCGAAGCGGCAAGGGCGTCGGCCAGAGCATGCGCCCGGGGCGCCGGGCGCTCGGGAAAGCTCTGGGTGGGGCCGGCGGCAAAGGCATGGACGTGCTGGGGGAGGCCGCTCGCTCCGGCGGATATCCAGCTGGTAAAAGATGCCGTCGAGGTGAACACCAGACGAAGCAGGACCGCGAATGATCCCGCGAGAGCCAGCGCGAACCCAAGGCATACGATCAGGAGCTCGACGGGCGCTGCCGCCGTTACGATCCGTTCGCTGCGCAGGGCGAGCACGCGCTCAAGCCAGGGTTCAAGCAGGGTCAGCTGAACGCCCAGCAGGACGGTCATGGTCACCGACGCCAGCATGGCGAATACCAGGGCTCTGGCCCAGCCGAGTACGAGACCTCGGGAAAGGTCAAACAGGATCAGGCCGGCAAACAGCGGAGCCAGCGCGAGCAATACGCCCGTCGTCAGACTGACCACGCCATAGGCCGCGATCGTGCTCGACAGGAAGACCACCCTTGCTGCGCCCAGGGCGGGATCGTCATCAATGGGGGCGCGTCGGGCGGCTTCGCCGGGGCGCATGTCTTCGGGGGGAGTCGTCGCCGTAACGTCGCTGCGACCGCTGCCGACATTGATGAGGCGCCCGATCGATCCATCCATCGCCTGCAGCCTCCGGGTCAGGGCCTCGCCCGCAACGGGAAGGCCGGTGCCACCTGTCAGTCCCGTGCTCAGTTGGGCAGGGCCGTGAACCACGACATCGTAGACGACGGTGCGATAGGCCGGCCAGCTGGTCGCGATTGCCAGGGCGACCCCGATCTTTGCGACGGCGATGACGCCGCTCCGAAGCGTGGGGGTTTCCCCCATCATCAACCTGAGACCGAAGAAGGCCACGAAGAGGGTCAGGAGGGCCGTCAGGAAAAGTGTGAGGGGCGCGCCGGGCGCGGCCAGCAGCTGGTACCCCACGGCGCCGACCGTCTGTCCCTGACAATCGATGTGACGCAGCAGGGAGGACAGGAAGGCGTCGCCGGTGGACAGGGCGGGGCAGGTCATCATGACACCTGCTCCAGCAGGGGCGGCATCCAGTCAGCGGGGTCGTCGCCAACGGCCGCCCGGATTTCATCGAGCAGTCGGACCGTCCGCTCCCGCCCGGAAAGAATGGCCAGGACGTCGCGCTCTCCGGACAGGTCCAGTCGCGCCACGACGCTCTCTCCGCCGCGCCGGATCAGAAAACAATGCGCGCTGTCGGGCAGGGTACGGATCAGATCCAGTTCGTGCGAGGAAAGCCCGAAACCGTCGATGTAATCCTCGGCCCGGGCCTTCGGATTGACCATGAAGATCTGGGTGGCCGCCTGTTCGATGATGGCGCTGGCGATCCGGCTTTCGAGAGCGTCCTGCGCGCTCTGGGTCGCGAAGCCGACGATCCCGTTGCGTTTGCGGATCGTTTTTTCCCAGTCCTTGATACGGCGGACAAAGACGTCGTCGTCCAGGGCCTTCCAGCCCTCATCGACCACAATGATGGCCGGCGTGCCGTCAAGGCGTTCTTCGACCCGGTGGAACAGGTACATCATGGCCGGTGTCCGCACGACCGGATCGTCCAGCAGCACCGTCATGTCAAAGCCCACGGTATCCGCGGACAGGTCGGTGAGGTCTTTCGGATTGTCGAACAGCCATGCCCGGTCGCCATCCCCCCACCAGGGACGCAGGCGCGACCAGAGGTCTCCGGCCTGGGCGCGCTGATCCCCGCGGAACAGTTCGACCAGATGTCTCAGCCGGCGATGGCGGGCGGGTTGGTCGAAGTTGGCACTGATGGCATCCTGGATCCGGGCGCGCTCGCTGACGTCGGCGCCCCCGGCCAGCTGGGCCAGCCAGTCTGCAAGAAAACCGCGGTTCGCGGCGGTGTCCTCCAGTTGCAGCGGGTTCAGACCCGAGGCTTCTCCCGGACGCAGCAGGTCGTAGCGCCCGCCGATGGCGCGGATGAACAGTTCCGCGCCCCGGTCCTTGTCGAAGAAGATGATGCGGGGCTTCAGCTTGCGCGCCTGGGCCAGCAGAAAGTTGAGCACTACGGTCTTGCCCGAGCCCGAGGGACCGATGACGGTGAAGTTCCCGAGGTCGCCCTGGTGGAAGTTGAAGAAATAGGGCCCGGCCGCGGTGGTCTCCAGCAGGCTGATCGCCTGACCCCAATGGCTGCCCGAGCGCTCGCCCATGGGGAAGTTGTGGCCGCTGGCCAGTCCCGCGAAATTGTTGGTCGAGACCAGACCCCGCCGCGCGATGTACTTGAAGTTCGCCGGAAACTGGGCCCAGAAGGCGGGCTCCAGCGCAATCTCCTCGCGGACGGCGACGATGCCCATATCCGCCAGACTGGCGGTCACATCGGCCACGGCGGCATCCACCGCCGCGGGCGTGTCGCCCCGGACGGCCAGCGTCATGTGGTGTTCGCCATAGCCGGCCCGACCCGCCGCGACGTCGTCCTTGGCCTGGGCCAGTTCCCCCCGCAGGGACAGGGCCTCGTCCTCGGCCGACCGCATGCGGCGCAGCGACAGGTTCATGCGCTCCAGCGCAGCCTGCCGCTCCACAAAGGCGAAGGACTGGGTGATGGTCAGTTCGAACGGCAGGCGCAGCAGATCGTCGAACATGCCCGGCGCACTCCAGGCCGGGTAATCCTTGATCGATACGACGCCGACGAAGCTGCGTCCCAGATGGCCGGCCGCCGACAGCTCGACCGCGTCCTGGCCGAAGCTGATGCGACGATAGGGGAGGTAGGCGCCCAGGTCCTGATGCGGCATCAGCACGGGGCGCTGCTCGCCATTGAAGAGCTCCGACAGGAACTCGAGCGGCTCGGAGGCCATGCCGGACGGCGTCTCGCGAACGCCCAGCAGCCGCGGCTCATACTCCCCGAGCGCAGACATCAGCGCATCGCGCCCGGCTTCCAGCTGCGACAGCTCGTGGGCCAGGCTGGTACCCGGCGCCTCGCCGGCGCGGACGAACCAGTTCCGGACCTGGTCTGCCAGTCCGATCCTGCCCTGAAGCGGGCGGCGGATGAGGGTCAGGTACAGGTCGTTGACGAACAGCGAGCGGCTGACCAGACGGTCGGCCCACCGATCCCCGAGGCTCTGGGAAAAGGCGTCGGGGTAGGCTTCGTCCAGATCGACCTGCACCCGACGTCGGACCACGTGATGATACAGGGCAAAGCGTGACGAGCCGATGGCGCGCAGCATCGCGTCGCGCAGCGTCTTGCGATAGTTGAGCTCGCCCGTATCGGCGGTCTCGAACAGCAGGCCGCGCAGGCGGATGGTCTGCATCAGCAGACCGTCGCGCGTCGCGATCGTGTGGTCGTCCACATGCCGGGCATAGGGCAGGTGGGTGCCCGCCGCCTGCTCGCGCCGCACCGTGCCAGCCCCCTGGCTCAGGGACGGTAGGAGTTGCATCGCCAGATGTCGTAGTTGCGCACGCGCGGGCACCGGCCGATCCGCATCAGCCACAGGTCGATCGTGCGCGGCTCACGCAGGCACAACAGCACACCGATGCCATGGATCAACAGCGCCACCGGCAGCACCCACGCCGACCGGAATATCAGGAACAGCTCGGCGGCGATCACCGCATTGATGATGAAGTAGTTGTAGGTCACGCCCGCGAACATCAGCGGCCGCGTCAGGGCCGTGAAAATCGGGGTCCGTTCCAGATGGTCCACGGCGTCAGCCGCCGAAGGTGGCGGCGGACTGGATGCCGGCCACGATGCTCACCGCGCCGAAGAGGATGAAACACCCCAGCACAACCACAGCGCCCCGCCGCCAGTCGATCCGCCCGGTCAGCATCAACAGCCCGACACAGGCCACCGCAATCACGGCGACGACCGTGGCGACCGTCCCCAGCAGCGTGCCCTGAAGCCACTGAACGGCCGAGACAATGGGGCCCGAACCGCTGGGGTCGGTCAGCGCGACCTGGGCCTGGGCCGTGGTGGCCAGTGACAGGGCCAAGAGCGTCGCCGTGCCTCCTGAGAATGCCTTCGCCAAACGCTTCATTTACGCCCCCACACAATCCTTACGCGTCACACTAGGCGGAGATGGGTTCGCCTGCCAAGATGAAGGAAGAAGGATAGCCTAAGATCCAGCCGTTGCAGCTATCCACTCTCGTACGTGCCATAAGGCTGGTTCACACCTATCTTTGGCCGTCACCACATCCCGGTCGCGGCTTAAAGGTGGCATCTGCGGGCACTCGACGCGCGGTCCATCGCGTGATCACTTCGTCGGTTGTTCGCTCAATCATCCTAGCGTTGAAGGATGCATCTTCTGTAGGCGTCATCGCTAGCCCGACTTGGAACCGGTTAAGGCCTAAGTTCCCACCTGTAAACCCGCCCGAATCGGTCTCGCTTTCCGCGCCAAAATATATTGTATTGCCGGGAACCGAGTCTATTCCCAATTCTGCACTACGACGATCATACGTATCGCTTCCGTCTATGAATACCAATCCGCTTTTGTCAGCAACGGCGCGCATAAATATTAGAAAGCTCTCCTCCTGAACCTCATCACTAAGGCATACTTCCACCTGAAACTTCTTCTTGGAGGTCGTGCATCCGCACACCAACAGTGACGCCATAATTGCAACGCTCGTACGACAAAATTTCATATGATCACCATTGTTTCATCTTAGGGTTTCCGCTCCTCGTCGGGCCAAGCAAAAGGCGGCCGTGCCATTCGCCGTGACCGCACCAAAATGTCCATAAAATGCTGCTGCGTTGAGCAAGTAGTGGTCGCCCTCTCCCGTGCCCACTATAGACAATATCGACGAACGATCTGAAATTCCGAATACTTGGATGTATACGTCTCCAGGGTGGAAATCGTGCTCGCCCTCCAGGGTAGCATTGTGGATCGTTAGATTTCTGAAACTCACGTCCTGAGATATGTAGTTTCCTCCCAAGAGTGCAACGCGAGGGTTAAAGCCGTCATCTCGTATTGCGGGTGCTCCGGGCGCTGAAATGTTAGGCCCCAAAAGGAATGCGAATGCCTCGGCGCCTCCGCATAAAAGGGGCATAGTTATAGTAAAGGTATGGGGGCGTCGTCGACCGACAACGACGATCTCATCAAGGGTTGTTCCACCACCCGAGCCGTCGACGCCGGGCATATCAGGTTGGCCAGGCCAATCGGGGTTGCCTCCGAAACCTCCAAAGCCGCCAAAGGTGGGACCGGTGCACGTGCCGTGATCTTCCCCCTCCACACGTGTCTCGTTGGGGACCCCCCCGCGGCGTAGGCACTCGAAAACATCGAAGTGCCGACCGGTGAGCCCTGTGGGATCGACTAAGTTGACCGGATCTCCGCCTACATAGGCGTAGAGATTGGATCCCCCCGCATAACCGATCGGATCAGGCTGTAGGAAGCGCCCCAATTCGGGCGCATAGGCGCGTGCGCGATAGTAGTAGAGGTTTGGGGCCATCCAGGCTTGGCCTGTATACTGGAAGCGGTTCGAGGCATCCGGCACGCCATATTCATCATAGCGGTTGATGGTGACCGTGCCACCGGCCTGGGCCACGCCAATGATCGAGCCGCGCTCGTCTGCGATCTGCTGGACCCTCGTACTCCCGAAATAGCTCGCGACCGGCTCGTCAAGGCCTCGCCCCGGAACGTGACGAGTGGTCAGGGTACCGGTTGCGCTATATTCGCCGATCAGCTGGGCGCCGGCATACCGGAAGCGGGTGCTGCCCGTGCTGGCCAGCCGGCCGCTGGGGTCATAGTCAAAACCGTACCCCGTGCCGCCAATCGTGGCCGAGGTCAGTCGCCCCACCGCGTCATAGGCATAGCTGTTGCCCAGAGCGGTGGCCGTGTTCTGGTCGGCGTCATAAGTGACGGCGGTCCCGCCGACCGAGGTCGCCTGGTTCCGGCCGTTGTTGGCATAGCTGGTCGCGCCGGTGGTCGGGGCATAGACATAGTCGGCGTTGGACACGGTGCGGCTGACCAGCTGACCGGCTGTGTTGTATCCAAAGCCAAAGGCCACGTCCGCGACCGAACCGGCCATGTCGTGGCTCAGTCCCGTCATCCGACCGGCGGCATCATAGCTGTAGGCCGTGGTGGTACCGTTCCCCCGCGTGATGCCCGTCGTCTGGCCGAGATTGTTGTAGGCGTAGGTAGCAAGTACGCCCGCGCCGGAGGTCGCGCCGTTCTCGCGAATGGCCGTCACCCTGCCCGTGACGTCGCGATCGTACTGGGCATAGAAGGAATCCGGCCAGGTGATGCGGGTCACGCGTCCGGCTGCGTCATAGGCATAGCTTACGGTGCCGAGGTCGGTGGTCTCGCCTGTCTGGCGCCCCAGCGCGTCCCAGGTCAAACAGGTGGCATCTGCATTGCAGACGACGGGCAGTGCGCCGGTCTTGCTGATCGATGTCAGACGACCCAGCAGGTCATACCGATAATAGACGTCGGCCGTTCCCGAGGGCGTGTCGACCAGGGTGATCCGTCCCAGCTTGTCAACGGTGAAGCTGGTCACCTGACCCGCACGGTTGCGGGACGTCGCCAGACGGCCATAGGCGTCGTAGGTCACCTCTTCATAGTCGGTCAGGGATGTGCCCCCGCCCGTGGCATTGGGGAAATACAGGCGACTGGGCCGGTTGAACCCGTCATAGGTCATTTCCGAGACGTTGCCGTTGCCGTCCGTCATGGTGGCGACCTGACCATTCAGGCCATAGGTGACACTGCTGGTCGAGGCCTCCGGGAGACCATAGGCCGACGTGGTCGACAGGGGGCGACCGGCATCGTCATAGGTCATTCGGGTGATGCGGTCGGGGCCATCGCCGGCTGTGGTCGTTGCCGTGCACGCTGAGGCGGGCAAACTGCCCCACACCACCGGGTTCATGCGAAGGGCCATGCAGTCGATCTGGCCGGCCGCAGTGTACGATATTTGCTGGACGCTGATGGGCGTGCCGGCACCGGACTGCTGGCTGACCAGAACGGTTCGGCCATGGTCGTCATAGGTCGTGGCCGTGCGCAGCAACGGTGAGAAACTGGCCCAGTTGGCATCCGTATAGCCTGGCGTAGTGCCGATCTCGCCGAGGGTTACCTGACTCCACTCGTTATAGGTAAACCGCCGGGCCTGGTTCAGGCGACCGTTGGCACCATCCGGATCCGGACCGACGATGCCGACGACGCGCCGACGTCCGTCGTAGCGGTAGCGGGTGGTATCCGCCGTCCCGGACAGGGGACCGTCGACCGTCAGGACGTCACCCTCGGGCGTATAGGCCAACGTGGTGACAGCCATCGAGGGGCTGGCCCCCGAACCGCGGCTGATTGTGACGGGCAGAAGATTATTGGCCACGCCGGTCGAACCATAGCCGATCGTGGTCCGGACCTCGTTGGCGGTGCCGGTGCAGCTGCTTCCGGTCGTACAGGCGGATACCTGGGTCGGCAGGGTGATGGCCGAGGGCGCGGCCGCGATCACGCCGCTGCTGTTCTTGAAATAGGCCGTCTGCGGCGCATAGGTGTAGCGGGTCTCGGGCCGGGTTGCGCCGGCGGTCGGCGCCGGGGCCGTGACCGTCAGGAGGCCGCCGTGGGTGCTGTCCCAAGTGTAGTTGGTGACGTTTCCGGCAGCATCCGTCGTCGTGAGCGGAAGATTGCACGTCACTAGATTGGTGCAGGTGGTCGGGTAGGTGGCACTGGTCCGGATCGCTGTCGCTGGCGGGCCCAACTTCGGTGAAGTGGTTACCTGGGTGATGTTGCCTCGACTGTCGTAGCTGTAGGTGGTCTCTCCCCCCTCGATGTCTGAGACAGAGGCGAGCCGACCGCCGGCAGTGTAGCTCCAGTACCAGACCTGGTCCCCAGAGGGAGAAGTGCTCGCGTCCGTGACAAGCGTCGCCGAGCTCGGCTGGCCGACGTACAGATCGGTGACCACGGTCAGCTTCTGGTCGATCGGCCCTTCCACCACCATGATCCGGGTCGAGCCGGTATCGGTGTAGCCGTATGTCCACGTCCCGGTGGCATCCGTGACGCTGGATACGCCCAGACTGGTTGAGATGACCGAGATTACGGGATCCGGATCCGTGCCGAGCAGAACGTCCGTCTGTTTCCCTGTCGAGACCCACTGGCTGCGATAGCGCGTGGTGAACCCGGTCTGGTCGGTAAATATCTGGTCGGTCACCCCGGAACTGGGCGTTGCCGTCGAAAACGCCACGCTCGGCCAGGTCCGGGTGAAGGTACAGGTCGCCGCTGTGGGCGCGCAGTAGTCGACGGCCAAGTTCAGCGCGGTGACCTTCGCGACCTCGTGCCAACTCGGATCTTCTGGATCAAGATTGGATGCATAGTCATAGTGGACCATGTATCCGGCATTGTTGTCGTAGGACTGCAGCCGTCCGGCGGTGACATCCTGGCAAAAGACGACACCTCCACCAGGAAGGTCGAGCTCCGGATCAGTCTCCGGCTCCGGACAAATCTCGTATGTTATGGTTGCGTAATTATAGTTGGTTGTAAGTCCATTTGGTTCAACCTTCTTGGTCACGACGCCATCACTTAGCGTCATGGTCCCCTTACGCTCTGTCGTGTAGATGGTACCATCGCTGCGCGTATAGGTGAACTGCGATGTTGAAGAGTTATATGTCAGGGTGGAGCCAGTATTATCTTTCGGGGCGAATACCATTGAACCGGTTGAGACGAAAACTTCGGTAAACCCTTCTACGGTCACTACGCAGTCCACGCCGTACCCGCAGCTGGCAATGCCGCCTATAGCGGGGTCCCACCACATGCCATTGTCCAGTTGGATCTGGCTGTAGCTGAGCCCCGTCTCGGCGGGTCCGATGGATGTGCCGCCCGCGATCGCCATCCACATGCCGGTCACCAGATCCACCCCGCGTTCGTCCACCGTGTAATGCTCGGGTGGGATAGGGTCGGTCGACTGGGCGTGGGCCGCGCCTGCGGTCAGGGCGATGCCGGAGGTCACGGCCAGCAACATGGCCTTGCGGGACAGGCGGATCATTGGAAAGCCTCCGGTTGGGTGTCGACGTCGGAGAAGCGGATCTCAGGGCCGTCATGGCAGAGCAGGGATGCATGGTCGCCAGTCCGCGCAGCCGTCTGTGCTGCCGTTGCGCCGGGCAGGATCAGGGCTCGCCCGGACAGGGCAAAAACGAGCATTTTCATGATTGTGCATCCCCCTCTGGTTGAAGTTTTCACCGCTAACGGGAGATGTCAATCTACTATTCAATCTTGACGTACCCTGCGGTTCGTGCCCGACTGCCGTCATTGAGGGGGGAAACGGAATGTCGGGCAGCCGAAGGAAAGTCCTGAGCTGGCTGGGCGCGGGTGGTGCACTGTTCACCCTGCTGCCCCGCGTCGCTCTCGCCAGGGATCCGGTCATCTACACTTATGATGCACTTGGACGCTTGACGTCGGCGGCCTATCCGACGGGCGTGACGGTGACCTATACCTACGACGCCGCCGGTAACCGGACGCAGGTGGTGACGTCGAACGGGTCCACGCCGCCGCCTCCCCCGCCGCCACCTCCTCCGCCAC
>NZ_JAGHQP010000014.1 GCF_017744255.1 Brevundimonas sp. A19_0 | reverse complement strand
GTCGAGCTGATCACCCCGATCGCCATGGAAGAGAAGCTCCGCTTCGCCATCCGCGAAGGCGGCCGCACGGTTGGTGCCGGCGTCGTGTCGAAGATCACCGAGTAATCAGCCCCCACGGCTGAAAGACAGAACGGCCCCCGGAGCAATCCGGGGGCCGTTTTTTTTATCTCTCCTCCTGCCGACACTCGCGGACCCAGGATAGGCTGGGCTGATGCGGGCCACAGGCAGGATCATATCTGGACTTGGAACGGCTCTGGGGGCGGCCTCTGTTGTCGTCTTGCTGCATCGCGGGCGGCAACTGGGGCTGGCCGCTCCCCTCCAACTGATGGTCAACTGGTATGAAAGGGCTGTCAATTTTGCGTTCAGTCCCATCACGCCATTCGTCGAGCGGATCGCGGAATCGCTCGGGCGCGATTTCCCGGCCTGGGTGAGCCTGGATCCCGCTTGGCAGCACTCGATTCTACTGGGAGGCATCATGGCCGGCGCGATCGCTCGCGGCTCCGTGAGTATTGAAGGAAGGGTCCTGAGCGCGAGCGTGTTCCTGTGTGGCTTCGGGCAGGCGGTTCTCGGCCCGAGGGGGCAGATCGCCATGTGGCTTGTGTGGGCCGCAGTGCTGGTCGTTCTGGCGCTGGCTGTCCCATCAAGCTGGCGCGGGGCGAGACCCACGTCACGTGAACTTGTTTCGCAGCTTGGTCAGATCGCCAGCATCCTGCTCGCCGTGATCGTCTTCGTCGCCCTGAATGCGGGCTTGGGGGCGGCAGGGCTTTGATGCCGGGTTATCCTCTGATTGACTTCGCAAGGCTGTCGGGTACCGTTGATATTGCGCAGGGTGAGTGGGCGTCACACGGCGGGCCCCGGTTCGACCGGCGCCACCATCACGGCGGGGGACTCGGTGAAGCACGAACTGCTCAAGGCCTTGAACGACGCGCTCCTCAAGGCGTTTGAATCGTTCGGTTCCGACATCGACGAAGTTCGTGAACTCAGTCAACACCAAACCATGGACGGCTGGAAAAAGTCGCGAATGGTCAAGGCTGGCAGCCTCGCCGCGCCAGCGGTGGTCGGGGGACCGGTCGGACTGGCCTTGCTGATCCCGGAACTGATCCTGCTGATGCGGTTCTTGCGAAACTCGGCTCTGGGCGTGGGTTATATTCAGAGGGGCGCGGCAGCGGTCGAGGACTTTCCCGCGATCATGTTGTGGGCATCAGAGCAGCCGGCGGACCGCAAGGCCCTGATCGGCTCTGCGAGCGCCTCTGCAAAGGTCATGGCGGCCAAGCTCGGCGCAGTCACCGTGGGTCCGGCTGCCAGCGCGAAGCTGCTGGCGTCTGCAGTCACCACCCAGATTGCGGCAATGTCGCACACGACGATCAACACGCTGGCGGCCAAGAAGGGGTCGGCTTGGCTGGCCAAGATCTTGCTGGGGCCGACCCTGGGCCGGTTCGTGCCTTTCATCGGGGCCGCAGTCGGTGCCGGAGCGAATGCCTTCATCACGCACAAGATGGTCGAGGCGGCGGCGGCCTACTACCAGTTCCTGGACGAGGTCGCCCGGGAGGCTGATCTGGGCTGATCGCGCTGCCTGCTCGCCGGATAGGTGACGCAAGGCGGTTAACACCGCGCCTGACGGGGGCGATAGCTTGCGCGGAAGGGGCAACCGGTGCCTACGTTCGGATCAGGAACGTTAGGGATTTGGTAACATTGCGCCGCTCGCTTCATATCGGGATCTTCATCGGCACCCTGCTGGGGGCGGCGGCCTGTGCCGTGATTCCGGCGGATGCGCCCCAATCGGCAGCGGTGGCCAACAACCCCATGGCGGGAATGGTCAAAGCACCGTATTAGGGAAATGCGGATGCCCCTTGTCGCGCCGCGACGCACTGTCTCCCCTGAATGTTAGCCCTCTCTATCGTCGTCGTTCTGCTCCTCGTGGTGCTCAACGGCCTGTTCGCCATGACCGAGCTCGCGGTCGTCTCCTCGCGGAAGGCCAAGCTCCAGAGCCGGGCGGAGCGGGGCGATCGCGGGGCAAAGGCCGCCCTGAAACTGGCCGAGGACCCGACCCACTTCCTGTCGGCCGTCCAGGTGGGCATCACCCTGATCGGCATTCTGGCGGGTGCCTATGGTCAGGCGGCCATTGCGGGCGAGCTGAACCAGCTGCTCGAGGCCTCGATCCCGTCGCTGGCGGCGTATTCCGAGGTCTTCTCGACGGCCCTCGTCGTCATCTTCATCACCTATATCTCGGTGATCGTCGGCGAACTGGTGCCCAAGCGGCTGGCGCTGATCTTCCCCGAATCGATCGCTGCCCTGACCGCCGGCCCGATCTCGTCGCTGGCCATTGTGCTCAAGCCCTTCGTCGTCGTGCTGACGGCCTCGACCTCGGGCATTCTCAAGCTGATCGGGGTCAAGGACCGCGACGGCACCGATGTCACCCAGGAAGAGGTCGAGACCATCCTGGCCGAGGGCACCTCGGCCGGCCTGATCGAGCCTGAGGAACAGGTGATGATCGAGGAGATCCTGCGCCTCGGCGACCGTCCCATCCGCGTGGCCATGACGGCCCGCCACGAGGTCTTCTGGATCGCGCTGGACGAGGAGGAGGGGGCCCTGCGCGAAGAGGTTCGCACCTGTCCCTATTCCCGGATCGTGGTGGCCCGCGACAGCGACGTCGATAATCCGCTGGGCGTGGTCCACAAGAAGGACCTGCTGGACAGCCTGCTCGACAATGGCGAGTTCAATGTCGAGAAGCTGGTCCAGGTGCCGGCCTTCATCCCCCAGTCGACCTCGGTGCTGAAGGCGCTGGAGATCATGAAGGGCTCGCGCGTCCACATGGCCTTCATCGTCGATGAGTACGGCGCCTTCGAAGGGGTGGTGACGGCCACCGACCTGCTGGAAATGATCGCGGGCGACTTCAACGAAAGCCACGACGAGCCCAATGCCTATGTGACCCAGCGCGCTGACGGCAGCTGGCTGGTCGACGGCCGCACCGACCTGGACGAGCTGTCGGACCATCTGGGCGAGATGTTCGGCGAGAACGAGAGCTTCCACACGGTGGCCGGTCTGGTCCTGCACGAGCTGTCGCGCGTGCCCTCCGAGGGCGAGGTGCTGCAGTTGGGTCGGTTTGAGGTCGAGATCGTCGACATGGACGACCGCCGTATCGACAAGCTCATATTCCGGGCCGTGATTGCTGCCGAACAGGCCGTCGACGACTCGGATACCGACTAGGGCCGCGGGACGGGCAGGGGCCTTGCCGTCCGGCACGGCGAATGCCCGCTTGAAATGCATGGCGCGCTGGGGCATACGCCCCTTCTGGTCAAGACCGCGCGCCGATGGGTCCGCCCACGGCGCGTTGTTCATTGTCCGGGCCACAGGAGTGTAGCTCAGCTGGTAGAGCATCGGTCTCCAAAACCGAGGGCCGGGGGTTCGAGTCCCTCCACTCCTGCCACTTCCCCCCTGTTACCGCCGCCTGGCAATGCCCATGTGGGGGTGACAGACCCAGAGTTTTGAAGAGACAGCAGATGGCCAAGGCGAAAACACCGGGTGGACGCCGCACGGCGGGGGCAACCCCGGCCGGTGCGCAGACCGTGTCGGTCGATACCCCGGCGCCGAAGAAGCGGACCTCGCCGGTCCAGTTCTTCTCCCAGGTGCAGGCCGAGGGCCGCAAGATCGTGTGGCCCAGCCGCAAGGAGACCTGGATCACCTCGGTGATGGTCTTCATCATGGTGCTGCTGGCTGCTGCCTTCTTCTTCGTGGTCGATTTCGGCCTGAGCGCGATCTCCCAGCGCATTCTCGCCATCGGCTCCTGAGGATATCGATATGACCGACGCCGCACCGGCCGCCGCGCCCGCCAATCCCCGCCACAAGTGGTACATCGTCCACGCCTATTCGAACTTCGAAAAGAAGGTGGCCCAGCACCTGGAAGACCAGGCGCGCCAGCAGGGACTGAGCGACTATTTCTCGGAAATCCTCGTGCCGGCCGAAGAGGTCGTCGAGGTCCGTCGCGGCCGCAAGGTCAATTCGGAACGCAAATTCATGCCCGGCTATGTGCTGGTGAAGATGGAGCTGACCGACGAGGCCTATCACCTGGTCAAGAACACGCCCAAGGTCACCGGCTTCCTCGGCGCCCAGGGCGGCACCAAGCCGCTGCCGGTCTCGGAGCGTGAGATCCAGAACATCATCGGCACCTCGGAAGAGGGCGTCGAGCGGCCCAAGCCCAAGATCCACTTCGACATCGGCGAGACCGTGAAGGTCGTCGACGGCCCGTTCGCCAGCTTCGACGGCCAGGTCGAGAGCATCGACGAGGACAACGCCCGCCTGCGCGTCGCCGTGTCCATCTTCGGCCGCCCGACCCCGGTCGACCTGGAATACAACCAGGTGGAAAAGGTCGCGGGCTAGGGCTCACTGCCGGTTTGCCAATCGGTGCGCCGTCCGCTATAGGCGCGCCTCCCTCCGGCTTCGGGCGGGGGGTAAATCCGTGGGAGGTTGCCATACCGCACCACGGCTCATCCGCCGGGATTGATTTCCCCGCTTCATAGGAGAGACCAATGGCCAAGAAGATTCTCGGCTATATCAAGCTGCAGGTGCCCGCGGGCTCCGCCACGCCGTCGCCCCCGATCGGGCCGGCGCTCGGTCAGCGCGGCGTGAACATCATGGGCTTCTGCAAGGAGTTCAACGCGCGCACCGAGAAGGAAGCCAAGGGCACCCCGCTTCCGACCGTCATCACCGTCTATCAGGACAAGAGCTTCACCTTCGTCACCAAGACGCCGCCGGCGACCTGGTATCTGAAGGAAGCGGCCAAGCTGAAGTCGGGCGCCAAGGCGACCGGCCGCGAGACCGTCGGCAAGATCACCCGCACCCAGCTGCGCGAGATCGCCGAAAAGAAGATGAAGGACCTGAACGCCAACGACATCGAGGCCGCGGCCAAGATCATCGAAGGTTCTGCCCGCGCCATGGGCCTCAACGTGGTGGAGGCCTAAGCCATGACCAAGCAAACCAAGCGCATCAAGGCCTGGACCGGCGACCGCACGAACGCCCTGCCGTTCGATGAAGCCATCAAGATGGTCAAGGACAACGCCAAGGCCAAGTTCGACGAGTCGATCGAGATCGCCGTCAACCTGGG
Organism: Brevundimonas sp. A19_0; assembly: GCF_017744255.1. Taxonomy (GTDB): domain Bacteria; phylum Pseudomonadota; class Alphaproteobacteria; order Caulobacterales; family Caulobacteraceae; genus Brevundimonas. The sequence continues at coordinate 76,323 of NZ_JAGHQP010000014.1, read as the reverse complement.
TGTCGATCCGCGTCACGCTGACCAGCAGGTCCGCGGCGTGGTCAACCTGCCGTCGGGCACGGGCCGTGACGTCCGCGTCGCCGTCTTCGCCAAGGACGCCAAGGCCGAGGAAGCCAGGGCCGCCGGTGCCGAGCACGTCGGTGCCGAGGACCTGTACGAGAAGATCAACGGCGGCTTCATGGACTTTGACCGCGTGATCGCCTCGCCGGACATGATGGCCCTCGTCGGCCGTCTGGGTAAGGTGCTGGGCCCGCGCGGCCTGATGCCGAACCCCAAGGTCGGCACCGTGACCCCGAACGTCGCCCAGGCCGTCAAGGACGCCAAGGGCGGTGCGGTCGAGTTCCGCGTCGAGAAGGCGGGCATCGTCCACGCCGGCATCGGCAAGGCCTCGTTCGCCCAGGACGCTCTGGAAGCTAACGTCAAGGCGATGGTCGACGCGCTCGTCCGTGCCAGGCCGTCGGGCGCCAAGGGCACCTACGTCAAGCAGATCAGCCTGTCCTCGACCATGGGACCGGGCGTCAAGGTGGACCCGGCCTCGCTGGGCGCCTGATCCGCACGGATCGCTGACGACAGAAACGGGGGCAGTGGGCGACCACTGCCCCTTTTTCGTGCGGCGCGCCCTGTCACGCGCCCGGGGCATTGATTTTTCCGACCGGACCTGTATGAAGCGCGCCTTGATCGGGCCTTCGGGTCTGATCTGCCTGTCCGAGAACTTCGGGGCGAGGGGGTCACCTTCGCCATAAACGTCAGAGAGCCCTCTGGCACCGTGGGGAGATGGGGATGCAGACGTCGCCCTCCGGCCTGCGCTCGCGCGGCTGGCATGGCCTCGGAACTTCCTTCGGACAATACGACCGGCCCCCACGTCTCGCGGCGACGCGATCGTATGGGCCATCCGTCGTCGGGAATAAGCCCGGCGGCGAACGACTGACTGGAGACCGCAATGGACCGCGCACAAAAGGCCGAGTCGATCGAGACGCTGAAGGGCGTGTTCGCCGACGCCGGCGCCGTGGTCGTGACCCACAACCTGGGTCTGACCGTTGCGGACATGGAAGACCTGCGTGGCCGCCTCCGCAAGGAAGGCGGCGCGTTCAAGGTGATCAAGAACCGTCTGGCGCTCAAGGCCCTCGAGGCCGAGGAAGGCAGCGACTACCACGGCCTGTTCAAGGGTCCGGTGGGCATTGCCTATGCCGACGACGCCGTCACGGCGGCCAAGGTCACCGCTGAATTCGCCAAGGGCAACGACAAGTTCGTCGTTCTGGGCGGCTTCATGGGCGACAAGGTTCTGGACGCGAAGGGCGTGGAGACTCTCTCCAAGCTGCCGTCGCTGGATCAGATCCGTGGCTCGCTGCTGGGACTGCTCAACGCGCCTGCGACCAAGATCGCCGGTGTCGTCCAGGCCCCGGCCGGCCAGCTGGCTCGCGTGTTCAACGCGTACGCGACCAAGGACGCCGCCTGAGCGCCTGCTCTTTCATCTCTGCAACCTCTCTACTGAACCCCTATCCTCCGAAGGAAAATCCAAATGGCCGATCTCGCCAAAATCGTTGAAGACCTGTCCGCCCTGACCGTTCTGGAAGCCGCCGAGCTGTCCAAGATGCTCGAAGAGAAGTGGGGCGTCTCGGCTGCCGCTCCGGTCGCCATGGCCATGCCCGCCGGCGGTGGTGCCGGTGGTGACGCCGCTCCGGCCGGCGAAGAGCAAACCGAGTTCACCGTCGTCCTGACCGACGGCGGCGACAAGAAGATCAACGTCATCAAGGAAGTCCGTGGCGTGCGTTCGGACCTGGGTCTGAAGGAAGCCAAGGACCTGGTCGAAGGCGCTCCGCAGAACGTCGTCGAAAACGTCTCGAAGCAACAAGCCGAAGAGATCAAGAAGAAGCTGGAAGAAGCCGGCGCCAAGGTCCAGATCAAGTAATCTGGCGCGTCAGCGACCTCTTCTCGAACGGCCCCGGTGGATCTCCGCCGGGGCCGTTTCCTTTTTGGTTGCCCCCTCAGGGATGGTCTGGACAATCCCGGCGCGAGCCCGCCAAATCCTCCTCTGACAAACAGGGGGAATCCATCATGTCGATCCGGTCCATGGCGCAGGCCACTGTCCTGGCCTCACTGCTGCTGGCGAGCTGCTCCGGACAGGAGGAGGCCAGCGGGTCCGCTACGCCGGCGCCTGAACCCGCGCCTGCGGTCGAAACGCCCGCCCTGCACGAAGGGCCGCTGACCCAGGACGCGGCCGTGGGTCTGTTCGACGGCCTGCCGATGGACTGCAAGCCGATCGCCTCGCTCAAATATGAAATGCACCAGTGCGACGTGAAGCGCGGCGTGGCCGAGGGCGACGCACCGCTGGTCGAGTCCCTGCGCAGCATGCATGCGGAACTGGCCGCCCTGTCCCCGGCGGATGCCCAGGCCCGATGCGGGGTCCTCTATGCCGAGTTGCAGGCGACACCCAAGCCCCGGGCCTGCTGGTAGCACGCCCGGGCTCCGGCCCGCCTCAGTCGCGCAGTGGCGTCAGGATGTCGCCCATCCGGTCGCGCGTACCGGGCACCCGCTCCAGCCGCGGATAGCGCAGCCCGCCGTGGTAATCGATCTCCAGGGTGCGGCTGCCCTGGGCATTGCGGACCTCCAGCACGAGGGGGTCCGGCGACGACTTGGCGGCCGTGATCGCATCCGACAGCACCTGGGCACTGGCGCGCTCGCCATTGACCGATACCAGGGTCCAGCCGGCGCCGATACCGGCCTCGAAGATCGGGCTGCCCCATTGCACGCCGACGATCCGGTTGCCGCCCGCCAGATAGAAGCCCAGCGAATAGAGGTAGTCGCCGGGCCCGCTGCCGTTGATGCGGGTTTCAACCTCGGTCGGGCTGTCGGTGTAGACGAGGCGGTATCCGCTGCGCTCGATGCCGTCCAGCGGCGCCCGCGCGTCCGGTCCCACGGCGTCCAGACGGTTGCGCAGGAAGGTCGCCCAGTCATAGGGCGCCACGGTGTTCAGCGCCGTCACGATGTCGTCGAAGGTGTAGGGCGTCGCCGTCCACGAGCCGTCGTCGATCCCGAAGAACAGGGCGGCGAAGTCGTTCAGCGACTTCTGCTCGCCGGTCATCTCGCGGATCAGGGTGTCGACATCCAGCCAGATCAGCGCCGACTCCCGATAGTAGTCACCCGTGCCCCGCATCCACGACGGCCAGGGGCTGGACGCGCGATAGCCCAGCAGATTGTTGTTGGTCGTGTCCTGCAGCGCGCGCCACTCGCGCCCGGCCTGGTTCTCGTAGAAGGCCGCGATGCCGGCGAACGAGGCCAGCACCTCCTCCTTGGTGCCCAGGCCCGACCGGGCGGTCAGCACATCGCCCCAGTACTCCGTCTGGCCCTCATAGACCCACAGCAGGGTGTTCTGCACCGGCACGTTGAAGTTGGGGGTCAGCTGGTCGCTGGGGCGCCGGAACTTGCCGTTCCAGGAGTGGACGAACTCGTGCGGCAGCAGGGCGCGGGTGCCGTAGTTGTCGTCCCACCCGGCGCCGAAGAAGTTGGGCGGGGCGGTGTTCTCGCTCGACCGGTGGTGCTCCAGCCCGATGCCGCCCATCTCGCGGGTCATGCCCAGCAGGAACTCATAGCGATCAAAGTGGCGCGAGCCGAACAGCAGCTCGGCCTCATCGACCAGCGCCTCATAGGCCGCCAGCTGCTCGGGCGTCGGGGCGATGTTCTCGGGCCGGTCAGCCACGATGTGCAGGGTGACCGGCGAGCGGCCGCCCGGATCCAGGTCATAGGACTTGTAGTTGGCACCGGCGAACATCGGGCTATCGGCCAGGGTCTCCAGGCTGACAGGGGCAAAGGTGGCCACCCCGTCCTCGAACGACACCGTGTCCATGGCCACGCCATACTGCCAGCCCTCCGGCAGGCGGATCGACGGCGCAAAGGTGATGCGGCTGTGGCGATAGCCCGCTGGATACATGAGGGCCTTTTCCCACTGCAGGTTCAGCATCGACGAGGCCATCACCACCCGCCAGTTGCTGCTGTCCGGCTGGGTCAGCCACTGGAACTCGACCACGATCTCGTCGACGCCCTCCGGCACCTCGATGTGGAAGGCATAGGGGTCGATGGTGTCGCGCAGCCATTCGATGCGCTCGCCGTCGCCTTGGATCGTCACCCCGGCAATCAGCTGGATGGGTCCGGTCGGGGCATGATTGCCCGGCAGGAATTTCGGATACAGCAGCGTCATCGGTCCGGCGCTGACGGGAATCGTCTGGCGCACGCTGACGATCTTGCGGTCGATGTCGGTGGCGTCGACCTCGTAACGGATCACTCCCGGATAGGCCTGATCGACCGGTGCCGGGATTTCCGGCAGGGCGCGGGGCAGGGCAGGGGTGCCCACCTGGGCGAGGGCCGGGGCCGCCAGACCCAGGCTGAGGGCAAGGGCCAGGGCGGAGGCGGTCAGACGAAGGCGCATGGGTCACTCGCAGATCAGGAAAGGGTCGGGTGCAGTTCGGACCACCGCGCGCGCCGGGTCAACCCCGTCACCGTCAAGGTGCGGGCATTCGCCTCGCATCATCTTTACCCAGGGTGATCTTGGCAGGGCCGGACAGGCGGGCTAGGCCATCAGCCAACACCTCTCAGGGAGAAAACGACATGGCTGATCTGGCTTCCGTCACCGAACACATCCGCGCCGCCGTCGGCGAGAACTCCGGCCTGGGCAAGACCGTCAAGCTGGACCTGATGGACAAGGGGACCATCTTCATCGACGGGGCCTCGGTGCCGAACACGGTGACCAATGAAGACAAGCCCGCCGACGCCACCGTCACCATGGCGTGGGACGACTTCATGGCCCTTTCGGAAGGCAAGCTCGACCCCATGATGGCCTTCATGCAGGGCAAGCTGAAGATCACCGGCGACATGATGATCGCCCAGAAGCTGGCTCCGCTGCTGAAGCGCTGATTGTTTGCGTTCTCCCTCCCCTTGATGGGGAGGGATGTCGGCGCGAAGCGACGACAGGGTGGGGAAAACCGGTTCCGCACCGCCGGCGCCCGGCTTCAGCGTCCCCCACCCGGTCGCTTCGCGACCACCCTCCCCACAAGGGGGAGGGAGAAGGAGACCTCTCCATGGAATTCCAGCACAGCGAAAAGGCCCTTCACTGGCAGGAGCGCGTCCGCCGCTTTCTCGATGACAAGGTGCTGCCGCGCGAGGCGGAATACTGGGCCCAGGTGCACGAGGATTCGAACCGCCAGCCCCCGGTCATGGATGAGCTGAAGGCTGCCGCCCGCGAGGCCGGCCTCTGGAACATGTTCCTGCCCGGCGAGCACGGCTCGGGCCTGACCAATCTGGAATACGCCCCGCTGGCCGAGATGATGGGCCGCCATCTGTGGACGGCCGAGGTGTTCAACTGCAACGCCCCCGACACCGGCAATATGGAAGTGCTCCATATGTACGGCGATGCAGCCCAGCAGGAGCGGTGGCTCAAGCCCCTGATGGCCGGCGAGATCCGCTCGGCCTTCCTGATGACCGAGCCGGCGGTGGCCTCGTCCGACGCCACCAATATCGAGACCCGCATCGAGCGCGACGGCGACCACTATGTGATCAACGGCCGCAAATGGTGGTCGACCAATATGGGCCATCCGAACGTCGCCGTGACCATCGTCATGGGCAAGACCGACCCCGACGCCGCCATCCACGCCCAGCAATCGCAGATCCTCGTGCCCGTCGACACGCCCGGTTTCCGCGTCGAGCGCATGCTGTCGGTGTTCGGCTATGACGAAAAGCCGATCGGCCACGCCGAGGTGGTGCTCGAAAACGTTCGCGTGCCGGTCGAGAACCTGATCGCGGGCGAGGGGCGCGGCTTCGAGATCGCCCAGGGCCGTCTGGGGCCGGGCCGTATCCACCACTGTATGCGCGTCATCGGCATGGCCGAGCGGGCGCTGGAGCTGATGTGCGAGCGTCTGCTGGCGCGGACGGCCTTCCGCAAGGCCATCGGCGAACATTCGGTCTGGGAACAGCGCGTCGCCGAGGCGCGGACCAATATCGAGATGTGCCGCCTGCTGGTGCTGAAGGCCGCCTGGATGATGGACAATGCGGGCAACAAGGCCGCGCGTTCCGAGATTGCCCAGATCAAGGTCGCCGCGCCGCGCATGGCGCTCAAGGTCATCGACGACGCCATCCAGGCCTTCGGCGGCGCGGGCGTCTCGTCCGACATGCCGCTGGCCGAGATGTACGCCATGGTGCGCACGCTGCGGATCGCGGACGGCCCGGACGAGGTCCACAACCGCACCATCGCCCGTCTGGAATATGCCAAACACGGCGGTCGCCCGGTTCGCTGAGAACACGGCGTTTTTGCGGCAACGTCTGCGGGGCTGATACGTTAGGCCGACTCGTGTCGGGCTGGTGGGGCTCGATCCCGCCCGCCCGGACCCGGAGATGCCCATGAACGCGCCCGCCCCCGTTCAGGACCAGAGCGCCCGCGACGTCGCGGCCTATCTGGCCTCGCGCCGCGTCATGCCCGAGCTGGCCAGGGGGTTGTCGGCCGAGGACCTCCAGGCCCAGTCCATGCCGGACTGCAGCCCGGGCAAATGGCATCTGGCGCACACGACCTGGTTCTATGAGGCCATGATCCTCGGCCGCGACCCGGACTATCGGCCCTACGATCCCGTCTGGTTCACCCTGTTCAACTCCTACTATGACGGCGTGGGTGAGCGGATCACCCGCGACGCCCGCAGCCGCATGACCCGCCCGTCGCTCGACGACGTGATGGACTACCGACGCGAGATCGACCGGCGGATGGTCGACCGCCTGCGTGCGGGGCTGACGGACGGGGAGGGGCGCTACCTTCTCGTGCTGGGTCGCCATCACGAGCAGCAGCATCAGGAGCTGTTCCTGATGGACATCCTGAACCTGATGGCCTGCTCGCCGATTGACCCGGCGGCCTATGAGACCGAGCCGGGCTGGCGCACGGCCGCGCCCCCGCGCGGCGGGTGGGAAGCGTTCGAGGGCGGCCTTGTCACGCTCGGCCACGACGACGCCGGCTTCGCCTTCGACAACGAGGGCCCGGCGCACGAGGTGAACCTCCAGCCTTATGAGCTCGCCCGCGATCTGGTCACCAACGGCCAGTGGCTGGAGTTCATGGCCGACGGCGGCTACCGCCGCCCCGAACTGTGGCTGTCGGACGGCTGGGCCACGGTCGGGGAAGAGAACTGGCAGGCGCCCCTCTACTGGCGCGAGGAGGGCGATGGTCGCTGGTCGGTCATGACCCTGACCGGCCGCCGCCCGGTGGATCCCGAGGCCCCGGTCTGTCACATCAGCCAGTATGAGGCCGACGCCTTTGCCCGCTGGGCCGGCGCCCGCCTGCCGACCGAGGCGGAATGGGAGCACGCCGCCCGCACGCGCCCCGAGGCCTTCTCAGGCCTCGACGGTCAGGTCTGGCAGCATACCGCCAGCGCCTACGCCCCCTATCCCGGTTTCCGCGCCACCCCCGGCACCGCGGGCGAGTACAACGGCAAGTTCATGGCCAATCAGGGCGTGCTGCGCGGCTCGTGCTTCGCCACCCCGCCCGACCATCGCCGCCTGACCTACCGCAACTTCTATTATCCGCATCAGCGCTGGGCCTTCGCGGGCCTCAGGCTGGCGCGCGACCCTGACCCCCAGACCGGAGCCCGGATGCCCCTGACCGAAGAGACCGCACAATTCAGGGCCGATCTGATCGAAGGTCTCTCGAAACCGCAAAAGTCGCTGTCGCCGAAATGGCTGTACGACGCCGCCGGCTCGGACCTGTTCGAGGACATCACCCGCGTCACCGAATACTATCCGACCCGTCAGGAGACGGCCCTGCTGCGCGCCATGGCGCCGGACATCGCCCGCTTCATGGGGGACAATGCCGTGCTGGTCGAGTTCGGCTCCGGCGCCAGCGAGAAGACCCGCATCGTGCTCGACCAGGCCCCGGGCGTCGCCACCTATATGCCCATCGACATCAGCACCGATGCGCTCGATGCCGCCACCGACCGCATCCGCGAGGCTTATCCTGATCTAGAGGTCAGCCCCGTGGCCGGTGACTTTCTCGATCTGCCGCCCCTGCCGGAGCTGGGACGCGGCCCGCGCACCGGCTTCTTCCCCGGTTCGACCATCGGCAATCTGACGCAGGATCAGGCGGTCCATTTCCTGACCTCGGCGCACGAGCGTCTGGCGCCCGGCTCGCGCTTCATTCTCGGCGTGGATCTGGTGAAGTCGCCCGAGGTTCTGGTCGCCGCCTATGACGATGCCGAAGGGGTGACGGCTGCCTTCAATCTCAATCTGCTGGAGCGCGCCAATCGCGATCTGGACGCGGATTTCGACCTCGACGCCTTCGCGCACCGGGCGGTGTGGAACGCCGACCGCTCACGGATGGAGATGCATCTGGTGTCGCTGGCGGATCAGACGGTCACCATCGACGGCACGCGTCATCGCTTTCTGGAGGGGGAGACCCTTCACACCGAAAGCTCGCGGAAATTCACGCGCGAGGCGGTGGTCGAACTGGTGGAGCAGGCGGGGTGGAAACTGGTCGACTGGCGTCAGTCGGACGAGCCCGCGGTGGCCCTCGCCCTGTTGCAGGGCTGAGGGCAGGGGCCGGCGCCTATTTGGGCGTGGCGGTCGCGGTTTCTTCGGTCCGGCGGCTGCCGTGAGAGGCTTCACCGCCCTTGCGGCCGGCCTGGGCGGCCAGCGCCCGGTCCTGGGAAAAGCTGCGTTTTTCGCTCGGCACGCTGGCGCCGCCCTTGCGAGCGATGGCGCGCTGGCGTTCCGGGTCCATCGACGCAAAGCCGCGCTTGGACACTCCGGAGGCGCGAACGGGGGGCTTGGCCTCGGCCATGGCATTGACCTTTCTGACAAATCGAAAACTGTGCAGAAAGAACCCCGTGGCCCCCGTCCGGTTCCCCCTAGGGTGGCGTGCGACGATCCGACTCAGCGGGCCGCGCGAGCCCCTGTCCGGAGAGCGCCCGGTCCGAGACAAAGGGGTTGCTGCGCCGCTCGGCGCCGAAGGTCGAATGCGGTCCGTGCCCGGGCACAAAGGTTACGTCATCCCCCAGCGGCCACAGCTTGGTGACGATGCTGTTAACCAGCGCCTGCGGGTCGCTTTTCGGAAAGTCGGTGCGTCCGACCGAGCCCTGGAACAATACATCGCCGACCTGGGCGAAGCGCGCCTGCTCGCAATAGAAGATGACATGGCCCGGCGTATGGCCCGGCGTCCGGAACACCGCCCAGCGGGTCTCGCCCAGCGTCAGTTCGTCGCCCTCGTCCAGCCAGCGATCGGGGGTGAAGCTGCGGGCCTCGGGCAGGCCATAGATACGGCCCTGGTCGGGGATGCCGTCGATCCAGAACTGGTCGTCCGGGTGCGGGCCGATGATCGGCGCTCCCGACAGTTCGTGCAGCTCGGCCGCCCCGCCGGCATGGTCCAGATGGCCGTGGGTGATCCAGATCTGCTCCAGCGTCAGGCCGCGCCGACGGATTTCGTCCATGATGATCGGCCCGGAGGCGCCCGGATCGATCACCGCCGCGATCTTCGTCGCCGTACACCAGACGACGGTACAGTTCTGCTGCAGGGGCGTGACCGGACAGATGAACAGGCCGAGGGGGGAGGAGGGGGTGCTCATCGCTCTGACATAGGCTGCCGCCCGCCGCCTGTGAACCATCGCCGGGTCGCAGCGCGCGTTGACCTTTGGCGGCGTTCTCGACATAAGGGCGGGCTTCGAGGTGCCGCTCCACAAAGGGCGGCCCTATTTGCTTGTCCCACCATGCGCGCGATCTCCTGACGGTCGCGCCCCCAGAACGTCAGATCGTCCATGCAAGTCGTTGAAAAGTCCGCCGCCGGCCTCAGCCGCGTGATCGAGGTCACCGTTCCCGCCGCCGAGCTGAACGAAAAGCTGGACGCGCGTATCAAGGAAGTGGCGCCCCAGATGAAGCTGAAGGGCTTCCGCCCCGGCAAGGTGCCCGCCTCCCACGTGCGCAAGGCCTATGGCCGCGACCTCATGGGCGAGATCGTCAACACCACCCTCAATGAGTCGAGCCAGAAGGCGCTGGAAGAGGCCAAGGTCCGTCCGGCCGCCCCGGCCGAAATGAAGCTGACCAGCGACATGGACAAGGTCGTCGCCGGTGAAGCCGACCTCGCCTATGAAATGTCGCTCGAGGTGATGCCCGAGTTCACCCCCGTCGACCCCAAGACGCTCAAGCTGGAGCGCCCGGTCTATGAAGCGACCGACGCCGACATCGACGAAACCCTCAAGGAACTGGCCTCGCAATCCAAGTCGTACGAGGACAAGACCGGCAAGACGGTCAAGGCTGCCGACGGCGACCAGCTGACCATCGACTTCGTCGGCAAGATCGACGGCGAGGCCTTCGAGGGCGGCTCCGCCACCGACGCCGATCTGGTGATCGGTTCGGGCCGCTTCATCCCCGGCTTCGAAGAGCAGCTGAAGGGCGCCAAGGTCGGCGACGAAAAGGTCGTCGAGGTCACCTTCCCGGAGGACTATCAGGCCGCTCACCTGGCCGGTAAGGCCGCGACCTTCGACGTGACCGTCAAGGCCATCAAGGCCGAGGCCGAAACGAAGATCGACGACGACTTCGCCAAGCGCCTGGGTCTGGAAGACCTCGAGAAGCTGAAGAGCATCCTCAAGGACAACCTGAACCAGCAGTACACCAACGCCGCCCGCTTCAAGCTGAAACGCGCCCTTCTGGACCAGCTGGACGAGGGTCACAGCTTCGACCTGCCGCCCAAGATGGTCGAGGCCGAGTTCGACGGCATCTGGCGTCAGGTCGAGGCCGACAAGGAAGCCGGCCGCCTGCCGGAAGAAGACGCCAGGAAGTCCGACAAGAAGCTCAAGGAAGAGTACCGCAAGATCGCCGAGCGCCGCGTGCGCCTGGGTCTGGTGCTCGCCGAGATCGGCCGCGCCAACAATGTCGGCGTCACCGATCAGGAGCTGAACAACGCCCTGATGGCCGAGGCCCGCAACTATCCGGGTCAGGAGCGTCAGGTGCTGGACTTCTACCGCCAGAACCCCGAGGCCGCCGCCCAGATGCGCGCTCCCATCTACGAGGAGAAGGTCTGCGAACTGATCTTCAACCAGGCGGAAATGACCGACAAGCCCATCAGCAAGGACGAGCTGATGAAGGAAGACGAAGAGGCCTGATCGCCTCTTCCCGACCGACCCTCAACGCCCGGCCGCAACTCCTGCGCCGGGCGTTTTGCTGTCCGCTCCCCGGGATTGCCGTTATCCGGGTTTCGGCTACAGTCGTCCCGACATACGGGAGGGGCTGTCCATGTCTGCCATCGTGCTTGCGCTGAGCGTCGCCTTGATGGCCCAGGATCCTGCGCCACAGGATCCGGCAAGGCAGGATCCCGTACGCCCCGTCACCGTCGAAGGGGTCACCGTCGAGGGCCGGCAGCAGAGCGCCCGCGAGCGCGCCATCCCCTTTGTGCGCGAGATCATTGCTCCGGCCCGCCGCAGCGAGCCGGCCCGGTGGGCCGAACCTGTCTGCGTGCAGGTCCTGAACCTGGAGGGAGAGGCGGCCCGCTACATGGCCGACCGGGTCGCCACCGTGGCGTCAGACGTCGGACTGCGGGTCGAGGAGGGGGGCTGCGAGCCCAACATCCTGATCGCGCTCACGGACGATAGCGACCGGATGGCCCATGACCTTGTCGATGCCCGCAGACGACAATTCGTTCTGGGCTCGGCCGGCACCGACCGGGGGCGCGAGGCCCTCGCGGCCTTCCAGGCCTCCGACGCGCCCGTGCGCTGGTGGCACGTCAGCCTGCCGGTCGACATCTATACCGGCCGCGCCACGGTGCGGCTCCCGGGGCAGCCGCCTTTCTCCTTCCCTCCGCAAGGCATCACCAAACCGTCGGACCTCGGCGAATACGGCCAGGTCGTTGCAGGATCGCGCCTCCTCAACCACAGCCAGAACAACCTCCAGCAGGTCATCATCATCGTGGATGTGGCGCGGGCCGAGGGCACGGGCCTGATCGAACTGACCGATTACGTGGCCATGGTGGCGCTGGCCCAGATCGATCCCGATGCAGAGATTGGCGGCTACGACACCATCCTCAACCTGTTCACCGACGGTGCGGTCCATCCGCCCTATATGACGGACTGGGACTGGGCCTTCCTCACGGGCCTGTATACCGACGAGGTGCTCAGCTCCCGCGGCGTCGGCACCATCGCAGACGGTATGGCCCGCGAGGTCGTGACCCCCGCTGCGCCCTCCGAACCGGAGTGACACGCAACGACCCGTCTCCTCCCCATCCGGGATAGGGAGGGGGACCCTGCGACCCGAAGGGCAGCGCGTAGCCTGAGGCCTTGGCGAAGCAGGGTGGAGGGGGCAGCACCGTCGCCGGCCCCTACACCGGCACCGACACCGACTTCGACCAGACCTGGGCCGAGGTGACGGCGACGGCCGCGGGGCGGGTGCGGATGCTGACGTAAGTCTCCTCCCTATCGAAGATGGGGAGGGGGACCGCCGAAGGCGGTGGAGGGGTTCTTCACCGCGCACGCCGCCCAGAACCCCTCCGTCACGTCGGCTTCGCCGCCGCGCCACCTCCCCAACTTCGTCAGGGAGGAGACGGGTGTTGCGATGACCGCCCCCGAATTCCCCCGCCCTTTCAACACCCTCGCCCTTTCCCGACCCGACTTCCTCGCCTCAGCCCGGGGCCGTGCAAACCTCTCCCCGTCTCCGCCGCAGGAGAGGCGCCTCGGGACCCAGGCACTGAAGCGGCGGCGGGGGCCGGTCGAGCGGGACTGCCCGGGGCGAAACCCCGGGGTCCGGGGCGTTTCTGGACGCTCCGCCCGTCGCGGGCCGAGAGACTGGGGCCTGCTGTCGAACCGGGACAGGCGAGGTCGGGACCGCAAGCTTTTCGGCGCCCCGACTCCCGGCTGAAGAGACAGTCCCCCCAGGCGCTCGCGTGAACCGACCGGGGCGGCGCCAGGCTTGGGGCCGAAAATCACACACGCTCCCTGCGGCGAAAGCACGGGAGCACACGGTTCCGGGCCCCCGGCCCACGCGCCGCCCGCCTCTCCATCTCCTCTGCCCACCGGGCGAGAGGCGCTTTCGGCTGCCTTGCTACGCATCGGCGACATTACGGCGTTGTAATGCCCGTTCCGGTGGCGACGGGATTATGGGCAAGGGACGTTTGACGACAGGGCCTGCGAGGCCTGATCCCGTACGGAGTCTTCCATGCTGGCCGCTACCGCCCTTGCCGCCCTGCTGGCTACGGCCACCCCCCAGGATCCGCCGGTTCAGGACCCCGCCGGTCAGGACCCGACCGGCACCCGGGTCGAGGATATCGTCGTCCTCGGTCGACCGCTGGACGAAGCGGCGCGCGACTTCGTCTACAGCCTCACCGTGCCCGCGCGGGGCCGGGGCCTCGCCCGCTGGCGTGACACCGTCTGCGTCGGCGTTGTCAATCTGCGGGGCGAGGCAGCACAGTATCTGGCCGACGTCATCTCGACCCGGGCCGAGGACCTGGGGCTGGAGATCGGCGCGCCCGGTTGTTCGCCCAATGTCATCATCACCTTTGCCGACGACGGCGCCGGGATGGCCCGGGCCATGGTCGAGGCCGAGCCTGCCGCTTTCCGCGTCGGCGGATCGGGCATGGACCTCGGGCGGACCGCGCTGGGCCGCTTTCAGGAAGGCGACGCCCCCGTGCGCTGGTGGCACATGGCCCTGCCGATCCACGCCGAGTCCGGGCGGATCGCCGTGCGTATTCCGGGCGAGGTCGACAATGAGGGCAATCCCTCGGCGCCGACACTCAGCACCTTCGGTTCCATGCTGACCACCAGCATCCGGGACGATCTGAACAAGGTCGTTGTCATCGTCGATGTGGACGGCGTTGCCCACCTGACAGGTCCCCAGCTGGCGGATTATCTGTCGATGGTCGCGCTGGCCCAGATCGACCCGCGCGGCGAGATCGAGGGCTTCCCGACCATTCTGAATGTTCTGGACGATCCGGCTGTCGCCGACAGCATGACCGACTGGGATCTGGCCTTCCTCAGGGCCCTGTACCGGGACGACCGCGCCCTGCGCCGCAATCCGGCGGTTCTGGCCTCGGGCATCGCCTCGGATCTGGCGCGGACGCTCAAGGCCGAGCCTGTTAACGACGATGCGGAACCGGCCGGCGATTGACGCGCCTTGCGCCGGGCCGTCCGGGTCGCGATATTCCGGGTCTCAAACGGGCTGGACCGCCGAGTCGGGCCCCCTCGCATCCAAGAAGGCCTTCATGCGCGATCCCATCGATTACATCCAAAGCAACCTCGTCCCCATGGTGGTCGAGCAGTCCAGCCGGGGTGAGCGCGCGTTCGACATCTTCTCGCGTCTGCTGCGCGAGCGCATCATCTTCCTGACCGGCCCGTTCGAGGACGGCATGGCCAGCCTGATCTGCGCCCAGCTGCTGTATCTGGAATCGGAAAACCCGAAGAAGGAAATCAGCATGTACATCAACAGCCCCGGCGGTCAGGTGACCTCGGCGCTCGCGATCTACGACACCATGCAGTACATCAAGTCGCCGGTCTCGACGGTGGTCATGGGCATGGCCGCCTCGGCCGGTTCGCTGATCCTGACGGCCGGTGAAGCGGGCCACCGCATCGCCCTGCCGAACGCCCGCATCATGGTGCACCAGCCCTCGGGCGGCTTCCGCGGCACGGCTTCGGACATCGAGCGCCACGCCGAGGACATCATCAAGACCAAGCGCCGGCTGAACGAAATCTACGTCCACCACACCGGCCGCACCTATGAGGAAGTCGAAAAGACCCTCGACCGCGACCACTTCATGAGCGCGGACGAGGCCAAGTCCTGGGGCATCGTCGATCACGTCTACGACCGGCGCCAGCAGGCTGATGACGACGGGATCAAGACCGTCTAGAGTTGAGCATCACAACCGCCGGGGTCCGTAGGGGGCCACCGGCATGGAGGGCGGCATGATCGGTTCCCTGTTTGCGGCAAGTCTGGCGCTGACCGCCCTCCAGGATCCCGTGACGCCGCCCCCGTCTGCGGCCCAGGACCCGACCGTCTATCGTCTCGAGGAGATCGTGGTCGAGGGCACCCGGCTCGAGGAACGCACGGCGGAATACGTCCGCGAGGTGGCCGCGCCGGCCCGCGGTCGCGGCCCCGCCCGTTGGCGTCAGGGCGTCTGCGTCGGGGCGGCCAACTTCGACCCCGAAGTTGCGCAGTATCTGGTCGATCGCGTCTCCGACGTCGCGCGCGATCTGGGGCTGAGCGCCGGCCAGCCGGGCTGCCAGCCCAGCATCCTGATCATCGGCACGACCGACGGCGCCAGCTTCACCCGCGACTTCGTCGAGATGCGCCCGCGGCTGTTCGTCGTCGGCGGCGGGGGCATGGACCGGGGCCGAAATGCGCTCGAGGACTTCATGTCCTCGGATCGCCCCGTCCGCTGGTGGCACGTCAGCATGCCGACCGACTCCGAAACGGGCGAACGTGCGGTGCGCCTCCCGGGGGACCATGTCGGCAGCTACGATCGGGCGATCGACGTGCTCGGCTACGCCCCCCAGGTCAGCGTGACTGTCGCCTCTCGTATCCAGTCCTCGATCGAGGACACGATGAAGCGCTCCTTCGTCATCATCGATGTCGACAAACTGGGCGGCGTCTCGCTGGAGCAACTGGGCGACTACGTGGCCATGGTCGCCCTCGTCCAGGTCAATCCCGACGCCGACACCAGCCGCTATGAGACCATCCTCAATCTGTTCGAGGCCCCGGACAGCATTGCCGGCCTGTCCGGCTGGGACCGCGCCTATATGGACGGCATGTACGCGGTGCGCCCCGGTCGGGTCAGCACCATGGTCCAGGTCCAGACCATCACCCAGGCCATTGTCGCCGCCTATCGCAATCAGCCGGAGGGGGCGGAGGACTAGACCTCAGGGCTTCTGCCGGAACCGGCGAAAGCCGGGGTGGGCGGCGCGCGCCAGCATCTCGGCATCGCCCGAGGTATCGCCATAGGCCGCTTCCAGCTCGGCCTCCGGGCCATAGGCACGGATCAGGCGCTCGACCTTTTCCTGCCCGCGGCAGTTCTCGCCGACGAAGGCCCCGGTGACCCGGCCCTCCGCGTCCAGCGCCAGCTCGGTCCCGATCAGGGCTTCGGCGCCCAGCCGCCGGGCAAAGGGCGCGACCGTCAGGGCGGGCGAGGCCGTCACAATCACCCGGTGCGCGCCCTTCCGGCCCCAGTCTTCCCAGCAGGCCAGGGCATCGGGTCGCATGAAGCGGTCCCAGATCGCGTCCGCAAACCGCTCGGCCTCGACGGACAGCTGGTCGGCCGGAACACCCTTCAGGAACCGTTCGACGGCAGCTGCCTTGATCCGCCCCCTGTCCCGGTCGACCAGATAGCGCGCCGTGGCGGGGGCAAGGCTCGCCAGTCCGGTCCACCAGCCGACCGCTCCCTCCCGCCAGCGCAGGAAGGCGGTGAAGCTGTCGGCCACGGTCAGGGTGCCGTCAAAGTCGAAGGCGACGAGCGGTCCGGCGGAAGGGGGGGCTGGGGGCAGGGGTCTGGTCCGGGGCTGGCGATGGGGGCAGGCGATGCCTATGTCAGAACTTCGCCTTGATAAAGGATCAGGCTCAATTCCGTGATCGTCCCCAATCTGTCTGGTCGGATGGGGTTGTCGCTTCGCCCCGGATAGGGGATTGTCAATTTTTGAAGACCTTCGGACCTAGGCTTTCGGAATCAGGTTCGCAGGAAGCGCGGACTCCGGATTTCGGGTTCGTGGGAGTGAGAAGGGTCGATGACCAAAGCCGCCGGTACAGACGCTAAAAGCACGCTCTATTGCTCGTTTTGCGGCAAGAGCCAGCACGAGGTCCGCAAGCTGATTGCCGGGCCGACCGTGTTCATCTGCGATGAATGCGTCGAACTGTGCATGGATATCATCCGCGAAGAGCACAAGATCGGCTTCGTGAAGGCCAAGGACGGCGTGCCCACGCCACGCGAAATCCGCGAGGTTCTGGACGACTACGTCATCGGTCAGTCGCACGCCAAGAAGGTGCTCTCGGTCGCGGTGCACAACCACTACAAGCGCCTGAACCACGCGACGAAGAACAACGACGTCGAACTGGCCAAGTCCAACATCATGCTGATCGGGCCGACCGGCTCAGGCAAGACGCTGCTGGCCCAGACGCTGGCGCGTATCATCGACGTGCCCTTCACCATGGCCGACGCCACGACCCTGACCGAAGCCGGTTATGTGGGCGAGGACGTCGAGAACATCATCCTGAAACTGCTCCAGGCCTCGGACTACAACGTCGAGCGGGCCCAGCGCGGCATCGTCTACATCGACGAGATCGACAAGATTTCGCGCAAGTCGGACAATCCCTCGATCACCCGCGACGTCTCGGGTGAGGGCGTCCAGCAGGCCCTGCTGAAGATCATGGAAGGCACCGTCGCCTCTGTGCCGCCGCAGGGGGGCCGCAAGCATCCGCAGCAGGAGTTCCTGCAGGTCGACACCGCCAATATCCTGTTCATCGTCGGCGGCGCCTTCGCCGGCCTGGAAAAGGTCATCTCGGCGCGCGGCGAGGGGGCCTCGATCGGCTTCGGCGCCAAGGTCAAGGAAATCGACGAGCGCCGCACCGGTGACATCCTCAAGGGGGTCGAGCCCGACGACCTGATGCGCTTTGGCCTGATCCCCGAGTTCATCGGCCGTCTGCCGGTTCTGGCGACCCTGGAGGATCTGGACGAGGAAGCGCTGGTCACCATCCTGACCCAGCCCAAGAACGCCCTGGTCAAGCAGTACAAGCGCCTGTTCGAGATGGAAAATGTCGAACTGACCTTCACCGATGACGCGCTCACCGCCGTCGCCGGCAAGGCCATCAAGCGCAAGACCGGCGCCCGGGGCCTGCGCTCCATCCTCGAAGGCATCCTGCTGGAGACCATGTTCGAACTGCCCACCTTCGAGGGCGTCGAGGAAGTGGTCGTCAACGCCGAGGTCATCGAGGGCAAGGCCCAGCCGCTGCTGATCTACGCCGACAAGAAGAAAAAGGCCGAGGGCGCCGCCTGACGCCGGCATGGGGGCGCTCCGTCTCGTTCTGGGCGACCAGCTCAGCGACGGCCTGAGCGCCCTTTCGGATATCCGGGACGGTGACGTCATCCTGATGGCCGAGGTTGCCGAAGAGGCGACCTATGTGCGGCATCACAAGCAGAAGATCGTGCTGGTGCTGGCGGCCATGCGGGCCTTTGCCGAGTGCCTGCGGACGTCCGGCCATACGGTGCGCTATGTCACCCTGGACGACGCGGCCAACAGCGGCTCGATCGCCGGTGAAGTCCGCCGGGCCGTCAAGGATCTTGAATCTGACCGCCTGATCCGCACCCGATGCGGCGAGTGGCGCCTCGAGGAAGCGCTCAACGCCCTCGCGAACACCCTGGACGTGCCCGTCGAGACCCGGGAGGACGACCGCTTCATCTGTTCAGCCGACCGCTTCCGGGACTGGGCCAGCGACCGTCGGCAGCTCCGCATGGAATATTTCTATCGCGAGATGCGTCGCGACACCGGCCTGCTCATGGACGGCGACCAGCCCGAGGGCGGCGCGTGGAACTATGACGTCGAGAACCGCAAGAAGCTGCCCGCCGAACAGGCCATTCCGCCGCGCAAACGCTTCCCGCCAGACGCCTCGACCAAGGAGGTGATGGCTCTGGTGGGCGACCGTTTCGCTGATCACTTCGGCGATCTGGACGGCTTCGACTGGCCGGTCACCCGGGAGCAGGCCGGGGAGGCCCTGGACCACTTCATCGACGACATCCTGCCCGGCTTCGGCGACTGGCAGGACGCCATGGCCAACGGCGAAGCCTTCCTCTGGCACAGCCTGGTCTCGACCTCGCTGAACCTTGGCCTGCTGGACCCGCTGGAAATCTGTCAGAGGGCCGAGCAGGCCTATCGCAACGGATCCGCGCCGCTGAACGCGGTGGAAGGCTTCATCCGCCAGATCCTGGGCTGGCGCGAGTTCGTGCGCGGCGTCTACTGGCTCAAGGTGCCGGAATATCGCAAGCGGAACGCCCTGGACGCCGATCGGAGCCTGCCGTGGTTCTACTGGTCCGGCGAGACCGACATGGCCTGTGTGGCCGATGTCGTCGAACAGACCCGGACGCATGCCTATGCCCACCATATCCAGCGGCTGATGGTCACCGGCAATCTGGCCATGCTGCTGGGCGTGCACCCGGACGAGGTGGACGACTGGTACATGGTGGTGTTCGCCGATGCCTATGAATGGGTCGAGATGCCGAACACGCGCGGCATGGCGACCTATGCCGACGGCGGGATCGTGGGGTCCAAGCCCTATGCCGCGTCCGGAGCCTACATCGACCGGATGAGCGACTATTGCGCCGGCTGTGCATATGACGTGAAGGAAAAGACGGGGGAAAAGGCCTGTCCGTTCAATCGCCTCTACTGGGGCTTTCTGGAACGGAACCGCAAGGTCCTGCGCGACAATCCGCGGCTCGCCATGCCCTATCGCACCCTGGACAAATGGCCGGAGGAGCGTCGGGCGGCCCTGGTCGACGAGGCCGAAGCCTGTCGTAAGGCCCTGGGCGCCACCGTCAGGGCCTGACGCGGGCTGTGGGTGGATGGCAATCGCGTCTTGAACAGGACGCGCGAAGCGCCACATAGTTTCTGCAATGTCCGCCGAATGTCGGGGACAAGGGAGTATTTTGCCGATTGCGGGAAATGCTCCGCAGGCCGGGCCCTGTTGGCCGGCCAGGAGAGTAGAATGTCCGAGACCAGAACCCTTCCCGTCCTGCCGCTGCGGGACATCGTTGTCTTTCCGCACATGGTCGTGCCGCTGTTCGTCGGGCGCGAAAAGTCCGTGCGTGCGCTGGACGAGATCATGAAGGGCGAGAAGCAGATCCTGCTGGCGACCCAGAAGAACTCCGTCGATGACGATCCGGGGCCTGACGCCATCTATCCGATCGGCGTGATCGCCAATGTGCTGCAACTGCTCAAACTGCCGGACGGCACCGTCAAGGTGCTGGTCGAGGGCAAGAGCCGCGCACGCCTGACGCGCTTCACCGACCAGACCGAATATTTCGAAGCCGAGGCCGAGGACATCGCGGATGAGTCAACCGACGCCTCGCGCGCCGAGGCCCTGTCGCGCGCGGTGGTCGAGCAGTTCGAAAGCTATGTGAAGCTCAACAAGAAGGTGCCGCCCGAGGCCCTGACCTCCATCCCGCAGATCACCGATGCGTCGAAGCTGGCCGACTCGGTCGCCGCCCATCTGTCGGTGAAGATCGCCGACAAGCAGGCGCTGCTGGAGACCGTCGATGTCGCCGCGCGCCTGGAGGGGGTCTATGCCCTGATGGAGGGCGAGATCAGCGTCCTGCAGGTGGAGAAGAAGATCCGCAGCCGCGTGAAGCGGCAGATGGAGAAGACCCAGCGCGAGTACTATCTGAACGAGCAGATGAAGGCGATCCAGCGCGAGCTGGGTGAGACCGACGACGCCCGTGACGAGGTCATGGAGCTGGAGAAGCGCATCCGCAAGACGCGCCTGTCCAAGGAGGCGCGCGCCAAGGCGGACGCCGAGGTCAAGAAGCTGCGCAACATGAGCCCCATGTCGGCCGAGTCGACCGTGGTGCGGAACTACCTCGACTGGCTGCTGGGTATCCCCTGGGGCAAGGCGCGGTCCAGGCCGATCAATCTCGACAAGGCCGAGTCCATCCTCGAGGAGGACCACTATGGGCTCGAGAAGGTCAAGGAACGCATCATTGAGTATCTGGCGGTTCAGGCCCGCACCGGCAGCCTGAAGGGCCCGATCCTTTGCCTGGTCGGCCCTCCGGGCGTCGGCAAGACCTCTCTGGCCGAGTCGATCGCCAAGGCGACGGGCCGCGAGTATGTGCGGATGTCGCTGGGCGGCGTGCGCGACGAGGCCGAGATCCGCGGCCACCGCCGGACCTATATCGGCTCTATGCCCGGCAAGATCATCCAGTCGATGAAGAAGGCCAAGACGACCAACGCCTTCATCCTGCTGGACGAGATCGACAAGCTGGGTGCCGACTGGCGCGGCGACCCCTCGTCGGCCCTGCTCGAGGTGCTGGATCCGGCCCAGAACTCGACCTTCGGCGACCACTATCTGGAGGTCGACTACGACCTGTCGAACGTGATGTTCGTCACCACGGCCAACAGCCTGAACATGCCCCAGCCGCTGCTGGACCGCATGGAGATCATCCGGGTCTCGGGCTACACCGAGGACGAGAAGGTCGAGATCGCCAAGCGCCACCTGCTGCCCAAGCTGGCCAAGGACCATGGCCTGAAGGACGGCGAATGGATAGTGCCGGACGACACCATCCGCGACCTGATCCGCTATTACACGCGCGAAGCCGGCGTTCGCTCGCTCGAGCGCGCGCTGGGCGGACTGGCCCGCAAGGCGGTCCGGGAAATGGCCCGCACCAAGGCCCTGTCCATCACGGTCGATACGGACAAGCTGCCCGACTATGCCGGCGTGCGGAAATTCCGTCATGGCGAGACGGACACCGAGGACCAGGTCGGCATCGTTACCGGTCTGGCCTGGACCGAGTTCGGCGGCGACATCCTGACCATCGAGGCGATCAAGATGCCGGGCCGCGGTCGCATGACCGTAACCGGCAACCTGAAGGATGTGATGAAGGAGTCGATCTCGGCGGCCGCCAGCTATGTGCGGGCCCGGGCCCTGACCTTCGGGGTCAAGCCGCCGGTGTTCGAGAAGACCGATATCCATGTGCACGTGCCCGACGGCGCGACGCCCAAGGATGGCCCCTCGGCCGGCGTGGCGATGACGGTGGCCATGGTTTCGGTGCTGACCGGCATCCCGGTGCGCAAGGATATCGCCATGACCGGCGAGATCACGCTGCGGGGTCGCGTCACCGCGATCGGCGGCCTGAAGGAGAAGCTGCTCGCCGCGCTCCGCTCTGGGGTCAAGACCGTGCTGATCCCGCAGGAGAACGAGAAGGACCTCGCCGACGTGCCGGATACGGTGAAGCAGGCGCTGGAGATCGTGCCGGTGTCGACGGCGGACGAGGCCCTCAAATGGGCCCTGGTCGGCACGCTGACGCCGGTCGAATGGGACGAGGTGGCTGAACCGCTGCCGTCGGCCATGCCCGGCAAGGATCCGGGCTCCGACGCCGTCATCAGCCACTAGAGCCTCATGTCCAGACCCGAACTGATCGGCCGCATCGCGCGTGCGGCCGGTCTCACCCCCGATCAGGCTCGCCTCGCTCTGGAAGCGACACTGGAGGGGATTTCCGAGGGTCTGGCCGCGGGCCGGACGGTTCGTCTCACGGGCTTCGGCGCCTTTGTGCCCGTGGACCGGGCCGAGCGGGCAGGGCGCCACCCGGCGACGGGTGAGCCGCTTCTGCAGCCCGCCACGCGCACGGTTCGCTTTCGCCCGGGCGAAGGGCTGAAAAGCGCCTTGAACGGCTGAGGCCGCGCAGGCATAGGCATAGGCACAGGGACGGGCGGCTAGCTCAGCTGGTCAGAGCACCTCGTTTACACCGAGGGGGTCGGGGGTTCGAACCCCTCGCCGCCCACCAGATACGACAAGGGCCGCCGGATCGCTCCGACGGCCCTTTCTCGTGGTCCGGTGCTGCCCCTAGAAGCGGAAGCTGGCCCGCAGCAGCAGCATGTAGCGCATGTAGTCGCCGATCATTTCGGCGTCGGCGCTGACGCTCAGCATGCCCAGTTCGTTACCCACGTTCAGGCGGAAGCCGATGATCGGTCCGCCGCCCTCGATGGAATCGGGGTCGAGGCTGAACGACGGGCCACCGCTGGCGAAACGGGCGATGGTGGCGCCCGGATCGACCGAGATGTTCTGGCGCCAGCCGATCCGGAATTCCGGCTTGAGCCAGCTGTTCTCGCCGAGGCTGTAGGCGATGTTCATGGCGGCCACAGCCGAGAACATGTGACCGTCGCGCTCGTCGATGATCAGGTCGAACGAGTCCCCGCCTCCCACCTCTTCACGGGCATCTTCGCTCAGCGAGAAGTACTCGGCATAGACCTCGGGGCGCAGGGTGAAGCGACCGTAGTCCCGCTCGTAGGACGCACCCCCGGCGGCGGCCAGGGTGAAGCCGTTCCAGCTCGAGGTGTTGTTCAGGTTCAGCCCGCCGCCCACGAACTGGCGGTCCGCGTCGAACGAGGCATAGCCCGCCGCCGCGCGGGCCCAGGTGGTCCAGTATTGGCCCTGGGCCCGCCAGTAGAGGCCGAGCTCGACCAGATTGGCGGTCAGGTTCTCCTGCGCCTCGGACTCGGGGTCCTCAAGGTCGGACGAGGTGAAGGCAATGCTGACACCCAGGGCGCCGTTGCCGGTCCCGTATTCCACGCCGCCCGCGACGCCGAAGCCTTCCGAACGGAAGCCGTAGCTGTCGGTCTTGTCCTTGTCCGCGTAGAAGGTGATTTCCTGCACCCAGGCGCTGGTCTCGCCCGGCGCTGCCGAGGCGTTGCGCCCGACGAGGGCGCGCGTCACGGCGTCCACGCCGCTGGCCAGCGACAGCAGCGGACCACCCGAGTGATCGGGCAGCATCTGCTCATACAGGTCGATGAAGCCATCGCGGTCGGTCTGGGTGATGAAGGCATTCAGAATGCCCGAATCGCGATCCAGCGCGTCGTAGATGGCGTCGTAGGCCGAGGCCTCGACGGAGATCAGACCGGCTTCCTCAGCCGTCCGGCGCCGGACGTCCACATAAACCTGGTTGTTCGGCAGGTCGGCGCCTGCATCCACGACGAAGAGGTAGGGCGAGTTCTCGGCCATGCCGGCCAGATCGAGCTCCCCGAAGTTCAGGGCACCGGCGTCGATCACCGTGAAGCGGCTGGGGCCGTCGATGAGCGAGGTGAAGCGGACACCCAGCTCAGCACCATCCGCGATATTGGCCGTTCCCGAGACGTTGAACCCCGAGTTGGTGCCGGCATCGCCGTCAATGGTGAAGACCAGACGGCCGTCGGCGCCGACATCAAGATTGGAGATGTCGACCGCGGAGGTGCTGCGATTGTCCAGGATGCCGTCGGCTACATCGATATCCAGCAGGGCGTCGCTGTCGCTGAGCGCGCCCACGACGCGAGCGCCTCCGGTGATGCTGAGCGTATCCAGCCCGTCTCCGAACGAAATGTCGCTGAGCACGACGCCGTTGCGGATGTCGACCGTGTCGGCCCCCGATCCGAGCAGGATCGCTCCGACCATGACCGGCTCGTCAGCGTCGGGCACGCCATCCCCATCGGCGTCGGGATTGTCTTCCGTCGCCGTGCCAGGAATGCCGTCCTGGATCAGGGTGACACCGGTGGTGTTGGCCTCGACATTGATAAGGGTGGCCGTCCCGGTCAGGGGGTCGCCATCCTGATTGGGGGAGAGATTGGCCTGCATCGATCCGGTATTGGTGATCGAGGTCAGGGTCCCGCTCAGGTCCAGAATGCCGGTCAGATTGGCCGTACCGCCAGCAGAGGAGGCCAGGAACTGGCCATTGTTGGTGAAGCTGGGCAGGTCGGCGCCCGCCTCGATCAATACAGTCGTGACATTGCCGCCTTCGGAGGAGGAGGAGGCTGCGGTCAGGGCACCGTTGTTGATGAGCTGGGGTGTGGTGGCACCGTTTGCCAGGCGGATGGCCGTCGAGTCGGCATCGTAGCTCAGGGCCGCTATCGTTCCGGAGTTGAGGATGCCGCCTTCGATGATGACTGCCTGCCCGCCGTCCACGCCGAACCGGATGGCGTTCGCGGTTACACCGTCATAGACGCCCTGGGCGGCAACCTGCCCCTGGTTGATGAAGCCATAGGCCAGATCTCCCGTGCCGGCCAGGCCCAGGGTAATGTCCTGGGTAGCCGAGCCGACCTGAATGGCCGGAGCCTCTCCGTAGACGTTGATCTGGGCAGCCCCCTCCTGGGCATCCGGAATGCCGTCGCCGTCCTCATCGGGATTGTCGGTGTCGGTATCGGTGGGGGCCCGGCCAAACGTCACGCCACCGGCGACATTGCCCGCGATAATGACAGCCGGCCCGCCCTGCAGCAGGTCGTCCGCATCGAGATTGGCGATGGCTTCCTCGGTCGGTCGGCTCGTATACCGGTAGCCGGTCGCCGATACGGAGCCCTGGATGTTCAGGCCGCCGCTGATATCGCCGAACATGCCAATGGCGGTCGAGCCCTCTCCGACCGCATTGATGCTGCCCGCAAGATAGACAATGCCGTCGATATCGCCGAGCGCCCGCACGGCTGTGCTGTTGTTTCCGACCACGCGAATCGTGCCGCGAGAAATCAGGTTCCCCACCAGGCCGGTCTCGAGCGACATCCCGTACGAGCTGTTCCCCTCGACGAACACCGTCGACCCGGTCAGCAGTTCGATATTGCCGGTTACGTCGCCGGCGCCCGTCAGGCGGATGCCATAGCGATCCGAACCGGTAGCGAAGGGGCCGTCCAGATCGCCGTCGCCGTCATCGTCCTTCGGATCCGTAAAGGTGTCGGTGATTGTGATGGAGCCGCCGATACGGAGTCCGGTCGTCGTGCCGCCCTCGACCAGAACGCCTGTCGAGCCGCTCCCGGACTCGATCATCGAAATGACCCCCTTGTCCTCAATCTCGAACGTGTTGTTCGAGTTGACGGTGACCGCCGTGCCCGACGTCAGGGTTATGGAACCGCCATTCCGGAGGAAGATATTGGCAGCCCCGCTGCCGGTCGCATTCGCCGTTGTAATCGGCGTCGTGCGGTTGGTGTCGATCACCAGGTCCTGCGCTTGCGCGCCACAGGCGAGAAGAAGGGGGGCGACAGCCGCTGCGGTCGCATAGAGATAACGCATTCGGAACAAACCCCTCGTGGAAACGCGCGAGCTTTCAGGTGCGCCCCCTCTAGCAGGAGCTAACCCGTTCTGCCCCAAGTTTCTCGAATTTGAGGCGAATGCAAGGCCGTTGGCCCTTTTTGGCCCCCTCAGCCGCCGGATGTGACTTGCGCAAATCAATATCGAAGTGATATCATTTCGATATATCTGGAGGGTGCAAATGACTGACGCTCAAACTCAATCCCGCAGTGGCTCGCATGCCCTGTCGCGGGAATATCCGGCCCGTACCGGCAACGGCATTCTGATGCTGCTGGTTTCGCTGGTCCTGATGGTTGCGGGGGGTGCCGCCGTGCTGATCAATCCCGATGCGGCGCTTAATGTGGTCGGCGGGATCCTGCTGGTTGTGGTCGGCTTCATCCTGATGTGCGGCCTCTATGCGCTGCAGCCGAACGAGGCGATGGCTATCCTGCTGTTCGGGGACTACCGGGGTACGGATCGCAAGACCGGCCTGCGCTGGGTCCTGCCGTGGTACTCGCGCAAGAAGATCAGCCTCCGGGTCCGTAACCTGACCAGCGACAAGCTGAAAGTGAACGACAAGCGCGGCAATCCGATCGAAATCGCGGCCAACGTCGTCTGGCGGGTCGAGGATTCGGCCCAGGCCCTGTTCGATGTCGACGACTTTCGGGCCTTCGTGAACATCCAGGTCGACACGGCCCTGCGAGACATGGCGGCCCACTATGCCTATGACCACGGCGAGGATCATGAACTGACCCTGCGCTCAGACGCCGAAGAGGTCGCGACCCGGCTGCGCGAGGAACTGGTCGGCCGCATCGCGGTCGCGGGCGTGGCGGTGGATGAAGCCCGTATCGCCCACCTGGCCTATGCGCCCGAGATCGCCGGTGCCATGCTCAAGCGTCAGCAGGCCGAAGCCGTGCTGGGTGCGCGTCGCCTGATCGTGCGCGGCGCGGTCGAAATGGTGGAGAATGCGCTGGAGGACCTGAACACCCGCGGCGTCGTCGACCTGGACGAGGACCGCAAGGCGGCCATGGTGTCGAATCTCCTGGTCGTGCTGTGCGCTGATCGTGAGGCCCAGCCCGTCGTCAATACGGGGACCCTGTACGGGTAGGGGAGCGGATGGCGAAGGACCGCAAAGCCTTTTTGTTCAGAGGTTCGCCCCAGGTCATGGCGGCCGTCGAAAGACTGGCCGCCGCTGACCTGCGCTCGGTCAATGCCCAGGTTGAAATTCTGCTGCGGGAGGCCCTGGCGCGACGCGGCCGTCGGGTCGAGGACGATACGCCGGGCACGGACGAGGCTTGAGATTGCCACCCGTCAGGGGTACGGGCGCTTATGGTCAAGCCGAAGTCTTCCAAACGCCGGAAAGCGCTCTCCGAAGGATCGGGCCGCGAAGGCGGTCTGAAACTGGCCCGCAGTCTCCGGGGGCAGGATGTCCAGGAAACCGAGCTCAGGCTGATCCCCGGGCTCGATGAAGAGGTCTCCGAAGCCTTTGAGGGCGTGCGCCGCGTGGCGACCGACCCGCGGCCCAGGCTGGTCGACACCACCATGCTGTATGCGCCCCGCTCGGGGGGGGTGAAGCGGTACCTCCTGTCCAAGAAGGCCTGGCTGGCCGAAAACCGCCCGGACGTCGCCCACAGCCTGGTCGTGCCGGGTGCGAAGCACCGTGTCGGGGCCGATGACATCGTTCGCCTGCATGCCGCCAAGCTGCCGTTCGGTGACGGCTATCGCTGGCCGTCGTCGGTACGCCGCTGGGGCGCCTGGGTGTCGGCGCTCAAACCCTCGGTGATCGAGGCGGGCGATCCCTATACGCCCGGGCAGGGGGCGCTTGAGGCCGGCCAGCGGGTCGGCTGTCCGGTGATCGGTTTCTGCCACTCGGATCCGGCGGGCCTCGCAGCCCTGCACTTCGGCGAATGGGCCAAGAAGCCGGTCGAGAAGCGCTGGGCCCGCCTGTTCTCGCAGTTCGACGCGGTGGTCTCGCCCAGCCGCTTCATTGCCCGCCGTCTCGAGGAAGCCGGTATCCAGAACATCGTCATCCGGCCGCTGGGGGTGGAGATCGACACCTTCCGCCCGGACCGTCGCGACCGTCAGTGGCTGCTGGACCAGCTGGGCCTGCCCGACAGTGCGCGCCTGCTGTGCTTCGCGGGGCGACCGGCCAAGGAAAAGAACATCGACGTCCTGATCGAGGCGGTCCAGCTGCTCGGTGAGCCCTATCATCTGGTGCTGGTCGGGGCCGGTACGGGCATGCCGCCCGAGGACCGGGTGATCGCCATGCCGTACGAGACCGATCCCAAGGCCGTGGCAAAGATCATCGCCAGTTGCGACGCCTTCGTGCATGCCAATGACAAGGAGCCCTTCGGCCTGATCGTGCTGGAGGCCATGGCGTGTGGCCGCCCTGTGGTGGGCGTCAACGCCGGCGGCGTGGCCGAGACGGTCGACACCGAGGTTGGTCAACTGGCGGATCGCGCCGAGCCGCGCGCCTATGCCGAGGCGGTCTCCGCCCTGTTCGAGCGCGATATCGAGGCCATCGGGCGGGCCGCCCGCATCAAGGCCGAGACGCGCTTCGCCTGGAACCGGGTGTTCGAGGACCTGTGCCGCGTCTATGGTGAGGCCAGCGGCCAGAGTGCCTTCATGCGCGGTGGAAACGACACATGAGAAGCCTGATCATCGGGATCGCCGCCGCCTGCGGCCTGACCCTCGCGGCGGGCGCGGCCTCGGCCCAGACCGTCTACATCGTCCGTCACGCCGAAAAGGCCAGCGACACCGAGCGCGACCCGGCTCTGTCGGACGCTGGAATGGCCCGGTCGACAGCGCTTGCGGCCCTGTTCGCAGAGGATGCCCCGGATCTGGTCGTCGTCAGCCCCATGCAGCGCACGCGTCTGACGGCGGCACCGACCATCGAGGCCTCGGGCGCCTTCGTCGCCATCAGCCCGCTGGACGCGGGTGTGGAGGGCCATGTCGAGACCATCCGACGGGGTGTGATGGCCCTGCCGGAAGATGCCGTGGTGCTGATTTCCGGGCACAGCAATACGGTCCCGCTGATTGCACGGGCGCTGGGCTATGAGACGCCCGACATGCCCGAGTGCGAATATGACCGGCTGATCCGGATCGAGCTTCGCAATGGCGAGGTGTCGGGCGAGACCCTCAGGTACGGCGCGCCGTCCAACTGCTGAAGCCTGACCATTCGGAACAGGCCGCCCGCATGGCGCATTGCCCTTCTGAACCCACAGGAGGCCAGCCATGGACGACCGCTTCGACGCGCGCGCCGAGAAAATTGCCGATCAGGAACGCGAGATCCAGGAACGGATCGACGACAAGGATGCCCGCTCGGGCGATTCGGAAGAGCAGGGGGCGGTGCAGGCCGGCGCCCGGCGCTATCCGGAGCCCCCATTCCCGAAACAGCACCAGACCAAGCCGGGTGACGAGGCCGCCCTGGATCCCCAGCCGATGTACGATGCGCCCTTCTGGAAGGGCTCGGGCAAGCTTGAGGGATCCGCGGCCCTGATCACCGGCAGCGATTCGGGAATCGGGCGGGCCGTAGCGGTCCTGTTTGCGCGCGAGGGCTGCGACATCGCCATCTGCCACCTTGATGAGGAAGGGGACGCCGAGGACACCCGCAAGGCGGTCGAGAAGGAAGGCCGGAAAGCGATCGTACTGAAGGGTGACGTCTCGGACCCGGCCTTTGCCAAGGCAGCAGTCAAAGCCACGCTGGACGCTTTCGGCCGGCTGGACGTGGTGGTGCCGAATGCCGCTTTCCAGGAGCATGTGCCGGCGTTCGAGGACCTGACCTTTGAGCATTTCGATCGCACGCTGAAGACCAACCTCTATGGCTATTTCAACATCTGCCAGGCGGCGGTCCCGCATCTGAAGAATGGCGGAGCGATCGTGATGACCGGGTCGGTGACCGGCATCATGGGCAACGACCAGCTGCTCGACTATTCGATGACCAAGGGCGGCATCCACGCCTTCGCGCGGTCACTGGGCACCCATCTGGCGCCGCGCGGCATCCGGGTGAATGTGGTGGCCCCGGGCCCGGTCTGGACCCCGCTCAACCCGGCGGACCGCGATGCAGAGGGTACGTCGAAATTCGGCTCGGGGACGGTGATGAAGCGCCCCGCCCAGCCGGAAGAGATCGCTCCGGCCTATGTCTTCCTCGCGTCACCCCAGTGCTCGAGCTACATCACCGGCGAGGTGCTGCCGATCATCGGGGGCTACAGCGGGGGGTAGGGGAGAGGGAACGCGGCGCCATTCCGAACCAGGTCAGGAATGGCGCGAGTGACGGGGCTCGAACCCGCGACCTCCGGCGTGACAGGCCGGCACTCTAACCAACTGAGCTACACCCGCGTTTCCCGTTCAGGCGTTGCCGCCCGAAGGAGGGCGTCGTTTAGGCGGGGCCTCGGCAGACGTCAAGCGGGTCAATGCTGCAAATTTCACAATCCGGCCCCGACGCGCTTCCGGGGCCGGATCGACTTGGCCCAAAGCGGGCGTTTGCGAACAATTCTCAAGAAAAACCTTTTGCCGCATGGGTTTGAACCGCGCGCGGCTTAGGTCTAGAAAGCGCCGATTCCGCCGTCTCCCCGGTGCGCGAGGCCCCCTCTTATGAATGCGTTTCTGCTTGAATATCTGCCGGTCGTGATTTTCCTCGCGATCGGAGCGGTGATCGGCATCCTGTTCATGGTCGCGGCCTGGGCGATGGCGCCGACCAATCCCGACAGCGAAAAGCTCTCGGCCTATGAGTGCGGGTTCAACGCCTTTGACGACGCGCGCATGAAGTTCGACGTGCGATTCTATCTGGTGTCGATCCTGTTCATCATCTTCGACCTCGAGGTCGCCTTCCTGTTCCCGTGGGCGGTGTCGATGTTCGACCTGTCGACGGGCGGCATGGTGTTCGCCTTCTGGTCGATGATGGTCTTCCTCGGCGTGCTGACCGTCGGCTTTATCTACGAGTGGAAACGAGGAGCCCTGGAATGGGAGTGATCGTCACCCCGGACGGCCGCCCGGCCAGCCCGGCCTTCGGTCAGGGCGCCCGCGCCACGGTTCAGGGCTATGACCCGAAGATCCACGACAAATTCTTCGAGGCGGTCAACACCGAGGTCGGCAAGGAAGGCTTCCTGACGGCTTCGCTGGACGACGTCATCACCTGGGCGCGTACCGGCTCGCTGATGTGGATGACCTTTGGTCTGGCGTGCTGCGCCGTCGAGATGATGCAGGCGTCGATGCCGCGCTTCGACATGGAGCGGTTCGGCATGGCGCCCCGCGCCAGCCCGCGCCAGTCGGACCTGATGATCGTGGCCGGCACCCTGACCAACAAGATGGCTCCGGCCCTGCGCAAGGTCTACGACCAGATGCCCGATCCGCGCTATGTCCTGTCGATGGGCAGCTGCGCCAATGGCGGCGGGTATTATCACTATAGTTACAGTGTTGTACGCGGTTGTGACCGGGTCGTGCCGGTGGACGTGTACGTGCCCGGGTGCCCGCCGACGGCCGAGGCCCTGCTGTACGGCCTGCTGCAGCTGCAGAAGAAGATTCGTCGCACGGGGACGATCGACCGATGAACGCGCTGGAAGCCCTGACCGCCCTCGAGACGGCGCTGACGCCCCTGGGTACCGAAATGGTCGCCGAGCTGGGCGTCGAGGCCTATGTGGCCCATGGCGAGTTGAACCTGGTCGCCGATCGCGAGTCGATCGTGACGGTTCTGACGACCCTGCGTGATCGCTTCGGCTTCCAGCAGCTGATCGATGTGTGCGGGGTCGACTATCCGGACCGCGAGGCGCGGTTCGAGGTGGTCTATCACCTGCTGTCGCTGACGCGGAACGCGCGGTTGCGCGTCAAGGTGTCGACCGACGAGACGACGCCGGTGCCCAGCGTGACGGCGGTCTATCCGGCGGCCGACTGGTTCGAGCGGGAGGCGTTCGACATGTACGGCATCCTGTTCTCGGACCACCCGGACCTGCGCCGCATCCTGACCGACTATGGCTTCCAGGGGCATCCGCTGCGCAAGGACTTCCCGATGACCGGCTATGTCGAGGTTCGTTACGACGAGGCCGAGAAGCGGGTCGTCTATGAGCCGGTCAAGCTGAACCAGGAGTTCCGCAATTTCGACTTCCTGTCCCCGTGGGAAGGGGCCGACTATCCGGCGCCGGTCCTGCCGGGCGACGAGAAGGCGGGGAGCAAGGCATGACGAACCTGACGCCGACGTCCGCGACGGGCGGAACGACCGTCTTCGACGACATGCCGATGGAGCATGACGGCCGGACCGCGCACGCGCGCGAGATGGACGAGCGCAAATTCACCATCAACTTCGGACCCCAGCACCCGGCCGCGCACGGCGTGCTGCGTCTTGTGCTGGAGCTGGACGGCGAGCTGGTGACGCGTGTCGATCCGCACATCGGTCTGCTGCACCGCGGCACCGAAAAGCTGATGGAAGCGCGCACCTACCTCCAGAACGTGCCCTATCTGGACCGGCTGGATTACGTCGCGCCGATGAACCAGGAGCACGCCTTCTGCCTGGCCATCGAAAAGCTGCTGATGCTGGACGTGCCGTACCGGGCCCAGCTGATCCGCGTGCTGTTCTCGGAAATCGGCCGGATTCTCTCGCACCTGCTGAACGTGACGACCCAGGCCATGGACGTCGGCGCCCTGACCCCGCCGCTGTGGGGCTTCGAGGAGCGCGAGAAGCTGATGGTGTTCTATGAGCGGGCCTGCGGCGCGCGCATGCACGCCAACTATTTCCGGCCGGGTGGCGTCCACCAGGACATCACGCCCCAGCTGATCGACGACATCGACCGCTGGTGCAAGGAGTTCCCGAAGGCGCTCAAGGACATCGACTCGCTCGTCACCGAGAACCGCATTTTCAAGCAACGCAACGTCGATATCGGCGTGGTGTCCAAGGAACAGGCGCTGGCCTGGGGCTTCACCGGCGTGATGATCCGCGGTTCGGACATCGCCTGGGACCTGCGCAAGTCGCAGCCCTATGAGTGCTACGCCGAGCTGGAGTTCGACGTGCCGGTCGGCAAGAACGGCGACTGCTGGGATCGCTACCTGTGCCGCATGGAAGAGATGCGCCAGTCGGTCCGCATCATGGAGCAGTGCATCCATCGGCTGCGCAACTGCCCCGGCGAGCCGGTCATGGTCGAGGACAACAAGATCGTCCCGCCGCGCCGCGCCGAGATGAAGCGGTCGATGGAAGCGCTGATCCACCACTTCAAACTCTACACCGAGGGTTTCCACACCCCCGAGGGTGAGGTCTATGCGGCCGTCGAGGCGCCCAAGGGCGAGTTCGGCATCTATCTGGTCTCGGACGGCACCAACAAGCCGTACCGGGTCAAGATCTCGGCGCCCGGCTTCCGCCACCTGCAGGCCATGGACTGGATGAATCGCGGCCACATGCTGGCGGACGTTTCGGCTATCCTGGGCTCGCTCGACATTGTGTTCGGCGAGGTGGATCGCTGATGCAGGGCTTTGCCGTCCAGCCGGTTTTCACGACGACGCAGGCGATCTGGTTCGCGGCGCTGCTGACGCTGGGCGTCGTGGTGCAACTGGCCTTTTCCCCGCGTCGGCGCGCGATCATGGGCGGCCTGTCCTTTGCCACGGCCTCGGCGCTGGTGGCCATGCCCGGCGCGGCCGGGGTGACCCTGGTGCGCGGCGCCTACCGGCTCGGCTATCTGGAAGAGGGCCGGGGCTTCATCGATGCGAACCTGCGCTCGCTGGTCTGGATGAGCGGGGCCATCATGGCCGGCCAGCTGGCCATGCGCTTTCTGCCGCCGTTCTCGCTGCTGACGGGGGCGCTGCGCGATGCCGGCCGCGACGTCTGGCGCGCGCGTCTGGGCCGCTGGATGGGAGGGGCACGATGAGCGACACCCCCCTGAGCGATCTGGTGCGTCAGGGCTGGCAGGTGGTCAGCTATTCGGTGACGGATTCCAGCGGTGAAACCTGGCACCACAATTTCCTTCTGGCCCGCAACAGCCAGCACAAGGTTCTGACTGTGCGCAAGAAAATGCTGGGCGACGGCTTGGTCGCCTCGGAAATGGAAGTCTGATGAGCGTTCGTCGTCTCGCCAAGGAACAGCCCGCCTCGTTCGCCTTCTCGAAGGCGACCAAGGCCAAGTGCGACTGGTGGATCCAGAAATATCCGGCCGACCGCAAGCAATCGGCTGTGATCCCGATCCTGTGGCTGGTCCAGAAGCAGGAGGGCTGGGTGTCCGAGCCCGCCATCCGCGCCATTGCCGAACTGCTCGACATGCCGACTATCCGGGTGCTTGAGGTCGCGACCTTCTACACCATGTTCATGCTGGAGCCGGTCGGCACCAGCGCCCTGATCCAGGTCTGCGGCACGACGCCCTGCATGCTGCGCGGCGCCGGCGACCTGATGGACGTCTGCAAGAAGAAGATCGGTCCCAAGGACCGCCTGTCGGCCGACGGCCGCTTCACCTGGCAGGAGGTTGAGTGCCTGGGCGCCTGCGCCAATGCGCCGATGGCCCAGATCAACGACTATTATTTCGAGGACCTGTCCGCCGACGACATGGCGCAGATCATCGACGACTTTGCGGCCGGCAAGGCGCCGAAGCCCGGCAGCCGCGTCGGGCGCGCCAGTTCCGAGCCCGAGGGCGGGGCGCTGACCCTGACCGATCCGAAGCTGTATGACGGCTCGGCCGCCAAGCCGATCAAGACGCTGCCAAACTCCGAACCCGAAAAGGCGCCGGCATGATCGACGCGCCCGATCTGGAAACCGAAGGAGGCCGGGCGGCCTATCGCCGGGAGCTGCGCGGTGTCGGACTGCCCGTGCGCGCCGCAGGCCTCGCCCTGATCCTTCTGGCGGCCGTCTTCGTGGTCCTGGCCTCGCGCGGCATGCTGGGCCTGAGCGAGGACGCGGTCGTCATCGGCTATGGCATGCTGGCGTTCGGCTGGGCGCTTGTGATCACCGCTGTCTTCATCCGCACCCGGCACCACCGGCAGCGCATGCAGACCCTGAACCGTGAGACGTCTCTCTGATGGTCGGTATTCTTCAAGACAAGGATCGCATCTTCACCAACCTGTACGGCCTCCAGGACTGGACGCTGGACGGGGCGAAGAAGCGCGGCGCGTGGAATGCCACGAAGGACATGCTGGACCTCGGGCGGGACTGGGTCATCACCAACGTCAAGAATTCGGGCCTGCGCGGCCGCGGCGGCGCCGGATTCCCGACCGGTCTGAAGTGGTCCTTCATGCCCAAGGAGGTGAAGGACCGGCCGCATTATCTGGTGGTCAACGCGGATGAGTCGGAGCCCGGCACCTGCAAGGACCGCGAGATCATGCGCCATGATCCGCACCTGCTGATCGAGGGTTGCCTGATCGCCAGCTTCGCGATGCAGGCGCACGCCTGCTACATCTATCTGCGCGGCGAATATGTGCTCGAGCGCGAGCGCATGGAGGCTGCGGTCAAGCAGGCCTATGACGCCAGGCTGATCGGCAAGAACAATGTCCACGGCTGGGACTTCGACGTCTACATCCACCACGGCGCCGGCGCCTATATCTGCGGCGAGGAGACGGCCCTGCTGGAGAGCCTTGAGGGCAAGAAGGGCCAGCCGCGGCTGAAGCCGCCGTTCCCGGCGGGCGCGGGCCTTTACGGCTGCCCGACCACGGTCAACAACGTCGAGTCGATCGCGGTGGTGGGCACCATCCTGCGGCGCGGTGCCGACTGGTTCGCGGGCTTTGGTCGCCCGAACAACACCGGCACCAAGGTGATGTCGATCTCGGGCCATGTGAACCGCCCGTGCAATGTCGAAGAGGCGATGTCGATCCCGCTGAAGCAGCTGCTGGAAGAGCACTGCGGCGGCGTGCGCGGTGGCTGGGACAATCTCAAGGCCGTGATCCCGGGTGGATCGTCGGTGCCGCTGATCACGCGGGACATGGCCGAGACGGCCCTGATGGATTTCGACAGCCTGCGCGAGATGCAGTCGGGCCTCGGCACCGCAGCCGTGATCGTCATGGACCAGTCGACCGATCTGGTGAAGGCGATCGCCCGCATCAGCTATTTCTACAAGCACGAGAGCTGCGGCCAGTGCACGCCGTGCCGCGAGGGCACGGGCTGGATGTGGCGCGTGCTGGAACGGATGGCTGTCGGTGAGGCCGATCCGACTGAGATCGACCTGCTGCTCGACGTCAGCAAACAGGTCGAGGGCCACACCATCTGTGCGCTCGGCGATGCTGCGGCCTGGCCGGTTCAGGGCCTGATCCGCCACTTCCGTCACGAGATCGAGGACCGCATCTCGCAATACCGCAGCAGCCGCGCGAACTTCGCCGGCCATGCGATCGCAGCGGAGTAGGGGATGAACGCGTGGTCGGGCATTACCTTCGCAATCCAGATGCTCGTCATCGCAGCAATGCTTTGGTGGGTATATGCACTGGGTATCGCGATGGCGGTGGCGGTGTTTTTCATCGCCAGGAATCGACGCCTGAAGCGGTGGGCTGTGGCGAGCCTTGCCGCGCAGTTCGCCCCGGTTGTCCTGTTCGTGCTCGTCTTTCCCATCGGTTTAATTGAAATTGCCGTCAATCGTGCGCTTCCCAACGATATCGTGGGCTGGGCCAGCGTGATTGCCATGGGCGTGGGACCGCTGCTGTCCGTGCTGCTTGTTGTCAGGCTGGCGATTGGCCTGCTGGCAAGCGTCCTGAGCCGGACATCGAAGCGTGAAGGCCCCGGGGTCCTTCACTCTGTGCCGTTTATTCTCGGCGCCTGCCTGGTTCTGGCCGCCTGCGGTGAGCCGGCGAGTGAGCCTGCGGAGGCGCCGGCCACGCCGGACGTACAGCCGACCGCTGTCGCCGAGCCGGCTGCGCTGGGCGAGGCCGCGCGCGCGACCGTGTGTCAGGCCGGCGTCGGTGCCGTCTATGGGCAGTCGGGCGCCGATGTCATGGTGCTGGACCGGGCCGGAAACATCGTCACAGTGGGCTGGCGCGCGCCGGTCGACGGCGGCCAGCTGACGGCGGAATGCCGGATCGAGGGTGATCGGGTACTGTGGCGCCCGCTGGATCGCCCGGTGGCCGGGGAGAACCGCTGGATGGACCAGCCGGAAGACCCCGTCGTCACCTATGCGCTCGACGGCTCGACCCTGACGGTCAGCCAGAGAATGCCTGATGGAACGACCACGACGACCGTTCAGGCCGTCACGACTGAAGAAGAGGCCCGCTGATGCCCGTCGCCAAGGTCAACGGCGTAGACGTCGAATTCGAGCCCGGCATGACCGTGCTGCAGGTGGCGGAGCGCGCCGGGGAAGAGATCCCGCGCTTCTGTTATCACGAGCGGCTGTCGATCGCCGGCAACTGTCGCATGTGCCTGGTCGAGGTGAAGCCCGGACCGCCCAAGCCGCAGGCGTCTTGCGCCCTGCCGGCCGCCGACGGCCAGGAGATCTTCACCGACACGCCGATGGTGAAGAAGGCCCGCGAAGGGGTGATGGAGTTCCTGCTCATCAACCACCCGCTGGACTGCCCGATCTGCGACCAGGGCGGCGAGTGCGACCTGCAGGACCAGGCCATGGGCTATGGCCGTGACGGCTCTCGCTATGCCGAGAACAAGCGCGCGGTCGAAGAAAAGCACATGGGTCCGACCATCAAGACCTATATGACGCGCTGCATCCAGTGCACGCGCTGTGTGCGCTTCATCACCGAAGTGGCGGGCGTGCCGGACATCGGCATGATCTCGCGCGGCGAAAGCGCCGAGATCACCACCTATCTGGAAAGCTCGGTGAACTCCGAGCTTTCGGGCAACGTCAATGATCTGTGCCCGGTCGGCGCCCTGACGCACCGTCCGTGGGCCTATCACTATCGTCCCTGGGAACTGAAGAAGACCGAGACCATCGACGTCATGGACGCGCTGGGCTCGAACATCCGCGCCGACTATCGCGGGTCCGAGGTGATGCGCATTCTTCCGCGCGTCCACGAGGGCATCAATGAGGAATGGCTGTCGGACAAGAGCCGCTATGTCGTCGACGGCCTGACAACCCGGCGCCTGGACCGCCCCTTCGTGCGCGAGAACGGCAAGCTGCGCGCCGCGACCTGGGACGAGGCCCTGGGCGTGGTTGCTGACAAGCTGAAATCTGCGGCTGCGGACCGGATCGGCGTCGTCGCCGGCGACCTGCAGGACGCCGAATCCATGAAGGCGGCGCTGGACCTGTTCCGCGCGCTGGGTTCGCCCCACACCGACTGCCGTCAGGACGGCGTGGCCCTGGGCGGTGACGCCCGCGAGGGCTGGCTGTTCAACTCGGGCCTGGCCGGGATCGAGGCGGCCGACGCCGTGCTGATCGTGGGCGCCGACCCGCGCGCCGAGGCGCCGCTGCTGAATACCCGCCTGCGCAAGAGCTGGCTGGCCGGCAATACGCAGATCGCCCTGATCGGCGAGCAGGTCGATCTCAGCTACGATTACAACTGGTTGGGCGCCGGGTCTAAGATCCTGTCGAAGCTGCCGAAGGCGGCCGCTGACATGCTGTCGAACGCCGAACGCCCGGCCATCATCGTCGGCGCGGGCGCGCTGGCGGGTGAAAACGGACCGGCGGTGCTGAATGCGCTGGGCGCGCTGGCGAAGAAGCATGGCGTGGTCAGCGACGGCTGGAACGGCTTCAACGTCCTGCACACGGCGGCCAGCCGGGTCGCCGGTCTGGACATGGGCTTTGTCCCGGGTGAGGGCGGTCTGTCGGCCGTCGACATGGTCAAGAAGGGCAAGCTGGACGTGCTGGTCCTGCTGGGGGCCGACGAGATCGACGCCTCGGCCTCGGGCGCCTTCACCGTCTATGTCGGCAGCCACGGGGACCGGGGTGCACACGGCGCCGATGTGATCCTGCCGGGCGCGGCCTATACCGAGAAGTCGGGCCTGTATGTGAACACCGAGGGTCGGGTGCAGATGGCCGAGCGGGTCGTGTTCCCCAAGGGACAGGCCAAGGAAGACTGGGCCATCCTGCGCGCCCTGTCGGAGCGCGTCGGCCAGACCCTGCCGTACGACACACTCGACCAGCTGCGCCTGCGGCTGATGACCGATCACGTCACCTTCGGACGGATCGACTATCTGGCACCGGCGGCATCCTTCGATCCGTCGAAGCTGGGCACCAGGGGCGACCTGGGCGACGTCGCTTTCGCCAGCCCGGTGCGTGACCCGTATCTTTCCAACCCGATCGCGCGGGCCAGCGCGACCATGGCCGAGCTGTCCGCCCAGCGGATCGCTCCGGTCGCGATGGCGGCGGAGTAAGCCATGGACACCGGTTTCTGGAATTCCCCTCTCGGCTGGACGCTGGCCTCGACCGGCGCGGCGCTGCTGATCAGCGTCTGCGTGCTGATCGCCGTCGCCTTCCTGCTGCTGGCCGACCGCAAGGTCTGGGCGGGCGTGCAGATGCGGAAGGGGCCGAACGTCGTGGGTCCCTTCGGCCTGCTGCAGTCGTTCGCCGACATGCTGAAGTTCGTGCTGAAGGAAATCGTCGTGCCCGCCGGGGCCGACAAGACGGTCTTCCTGCTGGCGCCGATCATCACCGTGATCCTGGCCTTCATGGCCTGGGCCGTCATTCCGTTCGCGCCCGGCTGGGTGATGTCGGACCTGAACGTCGGCATCCTCTACATCTTCGCGGTGTCGTCGCTGGGGGTGTACGGCATCATCATGGGAGGCTGGGCCTCCAACTCGAAATACCCGTTCCTGGGCGCCCTGCGCTCGGCGGCGCAGATGGTGTCCTACGAGGTCTCCATCGGTCTGGTGATCATCAATGTGATCCTGCTGGCCGGGACGATGAACCTGACGTCGATCGTGACCCAGCAGGACGGCTGGATCTGGAACTGGTTCGCCTTCGGCGGCGGGGCCGGGACCTGGCCGACCGCGCTGATCATGTTCCCGATGGCGATCATCTTCTTCATCTCGGCGCTGGCCGAGACCAACCGTCCACCGTTCGACCTGCCCGAGGCCGAGTCCGAGCTCGTGGCCGGCTATCAGGTGGAATACAGCTCGACCCCGTATCTGCTGTTCATGATGGGCGAGTACGTCAACATCGTCTTCATGTGCGCCATGATCAGCATCCTGTTCTTCGGCGGCTGGAACCCGGGCATCCCGAGTGAGTACCTGCCTGACGTGCCTGCGGGGTGGGAGGCCCTCAACAGCCTGGGCTACCTGCTGGTCCTGGGGGTGAAGATCGTCTTCTGGTTCTTCATGTTCGCCATGGTGAAGGCCTTTGTGCCGCGCTATCGCTATGACCAGCTGATGCGACTGGGCTGGAAGATCTTCCTGCCCACGTCGCTGGTGGCGGTGGTGGCTGTGTCGGCCTGGCGCGTCTTCGTGGTGGGGTCGTGATGCGCTCTGCTCCCCTGATCGCCGTGATGCTGCTTGCGACCGGCCTCGCCGGCTGCAGCTTCACCCGGCCGCTGGACGAGGTGCCGGCGCCCGGCTCCACCGCCGAGCGGATGGAGCGTCGCGAGCGTCAGGAACGCGCCGAGACCGCCCGTATCGTGCGGTGCCAGTCGCTGGATCGGGATGATCCGCGCTGGGACCGTGACTGCAAGAACCGCCGCTGACCCCCGTCAAGGACGATCATCAAGCCATGATTTCCCGTATCAAACAGACCGTGAAGGGGGCCCTGCTGGTTGACGCCGTGGGCGCCTTCTTCCTGACCTTCGGCTATCTGCTGAAGCCCAAGATGACGGTGAATTACCCGTTCGAGCGGAACCCGCAGTCGCCGCGCTTCCGGGGTGAGCACGCCCTGCGCCGCTATCCCAACGGCGAGGAACGCTGCATCGCGTGCAAGCTGTGCGAAGCCATCTGCCCGGCCCAGGCCATCACCATCGAGTCCGAGCCCCGCGCTGACGGCAGCCGCCGCACGACCCGCTACGACATCGACATGGTCAAGTGCATCTACTGTGGCCTTTGCCAGGAGGCTTGCCCCGTGGACGCCATCGTCGAGGGCCCGAACAGCGAGTTCGCCACCGAGACCCGCGAGGAGCTGTATTTCGACAAGGTGCGCCTGCTGGACAACGGCGACCGCTGGGAGCGCCAGATCGCCCGCAACCTCGAGATGGACGCGCCGTACCGCTGATGACCGCCCTGTCCCGCCATAGCGCGATCCGACCGGCCTGCGGCCTTGGCAAGGCCGGACGCACAGGTCTAGAAGGGCGCCGCGCGTTCGAGGGGGGCGACTCGGTCCCCCATACCGCTTTTGTTTCAGCCGGAGCCGTCGAGTGATTGCATCGATCGCCTTCTACCTGATGGCCACCGTCACCGTCGTCGCGGCCCTGCTGGTCGTCACGGCCCGCAACCCCGTGCACTCGGTGCTGTGGTTGATCCTGGCCTTCTTCTCGGCGGCCGGCCTGTTCGTGCTGATGGGCGCCGAATTCCTCGCCATGCTGCTGGTCGTGGTCTACGTCGGCGCCGTCGCCGTGCTGTTCCTGTTCGTCGTCATGATGCTGGACGTCGACTTTGTGCGTCTGCGCGAGGGCTATGCCCGCTACCTGCCGCTGGCGGCCATCGTGGCCGGGGTTCTGCTGGCGGAAATGATCATGATCACCCTGGCGGTGGTGCAGGGCGGCGTGGCGGCCAATGCCACCGGCCCGGCGGTCGCTACCGCTGACCAGACCAATATCGAGGCCATCGGCCGGGTGCTCTACACCGACTACGTCTACTTCTTCCAGGCGGCGGGCATTGTGCTGCTGGTCGCCATGATCGGGGCCATCACCCTGACGCTTCGACACAAGCCGGGCATCAAGCGCCAGAAGGTCGACAAACAGGTCGGTCGCGAGGCGGGCAAGGCCATGGAGATCAAGTCGATCCCGACCGGCCAGGGCGTTTCCTCCGAGGAGCTTTCCTGATGGACATCACCCTGTCCCACTATCTGGCCGTGGGGGCCATGCTGTTCACCATCGGCGTGTTCGGCATCTTCGTGAACCGCAAGAACGTCATCATCATCCTGATGTCGATCGAGCTGATCCTGCTGGCGGTGAACATCAATTTCGTCGCCTTCTCGACCCACCTGAACGATGTGGCCGGGCAGATCATGGCCATGTTCGTGCTGACCGTGGCGGCGGCGGAGGCGGCCGTGGGGCTGGCCATTCTGGTGACCTTCTTCCGTAACCGCGGCGACATCGCCGTGGACGATGCGTCCGTGATGAAGGGCTGATCGACGTGAGCTTCGAAACCCTGATCATTCTGGGCATCTTTGCGCCGCTGCTGGGCGCGGCCATCGCCGGTCTGACCGGACGGCGGATCGGCAACATCGCCTCCCAGGCGGTGACGACCGGCCTGCTGTTCTTCTCCTGCGCCGTGGCCTGGACGGTATTCGCCCGCCACACCTGGGGCGGGATGGAAGCCTTCACGCTCCAGCTCATGCCGTTCATCAACGTCGGCGACTTCCAGTCGGCCTGGTCGATCCGCATCGACGCCCTGTCCGCCGTGATGCTGATCGTGGTGACAACGGTGTCGTCGCTCGTTCACCTCTATTCCTGGGGCTATATGTCCGAGGATCCCGACCGGCCGCGGTTCTTCGCCTATCTGTCGCTGTTCACCTTTGCCATGCTGGCGCTGGTGACCGCCGCCGACTTCATGCAGCTGTTCTTCGGCTGGGAAGGGGTGGGGCTGGCGTCCTATCTGCTGATCGGATTCTGGTACAAGAAGCCCACGGCCAGCGCCGCCGCCATCAAGGCCTTCGTGGTGAACCGCGTCGGCGACTTCGGCTTTGCGCTGGGCATCATCACCGTCTTCTGGATGTTCGGCACGATCCAGTTCGCCGAACTGTTCCCCATGATCGCGTCGAAGGCCGGGACGGGCTGGGAGTTCCTGGGTCACACCTGGTCCGCGCTGGATCTGGCCGGTCTGCTGCTGTTCATCGGCGCCATGGGCAAGTCGGCCCAGTTCTTCCTGCACACCTGGCTGCCGGACGCCATGGAGGGCCCGACCCCTGTGTCGGCGCTGATCCACGCGGCCACCATGGTGACCGCCGGCGTCTATATGGTTTGCCTGCTCAGCCCGATCTACGAGTATGCGCCGGTCGCGGCCCAGATCATCGCCATCGTCGGTGCTGTCACGGCCCTGTTCGCGGCGACCGTCGGTCTGGCCCAGAACGATATCAAGCGGGTCATCGCCTACTCGACCTGTTCGCAGCTGGGCTACATGTTCTTTGCGGCCGGCATCGGCGCCTATCAGGCGGCCATGTTCCACCTGTTCACCCACGCCTTCTTCAAGGCCCTGCTGTTCCTGGGGGCCGGCTCGGTAATCCACGGCATGCATCACGAGCAGGACATGCGGAAGATGGGCGGTCTCGCCCGTCTGCTGCCCATCACCTATGGCGTGATGATGATCGGCACGATCGCCATCACCGGCCTCGGCATCCCGGGCCTGAAGTGGGGCTTTGCCGGCTTCTATTCCAAGGACTCGATCCTCGAGAGCGCCTTTGCCGCCGGCGCCGACAATCCGGTGGGCATGTTCGTCTTCTTCATCGGCCTGTTTGCGGCCGGTCTGACGGCCTACTACTCGTGGCGTCTGGTGTTCATGACCTTCCACAACAAGCCGGCCTGGAAGGACGAGGGCGCCCATCACGCGGACGATCACGCGACCGACGCCCAGCTGGAAACCCATTCCGAGCCGATCGCCGACGACCATGCCCATCATGCGCATGACGACCACCATCACCACGGCCCGCTGAAGCCGCACGAGAGCCCCTGGGTCATGATCGTGCCGCTGCTGGTGCTGTCGGTGGGCGCGGTGGCCGCAGGCTTTACATTCTACGACCAGTTCGTCGGCCATCACGAGCACGAGTTCTGGCGCGGGGCGATCTTCACCGGTCCGGCCAATCACGTGATCCACGACAGCCACTCGGTGCCCACCTGGGTGCTGTGGGCGCCGCTGGTCGTCTCGGGCCTCGGCACGCTGATCGCCGTCTATGTCTATGTGCTCAAGGAAGGCCTGGGCCGCCGGATGGCCGAGCGCGGTGGTCCGCTGCACACCTTCTTCTACAACAAATGGTTCTTCGACGAGCTGTACGACTTTGTCTTCGTGAAGGGGGCCAAGGCGGTCGGCGATCTGTTCTGGAAGATCGGCGACGTGAAGATCATCGACGGGCTGGGCCCGAACGGGGCCGCCTGGGCCTCGCTGAAATCCGCGGCGCGACTGTCGAGAATCCAGTCGGGCTACGTCTATCACTATGCGTTCGTGATGCTGCTGGGCGTGGCCGGTCTGCTCGCCTTCGCCATCGCCACATGGGGGGGCTGATCGCGTGTCCCTGTTGATGTCTCACATCCTGAGCCTCGTCACCTTCCTGCCGCTCGTGGGGGCAGCGGTGCTGCTGGCCGTCCGCATGGCGGGCAAGTCGGACGCCTCGGTGGCGCCGGCTGCGCGTCGCATCGCCTTCGTCACCACCCTGATTACCCTTGCGGTCTCGATCCTGCTGGTCGCGAAGTTTGACGCCTCGAACCCCGCCTATCAGTTCGTCGAGCACTATCAGTGGTTCGCGGGCGCCGCCTATCACATGGGCGTGGACGGGATCTCCATCCTGTTCGTGCTGCTGACGGCCTTCCTGCTGCCGCTGTGCATCCTCGCCAGCTGGACGACGATCAAGGAGCGGGTGGCGGACTATATGATC
Source organism: Brevundimonas sp. A19_0 (assembly GCF_017744255.1). Taxonomy (GTDB): domain Bacteria; phylum Pseudomonadota; class Alphaproteobacteria; order Caulobacterales; family Caulobacteraceae; genus Brevundimonas. The sequence continues at coordinate 32,063 of NZ_JAGHQP010000014.1, read as the reverse complement.
GCCTTCCTGGTGCTCGAGACGCTGGTGATCGGCGTCTTCACCTCGCTGGACCTGTTCCTGTTCTACATCTTCTTCGAGGGCACCCTGGTCCCGATGTTCCTGATCATCGGCATCTGGGGTGGACAGAACCGCATCTACGCGGCCTACAAATTCTTCCTCTACACCCTGCTGGGGTCGGTGCTGATGCTGCTGGCCATGCTGTGGATGGCGGCGGAAGCGGGCACGACCTCGATCCCGCTGCTCAAGGAGTATGCCTTCAGCCCGACGGTGCAGCCGCTGCTGTGGCTGGCCTTCTTCGCCTCATTCGCGGTCAAGATGCCGATGTGGCCGGTCCACACCTGGTTGCCCGACGCCCACGTGCAGGCGCCGACGGCCGGTTCGGTCATCCTGGCGGGCATCCTGCTGAAGCTGGGTGGCTACGGCTTCCTGCTGTTCAACCTGCCGATGTTCCCGCAGGCCTCGGAAATGTTCCGCCCGCTGGTGTTCGCCCTTTCGGCCATCGCCATCGTCTACACCTCGCTGGTCGCCTTCCGTCAGACCGACATCAAGAAGCTGATCGCCTATTCGTCGGTCGCCCACATGGGCTTCGTGACCATGGGCATCTTCGCCGGCAATGATCAGGGCGTGCAGGGCGCGGTCTTCCAGATGCTGAGCCACGGCCTGATCTCGGGCGCGCTCTTCCTCTGCGTCGGCGTGGTCTATGACCGGATGCACACCCGTGAGATCGCCTTCTACGGCGGGCTGACGTCGAAGATGCCGTGGTTCGCGGCCATCTTCCTGATGTTCACCATGGCCAACGTCGGCCTGCCGGGCACCTCGGGCTTCATCGGCGAAATCCTGTCGCTGACCGCCGTCTATGAGGTCTCGACATGGACCGCCCTGTTCGCCGCCTCGGGAGTGATCTTCTCGGCCGTCTATGCGCTGACGCTGTACCGCAACGTCATGTTCGGCGAGATCACCAACCCCGCGCTCAAGACCATCACCGATATCGACCGGCGCGAGCTGATCGTCTTCGTGCCCCTGATCGTGGGGACCCTGTGGCTGGGCGTCTATCCGGCGGCTGTGCTTGACCTGACCTCGACCTCCGTCGAGGCCCTGACTGCCGGCTTCCGTGCCGCGATCGGTGGATGAGATCCGAAATGCCTGACCTGTCCTCCGCCCTTCAGCTCGCCGCTTCCGAAGTGACCCTGGCCATCGGGGCCATGGTGCTGCTGATGCTGGGCGCCTTCATCGGCGAGAAGTCGACCCGTCTGATCTCGATCCTGTCGGTCGCCCTGCTGGTGGGCGCCGCGGCCCTCGCCATCAATGCCCCGCTGGGCCAGGCCTTCAACGGGGCCTTCGTCGCCGATCCGCTGGCGGCCTATGGCAAGGTCGCCATCTATCTGCTGAGCGCCGTGGCTGTGGTCATGGGCGACGGCTGGATGGCCCGGACCCGCATCGCCCGCTTTGAGTATCCGGTGCTGATCGTGCTGGCCTCGGTCGGCATGGCCATGATGGTGTCGTCGGGGGATCTGATCTCCCTCTATGTCGGTATCGAGCTGCACTCGCTGGCGCTCTATGTGCTGGCCGCCTTCCACCGCGACGACCTCAAGGCCTCCGAGGCCGGTCTGAAGTATTTCGTGCTGGGCGCCCTGTCGTCGGGTCTGCTGCTGTATGGCGCCAGCCTGATCTACGGCTTCTCGGGCTCGATGCGGTTCGAGGACATCGCCCTGTCGGCGCGTTCGGTGGCCGATGGCGGCGCCGCGGGCCTGATTTTCGGTCTGGTGTTCCTGCTGTGCGGTCTGGCCTTCAAGGTCTCGGCGGCGCCGTTCCACATGTGGACGCCCGACGTCTATGAGGGCGCGCCCACTCCGGTTGTCGCCCTGTTCGCCACGGCGCCCAAGATGGCGGCCATGGTGCTGGTCGCCCGCGTGTTGACCAACGGTTTCGGCGCCATCCACGACCAGTGGGCCCAGGTGCTGGTGCTGATCTGTCTGGCCTCGTTCGTCGTCGGTGCCATCGGCGGTCTGGCGCAGCGCGATCTGCAGCGGCTGCTGGCCTATTCCTCGATCGCCAACATCGGCTACGCCCTGCTGGGCATTGTTGCGGGCACCGAGGCGGGCCTGCAGGCCATGCTGATGTTCATGACCCTGTATGTGATCGACCAGATCGGCTTCTTCGCCGTGCTGCTGTCGCTGTCGCGCGGAGGCAAGCCGATCCGCCGGATCGCCGATCTGGCCGGGCTGAAGAAGACGCGTCCGCTGACGACCGTGGTCCTCACCATCCTGTCGCTGTCGGTGCTGGGCATGCCGCCGTTCTCGGGCTTCTGGGGCAAATACTATGTGTTCGGGGCGGCCGCCGATGCCGGCTACTGGATGGTGGCGGCGGCGGGGCTGGTGGCCTCGGTCGTGGCGGCCTTCTACTATCTGCGCATCATCAAGCTGATGTGGTTCGATCCGCCGCTCGACGAGCAGGCCGTGACCGATCCCCAGCCGATCGAGGCGCGCACCCTGGCCCTGGCCTCGGCAGCGTTCGCCTTCCCGGTTGTGATCATCGGTCTGACCTGGCTGGAGCCGCTGACCGCCATCGCCGCGTCCGGTTTCGGAGCCGGGTAGGGCGGTGTCGCCCGCCGAGCAGCTGGTTCTCGACGAGATCGACTCCACCAACGCCGAGGCCCGGCGACTGGCCGAGGCCGGGCACACCGGGCCGATCTGGATCGCCGCGCGGCGCCAGAATGCCGGTCGTGGCCGACGCGGGCGGGCCTGGTCGGACCATCAGGGCAATCTGGCCGCCACATATCTGTGCGTGACGCACGCGCCGCCGGCCGAGGCCGCCCAGACCAGTTTCATCGCCGCGCTCGCGGTCGCGGACCTTCTGGACCGCTACGTCCCGCCGGCCTGCGTGACGATCAAATGGCCGAATGATGTGATGATCGAAGGGATGAAGGCCTCGGGCATTCTGGTCGAGTCGGGGCCTGCTCCTGCGGGCGGGCTGTGGCTGGCGGTCGGCATCGGCGTCAATCTGGCCAGTGCCCCGCAGGATGTGGAGCGGCCGGCAACCGCAGCCGCGGCCCATCTGGCCGGGGGCGTGGCGCGGGCCCCGACACTGGACGAAGCCTTGCCCCCTCTGGCCGAGGCCTTTGCTGCCTGGACCAAGCGGCGCGAGGCGCTGGGCTTTGACGTCATCCGGGATGCCTGGACCCGGCGGGCCCATGGCCTCAATGCGCCGGCCGTCGCCCGACTGGGTCACGAGACAGTTGAGGGTGTGGCCGAAGGTCTCGCCGACGACGGGGCGCTGCGTCTCAGGCTGGCCGACGGCACCCTTCGGCTTATATCGGCAGGGGATGTCTTTTTCGGAGAGCGGGCCTGATGCTTCTGGCGATTGAACAGGGCAACACCAATACGCTGTTCGCCGTGCATGACGGCGAGGACTGGATCGTGCAGTGGCGCACGGCCACGGCCGCCAATCGCACGGCGGACGAATATGCGGTCTGGCTGACCCAACTGCTGACCATGCGCGGGCTGGAGCTCGGCACGCTGAAGGGCTGCATCATCTCCAGCGTGGTGCCCCAGTCGATCTTCAATCTCCGGAACCTCGCCCGGCGCTATCTGGGGGTAGAGCCGCTGGTGGTCGGCCAGAATGTCGATCTGGGCATGGAGGCCCGCATCGAAAAGCCGTCCGAGGCGGGCGCGGACCGCCTCGTCAACGCCATCGGCGCGCATCTGAAATACCCCGGCGACCTGATCGTCATCGACTCGGGAACGGCCACCACCTTCGACGTCATCGCCGCCGACGGAGCCTTTGAGGGTGGCGTGATCGCGCCCGGGATCAATCTGTCGCTGCAGGCCCTGCACGAGGCCGCCGCCATGCTGCCGCGCATCGCCATCCAGAAGCCGGACCGCGTGATCGGCAAGGATACGGTGTCGAACATGCAATCGGGCGTGTTCTGGGGCTATATTGCCCTGATCGAGGGACTGGTCGCGCGCATCAAGACCGAGTGGGGCCGTCCCATGACGGTCATCGGCACCGGCGGTGTCGCCAGTCTGTTCGAAGGTGCGACCGACAGCATCGACCATTTCGACCCCGACCTGACCCTTCGCGGCCTGCTGGACGTCTGGCGTCGCAACTCCGGAAAGACGCCATGACCAAATCCAAAACCGACGAACTGGTCTTCCTGCCGCTGGGCGGGTCGAACGAGATCGGCATGAACCTGAACGCCTATGGCTTTGGCCCGGCCAATGATCGCAAGTGGATCCTGGTCGATGTCGGGGTGACGTTCGGCGATCACACCACGCCGGGCGTCGATGTGATCGTGCCCGACCCGACCTTCCTTGAGGGCGAGAACATCCTCGGAATCGTGCTGACCCACGCCCACGAGGACCACATCGGGGCGCTGGGCTGGCTGTGGCCGCGCCTGAAGGCCCCGCTCTATGCCACACCGTTCACCGCCTATCTGATCCGCGAGAAGCTGCGCGACGCCGGCCTCGGCGACCGGGTGAAGCTGCACGAGGTGCCGCTGGGTGGCACCATCGACCTCGACCCCTTCCACATCGAGATGGTGACCATCACCCACTCGACGGCCGAGCCGAACGGCCTGGCCATCACCACGCCGCTGGGGCTGGTCCTGCATACCGGTGACTGGAAGATCGACAACGATCCGGTCGTCGGCGAGCGCACCGATGTCGAGACCATCCGCCGCCTCGGGGACGAGGGGGTGCTGGCCATGGTCTGCGATTCCACAAACGTCTTCGTCGAGGGCACTGCCGGTTCGGAAGGCGAGGTGCGCGAAGCCCTGACCGAACTGATCGGCGGCCTCAAGGGCCGGGTGGCGGTCGGCTGTTTTGCGTCGAACGTCGCGCGGCTGGACAGCATCATCCATGCGGCGGAACAGGCCGGGCGACGAGTCGCGCTGGCCGGGCGGTCGATGCACCGGATCACGGCGGCGGCCAGGTCGGTCGGCCTGCTGACCGACGCCAAACCCTTCCTGAGCGAGGAAGACGCCCGCCGCTGGCCCGCGGACGAACTGCTGTACCTGTGCACCGGCAGTCAGGGCGAGGCGCGCGCCGCCCTGTCGCGCGTGGCCGAGGGCAATCACCCCTTCATCAAGCTGGGCCAGGGCGACCACTGCATTTTCTCCTCGCGCATGATCCCGGGCAATGAGCTGGCCATTGGCCGTCTGCAGGACGCCCTGTCGGAGCGGGGGGTGCGCATCTACACCGACCGGGACCATCCGGGCATCCACGTCTCGGGCCACCCGTGCCGCGACGAACTGCGCCAGATGTATCAGTGGGCGCGGCCCCATATCGCCATCCCCACGCACGGCATGCGCCGCCACATCGCCGAGCACGCGATGCTGGCGAAGGAAATGCAGGTGCCGGAAACGGTCGCGCCCCGGAACGGCGACATGGTTCGTCTGGCGCCCGGGCCCGCGGCGATCATCGACGAAGTGCCTTCGGGCCGCCTGTTCGTTGATGGCGGCATGCTGGTCGAGGAAATGGGCGAGGCTCTGCGCGAGCGGCGCCATGCGGCCTCCAACGGCCTGATCCTGGTCAGCTTTGCGCTGGACCGGCGGGGCAAGCTGGCGTCCAGCATCGATGTGCGGGGCATTGGCCTGCCGGGTGACGAGGACCAGCCGCTGGGCGACCTTCTGGACGAATTGGCCGAGCGCGCCGAGGATGCGGTGCGCAAGCTCAAGGGCGAGGCGCTGGAGGACGAAATGGTCATCGAACAGGCCGTGGCCCGCACCCTGAAGAAGGCCAGCCAAGGTATCTGGGACCGCCGCCCCATCGTTGAAACCATTGTGCTGAGGGTCTGATGATCGGTCGTCTGAACCACGTCGGGGTCGCCACCCCCTCCATCGAAGCCAGCGTCGCCATGTACCGGGACCTGCTGGGCGCCACGCAGGCGCAGGCCCCGTTCGACCTGCCGGCGCAGGGCGTGCGGGTGTGCTTCATTGACCTGCCCAACAGCCAGATCGAACTGATCGAGCCGCTGGGCGACGACAGCCCCATCCATGGCTTTCTGGCCAAGAACCCCAAGGGCGGCCAGCACCATGTCTGCTTCGAGGTCGAGGACATCCTGGCCGCGCGCGATGCGCTGCGGGCCAGGGGGGCGACCATCCTCGGCACCGGCGAGCCGCGCATCGGGGCCCATGGGACGCCGATCCTGTTTGTGCACCCCAAGGATATGGGCGGTGTGCTGGTCGAGCTGATGGAAACCCCGAAGGAAGGAGCTCACTGATGCCGATCGGCCCGCTCACGATGTTCGCCATCTACATCATCTGCTGGTGGGTGGCGCTGTTCATGGTCCTGCCGATCGGCACGAACCGCCAGGATCAGCCGCCCCCGACCGACGGGTCGCAGTGGGGGGCACCCGACACGCCCAATCTGAAGAAGAAGTTCGTCACCACGACCTGGGTCGGCGCCATCCTCTGGCTTCTGATCGTCGGGGCCATCTTCACCGGCCTGGTGCCCATGCCGGAAATCGGCGCCGTATAAAGCTTGGCCACAGACTGGTCTAGCTTTTGGGCCAGCGTCCCGGCTAAAGCACAGCCAGACCCTGCTGCTTGATCCGGATGTGCCCATGCGCCTGTCGCGCTATTTCCTGCCCACGCTGAAAGAGGCGCCCGCCGACGCCCAGATCGTCTCGCATCAGCTGATGCTGAGGGCGGGCCTGATCCGTCAGGAAGCCGCCGGCATCTATGCCTGGTTGCCGCTGGGCCTGCGCGTCCTGCGGCGGATCGAGCAGATCGTGCGTGAAGAGCAGGTCCGCGCGGGCGCCGTCGAGCTGCTGATGCCGACCCTGCAGCTGGCCGATCTGTGGCGCGAGTCGGGCCGCTATGACGCCTATGGCCCCGAAATGCTACGCATCAAGGACCGGCACGAGCGCGAGCTGCTGTACGGCCCCACCAATGAGGAGATGATCACGGACATCTTCCGGGCCTATGTGAAGAGCTACAAATCGCTGCCGCTGAACCTGTTTCACATCCAGTGGAAGTTCCGCGACGAGCGCCGCCCGCGCTTTGGCGTGATGCGCGGCCGCGAGTTCCTGATGAAGGACGCCTATTCCTTCGATCTGGACGAGGCCTCGGCCCGCAAGGCCTACAACCGCATGTTCGTGGCCTATCTGAACACCTTTGCCCGCATGGGGCTGAAGGCGGTGCCGATGCGCGCCGACACCGGGCCGATCGGTGGCGACCTGAGCCACGAGTTCATCGTCCTGGCCGACACGGGCGAAAGCCAGGTGTTCTGCGACCGCAAGCTGGTCGAGATGCCGGCGCCGGGCGGCGATGTCGACTGGGACGACCTGCAGGCCATCGTCGACGCGCGGACCGCCCTTTACGCCGCGACCGAGGAAATGCACGAGGCAGACCGTTTCGAGGCCGAGACCGCCGAGAGCGACCGCCTGACCGCCCGCGGTATCGAGGTGGGGCACATCTTCTATTTCGGGACCAAATATTCGACGCCGATGAAGGCCCGGGTCCAGGGCCCCGACGGTCGCGACGCCGACGTCCACATGGGCAGCTATGGCGTGGGGGTCTCGCGCCTGCTGGGCGCCATCATCGAGGCCAGCCATGACAGTGCCGGCATCATCTGGCCCGACGCCGTGGCGCCCTTTGACGTGGCCGTCATCAACCTCCGGGCCAATGATGAGGCGGTCTGCACCGCCTGCGAAGAGGCCGTGTCGCGGCTGGAAGCGCTGGGCAAGGAGGTGCTGTATGACGACACCGACGAGCGTCCGGGCGGCAAGTTCGCGACCGCGGACCTGATCGGTATTCCCTGGCAGCTGACGATCGGGCCCAAGGGCCTGGCGGACGGCGTGGTCGAGCTGAAGCGCCGGGCGACGGGCGAGAAGCTGACCCTGTCGCTGGACGACGCCCTGACCCGGCTGACCGCATGACCGACACCGTGGGCAAGACACCGAAGCCCGCCGGTCCGTTCTCCCTGTGGGAGGTCGGTCTGGCCCTGCGCTATCTCCGCGCCAAGCGGAAAGAGGGCGGCATCGCCCTGATCGCCATCATCTCCTACGTCGCCGTGGCGCTGGCCGTCATGGCGCTGATTGTGGTGATGAGCATCATGGCCGGCTTCCGCGCCGAACTGCTCAGTCGGATGCTGTCGTTCAACGGGCATATGTATGTGCAGGGTCAGGTGCTGGTCGACCCGGACCGGGATGCCGCGCTGGAGCGGCTGCGCGAAGTGCCCGGTATCGTCAGCGTGACCCCCCTGGTCGAGTCCCCGGCCATGTTCCAGGCGGCAGGGCAGGCGACCGGGGGTCTGGTGCGGGGTATCCGCCCCGAGGACCTGACCTCCATGTCCTACGTCTATGAAAGCCTGTCCCAGACTGCGCGCGACATGTTCGGCAAGGGCGACTACGGCGGCGACTATGTGCTGATCGGCAAGTCCCTGGCCGAGCAGCTGGGCATCGGCGTCGGCTCGCCCATCACCCTCTATTCGCCGACCGGCGCCGACAGCGCCTTCGGCAATCTGGGGGGCCTGTCCAAGACCTATATCGTGGGGGGCATCTTCAGCTCGGGTACGGCGGATTACGATCGCGCCTTCGTCTTCATGCCGCTGGAGCAGGCCCAGCTGTTCTTCGGCAAGGAGGGGCTGTGGGACATCATCGAGATGAAGACGGCCGAGCCCGACCGGGTCGAGGCGCTGCGCGCGCCGGTGCGCGAAGCGGTGGGTGACGGCAATCTGGTCAGCGACTGGCGCGACCGGCTGGCGGCCTTCTGGGGCGCCCTGAAGGTCGAACGGGTGGCCATGAGCATCATCCTTGGCCTGGTCGTGGCGATCGCCGCGCTCAACATCATCTCGGGCATCGTCATGCTGGTGAAGAACAAGACGCGGGACATCGCCATCCTGCGGACCGTGGGTGCCAGCCAGTCGTCCATGCTGCGGGTGTTCTTCATGTCGGGTGCCGCCATCGGCATCGCCGGGACGGTCACCGGTCTGGTGCTGGGCCTGCTGTTCTGCCTGAACATCGGCGCCATCCAGCACTTCCTTGAGTGGGTTTTACAGGTCGAGCTGTTCAATGCCGACGTCTACATGCTGGACGCGGTCCCGGCGCTGGTCGATCCGGCCGATGTTTTCTGGGTGGCCATGTGGTCGTTCTTCATGAGCTGCGTGGCCGGCCTGATCCCGTCGTGGCAGGCGGCTCGCCTCGATCCGGTGGAGGCCCTCCGTTATGAATAGCCTCGCTCCGCCGGTCCTGTCGGTCCACGACCTGACCCGCACCTATGACACCGCCGCCGGCGACCTGACCGTCCTCAGGGGCGTGAACCTTGATGTCCGCCCCGGCGAGATCGTGGGCCTGATCGGGCCCTCAGGCTCGGGCAAGTCCAGCCTGCTGCACGCGGCGGGGCTGCTGGAGCACCCGACCTCGGGCGAGGTGAAGATTGACGGCGAGGCTGTCGGGGGTCTGCCCGAGCGAGCACGCACCCATATCCGTCTGGCGCGGATCGGTTTTGTCTATCAATTCCACCACCTGCTCCCGGAATTTGATGCGCGGGACAATGTCGCCCTGCCGCTTCGCATCGCGGGGCATGGCCTGTCGGCGGCACGCGAGCGGGCCGAGGAACTGCTGGTCGCCCTGGGTCTGGCGGACCGCCTGACCCACCAGCCGTCGCAGATGTCGGGGGGCGAGCGTCAGCGCGTGGCCGTGGCCCGGGCGCTGGCCAACAGGCCGCGCCTGTTGCTGGCCGACGAGCCGACCGGCAACCTGGATCCGGCGACCAGCCAGACGGTGTTCGAGGCCCTGCACGATCTGGCCAAGAAGTCCGGCGTGGCCGCCCTGATCGCCACGCACAATATGGAACTGGCCGGCCATATGGACCGCGTCTTCGCCCTCAAGGACGGCCACCTCGAGGAACGCCCGGCGGAGAGCCAGGCCTACTGAGCGGACGCCTCAGGGTTTCGGCAGGGGGTGCAGGTCCGCAAACTCCGGCGTGGACTTGGTCGCGCGGGCCTGAATGGCGCCCAGAATGTCGGCCGTGTTCCAGATCGACCCCTGCATGACGGCGGCCCATTCCAGGCCGTCGGCCACGGTGTGATCGCGGGCATAGGCGAAGGCAGCCTTCGAGCCCGAAATGGCCAGCGGCGCCTTGGCGGCGATCGCCTGCGCCATCTCCATGGCGGCCGCCTGCAGGGCCTCGGCATCGGGCAGGACGGCGTTGACGAAGCCAAGGCGCTCGGCGCGGTCCGCCGTCAGACTGGTGCCCAGATAGGCCAGTTCGCGGACCACGCCCTCGGGCAGTAGGCGGGGCAGGCGTTGCAGGCTGCCGACGTCGGCCATCATGCCGATGTTGATCTCCTCGACACGGAAATACGCGCCCTCGGTGGCCAGCCGCAGGTCGCAGGCGGCAACCATGTCCAGCCCCGCGCCGACGCAGGCCCCCTGGACGGCGGCGATCACCGGAAACCGCACCCGCTCCAGCATCGACAGGGCGTCCTGAAGGTCTCGCGCGGCCTGATGAAAGGCCTGCCGCTCGGCCGCCGTGTCAGTGCCGAGGATGGCGCCACCCGAGAACACCGAGATGTCCATGCCGGCGCAGAAATTCCGGCCTTCGCCCGACAGGACCAGCGCCCGCACATCGCCACCCGCGTCCAGATTCTTCAACGCCGGACCCAGCCCCCTCCAGAAGCGCATGTCGAGCGCATTGGACGCTTCCGGGCGCGACAGGGTCAGGCGGGCGACGGCGCCCTCGCGGGTGATCTGGAAGGGAAGGGTGTCAGTCATGTCCGGGCCATCGTGATTGCGGGTCGACCCATGCTATCGGTTTTCCATCGAAATGCACTGGAGGACCCTGCCGATGTCGCTGAACGGAAAAACCCTCTTCATCACGGGTGCCAGCCGGGGAATCGGGCTGGCCATAGGCCTGCGCGCGGCCCGCGACGGCGCCAATGTGGTGATCGCGGCCAAGACGGCCGAGCCGCACAAGCACCTGCCGGGCACCATCTATTCCGCCGCCGAGGAGATTGAGGCGGCCGGCGGCAAGGCCCTGCCGCTGGTTGTCGACGTCCGTAGCGAGGAGTCGGTCATGGCGGCGGTGGAGGCTACGGTGGAGCGGTTCGGCGGCATCGACATCTGCGTAAACAATGCCTCGGCCATCCAGCTGACCGGCACCCTGGCCACCGACATGAAGCGCTATGACCTGATGCATCAGGTCAACGGGCGGGGCACCTTCCTGGTGTCGAAGGCCTGTATTCCGCATCTGAAGAAGGCGGCCAATCCGCATGTGCTGGCGCTGTCGCCGCCGCTGGATCTGGCGCCGCACTGGTTCGGCCCGCACGTCGCCTATTCGATGGCCAAGTACAATATGAGCCTCGCCATGCTGGGCATGGCCGAAGAGTTCAAATCCGACGGCATTGCCTTCAACGCCCTGTGGCCGCGGACCGCGGTGGCCACGGCCGCCATCGAATTCGCCCTGACCGGCAAGGAGGGACTGGCCCACTGTCGCACGCCCGATATTCTGGCTGATGCGGCCCACGCCCTGTTCTGCCTGCCCGCCCGCGAGAATACGGGCCGGTTCCTGATCGACGACAGCTTCCTCTACGAGCAGGGAGTGCGGGACTTCGAGGTCTACCGGGTCGATCCCACCAAGCCGCTGATGCCGGACTTCTTCGTCCCGGCCGACAGCGTTCCGCCGCCCGGCGTCAAGATCGGCTGAGGCCCTAGTTGACCGCGGCGTCACCCCAGACGCGCTGGAGGGCCGGGGTGCGACGACAGCCGATGCGATAGGCCTCGTACCGGGCGGGATTGCGCTCGGCATAGTCCTGATGCTCCGGGCCCGCCGGCCAGAAGCGGGCCGAGGCCAGCACCGGCGTGACGAACTCCCGGCCCAGAGCCCTCTGGGCGGCGGCGCGCGACGCCTCGGCGACCGGGCGCTGCTCAGCCGTCGCAAACACGGCCGTGCGGTAGCTGGGCCCCTGGTCGCAGAACACGCCGTCTGGATCCGTCGGATCGATCGTGCGCCAGAACCGGTCGACCAGTGCGCGGTAGCTGACGACCCGGGGGTCGAAGGTGACCTGGATCGCCTCGCGGTGACCGGTGCCGCCCCGCACGACCTGGGCGTAGGTGGGGTTCGCGACATGGCCCCCCGCAAATCCCGAGACAACCGACGACACGCCGCGGACGTGCTCGAACGCCTTCTCCGAAGACCAGAAACAGCCCCCGGCGAAGGTCGCGGTCTGGCTGCCGGGCGGCGGCGGCTCTGCCGGGGCAGGGGGCGCCGGGCTGCAGGCGGCGATCAGGGCGAGGACGGCAATGATCAGACGGGTCATGACCCCACATACGAGATCAACGGTCGCCCGGTTTCAATCCGCCTCTTGACGCGGAACATACATGGAACATAGAACAAGACAGGAACATCACGCGGAGGGCCGTCATGGCACGTTGGGTTCGGGAAATGCTGTCGCTGGCGTCGTGCGGCGGCTTCGTCTGGATGGCCTGGCAGGCCGCCCTGCTGGCCTATTGATCCACCGGGGGCGTCGCGCGGCTGGGGATGGATTGGAACTGCCGGGGTGCCCGTCGGCAGAATCCTTCCATAGTCAGGGGCATGTGTGATCCGCAGGGCAGGGGAGACAGTCGGTGACGGAGGCCTTCGAAAACGGCTTTGTCCACCTGCGGGCCCGGTCGGCCTATTCCCTGCTCGAGGGGGCCATCAAGGCGTCGGCCTTGGGGAAGATGGCGGCGGATGCCGGCATGCCGGCGGTCGCCATCGCCGACCGCACCAATCTGTTCGGGGCTCTGGAATTCAGCCAGTCGACCAAGGGGGCGGGCGTGCAGCCGGTCGTCGGCTGTGCCCTGCCGGTCACCGGCATCGGCGGGCAAAAGTCCGAGCGCTGGGCGCGCCTGCCGACGGTGGTGCTGCTGGTCCAGAACGAGCTGGGCTGGAGAAATCTGTCGGCCCTGTCGTCGCTGGCCTATCTGGAAGCCGGCGATCTGGCCGAGCCGGGCGTGGCCTGGAGCCGGGTTCGTGAGCATGCCGAGGGTCTGATCCTTCTGTCGGGCGGTCCGGACGGTCCGGTCGATCCCCTGTTCGTGCAGAATCGGGACGGCGAGGCGCGAGAGGCCCTGGCCGAAATGGCGCGGGTGTTCGGCGACCGCTTCTATGTCGAGCTTCAGCGCCATAACCTGCCCGAAGAGCGTCAGGCCGAGGCTGGGCTGGTTGCCTGGGCCTATGAGACGGACGTTCCGCTGGTCGCCACTAATGACGTCTATTTCGCCCGTGCGGACCGGTCCCGGTCGCACGATGCCCTGCTGTGCATCGCCGACGGGGCCTTCACCGGTCAGGACGATCGGCGACGCGTCACCTCCCACCACTGGTTCAAGTCGGCGGCGGACATGCGGACCCTGTTCGCCGATCTGCCGGAGGCCTGTGACAATACGCTGGAGATCGCACGGCGGTGCGCCTTCCTCGTGCCCACCCGCGCGCCGATCCTGCCCCGGTTCGACACGGGCGAGGGCCGGGACGAGGCCGACGAACTGGCGTTTCAGGCGCGTGAAGGGCTCAAGGCCCGGCTGGCCTCGGTCGAGGCGGCCGCACCGGAGCAGGCCTACTGGGACCGGCTGGAGTTCGAGGTCGGCATCATCCAGCAGATGGGCTTCCCCGGCTACTTCCTGATCGTGTCGGACTTCATCAAATGGGCCAAGCTGCACGGCATTCCGGTGGGGCCGGGCCGGGGCTCCGGCGCCGGTTCGCTGGTCGCCTGGGCACTGACCATTACCGACCTCGATCCGCTGCGGTTCGGCCTGCTGTTCGAGCGCTTCCTGAATCCCGAACGGGTGTCCATGCCCGACTTCGATATCGACTTCTGTCAGGAGCGCCGGGAAGAGGTGATCGCCTATGTGCAGAAGCACTATGGCGAGGATCGCGTCGCCCAGATCATCACCTTCGGCACCCTGCAGGCGCGGGCCGTGCTGCGCGATGTGGGCCGGGTGCTGCAGATGCCGCTCGGCCAGGTCGACCGGCTGGCCAAGATGGTGCCCGCCAACCCCGCCAATCCGGTCACCCTGGCCCAGGCCATCGAGCTTGAGCCGCGCCTGAAGGAGGCCCGCGACGCCGAGCCTGCGGTCGCAACCCTGCTGGCCACGGCGCTGGAGCTGGAGGGCCTGTACCGCAACGCCTCGACCCACGCCGCCGGCATCGTCATCGGCGACCGGCCGCTGGTTGAACTGACCCCGCTTTACAAGGATCCGCGCTCCGACATTCCGGCCACCCAGTTCAACATGAAGTGGGTCGAGCCTGCCGGTCTGGTGAAGTTCGACTTCCTTGGCCTGAAGACCCTGACAGTGCTGGACCGCGCGCACGGCTATCTGGCCCGGCGCGGCGCGGCGGTCGACTTCTCGCTTCTGCCGCTCGACGACAAGGCCACCTATGAGCTGATGGCCTCGGGCCAGACGGTCGGCGTGTTCCAGCTGGAATCGCAGGGGATGCGCGACACCCTGCGCAAGATGCGCTGCGAGTCGATCGAGGAGATCACCGCCCTGATCTCGCTCTACCGGCCCGGGCCGATGGAGAACATCGACGTCTATATCGACCGCAAATTCGGGCGGGCCGAGGTCGATACGCTCCATCCCTCGCTGGCCGATGTGCTGAAGGAGACCTACGGCGTCATCATCTACCAGGAGCAGGTGATGCAGATCGCCCAGATCCTGGCCGGATACAGCCTGGGCGAAGCCGACCTTCTGCGCCGCGCCATGGGCAAGAAGAAGAAGGAGGAGATGGACTTCCAGCGGGCGCGCTTCGTTGCGGGCGCCTCGGAGCGTGGCGTGCCGGAAGCCCAGTCGGGCGGTATCTTCGATCTGGTGGCCAAGTTCGCGGGCTACGGCTTCAACAAGTCGCACGCCGCCGCCTATGCGATGATCAGCTATCAGACGGGCTGGCTGAAGGCGAACCACCCGGTCGAGTTCTTCGCCGCCTCCATGTCGCTGGATATCTCCAACACCGACAAGCTGGCGATCTTCTATCAGGATGCGCGCAAGGCCGGGGTGACGGTGCTGGCGCCCGACATCAACCGCTCGGCTGCCGACTTTGACGTGGCCTACGATGACGAGGGCAAGGGCGCGGTGCTGTATGCCCTCGGCGCCATCCGCAACGTCGGGCTGGAGGCCATGCGCCATGTGGTCGAGGTGCGCGAGACCGGTGGCCGCTTCGCCGACCTGTTCGACTTCCTTGAGCGGGTCGACCCGCGGGCGGTGAACAAGCGCGCGCTGGAAGGGCTGGCGAAGGCCGGCGCGCTGGACAGCCTGCACCCCAACCGGCACCAGATCCTCGACCAGGCCGACACCCTGATGGCCTATTGCCAGAGCGTGGCCGCCGAGCGGGCCTCGTCGCAGGTCAGCCTGTTCGGGGCCGATCAGGCCCATGCCGCGCGACCACGCCTCAAGTCGGTCGAGCCCTGGGTCGGGCCCGAGCGGCTGGACCAGGAACTGTCGGCGGTCGGCTTCTATCTGTCGGGCCACCCGCTGGAGGACATGGAAGCCGCGCTGCGCCGCAAGCGGGTGACCTTCGCGGCCGAGGCCCTGTCGCTGGCGGAGGGGGGGCATGAGGCCTTCCTGATGGCCGGGGTCGTGCGTCGCCGGCAGGAGCGGACCAGCGCCCGCAGCGGCGAGAAGTTCGCCTTCGTCAACTTCTCGGACCCGACGGGCGAGTTCGAATGCCTGTTCACGCCCGAGTCCCTGCGGCGTTATCGCGACGTGCTGGAGGTCGGCGCCGCCCTGATGGTCAAGGTGCGGGCCAAGGCCAGCGACGGCGAGGTGCGCTTCTTCGGCGACGAGGCCAGCCGCATGGATGCGGCCATCGAACAGTCCGACGTCAACCTGAGGGTCCATGTGTCCGGCCGCGCGGCGGACCCGGAGGCGCTGAAGGCGCGGCTGGACCGGTCAAGGGCCCAGGGGCCGGGGCGGGGCGGGGAGGTCAGCCTGATCGCCACCCTGGAGGGCCGGCGCGAGGTCGAGGTGAAATTGCCCGGGCGATACCGGCTGGATGCAGCCCTGCGGGGGGCGCTCAAGACCGTGCCGGGCGTGGTTCTGCTGGAGGAGGCGTGATGGGCGAGACGGCGACACACAAGGGGTCCTGTCACTGCGGGGCCGTGGCCTTCGAGGCCGACCTGGACCTGTCCGGGGTGATCGAGTGCAACTGCACCCACTGCTACCGCAAGGGCCTGATGCTGGGCTTCGTTACGCCCGAGGCCTTCCGCCTGATCCGGGGCGAGGACCGGCTGAGCGAGTATCTGTTCAATCGCCATGTCATCAGCCATCGCTTCTGCCGCGTGTGTGGCGTTGAGCCTTTTGGCGCCGGCAAGTCTCCGGACGGGCGTGACATGATCGCAGTCAATGTCCGCACGCTTGACGATGTCGAGCCGTGGACGGTCGAAACCACGCGCTTCGACGGCCTGCACAAGCTCTGACCGTCCGGGGACCTGCGACCCAGGCCTTGCCTTTTCCGTCGATGTCGCCTAGATGCCCGCGCACTTCACACGCAGGCGTGGCGCGTCCGGGGAGACATCCCGGTCGAGCCGTTCCGAGGGACCCGGCGGTCCTTTTCACCGTCTGCGGCGGATTGAATCGGAAAAAGGACTTTACGATCATGGCTCTGCCTGAATTCTCGATGCGCACCCTGCTGGAAGCGGGCGCCCACTTCGGCCACCAGACCCACCGCTGGAACCCGAAGATGGAGCGCTACATCTTTGGCTCGCGCTCCAACATCCACATCATCGACCTGTCGCAGTCGATCCCGCTGCTGCACCAGGCGCTGGTCGCCGTGCGCGATGTGGCGGCCAAGGGCGGCCGCGTGCTGTTCGTCGGCACCAAGCGTCAGGCGTCGGATCCGGTGGCCGAAGCCGCCAAGCGCTGCGCCCAATATTACATGAACAACCGCTGGCTCGGCGGCACCCTGACCAACTGGAAGACGGTCTCGGGCTCGATTCAGCGCCTGCGTGAACTGGACGCCCTTCTGGAAACCGGTGGCGAAGGCCGCCAGAAGAAGGAACTGCTGACCCTGACCCGCGAGCGCGACAAGCTGGAGCTGTCGCTGGGTGGCATCAAGGACATGGGCGGGCTGCCGGACATCATGTTCGTGATCGACACCAACAAGGAGTCGATCGCCATCCTGGAAGCGCGCAAGTTGAACATTCCGGTGATCGCCATCCTCGACACCAACTGCGATCCGGACGGCATCACCTATCCGATCCCGGGCAACGATGACGCCGCGCGTGCCATCCAGACCTACTGCGATCTGATCGCCGACGCGGTTCTGGACGGTCTGGCCGCCGGCCAGTCGGCCTCGGGTGTCGATATCGGCGCCTCGGAAGCCCCTCCGTCCGAGCCGGCCCTGAGCACCAAGGCCGCTCCGGCTGAAGCCGAGCCCGAAGCCGCCGCTGAGGCCGCTCCGGCCTCCGAGGAGGCGGCTCCGGAAGCTGCCGAGACGGACAAGGCCGAGGCCTGACGCCAGGCGGTTCTCCGCGACCGCCAAACTGTTACGCGGCCGGGCTAAACCAGCCCGGCCGTTCCCGCATTCAGAATATCAGGAGACTGAACATGGCCGAGATCACCGCCGCCCTCGTCAAGGAACTGCGCGAGCGTTCGGGCGTGGGCATGATGGACTGCAAGAAGGCCCTGCAGGAAACCAATGGCGACATCACTGCCGCCATCGACTGGCTGCGCGCCAAGGGCCTGTCCAAGGCCGCCAAGAAGGCTGACCGCGTCGCCGCCGAAGGTCTGGTCGCCGTCGCCACCCGTGAAGACGGCAAGGGCGAAATCGGTGCCGCCATCGAGTTCAACGCCGAAACCGACTTCGTGGCCCGCAACGACCTGTTCCAGGAAGCGGCCAAGTCGTTCGCCCAACTGGGCCTCGAGCACCACAGCGTCGAGGCCATCCACGGCGCCCAGCTCGAAAACGGCACCACCGTCCAGGACGAGGTGACCCGCCTGATCGCCACCATCGGCGAGAACATGC
Organism: Brevundimonas sp. A19_0; assembly: GCF_017744255.1. Classification (GTDB taxonomy): domain Bacteria; phylum Pseudomonadota; class Alphaproteobacteria; order Caulobacterales; family Caulobacteraceae; genus Brevundimonas. The sequence continues at coordinate 14,125 of NZ_JAGHQP010000014.1, read as the reverse complement.
AGCTGCGTCGCGCCGCGCGCCTGTCGGTCGAGGAAGGCGTCGTCGCCTCCTACGTCCACAACGCCGTGTCGCCGGGCGTCGGCCGCATCGGCGTGCTGGTCGCGCTGGAAGGCGCGGGTGACAAGGCTGCGCTGCGCGAGCTGGGCCGCAAGATCGCCATGCACGTCGCCGCCACGGCGCCGCTGTCGCTGAACACTGACGATCTGGACCCCGCCGCCATCGAGAAGGAACGCGCTGTCCTGACCGAAAAGGCCAAGGAAGAAGGTCGCCCCGAGAACATGATCGACAAGATCGTCTCGGGCCAGATCGCCAAGTTCCAGAAGGACGTGGTGCTGTCCAAGCAGCCGTTCGTCATGAACCCCGACGTCACGGTCGAGCAACTGGTCGCCGACACGGCCAAGGAACTCGGCTCGTCGAACCTGAAGCTGGCCGGCTTTGTCCGTCTGGCGCTGGGTGAGGGCGTTGAAAAGGTCGAAGGCCCGGACTTCGCCGCCGAAGTGGCGTCGATGACCGCCGGCTAAGGCCCGATTGGTCGAATACCGTTCCGATCTGTGATCGGAGCGTTGCATACGGGGGCGCGTTGGGCTTTGAAGGCCCACGCGCCCCTTGTTTATGGCCGCCGGTTCGCGCGGCTTCCTGTTGACGGATAGATCATGCCCTCACCCTCGTCCGGATATCGATACAAGCGCGTCCTGCTGAAGGTGTCGGGCGAGGTCCTGATGGGAGACCAGGGATTCGGCATCGATATCGGCACGGTCGAATCGGTGGCCGAGGCCGTGGCCCGGGTCGCGCGGCAGGGCGTCGAAATCTGTCTGGTGATCGGTGGCGGCAACATCTTCCGCGGCGTGTCCAAGGCAGCGGCTGGCATGGAACGGACGACCGCTGACTATATGGGCATGCTGGCGACTGTCATGAATGCCCTGGCTATGCAGGGGGCGCTTGAGAAAATCGGCGTCCAGACCCGCGTGCAGAGCGCCCTGACCATGAATGCGGTGGCCGAGCCCTACATCCGTCGCCGCGCCCTGCGTCACCTCGAAAAGGGCCGGGTGGTGATCTTCGCCGCCGGCGTGGGCGCGCCCTTCTTCACCACCGATTCGGGGGCGGCGCTGCGCGCGGCCGAAATGGGCTGCGATGCCCTGCTGAAGGGTACCAGCGTGGACGGCGTCTACAGCGCCGATCCCAAGAAGGACGCCTCGGCCACCCGCTACGACACCCTGACCTATCACGATGTGTTGGCGCGCGACCTTCGGGTCATGGACGCCTCGGCCGTGGCGCTGATGCGCGACAGCGGCATCCCCATCGTCGTCTTCTCGATCCGCGAGGACGACTCGCTCGACAAGGTGCTTCGCGGCGAGGGCGCCTTCACCGTCATCCAGTCGGGCGCTAGAAGCGACCGCTGAACGAACAGACCTGCAACGAGGATAAAATGGCCAAACCCGATCTGAAATCCTACCGCGATCGCATGGACAAGGCTGTGGCCGCGCTGAAGGACGAGTTCGCCGGCCTGCGCACCGGCCGGGCCAACGCGGGCCTGCTCGACCCGGTCCAGGTCGAGGCCTATGGCTCGACTTCGCCCCTGAATGCTGTCGCCGCCATCAGCGTGCCCGAGCCGCGCATGATCACCGTCAGTGTCTGGGACAAGGGCATGGTGGTGTCGGTCGAAAAGGCGATTCGCTCGGCCGGCCTGGGCCTGAACCCCGTCGTCGACGGCCAGACCCTGCGCATTCCGATCCCGCCGCTGACCGAGGAGCGCCGTCGCGACCTGGTCAAGTTGGCCGGCAAATACGCCGAGCAGCAGAAGATCGCCGTGCGCAACGTGCGCCGCGACGCCAACGACGACCTCAAGAAGGCGGAAAAGGCCAGCGACATCAGTCAGGATGAGCAGAAGAAGATGGAAGCCGAGGTCCAGAAGGACACCGACGCGGCCATCAAGCGCATCGACGAGATGATGAAGGTCAAGGAAGCCGAGATCATGCAGGTGTGACGACCTCGGGGCCCCCTCACGCGTCAGAGTCCTCCTCCGCCCGGGCCGACACGGTCACGGGACCGGCCCACGTCGCCCTGATCATGGACGGCAACGGACGCTGGGCGGCGGCGCGGGGTCTGCCCCGGGCGATGGGCCACCGCGAGGGTGTGCAGGCCCTGAAGCGCACCGTGCGGGCGGCGGCCGACCTCGGCATCCAGTGCCTGACGGTGTTCGGCTTCTCGACCGAGAACTGGAAGCGCTCGGCCGAGGAGGTCTCGGACCTGATGGGGCTGGTGCGCGCCTATGTCGGCAGCGATCTCGACCGACTGAAGCGGGAAGGGGTGCGGATCCATATCCTGGGCCGCCGCGAGGGCCTGCCGGAAGATATCGCTGCCATTGTCGATCGTGCCGAGCGTGAGACCGCGCATAACGACCGTTTCCTGCTGCAGGTGGCGTTCAACTATGGCGGCCGCGCCGACATCGTGGACGCCATGAACCGCCTGGTCCGCCGCGCGGCGGAGAGCGGCGAGGCGAGCCCCACCTTCACCGAGGCTGACATCGACGGGGCCCTGTCGACCCATCGGGGGCCGCCGGTCGATCTGATCATCCGCACCTCGGGCGAGCAGCGGCTGTCGAACTTCCTGCTGTGGGAAGCGGCCTATGCCGAAATGGTCTTCCAGGACATCCTCTGGCCGGACTATGGCGCCGAGGCCCTGAACGCCGCGGTCGGCGAATACCGTCGTCGGGACCGGCGTTTCGGTGGACGCGCGCCCGAACCCTCGGCGGTGGCGTCCTGATGGCCATTCCGTTCGGCAATCTGGGCATGCGGGTGGTGTCGGCGCTGGTGCTGGCGCCTCTGGCCGTGCTCGCGATCTGGGCCGGTAATCTATGGTTCCTCGCCATCATGCTGGCGGCCTGTGTGCTGCTGGCCCGCGAATGGGCCGAGATGAGCGTCCCCGGGCGCCCCACGCCGATCTTCTGGGCGGTGGCCCTGTCGCTGGTCGCCGTCACCGCCATTGCCGACACGGGGGCCATGTCGCCCGCCCTCGTCACCCTGGTGCTGGCCGCCGCCGCCGCCGGCCTGTTCGCCAGACGGATCGGGCAGGAGGGTCTGGATGCGGCCTATGGCGTCCTCTACCTCGGCTGGCCCGCCATACTGCTGATCTGGCTGCGCGACGGCCAGTCGATGGTCGGTCTCAGCTGGACCATTCTGGTCTTTGTGGTCGCCTGGTCATCGGACGTGGCCGCCTTCATCGTCGGCAGCCTGCTGAAGGGGCCCAAGCTGTGGCCCCGCTATTCCCCCAACAAGACCTGGTCCGGCTTCGTCGGCGGCATGGTCGCCGGTGCGGCGGCCGGAGGGTTGATCGCCTGGGTCCTGCCTCTGGACGTGCCGCATCCCTTCTGGGGTCTGGTTCTGGGCCTGGCCGCAGCCCTTGCGACCATGGCCGGAGACCTGTGGGAGTCGGCCATCAAGCGCCGGTTCGGCGTCAAGGACGCCGGGGGCCTGATCCCGGGGCACGGCGGTCTGCTGGATCGTGTCGACGGCCTGATGTTCGCCGCTGTGGTCATGGCGGCCGCCCGGCTGATCTTCATCCTGATGGACGCCACCGCGTGACCCCCCGCCGCATTACCGTTCTGGGCGCGACCGGCTCGGTCGGCAGCTCGACGCTCGCCCTGATGGACGAGGCCGAGCGGGCGGGCACGGAACGCTTCCACGTGGTGGCCCTGACGGGCGGGCGCAACATTGCCCGGCTGGTCAAGGCGGCGCGCCGATGGCGGCCCGAGGTCGTCGTCACCGCCCACGAGGGCCTGCGCCCCGAGCTTGAGCAGGCGCTTGCCGGGACCGGGATCGCGGTCAGCGCCGGGGCCGACGCCCTGGTCGAGGCTGCCCTGCGCCCGGCCGACTGGATCATGGCGGCCATCGTCGGCGCCGCCGGCCTTCGCTCGGCCTGGGCGGCGGCAGGGACGGGGGCGGTCCTCGGCCTGGCCAACAAGGAGAGTCTGGTGTGCTGCGGGCCGGCCCTCATGGCCCGGGCCCTGGCGGCCGGAGGACGGGTGGTGCCGGTCGATTCCGAGCACTCGGCCATCTATCAGGTGTTTCCCCATGACCGGCCGCAGGACGTCCACCGTCTGGTCCTGACGGCCTCGGGCGGTCCCTTCCGCAAGACGCCGCTCAACGAGCTGGCGCAGGTCACGCCCGAGCGGGCCGTGGCCCATCCCAACTGGAGCATGGGCGCCAAGATTTCCGTCGACAGCGCCACCCTGGCCAACAAGGGGCTCGAGATGATCGAGGCCGCCTGGTTGTTTGCCATGCCCGAGGCGAAGATCGATGTGGTGGTCCACCCGGAGTCGATCATCCACAGCCTTGTGGAATGTGTGGATGGATCCACACTCGCCCAGATGGGCCCGCCCGACATGCGCACGCCGATTGCCTATGCCCTGGCCTGGCCCCGGCGCATGGCATGGGAGGCCCCGCCGCTCGATCTGGTCGCTTTGGGCAGCCTGACCTTCGAGGCCCCGGACATCGAGCGATTCCCGGCCCTGGACCTGGCCCGGCAGGCGCTGAAGGCCGGCGGCAATGCCCCGGCGGTGTTCAACGCCGCCAATGAAGTGGCAGCCCTGGCCTTCCTTGACCGTCGTCTGGGCTTTCTCAATATTGCCGCAGTCATAGCCGACACGCTGGAAGCGGCGTCGGCCTCTGGCCTTGCCGACGCGACCGGGGACGCCTGCGAGGTGGCCCTGGCTGTGGACCAACAGGCCCGGCGTCTGGCCCGGACCTGTCTGGACCGACGAGGACAGGCGGCGTGATCCGATTCCGGATCGACCAGGGGGAGTAGGGCGACCGAATGTTGGAGTTTCTGGCGCAGGTGCCGCTCTATGTCCTGCCGTTTCTGCTGGTCCTGACCGTCGTGGTCACGGTCCACGAACTGGGCCATTTCCTTGTCGCGCGGGCCTTTGGCGTCAAGATCGACCGTTTTGCCATCGGCTTTGGCCGTGCCCTGCTCAGCCGTACCGATAAACACGGCACCGAATGGCGCCTCGGCTGGATCCCGGCGGGGGGCTACGTCAAATTCTCGGGCGATCTCGATCCCTCCAGCGTGCCGGACGAGGCCGGCCTCGCCGAACTGAAGGGCCGCATCGTCGCCGAGCAGGGTCCGGCGGCGCTCCGGGACTACTATCATTTCAAACCCGTGTGGCAGCGCGCCCTCGTTGTGGCCGCCGGGCCGCTGGCCAATTTCGTGCTGGCCATCTTCATCTTCACCCTGCTGTTCTCGCTGATCGGCGTGCAGATCCTGCCGGCTCGCGTGGCCCAGGTCAGTGAGGGCAGCCCCGCTGCAGCTGCCGGTTTCCGTGAAGGGGACCTGATCACCGGCATCAACGGCCGTCGCGTGGACGACTCTCGCGATGTGACCCGGATCGTGTCGCTGAGCAGCGGCGACCAGCTGCGCTTCCTCGTCGAGCGCGACGGGGCCGAAGTGACCCTGACCGCCACGCCCGAGCGCGAGGTGGTGGTTGATCCTGTCGGGGGCCGTATTTCGGTCGGGCGCATCGGTTTGGGGCTGTTGCCGGCCGTCGATGAGATCCGCCACGTCCGCTATGGCCCGCTGGCGGCCGTGGGCGAGGGCGTCTCCCAGACGGCGGACGTGCTGGGGACCAGCCTGCGCTACATCGGGCGAATCTTCACCGGTCGCGAGAGCGGCGACCAGCTGAGCGGACCGATCGGCATCGCCAAGGCTTCAGGCGCGCTCACCAATGCGGCGGTTGAGGCCAATCCGGACCCGGGCGCCACCGTTTTCAACCTGGTTCTGACCATGGCCAGCTTTGCTGCCATACTTTCGATCGGAATTGGCTTTCTAAACCTGTTGCCCATCCCGATCCTGGATGGGGGTCACCTGGTTTTTTATGGCTATGAAGCTGTTGCCAAGAAGCCTGTCGCGGCACGTTATCAGGAGGCCGGATTCAGGGTCGGTCTTGCTTTGCTGGCCTGTTTGATGTTGTTCGCCACCTGGAACGATCTACAAAAGCTGAACCTGTTCAAATTCCTCGGCGGGCTCGCTTGATGAGCCGGCGCCAGCCCCCGATGGGACCCGTGATGCACCACACTTCCTCTTCCCGCTCCTTTGCCTTTACCGGTCGTGCAAGTGCCGTGGCGCTCGTGCTCGCCGCCGGCCTGGCCGGGCCTGCCCTGGCCCAGGAGGCCCCGCCTCCGACCACTGATGTCCAGCAGACCGCCCAGGACCCCGCCGGCGACGACCGGGTACTGGTCACCGCCATCGAGGTGCGCGGCAGCAACCTGCGGATCGAGGACGCGACGGTGCTGTCCTACCTGCCCATCCGTCCGGGCGACACGGTCGATCCGGTCGTACTGGACGTGGCCGTGCGGACCCTGTCACGCACCGGCCTGTTCGCCGATGTCCAGATGGGTGTCCAGAACGGCGTGCTGATCGTCGAGGTGGTCGAGAACCCGATCATCAACCAGGTGATCTTCGAGGGGAACGGCGCCCTGGGCGACGACAAGCTCAGCGAGGAAGTCACCATCCGCCCGCGTGGCATCTACACCCGCGCCCGCGTTCAGGAAGATGTCGGCAAGATCGTCGAGCTGTACCGCCTGTCCGGTCGTATCTCGGCCAGCGTGACGCCCAAGATCGTCCAGCTGGAGCAGAACCGCGTCGACGTCATCTTCGAGATTGACGAGGGCCCCGAGACCGGCCTGCAGGCCATCACCTTTATCGGCAACCAGGCCTTCTCCGACGGCGAACTGCGCGAGGTCATGGTTTCGAAACAGTCTCGCTGGTGGCGCCTGTTCACCAGCAACGACAACTACGATCCCAATCGTCTGGACTACGACCGCGAGCAGCTGCGCGAATTCTACACCAACCGGGGCTACTACGACTTCCGCGTTGTGTCGGCGGTTGCGGAGCTGGTGCCGGACGGCAGCGCCTTCTCGATCAGCCTGACGGTCGACGAGGGGGATCGCTACAATTTCGGCACCGTGGATGTGGTTACCGAAAACGACCGCCTGAATGCCGACTTCCTCAAGCTGATCATCCCGATCCACGAAGGGGATCTGTACGAGAGCGCCAAGATCGAGGAGGCGGTCGATACCCTGACCTATGCTGCCGGTTCGGCCGGCTATGCCTTCGTCGAGATCACGCCCAGCTATCGTCCGAACCCCGAAACCGATACTGTTGATGTGACCTTCAACGTCCGCGAGGGTCAGCGCGTCTACGTGGAGCGCATCAATGTGATCGGCAATACCCGCACCATTGACCCGGTCATTCGTCGCGAACTGGCGCTGACCGAAGGGGACGCCTTCAACCGCACTCTGGTCGAGCGGTCGCGCAACAACCTGCGTGGCCTCGGCTTCTTCAAGGAGGTGACGGTCGAAGAGGTCCGCGGATCGGCGCCGGATCGTTCGGTCGTCAATGTGACCGTCGAGGAACAGCCGACCGGCGAGCTCTCGGTGGGCGCCGGCTTCAGCTCGGTCGACTCCTTCGTGGTGAACCTGGGCATTTCAGAGCGCAATTTCCGCGGCCGCGGCCAGTCGGTGGTCGCGCGCATCGAATGGGGCTCGCTGCGCCAGAACCTAGACTTCCGCTTCACCGAGCCGAAGTTCATGGGCCGTGACCTCCGGGCCGGTTTCGACCTGTTCCACTCGCGCTATGATCTGAGCGAGTTCTCGTCCTACGATTACCGCTCGACCGGGGCCGGGCTGCGTCTGTCCTATCCGCTGAACGGCTACACCCTGCTCAGCACCCGCTACTTCCTGAAGGCGGACGAAGTGATCGTCCCGAGCAGCTTCTGCAGCTCGGGGCAGGGTTCGTCGGCCCTCTGCGACCAGGTCGGTTCGTTCGTGAACTCCTCGGCGGGCTACACCATTCTGGTCGACCGCCGGAACGATCCGGTGCGGCCGACCCGCGGCTGGGTCGGCACCCTGCGTCAGGACCTTGCAGGCCTGGGCGGCGACGTGAACTATCTGCGTACCGAGGCCGAAGCGTCCGCCTACTGGGGCGTCCGTCCCGAGTGGGTTGTCACCGCCCAGTTCCAGACCGGGTACGTCTCGGGTTGGGGGGGCGACCCGGTCCGGATCAATGACCGCTTCTTCAAGGGCGGCAACAGCTTCCGGGGCTTCGAGACCGCCGGCCTCGGCCCGCGTGACACGCTCACGACTGACGCCCTCGGCGGCAATTTCTACGTGATCGGTACGCTGGAGATGACCGTCCCCAACGGCCTGCCGGAGGAATACGGCATCCGCACCTCGGTGTTCACCGACGTGGGCACGGTCGGCGTGCTGGACGACCGGTATCTGTTCGATCCCGTCACAGGCCTGCGGAATGCCCGTATCGTTGACGATCTCGCCATTCGCGGGTCGGCCGGCATCAGCATTCACTGGCGCGCGCCGGTCGGACCGATCCGGTTCGATATCTCCAAGATCTTCGCCCACGAGGATTACGACAAGACCGAGGGCTTCCGCTTCTCGACTTCCACCCAGTTCTAGAAGGCGTCACTTCCGACGCCGCTGAATGAGTAAAACCATGAAACTGTTCGCAATCGCCGCTGTTGCCCTGGCCACCCTGACGGCGTCGCCGGTCCTGGCCCAGGCTGCCGGTCCGCAGAACCCCGGTCCGGTCATCCCTGGCCTGTGCGTCTACAGCAATGCCCGTCTGATGGTGCAGTCCACTGTCGGACAGTCTGTGCAACAAGGCATGCGCCGTCTGACCGACGAGGTCATCAACGAGCTGGCCCCCTATGGCCAGGCCATCAGCACCGAGATCCAGGCGCTGCAGCAAGGCCGCGGCACCATCCCCCAGGAAGAGTTCGCCCAGCGCAGCCAGGCCGTGCAGCAGCGCATTGCCGAGGCCGAGCAACTGGAACAGACCCGCGGCCAGGAACTGGAATACACCCTGTCGCAGCAGCGTGCCGCGATCGCCCGCGCCATCGACCCCATCCTCGTCGCTGTCTACCAGGAGCGTGGCTGTGGCATCCTGATCAGCGGCGAGACCGTCTATCAGGCCAATCCGCAGATGGACATCACCGACATGGTGATCCAGCGCCTGAACGCGCAGCTGCCGTCGCTGTCCTTCAACCGCATGCCGGTGCCGGTCCAGCAGCCCCAGCAATAATAGCCGAAGGGCAGGGATGCCGGACGCCCGCTTCTTTCAGACCCTCCCCCAGCGGACGGTCGACGATCTGGCCGCCGCCATTGGTGGCCGGGTCGTGCGGGGCGGTGATGTGCCAATCGCCGGCGTCGCGCCCCTCAACCGAGCGGGGCCGTCGGACCTGAGCTTCCTGTCCGACCGTCGACACAAGACGGCCCTGGCCGAGACCCGCGCCGGGGCCGTTGTGCTGTCCGAAGCCCTCGTGGATGAAGCCCCTGCGGGCGCTGCGGTCATCGTGTCGCCCGAGGTCCAGGCGGCCTGGGCGCGGGCGGCGGACCTGCTGCATCGTCCCCATGCGCTGGACCCGCAGGCCGGCCCTCCGGCCTGGCTGGAAGACGACGGTGTCGTCATCGAACCCGGTGTGGTGCTGGGACCCGGTGTCAGTATCGGCCGGGGCACCCGGATCGGGGCCAATACCGTGGTCGGTGCCGGAGTGCAGATCGGCCGCAACTGCCAGATCGGCCCGCTGGTCAGCCTGTCCCATGCCTTGATCGGCGACCGGGTCCGCATTCTGGCGGGCGCGCGGATCGGCGAGGCCGGGTTCGGGGCGGCGCCCTCACGGTCCGGCCCCGTCGACATTCCCCAGCTGGGACGGGTTATCCTTCAGGATGGCGTGACCGTCGGCGCCAACAGCTGCATCGATCGCGGCGCCTTTGATGACACGGTCATCGGCGAGAATTCCAAGATCGATAATCTGGTCCAGATCGCCCACAACGTTACCATCGGCCGCAATGGTCTTCTGGCCGCGCACACCGGAATCTCGGGCTCCGTGACGGTCGGTGACAACGTCATGTTCGGCGGACGGGCCGGGATTGGCGACCACATCACCATCGGGGAAGGGGCCCGTGTGGCCGGCGGCGCCGGCGTGCTGGCCGACATCCCGCCGGGCGAGACCTGGTCCGGTTATCCCGCCAAACCCCTGCGTCAATCCTTGCGTGAAGCCGTCTGGTTGGCCAAACAGGTCAGCAAGACGAAGGGCTGACACGAGGATTCCATGGCCGACGACCGGATCGACTATGCCGAGGTGATGCGGCGGCTGCCCCATCGCTACCCCTTCCTGCTGGTCGATCGCGCCGAGGACTTTGTGGCCGGTACCTCGATCACCGGCATCAAGAACGTCACCCATAACGAGCCCTTCTTCCCCGGCCACTTCCCGATCGACCCGGTCATGCCGGGCGTGCTGATCGTCGAGGCCATGGCCCAGACCGGGGCCCTGCTGATGTCCAAGTCGCTGGAAATTTCTGTCGAGGGCAAGGTCATCCTCTTCATGTCGATCGACGGCGTGCGCTTCCGCAAGCCCGCCCGTCCGGGCGACCAGCTGCACATGAAGGTGGTGGTCACCAAACAGCGCGGGGACATCTTCAAATTCCGGGGCGAGACCTTCATCGACGGCAAGCTGGCGGCCGAAGCCGACTTCGCCGCCATGGCGTCCACCGTCGAACAGCCGATCCGCTGATGTCCATCCATGCCACAGCCCTGGTCGACGCCGGTGCCGTGATTGCGGACGACGTCGAGGTCGGCCCCTGGTGCACGGTGGGTCCCGGCGTCACGCTGGAGGCCGGGGTGCGCCTGGTCAGCCATGTGGTGATCCCGCGCGACACGACCGTCGGAACCGGCACGGTCATCCACCCCTTCGCCGTGATCGGCGGCGACCCGCAGCACACCGGCTACAAGGGCGAGCGGGTCACCCTGAAGATCGGCGCGCGCAACACCATCCGCGAGCACTCCACTTTCAACCGCGGCACGCCCCAGGGCAGCGGCGAGACGATCATCGGCTCGGACAATCTGTTCATGACCGGGGCCCACGTCGGCCACGACTGTATCGTCGGCAGCAACATCACCTTCGCCAACAACGCCACCCTGGGCGGCCATGCCGAGATCGGCGACCGGGTCTTCCTGGGTGGCCTGTCGGCGGTGCACCAGTTCGGCCGGGTGGGGCAGGGCGCCATTGTCGGCGGTCTGGCGGCGGTCACGCGGGACGTCATTCCCTATGGCTCGGCCTGGGGCAATCATGCCCGTCTGCGTGGCCTTAATCTGATCGGGCTGAAGCGCAAGGGCTATGACAAGGCCGCCGTCCGGCGCCTGCTGGCGGCCTATCGCGACCTGTTCGAGCGTAAGGACCAGCCCTTCGCCCAACGCATCGACGCGGCCGCACAGACCTATGCCGACCTGCCCGAGATCGTCGAGATCATCACCTTCATCCGGCGCGATACGCGGCGGCCCCTCTGCCTGCCCGAGGACTGAGGTGGCACCGCGGGGCAAGCTGGGCCTGATCGCCGGGGGCGGGGCCCTGCCACTGGCCGTCGCGGCGCGCTGCGAGGCCGAAGGTCGTGCGGTACACGTCATCCGCCTGGCCGGCTTCGCCGATGCCCATCTGGCGCGCTATCCCGGCATCGAGGCCGGCATGGCCGAGATCGGTCGTATCCTGTCGGAAATGAAGGGCGCCTGCTGTCAGGCGGTCTGTCTGGCCGGCACGGTCAACCGGCCCGACTTCAAGACCCTGCGCCCCGACTTCAAGGGCGCGACCCTGCTGCCCGGCATCGTTGCGGCGGCCACCAAAGGCGACGACGCCCTGCTGCGCAAGATCCTGTCGATCTTCGAGGCCGAGGGATTCGCGGTCGAGGGGGCGGACGACATTCTGGGCGGCGAGACCCTGCCGGCCGGTGCGCTGGGGCGCATCCAGCCGACCGAAGACCAGCTTTCCGACCTCAGGAAGGCGCTGCATGTCGCGGAAAAGTCGGGGGAACTGGATATCGGCCAGGGCGCGGTCGTCTGTGACGGACTGGTGCTCGCCGTGGAGGCCCAGGAGGGCACCGACGCCATGCTGCGGCGGGTCGCAGGCCTCCCGGCCGATCTCCGGGGTAATCCGTCCCTGCCGAAGGGCGCGCTCGGGAAGGCGCCCAAGCCCATCCAGGACCTGCGGGTCGACATGCCGGTCATGGGCGCCCGCACGCTCGAGCTGGCGGCGGAAGCGGGCCTCGCTGGCGTGGGCGGACAGGCCAGACGCCTGATCCTGATCGACCGGGCCGCCATGATCGAGACAGCCGACCGGCTGGGCCTGTTCATCTGGGGGGAAGGGCAGTGACGCGCCCGCTGAAGGTCATGCTGGTGGCCGCCGAGGCTTCGGGCGATGCGCTGGGGGCAGGTCTGGCCAAGGCCCTGAAGCGACGGCTGGGCGATGATCTGACCCTTGTTGGTGTGGGTGGGCCCCGGATGGCAGCCGAGGGCATCGTCAGCCCGTTCGACATCGCCGACCTGTCGATCCACGGCTGGCTCGAGGGCCTCAAGGCCTATGGGCTGGTCAAGCAGCGGGTGGCCGATACGGCGGCGTTGGCCGACCGCGAGCGGCCTGACGCCGTGATCCTGATCGACAGCTGGGGCTTCACTATCCGGGTGGCCAAGGCGGTGCGCGCGCTGATGCCGGATGTGCCCCTGATCAAATATGTCGGGCCCCAGGTCTGGGCCTCGCGCCCCGGTCGGGCCAGGACGCTCGCCGCGGCGGTCGACCACCTCCTGGCGCTCTATGCCTTCGATGCGCCGTGGTTCGAGCGCGAGGGCCTTCCCACTACGGTGGTCGGCTCGCAGGCCCTGCACGTCGACATGTCCGGTGCCGACCCGGCCGCCTTCCGGGCCGCGCGCGGGATGGCGCCGGACGCCCCTCTGCTGCTGGTCCTGCCCGGCAGCCGCCCGTCGGAAATCCGCCTGATGACGCCGGTCTACGCCGAGACCATCGGGCGGCTCAAGGCGCTCCACCCCGATCTGGAGGTCGCCGCCGTGGTGGCTGGCACCGTGGCCGCCGACGTCCGTGAGCGCCTGAACGCCATGCCCGACAAGGTGCATCTGGTCGAGGAAGACGACAAATACGCGGCCATGAAGGCGGCGAGCGTCGCGCTGGCCACCAGCGGCACGGTCTCGACCGAACTGGCGCTGGCGGGGGCGCCCATGATCATCGCCTACCGCTTCCAGCCGCTCAGCTATGCGATCATGCGGCCCTTCTTCACCGGGAAGTACGCGACCCTGTTCAATCACGCCGCCGACGAGGAGATCGCCCCGGAGTACATCCAGAACGACGCCACCCCCGACAAGCTGGTCGCGGCGGTCGAGCGTTTGCTGCAGGACCCGGCGGCCCGTGCCGACCAGGCCCGCCGCCAGACCGCCGCCCTCGACCTCATGGGCCGCGAAGGGCGCGACCCGTCCGAGATTGCTGCGGAGGCGGTGCTGGATGTGATCGAAGGACGCGGTCGGCCCTAACCCTCGCCCCGCATGGCGCGGCGGGACAGGATCATGGCGCCGACGACGCAGGGGCCGAACAGCAGGCCCTCGAGGCCGCCCGTGACGCTCTGGGCGATCGGACCAAAGCCGGCCTCGCCGAACCAGCTTCCGATCATGCCCAGTTGCAGCTGCGATTCGGGGAAGGTCTTCGCCAGCAGGTCCAGACTGCCACCCATCAGCCGGCCCCCGAACAGGGGGATGGCCATCCCGGCCACGGCCGCCGTGACACCGGCCGTGATCATGCAGCGCCGCAGGGGGACCGGCTGACGCCCCCGCGCCCCCAGCCATAGGCCGAGCCCGATGGCGCCGCCCAGGAGGAAGCCCTCCATCCCTCCGGTGATGTCTCCCGGCGAGCGACCCACCAGCAGGTTGAAGGCGTCGATGCCCAGCAGCTTGACCGCTCCGCCGACGACCATGCCGCCCAGCGCGCCGCCGAAGATGATCCAGGGGCTGGGCTCGCGCCGTCCGAGGCCGGTCGCGGCCATGCCGAGGCCCACCGCCGCCCCGCCCATAAGGGCGACGACCGTCGTCAGCCACACCAGCACCAGCAGGATCGAGCCCGACCCCATGCCGGGCTGCAGGGGATGGGCGACCGCGATCAGGCCGTAGATCAGCCCTCCGACTACCCCCGCCAGTCCGCCCCCCAGCACACCGGCCCCGCCCAGCAAAAGAGTGCGCTTCGCGTCCCACGCATCATCGGCGGGGCCGGTGTGCTGGGGGGCGGACT
>NZ_JAGHQP010000013.1 GCF_017744255.1 Brevundimonas sp. A19_0 | reverse complement strand
CGTGGGCGTAGTGACGGTTGGCCGTCTCATATTCCACGTGCGCCGTGTTGATCGTGATGCCGCGCGCCTTCTCTTCCGGCGCCGCGTCGATGTCGGCGTAGTTCATCGCCTTCGCACCACCGGCCTTGGCCAGCGTCATCGTGATCGCCGCCGTCAGCGTCGTCTTGCCGTGGTCAACGTGACCAATCGTGCCGATGTTGCAGTGCGGCTTGGTGCGTTCAAACTTTTCCTTGGCCATTCTCTTCTCTCCGTCCCCTGAACAGGGGCTAGTCCTTGGTTTTCAGGGCCCCCGGCGGACCGAAGTCCGCCGAAAGCAGGGGGTTTGGGTTAGGCGTACTTCTTGATCACTTCGTCGGCGACGTGTTGCGGCACCGGCTCGTAGTGGTCGTACTGCATGGTGAACTGGGCGCGGCCCTGCGACATGCCCCGCAGGGTGTTCACATAGCCGAACATGTTGGCCAGCGGCACGAAGGCGTTCACCACCGTGGCGTTGCCGCGCATGTCCTGACCCTGGATCATGCCCCGACGACCGTTCAGGTCGCCGATGACCGAGCCCAGGTATTCCTCGGGCGTCACCACCTCGACGGCCATGATCGGCTCGAGCAGCTTGGGTCCGCCCTTCTCACGCAGTTCCTTGAAGGCCGCGCGCGAGGCGATCTCGAACGCCAGCACCGAGGAGTCGACGTCGTGGAAGGCGCCGTCGACCAGGGTCGCCTTGACGTCGATGACCGGGAAGCCGGCCAGCAGGCCGTTTTCCTTGGCCGACTTCAGGCCCTTTTCCACGCCCGGGATGTATTCCTTGGGGACGGCACCGCCGACGATGGCGGATTCGAACACGAAGTCCGTACCCGGCTCGCCCGGCTCGAACACCAGCTTGACGCGGGCGAACTGGCCCGTACCGCCGGTCTGCTTCTTGTGGGTGTAGTCGATCTCGGCCTTGCGGCTGATGGACTCACGGTAGGCCACCTGCGGCGCGCCGATGTTGGCCTCGACCTTGTACGTGCGCTTCAGGATGTCGATCTTGATGTCCAGGTGCAGTTCGCCCATGCCCTTCAGGATCGTCTGGCCCGACTCGTGGTCGGTCGAGACGGTGAAGGACGGGTCTTCCGAAGCCAGCTTGGCCAGGGCGACGCCCAGCTTCTCCTGGTCGGCCTTGGACTTGGGCTCGACGGCGATCTCGATCACCGGCGCCGGGAATTCCATCTTCTCGAGGATGACGGGCGACTTGATCGGGTCGCACAGGGTGTCCCCGGTGCGGGTGTCCTTCAGGCCGGCCAGGGCGACGATGTCGCCGGCGTAGGCTTCCTTGATGTCTTCCCGGTTGTTCGAGTGCATCAGCAGCATGCGGCCGACGCGCTCCTTCTTGTCGCGGCTGGAGTTCAGCAGCGACTGGCCGGTTTCCATCTTGCCCGAATAGATGCGGCAGAAGGTCAGCGAACCGACGAAGGGGTCGTCCATGATCTTGAACGCCAGAACCGACAGGGGCTCGTCGTCCGACGCCTTGCGGGTGATCGGCTCTTCGGTCTTGAAGTCGATGCCGGGGGTCGGCGGAATGTCCACCGGCGACGGCAGATAGTCGACCACGGCGTCCAGCAGCGTCTGCACGCCCTTGTTCTTGAAGGCCGAGCCGCACAGGATCGGATAGAAGGCGCCGGTCAGCACGGCTTTCCGGATGCACTTCTTGATGGTCTCTTCCGAGGGCTCCTGGCCTTCCAGGTAGGCTTCCATCGCCTCGTCATCCAGCTCGACGGCGTTGTCGATCAGGTACTGGCGGGCCTCATTGGCCTTGTCGACCAGATCGGCGGGGATGTCCTCGTCGTGGAAGCTGGCGCCCAGGTTGTCGTTGTCCCAGACAACGGCCTTCATCCGGACCAGGTCAACCAGGCCGCTCAGGTTCGACTCGGCGCCGATCGGGAACTGGATCGGCACGGCCTTGGCGCCCAGACGGTCGCGGATCGACTCGACCGACTTGTCGAAGTCGGCGCCGATCTTGTCCATCTTGTTGACGAAGACGATGCGGGGAACGCGGTACTTGTCGGCCTGGCGCCAGACGGTTTCGGTCTGCGGCTCAACGCCGGCGTTGCCGTCCAGCACGGTCACGGCGCCATCCAGCACGCGCAGCGAGCGCTCGACCTCGATGGTGAAGTCCACGTGGCCGGGGGTGTCGATGATGTTCAGGCGCTTTTCACGCCAGAAGGCGGTCGTGGCGGCCGAGGTGATGGTGATGCCGCGCTCCATCTCCTGGTCCATCCAGTCCATGGTGGCCGCGCCGTCGTGCACTTCGCCGATCTTGTGGTTCTTGCCGGTGTAGAACAGGATCCGCTCGGTCGTCGTCGTCTTGCCCGCGTCGATGTGGGCCATGATGCCGAAGTTGCGGTAGTCCTCGATCTTGTTGATGCGGGCCATGGGAAACGTGCCTTGAAGTGAGATCAGGGCGCGGGGGGCGCCCTCGGGAAAGTCGGTCTGTGCGGATGTGCGGCGCGGGCGATTTAGCTGAAACCGCCCGCGCCGTGAACCCTCAGATAGTCAGTGCAGGTGACGCTTTGAAGGCGCCTACCAGCGATAGTGGCTGAAGGCGCGGTTGGCTTCGGCCATCTTGTGGGTGTCTTCGCGCTTCTTGACGGCCGTGCCGCGGTTGTTGGCGGCGTCCAGCAGCTCGGCGGCCAGCTTTTCCGTCATGGTGTTCTCGCCGCGCTTGCGGGCAGCGTTGACGAGCCAGCGGATGGCCAGGGCACGACGGCGCTCGGGGCGAACCTCGACCGGCACCTGATAGGTGGCACCACCGACGCGACGCGAGCGGACTTCGACGGCCGGGGCCACGTTGTCCAGCGCGGAATGGAAGGTCGCGACCGGCTCCATGTCCTTCTTCTTGTCGGCCAGGATGTCGAAGGCGCCATAGACGATGTTCTCGGCGACGGCCTTCTTGCCCTCGTACATGACGTAATTCATGAACTTGGTGACGATCAGATCCCCGAACTTGGGATCCGGCAGAACTTCACGCTTCTGGGCGCGGTGACGACGGGACATGGGCTTGCTCTTCTTGGTTGTCTGGGGTCCGGCCCGGGCCGGGAATTAAATCGTGAGGCGCGAGGCTTACTTCGGACGCTTGGCGCCGTAGTGCGAACGACGCTGCTTGCGGTCCTTGACGCCCTGGGTGTCGAGCACGCCGCGCAGGATGTGGTAGCGCACGCCCGGAAGGTCCTTCACGCGGCCGCCGCGGATCAGCACCACCGAGTGCTCCTGCAGGTTGTGGCCTTCGCCGGGGATGTAGCACACCGCCTCGATGCCCGAGGTCAGGCGCACCTTGGCGACCTTACGCAGAGCCGAGTTAGGCTTCTTCGGGGTGGTGGTGTAGACGCGGGTGCAGACGCCGCGGCGTTGGGGGCAACCCTTCAGGGCCGGAACCTTGTTCCGGGCGACCTTGGGCTGGCGGGGCTTGCGGATCAGCTGGTTGATCGTAGGCATTCGAACCGTTTTCTCTTCATGTCAGGAGACGTGTGCCTGTCGGCCGGGGCGTCTCGGAGCCTTCTTTTGGACCCGGCCGGATGGCCGTGGCCCGGGTGGATTGTTCTCAAACGCAAAAGCCGGAATGCGCGCTTTGGGCATTCCGGCGGGACACAGCCCGTCGCATTCGATTGTCACGATCTCGGGAGCCGACGAATCCGCCCCGTCAAAAGTGCGCGGGTTCTACGCGCGGAAGCCCCGCGGGTCAAGGGCGTCGCGCCGCCCCTGTCCGTCAGCTTCCATAAGGCGGCGTCAGGGACGGTCAGCCCCCTGCCCTGCCCCCGGCGATACACTGCCCCCCGGATCGTCACAGCAAGGAGTTCGCCATGTCCCGCCTGCGCCTTCCCCTTCCCGGCCTGATCGCCGTTGTCGGCCTGATACTGGCCGGACCGGCCATGGCCGAGGTGCTGTCGGCCTGGGGTACGGGTCACACCCGGGCCGCCGCCTGTCAGGATGCCAAACGGACCGGTGAGCGGCAGGTGCGGAACCTGTCCTACGCCTCGGTAAGGGGCAGCCGGGATGCCTCGCGCACCCTGTCGGTGACCCACATCGGCTATTGCGAATGCTCGCGGGACGGCGACGACTGGGAATGCACGGTCGACGTCTACTACGAGCGGGACTGACCTCGCCTTCATCGGTGGTTCAGCGGGTTTCGTGTTGAGCTTGCGACGGAAACGCCGGTTGCCGGCGTTAAGCCTTCACGCCCAAGGGCAATCCTTCCTATCGACGAGACCCGATCCGCATGACCTCGACCCTTTCGACCGGCCCGTCCTCGCCCAGGCCCCGTCCGCGCCGCCGGAACCGTCGCACCTGGATCATGGCCGGTGCCGGCGTGCTGATCGCGGCGCTTGCGGTCTGGTTCTTCTTCCTGCGCGGCGGCAGCGATGCCGACCCGTACCGGACGGAAGACGTGCGTACCGGCGATCTGGTCCGCAGTGTCTCGGCCTCGGGCACGCTGGAAGCCCTGGTCACCGTCGAGGTCGGCTCGCAGATTTCGGGTCAGGTCACCGATGTGCTGGTCGACTACAATGACCGGGTGCAGCGCGGTCAGGTGCTGGCCCGTCTGGACCCGCAGAACCAGGCCTCGTCCGTCGAACAGTCGCAGGCGGCCATCGCCTCGGCCCAGGCCGGGATCGCCCAGGCCCAGGCCCAGGTCGCCCTGGCCCAGGCCGAGTATGACCGGCAGAAATTCCTGTTCGATCGCCAGATTATCGCGCAGGCCGCGCTGGATACGGCGGAGGCCTCGCTGCGTACGGCACGCGCCAATGAGCAGAGCGCCCGCGCCCAGGTCCGCCAGCAGCAGGCCCAGCTGCGCGCCAATCAGGCGACCCTGGGCCGGACCACGATCACCGCCCCCATCAGCGGCATCGTCATCGACCGCCAGATCGAGCCGGGCCAGACGGTGGCCTCGGGCCTGAACGTCGCTGTGCTGTTCACCCTGGCCCAGGACCTGTCCCGCGTGCAGGCGCTGGTGACGGTGGACGAGGCCGACATCGGCTCGGTCCGCGTCGGCCAGCCGGTGCGCTTTACCGTGGATGCCTTTGCCGACGACAATTTCACGGGCGAGGTCACCCAGATCCGGGTGCTGCCCACCACCGAGCAGAGCGTGGTCGCCTATACGGTCGTGGTCGAGGCGGACAATCCGGGCGAGAAGCTCTTGCCCGGCATGACGGCCAATGCCGACATCATTCTGGAAGAGAAGCGCAATGTACTGCGCGTGCCCAACGCCGCCCTGCGCTTCACCCCGGGCGACGTGCTGGCCGAACAGCAGGCCGCCCAAGCGGACCGTCAGGGCGGGGGATCGCCGTTTGGTCCGCCCGCCGGCGGCAACCGCCCGCGCGGCGCCGGTCGTGGCAATCTGGTCGCCACCCTGGTCGAGGAACTGAAGCTGGACAGCGACCAGCAGGCCAAGGTCACGCCGATCCTCGAAAAGGCCCAGCAGGACATGCGCGCCCAGCGCGGCGCCGGCGGCGGCCAGCGGCGGCGCGGCATGAACCCGGCCTCGGCCGCGATCCTGAATGCCGCCCTCGACGAGATCAAACCCCTGCTCCGCCCCGATCAGCAAGCCATTCTGGAAACCCAGCGCCTGCGTTTTGCCGGCGGCGGCAACCGCGGCGTGGTCTGGGTGCTGCGGGACGGCAAGCCTGTGCGGGTGCCGGTGCGGACCGGGGCCACCGACGGCTCCTATACCGAGATCCTGGGCGGCGAGCTGAAAGCCGGGGATCAGGTCATCACCGGCGGCGGACCGCGCGCGCCCGATCTCGAAGCCCAGCGTCGCGGCGCCCGCATGGGCGGCGGCGGCCGGTTCTAGAGCGATGATCCGTATCGATCACCTGACCAAGACCTATGTCATGGGCGACAATGTCATCCACGCCCTGGGCGGGGTGTCACTGGGCATCGACCGGGGGGAGCATGTGGCCATCATCGGCCCGTCCGGCTCGGGCAAGTCGACGCTGATGAATGTGCTGGGGGGCCTCGACCGACCGACGGGCGGCGACTATCGCTTCGAGGACGATCCGGTCGCCGACTATGACGACGACGAACTGGCCAGCTTCCGCAACCGGCGGATCGGCTTTGTCTTCCAGTCCTTCCAGCTGCTGCCCCGGCTGACGGCGGTGCAGAATGTCGAACTGCCGATGATCTATGCCGGGATCGCACCCGCCGAGCGGCGGGACCGGGCCGTGGCCCTGCTGGAGCGCGTGGGCCTGGGATCGCGACTGGAGAACAGACCGACGCAGATGTCGGGCGGACAGCAGCAGCGCGTGGCCATCGCCCGGGCGCTGGCGAATGCGCCGGACCTGCTGCTGGCCGACGAGCCGACCGGCGCGCTCGACACCGCCACCGGCCAGGAGGTGCTGGCCCTGTTCGACGAACTGAACGAACAGGGTCTGACCCTGTGCATCGTCACCCACGACACCGAGGTCGCCGCGCGCGCCCGGCGCCGGGTCGCGTTCCGGGACGGGCTGATCGTATCGGATGACCGCAATGCCGCATGATCCTCGTCCCCTGACCGGCAGCGCCATGAGCCCGCTCGAGCTGGTGCGTTTCGCCGTGGGCGCCATCGCCGCCCACCCCATGCGCTCGGCCCTGACGTCGCTGGGCGTGGTGATCGGGGTGGCGGCCGTCATCATGATGACCTCCATCGGCCTGGGCGCCCAGCAGAGGGTGGAACAGGCCCTGTCCAGCCTCGGTACCAATATGCTGGTGGTGCGGCCCGGGGCCCCGCGGGGCGCAGGCGGCGGCTTTGTGCGCGGCGGCGGGGGCTCGGGCGCCAGCCTGACCGTCGACGACGCCGAGGCCATGCGCACGCTGGACGGGGTGAAGGCCATCTCTCCGGCCGTCAACGGCGGGGCGCAGCTGGTCTATGACGGCGCCAACTGGGCCAGCCGCATCGAGGGGGTGACCCCCGAATATCTGGTGGCGCGCGACCTCGAGATCGTCTCCGGCCAGATGTTCGATCAGGCTGCCGCCGACAGCGGTCGCAAGGTGGCCGTTCTGGGCCAGACCGTCGTGCGCGAACTGTTCGGCGAGGGCGTCGATCCTGTCGGCCAGCGCATGCGGATCGGCCCCATTCCCTTTACCGTGGTCGGCGTGCTGGGCGAGAAGGGCCAGTCGGGCTTCCAGGACCAGGACGACATCGTGGTCATCCCGCTGGATGCCGCGCGCAGCCGCGTCATCGGTCGGGGCTCGGGCTCTCGCGGGAACAGCGTCAACCAGATCTACGTCAAGGCGGTGGACGAGGACTCCCTCTACCGGCTGGAGCAGGACGTCGCCGAACTGCTGCGCCAACGGCACCGCATCCGCCCGGGACAGGAGGACGACTTCAACGTCCAGAACCTGACCTCCATCCAGGAGGCGGCGCAGTCCTCGACAGCGACCTTCACCATCCTGCTGGCCGCGGTCGCCGGGGTGTCGCTGGTGGTCGGCGGGGTCGGCATCATGAACATCATGCTGGTGTCGGTGACCGAGCGGACGCGCGAGATCGGCCTGCGTATGGCGATCGGCGCGCGGCGCAGCGATGTGCTGACCCAGTTCGCGCTGGAGTCGGTGGCCCTGTCGCTGCTGGGCGGGCTGATCGGCCTGCTCCTCGGGGTCGGCGGCGCGCTGCTGATGTCGAAGTTCGGGGACTGGCCGGCAGCCATCCCGGCCTGGGCCGCCCCGCTGGCCATCGGGTTCTCAACCTTTGTCGGCGTGGTGTTCGGGGCCTATCCGGCGTGGCGGGCGGCGCAGCTGGACCCGATTGAGGCACTCCGCCGCGAATAGGCCCGCAATTCAGCCCTGACTTGGCCATGGTTGGCCGGTTGTCTGCCCCTCAGAGGGGAGGCCGCCACCGTGATCCGCAGGGACCGTCTGGACGCCATCATGACGAGGGTGGGCACGGCGCGCTGGCGCCTGCCGGTCGTCGTGGCCCTGTCGCTGATGGCGCACCTGCTGGTTCTGGGATTTCTGGCCTTTGGCGCCTTTGGTCCGGCGATGGATGAAGCCCGGCCCCTGCCCCCGCTCTATGTCGACATCGAGCCGCGCCCCCTGCTGGAGGGCGAGCGCCCGCGGCCGCCGCGGACGGCACCCCCGACCAGCACCGCCCCCCTGCCCGCCGCCGCCGACCGCACGATGCACGTGACCGATCCCCTCGCCCGTCCCGAGGAGGAGGACGAGGACGCCCCGGTGACCCGGCCCGCAACACCGGGCCTGCCCGGCCGCCCGTCATCGGAATGGGCTGTGCGGCCCGAAACCGAGGGCGGACGCGTGGCACGCAGCCTGCGCACCAGCACCCTGGGCTGCAATGCCCGGAATGGACGGATGTCGGCCGCCGAGCAGACGGTCTGCGACGAGGCCTTCAATGAGGCTGCAGCCCAGGCGACCCCGATCCGGGGCACCGACAATCCCGCTCGCGATGCCCGCTTTGCCGCCGAGGGCCGACGCGAGATCGAGCGCTATGAGGCCCGGCGCCGTCCACTGGCAGGGGGCACGGGGGTGACCGGCGTCGGCGACTGCCCCGGGTCCAATTTCGGCATGGGGTGTCCCGGCGCCCATCTGGACCCCGGCTTCCGGCAGGACACCAACGACCAGCTCGACCAGGGCCTGAGCGACCGGGATCGGCGAGAGGCCGACGAATAGAAAAAGGGCGGTGCCTTTCGACACCGCCCCGTTTCGTTCAGCCGGTCAGACCGATCAGCCTTCGGTCTCTTCCAGTTCGGCCGCCAGATCGGCGGGCAGAGCCTCGACCGCCGCCTCGCGGGCGTCGGTGAGCTCGGCATCGCGCTGGTTGGCGACCTTCTGCAGCGAGCGCAGATAGGCACCGGTGCCCGCCGGGATGAGGCGGCCCACGATGACGTTCTCCTTGAGGCCTTCCAGATTGTCGACCTTGCCGTTGACCGAGGCGTCGGTGAGGACGCGGGTGGTCTCCTGGAAGGACGCCGCCGAGATGAAGCTGCGGGTCTGCAGCGAGGCCTTGGTGATACCCAGCAGAACCGGCTGGGTGGTCGCCGGGCGGCCCTTGCGCTTGATGACCTTGGCGTTCTCGGCCTCGACCTCGGGGATATCGACGTGGTCGCCCTTGATCAGGGTGGTTTCACCCGAATCCAGGATTTCGACCTTCTGCAGCATCTGGCGAACGATCACCTCGATGTGCTTGTCGTTGATCGGCACGCCCTGCAGTCGATAGACCTCCTGCACCTCGTTGACGAGGTACTCGGCCAGCGCCTCGACGCCCTGGATGCGCAGCAGATCGTGCGGATCCGGGTTGCCGTCGATGATGTAGTCGCCCTTCTGGATCAGATCGCCGTCGTGGACGGAGATGTGCTTGCCCTTCGGGATGAGGAATTCGACCGCCTCGGCCTGGTTGCCATCGGCATCCACTTCCGGGGTGATCTTGATGCGGCGCTTGTTCTTGTAGTCGCGCCCGAATTCCACACGACCGTCCATTTCGGCGATGACCGCGCAGTCCTTGGGACGACGGGCCTCGAACAGCTCGGCCACCCGCGGCAGACCGCCGGTGATGTCGCGCGTCTTGGCGCCCTCGGTCGGGACACGGGCGATGATCTCGCCCGGCTTGACCACGTCGCCGTTAGCCACGGACAGAACCGCGCCGACCGGCAGCAGGTAGCGGGCGTCGGAGCCCGAGGCCAGCTTGGCATAGGCGTCACCGGTGGTGACACCCATGGCCGGACGCAGGTCCGAACCGCGCGGGTTGGCCCGCCAGTCGGTGACCACGCGCTGCGCGATACCGGTGGCCTCGTCGGTTTCCTCGCGGAACGACAGGGATTCCACCAGGTCCTCGAAGCGGATGGTGCCGCCGACTTCGGTCAGGATCGGCGTGGTGTACGGGTCCCACTCGGCCAGACGCTGGCCGCGAGCGACTTCCTCGCCCTCCTTCACGCGCAGACGGGCGCCGTACGGAGCCTTGTGGGTCTCGCGATCCTTGCCGTCCACGACCACGGTCACGATGACGTTGCGGCTCATGACCATCAGGTCGCCGTGCGCCGCCTTGACGGTCGGGCCGGTGATCTTGATCGACCCGGCGTTGGTCGCCTCCATGAAGGAGGTCTCGGCCACCTGGGCGGTGCCGCCGATGTGGAAGGTCCGCATCGTCAGCTGGGTGCCCGGCTCGCCGATCGACTGGGCCGCGATAACACCGACGGCCTCGCCGATGTTGACGTTGGTCCCGCGCGCCAGGTCACGCCCGTAGCAGTGGGCGCAAATACCGGCCTCGGCCTCACAGGTGAGGGCCGACCGGACCTTGACGGCCTGGACGCCGGCGTCCTCGAGGGCCTCGATCTCCTCTTCCTGGAGATAGGTGTCGGCGGGGAACAGGACGGTATCGGTGCCCGGCTCCTTGATGTCCTCGGCGGCGTAGCGACCCAGAACGCGCTGACCCAGCGAGACCAGCACATCACCGCCCTCGACCACGGCGCGCAGGGTGATGCCCCGCGTCGAGCCACAGTCTTCCTCGGTGACGATCGAGTCCTGCGCCACATCCACCAGACGACGGGTCAGGTAACCCGAGTTGGCGGTCTTCAGCGCGGTATCGGCCAGACCCTTACGGGCGCCGTGGGTCGAGTTGAAGTACTCAAGGACGGTGAGGCCTTCCTTGAAGTTCGACACGATCGGCGTCTCGATGATCTCGCCCGACGGCTTGGCCATCAGGCCGCGCATGCCGCCCAGCTGCTTCATCTGGGCCTGTGAACCCCGGGCGCCGGAGTTGGCCATCATGTACACCGAGTTGATGTCGGGGCGTTCGCCTTCGGCCAGCACGCGCGGCTGGGCGATCTCGGCCATCATGGCGTCGGCGATCCGGTCCGTGGCCTTGGCCCAGGCGTCAACGACCTTGTTGTACTTCTCGCCCTTGGTGATCAGGCCGTCAGCGTACTGCTGTTCGTACTCCTCGACCTGCGACTGGGTTTCCTCGACGAAGCCGACCTTCTTCTGCGGGATGACGATGTCGTCCTTGCCGAAGGAGATGCCCGCCTTGGCCGCCTCGCGGAAGCCCAGGCCCATCATCTGGTCGGCGAAGATCACCGTCGCCTTCTGGCCGCAGTGGCGATAGACTACGTCGATCAGATTGCCGATTTCCTTCTTGGTCAGGTTCTTCTCGAGCAGCCGGTAACCGACGTTCGGGTTCTTGGGCAGGATCGCGCCCAGCTTCATCCGGCCCGGGGTCGAGTCGATCACCTTGGTGACCAGCTCGCCCTCGGCGTTCATCTCGGTCCAGCGGGCCTTGATGCGGGTGTGCAGGCTGACGACACCGGCGTCGAGCGCGGCATCGATCTCGCCGATGTTGGCGAACAGCTTGCCTTCGCCCGGCTCACCGTCCTTGACCAGTGACAGGTAGTAGAGACCCAGCACGATATCCTGCGACGGCACGATGATCGGCTTGCCGTTGGCCGGCGACAGGATGTTGTTGGTCGACATCATCAGGACGCGCGCTTCCAGCTGGGCCTCAAGGCTCAGCGGGACGTGCACGGCCATCTGGTCGCCGTCGAAGTCGGCGTTGAAGGCGGCGCAGACCAGCGGGTGCAGCTGGATGGCCTTGCCTTCGATCAGCTTGGGCTCGAACGCCTGGATGCCCAGACGGTGGAGCGTCGGCGCGCGGTTCAGCAGGACCGGGTGCTCGCGGATGACTTCCTCGAGGATGTCCCAGACCTGGGGCTGTTCGCGCTCGACCATGCGCTTGGACTGTTTGACGGTGCCCGACAGGCCCTTGGCGTCCAGACGCGCATAGATGAACGGCTTGAACAGCTCGAGCGCCATCTTCTTGGGCAGGCCGCACTCATGCAGCTTGAGGTCCGGGCCCACGACGATGACCGAACGGCCCGAATAGTCGACGCGCTTGCCGAGCAGGTTCTGGCGGAAGCGGCCCTGCTTGCCCTTCAGCATGTCGGCCAGCGACTTCAGCGGACGCTTGTTGGCACCGGTGATGACCCGGCCGCGACGGCCGTTGTCGAACAGGGCGTCGACCGACTCCTGCAGCATCCGCTTTTCGTTGCGGATGATGATGTCCGGCGCCCGCAGCTCCATCAGGCGCTTCAGACGGTTGTTCCGGTTGATCACCCGGCGGTACAGGTCGTTCAGGTCCGAGGTGGCGAAACGACCGCCGTCCAGCGGCACCAGCGGGCGCAGTTCCGGCGGGATGACCGGCACAATGGTCAACACCATCCACTCGGGCTTGTTGCCGCTTTCGAGGAAGGCCTCGATCAGCTTGAGGCGCTTGGAGGCCTTCTTGGCCTTCATTTCCGAGGGGCTGTCGGCCAGTTCGGCGCGGTGCTTCTCGGCCTCGGCGTGCAGGTCGATGCCCATCAGCAGGTTGCGGACGGCCTCGGCGCCGATCTCGGCGGTGAAGCCGTCATCGCCGAACTCTTCCTGGTAGCGGTAATACTCGTCCTCTGTCAGCAGCTGGTTCTGCTTCAGCGGCGTCAGGCCCGGCTCGGTGACGATGTAGTTCTCGAAATACAGGACGCGCTCGACGTCCTTGAGCGCCATGTCGAGCATCAGCGAGATGCGCGACGGCAGCGACTTCAGGAACCAGATGTGGGCGACCGGGGCGGCCAGGTCGATGTGGCCCATGCGCTCGCGACGGACGCGGGCCAGGGTGACCTCAACGCCGCACTTCTCGCAGATAATGCCCTTGTACTTCATGCGCTTGTACTTGCCGCACAGGCATTCGTAGTCCTTGGTCGGGCCAAAGATACGGGCGCAGAACAGGCCGTCACGCTCGGGCTTGAACGTACGGTAGTTGATGGTTTCCGGCTTCTTGATCTCGCCGAACGACCACGACCGGATCTTCTCCGGCGAGGCCAGGGCGATCTTGATCTGGTCGAAGGTCGGGGTGACCGGGACCGGGTTGAAGATGTTCAGGACGTCCTGGTTCATCTCAGTTCCTTAGCTGCGGCGCATGCCGCGAAAACGATTGGTGGCGAGTGGCGAGTGGTGAGTGGCGAGGAGTGACTGGAGGACGCGGGCGAGGCTGGCTCGCCACACGTCACTCGTCACTCGCCACTCACGAATTCTCCAGCTCCACGTTCAGACCCAGCGAGCGCATTTCCTTGATGAGCACGTTGAAGCTCTCGGGAATGCCCGCCTCGAAGCTGTCGTCGCCGCGGACGATGGCCTCGTAGACCTTGGTACGGCCGGCCACGTCGTCGGACTTGACCGTCAGCATCTCCTGCAGGGTGTAGGCCGCGCCGTACGCTTCCAGCGCCCAGACCTCCATCTCGCCGAAGCGCTGTCCGCCGAACTGCGCCTTGCCGCCCAGCGGCTGCTGGGTGACCAGCGAGTACGGGCCGATCGAGCGGGCGTGGATCTTGTCATCCACCAGGTGGTGCAGCTTCAGCATGTAGATGTAGCCGACCGTGACCGGACGCTTGAAGCGATCGCCCGTCTGGCCGTCGTACAGGATCGACTGTCCCGAGCGTTCCAGACCAGCCTCGACCAGCAGGCGCTCGATGTCGCCGATGTTGGCACCATCGAAGACCGGCGTGGCGAAGGGCACGCCCTTCGACAGGTTCCGGGCCAGTTCGATCAGGTCCTCTTCATCGTCCGGCAGCGGGGTGTCCTTGCCATAGATGTCGGTCAGACGCTCGACCAGGGCCTTCTTCTGGCCGCCATGCTGCCAGTCGTCCAGCAGGCCGGCGATCTGCTTGCCGAGGCCCGCAGCCGCCCACCCGAGGTGGGTTTCGAAGATCTGGCCGATGTTCATGCGCGAGGGCACGCCCAGCGGGTTCAGCACGATGTCGACCGACGTCCCGTCTTCCAGGTACGGCATGTCCTCGATCGGCAGGATCTTGGAGATGACGCCCTTGTTGCCGTGGCGGCCGGCCATCTTGTCGCCGGGCTGCAGCTTGCGCTTCACGGCCACGAAGACCTTGACCATCTTCATGACGCCCGGGGGCAGTTCGTCGCCGCGTTGCAGCTTCTCGACCTTGTCCTCGAAGCGGCGGTCGAGCGCCTTGCGGGCGTCCTCGAACTGCTTCTTCATGGCCTCGAGCTCGCCCATGGCCTTTTCGTCGTCGAGGGCGATCTGCCACCACAGGCCGCGCGACAGGCCGCCCAGCTTCTCTTCGGTGACCTCGCCACGGCCCAGGCCCTTCGGACCCGAGGTGGCGTTCTTGCCCAGCAGCAGCGGCTTCAGACGGCCGTAGACGTTGCGCTCCAGGATGGCGAGCTCGTCGTCCCGGTCCTTGCCCAGACGCTCGATCTCGGCGCGCTCGATGGCCACCGCACGTTCATCCTTGTCGACGCCGTGACGGTTGAAGACGCGCACGTCGACCACGGTCCCGGCGACGCCCGGCGGCAGACGCAGCGAGGTGTCGCGCACGTCCGAAGCCTTCTCGCCGAAGATGGCGCGCAGCAGCTTCTCTTCCGGGGTCATCGGGCTCTCGCCCTTGGGCGTGACCTTGCCGCACAGGATGTCACCCGGCTGGACCTCGGCGCCGATGGCGACGATGCCGGCCTCGTCGAGGTTGCGCAGGGCTTCCTCGCCGACGTTCGGAATATCGCGGGTGATCTCTTCCGGCCCCAGCTTGGTGTCGCGGGCCATCACCTCGAACTCCTCGAGGTGGATCGAGGTGAAGACGTCGTCGCGCACGATGCGCTCGGAGATCAGGATCGAGTCCTCGAAGTTGTAGCCGTTCCACGGCATGAAGGCGACGAGGGCGTTGCGGCCCAGCGCCAGTTCACCGAGGTCCGTCGACGGGCCGTCGGCGATCACGTCGCCGGCCTTGACCGTATCGCCCACGCGCACGATCGGGCGCTGGTTGATGCAGGTCGACTGGTTCGAACGCTGGAACTTGGACAGGCGATAGATGTCGACGCCCGAACGACCGGCGTCGGACTCGTTGGTGGCGCGCACCACGATCCGGGTCCCGTCGATCTGCTCGACAATGCCGTCACGCTTGGCGACCACGACCGCGCCGGAGTCCACGGCCACGACCGCTTCCATGCCGGTGCCGACCAGCGGGGCGTCGGCCTGGACCAGCGGCACAGCCTGACGCTGCATGTTGGCGCCCATCAGCGCGCGGTTGGCGTCGTCGTTTTCCAGGAAGGGGATCAGGGCCGCAGCGACCGAGACCACCTGCTTGGGCGACACGTCCATCATGTCAACGTCGGCCTTGGCCAGCAGTTGCGATTCCCCGTTGACCCGGCCCGGGACCAGGTCCTCGACGATCTCGCCGGCCTTCAGCTCGATGTTGGCCTGGGCGATGACGTGCTTCGCCTCTTCCATGGCCGAGATGTAGACGACGTCGTCGGTGGCCTTGCCGTCCTTGATGCGACGGTAGGGGCTTTCGATGAAGCCGTACTTGTTCACCCGGGCGTGAGTGGCCAGCGAGTTGATCAGGCCGATGTTCGGGCCTTCCGGCGTCTCGATCGGGCAGATCCGGCCATAGTGGGTCGGGTGCACGTCGCGGACCTCGAAGCCCGCGCGTTCGCGCGTCAGACCGCCCGGCCCAAGCGCCGACAGGCGGCGCTTGTGGGTGATTTCCGACAGCGGGTTGGTCTGGTCCATGAACTGCGACAGCTGCGAGCTGCCGAAGAACTCACGGACGGCCGCGGCCGCCGGCTTGGCGTTGATCAGGTCGTGCGGCATGACCGTGTCGATATCGACCGAGCTCATGCGCTCCTTGATGGCGCGCTCCATGCGCAGCAGACCGACGCGGTACTGGTTTTCCAGCAGCTCGCCGACCGAACGCACCCGGCGGTTGCCCAGGTTGTCGATGTCGTCGATCTCGCCCTGGCCGTCCTTCAGGCCCACCAGGATCTGCAGGACCTTGAGCACGTCTTCCTTGCGCAGCACGCGGACGTCGTCGCCGACTTCCGGGCTTTCCAGGCGCATGTTCATCTTCACGCGGCCGACCGACGACAGGTCGTAGCGCTCCGAGTCGAAGAACAGCGAGTTGAACATCGCCTCGGCCGCTTCCGGGGTCGGGGGCTCGCCCGGACGCATGACGCGGTAGATGTCGAACAGCGCTTCCTCGCGGCTCGAATTCTTGTCCACGCGCAGGGTGTTGCGCATGTAGGCGCCGACCGTGACGTGGTCGATGTCCAGAATGTCGAGGGTGGTGAAGCCGTTCTCGACCAGCAGGTCGATGGTGGCGGCGTCCAGCTCGTCACCGGCCTCGGCGAAGATCTCGCCGTTTTCCATATTGACCGCGTCGGCGGCCAGATACTTGGTCACCAGGGCGTCGGACGCCAGCGACAGCGACTTGACCGTTTCGCCCAGCTTCTTGGCGGCGCGGGCGCTGATCTTGGTGCCGGCCGGTGCCACGACCTCGCCGGTGTCGGCGTCGACCAGGTCGAACTCGGGCTTCACGCCGCGCCAGCGCTCGGGCTTGTAGGGCGTGACCCAGGTGTCACCGCGCTTCTCGTAGGGCACGGTGTCGTAGAAGGTCTTGAGGATTTCCTCGCCGTCCATGCCCAGCGCCATCAGGAACGTCGAAGCGGGCAGTTTGCGGCGACGGTCGATACGGACGTAGACGATGTCCTTGGCGTCGAACTCGAAGTCCAGCCAAGAGCCGCGGTACGGGATCACGCGGGCGGCGAACAGCAGCTTGCCCGACGAGTGGGTCTTGCCCTTGTCGTGGTCGAAGAAGACGCCCGGCGAGCGGTGCATCTGCGAGACGATCACGCGCTCGGTGCCGTTGACGGTGAAGGTGCCCTTGTCCGTCATGAGCGGGATGTCGCCCATGTAGACGTCCTGCTCCTTGATGTCCTTGACCGAGCGGGCGCCGGTTTCCTCGTCCGTCTCGAACACGATCAGGCGCAGCTTGACCTTGAGCGGCGCGGCATAGGTCATGTCGCGCTGGATGCACTCCTCGACGTCGTACTTCGGCGGCTCGAACTCATACGAGACGTATTCGAGCACGGCGCGCTCGTTGAAGTCCTTGATCGGGAAGACGGACTTGAAGACCGCCTCGATGCCCTGGTCGATGCGCTCGCCGGGGCGCACTTCGCGCTGCAGGAACTGTTCGTACGAGGCGCGCTGCACCTCGATCAGGTTCGGCATCTGCACCGCTTCCGGGATGCGACCGAAGGATTTGCGAATGCGCTTCTTGCCGGTGAACGACGTGGCGGAGGCGATCTGAGCCACGTGGGCGAGACCGTCGATGGACTTGGCCATTCCTGTTTCCCAATCGGCGGGCCGGACGGCCCGCAGTCAAAGCAATGACCCGTGGCCGCCGACGGCGGTCCCGGGCCTTACGGATGTCGGTGTCCACCCTCGATCGCGGGCCGCGGGCCTCTGCGATCAGGACACCAGTCATGTCGGCTCCCTTGGGGAGGAGCGCGCCTTCGCACCGGTCGGAGGGCAACGGACCGGGCCTCGGCGCTGTCGCGCGGACTCGTTACAGAGTTGTGCGGAACGCGGTGATATACTCGCTTTTCCGACGAAATAAAGGCCCCCGGTGAATTTCCTGCGGACTAGCCGCAGGTCACCCGTTCGATGATGCCGGTCTCCTGGTCGAAGAAGACGTTCATCCGGTCGGCCTGATAGTCCATGGTCACCGCACAGGTGGTGCAGGCCGTGCGGACATTGGCATCGGCGGCAAAGCTGACGGCGGCGATGTTGCGACCGATCAGCCCCTGACTACCGGCCGCGCCGCAGGTGTCGGTCGCGCCACCGGGCATGGCGGCGTCCGGGGTCGGGGCGCAGGCGGCCAGCAGGGCCAGGCTACCGGTCAGAAGGGCGGCACGCATCATGATCGTCGGTCTCCATGCTTTGACTGTCGAAGGGCTAAGGCGCGCCGGACCAGCCGGTTCCCTCAGCCGCAGCTGACCTGGGTTACCCGGTTGGTTTCGGCGTCGTAGAGAATGTTCAGCAGATACGGGGAATGGGCCTCGGTCCGGGGGCAGGTGGTGCAGGCCACGCGCCGGTTGGTCAGGTCGACCGGCACCGGGATCTCGCTGCGGTCCTTGCCGACCAGCCACTGGAGGGAGGATGCGCGGCACAGGTCGTTGGGGTCCTGGACCTCGAACGCCGCCTCGGCATAGGGCGTCCGGCCGGCAGGCGCGTCGGGCACGACCACCACGCCGACCGGGCGGGTCGGCAGGGACTCGGGCGGCGTACAGGCGCTGAGACCGAAGGCCAGCGCGGCCAGGATCAGCCCGCCTTTTCCCATCGTCCTTCCAGCGTCTGCCGCCAGTAGCTGATGTCCGCGCCCGCGGCCTTGAGCGCCTTCCAGCGCTCTCGCGCCTGCGTCAGCGCCGCCTCGTCCTGACCGTCGAATAGGATGAAACACCGTTGGAAATCCTCCGTCGGCCCAAAGTCTGATCCGTCGACAATGAACAGGGCCTGAGCCTGGTTCACATTGTCGGTTCCTGATGTGAACAGGATCGGTTGTCGCCCGGGATGAGGGTCGGAACTGTGGCCATGCGCGAGAAAACTGTCGTCCCGCCAGGTCCACAGCGCCTCGCCCAGGTGCC
This sequence comes from Brevundimonas sp. A19_0, assembly GCF_017744255.1. GTDB lineage: Bacteria > Pseudomonadota > Alphaproteobacteria > Caulobacterales > Caulobacteraceae > Brevundimonas. Next base: position 65,040 of record NZ_JAGHQP010000013.1, on the reverse strand, counting down.
GGGCGAGGTCTGTGTCGGCGACCCGGACCTGGGCCCGCAGGCCGGCCTGCATCACCTTGTCCAGCAAGGTCGGAAGCACCTGCTCCAGACCCGACCGTTCAAGGTGGTAGAACCAGATTTGCGGACCCTGACCGGCCATGGCTTCCGGCCCCTCGCCTGCCCTAGCCCTCGTAGGTGTCGGCAATCATCCGGTCGAGCGTGCGCACGCCGAAGCCGACGCCGCCGTCCGGCACGGTCGACCGCTGGCTCTTGCTGACCCAGGCGGTCGGCGCGATGTCTATGTGCGCCCAGGGGGTGTCGTTGATGAAGCGCTTCAGGAACAGGGCGGCGGTGATCGAGCCACCGGCGCGGCCGTTGCCCATGTTCTTCACATCCGCGGCCGGCGAGTCGATATGGCGGTCGTACTGGTCCGGGATCGGCATGCGCCAGAAATTCTCGTCGACCTTGGCACCGGCATCGAGGATCGGCTGGGCCACCGAGTCGTCGTTCGAGAACACCCCGGCATAGTCCATGCCCAGCGCGACGATCATGGCGCCCGTCAGGGTGGCCAGATCGATCATGAATTTCGGCTTGAAGCGGTCCTGGGTGTACCAGAGGCAGTCCGCCAGAACGAGGCGGCCCTCCGCGTCGGTGTTCAGCACCTCGACCGTCTGGCCCGACAGGGATTTGACGATGTCACCGGGGCGCTGGGCATTGCCGTCGGGCATGTTCTCGACAAGGCCGATAACGCCCACCGCATTGACCTTCGCCTTGCGGCCCGCCAGCGCGTGCATGAGGCCGGACACGGCGGCCGCGCCGCCCATGTCCCACTTCATGTCTTCCATGCCCTCGGGCTGTTTCAGCGAAATGCCGCCCGTGTCGAAGCAGACGCCCTTGCCGACGAAGGCCAGCGGCGCCTCGCCCGAATTGCCGCCGTTCCACTTCATGATGGCGACATGGCTGTCGCGACGGCTGCCCATGCCGACCGCCAGCAGGGTGCGGAAGCCCAGCTTCTCAAGCTCCTTCTCGCCCAGAACCTCGACTTCGAGGCCCAGCGATTCGAGCGCCTTGCAGCGTTTGGAGAATTCTTCGGGGTAGAGGACGTTGGCGGGCTCCGAGACCAGGTCGCGGGCAAAGATCACGCCGTCGGCCACGGCCGACAGGGGCTGGAACGCCGCCTCGGTGGCCTTCACATCGGCGCAGACCACGGTCAGGCCCGTCACCGACGGGATCTTCTCGGGCTTCTGGCGGGTCAGGTATTTGTCGAAGCGATAGGCGGCCAGCTTGATGGCGAAGGCCACGCGGGCGGCCTGTTCGGCGCTGAACGAGCGGGCATCGACGGTCAGGGTTTCGGCCCCGCTCATCTTGACCGCGTGGAAGGCCGCTCCGGCCGCTTCCTCGATCGCCAGATCCGTCAGCTCGTCGCGCTTGCCCACGCCGGCCAGCACGACCACCGAGGCGTCCAGCCCGTGCGGAGCCGACACGACCAGCGTCTTGCCCTTGCCGCCGGTGAAGCGGCCGGACTGCATGGCGCGCTCGAAGGTGCCGCCGGACTGGCCGTCCAGGACCTTGCCGCCCTCGCACAGCTTGCGGCCCTCCCCGACAAGCAGGGCCAGGGCCTGCGGTTGTCCCAGATCGGCAGCAAAGGCGATGTTCATGAAGCACTCCCACCCGGGCGAGCGGCCCGGTTCCCGGTTACACAATACAAAAAGAGGCGTTCCGTTTCTTCCGACCGCCTCGATGTGTATTAGATGCGCGTTATCGACACGGCCCGCAACCGGGCGAAATTTTCCCACCGATGACGCTGATTCAAGGCTACCTTTTTCGCCAGTTGCTGCTGCCGGTCGCCGGGGCGTGTGCCGCGCTGGTGGGAATCGGTGTGCTGAGCCAGAGCCTGGAGCAGCTGGAATTCGTGGTCGAGCGCGGCCAGAGCCTGTGGCTGATGCTCAAGTTGACCCTGCTGGCCGTGCCCCAGCTGCTGGGGGTTATCCTGCCGATCGGCCTGTTCGTCGGCGCCCTCGTGGCCCTGACCCGGCTGCAGCGCGAGCAAGAACTGACCGCCGCCCAGGCCGCAGGCATCACCCGGGTGGCCCTGATCCGGCCGGCCGCCAAGCTGGCGGTGATCGTCATGGCGCTCGGCCTGCTCATCAATCTGGTCATCCAGCCCTGGTCCCAGACCACCGCGCGGACGGAGGCCTTTGCCGTACGCTCCGATCTGGCTGCGCTGCTGGTGCGCGAGGGAGAGTTCGTGCAGAGCGGCGACGGCCTGACGGTCTATGTGCAGGAGATCGAGCAGAACGGGCTGCTGAAGAACCTCTTCATCTATATCCGTGACGGCGAGACCACCCAGACCTGGAGCGCCGCCGAGGCCCGCTTTGGCCGTGTGGACGGGGAACCGGTGCTGACGCTCATCGGCGGGTCGAGCCAGCAGTTCTCCTCGGCGGGGGTGCTGAACCTGCTGTCGTTCGACACCTATGTCTTTCCCCTGGGCGGCTATGCGGAGGGGGCCGAGCAGCCCCGCTTCAAGCCCTCCGACCTCGGGCTCAGCGACCTGTTCATGCCGCGGCCGGAGATGATCCCCTCGGTGGGCACCCGCAACGAGCTGCTGGCGGAGGGGCATTCGCGGCTGGCCTCGCCGCTGTATGCCCTGACCGCCATGGCGCTGGCGCTGGCGGCCATCCTGGCCGGCTCGTTCAGCCGCACCGGCTATGGCATTCGCGTGGCCAAGGCGGCGGCCGTGTTCCTGCTGGTCCGCATCCTTGGCTACGGCGTGGTGGCCGCCGCCGCGTGGACGCCATGGCTGAACCTGTTGCAGTACGCCTTCCCCCTCGTGGTCACGGGCCTGGCCGTCGCCATGCTGTTCCGGGCTCCGAGGCGGGGGCGGAGGCTGGACCTGTTCGACTGGCGCGCCCTGATGCCGGGGAGCGCCCGGGCATGAGCTTTCGTTCTCCCCGCCTGTTCAGCCTCGGCCGGATCGAACGCTATGTGCTGATCCAGCAGGCCCGGTCGCTGACCGTCGCCCTGGCCATCATCGCCAGCCTGATCATGCTGATCGACTTCGTGGAGATTTCGCGGGGCGTCGGCTCGGACGTCGATCTGTCGGCGCTGCGTATCCTCGGCCTGATGGCCATGAAGTCGCCGGCCGTGATCCTGCAGCTGATGCCGTTCGTCTTTCTGTTCGGGACGCTGGCCGCCTATGTGGGGCTGAACCGGCGGAGCGAGCTGATCGCCATGCGGGCCGCCGGGCTGTCGGCCTGGCGGTTCGTCCTGCCGGCCGCCGGAACCGCGCTGATCTTCGGCATCCTGACCATCACCGTGCTGGGGCCGGTCGCGGCCTGGGGCGACGGGGTCTTCCAGCGCGAGCGCACCCGCCTGTCGGCCGCTCCGGTGGAAAGCGACCGGCCCGAAGCCGTCTGGATCCGCGAAGGGAACAGCCAGCGCCAGATGATCATTCGCGCCGAGCAGCAGGACCGGGCCCGGGCGCGCCTGACCGGGGTGACCTTCTTCATCTATACGGTCGGCGAAAACGGCGCTCTCAGCTTCGTCGAACGGCTGGACGCCGCCTCGGCCTCGCTGACCGCCGGCAGCTGGCGGCTGGTCGATGCCGTGGGGGCCCAGACCGGCCAGCGGGCCGTGTCCTATGCGCGGCTGGACCTGCCCTCGAGTCTTGCGACGAATGAAGCCTTCGCCCGCTTTGCCCGGCCGCAGTCGACCTCGCTGTGGGCCCTGCCGACCCAGATCGAGCGGGTCGAACAGGCCGGCTTCTCCTCCACCGCCTATCGCCTCCGGCTGCACCAGTTGCTGGCCACGCCGCTGATGTTTGCCGCCATGTCGATCCTGGCGGCGGCCTTTTCGCTGCGGCTGATGCGGCTGGGGGATCTGGCGCGCATGTCGATTGCGGCCGTCATCCTCGGTTTCGCCTTCTTCTTCGTGAACCAGACGTTCGCGGCCTTCGGGACGGCGGAAGTGATTCCGCCCTTCCTGGCCGCCTGGCTGCCTCCGGTGCTCACCGGGCTCGCGGCCTTCACCCTGCTGTTCTATACGGAGGACGGCTGAGCTGCCCCCCGTTCGAGGTTGATGTGAAGCAAGACAGGATTTTGTCCGGCCCAGCGGCCCCCCGGCCCGGCCGCCAGAAGCGCGGCGCCCTGCGCGGGCGCCTGCTGGCCGGTGCGGCAAGCCTGGCCTGCGCACCCCTGTTTCTGGCCGGCCAGGCCCTGGCCCAGGAGGCCACGCCCCCCGCGCCCGCCGACGGTCTGGCCCCCGAGGCGGTCTATATGGACGCGGGCAATGTCTCGCGCGATGGCGATGTCCTGACGGCAGAGGGCACGGCGGACGGCGAGCGCGTCTTTGCCCGCTTCCGGGACCACACACTGCAGGCCCGGCGCGTGGCCTATGACCTCGCGAACCAGACCGCCACGGCCGAGGGCCAGGTCGAGCTGGTCGCCCCGGATGGGACGGTGGTCTATGCCTCGCTGCTGGAGCTGGAAGACGACCTTCAGACCGGCGTCGCTGTCGACTTTGCCACCCGGCTTGAGAACGGCGCCAGCCTGATGGCGGCCACGGCGGTCCGGCGCTCGGAAACGCTCAACGAGCTGAACTACGCCCTCTTCACCCCCTGCCCCATCTGCGACGAGGAAGGGCGGCCCAAGACCCCCAGCATCTCGATCCAGGCCGAGCGGGTGGTCCAGGACGAGGCCCTGCGCGCCATCCTGTACCGGAACGCGGTTTTCAAGATCGGCGGGGTGCCGGTTCTGTACCTGCCCTACTTCGGCCACCCCGACCCGACGGTGGAACGGGCCAGTGGCCTGCTGGTGCCAATTATCGAGTTCGATCAGGAACGCGGCCTGTCGTATGAACAGCCCTATCTGATCGTGGTGTCGCCGTCCGAGGACTGGCTGATCAGTCCCCAGCTGAACACCGAGGTCCTGCCGCTGCTGAACCTGCAATGGCGGCGCCGGTTCGCCGACGGCACGATCGTGGCGCGCGGGGGCTATACCTATGAGCGGACGTTCGGCGATTTCGACATCGACGACGACGGCATCGACGATGTGCCGACGCCGCTGGACCGCGAGCACCGCAGCTATCTGCTGGCCCACGGCCGGTTCGATCCGAACGGGCCGTGGCGGTGGGGCTTCACGGTCGAGCGCACCTCGGACAAGACGCTGTTCGACCGTTACGACATCCGAAATCCCTATCAGGACAACGGCCTCTACTACGGGGATGAGCGCCGCCTGATCAGCCAGATCTACGCGGAATACCAGACGCGGCGCAGCTATGTGTCGGTCGCGGCCTTCGATATCCAGAGCCTGCGGATCGCCGAGGCCAATGAGGCGGCTCCCGGGCTGAACGTGTTCGAGGCCGACAGCAGCCTGCCCTTCGTCGCCCCCCTGATCACCGCGCGGTGGGAGCCCGAAGGCCCCGTGCTGGGCGGTCGGCTGAGGCTGAGCGGATCCTCGGTCGCCCTGTTCCGCGACGACTATGTCGGCTCGCCGATCCTGCGGCCTGAAGTGGTACCCGATCCGGTGCCGGCAGGCCTGTCAGGCGTGGACAGCCGTCGCGTCACCGGCCGGTTCGACTGGCGCCGGGCGATGGTCAGCCGCGCCGGGGTGATCTGGGAGCCGTTCGTGGACGGTCGGGCCGACATCTATTCGCTCGACGACCTGCCGCCACCATTCGCCAGCGGGTCCGAGACCCTCAGCCGCGGTCGGCTGAGCGCCGGTCTGGATATCCGCTACCCGCTGGTCAAACCGTTGTCTGGCGGCGGAGACCTGATCGTCGAGCCGCATGCCCAGCTGTCGATCTCGACCGCCAGCGACCTCGATCCGCGCATTCCCAACGAGGACAGCCAGACGCTGGAGCTGGACGCCGGCTCGCTGTTCCGCATGGACCGCTTTCCGGGGTTTGACCTGTATGAAGGGGGTGCCCGCCTGACGCTGGGCGCGCGCACGACCTATCACTGGGGTCCGGCGCGCGAGGCCTCGATCTTCATCGGCAAGAGCTGGCGCGATGATGACGAGCCGGGGCTGCTGGCGGTTCTGCCCGACCCCACGCTTCCGGCCGTGCCCGCCCTCTACGACCCCACGGGGCTGGCCTCGTCGTCCTCGGACTGGGTGGTGCAGGGCAGCTTTACGGCCACCGACGGGATCCGCGGCTGGGGCCATGCGACCTTTGACGACTCGGGCGATGTGCGCCGCGCCGAGGCTTCGGTCGATGCCACCTGGCGGCGCCGCGACCGCGCAACCGTGACCTATATCGTCGACCGGTCGAACCCGCTCGGCGGACCGCTGAACCGGAACTATGAGTTCGTGGAACTTCAGGCCCAGCAGTTCATCTGGGGCAATTGGGGCATCGCCGGCACGGGGGTGATGGATCTGGAGCGGGACCTGATCACCCGATCCGAGGTCGGCCTGCTGTTCGACGACGACTGTTTCCGGTTCGAGGTGGGGTATCGGCGCGACAACACGCGGGTTCGCCCCAGTGGCCCGTCCGAGGGCGTCTACATCCGCCTAAACCTCGCCACTTTTGGAGGGTCAGGCTATGACCGGAATGACAGGCGCTGGTAGGCAGGGTTCCGGACGCGCGCTCGCGGGTTTGACCTGACGCCGAACTACGTTGATACGGGGCTGAGTTGATGCGGGGCGAGTTGCCGACGGCGCCTGCACCGAACCGGTATGAGGAATCAGAACGAACCATGCGTTTCATGCGTACAGTGATCGCGGCAGCGGCACTCCTGGCCGTGGCCGGACCGGCCCTTGCCCAGACCCGGCCGCCTGTTTCCGCCGGTACCCTGAACCCCGCGGCTGACCGCCCGGCCCAGCCGCGCCCGCAGGAGCCGCAGTTCGAAATCGCCGACGGCATCGTCGCCACGGTCAATGACCGCGTGATCACCGGCTATGACCTGCGCCAGCGCATGCTGCTGCTGATCATCATGAGCGAGGTTCAGCCGACCGCCGAGAATGTCGCCCAGATCCAGAGCGAAGCCCTCGACATGTTGATCGAGGAGCACCTCCAGGCCCAGGAGATCGCCAAGTATCCGACCCTGATCATTACGGATGAAGAGGTCGACGCCGAAATCGCCGCCATGGCCCAGCAGGCCAATATGACGCCTGAGCAGTATATGCAGGCGCTGGCCCAGGCGGGCATCCACGCCCGCACCATCCGCGAGCAAATCCGCACGGCCATCGGCTGGCGCGAGCTGGTCGGCGGGCGCTTCGCCAGCCGGGCCCGCGTCAGCCGCAACCAGGTCGAGCAGACCCTGCGCCAGTACGAGGAAGCCGCGACGAAGAAGCAGTATCTGATCGGCGAGATCTATATCGAAGGCGCGCGTGTCGGCGGCATGCAGCAGGCCATCACCGGCGCCCAACAGCTGATTCAGCAGATGATCCAGGGCGCGCCGTTCCAGGCCGTGGCCCAGCAGTTCTCGGCCGCGCCGTCGGCCGTACGCGGCGGTGACGCCGGCTGGGTGGTCGAGGGCTCGGTCCCCCCGCCCGTGCAGCAGGCGATGGACAATCTCGATGTCGGCCAGCTGTCGAACCCCATCGTCGTCGATGGCGGCGTCTACATCATCTACATGCGCGACAAGCGGGACGGCGCGGCCTCCAGCCTCGTCAGCCTCAATCAGGTGATGGTCGAGCTTTCGCCGGATGCGACGGACGCGCAGGTCGAGGCCGCGGCCCAGCGCCTGATGTCGATCCGCCCCTCGCTGACCTGTGACACCATGGTGGCGCGCGCCGCCTCGGAAGCCGGCCTGCTGGGGTCGGACCTGGGCGAGACCGAGGTGCTGAACCTTGCCCCCCAGTTCCAGCCCTTCGCCCGCGAGGCGCAGGTGGGACAGATCAGCGACCCGATCCGCACGCCGCTGGGTCTGCATCTGGTGGGTGTCTGCGGACGTCGCCTTGGCACGGCCGAGATGCCCAGCTACCGCGAAGTCGAGTCCCGTCTGCAACGGTCAAACCTGGCCATGCTGGGCCGCCGCTACATGCGCGACCTGCGCGCCGATGCCCTGATCGAGATGAAGTGATGGCCGGGCGCGTGCCGCCGCTCGCCCTGACCATGGGCGAACCGGCCGGTGTGGGCCCCGCGATCATCGCCGCGTGCTGGCGCGCCGCTCCGACCCCCTTCGTGGTCGTCGGCGATGCGGCCCTGATGGCCGACCATGCTCCGGTCAAGGCAGTTGCCACGCCCGATGAGGCTGAGGCCGCGTTCGGTGAGGCCGTGCCGGTGCTGGATCATCCCCTGCCCTCGCCCGCAACGCCGGGGCATGCCCGACCGGAGCATGCCACCTCGGTCACCGGCTGGATCGAGACCGCGGTGCGGATGGCCGTCGATGGACAGGTGTCGGGCGTCGTCACGGCCCCCATTGCCAAGGCCCCCCTGTACCAGGCCGGGTTCCGCTTTCCGGGCCATACCGAGTTTATCGCCGATCTGACGGCAGACGTTCCCTGGTCGGGGACGCGCGGCCCGGTGATGATGCTGACGGCGCGGGACCTGAGGGCCTGTCTGGTTACCATCCATACGCCGCTGGCCCACGTGCCCGAGCTGGTGACGGCCGAGCGCGTCAGCCGTGTGGCCCGCGTGGTGCATGAGGCCATGATCCGCGACTTTGGCATCGCCCGTCCCCGTCTGGCGCTCGCGGGGCTGAACCCGCACGCCGGAGAAGGCGGCTCCATCGGACTTGAGGAACAGCAGGTGCTGATCCCGGCCGCCAACGCCTTGCGGGGCGAGGGCATCGACATCAGCGACCCGAGGTCCGCCGACACCCTGTTCCACGACGAGGCCCGGCAGACCTATGACGCGGTGCTGTGCCTCTATCACGACCAGGCGCTCATCCCGGTCAAGACGCTCGACTTCTGGGGCGGGGTCAATGTCAGCCTGGGCCTGCCCATCGTACGGACCTCGCCCGACCACGGGACCGGCTTTGACATTGCCGGCCGCGGGGTGGCCCGCCCCGACAGCCTGATCGCCGCCGTAAAGCTGGCACGTGCCATGGCCGACCGCCGGGCCGCAGCGGCATGAGCGACCTGCCCTCCCTCCGCGAGACGCTGGACGCCCACGGGCTGATGGCGAAGAAGAGCTTTGGCCAGCATTTCCTGCTGGACCTCAATGTCACGCGCAAGATCGTCCGGCTGGCCGGTCCGTTCGCGGGCGATACGGTGATCGAGGTCGGCCCCGGCCCCGGCGGCCTGACCCGCGCCCTGATCGAGAGCGACGCGGGGCGGGTGATCGCGGTGGAAAAGGACGCCCGCTTCCTGCCCCTGCTCGCCGAGCTGGACGACGGCTCAGGGCGGCTGACGCTGGTCGAGGCGGATGCGCTGAAGGTCGAAGAGGCCGCGATCGCGGGGGGGCCGGCGCATCTGGTGTCGAACCTGCCCTACAATGTCGGCACGGCGCTGCTGATCAAATGGCTGACCGGGCCGTGGACTCCGACATCGATGACCCTGATGTTCCAGAAGGAGGTCGCCCAGCGCGTGGTGGCCCAGCCGGGCGACGCCGCCTATGGCCGGCTGGCGGTCATCAGCCAGGCCCTGTGCGAGGCGTGCATGGTGATGACCCTGCCGGCCGCGGCCTTTACCCCGCCGCCCAAGGTCGCCTCGGCGGTGGTGCACCTGCGGCCGCTGGCCGAACGCCTGTCTGATGCGCGCATCCGCAAGCTGGAAAAGGTCACCGGCGCGGCCTTTGGCCAGCGTCGCAAGATGCTGCGCTCCAGCCTCAAGCCGCTGGGTGGCGCGACCCTGTGCGAGGCGGCCGGCATCGAGCCTGATGCCCGGGCCGAGACCATCGACGTGGCAGGCTTCCTGCGCCTCGCCGACGCCTTCGCCTGAGGATCAGTCGCGCGGGGCCATCCGTTCCGGATAGGGGCGGCCCAGCGCCTCGGCCATGGCCTGCTGGCTGATCAGGAACACCTCTTCGCGGCGGTGATAGTTGTTCGACAGGACGATCACCACGATCTCGGCGCCGGGCTGCCAGAGCACCATGTTGCGGAACCCCGACCAGCTGCCGGTGTGATAGATCTGGCGGTCCTCGAAGGCCGGCTCGACCTGATGCCCCAGCGAGCGGCTGAACAGGCCATAGCCCCACAGGCGACGCGGCCCGCCCCGGCGCTCGTCGGGCGTGTCGAGGGGCGCATGGTCGGCGATCATGGCCGCATAGGACCGTTCGCTCAGCAGGCCGCCGCGATGCAGCGCCCATTCCCAGGCCAGCAGGTCGTCCAGGGTGGAGGACAGGGCGCCCGCACCCGGGATGATGCTGACATTGGCCTCGGGCTGGGGGGTGATGCCGGCCGGGAAGTCCGCATAGCCCATGGCCAGGTCCGGAACGACGTCGTAGCCGGTCCGGGTCATGCCAAGAGGCTGGAAGAAGGTCTGGCTCAGCCAGCTGTGAAAGTCCTGCCCCGTCGCCGACTCGACCACCGCTGCCGCCAGATTGAAGCCGGCATTGTTGTAGCGCAGGTCGGTGCCCGGCTCGAACTCCAGCCGGTACTGGCTGCTGTCGAAGGTCAGCTCATCGAGGGTGGCGGGGGTGGTTCGGCGAATGCCCCAGCCAGGGCGCTGCATCAGGTCGGGGATGCCGGACTGGTGCGAGATCAGATGGCCCACGCGGATGTCGGCCCAGGCCTCGGGACACGGCTTGATCCAGCGGCAGACCGGATCGTCGACGCTCAGCACGCCCTCGTCCTGCAGGCGCAGGAGGGCGGCGGCGGTGAACATCTTGCTGACCGAGGCCAGGCGGAACGGGGTGTCGAGCGTGAACGCGCGTCCCGCCTCGCGGTCGGCCATGCCATAGACCTGACGGAACAGGACCTCGTCGCCGCGCGCGACCAGCACGCCGCCGGTGAACCGGCCCCGCTCGGCCATGTCCTCAAGCGTCGCCTGCAATCGGGGCAGCGACTGGACCACGGTCACCGGTGGGCGCGGCGGGAGCGTGGGGCCCTGCTCGGCCTCCGGCGCGGCGGCGCCTGCGCCGAATCCGGACAGGCCGCCCCATATGCCGCCTCCCAAAAGGACGAGGACAGCGAGACCGGCGAGAATCGGGGTGGGCTTCATCCGCCCTAGATATCGAATGTCAGACCGAACTGCGCATAAAGAGCCCGTGAGTCCTGCCATTTCGGGTCGACCTTGACCGTCAGGAACAGGTGGACCGGCCGGTCCATCAGAAGGGTCAGCTCCTCGCGGGCCTTCTGGCCGATCCACTTCAGCGTCTGGCCCTGACGGCCCAGCACGATCGGGCGCTGGCTCTCGCGCTCGACATAGATGGTCTGTTCGATCCGGACCGAGCCGTCCTGACGCTCCTCGAACGACGTGGTCTCGACCGCCGCCGAATAGGGCAGTTCCTCGTGCACGCGCAGGAAGACCTTCTCGCGGGTGATCTCGGCCGCCAGCACGCGCATCGGCAGGTCGGCGCTCTGGTCCTCGGGATACAGCCAAGGTCCTTCGGGCATCAGGCCGGCGAGGTGCGCCTTCAGGTCCAGCACCCCGTCCCCGGTCGCCGCCGAGATCAGGAAGACGTCGCTGTAGACGCCCGTGTTGAACAGCTCGGTCATGACGGCCAGCATCGACTCGCGCTTCAGGCCGTCGATCTTGTTGAGCGCCAGGATCGCCTTGCGCTCGCGTCCCTTCAGGGCCTCGATGATGGTCTCGACATCCTCGACCGAGCGGCGGTCGGCCGCCGAGCCCTTGCCCTCACCGATCGCCATCTGGGCAGAGGTATCGACCAGATGCACCACGGCATCGGCCTCCTCGGCGCCTTCCCAGGCCGAGGCGACCATGGCCCGGTCCAGCCGGCGGCGCGGATTGAAAATGCCGGGCGTATCGACCAGCACCATCTGGGTCTGGTCATCCATGACGATGCCCCGCACCGGGAAGCGCGTCGTCTGGACCTTTTGCGTGACGATCGAGACCTTGGAGCCCGTCAGCCGGTTGACCAGGGTGGACTTGCCGGCGTTGGGCGCGCCGATCACGGCGACGAATCCGGCTCGCGTTCCGGTCTGTGGGGAGTCCGTTTGGGTATCGGGGGTCAAATCACGCCTTCACGCTGCATAAGGGCCAGGGCGGCCGCTTTCTCCGCCTCCTGACGCGATCGGCCCTCCGCGGTCAAGCCATCGGTGCCGGAGATCGTCACCTCGACCCGGAAGGTCGGGGCGTGATCGCTGCCGGTCCGGTCCACCACGCGATAGGCCGGAAGCCCGCGGCCGACCTTCAGAGACCACTCCTGCAGGGCCGATTTCGGATTGCTGTGGCTGCGCGAGGACGGGTTGGCCAGCTCGGCCTTCCACAGGCGCTCGAACACCGCACGGGCCGCGTCGATCCCCCCGTCGAAATAGACCGCCGCCAGGATGGCCTCGACCGCATCGGCGAGGATGCCGTCGCGACGGCGCCCCCCCTGTTTGCTCTCGCCCGCCGACATGCGCAGGGCCGGTCCGACGCCTGCGGCCTCGCCCACGCGAGCACAGGCCGACCGGTCGACCAGTCCGTGCAGGCGCGAGGACATTTCGCCCTCGTTTGCCTGGGGGAAGTCGCGCATCAGCCGCTCGGCCACCAGCAGCCCCAGCACCCGGTCGCCGAAGAACTCCAGCCTCTGGTTGTCCAGAATGGGCCGACCGACGGCATCGTGGGCCGCGCCCTCGCCCACGCTGGGGTGGGTCAGGGCACGCTCCAGCAGCGAGGGGTCGTGAAACGCGTGACCCAGGGTCCGGGTCAGTGCCTGGACAGCTTCACTGCGGCGATCCGTCATTCCCTACTTCAGGACGGTGAAGAAGCGGTCCAGACGAACCTTGCTGAACCAGCTGACCGGATTCCACAGCGACGCGCCCTCATGCCACGAGAAGAGGATCATCTCGGCCTTGCCGATCAGGTTCTCCTCAGGGACCAGGCCGACGCCCATGGCCGACTGCTCGCGGCTGTCGATCGAGTTATCGCGGTTGTCGCCCATCATGAAGTAGTAGCCCTCGGGCACCTCGAACACCGGCGTGTTGTCGAGGCTGTAGTTCGGACCAAAGTCCTGGATGGTGAAGGTACGCCCGCCCGGCAGGGTCTCGCGCAGCTGGGTCGCGGTCTGGCCGTCGAACATCTCGGACACTTCCGAAGAGCTGATGAGCACGTCCTCGACCGCCGTACCGTTGATGTGCAGCACATTGTTGATCATCTGCACCCGATCGCCCGGCAGGCCGATCACCCGCTTGATGTAGTCGGTCTTGTTGTCGCGCGGCAGCTTGAAGACGACGATGTCCCCGCGCTCGGGCGCATTGTTCATGATGCGGCCCTCGAACAGCGGCGGGCTGTAGGGGATGGCGTGCTTCGAATAGCCGTAGGTCCACTTGGACACGACGATGTAGTCGCCCTCGTAAAGATTCGGCTCCATCGAGGCCGACGGGATGGTGAAGGGCTGGAACAGGAAGATCCGCAGCAGGATGGCGATGACCAGGGCGATGACCACCGTCTTCAGGATCTCCAGACCCTCGTTCTTGGTCTTGCCGCCGTCGGAATCGTCGCCGTTATCGTCATCATCGTCGCCGCTGTGATCGGGGGCGTCGCCTTCGTCGCTCCAGACCGGGCGGCGCGACGAAGAGGCCTCGGCACCGGACGAGGCAGCAGCCAGGGCCGCGGCGGCCGCAATCGGCTCAGCCGGCAGGGGCGCCGGTTCCGACGTGTGTTCCGGCTCAGGGGCATGTTCGTGCGCAGGCTCAGGCTCAGGCTCGTGCGCGGCCGCCGGCTCGGCGGCCTCTGCCGGCACGACGACGGGCTCGACCTCGGGTTCGACTTCCGGCTCGGGCTCGACCGCAGGCTCTTCGTGAGGCTCTTCATGGGCCGCGTCATGAGACGGCGCATCGTGCGCCTCTTCGGGGGTGTCGGCGTCGGCCGGCTCGGCCTCGGCACCGGTCGCTGCGCCGGCCTCCGGCGTGTCGGTTTCGACCGGCGCGGGCGGCGCTTCGTGCGAGGCGTGATCGTCCGTTTCGGTCGTCTTGTTTTCTTCAGTCATGGCAGAAACCCCCGGTGTGCGCGCGCACAGGCGTGCAAGGCCTATAGCCTGATTATGTGACGGGCAAGACTTCGATCACCACGAAGGCGAGTGCGTAGGGATGCTCGTCGCTGAGCGTCAAATGGATATTCGGAGTGTGGCCGGACGGTGTCAGTCGGGCCAGATGCTCGGCCGCGTGGCCGGTTAATTTCAGGGTCGGTCGCCCGCTGGGCAGGTTCACCACCCCCATGTCGCGCCAGTAGACATCCGCGCGCATGCCGGTGCCCAGCGCCTTGGCACAGGCCTCCTTGGCCGCGAAGCGCTTGGCATAGCTCCACGCGGGGTCGGGCTTACGGTCAGAGCGGGTGCGTTCCAGATCGGTGAAGCAGCGGTTCTTGAAGCGCTCCCCGAACCGGTCCAGCGAGGTCTGGATCCGGCGGATGTCGCACAGATCGGCGCCGACGCCGACGATCAACGGGCCGCTCCGTCGATGGCCTCGCGCATGCGCGCTATGGCGGCATCCAGCCCGATGAAGATGGCCTCGCCGATCAGGAAATGGCCGATGTTCAGCTCACGCACCTGCGGCAAGGTCGCGACCTCGGCGGCGGTCTCATAGTCCAGCCCGTGACCCGCGTGGACCTCAAGGCCCACCGCGTCCGCCATCTCGACAGCAGCGGTGAGTTCCTCAAACGCCGCGCGACGCCTGTCCCCTTCCGCATGGCAGTAGCGGCCGGTGTGGAACTCGACCACCTGGGCACCCACGCCGGTGGCCGCCATGACCTGTTCCTTCGAGGGGTCGATGAACAGGGAGACGCGGATGCCCGCCTCCTTCAGCTGCTGCACCGGAAAGAACAGCTGGCTGAGGTTGGCCCGAACGTTCAGCCCACCCTCGGTGGTCACCTCCTCGCGGCGCTCGGGCACGATGCAGACGGCGTGCGGGCGATGGCGCATCGCAATCTCGAACATCTCCTGCGTCAGGGCCATCTCCAGGTTCAGCGGGCGACCTGCGGTGGCGCAGAGCGCGCTCAGCGCCTCGATGTCGGCGTCGGTGATGTGGCGGCGGTCCTCGCGCAGGTGGGCGGTGATGCCGTCAGCCCCGGCCGCAAGCGCCTGTTCGGCCGCCCGCACCGGGTCGGGATGCTGGCCGCCGCGCGCGTTCCGCACCGTGGCCACATGGTCGATATTGACGCCCAGACGCATGCGCTCGGCCATGGTCTATCCCTTCGCCAGTCTGCGGCTGCCCGGATCCTCGACCGGCTGGGCCGCCAGTTCGGGCGGCAGGGCGTCGGCGGGATAGGCGGGCACATCCAGGGTCGCCAAGGCGATCAGCGGCACGCCCACATCGGCCTTGCCCCCGGACCGGTCGACGATACAGGCCGCAGCCACGACCTCGCCACCCGCCTTCTGAATCGCCGCGATGCATTCGCGCGAGGACAGGCCGGTGGTCACGATATCCTCGACCATGACGACGCGCTCGCCCGGCTCGACGGAAAAGCCGCGGCGCAGTTTGAACTCACCCCCCTCGCGCTCGACGTACAGCGACCGGACCTTCAGATGACGGGCCGTCTCATAGCCGGGGATGATGCCCCCCACGGCCGGCGAGATGGCCACATTAACCGGCCCGACCGTCGCCGTAATCTTCCCGGCCAGCGCCTTGCACAGGCGTTCGCAGCGGTCCCCGTCCATGAAAACCAGGTTCTTCTGCAGGAAGACCGGGCTGTGCAGGCCCGAGGACAGGACGAAATGCCCCTCGCGCAGGGCACCGGCATCGCGAAATTCGGAGAGGACGTCTTCAGTGTTCATGGGCCGTTTCTAGCCCCCACCGACGGGCCGAGGAAAGGGCGAAGCGGAGCCCTATTCGAGGTTCTCGTGCGGTTTCAGCCCCCGGACCAGCAGTTCGCGCCAGATTCCCTCGGCATCGTCGGCAAAGCCCATCAGGTCCAGATCCCTGCGGGCGATCATGCCGTGCTCGGCCAGGGCCTCGAAATTGATCACCGTGGTCCAGTAGTCGCGATCGACCAGCACGATCGGAATGGGGGGCGCCTTGTCGGTCTGGCGTAGGGTCAGCAGCTCGAACAGCTCGTCAAAGGTGCCGAAGCCGCCGGGGAAGACCACCAGTGCATTGGCCCGCATCGCCAGATGCATCTTGCGCATGGCGAAATAGTGGAAGCGGAACGTCAGCTCCGGTGTCGACCAGGCATTGGGCTCCTGCTCATGCGGCAGGGTGATGTTGAAGCCGACCGAGGGAGCGCCGATCTCCATGGCGCCGCGGTTGGCCGCCTCCATGACGCCCGGGCCGCCGCCGGTGGCGATGACATTATTGCGCAGATCGCCGACCTCGCCGTCCAGCGCCCCGCCCCGTTCCGACGCCAGCCGACCGAAGGCCCGCGCCGTCTCGTACCAGGGCTGGCCCGGCTTCACCCGCGCACTGCCGAAGACAACGATGGTGGAGCGCACGCCCCAGGCCCTGAGCGCCTCCTCGGCCTTGGCGTATTCCAGCAGGAACCGCACCCCGCGCATGGAGTCGCCCAGCAGGAAGTCCTGATCCAGAGCCGGCAGCCGGTAGGACGGCGAGGCCATCTGGGCCGTATTGTCAGGCGTTTCGTCTGTCATCAGCCGCGAACGCGCTCGACCGAATCGACGAAGGCATTGGCGCGCAGGGCCGCCATCAGGGTGGTGGCATGGCGGGCATCGCGCACCTCGACATCGATCTCGACGTCAAAGAAGTCCTGCTGGCGGTGGGTCATGACCAGATTAAGGATGTTGCCGCCCGCCTCGCCGATCTGGGTCGCGACCTGCCCCAGCACGCCCGGCGCATTGCGAATGGTGGCCTTCAGCCGCGAGGCCGCCGTGGCGTTCATCTCGGCGCGCGGTGTCCACTGCAGGTCCTGCCACAGGCTGTCGTCGTCGCTGAACTCCACCAGCCGGCCGCAGTCGATGGTGTGAACGGTCAGGCCCTTCTCCGGCTCGAGGATGCCGACGATCCGGTCCCCGGGCAGAGGCGAGCAGCAGTGGCCGAAATGGATGCTGATGCCCGGCGTCAGGCCGCTGCCGCGCACATAGAGAGACGCCTCGCTCTCCTCGATCCGGCGGCGGTCATGGGCGGGCTTCACCTGACCCTTCAGCGCCGGGAACAGGATTTCGACCACGCGCGTCGCCTGCACCTGGCCGCGCCCGATCGCCTCGAACAGGGCCTCCTCGGTCTCGATCGACAGGGTTTCCAGCACCGGCTTCAGCGCCAGATCGGCCAGTTTCTTGCCGGCGCGGGACAGGGTCTGTTCCAGCGTTGTCTTGCCCAGCTTCTGGAACTCGTCGCGCTCGGAGCTGCGGATGGTGCGCCGGATCGACGACCGCGCGCGGCCCGTGACCGTCAGCGAGCGCCAGTCCACCGGCACCTCGGGCTTGGTGCCCCGGATGATCTCGACCACATCGCCGTTAATCAGCTGGGTGCGCATCGGCTTGAGCTCGCCGTTGATCTTCACCCCGACGGCCGTCTCGCCGACCTCGGTGTGCACGGCATAGGCGAAGTCGAGCGGCATGGCCCCGCGCGGCAGGGTGATCAGCTGCCCCTTGGGCGTGAAGACAAACACCTGGTCGAGGAACATCTCCAGCTTGGCGTGCTCGACCCAGTCGTCGCCGCCCTCGCCGGTCTCGATCACCTGTACCAGCCGGCGGAGGTTATCCAGAGGATCGCGCCCGCCCGACCGTTCCATCGCCTCGCGGTCGAAGCCGTAGGACTTGTTCTTGTAGCGCCAGTGCGCCGCCACGCCGTCCTCGGCGATGCGGTCCATCTCCCGGGTCCGGATCTGGATCTCGATCCGCACCCCGCCCTTGCCGATCAGGGTGGTGTGCAGCGAGCGATAGTTGTTCGACTTGGGAGTCGAGATGAAATCCTTGAACCGGTCCGGCACCATCCGCCAGGCGCGGTGGATCACCCCCAGCGCGCGGTAACAGTCGTCCTCGCTCTCTACGAGCACGCGGAAGGCATAGATGTCCGACAGGGTCGAGAATCCCACCGACTTGCGCTGCAGCTTTCGCCAGATCGAATAGGGCGTCTTCTGGCGGCCGATCACCTCGGCGTCGACGCCCTTGTCGGCCAGCACGTCCTGGACCTCCTGCGCCACATCCTCCAGCGCACTGCCCTGTTCCTGCTTGAGGGCGTCCAAGCGACGCTTGATGGCGTTGTGGGCGATGGGGTTCAGATGCTCGAACGCCAGCTCTTCCAGCTCAAGCGCGATGGAGTGGATGCCGATCGAGCGGCCCAGCGGCGCATAGACCTCGAGGGTCTCGCGGCTGATGCGTTCCCGCTTTTCCGGTTTGACGTATTGCAGCGTCCGCATGTTGTGCAGACGATCCGCCAGCTTGACCAGCAGCACCCGCACGTCGCGGCTGATGGCCAGGATGAATTTCCGCAGGTTCTCGGCCTGGCGGGTGTGCTCGGCCTGTAGCTCGAGACGGCTCAGCTTGGTCACGCCCTCGACCAGGCCGGCCACCTCCTCGCCGAACAGGCTGGCGATGTCGTCACGGGTGGCCGAGGTGTCCTCGACCACATCGTGTAGCAGGGCGGTGACGATGGTGGCCGTGTCCAGCCGGTAGTCGGTCAGGATGCCGGCCACCTGGATGGGGTGGGCGAAATAGGGGTCGCCCGAGGCCCGCAGCTGCGAGCCGTGCATCTTCATCGCATAGACATAGGCCTTGTTGATCAGGGCCTCGTCGGCGGACGGGTCATAGGCCTTGACCATCTCCACCAGTTCGAACTGGCGAAGCACGCGCATGCGCTCGCCCTGCGGCCGCTCGGGGGCCGCAGTGGCGGGCATTTCAGTTTCGGCAAGTTTGGCTACCGGTGCGGTACGGGACCGCTTCGGGCGGAGGGGAACAACTGTGTTCGGTTCCGCTGTCAGTAGCGCTCCTCCTGGCCACCGTCGCGGTCGCTTTGCAGCGCGCGGATCAGCTCGGCCTCGGCCATGTTCATGTGCTGCGGCTCGGCCAGCAGGGCGCGGGTCTCGGCCTCATCCTCGGCCTCGGTGCGCTCGTCGACCCGTTGCAGGGTGGTGATCAGGTGCTCCGACAGCTCGTCCGGCGACACGGTGTCGTCGGCCAGTTCGCGCAGGGCGACGACCGGGTTCTTGTCGTTGTCGCGATCGATGGTCAGCGCCTCGCCCTTGGCGATGTTGCGGGCCCGGTGACCGGCCAGCAGGACCAGGCCGAACCGGTTCGGCACCTTCTCGATGCAGTCTTCGACAGTGACGCGCGCCATGAATTTCCTCGAACTCTGGGAGAACCTGACAAAATATAGGGTTCAGGCCGATTGTGCAACGCCACATCGGCAGGAATGAGGCGTCCCTGGCGACTACTCCGGAACCGCATCCCGACCGACGGCGGCCTCGGCCGCCAGCTCACCGGCCGTGACGCCAAGCACCGGATGGCGCCAGTCCGGGGCGATCTCGGCCAGCGGCCCCATGACGAACAGCCGCTCGGCCGCCCGGGGATGGGGCAGGATCAGGTCGGGCCCGTCGGCCACCTGCCCGCCGAAGTCGATCAGGTCCAGGTCGAGGGTACGGGGGGCGTTGCGCACCGATCGACGTCGAGCGAACCGGTCCTCGATGTTGGAAAGCGCGGCCATCAGCGCTTCGGCCGTGCCCGACCATTCGCCCTGGACCACGCCGTTCAGAAAGGCCGGATCGGCGGGGTCGGGCCAGGCGGCCGACCGCCACCAGCGCGAGCGAGCCTGTACCACCACTCCTGCGCCCGCCAGTTCCACCATGGCGGCCTCCAGCAGGGCCGGAATATCGGCCCACGCCCCCTTGTCATTGCTGCCGAGTGCGACGATGACAGGGGTATTCATATTGTCTCCCGGGTGCCTCGCGCGCCCGCGCATTTTTTAAAGGGCATTGTCATGCACCTGTACCCCGACGAACGGCTGGCGCTGTTCATTGACGGATCGAACCTGCACGCGGCCGTGCGTTCGCTGAATTTCGATCTCGACTTCAAGGCCATGCTGGATGATGTGCGCGAGCGCTCGCGCTTCGTCCGCGCCTACTACTACACCGCCGTGGTCGAGGGCGAGGAGTTCTCGCCCGTGCGGCCGCTGGTCGACTGGCTGGGCTACAACGGTTTTTCGACCGTGACCAAGCCGGTCCGACGCTTCACGGATGCCTCGGGGCACAGCCGGATGAAGGGCAATATGGACGTCGAGATCGCCGTCGACATGATGCAACTGGCGCCCCGGCTGGATCACGCGGTGCTGTTCTCGGGCGATGGCGATTTCCGCCGGCTGGTCCAGGCCGTGCAAAGCGAAGGGTGCCGGGTGTCCGTGGTCTCGACCATGAAGACCCAGCCCCCGCACATCGCCGACGAGCTGCGCCGTCAGGCCGACGACTTCGTCGAACTGGCCGACCTCAAGACCCTGTACGGTCGCCCCCGAACGACGCGCGACGACGCATGACGACGGTCGCTGCTCCGGTCGCGGATCCGCCCGCCGACTGCCCGCTGTGCCCGCGCCTGGTCGCCTATCGCGCCGAGAATGCCCGGCGCGAGCCCGACTGGTTCAACGGCGCCGCGCCCTCCTTTGGCGATCCCGAGGCGCGCCTGCTGGTGGCGGGGCTGGCCCCGGGCCGCACCGGGGCCAATCGCACGGGCCGCCCCTTCACCGGCGACCACGCCGGCTGGCTGCTGTATCAGACGCTGATCGACACCGGCTTTGCCACCGGCACCTATGACGCGCGGCCGGACGACGGCCTGACGCTGGTCGATTGCATGATCACCAATGCCGTGCGCTGCGCCCCGCCCGGCAACAAGCCCCTGCCGGTCGAGGAGGCCACCTGCCGCCCCTTCCTGACGGCCCGGCTGGACGCCCTGCCCCGGTTGAGGGTGATCGTGACGCTGGGCGACGTCTCGCGCCGGAACATTCTCAAGGCGCTGGGCAAGCCCGCCTCGGCCATGGCCCCGGGTCACGGGTCCGAGGCGCGGATCGGCAACTACTGGCTGCTGAACAGCTATCACTGCTCAAGGCTCAACACGAATACGGGCCGCCTGACGCCGGCCATGTTCCGCGACATCTTCGAGCGCGCCCGCACCCTGATGGATACCTGAACGACCCCCGCTGCGGGGCGAGCGCGTGGCTTCACGGACACAGGTTTTCGCCCGTGACGTGCACCGGGAATTCGCCGGGAACATCTGAAGAGCAGCCCGCGTTTCGGACCGCAGGAGGCTGTTATGCGGACCAATACTCACTTCTTTTCCCGAAACGAGCGGAAGGCGGCCCTGTGGGCGGCGCTGGCGGTCGTGGCCCTTTCGGCGGGAGGTTTTGCCTGGGACTGGGCCCAGGGCCCCTCGCTCGGCGCCTATGACCACATGGGCTCGACCCAGCTGGTGGGTGTGCTGGAGGCCCAGCCGATCGGCTGACGACCGGCGGGGCAATCAGCCCCGGTCGCGCAGAAGCCGGGCCTTATCCCGCGCCCAGTCGCGTTTGGCCGCGGTCTCGCGCTTGTCGTGCAGCTTCTTGCCCTTGGCCAGAGCCAGCTCGACCTTGGCCATCCCGGATTCATTCAGATACAGCTTGAGCGGAATGAGGGTCTGTCCCTCCTTCTGCACGGCGCCGATCATGCGATCGATCTGACGGCGGTGAAGCAGCAGTTTGCGCGGCCGGCGCGGCTCGTGGTTGAAGCGGTTGGCCTGGGCATAGGGCGGGATGTCCGCGTTCACCAGAACGATCTCGCGGCCCTCAATGGCGGCATAGCTCTCGGCGATGTTGGCCCGGCCGGCGCGCAGCGCCTTGATCTCGGTCCCGACGAGGGCAATCCCCGCCTCGACCGGCGCATCCAGAAAATAGTCGAAGCGCGCCCGCCGGTTCTCGGCGATCACCTTGGGCGTGTACTTCTTCTTGTCCGACTGCGGACGCCTTTGGGCCGGTGCCTGCGCCATTACTGAACGCCTGCGGCCTTCATGGCCCGGTCAATGGCGGGCTTCACGGCATCCGCCGTCGGCGCCAGCGGCAGGCGCACCTCCTCCGAGCACAGGCCCAGCGACGCCAGGGCGTATTTGGCCGGTGCGGGCGAGTTATCGAGAAACAGGGCCTTGTGAAGATCGATCAGGCGGTCCTGCCACAGGCGGGCACTTTCCAGATCCCCGGCCTGAACCGCATCATGCAGGGCGACCATGGCCTCGGGGGCCACGTTGGACGTCACCGAGATCACCCCGTGCCCGCCGTGCGCCAGATAGCCCAGATAGCTGGGATCGTCGCCCGAGATCAGATCGAATCGCCCCTCGACATGGGTGCGCATCCAGCTGACCCGGGCCATGTCGCCGGTCGCGTCCTTGATACCGACGATGTTGGGATGCTTCGCCACGCGCGCGATCGTCTCGTTCGCCAGATCGACCCCGGTGCGGCCGGGCACATTGTACAGCAGCACCGGCAGTTGCACGGCCTCGGCAATGGCCTCGAAGTGACGGGCCATGCCCTCCTGCGAAGGGCGGTTATAATAGGGGGTCACGACCAAGGCCCCGTCGGCCCCCACGGTCTTGGCGTGGCGGACCATGTCAATGGCCCTGGCGGTCGAGGACGAGCCCGCTCCAGCGATCACCCGGATACGCCCCGCGACCGTCGAAACCACGGATTCGACCACATGCTCATGCTCTTCGGCGGTCAGGGTCGCGCTCTCGCCCGTGGTGCCCATGGCGACCAGGCCGTGCACGCCGGCGGCGATCTGGCGCTCGACCAGGGCGGTGAGCGCGGCGTCGTCCACCTTTCCGTCACGAAGAGGTGTGATCAAGGCGGTGATCACGCCCTTGAAAGTCGGGCCAGTCATGGGAACGATGGTCCTTCGCGGAGGCTTTAGGGTGTCTGCGGAAGGTTCCGAACGTAAGGGGCGCCAACGGCCGCCGCAACCGAGATGATGGGGATAGGACAAATCATGCTGACGTCGATACTGGGCACGATCCTTGCCCTGAGCGCCCCTGCGCCCGAGGTCCTCGTGTCCAACCTTGCATCGACCGGCCTGTTCCCCGCCCGCGGCGCCGCATCGTCCGATCAGGCTGTGCCCTATGGCGCCACCGTCCGCCTGCTGAACGAGGCCGAGGCGCGGTTGCTGAATCAGGCGCTGGAGGCCGCCCGGGCGCGCGACATTGAGGGCGCCCGCTCTATCGCGGCCGGCATCGCCCACCCGGTGGCGCGCAAGCTGGTCGACTGGGCGCTCGTCGACACCTCGGCCGATCTGATGAGCTTCGAGGAGCTGGCCCGGGCCCGGGTGACCTTCGCCGACTGGCCGCGTGCCGAGAGCCGGGTCATGGCGGGCGAACGCGCCATCTCGAGCAGTTCGGCCAGCCCCGAGGCCGTGATCGCCTTCTTCGACGGCCACCCGCCCCTGACGGTTGAGGGAGCGATCGGCCTGGCGCTGGCGCTGGAAGCGAGCGGCCGCGCCGACGAAGCCCGCCCCATCATCCGCGACTGGTGGCGGAACCAGTCGTTCGACTTCGACAACCAGAGCCGCATCCTGTCGATCTGGCCGAACTGGATCGCCCCCGCGGACGACGAGGCGCGGCTGAACATGCTGCTGCTGGGCCCGCACGGCCCGGCCACGCGCGCCATGATCGACCGCGTGAGTCCGGAACAGCGCGCCATTGCCGAGGCCGTGCTGGCGCTGCGCACCGCCTATTCGCCCGACGCCATCGTTGCCGGTCTGACCCCGGCCCAGGCGGGCCACCCCGCCGTGGTGTTCGAGCGCGTCCGCATCCTGCGCTCGCAGGGGCGCGAACAGGAGGGCTTTGCCCTGCTGGCTGGCCTGCCTGCTGCCCCCACCCATTCGGACGGTCAGGGCAGCCTGTGGAGTGAGCGCCGCAACTACTTCCTCGACGCGCTGGAGGTCGGCAACTGGCAGGCCGCCTATGACTCCATGGCCGGGCACGGCTTCCCGGGCGGCGAGCGCATGGTTGATGCCGAGTTCTTTGCCGGCTGGGTTGCGCTGGTGAAGTTGAACGATCCCGCCCGCGCCGCGCGCCACTTCGAGGCGCTGCGCCAGATGTCGGAGACCCCGATCACCCAGGGCCGGGCGCTCTACTGGCTGGGCCGCGCGTACGAGGCCATGGGCGATACCGCCACGGCACAGAGCCACTATGCCGCCGGGGCCGTCCACATCCAGTCCTTCTATGGCCAGCTGGCCGCCGAGAAGGCAGGCGTGACGCAGATCACCCTGCCCTCCGATCCCGAGATCACACCGGACGCCCGCGCCGCCTATGAGGCCAATGAGGTGGTGCAGGCGACCCGAATGGTCGGCGAGGCCGGCGAGGCAGGCCTGCTGCGCGCCTTCGCCTATCACCTCGACGACACCCTGCCCGCGGCCGTCGATGTGGCCCAGCTGATGGACATGGTGCTCGGCTATGGCGACCGGTTCGGTTCGATGATGGTCGGGCGCGCGGCCAGCCAGCGCGGCTGGCTGATGCCGAACCGCCAGTACCCGATCCGCATCCCGCCCGAGGTGGAGGGCGCCGCCCCCCTGCCCTTCACGCTCGCCATTACCCGGCAGGAGTCGAGCTACGATCCGCTCGTCGTCTCCAGCGCCGGGGCGCGCGGCATGATGCAGTTCCTGCCGTCAACCGCGTCGGGCGTCGCCCGGCGGCTGGGCATGCCCTATTCGGCTGACCGCCTGTGGGACCCCGACTACAATATGACGCTGGGCAGCTATCACCTCGGCGAGCTGATGCAGGCGAACGGCGGATCGATGATCCTGGCAGCCGTCGGCTACAACGCCGGCCCTGCCCGCCCGGCCCAGTGGACCGCCCGCTGTGGCGACCCGCGTGGAGCGACCGTCGATCCGATCGACTTCATCGAGTGCACGCCCTTCACCGAGACGCGCAACTATATGATGCGGGTCATGGAGAATATGCAGATCTACAAGGCGCGGCTGGGCAACGGCACCGGCGATTTGACCCTGTCGTCCGATCTGGCCCGGGGCAGCTACGGGCCCCAGCCCTATCTTTCGCTGGCGGACTGACGGCGGCTGAGGGCCAGCACAGGCTCGCTCTCCTCCTCCAGCCAGCGTCCGGTCACGCCGAACACCTCGTGCAGAATGCCTGCCGTCAACGCCTGCCGGGGCGGCCCGTCGGCCACGACCCGGCCCCGGTGCATGACAATCACCCGGTCGGCAAAGCGCGCGGCCAGCGACAGGTCGTGCAGGCTGGCGATCACCGACTGACCGGCGGTGGCCCGTGCGCCCAGCCGCTCCAGCGCCAGCAACTGACCGTCCGGGTCCAGTCCCGCGACCGGCTCGTCCGCCAGAAGGATCTGCGCGCCGGAGGCCAGCACCCGCCCCAGCAGCACGCGCGCGCGCTCCCCCCCTGACAATTCCGCGACCCCCCGGTCGGCCAGCGCAGCGGCCTCGACCTCGTCGAGCGCCTCCCTGGCCCGGGCCTCGACCTCATCGGCGTTCAGGAACGGCAGGCCCAGGGCGACCACCTCGATCGCGGGCATGTTCCAGGCGACCGTGCCGTCCTGGGGCAGGTAGGCCATGGCCGCAGCCCGGGCCCGGGGCTTGAGCGTCGACAGGTCCGCCCCTTCGATGCGGATGCGGCCGGCGGAGGGTTTCAGCAGGCCACAGATCGCCTGGATCAGGCTGCTCTTGCCCGCGCCGTTCGGTCCGACAAGGGCGATGCGCTCGCCCCGACCCACCGTCAGGCTGACATCGTGCACTACGGTCCGGTTGCCCCGGGCAAGGGACAGGCCGTCGATCTGCAGCAGGGGCCGGTCCATCCTCAGACCCTCCAGGCGCGCGCGGCACGCCAGGCGATCAGGGCGAACAGCGGGGCACCGACCAGCGCCGTGAACACCCCCAGCTTCAGCTCCTGGTCCGTCGGGGTGACCCGGGTCAGCAGGTCCGCCACCACGAGGATCAGTCCGCCGGCCAGCGCCGACGGCATCAGCACCCGCCCCGGATCAGCCCGCACGGCGGCCCGCACCAGATGCGGCGCCACCAGTCCCACGAAGCCGATGACCCCGGCAGCCGCTACGGCCGCGCCGGCCGCCACACTGGCCGCGATCAGGGCAAATAGCCTAAGCCGGTCCAGCGGCAGGCCAAGGGTGCGGGCGGTCTCGTCGCCCAGCGACAGGCCCTTCAGCCCCGGCGCGCTCCACACGGCCAGCAGGCTGGCCGGCGCCAGCGCCAGCGCCACCCACAGCACATCGCCCCAGCCCCGGTTCTGCACCGAGCCCAGCAGCCAGCCCATGACCTCGGCGGTGGCGATCGGGGACGGCGACAGGTTGAAGATCAGGGCCGTAGCCGCGCCCGCGAAACTCGACAGGGCCACGCCGAACAGGATCAGGGCCTCGGGTGCCCGGATGCGCGCCGCGAACGCGACCAGCGCCGCAGCCCCCAGCCCGGCACCCGCCATGGCCGCCAGTTCGACCGCGCCCGGCACCAGACCGGCTCCGGCGACCAGCACCAGGGCGCCGCCCAGACTGGCGGTGGCGGAAACCCCCAGCACCCCCGGCTCGGCCAGCGGATTGCGCAGCAGCCCCTGCATCAATGCCCCGGACAGGCCGAGCGCGGCCCCGACCACCAGCGCGCACAGGGACCGGGGCGCCCGCACCTGCCACAGGATCTGCCCGGGGCCGGAGGCCGGGTCGCGCAGGGCCGCGGCATATTGTGCGCCGGACAGCAGCACCTCGCCGCCCAGCAAGCCGGCGATCAGGGCGATGACGAGCGCACCGCCGAGCAGGAGACTGATGCGGGCGGTGCTCATGACGCCTCCCGCAAGTCTGCCAGCGCGGGCACGGCTTCGGCCATGAACCATGCCGGGCATGTCAGGACGGCAGCGGGCAGGCGGGCATGGGGCCGGGCCTCGACCAGCCCCTGCACCAGCGGATGCCGCCCGGCACCCCGCCGGTCCGCGCGCACCTGATCGTAAAAGCCCAGCACGAACCGCTCGGGCGGATCCATCGCCAGACGCTCGACCCGGACCGGGCCATAGCCCGCATGATCAGCGGCGTTCTCGAGTCCCGCCGCATTCAGGCTGGCATCCACCAGCGTCCCGCCGCCGGTCGTGAAGCCGCCACTGGTGAGATAGAGGGCGGATACGGGCGCTTGCCCGGCCCCCGGCGCGCCACGGCCCAATGTGCCTCGCATGTCGGAGATGAGAGCCTCGCCCTCCGCCTCGCGGTTGAGGGCCTCGGCCACGCGGGCGATGTTGTCCTCGACCGCCGCATAGTCCGGCGCATCGGCGATCGTCACCACAGTGATGCCCCGTCTCTCGAGCGCGGCCAGCAGGTGCGCATCCCCGCCCCAGTAGCGGACCACTACATCCGGGGCCCGGGCGACCACGGCCTCCAGCGTCGGGCGGACCTTTCGGTGGCCCCCTGCCTCGGCGCGCAGATACGAGTCCGGATCGTCGGCGCGCGGCGAGAGCGACAGGTCATGCCCCTCGCCGAGGGCCAGCACATACTGGTCGGCGCACTGGTCCAGCGCCATGACGCGCAGGGCGCCGTCTGCCCGCCCGGTCGGCGCAGCACTGCACCCGGCCTGAAGCAGGAGGCAAACAGTCAGCCCGGCGGCCGGCGTTCTCACGCGCGGATCAGGCCGCCGAACACCGTGTCGAGCATGGTCCCGACCAGACGATCACGCTCGACCCAGCCGAAATAGGGCTTGGTGATCATCAGCGAGACCACGCCGTGGCCCCCGGCCCAGATCACCTGGGCCGCCGTGCGCGCATCGGTGGTCAGGCGGCCGGCGGCCTCGACCTCGCGCACCACCGTCTCGAACGCCTCGAACAGGGCGCTGCCGACTTCCTGCGCGGCCGTCTGGGCGCCGGCATCGGCTTCCTGCGGTCGGGTCAGATAGATCAGGCGATAGGCATTCGGGTTTTCGAAGCCGAACTCGACATAGGCCTCGATCAGGGCCCGCAGCCGGACCTCGGGCGCCGCCTTGAGATTGGCAATGTGTCCCATCGACCGGTCCAGGGACTGGAAGGCTTCCTTGCAGATTTCCAGCAAGATCGCCGCCTTGTCCGGAAAGTGCATATAGAGGGCCGTCGACGACAGGCCGACCTCGTCCGCGATCTTGCGGATGGTGGCCCCGTCATAGCCGCGCTCGACGAAAATCCGCTCGGCCGCCGCCAGGATTTCCGCCCGCCGCACATGGCCCTCGCCCTTGGGCTTGCGGTGCGATTTCGGTCGGGTGGCGGTGGTGGGCAAGCCGGGGCTCTCCGTGGCGTCGAGGTCCTGCCTTACCCCGTCTTCCTCCCCCTTGCCAGTTTGACGGCATGGCTTGCCCGCGTCGCACACCGTCGTTAACCGAAAGGACGGGAGGGGGCATGGACGCATGGGCCAACAATGCGCGGCTGGATCGTGCGGCGGCACCGTACGGACCACCGCGGCATCTGAGCGCCGCCGAGCGTTGGCTGACGCCGCGCCAGGGGGTGTTTCTCGGGCTGCTGCTCGTGGGGATTGTCGTTTGGCTGTCGCGCGACGCCGGCGGCGCCTGGCACACCGCCTCCATCGTGGTGCCGGGGGCCTTTCTGGTCGCCGCCCTGTGGCGCCTGCTGCTGATCGGGGTGTCCCGACGCCCTGCAGCCCCGATCCAGGCGGTCGCCGATCTGCCGCGCTACACTGTGGTCGCCGCCCTCCACGACGAGGCCGAGGTCCTCCCCCAACTGGTCGCCAACCTGGCGGCCCTCGACTATCCCGCCGACCGGCTGCAGGGCTTCCTGGCCCTCGAGGCCCACGATCACGACACCATCGAGGCCGCCTGGGCGGCGGACCGGCCGGACTGGCTGTCGATCCTGATTGTCCCGCCCGGTAAGCCGCAAACCAAGCCGCGCGCCCTCAATCACGCCCTCGCCCGCGCAACAGGCGACCTGATCACCGTCTATGACGCCGAGGACGAACCGGATCCCCTTCAGCTGCGTGAGGCGGCCGGCCGGTTTGCCAGCGATCCGGACGGCACTCTCGCCTGTTTGCAGGCGCCGCTGCGCATCCGCCGACGCAGCGCCAGCCCGGCCGCCTCGCCCTTTCTCGATCGCCAGTTCGCCGTCGAATATGCGGCCCTGTTCGAGGTGGCCCTGCCGGGCATGACGCGTCTTGGCCTGCCGTTTCCGCTGGGCGGCACCAGCAACCATTTCCGCATCGACATCCTGCGTCGGGTCGGTGGCTGGGACCCGTGGAATGTGACCGAGGATGCCGATCTCGGCTTTCGCCTGTGGCGGCACGGCTATCGCCTCGGGGTTCTGGCCCGGCCCACATGGGAGACGCCACCCGGCGACCTGCGCGCCTGGCTGCCCCAGCGGAACCGGTGGATGAAGGGCTATATGCAGACCCTCGGCGTGCATACGCGGCGACCGCTTGGTCTGGGTCTGCGAGGACTGGTCGCCCTGGTCATGACTCTGGGCGTGTCGCTGGCGTCGGCGGCCGTTCATGCGCCTTCGGTCGCCTGGGTCATGGCGGCAGTCATGGTCGCCTTCGACGCCGGTCTCACGCCCGCCACGCCGGTCCCGGCGCTCAGTGTGCTGCTGCTGGGCGCGTCCGTGGCCTGGATCTCGGCCCTGATCGGCGCCCGGCGGGCGGGTGTGCCCTATGGCCTCTTCGACATGATCCAGGCGCCGGCCTACTGGTCGCTGCTCAGCCTCGCCTTCGTTCACGCGGCCTTCCGGCTCGTCACCCAGCCCTTCGCCTGGGACAAGACCCACCATCGACCCGACCCCGATCCGGAAACCGACGCGCCCGCGCTGGACGCCGGGGCGGCGGTGCGCTTAAGCAGCCCCCATGGCCACACGACTGTCCGAACATCCTGATGTCCTGATGACCCGCGCCTGGGGCGACTATGCCCTGGTCGACTCCGGTCAGGGGCGGAAGCTGGAACGCTATGGGCGCCACACCGTGGTCCGGCCCGAGCCCCAGTGCGTGTGGGAGCCGCGCAATGCGGATGCCTTTGACCGCGCCGACGCCCTGTTCGACCCGCAGGGCGAGGACGACGACGGCCGCTGGCGCTTCGGTGGAAAGCCGATCGAGGCCTTTCCCCTGTCGTGGGGCGATGTGCGCTTCACCGCGCGCTTCACGCCCTTTCGCCATCTGGCCTTCTTCCCGGAACAGGCGGCCAACTGGGCCTGGCTGGACCAGCGCATCCGGGCCCGCAAGCGCCCGACGCGCATCCTGAACCTGTTCGGCTATACGGGTGTCGCCTCGCTGGTCTGTTCGGCCGCCGGCGCCGAGGTCACCCATGTCGATGCCTCGAAGAAGTCGGTCGCCTGGGCGCGCGAGAATGCCGAACTGTCCGGCCTCGCCGACCGGCCGATCCGCTGGATCGTCGAGGACGCCCGCCGCTACGCCGCGCGCGAGCGCAAGCGTGGCTCGCTCTATGACGGCATTATCCTCGACCCGCCCAAATACGGCCGCGGCCCGACGGGCGAGGTCTGGCGCCTGTTCGAGGACCTGCCGGGTCTGCTGGCGGACTGTGCGGCCATTCTGGAGCCCGACGCCGAGTTCCTGCTGCTCAACGCCTATGCCGCGCGCATCTCGGGCCTGTCGCTGGCCCATCTGATGGATCAGGCCACCGCCGGACGCGCGGGCCGGATCGACTGGGGTGAGCTGGCCCTGGCCGAAGAGGGCGACGACGCCCGCGCCATCGGCCTCAGCTTCTTTGCCCGCTGGTCCGCCTCATGAGCGGCCGCCTGATCACCTCCCTGACCAATGACACCGTCAAGTCGGTGCGCGCGCTCCACATGCGCAAGGAGCGCGAGGCCACCGGCCGGTTCCTGTCAGAGGGTCTGAAGTTTATCGGTGAAGCCCTTGATATGGGGCATACTCCCAAACTCTTGCTGGTCGGGATGGAGGCACGCCCACACGCCCTGCTGGACCGCGCCCGCGCTGCCACCGAGGCGGCCGGCGGCGAGGTGGTCACCGTCACCCACCCCATCCTCGAAAAGATCAGCCGGCGCGAGAATCCGCAGACGGTGCTCGCCGTCTTCGATCAGGTCTACACCCCCTTGGACGCCCTCGACCCCGCCAGCGCCCCCGCATGGATCGCCCTGGAACAGGTGCGCGATCCCGGCAACCTCGGCACCATCATCCGCACCGGCGACGCGGCGGGCTGTGGCGGTGTCATCCTGATCGGCGACTGCGTCGATCCCTTCTCGGTCGAGGCCGTGCGCGCCACCATGGGCTCGGTGTTTGCGGTGACAATCACGCGCACCACACCCGCAGCCTTCCTCGACTGGCGCAAGCGCTGGCCCGGCAGTGTGATCGGCACGCGGCTTGATGCGACCGTCACCCCCTCCTCCGCCCATTTCGTCCGGCCTAGCCTGATTCTGATGGGCAACGAACAAGCCGGCCTGACCGACGCCCTCGCCGCCGCCTGCGACGTCAATGTCAAAATCCCCATGCGCGGCCGCGCCGATAGCCTGAACCTCGCCATCGCGACGGGCATCATGGCCTATGCCGCGACGGAGGACCGTTAGGTCCCTCTCGGCTTCGCGCGGCTCGTGGGCGCGGCATTGGCCGGGTCCTCAGGCCACGGATGCCGCGGATAGCGGCCGCGCATCTCGGCCCGCACCGCCGCCCAGGATCCCGTCCAGAAGCCGGGCAGGTCCTTCGTCACCTGAACCGGACGGCGCGCGGGCGACAGCAGGGCGAGCGTGAGCGGCACTCGCCCGTCGCCAACGGTCGGATGGCTCTTCATGCCGAACAGTTCCTGCACCCGGATATCGACGCGCGGCCCGCCCTCAGCGGCATAGTCGATGGCGGCTGAGCCCAGCGGCGTCTCCAGCCGGGCGGGCGCCAGCCGGTCCAGATCACGCACCCGGTCCCACGGGATCAGGGCACGCAGCCCCTGCTCCAGTGCGCCGTCCGCAATGCCGTCCAGGCCATGGACGCCGTCCAGCAGCGGCCACAGCCAGACCTCGCGCGCCTCCATCAGCCCCGCATCCGACACATCCGGCCAGCCGTCGTCCAGCCCGCGCAGAAAGGCCAGGCGTGCCCGGAGCGCCGCCGCCCGCTCGCCCCAGAGCAGGCCCTTCAGTCCTTCGCGATCAACTGTTGATTTCAACAGGGCACCGATCTGGTCGCGGCCCGGCGCGCCCAGCGCGACCTCCTCGACCACCAGCTCCCCGATCCGCTTGAGACGGCGCACCTCCATCCGGCCGGAAGGCGTTCGCACCAGCCGCTCCTCCTCGACCATCCGGTGGCCGAGGGCCTCGATATCGACCGGACAGGCCAGGCGGATCCGGTCCCCGCTGACCCCGCCGCTCAGCTCCGCGACCGCCAGCCACGGCTCCGACGCCAGGGCATCGGTCGGGTCCAGCGAAGCGCCCCGGCCCGAGGCCAGCCGCACCTCGCCCGGCTTGCCGCGCGCCCTGGCCACCCGCTCGGGAAAGGCCTCGACGACAAGCAGACCGGGATCCACGTCCTGCCCCTTTCCGCCCCCCGCCAGACGTGCCCAGCGATCGGCCAGTTTCAGCGCATCGCGGGCGCGGGGGGAGCGATCCCGCTCCAGCGCCTCCAGCCGGTCGCGCAGATCGGTCGAGGTGCCGCCCAGCCCCGGCTCTCCCAGAATGGCGGCGATGCGGGCTCCCGTCAGGGCATCGCCCCGGTCAGAGGCCACCGCCACCATATGCGCCAGCCGCGGGCTCATCGGCAGTTCGGCCATCCGCTGGCCATGCGGGGTCAGGTCGCCCCTGTCGTCCAGCGCCCCCAACCGGGTCAGGACCGCCCGCGCTTCGGCAAACGCCCCCGCCGGTGGCGGATCGATCAGGGCCAGCCCCTCCGCCGAGCGCGCGCCCCACCGCGCCAGATCCAGCGCCAGCCCGGTCAGGTCAGCCTCAAGGATTTCTGCGGGCTGGCCGGGGATCAGGCCCCGGCTCTGCTCCTCGTCCCACAGGCGATAGCAGGTGCCCGGCCCGACGCGTCCGGCCCGACCCCGCCGCTGATCGGCCGAGGCGCGACTGACCCGCACGGTCGCCAGTCGGGTCAGGCCGCTGGCTGGATCAAAGCGGGGCACCCGCGACAGGCCGCTGTCGACCACCGCCGTGACCCCGGGCAGGGTCAGGCTGGTCTCGGCCACCGCGGAGGCCAGGATCACACGCCGCTGACCGGGTGGCGGCGCGGACAGGGCCCGATCCTGCACGGCGCGGTCCAGCCCGCCGTAAAGGGACACCACCTCAACATCGGGCGACAACCGGGCCTCCGACAGCGCTCGCCCCGCCCGATGAATCTCCGGCTGGCCGGGCAGGAACACCAGCACCGATCCTGCGGTCTCGCCCAGCGCCCGACGCACGGCGCGGGTGACGCTCGCCTCCAGCCGCTCGGCAGGATTGCTGCCCAGATGGATCGTCTCGACCGGAAAGGCGCGGCCCTCGGCCTCGATCACCGGCGGGCCGTCCAGCACCCGCACCATGGACGCCACATTCAGGGTGGCCGACATCACGACAAGTTTCAGGTCGGGGCGCAGCAGCTCCTGCGTCTGGCGGGCCAGGGCCAGACCCAGATCGGCGTCCAGACTGCGCTCGTGGAATTCGTCGAACAGGACGGCGACCACCCCCTCCAGCCCCGGATCGCCGATGATCCTGCGGGTGAAGATGCCCTCGGTGATGACCTCGATGCGGGTCTTCGGACCGACGCGGCTTTGCAGGCGGGTGCGATAGCCGACGGTCTCGCCGACCGGCTCGCCGCGCAGATCGGCCATCCGTTCTGCGGCGGCCCGGGCGGCCAGCCTGCGGGGCTCGAGCACAAGGATGGTGCCGGCCTTCCCGATTTCGCTGTCCAGCAGGGCCAGGGGAACACCGGTGGTCTTGCCCGCGCCCGGCGGGGCGCCCAGCACGACGGCCGGGTGGTCCCGGACCGCCGCGATCAGGCGGTCCAGAACCTCATGGATGGGCAGGTCGGACGCCGCATTGCGGCCAGGCGTGGTCGTCACGGCGTCCGGCTCAGGGTCAGCCCAGCAGTTGCGGGAACATGCCGATCACCAGGATGGCGGTCACCGCCAGCGGGCACAGCCAGGCAATCAGGAAACGCCACATCGACAGGGCACCACCGGTCAGGCCGGTCTCGGCATTGACGATCTTCTTGTCGGCGACCCAGCCCACGAACACGGCCGTGATCAGGCCGGACAGCGGCAGGAACAGCTTGGACGTGATGCCGTCAAAGGCATCGAACCAGCCGGCATTCTCGAAGCCCGGAATGAACGGGATCGGCCGCTGGTCCGCCAGCAGGTTGAACGACAGGGCCGACAGCACACCCAGCACAAAGATCACCACACCCATGCCCCATGAGGCCGCACTACGCGAGACACCGAAGCGCTCGGTGATCCAGCCCACCGAGATTTCAAGCAGCGACACTGACGAGGTCAGGGCGGCGAAGAAGGCCAGCAGGAAGAAGGCAAAGGCCACGATCGCCCCGGCCGGCATCAGGTGGAAGGCCGTCGGCAGCGTCTGGAACATCAGGGTCGGACCGGCATCCGGCTGCAGGCCCACGCTGAACACGATCGGGAAGATGGCCAGGCCGGCGATGATGGCGACCGCCGTGTCAGCAAAGGCGATGGTGCCCGAGGTCGAGCCCAGATTGGTGTCCTTCGAGGCATAGGCGCCGTAGGCGATCATGGCGCCGCCGCCGAGGCTCAGCGAGAAGAAGGCCTGACCCAGCGCCGAGCTGAGCACGCCCGGTTCGGTGATGCGGCTGAAGTCCGGCGTGAAGAGGAAGTTGATCGCGCGGGCGAAGTCACCCGTCACGGCGGCATAGATGGTGATGCCGATCAGCAGGAAGAAGAAGGCGGGCATCAGCCACACGGCCGCCGCCTCAATGCCGCCCTTCACCCCTCGTGCCACGATCAGCACGGTGAGGATGACAAAGATCGACTGCATGCCGATCAGCAGGCCGGGATTGGCGAACAGGGTCGGCATCATGTCCCGGATCGAATCGGGCGACTGCTCGGGATAGGCCCCGGCCAGCGCCTGGCCGCCAGAGATCGCCTCGATCAGGCCCATGCCGCTGGTGCCGATGAAGTAGACCACCCAGCCGGCGACCACGCAGTAGAAGGACAGGATCAGGGTGTTGGCGATCAGGCCGATCACCGCCAGCGCGCTCCACGCCGGGCTGGCCCCGGACTGGCGCGCCAGCGCCACGGCACTGCCGATGGTCGAACGCTGGCCGTGACGGCCGATCAGGGTTTCCGACAGCAGCAGCGGCGCGGCGATCAGCACCACGCACAGCACATACAGCAGCACAAAGGCGCCCCCGCCATTGGTGCCGGCCTCCGTCGGAAAGCGCCACAGATTGCCCAGCCCGACGGCCGAGCCGGTCGCTGCCAGAACGAAGGCCGTCTTGGACGACCAGTGAGCCTGCCCCGAAGGTGCTGCTCCTGCCATATCTACTCCCCCGCGCCGGTGACCGTGGCCCCGGCGTCATCTGTTTACTGTGGCGGCGACCTTGGCGGGGGCCACCGGGTGAATCAACCCTTAATGCCCGGAATCCCGGCGTTCGCCTCGTGCAATATGACGATTGCGCGAAACTCGAGGCCGATCTAGCTTCCGCCTCGGAGCGGTGGTGGCCCCTTCGGACCGCCCGCTGGAGGCAACATTCCGAACATGAGTACACAGCCCGTTTCAGGAGGCGGCAACCGCCTGTTCCTGAAGAAATCCATTGCCCAGATTCAGAATGAGGCCGCCAAGAGCGAGCTGAAGCGAACCCTGGGTCCCATCAACCTGATGAGCCTCGGGATCGGCGCCATCATCGGCGCGGGCATCTTCGTGCTGACTGGTCAGGTGGCCTCGGCGAATGCCGGCCCGGCCATCATGCTGTCCTTCGTCATCGCGGGCTTTGCCTGCGCGCTCGCCGGACTCTGCTATGCCGAGCTGGCCTCGACCATGCCGGTGTCCGGTTCGGCCTACACCTATGCCTATGGCACCCTGGGCGAGGTCTTCGCCTGGATCATGGGCTGGCTGCTGGTGCTGGAATACGGCGTCGCCGCCTCGACCGTCGCGGTCGGCTGGTCCGGCTATGTCGTGTCGATCCTGTCTGACTTCGGGATCAGCCAGAACATCTTTCCCATGATCCAGTACGCCGGGGGCGAGGGGCCACAATGGGCCACGCCGCTGGTGCAGCTGGTCCAGGACGGGGCGGCGACGACCTTCCCCCTGACCGGCACCTTCAACCTGGTCGCAGCCATCGGCATCGCCGCGGTCTGCAGCCTGCTGGTGCTGGGCGTGTCAGAATCAGCCAACGTCAACAACATCATCGTGGTCATCAAGATCCTGGTGCTGCTGACCTTCATCGCCGTCGGCATCGCCTATGTGGATCCGAACAACTGGGTGCCCTTCATCCCCGAGCCGACTGGTCAGGCCGGCCAGTTCGGCGTGGGCGGCATCTTCCGCGGCGCGGCCATCATCTTCTTCGCCTATGTGGGCTTCGAGGCCGTCTCGACCGCAGCAGCCGAGGCGCGCAACCCGTCCAAGGACGTGCCCGTCGGCATCCTGGGCGCCCTGGTCGTCTGTACCGTCATCTATATGGCGGTGGCCGCCGTCATGACCGGCGTGGTCCCCTATCTGGAGCTGGCCTCGCCCGCCCCGATCGCGGTTGCCATCGACCGGATGGGCCTGCACTGGGCCGATGTGCCGCTGGCGGTCGCGCCGGGCGGTCAGCTGAACCTGATCAGCTTCCTGATCAAGATCGGCGCCATCACCGGCCTGTCGTCCGTCATGCTGGTGCTCTGCTACGGCCAGACGCGGATCTTCTACACCATGGCGCGTGACGGCCTGCTGCCGCGTGCCTTTGCGGTGATCCATCCCAAGTTCCGCACCCCCTGGATCGGCACCATTGTGCTGGGCGTCCTGATCTCGATCGCGGCGGCCTTCCTGCCGATCTCGATCCTCGGGGATCTGGTGTCGCTGGGCACGGCCACGGCCTTCTCGATCGTGTGTCTGAGCGTGATCTATCTGCGCATCAAACACCCCGAGATGGAGCGTCCGTTCCGGGTGCCGGGCGGCGTCTACACGGCGTTCGCCGGCATCTGCGCCTGTCTGTTCCTGGCCTACAACAACCTGTCGCCCATGATTCAGCACGCCATGAACGACAACCCGCTGCCGCTGATCCTGCTGGCCAGCTATGCGGCGGTCGGCGCGGTGATCTACATCGCCTTCGGCTTCTGGCACTCCAAGCTGGCCAAGGGCATCGACATCACCGAGGAGACCACCATTTCCTCGCCCGCCGCCGCCTTCGGCGAAGGGGTCGACAACATCAAGGAAGACTGACGGCATCGCCTGTCAGACGCGGCAAGGCCCGGAGGTCACCCTCCGGGCCTTTTCGTTTGCGCCATCCGGATGGGATCAGGTGATGACCGAGGGCGCGGTGCGGCCCAGCCGGGCCTCTATGTCCGACAGCACGCGGGCCACCTCGGCCACGGCCTCCAGCGCCTGGCCCGGCGTCTGGTGCAGGTCCCCGGCCGGGTCCTCGAACCGTTCCAGATAGACCCTGAGCGTCGCCCCGGATGAGCCGGTGCCCGACAGCCGCCAGGTGATCCGCGCATCGGGGCTGAGATGCACGGTCACGCCCTGCTTCGTCACCGTCGTGCCGTCGACCGGGTCGGTGTAGGCAAAGTCCTCGGCCGACTGGACGGCATAGCCCGCGACGGTGCGCCCTGCGGCCCCGTCCGCCATGTCGCGCAGGCCCTGCATGAAGGCCTGGGCCGGTTCGACCTCCAGCCCCTCATAATCATGCCGCTGGTAGTAGTCCCGGCCGAACCGGGACCAGTGGCCGGCCACGACCTCGCCCACGCCCTTGCCGGTCGCCGCCAGCACATTCAGCCAGAACAGTACCGCCCACAGGCCGTCCTTCTCCCGGACGTGGTCCGAGCCGGTACCGAAGCTCTCTTCCCCGCACAGGGTGATGCGCCCGGCATCCAGCAGGTTGGTGAAGAATTTCCAGCCGGTCGGCGTCTGGTGCATCTCGATGCCCAGCGCCTCGGCCACCCGGTCGGCCGCGCGGCTGGTCGGCAGCGAGCGCGCCAGCCCCTTCAGCCCGTCGCGATAACGCGGCACGACATCGGCATGGGCCGCCAGGATGGCCAGACTGTCGCCCGGCGAGACGATGGTAACGGGCCCCAGGATCATGTTCCGGTCGCCGTCCCCGTCCGAGGCTGCGGCGAAATCCAGCGGGTCCGTACCGAACATGCGCGCCGTCAGCTCGGGCGTATGGTCCGGGTGCGGATCGGGGTGGCCGCCGCCAAAGTCGGGCAGAGGCCGGCCGCGCATGACCGTACCCGCAGGCGCACCCAGCCGCCGCTCCAGAATCTCGGTGGCATAGGGACCGGTGACCGCATTCATGGCGTCGAAGGCCATGCGGAAGCCCGGTTGCGAGATCAGGCTGCGAATGGCGTCGAAATCGAACACCGTTTCCATCAGATCGGCATAATCCGTGATCGGATCGATCACCTCGACGATGCCATCGCCCATCCGGGTCTCGCCGATCACCGACAGGTCGGGGGCGGTGGCCTCTAGGATTCGATAGCCCTCCAGCGCCTTGCTGCGCGCGAACACACCGGCGGTGAAGGTCGTGGGCGCGGGGCCCCCGGTCTCCGTATTGTATTTGACGCCGAAGTCCCCGTCCGGGCCGCCGGGATTGTGACTGGCCGACAGGATCACCCCGCCCTTCGCCCCCCGCCTGCGGATCAGGGCCGAGGCCGCAGGCGTCGAAATCAGGGCATCCTGCCCCACAATCACGCGGGAAAATCCGTTGGCCAGCGCCATCCGAACGACCGTTTCGGCCGCCTCACGGCAAAAGAAGCGGCCGTCGCCTCCGACCACCAGGGCATCGCCGTCAGCGGGTGCCGCCTCATCGAACACGGCCTGAAGGAAGGCTTCCAGATAGCCGGGACGCATGAAGTCGCGCGTCGACTTCCTCAGGCCCGAGGTGCCGGGCTCCTGATCCTGCCACGGATCGATGCGGATGGTCTGGACGGACACGAACTACCCTCAGCCTGCGGCGGCGCGATGCCACCCGTAGGGGTCGTGTCTAGAGCGTTTTGTCTGTCAGGCGAAGGTCAGGCGATCGGCGCCGTGAACCATCCCAGCAGGGTGGCCGCGCTGACGGCCCCCGTCACCACGCCGACAGTCACGGCCAGACGGGCATTGCGAACGACGAAACCAAAGACTTCACTGAACATGGCACTCTCCCCGGACGCCCTATTCACGCCACATTCCGGCCCGGCCATCAAGGTGTACAAAGGGTTAACGCCCTAACAAGTCCGTGATTCGCCTCCTGAGCGAGTGAGGTGGTGCAGCACAATCGCCGAGGTCGCGGCCACGTTCAGCGAGTCGAATCCGGAGGCCATCGGAATCCGGACCGGGCGAGCCCGGGCCAGCACCTCTGCCGGCAGGCCGGGTCCCTCTGATCCCAGCAGCACCAGTGCCCGGTCCGGCACCGGAAGCGCCGCAAGCTCAGGCCCCTCGCCCGGGGTCAGGGCCAGGGGCACATAGCCGTGCGCCTCGGCCCGCTCGACCATCGCCTGCGCCGTCAGTCCGGCCATCAGGGGCGTACGCAGCACCGCCCCCACCGACACCCGGATGGCCTTGCGATAGAAGGGGTCGCAGCAGCCGGGGTCGACCATCACCCCGCACGCCCCCAGCGCCGCCGCATTGCGAAAGATGCCGCCCATATTGTCGGCATTGCCGATGCCGACCGCGCCGACCAGCACCGAGCGCGCCGGCCGCGCGGCCAGAAAGGCGTCCGGGTCCATCGGATCGGGCTTCTCGCCCAGCGCCAGGATGCCCCGGTGCAGATGAAAGCCTGCAATGCTATCCAGCACGTCCTGCGGCGCGGCATAGACAGGTACCTCCGAATCCAGACGCGCCAGCACAGGGGCCAGCTTCTCCAGCCGCTTTTCGGCCAGCAGCACCGCCCGGGTCCGGCAGCGCGACCAGGGCGAGGTCAGCACGTTCAGCACCACCTCCCCCTCGGCGATGAACAGGCCGTCGCGGCCCGTCAGGTCGCGCTCGCGCACATCGCGAAAGGCGGCGATGCGGGGATCGTCGGAAGAGGTCAGGAATATCGGGGTCATGGTGTCGATTTATCGTTGCACAGTCCGGCGGGCCGCTGCTATAGCGCCCCCCTCTTGAGTTCCTGTTCCGCGGTAGCTCAGTGGTAGAGCAGCCGACTGTTAATCGGCTGGTCGTAGGTTCGAATCCTACCCGCGGAGCCACTCCCCTTCCCCTGACATCGGCACAAAAAAAGAGCCCGACGCAGCGCGCCGGGCTTTGAAAAGGCTTGGTGATGGTGGGTGCCTCGCTAAAGGAATCCCGAAACCCGTGGTCGGCCGATTGGCTTAAGAAGTCGTTAACGGCGCGGCAACCAGGTCGTCTGGGGCGCTCCGTCCGGCGCCTGCCATTGCAGCAGATAGCCGTCCTCCCGGGTCAGCACCGCCACCGCCGAGTTGGCCCCGCCCTGCCCGGTCGTCGCCAGCCCCGGCAGGGCAAAGGCATGGCCGTCGACCTGCACCTCTGACGGCGTGCCCCCGTCCAGTGTTACGCGCCAGGTGCCCGAGGATTCTGCGCGGACCTGAAGCGGTCCCCGGCCCGGCATGTCGATGCGAACCGTCGAATCGGGATCGGACCGGCCCGACAGAATCACCGCCCGCCCGTCATGATCGACTGCGGCCAGCGCCGGCGCCGGGCCGAGGCGTCGGCTGGCTTCACCGGGCGACAGGGTCACCGCCGTCCCCGCCCCCGAATCGAGGATCACCAGCCGGCCGGCCGCCGGCACCGTGTCCTGACCCAGCTGGGCCTCGGGCGTCAGCACCAGACCGTCGGCCGCGCTGAGACGCACGGCGAACACGCCCCGGGCATCGGCCACGGCCGCATAGGCGCGGCCGACCGGCGTCCTCAACACGACGCGGCCCCCCGGGTCGCCCAATCCTGAAATGACGAGATCGGCACCATCCCGCTCTACGGTCTTGACCGAAGGGGGCATCATCCAGGGCGAGGCCCCGTCCATCTCGGCCTTGGTGACCGGAGCGGCCGGGGGCCCGGCGGCGCTGTCGTCCCCGCCGCATGCGGCCAGCCCCAGCATCAGCCCAAGGCCGAGCAGGCCCCCGATGCGGGGGGTCAGGACAGATCGGGTGTCGATTGCGCGTTTCGCCGGGGCCATAGGCCCTGTATGGCAAAAACAACCGGTGACCGACAGTCGCCGCGACCCTTCATTCCTTCGTTCGCTTGCCCGAGGTTTCATGTCTGCCCCTTCCGTCGAGATCCAGCCCTTCTCCGGCCGTTCCGTCTGCCTGTTC
The DNA here is from genome assembly GCF_017744255.1 of Brevundimonas sp. A19_0. Lineage (GTDB taxonomy): Bacteria > Pseudomonadota > Alphaproteobacteria > Caulobacterales > Caulobacteraceae > Brevundimonas. Next base: position 23,866 of record NZ_JAGHQP010000013.1, on the reverse strand, counting down.
TGCGGCTCTTCCGAGACGGCGGACCCGAAATACACCGAGGCCGCCCGGGCGTTCGGCGAGGGCGTCGCCGGGCGCGGCTGGCGTCTGGTCTATGGCGGCGGGGGTGTCGGCCTGATGGGCGCCTCGGCGCGCGGGGCCCATGCGGCCGGCGGCCGGGTTCTGGGCGTCATGCCTGAGTTCCTGCGCAGCCGCGAACGCCTGTTCGATGATGTCGAGACCCTGGTGGTCGGCTCGATGCACGAGCGCAAGCAGATCATGTATGACGAGTCCGACGCCTTCGTCGTGGCGCCCGGCGGCATTGGCACCCTCGAGGAGGTGATAGAGCTGCTGTCGTGGAAGCGTCTGGACCTGCATGGCAAGCCCGTCATCTTCCTCGACATCGACGGCTTCTGGCAGACCCTGTTCCGACTGATGGAGCACACGGTCGAGGCAGGCATGACCCCGCCTTCCTTCCTTCAGGCATGGACAGTATGCCGCACGGTCGACGAGGCCCTGGACGCTCTGGGGGGCATGGACAATGCGCCGGACATGAAACATGATCATCGATAAGTGATCGACGGTCATATTTCGCAAATCCGCGATCACCAGCCTTGACAGTTTTCAAAAAAGACGGACATTGCGCCGTCACGGGCTGACCTGCCCGGTCCAAGCTGGAGCACTCCCCATGAGCACTCTTCTGATCGCGGCCATCCTGGCCGTCGCCACCCCCACCCTGGCCACCCCGGCCGCCGTCGCCGACACCTCGGCCACCCTGGCGGACGCCGCCTCGGCCCCGTCGGGTCGCGTGATCATCGACGGCGCCACCTGGCGCTGCGAAGGTGACAGCTGCACGGCCACCGGCGGCTCGAACCAGCCGGCCACGCGCGCGTGCCGCCGCGCCGTCGCCCGTCTGGGCGAAGTCACCGCCTTCACCTGGAAGGGCACCACCCTGTCGGCCGAAGAACTGGCCGCCTGCAACGCCTGACGATCCTGACCTCCGGCGGGACGGTCAGGCCGTCTCGCCGGAGAGTCGCTTCAGGATCCGGTCGCGCCCGATCAGCGGGATCAAGGCGGCCATATCGGGACCATGGTCCTGACCCGTCAACGCCTGACGCAGCGGCATGAACAGGGCCTTGCCCTTCGCCCCCGTCCGGGCCTTGATCTCTCCGGTCCACACCGACCAGCTTCCGCCATCGATGGTCTCCGGCAGGGTCTCCGCCGCCGCCCTGGCGAACTCGGGATCCGGGATCACCGGGGTCACGGGACCGTTGACGATCCGCGCCAGCGCCTCGACGTCGCTGAAGCGCTCCAGATTGGGCCGCACGGCGGTCCAGAAATCCTCGCCCAGATCACAGCCGGCCGCCGACAGGCGCGCGCGCGCGCTGTCATAGTCCATGGCGTGCAGCGCCTGCGCATTCAGCCGGTCCAGGTCCGCCGTGTCATAGCGGGCGGGCGAGCGGCCCATCTTGTCGAAGCTGAAGCCCGCGCCCAGCTCGGCCATCGACGGCGCGATTTCCAACGCATCGGACGTGCCGATCTTGCCGAGGTGGCTGGTGATGGCGATCGGCTCATAGCCCTGCTCGCGCATGTCCGAGATCGACAGCGACCCCAGCCGCTTGGACAGGGCCTGCCCGTCGGCCCCGACCAGCAGCGGCATATGGGCAAAGCCCGGCAGGGTGCCGGTCCAGCCCAGGGCGATCAGCGCCTCGAAGATCTCGATCTGCGCCCCCGTATTGGTCACATGGTCCTCGCCCCGGATCACATGGGTGATGCCCATGTCCAGATCGTCGACCACCGATGGCAGGGTATAGAGAAACAGGCCGTCCTCGCGGATCAGCACCGGATCGGACATCGAGGCCGTGTCGACCTCGGCCGAACCGCGCGCCAGATCGACCCAGTGAACCCGGCGGCCGTCCAGCTTGAAGCGCCAGTGCGGGCGGCGCCCCTCGGCCTCATAGGCGTCGCGCTGAACCTGCGTCAGCTGCAGGGCCGCCCGGTCATAGATGGGCGGCTGGCCGCGCGACAGCTGCACCTTGCGGCGGCGGTCCAGCTCCTCGGCCGTTTCGTAGCAGGGGTACAGCCGCCCGGCCGCCTTCAGCCGCTCGGCGGCCTCGCGGTAGCGGTCAAAGCGCTGGGACTGGTTGTGCCGCTCGTCCCAGACCAGACCCAGCCAGATCAGGTCCTGTTCGATGCCGCGCTCATACTCGGCGGTCGAGCGCGCCAGATCGGTATCGTCGATGCGCAGCACGAACTGCCCGCCCTGCCCTTTCGCGAACAGCCAGTTGACCAGGGCCGTGCGGACATTGCCGACGTGCAGCTTACCCGTCGGCGACGGGGCGAAACGGACTTTGACAGTCATGGAGCGACAAACCTTGAACGTGAGGCGCGTAGGTCGCGCCCCGCCCGGTCGAAGTCAAGGCACAGGGGCGGTCAATCGCCCGCGTAGTCGCCGGCGAACAGCCACAGCATGCCCGCCCGATAGGCATCCGTCGAGTTGGCGGCGTGCGTCCCACCGGGGATCCGGATCAGGCGAATGTCCCACGGGCGATCCGGCACATCCCGCCCGGACCAGGTGTCGACCCAGAGGGCCGCTTCCGCCGGCAGGTCGGCCCTGTCCCGCTCGCCACTGGTGATGACGACCATAAGGTCGTCCCGCCGGGCCGGAGCTGCCCCGTCAAGGATCGACCCCATGCCGGGTGTCAGGGAGGGATTGCTGGCGATCCGCCCCCGGAACACGTCGGGATGGGCAACCGCCGAATAGAGGACGAGATTTCCGGCGCGGGACTGGCCAAACAGCACGCGCCCGTCGGGGTCGACGTTGAACCGCGCCTCGACCACAGGGATCAGCTCATCGGTCAGGAAGGTGTGAAAGCGCCCGGCGCCGGCGTCTTCGGGCGGAACACCCTCATCGGGCGACTGGAAGTCGATGTTGCGGCGGTTCACCGAAGGGTCGAACCCGCCATAGGCAATGCCGACGATCACGACTTCCGGCAGGTCTTCCTCGTAGGTCAGGAACAGGTGATTGGCCGCCAGTATGGGAAACAGGCTGTCGCCATCCAGCAGATAGACGACCGGATAGGCCGGGCCCTCCGGATCATACTCCGGCGGCAGGCGGACATAGATATCGAACCCCCGACCGAGGGTGGGCGAGTCCAGCCTGAACGCATCGCCGTGCAGCGCCGCCGGAAAGGGCATGTCCGGGACATGCTGGGCCCGGACATGCGGCGCCGTGGCCAGCAGAAGAAGACCGAACAGGATGCTGACAAGGCCCCGCATCCCGTCCGCGACCTCAGTCGTCGCGGTGGACGCGCTCGCGGCGCTCGTGGCGTTCCTGGGCTTCGACCGAGAGGGTCGCGGTCGGCCGGGCTTCCAGACGGCCCAGGCTGATGGGCTCGCCGGTTTCCTCGCAATAGCCGTAGGAGCCGTCCTCAATCCGGCGCAGGGCCTCGTCGATCTTGGCGATCAGCTTGCGCTGCCGGTCACGGGTCCGCAGTTCCAGCGCCCGGTCGGACTCCGACGAGGCCCGGTCCACCAGATCCGGATGGTTTTCGGTCTCGGCCTTCAGATTGACGACCGTGCCGCGGGACTCCCGCAGGATGTCGTCCTTCCAGGCGTTCAGCTTGGCCTTGAAATAGGCCAGCTGCCGCTCGTTCATGAAGGGTTCGTCGTCGGACGGGCGATACACTTCCGTCCCTTCAGTCACCACAGACGCTAATGCGTTCATCGCACTCACGCTCACTTCTCACGCCCCCCTGTGGCGCATGCAGGCCTATAGGCAAGGCGACGAGTCGTCTCAAGCCGATTCCCCGGTTTGGTCAGCTTTATCGGGTCACTATGCCGTGAGCCGTGACAATTCCCCCGCACCCTGGACGGGTGTCAGCGCCCGGCGACGGCGGCCTTGGCCAATTCGACCGCCACCCGCAGGTCCACCTGGTCGAGCACGGCATTCAGGCCTGCATCCTCGGCGTCCGGGCGTTCCTCGCGACCGGTCAGCGACAGGGCGGACAGGGCCTCGGCACCGCCCTGCCCGGCCAGATGCGCCAGCTTCAGCGCCTCCAGCCGGTCCAGCAGCCGGCTGCCGCGGCGGATGGCGCGCCGGCGCCGTTCCTGCGGGCCATCGACACCCTCCACGCCCTGAAGGGCCATCAGCGAGGCGACACTGGTGGGACCTGCCGGGCCGGACACACCGGCTTTCGCGCTGGCAGAGGCCGCCCCCGCCGTGCTGCCCAGGCTGAATCCGCCCGCGGCCTGACCCGTACGCGTGGGCCGACCGGCGGGGGTGTTGGACTGGGGACCAGTGATCTTCATGTGCGGGCACTCCGGACCATGGTTCCTGATTGGGGCCACGAGGTGAGGGTTTGGTTAACGGCCCGGCAGAAAATGCAGACCTGCGTGCAAGCTTCACAGATCAGACCACTGAAATTCCGACACTTTCGCTCCGGCACAGAATTGGCATCCCTCCGGGCATGTTTGTCAGGACCGCCCCCATGTCGTCAGTTCTTGCCCGCCTCGCCTCCTGCCTCGCCGCCGGTGCGGTCGCGCTTGTCGCCCTGCCGCAGGCCGCCCAGGCCCAGTCGCGCATCAAGGACATCGTCTCGATCGAGGGCGTCCGCTCCAACCAGCTGGTGGGCTATGGCCTGGTCGTCGGCCTGAACGGCACCGGCGACAACCTGCGCAACTGCCCCCTGACCCGCCAGTCGCTGGAAGGGATGATGGAGCGTCAGGGCGTCAACATTCGCGGCGCCAACGCCAACACCAAGAACATCGCCGCCGTCATGGTCACGGCCGAACTGCCGCCCTTCGCCACGCCGGGCGCGCGCATCGACGTCTCGGTCTCGACGCTGTGCGATGCCAAGAGCCTGCTGGGGGGCACGGTCGTCGTGACCGCCCTGCAAGGCGCGGACGGCGAGGTCTATGCCGTAGCCCAGGGCTCGATCCAGACCGGGTCGTTGTCGGCCTCGGGCGCCTCTGGCTCGTCCGTCACGCGCGGTGTGCCGACCGCCGGGCGCATTGCGGGCGGGGCCGTCGTCGAGCGCGAGACCGGCTTTGACCTCAGCCGCCAGCCCGAGGTTCGCCTGACCCTGCGCAATCCCGACTTCACCACCGCCCAGCGGGTGGCCGGGGCCATCAACGACGCCTACCCCGGCACGGCCTGGGCCGAGAACGGCACGGTCGTGACCGTCCGCGCGCCGCAGGGCTGGGGCATGGCCGGCTATCTCAGCCGCATCGAGAACCTGCCGATCATGGTCGATGCCCCCGCCCGGGTGATCATCGACGAGGTCAATGGCGTCATCGTCATGGGCGATGCCGTGCGCATCTCCACCGTCGCCATCGCCCAGGGCAATCTGACCGTCAGCGTCCAGGAAGATCCCTTCGTCAGCCAGCCGGCGCCCTTCAGCGACGGCGAGACCGTGGTCGTCCCGTCCTCGACCGTCACGGTCGAAGAGGATCAGGGCACCCAGATGCGCATCGTTGGCGGCGGGGCCTCCCTCTCCAGCCTGGTGGCCGGCCTGAACGCGCTGGGCGTCACGCCCCGCGACATGATCAGCATCCTGCAGGCCATCAAGGCCGCGGGCGCCCTGCAAGCCGACATCGAGGTGATGTGAGCATGAGCGATCCGATCTCTCTCCCCGCCGACCTGCTTCGGCCGGTCCAGACCCCGGCCCTGCGTCAGGACCGCATGCGCGAGACCGCCATCGACTTCGAGGCCTCCTTCATCGCCCAGATGCTGCGCCCGATGTTCGAGGGCATTTCGACCGAGGCACCGTTCGGCGGCGGCGAGGCCGAGGGCACCTGGCGGTCCTTCCTGATCGACGAAATGGCCAAGCAGACCGCGCGCTCCGGCGGCATCGGCCTGGCCGATCAGGTCATGTCCACCATGCTCCAGATGCAGGAAGTTTCGGAATGATCGACACCGCCCTGACCGTGAATGCCTCGGCCCGCGTGCGCCAGCTGATCGATCTGACCCAGGCCCTGACCCGTCGCCTGTCTGACGAGCTGGCCGCCTTCGAGGCCCAGCGCCCGCAGGACGTCGCCGAAGGCCTGGCCGAGACCCAGGACCTGGCCAATCGCTATCGCCGCGAGTCGGCCCAGCTCAAGGCCGACCCCTCCGGCCTCGCCCATGCGCCGGCCGCCGACCGCGCGGCCCTGATCAAGGCCACCGAGGCGTTTGAGGTCATCCTCGGTCGCCACGCCCGCGCGGTCGAGGCCGCCCGCATCATCTCGGAAGGTCTGGTGAAGACCCTGGCCGCCGAAATCCGCCAGCAACGCGGCGCCCCCAATGCCTATGGCGCCACCGGTCAGGCCACCCCGACCGACGCCTGCGCGGTGGCCTTCAACCGCTCGGCCTGAGCCCCGGAAACCTCTCGTAAACCAGACTTGCCACCGGTTTCTTCAAGACTGCCACGCTAGAGTGGCTCAATGCCTCTCAACAGTCGTCTTCTGGGTCTGGCCTTCGCTTCGGCGGACACCCTCGTCGAGATCGACGGTGGGGGCCGTATCGTGCTGGCCATGGGGGCGGCTCCCTGTGCCGGCCATTCCCCTGAGGCGACCTGGACCGGCCGCTCGCTGACCGATCTGTTTGAGGCCCGCAGTGTCGAGCGGCTTGAAGCCGCGCTGACGGACCTGACGCCGGGCGCCCGCAGCGAGCCGCTCGATCTGATGTACGACCTGGGCCGCGGCACATTCCGCCGGGTCCGCCTGCGCCTGTTCAGCCTGCCCGAACTGGCCCCTCACCTGTCGTGCGCTCTCACCTGGCTGGGCCAGCCCTTCGCCCTGGAAGCCCCCCAGCCCACCGAGATGCTGTCGCGCGACGACCTGCTGCGTCAGACAAGCGGTCTGCTGGCGGCATCGGGCTCGGATGCGATCAATCTGGCCTTCGTCGATGTCACGGGCCTCGAGAACGTCGAGCCGGACCGGATAGATGGGCTGAAGGCCCATCTGCACCACGCCCTGCAATCCGTGTCGATCGACGGCTCCTCCGCCTCGCATCTGGCGGGCAATGCCTATGCCCTGCTGCGCCGCGACGGCGACGTCTCGGTCGTCGAGGATGCCATCCACAACGTCGCCGCGCTGGAAGGCATCGACGTCGGCGCCGACGTCCGCCAGGTCAATCTGACCAACGGCATGGACCGCCACGCCACCCTGCGCGCCATGCGCCATGCGCTCGAGGTCTGCATCACCAATGGCGCGCTCGACGCCCCCGACGTGACCTTCCACAAGACGCTGGACCGCACCCTCGTGCAGATGGACAGCTTCCGCGCCATGGTGAAGGCGCGCGACTTTGCCCTGCACTATCAGCCGATCGTCGACCTGCGCACCGGCGCTGTGCACCATTTCGAGGCTCTCGCTCGCATCCCCGGCAGCGACGGCCCCGAAAGCACCATCCGCCTTGCCGAAACCCTCGCCCTGATCGACAGCTTTGATCTGGTCGTGGCCGAAAAGGCCATCCAGCAGATGAAGAGCCCGGGCTATGGCCTGACCCATATCGCCGTGAACGTCTCGGCCGGATCGCTGGATTCCGACGCCTATGGCGAGGCCCTGCTGCGGTTGTCAGCCAACGATCCCGACATCCGCCGCCGCCTGAGCCTCGAGATCACCGAGACCGCTAACATTGCCGATCTGGAGGGCGCCCAGAAGCGGCTGGCCCGGATCCGCAAGGCCGGGTTCCGCATCTATCTGGACGATTTCGGGGTAGGCGCGTCCTGCTTCGACTATCTGAACCATCTGACCGTCGACGGGGTGAAGATCGACGGCGGCTTCGTCATGCGCGCCTGCGAGGATGAAAAGTCCCGCACCCTGATCCGCCACCTGGTCGATATGTGCGCGGGCCTCAAGCTCAAGACCGTGGCCGAACGCGTCGAAACCGGACAGGTCGCCGAACTGATGGTCGGCCTCGGCGTGGATCTCGGCCAGGGCTGGTTCTACGGCAAGCCCGAACCCAGGCCCCGCCTGGAGCCCCCGGCGCCCCCCGTCGCGGCTCGCCGCCGCGGCGCGGTCGAGTCCTGGGGCTGAGCCTCAGTCCAGACGGAGCTCGCGATCGATCCGGATCGCATTCAGAAAATCGCGGTCGTGGCTGACCACCACCAGTGCCCCGTCCCACGCGGCCAGCGCCGCCTCCACCGCTTCGATGGCCTGCAGATCGAGGTGATTGGTGGGCTCATCCAGCACCAGCAGCTGCGGCGGTTCCGGGCCGGTCATCACACAGGCCAGGGCGGCCCGCAAACGCTCCCCACCCGACAGAGTCGCGACCGACTTGTGCGCCTCGACATTGCGGAACAGGAAGCGCGCCAGCGCCGCTTGGGCGTCATTCAGGGTGCCGCCGGGGTTCAGCCTCTGCCACGCCTCGATCAGGGTTTCCTCATCGCGCAGGATACTGGCGTGCTGGTCCAGCAGCGCCAGCGGCACCGGTCGCTCAATCTGCCCCTCTGACGGCGCGGACCGGCCCGCGATCAGGTCCAGCAGCGTCGTCTTCCCCGAGCCGTTCGCGCCGGTGATGGCCACCCGCTCCGGCCCGACAAGCCTCAGATCGACCGGTCCGATGCGGACGCCCTCGGCCGGCGCGACGACCACCCGGTCCAGGGTCAGCACCTGCCGCCCGGTCGCCAGTCCGGTCGCCGGCAGGGGCAGGCTCATGCGCCTTGCCCGTTCGACCCGCTCACGCGCGGCGGCCAGTGCCTGTTCCGCGTCTTCCGCCTGCTTCGCCGCCAAACGGACCTGACTGGCCCCGGACTGCTCGGCCTGCTCAATCTTCGCGTCGCGCAGCATTTTGGGCATGTCGCCCTTCATGCCCTTGCGCCGCCCGACCTGATCCCGCCGGGCCTTGTTCTCTGCGCGGCGTTGGGCCTCCGCGGCGGTCCGAACGACTGCGCTTTCGGCGACGGCCAGATCATGTTCAGCGGCCTCGCGTTCGACGGCCTTGCGCTCGGCATAAAGGTCGTAGTTCCCCCCATAGACGGCCGCACCGAGAGGCGACAGCTCGACGATCCGGTCCATCCCACGCAGCAGCGCCCGGTCATGGCTGACCACCACCGCCCCGCCCGGCCATGTCGCCAGTCGCTCGGCCACCAGGGCGCGCCCCGCCTCATCGAGATGGTTGGTCGGCTCGTCCAGCAGGATCAAATCCGCCCCGACCAGCTCCAGCGCCGCCAGCTCCAGACGCGTGCGCTCACCCCCGCTCAGGGGGGCGGCGTCCCGGCCGAGGGCCAGCCCGCGCAGACCGACGGCGGCCAGCGCCTCCTCCAGCCGCGTCTCCAGTGTCCAGTCGGCCTCGGCCAGGTCATCTGCCGTGCCTTCCCCCGCCAGAATACGCTGCTGGCGGGCCAGCGCCGCTTCCACGCCCAGCACACCCGCGACCGTCCGGCCCGGCGCCCTGTCGGCCTCCTGACGAAGACGCGCGAGGCTGCCCGCCCGCGCGACCGATCCCTCGGCCGGGGCGCGGTCGCCCGAGATCAGGTCGAGCAAGGTCGTCTTGCCGGTGCCGTTGCGGCCGACAATGCCGGTGCGCTCGCGCCCCAGCGACAGGTTCAGATTGTCAAAAAGGGTGCGGCCGTCAGGCGTGCGGGCGGCGACGCCGCTGAGCGTCACGAACGCGGATGGGCACGGGTTTCGGGCGAGGCTGGAGCGAGACATAGGCGACCACGAGGGCGACGAGGGAAAGGGCGGTACCGATTTCCACAGCGCTGATCATGATCGTCTGGCCTCCAGAAACTACTCACGCGAAGACAGGAGAATGGGATGGATTGCCGATGGGCGCAAGCGCCATTCCCTCTTGGCCAGATGCACGATGCCGTGAGATCGTGCCACAGGCGAACGGACGGGAGGCGGCCATGAAGCGATCGGCGGGCGGGATTCTGATGGCTGTGGCCGGGATTTCAGCCTGTGCCCACGCACCGGCGGGGCCGCCCGATCCGCTGGACCTTCGGCCGGTCACAACACTGGCCGCCCCGCCGCACGCCCGCCTCTATGCCGACTGCATCGGTCAGGCCATCGACGCCGGAACCTATGCGCGGGCGTCCGACCCCGGCACCGAGCTTCTGGTCTTCAGTTGCTCCGGCCAGCCGGCCAGGGCCTTCTACGACGGCCTCGCCACCCGAAGCCAGGCCATGGGTTCGGAATATGCCGTCGATGGCCGCACCCTGCGCACGACCGAACCTCTCCAGCGCGACCGCTTCGGCGCCGACGGCTGCAGCTGGGACGGCGCGACCGACTGGCGCTGCGACATCACCCTCAGAACCGGCACCTTCCTGACGGACACCCCGTAGTTCCGTATTTGTTCTTGCTGAAATCGGCAAATCAATGCCCATATACCGGCGTCGCGCCGGACCCGTCCGGCCCTCTCTGCGTTCCCGGACAGGCATGATCGAAAAACACGACTTCATCCGTGTGCGCGGCGCACGTGAGCATAATCTCAAGGGCGTCGACGTCGATATTCCCCGCGGCCAGCTGGTCGTGATGACGGGGCTGTCCGGCTCGGGCAAGTCCTCGCTGGCGTTCGACACCATCTATGCCGAGGGTCAACGCCGCTATGTCGAGAGCCTCTCGGCCTATGCCCGCCAGTTCCTGGAGCTGATGGGCAAACCCGACGTCGACCTGATCGAGGGCCTGTCGCCGGCCATCTCCATCGAACAGAAGACGACGTCGAAGAACCCGCGCTCGACCGTCGGCACAGTCACCGAGATCCACGACTATATGCGTCTTCTGTGGGCGCGGGTCGGGGTTCCCTATTCGCCGGCCACCGGCCTGCCGATCGAAAGCCAGACCGTCAGCCAGATGGTCGACAAGCTGACCGCCCTGCCCGAGGGCGAGCGCATCCTGCTGCTGGCGCCCGTGGTGCGCGACCGCAAGGGCGAATACCGCAAGGAAATCGCCGAATGGCAGCGACTGGGCTATCAGCGGCTGAAGATCGACGGCGAATTCTATCCCATCGAGGACGCACCGGTCCTCGACAAGAAGTTCAAGCACGACATCGATGTCGTGGTCGACCGGCTGATCACCAAGGACGGCCTTGAGGGTCGTTATGCCGACAGCCTGCAGACCGCGCTGAAGCTGACCGACGGTATCGCCGTCGCAGAATGGGCCAGTGTCGCCGAGGGCGAGACCGAGCCGCGCCGTATCATCTTTTCCGAGCGCTTCGCCTGTCCGGTGTCCGGGTTCACCATCAGCGAGATCGAGCCGCGGCTGTTCTCGTTCAACAGCCCGACCGGCGCCTGTCCGTCCTGCGACGGCCTTGGCGTCAAGCTGGCCTTCGACGCCGGCCTGGTCGTGCCAGATGGCGACAAGACCCTGCACAAGGGGGCGGTCGCTCCCTGGTCGCGCGGCCCCTCGCCCCTCTACACCCAGACGCTGCAGGCCCTGGCCCGCCACTATGGCTTCTCCATGGACAAGCCCTGGCGCGACCTGCCGCATCAGGCGCGCGACGTCATCCTGGGCGGCACGGGCAAGGAGAAGATCAAGTTCGTCTATGACGACAACGCCCGCAAATACGAGGTCTCCAAACCGTTCGAGGGCGTGCTGCCGAACCTGGAGCGGCGCTGGCGCGAGACGGACAGCGCCTGGGTGCGCGAGGAGCTGGGCCGCTATCAGTCCGAAACCCCCTGCGAGTCCTGCGGCGGCAAGCGCCTGAAGCCCGAGGCCCTGTCGGTCAAGATCAATGGCGAGGACATCGCCGAAGTCAGCGCCCTGTCGATCTCGAAAGCCTACCTCTGGTTCTCGACGCTCGAGGAGACCCTCACCGAGAAGCAGGCCGAGATCGCCCGACGCATCCTCAAGGAAATCACCGACCGGCTGCGGTTCCTGAACAATGTCGGCCTCGACTATCTGAACCTGTCGCGGAACTCCGGCACCCTCTCGGGCGGCGAGAGCCAGCGCATCCGGCTGGCCAGCCAGATCGGCTCCGGCCTGACCGGCGTGCTCTATGTGCTGGACGAGCCGTCCATCGGCCTGCACCAGCGCGACAACAGCCGCCTGCTGGACAGCCTGCGCGGGCTGCGCGACCTCGGCAATTCCGTGCTGGTCGTCGAGCACGACGAGGAAGCCATCCTGACCGCCGACCATGTGATCGACATGGGTCCTGCCGCCGGCGTCCATGGCGGCCAGATCTGCGCCCAGGGCACCCCGGCCGAGGTCATGGCCAACCCTCAATCATTGACGGGCAAATATCTGACGGGCGAGCGCGAGATCGAACTGCCCGTGGACGGCCGCCGCCCGGTCGACCGCAAGCGGATGCTGCGCATCTCGGGCGCCACCGGCAACAACCTCAAGAACGTCACGGGCGAGATCCCGGTCGGCCTGTTCACCTGCATCACCGGTGTGTCCGGCGGGGGCAAGTCGACCTTCACCATCGAGACCCTGTACAAGGCCGCCGCGCGCCGCCTGCACAATGCGTCCGACGCCCCGGCCCCGCACGACCGGATCGAGGGGATGGAGCATTTCGACAAGGTCATCGACATCGACCAGTCCCCCATCGGCCGCACCCCGCGCTCGAACCCGGCCACCTATACCGGGGCCTTCGGCCCGATCCGTGACTGGTACGCCGGCCTGCCGGAGGCGAAGGCCCGCGGCTATGGCCCCGGTCGCTTCAGCTTCAACGTGAAGGGCGGACGCTGCGAGGCCTGCCAGGGCGACGGCGTCATCAAGATCGAGATGCACTTCCTGCCCGACGTCTACGTCACCTGCGACGTCTGCAAGGGCAAGCGCTACAACCGCGAGACGCTGGAAATCGTCTTCAAGGGCAAGAGCATATCCGACGTTCTGGATATGACGGTTGAAGAAGCCGCCACCTTCTTCAAGGCCGTGCCGCCGATCCGCGACCGCATGCTGACGCTGGAGCGCGTGGGTCTCGGCTACGTCAAGGTGGGCCAGCCCGCCACCACCCTGTCCGGCGGCGAGGCCCAGCGGGTCAAACTGTCCAAGGAACTGTCCAAGCGTGCCACCGGCAAGACCCTCTACATCCTCGACGAGCCGACCACCGGCCTGCATTTCGAGGACACCAAAAAGCTTCTGGAAGTGCTTCAGGAACTGGTCGAGGCCGGCAACACCATTGTCGTGATCGAGCACAATCTGGATGTCATCAAGGTGGCCGACTGGCTGCTCGACTTCGGCCCCGAGGGCGGCGACGGCGGCGGCGAGATCGTCGCGACCGGCACCCCCGAACAGGTGGCCGACAATCCTGCCAGCTGGACCGGCCGCTACCTCAAGCCCGTGCTCGAACGCCACGAGGACCGCCGCAAGGCGCGCGTGGCCGCCCTCACGGCCGAGGCCGCACCAGCCAGACGAAAGGCCCGGGCGAAAGCCTGACGCCCGGGGCGGTTCGCCCGTCTCAGAGGTGAGTGGCGGTCCCCTTGAGGCCCATATAGGCCGCCGCGAAGGGCGCATAGGTCACCGCTGCCTGCAGGGCAGCGCTGATGGCCTGCAACACGATGGCGACCAGGATCATCGGGCCCGCGCTCTGCAGGATGGTGCCGATGTCGGCATTCTCGAGCGCTTGCCAGTCGACGGTCGCAAACAGGCCCATGCTGACCGGGAAGAAGACGATCGAGGCCAGGATGCTCACCACGATCGTCATGACGAAGGCGATGATCGCCATTCCGATCAGGCCCCACACATGCCCTCCGGTCATCTTGAACGATTCGAAGAAGGCGAACTTCTTCTCGGCCACGGTGATCGGCACCGCGAGCGACAGGCGGACCGAAAGCCAGACAACCGCGGCGGCGGCGGCGATACCCAGCACAATGGCAACCAGCCAGGCCCCGGGCACATCACCCGCGATCATCGCTCCCCCGATCCCGATGGCCACCATGAAGGCGATGAAAGAGGCGATCCCGATAACGATGGACAGCACCAGGCTCACCACGGCCACGCGGACTTCATCCATGCCGACGCGCAGATAGCCGAAGGCTGACTTGCCCGGCTCCACCACCGAGCGTGCCACGGCGGCGGTCGTCACCGCCCCCAACAGGATCCCGAGCGGAACCATCAGCGGCATCACCCCCATATAGGCGGCCATGAAAGGCTCAAAATCCTGGGGCGTTGCTGCAGGACCCATGGCCTCCAGATCGCCGAACGCATTGATCATGCCGATGATCGGCCCCGCAGCCAGGGCAAAGATCAGGGCAAAGCTGAGCATGTAGAAGCCCGCCCACCACAGGAGCACCACCGGCTTGCGCCGCACCACGCGAAAGCCCTCGAAGGCCGCGTCAGTTGCCGAGAACATCGTCATCCCCTCCGATCGATGAGATACCGACCCTAGACGGACTCGGATGAGCTGTCAGCCATGTCGGTGTCGGTCGACAGTTCGCGCACCACATGGGCAAAGGGCGCATTGCCCAGCAGCTGGAAGAAGCCCTGCGCCCAGGCCAGCGGTATCAGCATGATGACGCCCACGGTGACCCAGATCATCGGCTGTTCGAAAATATTCTCGAACCATGCCTCCGGGTCGTCGATGGCCGGTGCTGACCAGCCGCCCAGAACAGCGCCGACGATCATCAGCAGGATCACCCCGACCACCAGCAGCACCAGCGACATGACGAGGCTGACAATCCCCACCATGATCAGCAGCCCGGCCAGCCGCCAGGTGTTACCCCGTCCCAGCTTCCAGCCTTCCTCAAAGGCCAGTTTGTGGTGCCACACACAGGCCGGCAGGATCAGATAGGCGCGTCCGGCCGCCAGCAGGATGGCCAGCAGCACCGCAACGCCCAGGATCAGATAGCCGAACCCGCGCGCCAGCTCCGGCAACTGCCAGATCGCCACGCCCAGACCGATCGCCAGGGCCGCCAGAATCAATACCGCGATCACCGCCACAATCGCCACGACCAGACTGGCGACCAGAACCCACAGCTCGTCCCAGCCGACCCGCAGGAAAAACGCGCTGTCCCGGCGACGGACGGCAAAGGTTGCCCGCGTCACGGCCGTGATCACGACGATCGAACCCAGCCATTCCAGCAGATTGACCATCATCGACCAGCTCTGGAACTGGAAGAAGGCCTGCAAATCCTCGACGCCCTGGACGTCCGGCTCGAAGAACATCTCGCTGCCGAACAGATGGAACATCAGCGCGATGCCCCCGATGCTCGGCAACAGACTCACCAGGCCCCAGACCAGCGTCGCCATCGGGCGCCGCATGGCCTGACGAAAGGGCTCGGCCAGCGCCTCCGTGATATCGAATGTCTTCATCTCACCCTCCCCCGAGGTGGCCCGAAAAGTCCGGCGTCCAGTATTCCAGCTGCCCGTAGGCGGCCGCCAGCGCCCCCGCCGACAGGGGTAGCCATAGCGCGATCAGTCCCGCGAGCGCCAGCCCGATCAACCCGTGGGCGCCCGCCCACCCCAGAAGGGCGAGCGGCGGCACGGCCAGAATCAGGAACAGCCCCATCAGCGGCCAGAAACTGCCCTGCGCCACCCCCATGGTGTTCAGCGACACCACCTGCCCCCGGCCGACGGTCGCCTGCACGAACAGCGACAGCCGCACGATCAGCAGGAGGGGCACGACCAGCACGATCAGGGCGACGGCCCCCAGCGCCACCATCTGCCAGACCGGCCCGACCCGGGCCCAGTCGCGGGCCTGGATGGCCTCAATATCCAGTCCGGACATGCCGAAGATCGCCAGACTGACCAGCGCCAGTACCACCGCAATCATCGCCAGAAAGATCAGGTTCAGCACCGCCGCCGCCACCACGCGCAGCAGCCGGGCGCCCAGCGCGACCCCTCCGGCAGGCGGGTCGCGATCCAGCGCCACCGCCGTCAGGCCGGTCCACACCGCCAGCGTCAGCACGGCCCCCATGGCATGGACGAGGGTGGCGGCCGCAGCCGACCCGGCCGCCCAGCGACCCAGCGGAATCATCAGGCCCAGCAGCACCAGTCCGGGCCAGCCTGCGGCCCACAGACGCGGCAGGCCTCTGACCGCCGTGGCCAGGGCCTGGCCCGGCTGCAACCGGCGCGCGTCCGTCATCGATGCCCTGAGTGCCGACATTCTGCCTCCCCCACGGCCCATTCTAGCGTCCCTGCCGCCTGTGCGACCAGACGGTTGCTGACGAAGTCTCCTGGCGTGTCTAGAAAGCCGCGATGACCTCTCCCTCCCCCTCTCCCGTACACATCATCGGCGGCGGCCTGGCCGGCTCGGAAGCCGCCTGGCAGATCGCCCGCGCGGGCGTGCCCGTCATCCTGCACGAGATGCGGGGCGTGCCCGGCATCAAGACCGACGCCCACCAGACCGACGGCCTGGCCGAACTGGTCTGTTCCAACTCCTTCCGGTCGGACGACTGGGAATACAATGCCGTCGGCCTGCTGCACGCCGAGATGCGGGCGCTGGATTCGATCATCATGAGTTGCGG
The DNA here is from genome assembly GCF_017744255.1 of Brevundimonas sp. A19_0. Lineage (GTDB taxonomy): Bacteria > Pseudomonadota > Alphaproteobacteria > Caulobacterales > Caulobacteraceae > Brevundimonas. The sequence goes on along the minus strand of NZ_JAGHQP010000013.1, from coordinate 7,562 downwards.
CGACGCCCATCAGGTGCCCGCTGGCGGCGCCCTGGCCGTGGACCGCGAGGGCTTTTCCGAAGCGGTCACCGCGCGGCTGATGGATCATCCCCTGATCACCGTCGTGCGCGAGGAGATCGCCGGCATCCCGCCGGAGGACTGGGACAATGTCATCGTCTCCACCGGCCCGCTGACCTCGGCCGCCCTGGCCGACGCCATCCTGAAGACCACGGGCGAGGAGTCGCTCAGCTTCTTCGACGCCATTGCCCCCATCGTCCACGCCGACTCGATCGACTTCGACATCGCCTGGCGCCAGTCCCGCTATGACAAGGCCGGGCCCGGCGGTGACGCGGCGGCCTACGTCAACTGTCCGATGGACAAGGCGCAGTACGACGCCTTCATCGATGCCCTGCTGGCCGGCCCCAAGACCGAGTTCAAGGAGTGGGAGAACGTCCCCTATTTCGACGGCTGCCTGCCCATCGAGGTGATGGCCGAGCGCGGCCGCGAGACCCTGCGTCACGGCCCGATGAAGCCCGTCGGCCTGACCAATCCGCGCAATCCGACGGTCAAGGCCCACGCCATCGTCCAGCTGCGTCAGGACAATGCGCTCGGCACCCTGTTCAACATGGTCGGCTTCCAGACCAAGCTGAAATACGGCGCCCAGACCGACATCTTCCGCATGATCCCGGGCCTGCAGAACGCCCAGTTCGCGCGGCTGGGCGGCCTGCACCGCAACACCTTCCTCAACAGCCCGAAACTGCTGGACCGACAGCTGCGGCTGAAGGCCCTGCCCCGCCTGCGCTTCGCCGGTCAGGTGACGGGGGTCGAGGGCTATGTCGAGAGCGCGGCGCTCGGCCTGCTGACCGGTCGCCTCGCCGCCGCCCAGGCTCTGGGCCGCGATCTGGCGCCCCCGCCGCCCGAGACCGCCATCGGCGCCCTGGTCGAACACATCACCGGCGGCCATCTGGAAGGTTCGAAATTCCAGCCGATGAACATCAACTACGGCCTGCTGCCGCCGCTCGAGGCGCCGCGCTTAGACGAGGACGGCAAGAAGATCCCGCCCAAGGATCGCGGCCGCGCCAAGAAACGCCTGATGAGTATCCGCGCCATGGAGTCGCTCAAGGCGTGGCGGGACGCGGCATGACCGGCACCGACAGCGAGCTGGCGCGCATGATCGAGCGCCGCGTCACCCTGATCCACCGCCTCGACCTGATCGCCAAGGGCGCGCAGATCACCTACGACGACGGCACGCCGGTCGACATGGCCTCCGAAAAGGCGCGCCTCGAGTCCGAGATCACCCGCCTCGACCGCAAGATCCTCGCCCTCCAGCCGCCCGCGGGTCAGGCCTGATCATGCTGCTCCACCCTGTCCGCGCCGCCATCCGCAAGCGCATCAGCGATGTGTTCAACGATGCGGAGAAGGGCGAGCGGCCGGTTATGCGGCGGGGCGATGCGCTGTTCCCGCCGGACTCAGTCGCCTGGCAGGTCAACGGCGACGTGGTGACCATGATGATCGGCGGGGTGTCGGGCCTGCTGCTCCAGATGCTGCACCCGGCGGTCCTGGCCGGGGTCTGGGATCATTCGGACTTTCGCGCGGACATGCACGGGCGGCTGCGTCGCACAGCCAAATTCATCGCCGTCACCACCTATGACCATGCGGAGGCCGGTCAGGCCGCCATCGACAAGGTCAACCGCATCCATGCGAAGCTGGGCGGCACCCTGCCCGACGGCACGGCCTATCGCGTGTCCGACCCTGCCCTGCTGGCCTGGGTCCATGTGACCGAGACGATCAGCTTCCTCGACGCCTGGATCCGCTATGCCCGGCCCGACATGCCGCTGGCCGAACAGGATGCCTATTTCGACGAAATGGCCCGCGTCGGTCAGGCCCTGGGCGCCGATCCCCTGCCTCGCAGCCGCGCCGAGGCGGAGGCCCTCATCCAGTCGTATCACCCCCAGCTGCGCGCCGATGCCCGCACCCGCGAGGTCGCCGATCTGGTCATGCGCCAGCGGATCGGCTCGCCCGCCGTCGATGCGGCAGCCGGGGTCATCATGCAGGCCGGCTTTGACCTCCTGCCCCCTTGGGCCCAGGCGATGCATGGCCCTCGGCCCGCCCTGCCCCGTCCATTCGTCCGCAACAGCGCCCTGACCACCGCCCGCTTCATCCGCTGGGCTTTCGACCAGTCGCCCACCGGCCGGGTCTGGCCGCGCGAGGCGACCGGGTTTCCGCGTCCTTCCCGTTCCTGATCGCGGCTAGGCAAAGGACGTTGCGGGTCATAGGCTTGCGGCCGGAATTACGGAGTGACGATCATGATCAGCGTGCTGGCCGCCCTCGCCCTTCTTGTCCCGGCTCCGGACCCGCAGGACGGGCCCTGGCGCCAGCTGATCGACTTTGTCCCGACCGCAGAACAGCCTGACGGCACCTCCCTGTTTCTGCTCGAGGCCGACATGCTGCCGCAGGGCAGCCCCTCGCGCCGGGAAGAGCGCCCCGTCCGCTATCTCCAGGTCAACCACGGCGCGGTCGTCGGCGATCAGGCCGTGACCCTGGTCACCGGCACCACCGACTGCGACGGCAGCATCCGCATGCAGCAGGTTCAGGTCTTCGACGCCGAAGGCCGAATGCTGGGCGAGGCGACGATCGACGAAGTGGTCCACGCCATCCCCCACTCGGCCGAGAGCCTGATCAGCGACGCCGTCTGCCGGGGGTCGCCGTACCTGTATGACAAGCCTGTGGTCACCACCCGGGCCGAAGCCACCGCCGGGGCCGGCTCCAGCGCTGCCCTGTCAGCGCCTGCCGACGCGGTCCGCTGGGACGTCGACTATGACGGCCAGGACGACACCGTCCTGATTGCCCTGCGGCCCCACAGCTATCGCCATGACGTCGAGTTCGTGCTGGCGAAAACCCCGAACCGCAGCCTCAATGTCATTACCGCCAACCAGCAGCCCACTGGCCCTCTGGCGGAGCGCCGCATCCGCCCGCTCGAGCGCGACCGCTATCTGACCGCCTGCGACATGGATCAGGGCGCGGACGTCGCGCCCTGCGTCCCCCGCTATCCGCTGGTCCAGCGCGGCGTCGAGGTGGTCACCGAAGGCCAGCCGCCCATCCTCGTCTGGCTGGTCAGTGGTGAGCCCCACGTCGCCCGGCTGCCCATGGCGGACTAGATCCGCCCCCTCAGGTTGGCCCAGACGAGCCTTAGCCGCTTGACCGGCTCGGGCGCCGTCGGGTCTCTCAGGGCCGCGGGGGCCACGGCAGGAAAGGCCTCGGTCGGCAGCGCCTTCAGGGCCGCATTGGCCGCAGGCCTCAGCGCCCGCGCCTCATCGGTCCGTCCGGTCTGGGAGAGGCCCCGCACCCGTCCGGCCTCGACCACCGCCACCTCATGGCCCGGCCCGGCCAGAATCTGCACCGCCGCCTGCATCGGGCCGACGTAGAAGGCGTCCAGATCGTGGGGCTCGCCGTGCACCCGACCGATGTGCGCCTCGATCAGCGCGTCCAGCGGCGCGCGGTCCAGCCCGTGCCGCTGTACGGCGCGGGTCAGGGCTTCCAGAACGGGATGGCCGATGCGGGGGGTGTTCGAGATCACCCCCTCCATCTGGTCGGCCCACCAGCGATAGCGCATCTCGGCCAGCAGCGGCTGGGTCACCCGCGTCGGAATGACCATCAGCTCGGCCTCGAACGCATACAGGGCAATCAGGTCCGCGCGCCGCGCCTCGTCGCTGACGAACCGGCTGGCCAGCCAGCGGTCCGGATCGAGCGTCCGGACCTGGGCGTCCAGATCGACCGCAGGAGAGTCACTCACGCTCGCTTCCGCCTTACGGGCGGCTGGCGCCGCCCAGCTTGATCGGCTTGGCTTCCTCGGCGAACTCGCCCCGCTTCACGCCCCACAGCAGGATGATCGGCGCGGCCACATAGACCGAGGAATAGGTGCCGACGATGATGCCGAACATCAGGGCGATCGAGAAGCCGAACAGCACCTCGCCGCCCAGGAAGGCCAGTACGGCCAGCACCATGACGGCGGTCACACCGGTGATCACCGTCCGGCTGAGGGTCTCGTTGATCGACAGGTCGATCACCTCGCCCAGCGGCATGCTCTTGTACTTGCGCAGGTTCTCGCGAAGGCGGTCGAACACGACGACGGTATCGTTCATCGAATAGCCGATCACGGTCAGGATCGCGGCCACCATGTTCAGGCTGAACTCCAGCCGCATGATGACGATCAGGCCGAACGTCAGGATCACGTCGTGCACCAGACCGGCCACGGCGCCCATGCCGAACTGCGGCTCGAACCGGAACCAGATGTAGAGGAACATCAGCACGGTCGCGAGGCCCAGCGCCATCAGGCCCGAGCGGAACAGCTCACCCGAAACCTTGGAGCCGACCACGGACACGCCGGAATAGGTCACCTCGCCCACCGTCTGGGTGATGGCGGCCTCGACGTCGCGCACGACCTCGGTCTGGTCGGCGCCGTCCGGCAGCTGGAAGCGCAGCAGCACCGTCGAGCCGTCGACCTGGTTATTGTCCAGACGCGCGATGCCCTGCACCCCGACGTCCTGCAGGCCGAGGGCGCTGACGGCCGACGCCACCTCTTCCTGGTCAATGGTCTGGCCGGCCGGCTTCGACACTTCCAGCGACGCGCCGCCGCTGAAGTCGATGCCCATATTCAGGCCGGGCGTGAAGCACCCGATGATCGAGGCAATACACAGGACCACCGACAGCACGCCGAACAGGCGCGAGTATTTGACGAACTTGAAGTTCGTCTTGGTCGGCAGCAGCTTGATAAGAGGCCATCCACGCATCGGCTTACTCCGCGACCGGCAGTTTCTTGGGCTTGGCGACCTTCAGCCACCAGGCCAGTCCCACCTGGGCGACCAGAACGGCCGACAGCATGGAGGTGAAGACGCCGATCGACAGCGTCCAGGCAAAGCCGCGCACCGGGCCTGCCCCGAAGAAGAACATGATGATCGCCGCCACCAGCGTCGTCAGGTTGGCATCGACGATCGTGCCCATGGCCTTGTTGAAGCCGGCGTCCAGCGAGGCGATCACGCTGCGGCCCTGTCGGGCCTCGTCACGCATCCGCTCATAGATCAGAACGTTGGCGTCCACGGCCACGGCGAAGGTCAGGATCAGACCGGCGATACCGGGCAGGGTCAGGGTCGCCTGGGTCATCGACATGGCCGCCAGGATCAGCAGGCCGTTCAGGGCCAGGCCGATCACCGAGATGCCGCCGAACAGCACCCCATAGGCCAGGAACATGAAGACCACGATCACGACAAAGCCCAGCGCCGTGGCCCGCATGCCGCGATCCACGGCATCCTTGCCCAGTTCGGCGGTCACGGTCCGACGCTCCTCGACCTTCAGCGGCGCCGGCAGCGCCCCGCCGTTCAGCAGGCTGACCATCTCGGAGGCCGAGGCGATCGAATAATTGCCCTCGATCACGCCCGAACCGCCCAGGATGGCGCTGCGGATCACCGGAGCGGAGATCACCTTGCCGTCCAGGATGATGGCGAACCGGCGTCCGATGTTCGAGGCCGTTGCCTCGCCGAAACGACGGGCGCCCTGGCTGTCGAAGTTGAAGCCGATAGCCGTCTGGCCATTCTGGTCGGTCGTGACGAACGCCCGGGTCAGGTTCTCGCCCGACACCAGAATGCGGCGCTTGACCAGCAGCGGCGTGCCCAGCTCGTCATTCATCAGTACGGCGTCGGGCGGCACCCGGCCCTGCAGGGCGTCGTTGATGCTGTTGTCCTCGTCGACCATCTGGAAGGTCAGCTGCGCCGTCTGGCCGATCACCCGCTCCAGCTCGGCGGGATCGCTCTCGCCGGGGGCCTGGATGACGATGCGGTCAGCACCCTGGCGCGTGATCGAAGGTTCGCGCGTGCCCAGGCTGTCGATCCGGCGGCGCACCACCTCGATCGACTGGGTCACGGCATCGGGGCCCATGCTGTTCAGGGCCGCGTCGGTGAAGGCCACCCGCAGGCGGTTGCCCGACAAACGGTTCAGCTGCCGGTCCGGCACGCCGCCGGCCGAGGTGCGTCCGACCACGTCGCGCAGGGCGGTAAAGGCCGCGTCCACGTCCGCATCGCTGGCCAGTGTGACCACGACGCCCGTGTCCTCGGTCTGCATCGAGACCGGGGTGATCCCGGCCTCACCCAGCGCCTGACGGGCATCCTCGACCGTATTGCCGACCCGCTTGGACTGCATCTCGGTCACATCGACCTCGAGCAGCAGATAGGACCCGCCCTGCAGGTCGAGGCCCAGGTTCAGCGTATTCTTGGGCAGGAAGTCGGGCAGCGCGTCGCGCTGGGCCGGCGTCAGCAGATTGGGGTAGGCGAACAGCAGTCCGAACGCCAGGGACAGAGCCAGAAGGATCACCTTCCAGCGCGACAGATGGATCATGGTTCGCTTCCCCGAAGGCCGGCCCTGGTCAGGCCTTGGCGCTCTTGGCCTTACGTTCGATGGCCGGCGCGGTGCGGTCGCGCACCTCGGTGATCATCGTCTTGACGACCCGCACGTTCACGCCCTGGGCGATCTCGGCCATGACTTCCTCGGCCTCGACCCGCGTCACCTTGGCGATCATGCCGCTCGACAGCACGATGGTGTCGCCGCGCTTGACCGAGGACACCAGTTCCTGGTGCGCCTTCATCCGCTTCTGCTGCGGACGGATCAGCAGGAAGTAGAACAGGACGAAGATGGCGATGAACGGCAGAAAGTTCACCAGCAGCGGCAGGATGCCGCCGTCGGCCGCCACGGCCATCAGCAGGATGGGGTCTTGAGCTGTCATGGTTTCTCCCGGCACGGATCGTTGTCCGGCCTCGTGTCTCGAATGTGGCGCGGAACCTAGTGCATGATCGAATAAGATGGAACCGCTTCGCGGTTCCGACGCGTTCGTGAATCATGCACTCGGAAATTCCTGGAGCCTGATTCACGGCTTCAGCGGGATCGCGAAGCGATTCCTCCTCAGCCGATCAGGCTCTAGGGGGCCGGACGCCTGAATGCAACGGACCTGAGGGCCCGCGAACGCGACTTATCGCGGCAGTTGCGTCACAGGGTCCAGCGGCACCGGCTGATCGCCCTGCATGCGCCACACCTCAAAGTGGATCGAGGGGCGTCCGTCACCGGCTGTATCGCCCACCGTGCCCAGTTGCTGGCCGGCCTCCACGTCGTCCCCTTCACGCACCAGCGTCGAACCCAGATGGCCATAGACCGTCCGCCAGCCGTCGCGGTGCAGCACCAGAACCGTCAGGCCCTGACCCGGCAGGGTGTCGCCGACATAGCCGACCCGTCCGGCGGCCGACGCCCGGACCGGCTCGCCCAGCGGCGCGCCGATATTGATGCCGTTGTTGCGCTCGCCCATGCCGACGGGGCCGAAGCGACGCAGGATCTCGCCCCGCACCGGCCAGTCCAGCGGCCCGTTGCGCGCGGTCGAGCCGCTGGCGATGGGCGGCATGGGGGCATTGCCCGAGGGCGGCGGCGGGGGCGGCGGCAGGGCACCGGACGGCACGCGCACCCCGACGGGCGATGGGCCGGTGGCATAGGGGTCGCGGCCGGAATCCACGGCCGAGTCGGGCAGCACCACATCGGCGCCGACACTC
>NZ_JAGHQP010000012.1 GCF_017744255.1 Brevundimonas sp. A19_0 | reverse complement strand
TCCTTCCTGATCCGGCTTCCGGACCGGTCCGGCCTCTCCCCGCGAGAGACCGGACCCCCGGAAACCCTCAGGCGGACAACGCCTTCGCACCCCCGTCGTGGTCTCCACGGCGGGGGTGTCGCTTTTGAGGGGTGGGCACTGGACAGTTGCGGCGGAGCGGGGGAAGGGAAGGCCGTGTCCCGTGAATTCATCCCTTCAGCCGCGCTACCGGCGGATGCCACATCCCTCGCGGGACGCCGCTTCCTGATCGCGGGCGCGCCGTACGGCCCCTTTTCATGCGATCTGGCGGGGGCCCTGGAGGACCGGGGCGGCGAGGTTGAGCGGCTGATCCTCAATCTGGGCGACCTTTGGGACTGGAAAGGACGTCGGGGACGCCGTCATCACGGGTCCCTGGACGCCTTTCGACACACCTTGCCGCAGGATCTCCAGGCCTTCACCGATGTGATCGTCTTCGGCGACACCAGTCCCCACGCCCGGACGGTGCTGGCCGAAGCCCGTGCGCAGGGGCTGGGCATCTGGCTGCTGGAGAACGGCTATTTCCGCCCGGACTGGATCACCCTGGAGCGCCACGGCGTGAATGCCGAAAGCTCGGTCCCGAGGGATGCCGACGCCTTCGCGTCGGTCGTGGCTGTCGAGCCGCAGCCTGTACCGGTCGGCCGCATCCTGCCCTGGCATGTCTTTCATATCAGCCGATACTATGTGCTGGAGCTGATCGGGCGCCCCTTCTTTCCGCACTTTCGCCCGGAGTACGACCCGCCCCCCTGGCGGCAGGCCATCGGCCATGTGAGCCGGGCGGCCAAAGTCCGGCGCCTGCCGCCCCGCCGCAGGGTCCAGCGCCTGCTCGACGATCGGACGCCTTTCATTCTGGTCTGCCTGCAGAGGGACGGGGACAGCCAACTGGTCCGGCACTCCGACCTCAGGGACAACAGGACGTTTCTCGGCGCGGTGCTGGACAGCTTCGCCGACCATGCGCCGGAGGACCTGCATCTGGTGGTGAAGGGCCATCCGCTCGACGCTGGCGTCGTCGACCTGGAGCGGGTGACGCACAGCATGGCCCGCGTGCGGGGCGTGGCCGACCGGGTCCACCCCCTGGATGGCGGAAGTCTGGCCGAACTGTGCCGGGCCTCGCGGGGGCTGGTCGTGAATAATTCCAGTGCCGCGCTCTCGGCGCTCGGCTTCGGCACGCCGGTCAAGGTGCTGGGCCGTGCCTTTTTCGACATGGTGGGTCTGACGGATCCCCGCCCGCTCGAGGCCTTCTGGACGGACCAGACGCCGCCGGATGCGGATCTGTTTGCCCGCTTCAGAACCTGGGTCATTGCCAACACCCAGATAAATGGCGGCTTTCATGGGCCGTGCGTTCGACGCCCGACGGCGGAGGCCATCGCCTCGGTGATGGCCAGGTCAGCCAGCGGAGACTGAGGCGCGAGAGCCGGAGTGTGGCCCCCGGGCCACCCTTCGGGCGCTGTCATATCACTGTCATCTTATTGTCGTCGGAGCTTCCCATCCCCGGCCTAGAGGGAGCCCACTGTCATCTTTCGTCGCGCGTGTGCCCAATTCCGGGCCGTTCCGTGGCGAGTCAGCGGGGATACGCAAGACATGCTGAAGAAATTCGCTTACGGCGCCTCGGTCGCCGTACTCATGATGACCGCGGCCACCGCGGTTCATGCCCAGGAAACAACCGGCGCCCTGCGCGGCACCGTGATGGACGACGCCGGTTCGCCCGTGGCCAACGCCACGGTCACCGTGACCCACGTCCCCTCGGGCACCCGTTCGGTCGCCGTCACCGGCCCGAACGGCCAGTACAGCACCCGCGGCCTGCGCGTCGGTGGTCCGTACATGGTTTCGGTCGATGCGGCCGGCCTGTCGGGCACCCGCGAGATCGCCAACATCGGCATCGGTGACGCCTCTGTCGCCGACGTCTACATCTCGGACGGTTCGACCGTCCTGGACGAAGTGGTCGTCATGGGCACCGCCGGCGGCGTCGTGCAGACCGCCATCGGCCCGAACGCCGTCTTCACCGCTGAAGACCTGCAGAACGCTCCGGCCATCAACCGCGACATCCGCGACGTGATCGCCATCGACCCGCGCGTCTACGTCGACGAAGCCTTCGTCGACGCCGTGCAGTGCGGCGGCGCCAACCCGCGCTTCAACAGCCTGACCGTCGACGGCGTTCGCCTGAACGACAACTTCGGCCTGAACTCGTCGGGCTACCCGACCGAGCGCATGCCCTTCTCGTATGACGCCATCCAGCAAGTCGCTGTCGAACTGGCCCCGTTCGACGTCGAATACGGCAACTTCACCGCCTGTAACATCAACGCGGTCACCAAGTCGGGCGGCAACAGCCTGTCGGGCGGCTTCTTCTACGACTACAGCGACAACGAGCTGACCGGTGCCGACCTGGAAGGTCGCTCGGTTGACCTGGGCGTGTTCGAGGAGACCCGCTGGGGCGTCAACGTCGGCGGACCGATCATCCCGGATCGCCTGTTCTTCTTCGCCGCCTATGAAAAGCTGGACGGCGTGAACTTCTTCGACCGCGCTCCGGCCGGTGCCGGCGGCGCCGAAGTGCAGGGCTTCTCGCAAGCCCAGTACGACGAAATCCTTGACATCGCCCGTACCGTTTACGGCTTCGACCCGGGCGGCGTGCCGACCCCGCAGCCGAACGAGGACGAAAAGCTGCTGATCAAGCTGGACTGGAACATTTCCGACCAGCACCGCGCGGCCTTCACCTATAACTACAACGACGGCTTCAACATCACGGAGTCGGACGGTGACTCGGATGAGTTCGAGTTCTCGGGCCACCTCTATGAGCGCGGCGCCGAACTGAACGCCTACGTCCTGCAGGTCTTCTCGGACTGGACCGACAACTTCTCGACCGAGTTCCGCGTCGCCTATTCGACCCTGGACAACCGCCAGATCCCGCAAGGTGGCCTGGATGTCGGTGAAATCCAGATCAACACCTCGTTCGACCACGACAACGACGGCAACGCCTCGCGCGCCATCGTCTACCTCGGTGCCGACGACTCGCGTCACGCCAACGTGCTCAGCTACGAAACCATGAGCTACAAGCTGGGCGGCGCCTACCGGATGGGCGACCACCAGTTCACCTTCGGCTACGAGCGTGAAGAGCTGGACGTGTTCAACCTGTTCGTCCAGCACGTGCAGGGCGAGTTCCGCTTCAACAGCATCAACGACTTCCGCAACGGCCTGGCCTCGCGCGTCTATTACGGCAACGCGGCCTCGCTGGACCCGAACGATGCGGCGGCCAGCTTCGCCTACGCCACCAACACGGCGTACGCCCAGGACGAATGGGTCGTCTCGAACGACCTGACCGTCACCTTCGGCCTGCGCTATGACTGGTACGGTTCGGACGATGAGCCGATCCTGAACCCGAACTTCGTGGCCCGTAACGGCTTTGCCAACACGGCCACCCTGGACGGCAAGGGTCTGCTGCAGCCGCGCTTCGGCTTCCGCTACGACTTCGACGAAAACCTGCAGTTCCGCGGTGGTTTCGGCCTCTATTCGGGCGGCAACCCCAACGTCTGGCTGTCGAACAACTATTCGAACGACGGCATCACCAACATCCAGGTCAACCGTCGCAACATCAACGTCTTCACCGGCACCAGCGGCACGCCGCTGTTCGATATCCCGGATGTCCTGATCGCGGACGTGACCTCGGGCTCGCCGAACGTCGCGACCAACGCCCTGGATCCCGACTTCGACCTGCCGTCGTCGTGGAAGTTCGCCCTGGGCGCGACCTACTGGTTCGACAATGCGTTCCTGGGTGAAGGCGTCCGCCTCGACGTGGACGTGCTGCACTCGACCACCAACGATGCGGCGATCATCAAGGACCTGACCCTTGAGCAGATCGACACCATGGCCGACGGCCGTCCGGTGTACCGTGCCATCGACCGCAGCGACCCCGATTGCGCCGTCGACCCGGCTTCGGCCGCCTGCGCCAGCCGCTCGTTCAACAACGACTTCCTGCTGACCAACACGGACGGCGGATCGCAGACGGTGGTCTCGGCCAGCCTGACCCAGTCGTATGACTGGGGCTTCGACTGGACCCTCGGCTACGCCTACACCCAGGCCGAGGACGTCAACCCGATGACCTCGTCGGTGGCCTTCTCGAACTTCGCCAACGTTGCGGTGTTCGATCCGAACAACCCGGATACGGCCAAGTCGAACTACGAAATCCCGCACCGCATCACCCTGCAGCTCAACTATGAGCGCGAGATCTTCGGCGACTACGCGACCCGCTTCACCCTGTTCGGCCGCGCCAACGAAGGTCGTCCGTACAGCTTCGTCTTCGCCAGCGATGACGGTGACGTGTTCGGTGACAGCGTCGACTTCCGCCACCTGCTGTACATCCCGACCGGTCCGTCGGATCCGAACGTGGTGTTCCAGCCGGGCTTCGACCAGGCCGCCTTCTTCAACTTCATCGACGCCAATGGCCTCGGCAAGTACGCGGGCTCGACCATGCCCCGTAACGCCGTCCAGAGCGGCTGGTGGAGCAAGTTCGACCTGCGGATCGAACAGGAGCTGCCGGGCCTGATGGAGGGTCACCGCACCGCGGCCTTCATCGTGGTTGAGAACCTCGGCAACCTGCTGAACGACGAATGGGGCATCCTGCGTGAAGCCTCCTTCCCGCTGGCCCAGGGTGTGGTTGATGTCGACCGCAACGCCTCCGGCCAGTACATCTTCCAGGAGTACATCCAGCCCGCCGGTCAATCGCGTGTGACGGATGCCTCGCTGTGGGAAGTCCGCGTCGGCCTGCGCTACAGCTTCTAAGCCGTAGCCACAGACTGAAGATCAGGGGCGGGCCGGAAACGGTCCGCCCTTTTTCTTTTTTGCCCTACCGCTCGGCCCGCGGGGCCTCGCTGCTTGAGGGCGTATACTTCCCCCAGCGCTCGCGACGGGGTCGCTCGCTGCTTGAGGGGGAAGCGGTTCATGCCTATCTGGTGCAGCCCGCCGCGATGAAGGATGATCCCCGCATGAGCGTTTTCCCTGTGCCCGCCGAATGGACGCCGCATCGCGCGATGTGGGTCGGCTGGCCCAGCCATGCCGAGCTGTGGGAAGACGACCTGCCGGCGGCCCAGGACGAGGTCGAGGCCCTGGTGCGGGCGCTGGCTGGTCCCGGGCGCGAGCTGGTGCGGCTGATGGTGGGCAAGGCCGAGGCCCTGGACGAAGCCCGGGCGCGCTTTGCCGACGTGGACGGCGTGACCGTGGTCGAGGGCCGGTTCGGCGACATCTGGCTGAGGGACACGGGCCCGATCTTCGGTCAGGGCTCGGCGCGCGCGGCTGCCTTCCGCTTCAACGGCTGGGGCGGCAAATATGAGCTGGAGCATGACGACACGGTCGCCACGCAGATCGGCGAGGCCTCGGGCACGCCGCTCGACCGGCACGATTTCATCATCGAGGGCGGGGCGCTGGATCATGACGGCCGGGGTACGATCCTGACGACGCGCCAGTGCGTGCTGAACCCCAACCGCAATCCGGACTGGACCGAGGCGAAGGCCGAGGCGGCCCTGTCGGACGCGCTCGGCGCGACGCGGGTGGTCTGGCTGGGGGACGGTTTGCTGAACGATCACACCGACGGCCATGTCGACAATCTGGCCCGGTTCGTCGGGCCGGGCATGGTGGCCTGCCCGGTCGGCTGGGGCGAGGACGACCCCAATGCCGATGTCTACGACGCCGCCGCCCGCGCGCTCACAGCCGAGGGCCTGACGGTCATCCGTATTCCCTCCCCCGGCCGGATCGAGGACGAGGACGGCGACCCCATCCCCGCCAGCCACATGAATTTCCTGATCGCCAACGGCGCCGTCATCGTTCCGACCTATGGCGACGAAGGGGCCGCGAGGGCCGCCTGCGGTGCGCTCGCCACCGTATTCTCGGGCCGCGAGATCATTGCCCTGCCGTCGCTGGCCATTCTGACCGGCGGGGGCTCGTTCCACTGCATTTCGCAGCAGGAACCCGCGTGAGGCTGGGTGAAAAGTGCTAGTGAGTGGTGAGTAGGGGGTGGAGCTTGGGCGAGACGCACAGTCATCGAGATCTGAAGGTCTGGCAGATTTCCATGGATCTCGTCGAAACGGTTTACAGGCTCTCGCGCGATTGGCCGAACCACGAACTTTACGGGCTGGTGTCGCAGGTTCGCAGGGCCGCTGTTTCCGTTCCCGCCAACATCGCAGAAGGGGCAGGGAGGCGCAGCACCGGAGAGTTCATCCAGTTCGTCGGCATTGCTCGTGGTTCGATGGCCGAGGTCGAGACGCTGCTCATCCTGGCGGGCAGGCTGGGGTACCTTGACGAACGGACTTTGGAGCATTTGATGGCGGACATTGCTGAAGTCGGACGGATGCTGACCGGCCTGATGCAGTCTCTGCGTGATAGGCAGGCGCGATGACCCGCGCACCGACGAGCTACTCACTACTCACCAGCACTCTTCACCCAAGTACTGCCACATGACCCGTTCCATTTCTGTCGCCGCCATCCAGACCGCGTATGGCGAGGATATGCAGGCCAATATCGACAAGACGATCGACCTTGTACGGGAGGCGGCGTCGAAGGGCGCGCAGGTGATCCTGCCCTCGGAGCTGTTTCAGGGGCCGTATTTCTGTGTGTCGCAGGAAGAGCACTGGTTCGGCACGGCCTATCCGTGGCGCGAGCACCCGTGTGTGACCGCCCTGTCGCCCGTGGCGGCCGAACTGGGCGTGGCCATTCCGGTGTCGATCTTCGAGCGCGAGGGGCCGCACTATTTCAACAGTCTGGTGATGCTGGATGCCGACGGGCGGCCGCTGGGCGTCTATCGCAAGAGCCACATCCCTGATGGCCCGGGGTATCAGGAGAAATACTATTTCCGGCCGGGCGATACGGGCTTCAAGGTCTGGGACACGCGCTTCGGGCGGGTCGGCGTCGGCATCTGCTGGGACCAGTGGTACCCCGAGACGGCGCGCGCCATGATGCTGCAGGGCGCCGAGGTGTTGATGTATCCGACCGCCATCGGCTCAGAGCCGCATGACGATGAGCTCGATACGTCCGAGCCCTGGCGGCGGGCGATGCAGGGGCATGCGGTGTCCAATGTCGTGCCGGTCGTCGGTGCCAACCGCATCGGCCACGAGACGGTGACCGACAAGGGCCAGACCTTCTACGGCCATTCCTTTATCGCCGATCATCGGGGCGATCTGGTCGAGAGTCTGGGCCGGGACGAGGAGGGCGTGCTGGTGCACAGCTTCGACCTCGATTTTCTGGATCGCCACCGGGCGGCCTGGGGCTTTTTCCGCGACCGGCGAACGGACCTTTACGGACCGCTGGTCAGCCCGCGCCCCTGAGGGCGCGCCGCTCGGCCGCGCAGGCCGGGTTTTCGAGCGGATCCAACCGGGCCCGGTCGATCTCGGCTGAGGCACGCCGGATGAGGTCGGTATAGGCGGGATCGGTGCGCACCGCCTGCCAGACGCTGTGACCCAGCCGTTCCCCCGCCGCGACGTCCCGGGGCCAGGCGAGGCCGCAGATCGACAGGCTTTGCCCCATCTGCCGTCCGGTCGCGCGAAGGGCGTCGGCTTGCCCGGGGGCCACCTCGGCCATGGCCTCGGCCCAGATGGTCGCCAGAGCCGCCCCGCCCGACGGGGTCCAGCCATGACCGGCATCGCCGTCCGGCAGACGGACACAGGCCGTGCGGCCGGTGCCGAGGTCGATGGGGCGGGGACGGGCGGTGCGAAGGCGCTGCCACAGGGCCTCTACGTCGCGACTGAGGCGGGTGAACAACTCGATGACGGCGGGCGTATCGGCATCGCCCAGCCGCGTTCCGAGCGCACAGTCAAAATGCTGGGGCGCGAAGACGGGTCGCAGCTCGACATGGCGGATGGCCAGGTACCAGCGGTCGGAGCCGGGGGTTTGCCCCTCCCGCAGCCACACCGCCCGATCGGCAGCGACATCCGCAGCTGTGGGGCCGGCGGCGGGTCGCTGGCCGCCAGCGAGGTCATCGAGGGCTGAGGGGGTGAGGAATCCCGGCTCGGGGGAGGCAACCGGTATCGGATGCGACCGCGCGCCTTCGCCGATGGGCGCACAGCCGGTCACGAGTAAGAGGGCGCACAGCCCCGGGACGACCCCGGTCGGCGTGCGACGCAGCCCTATTGGGCGACGGTCCACGTCACCGAGACCTGGGTCTGGTCGGCGTCACCCTCGGCAGGCTGGGCGACGACCTGCAAGGTGGCGCCGCGCCCTTCGGGATCGACGGCGGCATAGGCCTGGGCCTCGCCCTGTTTGAGGGCGGACACGGTTGACAGGCCGCTGTCACGGGCCCGGCTCTGGTAGAATTCGATCACGGCCTCGGGGCTGTCGGTCGTGGTGAAGCGCACCGAACCGCCAAGATCCGTTTCGGCCGCGTCGCCGGCGGGCAGGATTTCAGCGCCGGGATAGGCGCGGGCATAGGCGGGTGCGGAAGAGTCCGATGCCGCCACCTTGGCGGGCCTGTCGCCGGCCGGTGGGGCCATGCCGGACTCGTCGGTGGAGGGGGCAGCCGCCTCGGCCGCGTCGGCTTGCGGCGCCGGCTTGTCAGAGCCCTGACTGCACGCCGCAACGCCGAGGCAGGCCGCGAGGGCGGTGGTCAGGGCGAGGCGCACGGGCATTCCGCGCGCGATGGCTTGAACTCTCATCATCCCGTTTCTGACTCTGGTCCGGAGCACATGTCCGGAAGCGTGGGCGCGTGACGTTGGCCCATGACCGTGACGCCATCAAGGCGTTTGTTCAGCCCTTGTCCGGGGCGCCTTCGCGCGCCAGCCGGGCGTTGATGGCCTCGGAATCCGGGTCGATGTCCGAGCCGGTGGCCGAGCCGCCCTGGAGCGAGCCAGCACGGGTGTCCGAGCCCGAGTCACTGCCGGTCAGGGCACGATCGAGATGGGCCTGGTCGAGGCTGTCCGACAGGGCGTCCGGCGTATGGCCCAGATCGGCGCGCTCGCCGACGCTGCGGGCCTCGCGGGTCTCGTCCGTCTCAGGTGTATCGGGGGTATCGGGATCGGCCATCTGCGGTCTTGCCTCCTTGATCGAAGGTAAGCGCTCGCAGACGGCCCGGGTTCCCGTACGATCGGGGGCGATCAGCCCTCGAACAGCTTTTGCCAGCGGGGCTTCACGCGGTTCTTCCACGCGCCGCGGTGATAGGCATCCGAACCGATCAGCGGCACGACGGTGGTGGCTTCGGCGAAGACCATCTGTTCGTGGGTGGTCTGGACCTTGCCCCAGCTGGCGGCCTCCTTGAGCGTCGACGACGAGCAGGCGCCATCGCGCACATCGGCAACCGTGATCTGGACGGCGTATTTGTGCATGTCGGCCTCGACGCCGAGGATTTCGGCACAGACGACCGTGTCCTGGGCGAAATTCTTGGGCACGCCGCCGCCGACCATGAACAGGCCGGTGGTGCCGGCCGCGATCTTGATGTCGGTCAGTTCGCGGAAGTCTGCGATCGCGTCCAGCATCATATAGGGCTGGCCGGCCGCAGCGCGTTCCTTCTGGTGCTTGACCAGACCAAAGCCGGCCGAGGAGTCGACGAAGGCCGGGCAGAAGATCGGCACACCCTCCTCATAGGCGGTCTGGATCAGCGAGCCGGGCTTCTTGGCATTGCCCTCGGACAGCCATTTGCCCATTTCCCAGATGAATTCGCGTGAGGAATAGCCGCGCGGCTCGAGGCGGTTGGCGATCTCCAGGATGGTGTGGTCGCAGGCCTGGAGCTCTTCCTCATCGATGTAGGTGTCGTAGATCCGGTCGATGTAGTTGTCGCGGAGCACATTGTCGTCCACGGGGCCGGCGGCCTGGTAGTGTTTGAAGCCGAGGGCCTCGAAGAAGTCCATGTCGACGATCGAGGCGCCCGTGGCGACCACGGCATCGATCATGCCCATCTTCACCATGTCCCGGTAGACGTGCATGCAGCCGCCGGCCGAGGTCGAGCCGGCCAGGATCAGCCACGGCGAGCAGTCCTTGTCTTCCAGCGCCATGTTGAAGATGTCGGCGGCGCGGGCGGTGTCGCGCGACGAGAAGCTCATCTTGCGCATCGAGTCGATGATCGGACGCGCGTCGAAGCTGGTGATGTCGATGTGCTCGACGGTGTTCTGAAGCAGTTCGGCCTTCTGATTGGACGGTGCGTTCATTTCAGCGGTTTCCCTTTTGATTTGAGCGCCCGTCCGTAATGAAGATGCAGCGGCCCGGACGGAGCGACGGGCCGCTGCTTATACCCTTGTCTGTGTAACCGTTCAGCGTCGACGCGACTTGCGCTGTCCGGCCTTGCCCTTCGGACGGCTGAAACGAACGACCTTGCGGGCCTGTTCCTCGGCCGAGGTGCGCACGGTCGGGATCGACCGCGGCGCCAGGCCGTAGAGCGAGGCCATGGGGGCGTCCTCGACGGCGGCGATGTCGTGTACGCCATAGCCGTTGAAGCCGGTGGACATGGCCACGCCGTAGGCGCCCAGCATGCCGATCTCGATATAGTCACCCTCGCGGATGTCGGCCGGCAGGTAGAAGGGCCCGGGCATGTGGTCGATCGAGTCGCAGGTCGGTCCGTAGAAGCGGAACGGCTTGAGATCGCCCGAGGCCGGCGCGTCGCGCACCAGCTTGACCGGGAAGGGCCAGCGCGAGTGGGTCGCGTCGAACAGCGAGCCATAGCTGCCGTCGTTCAGATACAGGGCGTCGCCCTTGCGCAGCTCGACCTGGCACAGGATGGAGCTGGACTCGGCGACCAGCGCCCGGCCGGGCTCGCACCACAGCTCGGTGGTTTCCGAGACGGGCATTTCGTTGAAGCCGCGGTGAATGGCGTCGGCATATTCCTGCATGTCCGGCGGGACCATGCCCGGATAGACCGAGGGAAAGCCGCCGCCGACATCGACGATGTCGACGAATACGCCCGCGCGGCTGATCGACCGGCCGACCTGGGCCATGGCGGCCTCATAGGCGGACGGGCGCATGCATTGCGACCCGACGTGGAAGCTGACGCCCATCAGACCGTCCTTGACCGCCTGGCGCACGGCCAGCAGCAGGGACGGGGCCTGGTCCGGCGAGACACCGAACTTGCCCGACAGGGTGTAGGCCGCGCCGTCGGCCGAGACGGCCATGCGCACCACGAGGTTCAGATCGGTGGCCTGACCGGTGGCGTCCAGAATCTTGTGCAGTTCCTCGACGCAATCGAGCGAGAAGGTGCGGACGCCGTGGTCGAAATAGGCCTTGGTGATGGCCGACCGGCTCTTGACCGGGTGCATGAAGGCCAGACGTGCCGAAGGGCTGACCGAACGGACCAGTTCGACCTCGGCGAGGGAGGCGACGTCAAAGGCGGTGACACCGGCGTCGACCAGGGTCTCGATGACCCAGCGCGACGGATTGGCCTTCACCGCATAGAAGACGTCGGCCTTCAGATTGTCCTGGAACCAGCGCGCCGCTACGGAAACTGAACGCGGCCGCACGAGGGCGACGGGACGTTCAGGGGACCGCTCACGGACCAGGTCCAGGGGAAGCTGGTACGTGCGCAATTCACGTAACCCCCTGTAAATTGTTAACCCAGACCGGCGTTAGCGGCGCAAGCATGGGACCTACGGGGTCCGCCGGAACCCGCGATATGGGGAAAAGCCCCTGTCATGTAAAGCGGTAATTTCATGTCCGTTCCCTCGACCGTCCTTGCGGGGCGGGGAGGGAGGCGCCATTCAGGGGGTGGATTCGGGAAGGGGCAGGACCGCATGAGCCTGACGTCGGAGGCAGCACGCGATTTCGTGCGCGGGCTGGGGATCGCCGCCATTGCCGGGGTGGTGCTGGCCCTGAGCGGGGCCTTCACCGGGCCGGGCCTGTCGCTGACCGCGCGGCTCACCTACTGGGTGCCGATGATGGTGGCGGGGGCCAGCTGGGGACAGGTTTGCTCGCTCCTGCTGGACCGGTTCGTCAATCTGGACGACCGGCCGTGGCTGATGGTGGCCACTCTGACCGCCGTTATGTTCGGGCCGCTGCTCCTGATCGTCTGGGCGGGGACAGGGCTGTTCTTCGAGCGTGAACTCTACACTGTGGCCACCATGGCGCAGATGGCCGTTCCCGTGCTGGTGATCACCGCGACCATGAGCGCCATCAATGTTTTCGTCACCCGGGCGCGGACGGTCGAGACCCATGAGGCCCCGGCCGGACAGGCCCCGGCGCGGTTTCTGGATCGCCTGCCGCCGAAGCTGAAGGGGGGCCGGCTGATCGCAGTGCAGTCCGAGGACCATTATCTGCGCCTGCACACCGACCGGGGTTCGGACCTGATCCTGATGCGGCTGGCCGATGCGCTGGGCGAGCTGGAGGGGCTGGAGGGGGCCCAGACGCACCGCAGCTGGTGGGTGGCGCGCGATGCCGTGACCGATGTGGCGCGGGGCGACGGGCGCGCCGTGCTGACGCTGGACGGCGGGCTTACGGTGCCGGTCAGCCGCCGCCATGCCCGCGCCCTGCGCGCCGCCGGCTGGTACTAGCCCTTCCGGCTCTAGCCCGCCCAGATGCCGTGGAAGCCGGCGGGCACGGCCGTGTGCGAGCGCCAGCTGGCCACCGGGCCGTCGGCCAGCCGGGCCATGTCCAGCACATGGAGCTCGGTCGCCTGTTCGCGCAGATTGATGGTCGGCCCGACCAGCCAGGCGTCGGTCTCGCCACTGCGGCCCGGTTTGGGCACCACGACCATTTCCTCGACCACCTGATCGGGACCGAAGTCGTACTGGATGTCGCGTCCGGCCGACCAGTCGTAGAGGCCGATGGCGCTGGCGAACGGCCGGTCGGCATGCTCGCCCGAGGTGTGCAGGCTGTAGCGCCGCGCCAGACCCGCCCGGCGCGGATCGCTGCGCGGAAACTCGGCGATGAAGGCCGTCCGCTCCAGGTGCGCAGAGCCGTCCGGACGCAGGGCCGCCAGCGCCAGACGGGCGGGCTCGCTGCCAACCGGCACGCCGTTCAGGATTTTCGAGGCGCCGGCTGCGGCAAAGCGCATGTCGTCGGTGGCGCAGACGTCGAAGCGGATGGTGCCCTCCGCCTCTTCCCAGGCCTCGCCCAGATGGAAGAAGCCGAAGTCGGGCAGTTCGAACTCGCGGCGGACGTCGAGATCATCCTTGTCCAGCACCAGAACCCGGGTGCCGGTGCCGGCCTGCCACTCGAAGCCGCTGGAGAAGGGCATGGTCTGGCGGACCTGCACCCAGGGCTGCAGCACGATCACCAGATGGCGGGCGGTGGCGGTGAAGTCGTGCACATAGGACGCGCGCGGCAGGCGGACGACGCGGGCGTCCTCGAGCGCGCCGTCGGCGGCGAGGCGCCAGACAATGGCCTGGGTGCCGTTCATGCCGAGGTTCCAGATGCGGCCGTCGCGCTCGACCCGCGGGTGGGCGAGGAAGGGCATGGACTTCAGGTCGTCGCGCAGGGTGACGAAGCCGCGCGTCTCGAGGGTGTCGGGGTCCATGGCCATGGGTGAGCCACCCTCCCACAGGGCCCACAGGTCGTCACCGACCCTGAGCACCGAGGTATTGGCCGCATTGGCGTCGTCGTTCGATCCGATGCGGGCGCGAGAGTCGCCCGGGCTGCCGAAGCCGGGCACGACCATGGCGTCCATCTCGGCTTCCTGACGGCGTTTGGGGGTGTCGGCGAAGCGGGCCGACAGGGTCGCCTGACCATCCGAGATGCCGAACCGGCGGATCAGGCCGTCCCCGTCGAACCAGTGCTCGGCCGAGCCGCCCGGACGGCGGAATTTGGCCGGTCCGTTGCGGTAGAGGGCGCCCTCCAGTCCCGCCGGGGCCCGCCCGTGGATGCGGGTCAGGCGATGGGGCACCAGATCCCGTTCCACATCGCGGGTGACCAGGCCCCAGTCAGAGGTGACGGCGTCCTGGGCCGTGATCAGCCGGGCGGCCTCGGCCACATCGGGGGTGACGACGGTGCTGCCGAGCGCGGCAGCCCCCAGCAGGAAGGATCGACGGGACGGGATCATGGCGGAGCTCCTCTTGCGTTCGATCAGCGCAGGATCAGGGTCTGGACGGTGTCGCCCTCGACGGTGAAGCGGGCTTCGCTCCAGCTGGCCGGACCCATGTTGCCGAGCGCATTGTTGGAGAAGGCGTAGGGCTCGATCGGCATGCCGAACGGATTGGTGTCCATGTCGCCATTGCCGTTCATGTCGTGGAACGACTTGATGGCGTAGCTGCCGGGCTCCAGCCCCTCGAAGGTGACGCTGACGGTCGTGGCGTCGGCGGGGATGACGGCGTTCCGCACGGGACGGTCGGTGTTGTAGTCCGCCTCCGAGGCGAACAGCACCAGCATGACCGAGCCGGTGGAGCGGCCCAGTTCGAACTCGACCTTGACCGACGCGTCCTGGGCGTGGGCGGCGGGGGGCAGGGCGGCGGTGGCGAGGGCGGCGACGGCGGCCATCAGGGCGATGCGAGTCTTCATGACAATCTCTCCGGTCAGGGGGACGGGGCGGGGCGCCCTGTCGATGACCAGACCCTGACCGTGCGCTCCGGCCGGCGCCACGCCGCTTACGGAAAGTGCCGCCTTGCCTTCGCCAACGGACAGGTCGAACCCCCGCCCGTTCACTGGCGATGCGCGAATGACCAGCTGTTTTCGGGACGGGCGACGCTGCCCGGGACTCAGTCGTCCTCGATCCGGTCGATGTCGTCGTCGGTCAGGCCGAAATGGTGCCCGATCTCGTGGATCAGCACATGGGTGATCAGGGTGCCCAGCCCCACATCGCCGCGCTCGCACCATTCATCGAGGATGGGACGGCGGTAGAGGAAGATGCGCGAGGGTTCGGCCGCGGGACCCATCTCGTCGCGCCGACCGACATCCACGCCGTGATAGAGGCCCGTCAGCTCGAACGGATCCTCCATGTCGAACGCCGCCAGGGTCCCGGCATCGGCAAAGTCATCGACGCGCAGCACCACATCCTCGGCCAGGCCCTTGAAGGGTTGGGGCAGGGCGTCGAGCGCCGCGCGGGCGAGGGCGGCGAAATCATCCAGCGACGGGGCGAGAGGGTCCGCCTGCCACAGGGCGGTCGGAGGCGATGAGGCTTGGGCCAGGGCGGGTCTCCGGACGCGTGCGGGGGTGGCGGTGCAAGCGGCCCATCTTGGGGTATGGTGAACGGGCGAATCAAGCCGTCGGTCCCGGTCCGGCGGATGGAGGTAGGGCTAGCGTGATCGCGGGAGCGGACATCGCCTATGTGGCCACGGTGGGAGCCGCAGGCCTTGCGCTGGCAGTCAGCGCCTGGGCGTGGCGGCTGGACGCCCGCGCGCGCCGCACCGAGGCCGCGCTGGAAGCCGAACTGGAAAGCCGGGCGGACCTGATCGCCACCCGCGACGCCTGTCTGGCGATGATGCGCGAGGTGCGCGTTCAGATCGTCGCCGATGCGGACGGTGGTCTCTGCGCCGGTCAGGTGTTTGGCGACCCGAGCCTGATGGAAGCTTTGTCCGAGGGGGAGCGGGCGGCCGGCGATGTGCTGATCGACCGGGTTGTCGCCGCCGACGCCGCGCGGATGAAGGCGCTGGTCGACTCGGGCGTGGCCTTTGACCTGGCATTGCAGACCGACAGCGGGGTGTGGCGCATCGAGGGCCGGGCGCTGGCGGGATCGGCCTGGCTGCGCTTCACCGATGCCGAGATCACGGCGGGGCTGGGTGCGGGCGAGAGCGCGGCGGGTTTGCTGGCCGATGCCTCTCCGGTGCCGACCTGGGTGGTGGACTCGACCGGTCGTCTGGCCTGGGCCAACCGGGCGTGGCTGGCGGCGGTGCGCGCCGGGAGCCTCGAGGACGCCCTGCAACGCCAGCTGACCTTTGACCGCGGGGCCGAGGCGATCGTGGCTGATGCCCTGCGGCAGGCGACCCGGCAGGAAGGCTTCCGCTGGACCACCACGGATGGCCGCAGGAAGGCGTGGCGCATTCTGGCCGAGCCCAGCGTGGGCGGCGGGGCGGTGACCGCCTTTGCCATCGAGATGACCGAGGCCGAGGAGACGCGCGACACCCTGCGTCGTCACGTCGAGGCCCATGACGAGACGCTGAACCATCTGGCCGATGCGGTGGCGATCTTCGGCCCGTCCAAGCGGCTGGCCTTCCACAATACGGCCTTCCAGACCCTGTTCGATCTCGACCCCGCCTGGCTGGACGAGCGACCCACCCATGCCGAGCTGCTGGACCGGCTGCGTCAGCGGCGCCTGTTGCCCGAGGTGATCGACTATGCCGGCTGGCGCGCGCGCGAGCTCGAGTTCTACGGGGCGACCGAGGCCGCACCGGACGACAGCTGGTCCCTGCCCGACGGGCGCACCCTGCGCGTCGTGCGCCAGCCCCACCCGCTGGGCGGCATCCTGCTGATCTTCTCGGACATCACGGACGAGCTGAACCTGCGCAGCCGTTTCAATGGCCAGCTGCAGGTGCAGCGCGCCACGCTGGACAAGCTGAACGATGCGGTGGCCGTGTTCGGCTCGGACGGGCGGCTGCGGCTGCACAATGAGGCGTTTTCTGCCTTCTGGGGCCCGTCGCCCCAGCGCTTCGATCCGCAGGCCGATTTCGAGGCCGTGGCCGAGGTGTGTCGCAAGGTGCTGCCTGATCCCGGCCTGTGGCTGGGGCTGAAGGCGCGGGTGGCCGACCCTGATCCGGAAAGCCGCGTGGCGGTATCGGGCGAGGGGCGCACGGTCGATGGCCGCATCACAGCATGGCAGACGCGTCCTCTGCCCGACGGGGCGACCCTGGTGGCCTTTTCCGATGTGACGGCCCAGCGCGCGCTGGAACAGGCGCTGCGCGAGCGCGAGGCGGCGCTGGCCGAGAGCCAGGCGCTGAAGCGCGAGTTCGTCGGCAGTGTGTCCTATGAATTGCGTACGCCGCTGACGACCATCGTCGGATACTCGGAACTGCTGGAAGCCTCGGGCGAACTGCCGGATCGCAGCCGCCAGCATGCGGGCGCCATCCGCGTGGCCGCCACCCAGCTGGCGCGCTCGATCGACGATGTGCTGGATATGGCCCAGATCGACGCCGGCGAGATGGACCTGACGCTGCAACCGATCCGGCTGGCCGATCTGCTGAGCGAGGCGGCCGAGGCCGTCCGGCCGCGGATCGAGGGGCGCGGGGCGCGCCTGCTGGTCAGCATTCCGCGCGACATCGGCGAGATCGAGGCCGACCGCACCCGCGTGGCCCAGGCGCTGGATCATCTGCTGGACAATGCGGCGCGTGCCGTCGGCGAGGACGGTCTGGTGACGCTGGAAGCCGTGGCCGGCGAGGGCGAGGTACGGCTGCGCGTCTCGGACACCGGGCGGGGCATTCCCTATCACCTGCAACCGCATGTGTTCGACCGGTTCGTCCGGCGCGAGCGGGGCGGGCCGGGCGTGGGACTGGCCCTGACCAAGGCGCTGGTCGAACTGCACGGCGGCTGGGCCGAGGTCGAGAGCGTGCCGGGCGAGGGGGCGACCTTCAGCCTGCATTTGCCGCGGGTGACGCCGGCGGCGGGAGCCGGGGACGCGGTTCGCTTTGACAGGGCGGGTCCGGCTCACTAACCCGTCGCGGCATCACCGCCGAGGGACATTCCATGGCCAGACCCCTGCTGAAGACCGCTCTGATCTATGATTTCGACGGCACGCTTGCCCGCGGAAACATGCAGGAGGTCAGCTTCATCCCCTCGGTCGGGATGGAGAAGGGCGCCTTCTGGGAAGAGGCCGAGACCCTGACCCGGCAGGCCGACGGTGACGGCATTCTGATGTACATGCAGCTGATGCTGCAGCGGGCGCGCGAGAATGATGCGCCGATCACCAAGCGGGCGCTGCGCGACCACGGCCATGATGTGAAGCTGTTCGACGGGCTGAAGACCGATCTGACGGGGCCGGGCTGGTTCGACCGCATGAACGCCTTTGGTCGGTCCTATGGTCTTGATATCGAACACTATATCATCTCGGCCGGGCTGGAGGAGATGATCGACGGCTGTCCGATCCGCGATGCCTTCCGCCACGTGTTCGCGTCGAAATTCGTCTACGACAAGGACGGGGTGGCTGTCTGGCCGGCGGTGGGCGTGAACTACACGACCAAGACCCAGTATCTGTTCCGCATCAACAAGGGCGTGCTCAACCACTTTGAGCACGACAAGATCAACCGCTTTATCCCGGATGCCGAGCGCCCGGTGCCGTTCGAGCGGATGATCTTCCTCGGCGACGGCGACACCGATGTGCCGACCATGAAGATGATGCACACCAAGGGCGGCTTCTCGATCGCCGTCTATGACCCGCGCAACAGCGAGCGCGACCAGCAAAAGATCTATTCCCTGATCAGCGAGGACCGGGTGAATTTCGTGGCGGCGGCGGATTATCGCGAGGGCTCGCCGCTGGACCTGATCGTCAAGGGACTGGTCGGCCGGATCGCCGTCAACGCCGGGACCATGCCGGCGGGCTGAAGCGGGTCAGCGGCCTCCGGCCCGGTGCCAGGCGTCGCGCACCGCGATCAGGCGCGAAGGCACCAGACCGCGCAGGGTGGCGCCCTCGCCGGTGCGCTTCAGGCCGGCGTCCATGCCTTTTTGCCAGACGACCTGGACCGGGGTGGCGACGCCGAGGCCGATGTCGACAATGTGCAGCTGGGGCGGCAGGCTGATCTGGCGGTCCAGACGGATGCGCAGGCCGGAGCGCGACTGGTCCACCAGCCGGCAGGTGTGCTCGACCGCATGGGCAACCAGCAGGGCGCGGCCGTTGGCCGGGCTGCGGGGTTCAAGGCGACGCTCGATGCTCATCCGACTATAGGGCCCGGCACACGGTTTCGATCCAGTTTCACCGTGACGTCAGCGGTGACGCCGCCCGCCAGCATGCGCCGGGTGACGCGCTCAAAATACTGGATGAAGTCGGCAAGGCGCGCGCGCTCTTCGGCCGGCAGGTCGGCGGGATCGACACCCAGCAGGTCGGCCTCCTGCTGGCAGCGCCAGTCGAGCACCACGTCGAATGACGGGGCCTGAAGGAACAGGATGGCGTCGAGGCTGTCGGCGAAGGCGCGGTACGGCCCGGCGACAAACTGGTTGACCGCGCGGCGCCAGTCCCCGTCCGGGTCGCGGCCCTGCTCCAGCGCATTGATGGGGCGGTCGAGGGCGGCGGCGTCCTCGGCCAGGGCCCCGAGGCACCAGGCGTCGATCAGTATGGCCGAGGGCCGTCCCCGATACGGCCGCCAGCGATCGCGGGGCAGGCGGTCGTCGCCGCGCTTGTCGAAGTCGGGCAGCCAGGTGGTGTCGTCGGGGCCGGCCGCCGCCAGCTGGTCCATGATGTCCGACAGCATGCCCAGATCATGGGTGCCGGGCGGACCGCGCATGACGAAGAGGGGGTGGACATCGCGGGCCATGGCCTCACGTTCGGCGCGGGTCAGATAGACGTCGTCGATGGAGATCTGCGCCGCGCCAAAGGCATGGGCGGCGGCCCGGGCCAGGGTGGTCTTGCCGGACCCTTGCGCCCCGACGATGGCGATGCGGGCGGGGCGATCCCCGGGCGCGGCCTCGATCAACCGGCCCACCAGAGCCACCAGATCGGGGGCGACGATGTCGGCGGGGGCGCTCAGTGCTGGTGTTCGGGCAGGCGCACGATCAGGCCGTCCAGGTCGTCGGAGACCCGGATCTGGCACGACAGGCGCGAATTGGGTTCGACGTTTTCGGCGAAGTCGAGCATCGACTCCTCCATGGCGCTGGCCCGGCCCGTCTCGGCGGCAAACGCCTCGTCCACATAGACGTGGCAGGTGGCGCAGGCGCAGGCCCCGCCGCAGTCGGCGTCGATGCCCGGGACATTGTTGCGAATGGCGCCTTCCATGACGCTGAGGCCGTTCTTGACCTCCACGACATGCTCGGTGCCGTCATGCTCGATATAGGTGATCTTCGCCATCAGGCGGGCGCCCTGGCCTTCTTGCGGGCGGGCGAGACCATCAGCTTCTTGGTCTCGGCGATGGCCTTGGCCGGGTTCAGCCCCTTCGGACAGACCTGGGCGCAGTTCATGATGGTGTGGCAGCGATAAAGCTTGAACGGGTCCTCGAGGTCGTCGAGGCGCTTGTCGGTGGCGTCATCGCGGCTGTCGGCGATCCAGCGG
Source organism: Brevundimonas sp. A19_0 (assembly GCF_017744255.1). Lineage (GTDB taxonomy): Bacteria > Pseudomonadota > Alphaproteobacteria > Caulobacterales > Caulobacteraceae > Brevundimonas. The sequence goes on along the minus strand of NZ_JAGHQP010000012.1, from coordinate 70,651 downwards.
TAGGACTGCAGCAGGGCGGCCGGGCCGAGGTATTCGGTCTGGTTCCACCAGTAGCTGGGGCAGGAGGTCGAGCAGCAGGCGCACAGGATGCACTCGTACAGGCCGTCCAGCTTCTCGCGGTCGGCCGGGCTTTGCAGGCGCTCGGTGGTCGGATCCGGCTCGTCCGACTGCAGGTAGGGCTGGATCGAGTCGTACTGGGCGTAGAACAGGGTCAGGTCGGTGACCAGGTCCTTGACCACGGGCTGGTGCGGCAGGGGCGCGATCGAGATGTTCGACGAAGAGCACTCGTCCCAGCCCTTGGTGCAGGCCAGGGTGTTGCGCCCGTCGATGTTCATCGAGCACGAGCCGCAGATGCCCTCGCGGCAGGAGCGCCGGAACGACAGGGTCGGGTCGATGGTGTTCTTGATGTGGATCAGGGCGTCCAGCAGCATCGGGCCGTGGTCGTCGGCCGACACCTCGAACACGTCCCAGCGCGGATTGGCATCCACCTCGGGGTCGTAGCGATAGACCTTGTAGGTCTTGACGTTCTTCGCCCCCTTCGGGGCCTTGTGCACCTTGCCACGCTTGGGCTGGGACGCACGGGGGAGGGAGAGTTCAGCCATGGCTTAGTACACCCGCGCCTTGGGTTTGATGTAGTCGATCTCGTCGGTCAGGGTGAAGTCGTGGACGGCGCGATAGTCGATCTTCACCGTCTCGCCCGGGCCCTTCCAGGCCAGGGTGTGCTTCATCCAGTTGGCGTCGTCGCGGTCGGGGAAGTCCTCGCGCGCGTGGGCGCCGCGGCTTTCCTTGCGGTTGGCCGCGCTCTCGATCGTGACCACGGCCTGGGCGATCAGATTGTCGTACTCCAGGGTCTCGATCAGGTCGGTGTTCCAGATCATGCCGCGGTCGGTGACGCGGATGTCGCCGATGGCGCCGTCGATGTCGCGCAGCTTGGCGACGCCCTCGTCCAGCGTCTTGCCGGTGCGGAAGACGGCCGCGTCGGACTGCATGGCCTTTTGCATGCGCAGGCGCAGCTGGGCGGTCGGCGTGTCGCCCGAGGCATTGCGGAAGCGGTCGAGGCGGGCCAGGTGGCCGTCGGTCGCCGAGGCCGGGGCGTCGGGGACCTTCGAGGCCTTGTCGACGACCTGACCGGCGCGCAGGCCGGCGGCGCGGCCGAACACCACGAGGTCGGTCAGGGAGTTGGAGCCCAGACGGTTGGCGCCGTGCACCGAGACACAGGCGGCTTCGCCCACCGCCATCAGGCCGGGGACCACCACACTGCCGTCGTCGCCGACCTTGGTCAGGACCTCGCCGTGATAGTTCGTGGGGATGCCGCCCATATTGTAGTGGACGGTCGGCAGCACCGGGATCGGTGCCTTGGTCACATCGACCCCGGCGAAGATCTTGGCCGACTCGGAAATCCCCGGCAGGCGCTGGTGCAGGATTTTCGGGTCGAGGTGGTCGAGGTGCAGGAAGATGTGGTCCTTGTTCGGACCGACGCCGCGGCCTTCGCGGATCTCGATGGTCATCGAGCGGCTGACGACGTCACGGCTGGCCAGATCCTTGGCCGAGGGGGCGTAGCGCTCCATGAAGCGCTCCCCTTCCGAGTTGGTCAGATAGCCGCCCTCGCCCCGGGCACCCTCGGTGATCAGGCAGCCGGCGCCATAGATGCCGGTCGGGTGGAACTGGACGAACTCCATGTCCTGCAGCGGCAGGCCGGCGCGCAGCACCATGGCATTGCCGTCACCCGTGCAGGTGTGGGCGCTGGTGGCCGAGAAATAGGCGCGGCCGTATCCGCCGGTGGCCAGGATGACCATCTTGGCGCGGAAGCGGTGAAGCTGGCCGGTGTCGAGCTGGAGCGCGGTGACGCCGGTGCAGGCGGCGGGGCCCGAGGCCTGCTCCTGCATGATCAGGTCGAGCGCGAAATATTCGACGAAGAACTTCACCTCGCGGCGCACCGACTGACCGTACAGGGTGTGCAGGATGGCGTGGCCGGTGCGGTCGGCGGCGGCGCAGGTGCGCTGCACCGGGCCCTCGCCGAAATTCTTGGTCATGCCGCCGAAGGCGCGCTGGTAGATCTTGCCCTGCTCGTTCCGGCTGAAGGGCACACCCCAGTGCTCCAGCTCATAGACGGCCTTGGGGGCCTCGCGGACCAGATATTCGATGGCGTCCTGGTCACCCAGCCAGTCCGACCCCTTGACGGTGTCGTACATGTGCCAGCGCCAGTCGTCCTCGCCCATATTGCCGAGGCTGGCCGAGATGCCGCCCTGGGCCGCGACCGTGTGCGAGCGGGTCGGGAAGACCTTGGTGACGCAGGCGACCTTCAGGCCCTCGCGCGCCGCGCCGAGCGCCGCGCGCAGGCCCGATCCGCCCGCGCCCACGACGACGACGTCATATTCGTGATCGACGAATTCGTAAGAGGCCAATCGACTAGACTCCGAAGCCCGCCGGCAGCGGGTCCGAACCCGTCGCCAGTCGCGTGATGAACAACAGGCCGACCGCCGCCAGCCCCAGACAGACAAGCGCGTTGAGGCCCAGCAGCAGGCCGAGGGTCGAGCGCTTGTGGATATAGTCCTCGATGATCACCGTGATACCCATGTTGGCGTGCCACAGGGTGACCAGCCAGGTGGCGGCCAGCACCCAGGTGTTGAGCGGCTGGGCGAACCAGTCCAGTGCGCCCTGGTAGCCGGTGCCCGCGATCATGGCGGCGGACCACAGGGCCCACAGGATCAGCGGCACCAGAACCAGCGACGACAGCCGCTCGGCCAGCCAGGCGCCGGCGCCCTTGTGCTCGGCGACCTTCACATTCTTGCGGTACAGGGCCTTGTGCGCGCTCACAGCGTGACCTTTCCGGCAGAGAACAGCCAGGCCCAGAAGGCCAGGGTGGCGACCAGGGCGAATACCAGGGTGGCCGTCGTCAGGGTGGAAGCGCCCTTCGGCGACAGGCCCGCGCCCGTATCCCAGATCAGGTGCCGGATGCCCGAGGCCAGATGATAGAAGGCCGCCAGCGACAGGGCGAACCAGGCGATCAGGCCCAGCGGCGAGCCCGCCAGGGCGACAAAGGTGTCATAGGCCTCTGCGCCGAAGGCCAGGGCGCCCAGCCACAGGGCCACCAGCACCAGTCCGCCGACCAGACCCGCGCCGGTGATCCGGTGCAGGATCGATCCCAGCATGGTGACGTGCCAGCGCCAGATCTGCAGGTGGGGCGAGGTCGGACGCACGCGTCCGTTCGGCTGCGGGGTGTAGAATTGGGGCGGCGTGGCCTGGGGCGCGGCGCTGCCCGGAATCGGGTCCGACATGCGAATGGTTCTCAAAAACCTGGGACAAAACAACGGACGGAGGAACAGGGAAGGCTTTAGAGAGGCGCGCGCGGCCCTGTCAACGAACGGCGGCGCCACGGGCGAATATACGGCCCCGGACACAGACCGGTCGCATGGGGTGGCCGAATGTCGCGCTGACGCGTTAGGGTCGGGCCATGAAGCTGACTGCCCTTGCCCTGCTGATCGCCCTTGCTGCCCCCGGGATCGCCACTGCACAGGATCCCGGCGTCGCGCCCCTGCCCAGTCAGGCCCTCTATGAGGCCCCGCCTATCCGGCCGTTCGAGCCGACGGGGGATCTGGGCGGCGAGGCGGAGGGCGACTCCAGTTCCACCTATCGCGGGCCGGTGCGCGCGACCGTGGCCATCGATGAATACCGCGGCCAATTCGAGGCCGGTCCCACCGATGCGGCGCTCGCCTACGACCAGGGCGTGACCTCGGCCGAGCAGCGCATGGACCAGCGCATGGGGCCGATGGACGGTGCCTGGCAGCTGGTAGGTGAGGACGGCGCCGTGCTGATGGCGCTGGTGCTGAGCGATCCCGGCTCGGGCCTGCCGATCGAGGGGGCGTGGATGTCGCGGGTGACGCCGGGCGCCGGCACCCTGACGTCCGGCCGTCGTGAGAGCGACGCCGTGACCCTGCTGCTGATTGCCCAGGGCCCGGCCGAGGGCGGCACGCTGGAATTGGTGCGGTCCGGTCGGGGCTGGACCGGCACCCTGCAAGGCGAACGCCGGCGCCTGTCGGTCAGTCTGGTCCCGCGTCAGGACTAGCCGCGCGGATCAGGGCCAGCAGCCGGTCGCGCTCCGCCTCGCCCCAGCGATGCGCCGTGCCCCGGCCCCAGATAGGATCAGGCCAGACCGGATCATCGCGCCGACGCCCGATCACATGCAGGTGCAGCTGGGCGGTGACATTGCCGAGCGCGGCCATGTTCAGCTTGTCGACCGGCCGCCCCAGCGCCTCGCCCATCTCGCGGATCAGCCGCCCGGCGCGCAGCCCCTCGTCCAGAAACCGCGTGCGGTCCTCGGGCGACAGATCCTCGATCTCGACCGCGCCCGGCACGCGCGGGATCAGGATCAGCCACGGAAACCGGGCATCGTCCTGCAACCGCAGCTGACAGAGCGGCCAGTCGGCGACGGCAAGGGATCCGGCATCAAAGGCCGGGTCGGCGGCAAAGGCGGTCATGCGCCCAGCCTTGCAGTGCGCCCCGCCCGGGTCTAGACCGCGCGCACCGAATTCCTCCCTCAAGCCTTCTTCAGGAGACTGTCCATGGCTCGCGCCAAGATCGCCCTTATCGGTGCCGGAATGATCGGCGGCACCCTGGCCCACATCGCGGCGCGCGAAGCGCTGGGGGATGTGGTGCTGTTCGACATCGCCGAAGGCATGCCGCAGGGCAAGGCGCTGGACATCGCCGAGGCCACCGCCGTGATCGGCACCGACGTCGCCCTGAAGGGCGCCAATGACTATGCCGACATTGCGGGCGCCGACGTCTGCATCGTTACCGCCGGTGTGCCGCGCAAGCCGGGCATGAGCCGCGACGACCTGATCGGCATCAACCTCAAGGTCATGAAGGCCGTGGGTGAGGGCATCAAGGCCCACGCGCCGAACGCCTTCGTCATCTGCATCACCAACCCGCTCGACGCCATGGTCTGGGCCCTGCAGAAATTCTCGGGCCTGCCCAAGGAGAAGGTCGTCGGCATGGCCGGCGTGCTGGACTCGGCCCGCTTTGCCTATTTCCTCGCCGAGAAGACCGGCGTGTCGATCCAGGACATCCACGCCTGGACCCTGGGCGGTCACGGCGACGACATGGTGCCCATGGTGCGCCACTCGACCGTCGGTGGCCTGCCCCTGCCGGACGCGGTCTCGGCCGGCTTCCTGTCGCAGGGCGAGCTGGACGCCATCGTCGAGCGCACCCGCAAGGGCGGCGGCGAGATCGTGGCCCTGCTGAAGACCGGCTCAGCCTTCTATGCCCCGGCGGAATCGGCCATCGCCATGGCCCGCTCCTATCTGCTGGACCAGAAGCGCGTCCTGCCCTGTGCCGTGCACCTGAACGGTGAATACGGCCTGTCGGACCTGTACGTCGGCGTGCCGGCCCTGATCGGCGCCGCGGGCGTCGAGAAGATCATCGAATTCTCGACCAATGACGACGAGAAGGCGATGCTGCAGAAGTCGGTCGACTCGGTGAAGGGCCTGATCCAGGCCTGCAAGGACGTCGACGGCTCGCTGGCCTGATACGGCAAGGGGGCGGCTTCGGCCGCCCCCGATGCCCCGGGCATCGGGCCGCCAATGTCAGGCGCGGGCCCGGCGAGCGTGCGGGGCCCGACGACCTGATCTATTGAACGCCTAGGAGCCGGTGGTCGGCAGGGTCACCGGAGCGGCCGGGGCGACCTCGTTCGTCGGTGCGATCAGGCTTTCGATGAAGCGGGCCAGCAGCTCCAGCCAGACCACGGTCGGGTCGTTCATCTGTTCGACACCCAGGCCGGGCTGCAACAGCACGTCGAACTGCAGCACTGCGGCATTGGTGCCGTTGGGGTTCATCTGCAGATAGCCCTTCACGAAGCGCTGCTCGCGATTCCAGGCATTGATCCGGTCCAGGGAGAGGCCGTCGGCCACGATGTTGGCGGCGAACTGGATGTCCTGACAGCGGCCGGTGGCATCGCAGCCGTAGAAGAAGATCAGCCAATTCGTGCTGCCGTCGTTGACCTGCAGGACGGTCTGGCCCTGGAAGGCTTCCCCCTCGATGGTCTCACCTTCAATGGTCCGGGGAACGGCCACTGTGGCCCCCTTTTCGATCAGCCAGGCGCGGACCTCGGCCGGAGTCAGGCCGAGCACCGGATCCTGCGCGGCCGGGCGGGCAGCGGGCGCTGTGCCCGGATCGGTGGCTGCCAGCGACGGAGCGGCCATCAGCAGAAGCGGGGCGACGGCCAGGGCGGCCAGGGTGCGGGGGGTGGTGAACATCAGTCTCTCCCTTGGAGCTTTGGGTCGTTCATGGTGGGCGACGGCGGCGATCCTGTGGCGGCGAGCCAGCCCTTGCCGGTCATTTCCTTGAGCCGGGATACGGTCCGGCCGAATTCGAAGGTCTCCTGCCCCTCCGGATAGAGGCGCTCGGCGGGGGCCGCCGCCAGCACGACCAGACGGGTCTTCGCTTCATACAGGGCGTCGATCAGGGTCACCAGACGGCGGGCGGCGGCGTGGTCGTCGGGGCGCAGGACCGGGACATCCTCGAGGAACAGGGTGTGGAAGCGGTCGGCGAGGGCGAGGTAGTCGTTGGGGCCCAGCGCGCGCTGGCACAGGTCGGCGAAGGTGGCGCGGGCCATGCCGCCGACCGTGCGGGGCAGCCGGATTTCCCGGCCCAGCACGTCGAGAGCGGCCGCAGCCTCGGGCTCGTCGCCGCGCAGGCGCTGCCAAAGGGCGTCGAACCCCGCCCGCCCGTCGGCGTCGGTGGAGTCGTACCAGGCCGGGGCCGAGGCGAGGGCGTCGATGCGCCAGTCCTGCGAGCCTGCGACCTCGACCCGCTCGCAGCGCGCCTCGATAAGATCGATGAAGGGAACGAACAGCTCGCGGTTGACCCCGTTCAGATACAGGTCCTGCGGCCGGCGGTTCGAGGTCACGGCCAGCACCACCTTGTGCTCGAACAGGGCCTGGAACAGGCGCCCGAGGATCAGGGCATCGGCGATATCGGTGACCTGGAGCTCGTCAAAGCACAGCAGGCGCGCCTCGGAGGCGATCAGGGCGGCGACCGGTCCGATCGGATCATCGCCCTTCCACTGGCCGAAGGTTGCCTTGCGTGCCCGCTTGTCGCCCTCGCGCCAGCTGCGGATCAGGCCATGGACGCGCGACAGGAAGGCGTGGAAGTGGGCGCGTTTTTTCCGGGGCTCCTGCACCTGGGCGAAGAACAGGTCCATCAGCATGGACTTGCCCCGACCGGGCGGGCCGTAGAGATAGACGCCGCGCACCTCGGGCACGCCTCCGAACAGGCCGCGCCGGCCCAGGTCCTTCTCCAGCCGGGCCAGCGCCTTGAGGGCCGCGTCCTGACCCGGATCGGGCTTGAGGACGCCGTCTTTCAGCTTTTTCGCGTGGGCGCGTTCGATACGGGAAGCCATGGGTCCCGCCTAGCGGGTGCGCGCGGGACTGAAAAGCGATTGCGTGGGGCGGGGGAATGATTACATGGGCACCGTACCCCGCATCCCCCACCCTGCCCTTGAGCAGCGCGCGTCCGTGGCGCGCGCGCAGGGCGTCCGAAGGACAGACCACAATGGGCTATCGCGTCGCCGTCGTAGGCGCCACCGGCAATGTCGGCCAGGAAATGCTGAACATCCTGGAGGAGCTGAACTTTCCGGTGTCGCAGCTGCACGCCATCGCCTCGCGGAAGTCGCAGGGCGTCGAGGTGGCCTTCGGCGAGAAGACCGTCAAATGCGAAAATCTTGAGACCTTCGACTTTTCCAAGGTCGATGTGGTGCTGATGAGCGCGGGCGGCGACGTCAGCCGCGAATGGGCGGAACGGATCGGCAAGGCCGGCCCGATCGTCATCGACAATTCCTCGGCCTTCCGCATGGACCCGGACGTGCCGCTGATCGTGCCGGAAGTGAACCCGGACGCGGTCAAGGATGCGCGGAAGAAGAACATCATCGCCAATCCGAACTGTTCGACCGCCCAGCTGGTGGTGGCGCTCAAGCCCCTGCATGACGCCGCGAAGATCAAGCGCTGCGTGGTCTCGACCTATCAATCGGTGTCCGGCGCGGGCAAGGAGGCCATGGACGAGCTGTGGACCCAGACCAAGGCCATCTATGGTCTGGGCGACGCCACGCCGAAGGTCTTCCCCAAGCAGATCGCCTTTAACCTGATCCCGATGATCGGGGCGTTCCGCGACGACGGCTATACGGATGAGGAAGCCAAGATGTGGGCCGAGACCCACAAGATCCTTGATCCGGAGATCAAGCTGACCGTCACCTGTGTGCGGGTGCCGGTGTTTGTCGGCCATTCGGAATCGGTCACGGTCGAGTTCGACCGTCCCATTTCGCCCGACGAGGCCCGTGAAATCCTGCGCGAGGCGCCCGGCGTGCTGGTCGTCGACAAGCAGGAGGCCGATGGCTACGTCACGCCGGTCGATGCAGCGGGCGACTTTGCCGTGTTCGTCAGCCGTATCCGCAAGGACCCGACGGTCGAGAACGGCCTGAACCTGTGGGTGGTGTCCGACAATCTGCGCAAGGGCGCGGCCCTGAACGCCGTCCAGATCGCCCAGCTGCTGGACGAGACCGGCACCATCAAGCCCGCTGACGGCTATCGCAGCCTGACCGTCTGATGACGACGGCCGCGCCGGACGGTCGCGCCGCCCTGCTGGCGGGGCTGGGGTGTTATGTCCTGTGGGGGCTGTCGCCCCTGATCTATCAGCCCATGGGCGCGGCGGGGGCCGATGCCTTCGAGATCATGGGCCACCGGGCCGTCTGGGGCGTGGTCTGGGCCGCGGTGCTGGTCGTCTGGGCCCGGCAGTCGGATCAGGTGAAGGCCGCCTTTGCCGACCGCCGGACGCTGGGCTGGCTGATCCTGTCGACCACGCTGATCGCCCTCAACTGGGGCCTGTTCGTCTGGGCGGTGAACCATGGCCACACGCTGGAGACCAGCCTCGGCTATTATCTGAACCCGCTGTTCAACATGGCGCTGGGCGCCTGGCTGTTCCGCGAGCGGCTGAGCCGGGCGGGGCTGGTAGCCATTGCGCTGGCGGCCACGGGTGTGGCCCTGCAGGCCGTGGCACTGGGTCGACTGCCGATCATCTCGCTGACGCTGGCGGTGTCGTTCGCCGCCTATGGGGTGATCCGGAAGCGCGTGCGGGCCGAGGCCCAGGCCGGCCTGTTCGTCGAATGCCTGATCATGGCGCCGTTCGGCCTGGCCTGGCTGATCTGGCTGCAGATGCAGGGCACGGGCGTGTTCTTCGACAGTCCGAACGCGGCCTTCTGGCTGGCCATGGCCGGGCCGGTGACGGTCGGCCCGCTGGTGCTGTTCTCGTGGGCGGCCCGGCGACTGCCGCTGACGACCATCGGCTTCCTGCAGTTCATCGCCCCGACGATCAGCTTCGTCATCGGGGTCAGTCAGGGTGAGGAGTTCACCTGGCTGCGCGGGGTGTCGTTCGGCTTCATCTGGCTGGGCGCCGCCGTCTTCCTGTGGGCGGCGTGGCGCCGCGCGCGCCTGTCGCGCAAGGCCCTGGAATCGCAGGCGGAGCCAGTCTAGCCGACCGCGCGGCGGAGGGTGAGCAGCGCCTGATCCGTGAGGGCGGCATCGCCGACAGCCAGAATGCGGCCATCGTCACAGGGCGTTTCGCCCAGCCAGTCGGTGACCCGCCCGCCCGCGGCCTCGATCAGGGCGACCAGAGCCGTCCAGTCCCAGGGCTTGAGGCCCGTCTCGGCCACCAGGTCGATGTGGCCCGAGGCCAGCATGGCATAGGCATAGGCGTCGCAGCCCAGCCGGGCGAGGCGGGCGGTGGCGCGGACCTGTCGCCAGCCACCCAGCTCGGCCCCGGTGAAGATGTCCGGGTCGGTGGTGGCGATGACCGCGTCATTCAGTCTCGGACAGGGGCGGGTGGCGATCGGCGTCTCGGCTCCCCGCGTGACGCAGCGCGCGCCGGACGGCCCGCCGAGGAAGACCTCGTCGAGATAGGGCTGGGCGACAGCCCCCACCACGGGGCGTCCCCGATGGGTCAGGCCGATCAATGTGGTCCACAGCGGCAGGCCGGCGACGAAGGCGCGGGTGCCGTCGACAGGATCCAGGACCCAGACATATTCGGCGTCCGGGCGGTCGGCGCCATATTCCTCGCCGACGATGCCGTGCTCGGGAAAGTGGGCCTCGATCAGGCGGCGCATGGCCGCCTCGGCGCCCCGGTCGGCCTCGGTCACCGGGTCGAAGGCGCCCGGTTCGCCCTTGTCCTCGGCGACGGCCCCCGTGCGGAACAGGGGCAGGGTCACGTCGGCGGCGACGCGAGCGAGCTCGAGGGCGAAGGCTTCATGTGCGGTCATGGGTGGGCGGCATACAGACGCCGCCGCCCGTCGTCACCCGCATTCTGCGAGAGCATGATTCACGCTTTCACCAGAACCCCGCCAGGGTTCTGTCTCAAACGATCAGGCTCTAGGCTACGGCGTCGCCTTCAGAGTGCAGCGACTTGGCCAGATCCAGCAGGCGCCGTCGCGGACGCTCGCCCAGCTGGTAGTAGGCCTGGATCAGGTCGAGGGTTTCCTTGCGCGAGAACATTTCGCCCCCGGCGCCGCCGGCGGTCTCGCTGCGCTCCAGCGCCTCGGTCAGGCCGTCGTAGAAATAGCTGACGGGCGTTTCCAGCGCCTCGGACAGCTGCCACAGGCGGGCCGCCGAGATGCGATTGGCGCCGCACTCATACTTCTGGATCTGCTGGAAGCGGATGCCGACCTGGGTGGCCAGCTGCTGTTGCGTCAGGCCCAGAAGGCGGCGGCGGCGGCGCAGGCGACGCCCCAGGTGAAGATCGATGTCAGTGGCCATGGCCATTTCCCCATGTTGCGACCTGTCCCGAAACGGAACGGCTCGCCCTTCACGCGGCAAACCTCGTGCCGGGGTCGCGTGACGGGGGAATGACGACGATATGCGAATCCCGATGGGGCGCGGCCTGCATGCAACCCGGGGGCAGGGGCGCGCATTAAAGGTTCAGCTTGGACGCTCTAAGGAAGGAAGCTCACATGAATATCATTTTCTGGATCATCGTCGGTATCATTGCCGGCTGGCTGGCTGAACAGATCATGGGCCGCAGCCACGGCCTTCTCACCAACCTGATCGTCGGTATCGTGGGTGCCGTGATCGGTGGTTTCCTGGCCAATGCCCTCGGCTTTGCCTGGGGTGGCTGGATCGGTTCGACCATCGTCGCCACCATCGGCGCCATCATCCTGCTGTTCCTGCTGGGACTGGTGAAGCGTCGCGCCTGATCGGCTGACGATCTGAAAACAGAAAGGGCGGCTCCCTGCGGAGCCGCCCTTTTTCGTGTCCGGTAGAAACGCCGGCCCTATTCGGGGCGGACGCGCTTCTTGCGGAAGCTGGGGTTCAGGACCTGTTTGCGAAGACGGATCGACTTGGGCGTCACCTCGACCAGTTCGTCCTCGTCGATATAGGCGATGGCCTGCTCCAGGCTCATGACGCGCGGCGGGGTCAGGCGCACGGCCTCGTCCTTGCCGGCGGCGCGGACATTGGTCAGCTGCTTGCCCTTGATCGGGTTGACGTCGAGGTCGTCCCAGCGGCTGTTCTCGCCGATGATCATGCCCTGATAGGTGCGCTCGCCCGCGCCCACGAACATGACGCCGCGGTCCTCAAGGTTCCACAGGGCGAAGGCGGCGGTTTCGCCGTCCGAGTTGGAGATCAGCACGCCCTTGAGGCGGCCGGCGATCTCGCCCTTGTGCGGCTCATAGTGGCTGAAGACGCGGTTCAGCACGCCCGAACCGCGCGTGTCGGTCAGGAATTCGCCCTGATAGCCGATCAGCGAGCGCGACGGGCACATCAGGCTGATGCGGGTCTTGCCGGCACCCGAGGGGCCCATGTCCTTCAGCTCGGCCTTGCGGGCCGACAGCTTCTCGATGACCACGCCGGTGTATTCGTCATCGACGTCGACGACGACTTCCTCGATCGGCTCCAGACGCTCGCCGTTCTCGCCGGTCTTGTAGACCACGCGCGGGCGGCTGATGGAGACCTCGAAGCCCTCGCGGCGCATGTTCTCGATGAGCACGCCCAGCTGCAGTTCGCCGCGACCGGCGACCTCATAGGCGTCGGCGCCCGGGGTCTGGGTGACGCGGATGGCGACATTGGCCTCGGCTTCCTTCAGCAGGCGGTCGCGGATGACGCGCGACTGCACCTTGTCGCCCTCGCGGCCGGCCAGCGGGCTGTCGTTGACGCCGACGGTCATGGAGATGGTGGGCGGATCGATCGGCTGGGCGTCGAGCGCCTCGGTGACCTCAAGCGCGCACAGGGTGTCGGCCACGGTGGCCTTGGCCATGCCGGCGATGGCGACAATGTCGCCGGCCTCGGCACCCTCGTCGATCGGCTGACGCTTCAGGCCGCGGAAGGCCAGCACCTTGGTGATGCGGCCCTGCTCGATCATCTTGCCGTCGCGCGACAGGGCCTTGATCGGCATGCCGGGGATGGCCTTGCCGGACTCGATGCGGCCGGTCAGCAGGCGGCCCAGGAAGGGGTCGCTCTCGATCAGCACATTGAGCATGCGAAACGGCTTGTCGGTGTTCTCGGCGACGGCGGGCGGCGGCACGTGGTCGACGATCAGGTCGAACAGGGGCGCGAGGTTGTCATTGGGCTTGTCCAGATCCAGCGTCGCCCAGCCGTTACGGCCCGAGGCATAGATGTGGGGGAAGTCCAGCTGTTCCGGGGTGGCGCCGATGGCCTCGAACAGCTCCATCGTCTCGAGGTGCACGCGGTCGGGATCGGCGTGGGCGCGGTCGACCTTGTTGATGCAGAGGATGGGGCGCAGGCCCATCTTGAGCGCCTTGGTCAGCACGAATTTGGTTTGGGGCATGACCCCTTCTTCGGCGTCGACCAGGATGACGCAGCCGTCGACCATGCCGAGGATCCGCTCGACCTCGCCGCCGAAGTCGGCGTGGCCGGGGGTGTCGATGATGTTGATGCGGGTCTCGCCGGCCTTGCCGTTCCACAGGACCGAGGTGGCCTTGGCCAGGATGGTGATGCCGCGCTCGCGCTCCTGATCGTTGGAGTCCATGGCGCGCTCGGTGGTCGCCTCATTGGCGCGGAACACGCCGGACTGGGCCAGCAGCTGGTCCACCAGGGTGGTCTTGCCGTGGTCGACGTGGGCGATGATGGCGACGTTGCGAAGGTTCATGGAGCTATCAGACGTGCAGGGCGGCCGGCAGATGCGGGCCGCAGGGTGAGGGCGACGGTGCGGGGAGCGCGCGCCTCATACAGGTCCGGGCGACGAAAGGCCAGCCGTCGCCGGTTTTCATTGTCGGGGAGGAGGGGCCCCGGCGCCGCTCCGGACGCCGGGGCCGGGGATCAGACTTTCGCCGAGCGTCCGCGGACCCAGCTGTAGAGGGCGAAGGTCAGGACGACGAAGGCGACAATGCCCGCAGTCATGGCCGGCCAGGCGCTGCCCTCGGGCAGGAGGGCCAGCGGCGCCTCGTTGCGGGTGGCGACGATGATGCCGGCATAGACGACGCCGAACAGGCTCTCGCCGACGATCAGGCCGGACGCCAGCAGCACGCCCATGCGGCGCGCCACATCGGCAAAGCGGGTGCCCGAGACGGCCCGGTCATACAGCCAGCCGCAGACGGCGCCCACGACCAGCATCATGGTGACGGCGGCCGGCAGGTAGAAGCCGATGCCGACGGCCAGCGGCGGGAGCTTGATGCGGCCCTTGCTGGCGCCCGACAGCACGATGTCGAGGACGATGATGACGACGCCGATCAGGGCACCGAGGCCGATCAGGTCCCAGCGCAGGTCGCCGCCGATCACGCCGCGGGCGAGCGCCGAGATCAGGGTGGCCTGGGGGGCGGCCAGCGGCTGGTTGGCGATACCGGGCGGGCCGCCCTCGAAGCCGAAGGCGCCGTTCATCTGGTTCAGGATGAAGGGGATGACCAGGGCGCCGGCGACCACGCCGACGATCAGGGCCGTCTGCTGGCGCCAGGGGGTGGCGCCGACCAGCTGGCCGGTCTTGAGGTCCTGGAGGTTGTCATTGGCGATGACCGCGACGGCAAAGACCACGGCAGTGACGATCAGGGCAAAGGCGATGATGGCGGGATCGGCGGGTACGCCGGATACGGCCATGACCCCCAGCATCAGCACCGAGGCGATGACGATGGCGAGGATGCCGACGCCCGAGACCGGGCTGTTCGACGAGCCGATCAGGCCGGCCATATAGCCGCAGATGGCCGCCACGGCGAAGCCGATCAGGGTCACATAAACCAGCCCGCCGGCGACCAGCATGGCGGTCGATCCGGCCAGCACGGGCGTGGTCTGGGCGAACCAGGCCAGCACGGCGGTGATGCCCGCGAGCGCGGCCAGCGACAGGCCGCCGACGATCCGGATCGGAATGTCCTGTTCGGTGATGTCGAGGGCCAGACCCTCATTGCGGCGGGCCTGGGCGGCGAGCGCCGAGGCCAGGCCGCCGATCAGGGGGCCGGCCAGCTTGATCAGGGTCCAGATGGCGGCCACGCCGATCACGCCGGCGCCCATGAAGCGGACCTCGCGGCTCCAGACGGTCCCGGCCAGCTCCTCGGCGGACACGCCCGCCGGCAGGGTGCCGGCGATCGAGGGAATGCCGATTGCGGTCAGCCAGGCGATGGTGTCGGGCGAGGTCAGGATCGGCACGGCGATGGCCCAGGCCAGGATCAGGCCGAACAGCTGGGCCAGACCGACCGACAGGCCGATCAGATGGCCCGCACCCAGCAGGGCGAACTGCATGCCAAAGCCCATGCCCGTCGCGCCGCCGCCCAGCGCGGCCGGCAGTTTGAAGTAGCGGGCGGCCTCTCCGGCAAAGGCGCGGGCGGCGATCAGCCAGGCATAGACGGCCGAGATCACGGCGCCGACGACCACGACCAGCAGGCCGGCCTTGTTCTCGCGGACGGCGCTTTCGGTCTGCTGGGCGCCGCGCGAGCCGACCTTCAGCACCTCGGCGGCGGCGACGCCTTCCGGATAGGGCAGGCCGCCCCCGGTGACGAGCGCCCGGCGCAGCGGGATGGAGAAGGTCACGCCCAGAATGCCGCCGAAGATGCAGATCAGGGTCGAGATCCAGAAGGGGAATTCCAGCCACCAGCCGATCATCACCAGACCGGGCAGGACGAAGATGATCGAGCTCATCGCGCCGCCGACCGAGGCGACGGTCTGGACCGTCATGTTTTCCCAGATGGTCGAGGTGTGGAAGCCGCGCAGCAGGGCCATGGAGATGACCGCCGCCGGAATGGCCGAGGCGAAGGTCAGGCCGACCTTGAGCCCCAGATAGGTGTTGGCGGCGGTGAAGATCACCGCCAGCACGCAGCCCAGCACGAGCGCGCGGAGCGTCAGTTCAAGGCGCCGGCGCTTGCCGGGCGCAGACGTATCGATGTCGGTCATGATGGTCCCCTCGTTGCGGTGAACCTAGGCCCGGGAAGCGCGTCCCGACAACAGGATTTGCGGACCGCCTGGCCCCTCCGTCGCAAAAGGCTGAGGCGGGTCAGACCTCACCTTTCCGGGCTCGAAACCGTCAGGAGGCGTCCGGGGCCGGCGCCGGGCCTGAGGTGCACGGGGGCGGCCGACTGACGGACCCGTCGGTCACCACGAACATATGATGCGTCCGGCGACCGGTCGGTCCTGTTCTCACAGTGACGGGGGAGAGGCGGCGTGCGTGCGGAAGGCGATCACTGACTGGACAGGCCGTGGCCAGCAGGGCGGGGCGGCCTGCGTCGGCGGCCTCAAGGGCCCGTGTCATTTCATAGTAGTTCTCCGGGGCCTCTCCTGCCGGGGGCCGCCAGACGCGGACGTGAAGGGGGCTGTTCCGAAGGTAGTAGGTCAGCTGGGCGGCATCGGCCCGCGTCTCGGCGATCACGGTGCTGACACCCTGTTCCCGAGCCTGTCTTGCGACCGCATGGGACAGGTCGGACCAGCCGCGGACCTGTTTGTACGGCTCGCTCCCGGGCACGCCGACCCGGTCCGGCCGGGCATCCCCCATCAGCAGCACAGCCTGAAGCGCCACCCCGAGAAGCAGCCCGGCGACCGGCCAGAGCTGGAGGCGGTTCCGTGCAAACAGCAGCCCGCTCAAGACCCAGACGGCGATCAGGGCGGTAGCCGCCCAGTTGGCATGGGCCCGGCCAAGAAGGGCCAGCGCCGTCAGAGCCAGGAGGACCGGGAGCGACAGAGCCATCATCATCCGCTCGTCCGGGCGGACCGTGGAGGGGCGAACAGCCGCCATGGCAACTGCGGCCAATACCACCGGTCCGGCCAGAAGGAATTGGGCGGCGATGAACTCAAGGCCGCTGCCGACGTCCAGCCCCAGACCCTCGCCCCGGGCATTGTCGGCCGTGTGCTGTAAGGTGACGGCGCCGTTCAGGGCATTCCAGGCGAGGTTGGGACTGAAGATCAGCAGACCGACGGCGAGGGCCAGCCAGACGTCGGGCCGCCGGAGGGTCCGTCGGCTGTCAGCGTCGACCAGCGCCGCGATCGCCAGACAGGGCAGCAGATAGGCCATGGCATATTTGGAGAGCAGGCCGAGGCCGAAGGACACGGCCATCAGGGCCAGCCAGCCCCGGCCGCTCCCCGCCCGGAGCCGCAGGAAGGCCAGCACAGTCAGCGCCCAGAACATCAACAGCGGTGCGTCGGTCGAGGCGATCCGCGCCGAGAAGGCCGCGCCGGGGGCCAGCAGCACGCCGAGGCCCGCCCACCAGGCCGCCCTGCGCCCCCCGAGGGTGGCGGCGGCCGCTGAAACAGCAAGGGTGGTCACCGCCCAGCTGAGCGTCGAGGGGGCCCTGACGCAGGCCTCGGTCGACCCGCACAGGGGCTCGGCCGCCGCGATCATCCAGGCCAGGAACGGGGGCTTGGAAAAATAGCCCCAGGCGAGGTCCTGGCTCCACGCCCAGTACTGGGCCTCATCGACATAGAGGTCGGTCCGGGCGGTCCACAGACCGATCAGTCGCACGGCGGTCAGGACCACGACCGCCCCGACCAGGCCCAGGGGGATCAGGCCAGGGCGGGGTCGCCCTGCCGCGCCCGACGTCTCCGACGCGCCCGGCGCGCCGCCACGGGGCAGTGGAGCATCAGGCGATGCAGCAGACAGAGAACCAGAGCGGTGATGGCCCATGACAACACGATGTCCGACAGGAAGTGACCGCCGAACACCAGGCGGTTGAACGAAAGGGCGGCGGCGTAGGCGAAGGCGGTCGGGATCAGGATGGCCCGCCACGGTTGCGGCGTCATGACGACCGCTGCCGCCGCGATCCAGGCGGCGGACGACGCTTCGCCCGAGACAAAGGAACAGTTGGAGGCGCACTGGTCCGTGATCGCCCAGGCCCGCGTGAACGCAGCCTCGCCGCCGAATGTCTCGATCTGGATCGGGCGGGCCCGCCCCCAGCTGGACTTGAACAGCCCGTTGACAATCAGACCCGAGGCCATGGCCAGGCCGGCGATGAGGAACAGCGCCTTCTTCGCCTCGTGGCGGCGGGTCCAGACGCCTCGGACGGCAGCGACAATCAGTCCCATCAGTACGAGCCCCATAACCCAGGTCGACGAGGCTCGCAGCGCCTTGAGCGCGGGGTCAGAGGCGGCGACGAACCCCCGCTCGGCGTCAAAGAAGACCTGGGTGACGGCCAGGTCGACGCCCGGCAACAGGATGAAAAAGCCCGACAGCATCACTGTCGCGACGAGGGAGGCGGTCACGGGTGAGGCGGTGTCGACGCCCGCGGCCAACGACAGTCTGAGCCGCCGGAATTCCCGGCGCAGGCCGTGCCGGGCTGCGGTCCATCGATCGACCGGGCCCGCGCCGGACAGCGTCTGCACATGCGTCATCGATTTCCCCGAACCGGACGTCGCCCGGGGAATGCGAATGCCTGACTCGTGCGGCGCCCGCGTCACCGATCCATGTGGATCCGGTGTCGTTTCGGCGCCGGTTCCGTTGCAGGCCGTCCCGGGTCGGACTGACGGCGGGGACAGGTCCAGCGTGTCCGCAGGTCGCGGACTCATGTCGGGGAGCTCATCGGTCTTGCCGTCCGGGCTGGCGCTTGCGGTACGGGAAGGACTGATGTGGGAGGCCGGGAGGCCCGGCTAACGTGAATGCACGAACGGTCGCCCCGACTGCACGAGTGGCGCGATCAGGGCACGAAAGGCGCGCCCGGCCTCATGAAAGGTCAGGCCCGCGCGAGGTTGGCGGCCACCTCGGCCCGCCGGTTTCGTGCAATCGGCAGGACAAGACCGTTGGACAGGCGCACGCTCGTGCGGCCCCGCGCCCGCAGTACGTCGACCACGTACGCCGGGTCGATCCAGTGCGAGCGATGGATGCGGACCCCGGCGTTCGGGTCCAATTGCTCAAGGGCCTCGCCGAAGCCCTGCAGGATGAGGCTGTCGCCCAGGGTCGTATAGACCCTCAGATAATGAAGCTCTGCGCTGAGCGCGACGAGTTGCCCGCGCCGGCCCGGCGGAAGCCGCCGCATGAAGCCCGGCTCCGCGCCCTGACCGGCGCCCTCTGGCGTCGACGATGGCGCCGGGTCGGGCAGCCGCAGAAACCGCGCGGCGTTGAGGCCCAGCCAGACCAGGGTCGCGGGGGCGGCCAGGCTGGCCCATTCCTCGATCAGTCCGGCCCAGGTCCAGCCGCTCGCTTCGGCGGGATCGAGGGGGGCGACTATCAAATGGTCGAGCAGCAGGGCCATCGGAGTCAGCAAGGTCGACGCCAGGATTCCCGCCACCGCGATCGCGGCCCATGGGTTCGCTCTGGGCGCGACATGGCGGGAGACGAGGACCTGCGCCCCCTGGGCGAGTGCGAGAAAGAGGAAGACGTGGACGCCCCAGAAGGCGATCAGCGCGGGCGCACTCAACACCTGCGTCGGCGTGGGCTCCAGAAAGACGAACAGGGCCGTCAGACCTGCGCCCGCCGTGGCCAGAAAGCCGGGCCAGGTGCGTGTCGGGTCGATCCGCTCAAACAGGGTCATGGGCGAGAAATAGCACCCTTGCCCGGCTAGCCAAGCGACAGGCTGACCTTTCGGCGTGTCGCTGGCGTTGCCCGTCTGCTAGGGACCGGGCAGTTGCTCCTGAGGCCAATGCAATGCCCGAACTTCCCGAGGTCGAAACCGTCAGGCGGGGTCTGGAGCCGGTGCTGGCCGGAGCTACGCTCGGTCGCGTGCGCCAGAACCGCGCCGATCTGCGCTTTCCGTTTCCCGACCGGTTCGTGGACCGGCTGGAGGGGGCGACCGTGCTGTCGGTCGGGCGCCGGGCCAAATACCTGCAGATGCCGCTGTCGACGGGGGAGACCTGGGTCACCCATCTGGGCATGACCGGGCGCTTCACCCTGGACGGCGATCCGCTGGGCGAGTTCGAAACGGACGCCCCGGTGCGCGGGCCGCACGAACATCTCAGCCTGTGTGCCACGCGAGACGGGACGGCCACGCGGGTTGGCTATGCCGATGCGCGCCGGTTCGGCTTCATGGGCCTGATCCCCACGGATGAGGTCGAGGCGCATCCGTGGTTCGCCGACCTGGGCCCCGAGCCGATGGGCAACGGCTTTTCCGCCGACCATCTGAAGGCCCGCTTCAGGGGCCGCAGCCAGCCGGTCAAGGTGGCCCTGCTGGACCAGCGGCATGTGGCGGGGCTGGGCAATATCTATGTGTGCGAGGCGCTGTGGCGGGCGCAGATCTCGCCCTTTGCCGCGTCGGGCAGCCTGTCGGCCGCGCGGCTGGAGCGGCTGACGGTGGCGGTGCGCGACGTGCTGGCCGAAGCCATTGCGGCAGGCGGATCGACCCTGCGTGACTTTGCCAATGCCGAGGGCGGTCAGGGCTATTTCCAGCACCGCTTTGATGTCTATGGCCGGGAGGGAAAGCCCTGTCGCCGCAATGGCGACCATCCGGTCATCCGGCGCGAGGTCCAGGGCGGTCGCTCGACCTTCTGGTGCCCGGCCTGTCAGAGGCGGTGAGGGCCGGTACGGTCCTTCCGAGGTCGGGCCTTCAGGCCTCCTGCCAGATACTGATGCCGTCGCGGCAACTGCGATGCTCCTGATATCCCGGTACCTCGACCCATCGCGCCGATTGTGCCGCACACCAGGGCCAGCAGTCCCCATAAAATTGTCAGGAGCCCGGAGAAGAGGATCGTCATTCCAAGCCACGCATCCCAACCCTTGGCGGGGTTAAAGACGTGGGCCGTCCACTGTACTGCGGCAGGGAGCCATGACAGCAGCAAGGCCAGAAAGACGCCTGCCGCAGCGCCCTTCACACCCCACCGGTAACCGCATGCCGCGTGGAGCAGCACGAGGAGGACCACGATCATCCAAAGGGTCGGGCTGCCCACAAGGAGCTCCAGAGTTGATGCGGAAGCCTCTCACCGGCTATGGCCGGGGTCAATCAAGGAGCACCCCATGACCCACGCCGCGACCGACCCCTATGACACCCTGGCGATCGAGCGCCACGACGACGGCTATGCGGTGGTGACGCTGAACCGGCCCGAGGCGCTGAATGCGCTGAACTCGGCCCTGTTTCGCGATCTGGCGGCCTTTCTGGATGCGGTTGAGCATGACGATACGGTGCGTTGCCTGATCCTGACCGGCGCGGGCGACAAGGCCTTTGCGGCCGGGGCCGACATCAAGGAGATGGCCGACCAGACCTATGCCCAGATGTATACGGCCAACTTCTTTGCCCTGGGCCACGACCGGATCACCCGGTTCAGAAAGCCGATCATCGCGGCGGTCAACGGCTTTGCCCTGGGCGGCGGGTGCGAGCTGGCCATGTTGTGCGACTTCATCGTGGCCAGCGACAAGGCGAAGTTCGGCCAGCCCGAGATCAATCTGGGGGTGGCGCCGGGGATCGGGGGCTCGCAGCGGCTGACGCGACTGGTGGGCAAGTCCAAGGCCATGGATATGGTGCTGACTGCCCGGATGATGGACGCGGATGAGGCCGAGCGCGCCGGGCTGGCCAGCCGGGTCGTCCCGCACGACACCCTGATGGACGAGGTCCGCAAGATCGCCGCCCGCATCGCCGCCCAGAGCCCGCTGGCGGTCATGGCCAACAAGGAGATGGTCAATGCCGCGCTGGAAACGACCCTGACCCAGGGCGTCCAGTTCGAGCGCCGCCTGTTCCACAGCCTGTTCGCCTTCGAGGACCAGAAGGAAGGCATGGGGGCCTTCGTCGAGAAGCGGAAGCCGGCGTTCAAGGGCCGGTAAGACTGCCGCCTGACTCGCGTTGACCCCTCAAGAGCTTTCCGCTATAGCCGCGCGCTCTTGAGATTTCCGCGCCGTGGACGGGTTCCGCGGCGCTTTCCGTTCAAAGGTTCTGACTGATGGCCAATAACGCCGGTGCCAAGAAGGCGATCCGCAAGATCGAGGCCCGTACCGAAGTGAACAAGGCGCGCCGCACGCGCGTCCGTACCTTCCTGCGCAAGTTCCAGGAAGCCGTGACGGCCGGTGACGCCACCGCCGCCAAGACCGCTTTCGTGGAAGCCCAGTCGGAGCTGATGCGCGCCGTCTCGAAGGGTGTGGTTCACAAGAATACGGGCTCGCGCAAGGTGTCGCGCCTGGCTGCCCAGCTGAAGAAAATTTCTGCAGCCTGAGGCCCGCCGCTTCGGCGGCACGCGGACGGCCCTTCACGCGGCTGTCATGTGAAAACCGAGATATTTCAACGGCGAGACGGGGTTTCCTGTCTCGCCGTTTTTGCGTTCGCCGATAACCGTTCGCAGTAGAATTCGCACTCGCCCGGGTGGCGAAATCGACAATTTCCCAAGCAAGAAACGGCTTTAGCCGAGTCAACAAATTTAACTGCATTTCGGGCCGCGAATCAGCGTTGACGCTCCCCGCCGCGCGAGTAGTTTGGACCTCCATCGCACTTCCATCCCACCACGGATGAAGGCGGCGCGGAACGCGATTTCGTGTCGGCGGGAGATGTCTGATCGAGTGCCTGACCAGGCCCGAAAAGCGCAAGCTTTTCGGGACGGGCGGAGCTTTCCCTGACACCGGGTCACCGGATCGGGGGAGGGCCACGGGGACGCGACGGGGCGGAAGGGCGAACGGGGCTGAGCTTTGGGAAGCGTGATGCAGGGTGGCACGATGATGGCGAGCGGGGCGACGACGATGACCGATCCGGACCGGATCTGGACCGAGGCGGCCGTGCGCCTGCGCTCGGAAATCGGCGACGGGCCCTTCAGCTCCTATATCGCGCCGTCGGCGGTGCGCATGGACGCCTCGGGCCAGCTGGTTCTGGTGACCCCGACCGCCTATGCCCGCGACTGGGTGCGCAAGAATGCCCTGCGCCGCGTGAATGAACTGTGGCTGGGCCTGGACGGCCTGTCGCGCCGTCTGGACGTGCGTTGCCGCGCCGAGATGGGCTCCGTGCCGCCGGCTTCTGCCGGGCAGGGCGCGCCCGCCGCCGTCACGCCTTCGGCCGGGTTCCGCCCGATGCCGGCCCCCACGGTCGGTCCCGTGGCCGACGGTCCGCGGGCCGTGCGCGCCGCCGGCCTGCAGGACCGCCTGACCTTTGACGGCTTCGTCGAGGGCCACGGCAATGCCTTCGCCCTGGCGGTGGCCCGTCAGGTGGCGGCCTGGGCCGATGGCCATTTCAATCCGGTCTTCCTGTGCGGGCCCTATGGCTTCGGCAAGACCCACCTGCTGAACGCCATCGCCTGGGAAGCCCAGCGCCTGCGCCCCGAGGCCCGGGTGGTCTATCTGACCGCCGAGCGTTTCCTGTCGACCTTCGTCAAGGCGATGCAGGACCGCCAGACCGCGGCCTTCAAGGACAGCCTGCGCAATGCCGACATGCTGCTGATCGACGATGTGCAGTTCGTCGGCGGCAAGACCTCGACCCAGGAAGAGCTGCTGTCGACCCTGACGGCCCTGATCCAGGACGGGCGCCGGGTGGTGCTGTCGGCCGACCGGCCGCCGCTGGCCCTGACCGAGATCGAGCCGCGCCTGCGCGGGCACATGGCCTCGGGCCTGACCTGCCCGATCGAGCCGGGCGACCGGGCGCTGAAGCTGGCTGTGGCCCGCAACCGTCTGGAGGCCCTGTCGCGTCTGGGCGTGGTGGACGGCACCATCGGCGATGCGGTGCTGGAGCATCTGGTGGATCGGACCCCGGGCTCGATGCGCGAGCTGGAGGGGGCGGTCACGACCCTGGCGGCGGTGTCGGGCGGTCGGCTGTCCAGCCTGACGGTCGAGGATACCCAGAAGCTGCTGGGCGCGGCCCTGCGCGGCGGACCCGAGCGCCGCATCACCGTCGACGAGATCCAGAAGACGGTGTCCGAGCACTTCAATCTGAAACAGGCTGACCTGCTCAGCGAGCGCCGCACCCGGTCGGTCGCCCGCCCGCGCCAGATCGCCATGTATCTGTGCAAGCAGCACACGACCCGCTCCTATCCCGACATCGGGCGGCGGTTCGGCGGCCGTGACCACACGACCGTCCTGCACGGGGTGCGCAAGATCGACAGCCTGCTGGCCACCGACGAACAGATCGCGCGCGACGTCGAGACCCTGACCCGCAAGCTGCGCGGCCAGGCCTGAGGCGCGGCCGGGGGTCTGTCCCCGGTCGATCCACATCCTTATCCACATCCGGGCCCGGGCAGCGGCCGGGCGGAGGGGCCGATATTCACGGCCTTTCTTGCTCTGGCCGCGCGATCCGCTAGTGTCCAAGGCCCTTCATACTCGCGGTGGCGCTGAGTCGCCGCGTCCGGGCGAGACGACATGCAGCTGACTATCGAACGATCCGCGCTCCTTCGGGCTCTCAGCCACGTCCAGAGCGTCGTTGAACGTCGCAACACCATTCCGATCCTGGCCAATGTGCTGCTGAGCGCGGGCCGCGACCGCCTGTCCTTCTCGGCGACCGACCTCGACATGGAAATGGTCGACGAGGCCGAGGCCGTCGTCCAGGTCGAGGGGCAGATCACCGCCCCCGCCCACACCCTGTATGAAATCGCCCGCAAACTGCCCGAGGGGGCCGAGGTCTCGCTGGTGTATTCGGGGGATGATCCGCGCCTGACGGTCCAGGCCGGTCGCTCGAAATTCAACCTGCCGGTCCTGCCGGCCGGCGATTTCCCGGTCATGTCGACCGAGGCGGGCGGCGCGCGCTACGCCCTGTCGAAAGAGGATCTGATCCGCCTGATCGACAAGACGCGCTTTGCCGTCTCGACCGAGGAAACCCGCTACTATCTGAACGGCCTGTACCTGCACACGGTGGCCGAGGACGGCGTGCCCCTGCTGCGCACCGTGGCGACCGACGGGCACCGTCTGGCGCTGGCCGAGACCCCCGCGCCCGAGGGCGCGGCCGGCAGCCCCGGCGTGATCGTGCCGCGCAAGACCATCGATCAGGTCCGACGCCTGCTGGACGACGGCTCGGGCTCGGTCGAGGTGATCGTCTCGCCGCAGAAGATCCGCTTCGAGTTCGGCCAAGCGGCCCTGACCTCTAAGGTCATCGACGGCGCCTTCCCCGACTATATGCGCGTCATCCCGAAGGGGAATGACAAGCAGGCCGACATCGACCGCGCCGACTTCGCCGCCGCCGTCGACCGGGTGGCCACCATCTCGGCCGAGAAGAGCCGCAGCGTGAAGCTGGCCTTTGAGCTGGACCGCGTGACCCTAACGGTGCGCAACATGGAAGCCGGGCAGGGCGTCGAGGAGGTCGAGATCGGCTATTCCGAAGAGCCGTTCGAGATCGGCTTCAACGCCCGCTATCTGCTGGACGTCTGCGGACAGATCACCGGTGAGACCGCCGCCTTCAAATTCGCCGACCCGGCCAGCCCGACGCTGGTCCTCGATCCGGGCGATCCGGGCGTCCAGTATGTGCTGATGCCGCTGCGGGTGTGAGGTCTCTGCGCCGGGCCGGCTAGCGCTCTTTTTTGACCCAGTCCTTTGCCGTGATGAAGGCCACGAAAAAAATGGCCGCGACTGCCGCGATAAGGCCGAACACCTGCGGGTCGAGATGCGGCATGTTCGTCCAGCTGTAGCGCTCGGCCGTGTGACCGAGGTATTTGATGCCGTAATAGGTTGCCTGCATTGTGTAGTAGATGAACAGGACCTTTCCCAAGGCATCCGCAGACTTCTGAAACTTCGCAATCTGTTTGGTCAGGTCTACGCTCGCGTCTCGCTGGAGCCTGACGTTCGAGTTCGCGAGCTTCTGGGAAATGGATGCATACAGCGACGGGGCCGTCAGCATGAGTTCAATGGGCCCGGCAACGCGGCGCCTGATGAACTGTTCGTAGTCCTGATATGAGGGAATGCTGATTATTCCCAGGTCCTTGGACAGGCGATTCATCGTGGCGTACTGATTTTGCACGATATTGAACCGGATCATCAGGGGCTTGGTATTGGGTATGATGCCTGAGCGGGCATAATCCTCATCGCTGAAGCCCTCGTGCTCTGTGACGTCGCGCGTTTTCGCATGCGTGATCATCCTGAATCTTCGCTCAAGCTGTTTGATGCGCTGGGCATCGTGCTTTTGCTCGGCGAGTCTGAACTCGAGGTCCTGGCCGTGGACCAGGAAGCGGCTGATCTCTTCATGCTGGGAAAGCGCCCTCAGTCGCGCAGCCCCGATGTCGTGGATACGAGACACATAGCGACTGAGGCGCCACGCAAAATTACACGGCGCCACCTGGCTGACGCCTCGCTCCCCATCCGCAGGGGTCGCGGGGTCTCGGTACAGCAGAAGGTATTTTATCGGCTCATTGGGATTGCTCGTCTCGGACCCGAGCGATGAGACATACAGGCCGTGCCCGTTCATCATGTAGCAGGCCACGCAGTCACTCTCCTGCTTCGAGAGCAATGAGCCTTTCAGGACCTCCCAGTGCTGGGTCAGGAACCGGTTGGTCTGCTGCTGCGCTGCCTGAATTTCGTGTGCCTCGAAGCCCGGTGCATCGAAATCGGGAAATGCCGGTTCCACCGGATGCAGCCCCGGTCGGGTGTCCGGGGACGGATCCGCATCCGGGAGCACCGTCCAGGGCGCCAGCACGCTGTACATGAATGCGAAAACCACGCCCCTGAGGTCCTCGTCTCGCGCGCCGGGAACGTCCAGATACACGGGGCGGATCGCATTGGTGACACGGTGAAAGCAACGCTCCAGATCCGTTGCCAGTGTATTGAAGAGGACGTCGTTCAGTCCGGTGGCGGCTTCCCTGTTCGTCGGCCCGGATCGCCGAAAGGGACATCTATGGACGATGTCTTCCTGAGCGAGGCCGCCTATCTCCCGCCGCTTCACGGTAACGAGGTAGTCCGTTTCGTTCCGGCCCAGGTGTATGCCGACGTGCAAGGTCAGCGACACATAGTCTCGGAGAACCTCGACGCGCCAGATCCCGTCGGCGAGATCGGTGTCCGGGATCTCGAGCGTGAGCTCGCCCCCCTCGGAGACCGCGTGTCGACGTCCCACATCGTAGTGGCGGGCAAGATTCTGAATGTAGTGCCCGGCCCTGCGCGCCTCCGGGTCCGCAGAGTTCAGGTCGGGCCTGGTTCCGATGATTGCGCCAAGGAGCGCGTTCAGGAAGACTTCAAATGTGCTTTGCCAGTTCCCCGGGCGCTCAATACACGCACAGAGACTGACCGTCGGCGGACTGATGAGCGTCGCCTTGCGGCGATGCGCTTCCCGTCGGCTGCGAGCGTAGGGCTCGCCCATAAAGTGATAGATCGACACTACCCGCAGCTCCCCCTGCCCCGATCTCACGTTAAATTGGCCAATCGGGTTGTCAAACTCCGCGCACCTCTCGCGCGAAGATTGCATTTAATCCGGCTTGGGTCCGACCGGGTTTCTTCGCTAGAACGGCGCCTTGATCACCGCCCTCACCCTGACCGATTTCCGTTCGTACGGCGCCGCGCGGCTGGAGCCGGGGGCGGGGCCTGTGGTGCTGCATGGGCCGAACGGGGCCGGCAAGACCAATCTGCTGGAGGCCCTGAGCCTTCTGACGCCCGGCAAGGGGCTGCGCGGGGCGACGGCGGCCGAGATGGGGCGCCGCGAGCCGGGCGAGGCCTCGGGCCGGCCCTGGGCGGTGGCCGTCGAACTGGACGACGATACCCGGCTGGGTACGGGCGTCCCCGGTGGCGGGGCGGCCCGGCGGATCGTGCGCATCAATGGCGAGACGGCCCAGCCCGGGCGGCTGCTGGAATATCTGCGGCCGGTGTGGGCGACCCCCGATCAGGACCGGCTGTTTTCCGATGCGCGGGCCGACCGGCTCCGCTTTTTCGACCGGCTGGTGTTTGCGGCCCTGCCCGACCATGCGGCGGCCGTGGCGGCCTATGACAAGGCGCTCCGCGAACGGCTGAGGCTGCTGGTACAGGCCGCCGACGGCGGAGAGGCCGATCCCCTGTGGCTGGACGCGCTGGAGGGGCGGCTGGCCGAGGCCGGGGCGCGGATCGCCGAGGCGCGGGTGGCGGCGCTGGCGACCCTGCAGTCGGCCATCGACGGGCGCGGCGACCGGCCTTTCCCCCAGGCCGATCTGGGGCTGGCGGGCGAGGCCGAGCAGCAGACTGCATCGGGCGTGGCGTCGGCCGAGGTCGAGGTCTCTCTGCGCGAGGGACTTGCGCGGGCGCGGGCCCGCGACGGGGCCGCCGGACGCTCGCTGTTCGGGCCGCACCGGACCGACCTGACCGCGCTGCACCGCGAGAAGAACCGTCCGGCGGCCGAGGGATCCTCGGGCGAGCAGAAGGCACTGGTGCTCAATCTGGTGCTGGCCCAGATCACGCGCCTGGCGCATCAAACGGCGCGGCCGATGCTGTTGCTGGACGAGGCCCCGGCCCATCTGGATGCGGCGCGCCGCGCGGCCCTGTTCGACGAGATCGAGGTGCTGGGGCGCGAGCACGGTCTGCAGGCTTTCATGACCGGCACCGAACGGCCCCTGTTCGAGGGTCTGGAAGGCCGCGCCCGGTTCGTGCGGGTGGCCGCCGGAGGGCTTGCGGAGGACTGAATTCCGGCGGCGTCCGCAGCGCCCCTTTTCCTCGCAATTCCCGGCGAATTTCCTATATATTTAGCCGGTTCGATACGGGGCAGATTCGTCTCGCCAGCCTTCCGTGTCCGCCCCTGTTTTTCAGGCCCGCTCGACGGGCGTCTCATCGACCGACTTCATGACCGATCCGACTGCCGACATGCCCGAATACGGCGCAGATTCCATCAAGGTTCTCAAGGGACTGGATGCCGTTCGAAAACGGCCCGGCATGTATATCGGCGACACCGACGACGGCTCGGGCCTGCACCACATGGTCTATGAGGTGGTCGATAACGCCATCGACGAGGCCCTGGCCGGGCACGCCGATCTGGTCCAGGTGATCCTGAATGCCGACGGATCTGTCACTGTGACCGACAACGGCCGCGGGATTCCGACCGACATCCACGAGGGCGAGGGCGTCTCGGCGGCCGAGGTCATCATGACCCAGCTGCATGCGGGCGGTAAGTTCGACCAGAATTCCTACAAGGTGTCGGGTGGCCTGCACGGCGTGGGGGTGTCGGTGGTCAATGCGCTCAGCGACTGGCTGCAGCTGAAGATCTATCGCAACGGCAAGGCGCACGAGATGCGTTTCGAGCGCGGCGATACGGTCAAGTCGCTGGAAGTGACCGGAGACGCCCCGATCCGCGAGGACACCGGCAAGCCCCTGACGGGCACCGAGGTGACCTTCTATCCGTCGGTCACCACCTTTTCGCACATCGACTTTGATCTGAAGACGCTGGAGCACCGGCTGCGCGAGCTGGCCTTCCTCAACTCGGGCGTGGTGATCAAGCTGACCGACCGGCGCCATGCCGAGCCGGTCGAGATCCTGCTGCACTATGAGGGCGGGGTAGAGGCCTTTGTGCGCCACCTGGACAAGTCCAAGTCGCCGATCCTGAAGGACGTCATCGTCATCCGGGGCAAGAAGGAAGGCATCGAGCTGGATCTCGCCCTGTGGTGGAACGACAGCTACCACGAGACCATGCTGTGCTTCACCAACAACATCCCCCAGCGGGATGGAGGCACCCACCTGTCGGCCTTCCGCGCCAGCCTGACGCGCGTGATGGGCAGCTATATCGAAAGCTCGGGGCTGGCGAAGAAGGAGAAGGTCTCGGTCTCGGGCGAGGATGCGCGCGAGGGTCTGACCTGCGTGCTGTCGGTCAAGGTGCCCGACCCCAAATTCTCCAGCCAGACCAAGGACAAGCTGGTGTCGTCCGAGGTGCGCCCGGCCGTCGAGGGCCTGTGCAGCGAAGGGCTGGCGACCTGGTTCGAGGAGCATCCGGTCGAGGCCAGGATGGTCGTCGCCAAGATCGTCGAGGCCGCTGCCGCGCGCGAGGCGGCCCGCAAGGCCCGCGACCTGACCCGGCGCAAGTCGGCGCTCGAAATCTCGAGCCTGCCCGGCAAGCTGGCCGACTGTCAGGAACGCGACCCGGCCAAGTCGGAACTGTTCATCGTCGAGGGTGACTCCGCCGGCGGTTCGGCCAAACAGGCGCGCAACCGCGAGAACCAGGCCGTCCTGCCGCTGCGGGGCAAGATCCTCAACGTCGAACGTGCCCGCTTTGACCGGATGCTGTCGTCCGACCTGATCGGCACCCTGATCCTGGCACTGGGCACCGGCATCGGGCGCGACGACTTCAACATCGACAAACTTCGCTACCACAAGATCGTGCTGATGGCCGACGCCGACGTCGATGGCGCCCACATCCGCACGCTGCTGCTGACCTTCTTCTACCGGCAGATGCCGGAGCTGATCGAGCGCGGGCACGTCTTCATCGCCCAGCCGCCGCTCTACAAGGTGACCAAGGGCAAGCAGAGCCGCTACCTCAAGGATCAGGCCGAGATGGACGCCTATCTGATCGAGGAAGGCATTTCGGATGCGACCCTCGATCTGCCGGACGGCGTGCGCCGCGCGGGCATGGACCTGCAGGGTGTGGTGCGCGAGGCCAAGGCCTTCAAGGCCGGTGTGGACCGCCTGTCGCAACGCGCGCCGGCCTTTGCCATCGAACAGGCGGCCCTGGGCGGCCTGTTCGCGGAGAGCGCCGATCTGGATCAGGCCGTGCTGGATCGCGTCGCGGCCGGTCTCGACCGCTATGCCGAGGAAGGCGACGGGCCGTGGTCCGGGGCGCCGGGCGATCAGGGCGCCGTGGTCTTCAACCGGGTGCGTCGGGCCGTGGCCGAGACCATCGTGCTGGAAGAGGCCCTGATCCGCTCGCTGGACGCTCGTCGTCTGGCGGACCGGGCGCGGGCCTTTGACGGCCTGTTCGACACCCTGGCGACCTTTGTGCGCAAGGATCGCAGCACCTCGGTGCGCGGGCCGCTCGACCTGCTGGCGGCGGTGCTTGAGGCCGGGCGCAAGGGTCTGTCGATCCAGCGCTACAAGGGTCTGGGCGAGATGAACCCGGATCAGCTGTGGGAAACCACCCTGGATGCCAATGCCCGCACCCTGCTGAAGGTGCAGATCAATCAGGCCGATGAGGCCGACGATCTGTTCGCCAAGCTGATGGGCGATGTGGTCGAGCCGCGGCGCGAGTTCATCCAGGAAAACGCACTGGACGCCGCCGTCGACGTCTAGTCGGCGTCGCTCGCGGCGTCGATCTGGTCCAGCAGCGTCCGGCCGAGCTTGCGCAGGGTGGTGTCGTCAGCGCCTTGCCGCGCAGCCTGTTCAAGGCGAATGGCGGCCGCCGACAGGTGGCTGAAGCCCAGACTGCCCGCCGCGCCCGCCAGCTTGTGGGCGAGGCTGATCAGCGCGGTCCTGTGTTCCGGGTCATGCAGATGGTCCAGCGCCTTCACAATGGTCGGGCGGACCCCGGTCAGGTGATGTCGATAGCGGGTCTTGAGCGCGTCGAAGGCCGGATCCTGGTCAAGGTCCGCAGAGGTCTTCCTCCAGGCCCGCGGCGCACCACACAGACGATCGGTGAGCGCGATCAGCTTTTCCATATCGACGGGCTTGCCCAGATGGTCGTCCATACCGGCATCCAGACAGGCGTCGATCTGGGCGGGCAGGACATTGGCCGACAGCCCGACAACCGGAATGTCGCCAGCCCGACCAGGCAGGGCCCGCAGCGTCCGGGTCGCGGTCAGACCATCCATGCCGGGCATGTGGACGTCCATCAGGATCAGGTCCCATGCGGGATCGGCCTCGATCGCGGCCAGGGCCGCCTCGCCCGAGGCGAAGCCTGTCACGCGGTGACCCGCCTGGCCCAGTCCGATCTCGATGAGTTCGCGGTTGGTATCGACGTCATCGACGACCATGACCCGCCCGCAAGGCGCGGGGCCGCGCGGTCGGGGCGTCGCCGCCGGGGCCTTGAGGGCTTCACGGGCCGCGCGCTCCGCCGGAAGATCGAGGGTGACGCGTGTGCCCTTGCCGACCCGGCTCCTGAGAGTGATGTCGCCGCCCATCAGCTGCGCGAGCGACCGGCTGATGGAGAGGCCGAGGCCCGAGCCGCCAAAGGTGCGCGAAATGGAGGCGTCGGCCTGAGAGAAGCTGTCGAAGACGGTCTCCAGCCGTTCCGGCGGGATACCGGGCCCTGTGTCATCCACCACCATC
The DNA here is from genome assembly GCF_017744255.1 of Brevundimonas sp. A19_0. GTDB lineage: Bacteria > Pseudomonadota > Alphaproteobacteria > Caulobacterales > Caulobacteraceae > Brevundimonas. The sequence goes on along the minus strand of NZ_JAGHQP010000012.1, from coordinate 39,241 downwards.
CGCAGACGGCCCTTGCGAACGGACCAGGTGACCTTGACCGACCCGCGCCGCGTAAACTTGGCGGCATTGCCGACCAGGTTCAGAAGGATCTGACGGATGCGGTCGTCGTCGCCCAGATACAGGGCACCGGTCGAACGCCTGAACGGTGTGGTGATGGTGAGGGCGGGATCGGGATAGGCCGCCGCCACAAGGTCGACGACCTCGGCCACCAGCTGGCCGGGATCGAAGGGGCGCACCTGGACCGACATCATGCCGCCCTCGATGCGCGAGAAGTCGAGGATGTCGTTGACGATCGACAGCAGGGCCCGGGCAGAGGTCTGAATCCGGTTCGCATAGCCGCTTGCCGGGGGCGCCAGTTTCTCCTTGGCGAGCAGGTCGGCAAAGCCGATCACCCCGTTCAGAGGCGTGCGGATCTCGTGGCTCATATTGGCCAGGAACTCGGTCTTGGCCCGGGTCGCGCTTTCGGCGACGGCGGTCGCCCGGGCGAGGGCCTCCTCACGCTCGCGCCGGTCGCTGACGTCGCGCACCGTATCGATGAAGTCGATGATCTCGCCCCTGGCGTCCCGGGTCACCGTGGGCCTGGCTTCAAGCCAGACGACCCGACCGTCCCTATGAAGGGCCCTGTATTCGACGCTGAACGGTTGCTGGGACGCCAGACCCTCACGCCAGGCCGAGAGCACGTGCTCGACGTCGTCCGGGTGCAGGAGGGTGAAGGTCGTCTTTCCGATCAGGTCTTCGGGGCTGTATCCCAGCACCGTTGCGATCGAGGGCGACAGATAGGTGAAGACCGAGTCCCGACCGTAGCGCGCGATGATGTCAGACGAGTTGTCGGCGAGCAGGCGGTAGAGAGCTTCCTGCTCGCGGGCTCTCTCAAGCAATTCGTGGTCGGCCGTCACGTCCTTGAACACCCCGAACAGGGCATCGATCTCACCCGTCGGCGTCAGACGCAGTTCGCCGACGGAGCGGACGCGGACGATCTCGCCCGACGGTCGCATAAGGTCCGAGTCGAGCTGCCAGCCGCGTCGCTCGGCGATGGCCCGCTGGATAACCTCGGCAAAGCGCTGGCGATGCTCGGGCAGGAAGGGGGCCAGGGTGTCCTGGGTGACAGGGTCGTAGGTCTCGGGCGTAACCCCGTAGATCCGGTAGACCTCGGGTGACCAGAAGACCTCGCCCGTCAGGGGACGGAATGACCAGTAGCCCACCTGACCGATGCGTTCGGCCAGCTGGGCCTGCTGGATCATCAACCGTTCGCGAAGCGACCGTTCGGCGAGGCGCGACTTGGCTCCCCTGAGACGACCAATCAGGTCCCGGCGGTGCGCCGCCGATGCCCCCACTGTCAGCGCCATCAGGGCATTGGCCGCGAGGAAGACCTGCAGCACCAGCACGCGGACCTGTGGTCCCCCGTGAATGGTCGGCCCGCCATGAACCAGCATGGTCGGGCCGCGGTCGGCGAGCGTGAAGGCGATCGATATCAGGGCCACCACAACCATTCCGACAGAAGCCCCTGCCAGTCCCTTGCGAATGGCCACCAGAACCAGGGCGGGCGGAACCAGGAACAGGAGTGGAAACCGCGACTGCGCAAAGACCAGCACCGTTATCAGGATGAGCAGTGCCAGCTCGGGGCCGAGGGCCAGCCGCTGCCAGGCAAGAACCTCGTGGGTGGGGAGAGACAGCAGTATCCACAGGATCGGGACGTGTATCAGCAGGCCGAGAAGGTCGGCAGCGAACCATATGGCCGCCTCCTTAATGGCCGGGACGCCGGTTCCGACCTGGTGAAGCAGACACAGGGCGATCAGGGTCGAGATCATGCAGGCCACGATCGAGGCGGACGCGAATCGCACAATCGAGGAGCGCCGCAGGAAGCGCACACTGCGCCGCCAGGTCATGGCAAAGGCCACGACCAGGATCTCCACGATATTGGCGACCACGAACAGGACGGCGGGCAAAACCGGGTCGCCGACCGTCATGTTGGCCGCGACATTGCCGGCAAACAGTGCTCCCAGCAGGCCCGGCCACTCGCGGCGCGGAGCCCGCATCAGCAGCACAAGAAATATCGCGTTGAGTGGCCAGATCGCGGCGGTGCGCCCGGCCTCGCGGGTCAGGACGATGGACAGATAGGCCAGCGCCCAGGCCGCACCGGCGAGCAGGACGAGCCAGCCGACGGTTCTGAGGCTGGCTGGGAGCAGACCACCTGTATGCCGGAAGCGAAGTGAGGGCGCTGTCATTGTCCGGCATCCCGCAAAGAGGCGGGGCCGTCAGGCCGGCGCCGGAAGAGGGGCCTCAGGATCCCCCCCGGATGAGGGCGACCAGGGCCGCGACATTCGGGGTATTGGTCTTGCGCAGGATGCTGGAGCGGAACACTTCGACCGTCCGGTAGCTGATGCCCAGCCTGAGGGCGATTTCCTTGCTGGTCAGCCCCTCGGCGATCAGGTCGGCCACTTGGCGCTCGCGGTTGGTCAGCCGGACGGCCTTCCAGCCAGTGTCCTCTTCCGCAAGGGTGGCCATGGCGTCCTCGACGGCCTGGAGCAGGGCGGCGGGCATGATCGGCTTTTGCAGCACGCTGACGGCGCCGGTCTTCATGGCGAGCACGGCAAGGGGGATGTCGGCAAAGGCGCTCATGATGACGGTGGGCCGGGATTCGAGCGCACGGTCCTGAAGGGCCTTGAGCAGGGCCATGCCGTCCATGCCGGGCATCTTCAGATCGGTCAGCACAATCCCGGGGGGCAGATTGCCGACGTTGTCGAGAAAATCCTCCGCGCTCTCGAACACGGCGATGCGGTAGGGAGTCTTGCCCAGCGCCAGCGACAGATATTCCAGCATGAAGGGGTCGTCGTCGACGATTGCGACCGACCGGACGGTCCCCGCCCTCGAAGGCTCCTCGTTTGGAGTCATACTGACCTACCCGTCTTTTTTCAGGTCGAATCGGGACTCTGTCCTGATACGCCTCCCTTGTTGTCACTAAGCGGTTCCACGCTTGAAATAATGGTTAACGGCAGCGTTTTGCACCGCTGCGACACGTGCAACCACGTACTTAAGACCTCATAAATCTAGGGTCCGCGATCCCGTCTCCCATGCAAGGGAGCGAAGAATGCGCTTGATCACATCAGTACAGGCTTTTCGGCGCCCGTCCCGGTCCGACACCCCCGTGCGGGGTGCCGCATCGGAGGCGAGGAACCCGCGCGCTGTTCCCTCCGCGCCTTCTCCTCTCATGAGCCTGTCCCGCAGGCCCCTCACGCAGGCCTGCCCGGCCCCCCGCCATTCTGGAATGAAAACAATGAAGCTCGCTCAACTCTCGTCTGTCCTTGCCCTCGTCGCCGGCTCGCTGCTGGCCGTGTCGCCGGCCGCTGCCACCGCATCTGCAGGTGAGCCGGATCCCATCACCGGCCAGATCGGTATTGCCAGCGAGTATACCGGCAAGGGCCTCGGCAAGAGCAATGAGGACCCGGCCGCCTTCGGTTCAGTGCGGTGGCAGCCCAACGCCTTCTACGTCAACGCTTTCATCTCCGAGGCGACCTCGTCCCGGGGCGCCGACTCGGAGTTCATTCTGTCGGCCGGTTATGAGCGCGAGCTCGGCGACTGGGACGTCGACTTCGTCGTCATGCACCGCCAGATGCTGAATGAAACCAATGGCGTCGACAGCAGCTATGTCGAGGTCCAGGGCGATATTTCGCGCGCCCTGACCAGCCGCGTCAGCGCCCGCTTCCGCGTCAACTATTCGGCCGACGGCTATGGCGCCACCGAGGAGGCGTGGTGGACCGAGGCGCAGGCCACTTTCAAACTCACGTCGAACGACAAGCTGAGCGTGGCCTACGGCCTGCGGCGCCTCGACGGCGGAAACGACTACGACGCCTGGAATGTCGGCGTGAAGCACAAGTTCACCCCCGCGATCTCGGGCGATCTGCGCTGGTACGACACCGACAGCCACGAACTGGGCAGCCGTTACGACGGCCGCCTGGTCGCCTCGATCTCCTACAGCTTCTGACCGCCTCCGCGAATTCAAGGGATATAAAAGATGCGCCTGTCCAACTGGAAAATCGGCCGCAAGCTCGCCGCCGCCTTCGCCGTGGTCGTCGCCCTGATGGCGGTGGTCGGGGCCGTTTCGGTTCTGGAATTCCGCCAGATCAACCTTCGCCAGGAACAGGCGAGGGTGGCGGGTAACGCCTACGACACCACCGCCATGGCGCGCTTTTACCTGACCCGTCAGGAGAACAGCTTCCGGGGCTACACCCTCACCGGCGAGCCGTACTACCGCGAGCGTCTGGATGCCCACCGCGGCAACTTTGAAAAGTCCCTTGCCGAGCTGAGAGAGGCCGCCGAGGACAATCCCGAGCAGATCGCGCAGATCGACAAGGCCGGCCAGGCCGCCGAAGCCTGGTACCAGGCGGTCACGAACAGCGCCTCGGCCACGGCCCTCCGCCCGGCCGTCGGCAGCCAGGGTACGGCTGACCAGATGATGTCCGGCGCCGAAGACGCCCTTGAGGCGACCCAGGGCCTGTTCGCCGCCCAACGCGACACCGCGCGCGCGCAGCTGTCCGGCTCGGTCAACAAGGGCAAGATCCAGATCGCCGGCGGCATTCTGGTGCTCGTTCTGATGTCGATTGGCATCGCCTGGCTTCTGACCCGTGCTGTCGCCAAGCCGCTGGTCGGCCTCACCGACGCCATGGGCGCCCTGGTCCAGAACCGGCTCGAGGGTGAAATCGCCGGTCGCGAGCGGGGTGATGAGATCGGTGCCATGGCCCGGGCCCTGGTGCAGTTCAAGCAGAACGCCGACCTTCTGGACGCCAGCCGCGCCGAGGCGTGGAACGACGCCTTCAAGTCGGCCGCCTTTGAGGGCTCGTCGACGGCGATGATGACCATCGACCGCGACTTCAAGATTCTTCACGTCAACAGCGCGACCAAGAAGATGCTGTCCGAGAATGCCCAGGCCTTCCGTACCCTTTGGAATGGCTTCGACCCGGACCGGATCCTGGGTCAATGCATCGACGTGTTTCACAAGAACCCGAACCACCAGCGCCAGATGCTGTCGGATCCGTCGCGTCTGCCCCACCGGGCCGAGATCAAGGTCGGGGATCTGACGTTCGACCTGAACGTCAGCGCCGTGCGCGACCGGGATGGCAACTATATCGGTAACGCCCTGCAGTGGGAGGACGTGACCGAGGCCCGGGCCCGCGAGACCCAGGTCGCCGACTATGTGGCCCAGCTGCAGGCCGCCGGACGCGCCCAGGCCATCATCGAGTTCGACCTGACCGGCAAGATCCTGACGGCCAACGAGAACTTCCTGAAGGTCCTCAACTACTCGCTCGAAGAGGTCCAGGGCCGTCACCACAGCATGTTCGTCGACAAGGACTTCGCCGCCTCGGCCGAATACCAGGCCTTCTGGCGTCGCCTGAACGCCGGCGAATTCATCGTCGACAAGTTCACCCGCTATGGCCGCGGCGGTGCCCGCGCGGTGATCGAGGCCAGCTACAACCCGATCCTCGATTCGAACGGCAAGCCCTACAAGGTCGTAAAGTTCGCCACGGACGTGACCCAGGTCGAGATCGAGCGCGAGCAACGCCAGGAAGCGGATCGCAAGGCTGCCGAAGTCCAGTCCCGCGTCGTCGCCGAAACCGGTCGTGGCCTGAGCGCCCTGGCCGCCGGCAAGCTGGCGCACCGCATCAATGCCGACTTCCCCGGTGACTACGCCGCGCTGAAGGCCGACTTCAACGATGCGATGAGCAAGCTGGAAGACGCCATGAGCGTCATCACCAACAACGCCCTGGCCATGCAGACCGGAGCCGGTGAGATCAGCCAGGCCGCCGACGATCTGTCGCGCCGGACCGAGCAACAGGCCGCCACCCTGGAAGAGACCGCTGCGGCCCTCGACCAGATCACGGCCACCGTGCGCCGGACCGCCGAAGGGGCCCAGCGCGCCAATGTGGTCGTCACCGACGCCCGCAACGACGCCGAGGTCAGCGGCAATGTGGTGGCCAAGGCCATCACGGCCATGGGCGAGATCGAGGCCTCGGCCGACCAGATCAGCCAGATCATCGGCGTGATCGACGAGATCGCCTTCCAGACCAACCTGCTGGCCCTGAACGCCGGGGTCGAGGCGGCCCGGGCGGGCGATGCCGGTCGCGGCTTTGCGGTCGTCGCCTCCGAAGTGCGGGCCCTGGCCCAGCGCTCGGCCGAGGCAGCCAAGGAGATCAAGACCCTGATTTCCGCCTCGACCGGTCAGGTCAAGGATGGCGTGAGCCTGGTGGGCCAGACCGGCCAGGCCCTGACCGCCATCGTCGGCCGCGTCAGCGAGATCAACGCCCTGATGGCCGAGATCAATGCCTCGGCCCAGGAACAGGCGACCGCGCTCAGCCAGGTCAATACGGCCGTCAACCAGATGGACCAGACGACCCAGCAGAACGCGGCCATGGTCGAGGAATCCACCGCGGCCAGCCACAATCTGACACAGGAGGCCGCCGAACTGGCCCGTCTGGTCGGTCGCTTCGAGGTCGGCAACCAGCGCCCGGTCGAGGCCAGCGCCGATCGCCACCGCGCCGCCCCCAGCCCTGCACGGGCGGCCCAGGCCCGCGTGTCGGAGTTCGCCAGCCGCCAATCGATGCCGCGTGCGGCCGGTAACACCGCCCTGGCGGTCGACAGCTGGGAAGAGTTCTGATGACGGAGGCCGGCCCCCACTTCGTCCTCCCGGCCCGGCTGGACAGCTCGACCGCCACGACGGTCGCGGAAGGGCTCAAGCCCCTCCGCGGCCGGGACCTGGACCTCTACGGCTTCGATGTGGAGCGGGTCGGCGGTCAGGGTCTGCAGGTGCTGCTCGCCGCGTTCAAGACCTGGGCCCAGGACGGCCACGCCCTCCGGATCACGGACCCTTCACCCGCCTTCTGTTCGGGCCTTGAGGCCCTCGGTTTTCCCTTCCGCGCCCCCCTGGCTGAGGAGCTTTCCCAGTGAGCATGACCGTTCTGACCGTCGATGACTCGCCGACCATGCGTCGCATGCTGCGCATGGCCCTCGAGAAGGCCTCCTTCAACGTCGTCCAGGCGGACGACGGGGTCCAGGGGCTGGAAGTCCTGGCCGACAGCGCGCCGGACGTGGTGATCACCGACATCAACATGCCGAACCTCGACGGTTTCGGCTTCATCGAGGCGGTGCGCGCCGACGGTCGCTACACCGGCATGCCCATCCTGGTGCTCTCGACCGAGAGCAGCATGGACAAGAAGAAGCGGGCCCGCGACGCCGGCGCCACCGGCTGGATCGTCAAACCCTTCGACCCCGAAAAGCTCGTCGACGCCGTTCGCCGCGTGTCTGCCTGAGGTCTCGCCATGGATCCGATGGAAGAAATCAAGGCCACCTTCTTTCAGGAATGCGACGAACTGCTCGCGGACCTGGAAAGCGGCCTGCTGGAGATGGAGGCCGGTGCCACCGACCCCGAAACCGTCAACGCCGTCTTCCGTGCGGTCCATTCGGTGAAGGGCGGGGCCGGCGCCTTCGGTCTCGACACCCTGGTGCGCTTTGCCCACGTCTTTGAAACCACCCTGGATGCGGTCCGCAACCAGACCCTCGAGGCCGACGCGGCCGTCGTCCGGGTCATGCTGCGCTCGGCCGACCGCCTGTCCGACCACATCACCGCGGCCAAGGCCGGGGAGGATCTGGGCGAGGAGGGCGATCAGGCCCTGATCCAGGAACTGCAGGCCTTCCTCGGAGACGTCGAGGACGAGGCCGCCGGCGACGACATGCCCGACTTCGGCTTCAAGCCGATGCTGATCTCGCTGGGCGATGATCCGGCGCCGCTCGAACTCGCGCCGGTCGCGGATGCTCCGTGGGAAATCATCCTGCGGCCCCAGTCGGCCCTGTACCGGAACGGCAATGATCCGGCGGTCCTGCTGCGGGAACTGGCCGCGCTGGGCGAGACCACGGTCACCCTGGACGACAGCGGTGTGCCGGACCTCAACGATCTGGACGCCCAGGGCGCCTATCTCTGCTGGACGGTCAGCATGCCGGGCACGGTCGGGGAAGACCGTATCCGGGAGGTCTTCGAATTTGCTGACTTTGACTGCGATCTGACCATCCGGCGGTCGGCTGGAGAGGGTGCGGACGAGATCGTGGAGGCGCCGCTGCCGGTTCTGGCGGTGGAAGAGACCCCCGCCATGCCGGAGCCCGTCGCCGAGGCCCCCGCCGCGGGCGAGGCCTTCTCGCTGGACGCCATCCTGGCCATGGCGCGGGATGCCGCTGCCGCAACGGAATCGACCGGGGATGTCCCGGCTCCGCAGGCTGACGTTTCTGATGTTTCCCAGGCTCCGGCTCCCCAAGGGTCGGCGGTCGAGGCCTCGCCTCCTGCCTCTGCGCCCCCCCGTGCGGCAAACGAGGCCTCGACCGGGTCTTCCGCGACGCCGACGCAGCAAACCATCCGCGTCGATCTGGACCGCGTGGATCGCCTGATCGATCTGGTCGGCGAGCTGGTCATCAACCAGGCCATGCTGGCGCAGAAGGTTCTGGAGGAAGGCGCCGCGCCCTCGGGCAGTGTCGCCCTGGGCCTGGACGATCTGGAGCAGCTGACGCGCGAAATCCAGGACAGCGTCATGGCCATCCGCGCCCAGCCGGTGAAGTCGGTCTTCCAGCGCATGCCGCGCCTGGTCCGCGAAGTGGCGGGCATGACGGGCAAGTCCGTCCGACTGGTGACCGAGGGCGAGAACACCGAGGTCGACAAGACCGTCATCGAACGCCTGTCCGATCCGCTGACCCACATGATCCGCAATGCGATCGATCATGGTCTGGAGACGCCGGAACAGCGGCGCGAGGCCGGCAAGCCCGAAGAGGGCACCATCCGCCTGGCCGCCCTGCACCGCTCAGGCCGGATCGTCATCGAGATCTCGGACGACGGCAAGGGCATCGACCGGACCCGGGTCAAGGCGATCGCCGTCGAGCGCGGCCTGATCGATGCGGACGCGACGCTGACGGATGACGAGATCGACAATCTGATCTTCGCGCCGGGCTTCTCGACCGCCTCGACCATCTCGGACATCTCGGGCCGCGGGGTCGGCATGGATGTCGTCAAGCGCTCGATCCAGGCGCTGGGCGGCCGCATCACCATCACCTCGACGCCCGGCAAGGGTTCGCTGTTCACCCTCAGCCTGCCGCTGACGCTGGCGGTGCTGGACGGCATGGTGGTGACGGTCGGCGACCAGACCCTGGTCGTGCCGATCACCGTCATCGTCGAAACGCTGCAGCCCAAGGCGTCGGACGTCCGCGGCCTCGGGCCCGAAGGCACCGTTCTGGCCGTGCGCGGCAGTCACGTGCCCATGGTCGACGTCGGCCAGGCGCTGAAATTCCCGACCCAGGGCAATGCGCGGGCCGGTGTGACCTTGCTGGTCGAGAGCGAACTGGGCGGTCTGATCGCCCTGCGTGTCGACGCGATCCAGGGCCAGCGCCAGGTGGTGATCAAGAGCCTGGAACAGAACTACCGCCAGGTCGAAGGCATCGCCGCCGCAACCATCCTCGGGGATGGCCGCGTGGCCCTGATCCTCGATGTCGACGGGCTCGTGGCCACCCGGCGCCCGGCCGTCGCCCCCCAACAACCCCTTGCCCAGGCGAGCTGACCCATGACCCAGGATAACGACAAGACGCACGAGCTCATCGCCTTCCGGATCGGCGCCCAGCAGTTCTGCGTGGACATCCGCGCGGTGCGCGAGATCCGCGGCTGGGCCATGGCCACCCCGCTGCCGCAGGCCCCGACCTGGGTGAAGGGGGTCATCAACCTGCGCGGGACGGTGCTGCCCATCATCGACCTGGGCGCCCGTCTGGGTTTCGGCGCCACCGAGCCGTCGCAACGTCACGTGATCATCGTGGCCCGCATCGGGGACAAGACCGTCGGCCTGCTGGTCGAGGCCGTGTCCGACATCCTGACGGTGGGCTCGGAGTCCATCCAGCCGGCCCCCGACGTGTCGTGCGAGGCGGTGCGCTGCTTCGTGAAGGGCGTCATCGCCCAGGAAGCCGACATGATCAGCCTGGTCTCCCTCGACGGCATCCTGCCCGAGGCTGAACTGCGCGAGGCCGCATGACCGCCGCCGTCCGTCAGCGCAACTCGGAGATCGCCTCTCCGGGCGAATATCTCTTCACCTGGAAGGATTTCTCGGAGATCGCGGGCCTGCTGTACGCCATGTCGGGCATCCACATGGTCGAGGCCAAGGCGTCGCTCATGTATTCGCGGCTGGCCAAGCGCGTGCGCACGCTGAAGCTGCCGGACTTTGCGGCCTATTGCGAGCTGGTGCGCGATGAATCCCAGGTCGAGGAGCGCAGCGCCATGCTGAGCGCCCTGACGACCAATGTGACCCGCTTCTACCGCGAGCCCCACCATTTCGATCATCTGCGCAGCAAGGTCATGCCCCGGCTGGCCGAGACGGCGCGCGCCGGGGGGCGGGTGCGTCTGTGGTCTGCCGGCTGCTCGGCCGGCCATGAGCCCTATTCCATGGCCATGACGGTGCTGGAGGCCCTGCCGGAGGCCGCCAGGCTGGACGTGCGCATCCTGGCCTCGGACATCGATCCGCAGATCGTCGCACGCGCCGCTGCCGGCATCTATTCGGACGACGACGTTGACCCCATCCCTTCGGCCGTGCGCAGCCGCCATGTGCGCCGGGTCGAGGGGGGCTGGAAGGTCTCGGACGAGGCCCAGGGCCTGATCACCTTCCGCACCCTGAACCTGCTGGGGGACTGGCCGATGCGCGGCCGGTTCGACGTGATCTTCTGTCGCAACGTCGCCATCTATTTCGACGACCAGACCCAGAACCGGCTGTTCGAACGGTTCAGTGAACAACTGCATGACGGCGCCCAGCTGTACATCGGTCACTCGGAGCGGGCCATGAACCCGAACCTCAAGCCCGAGGGCCTGACGGGCTATCGCCGGGAGTCGCGCCGTGGCTAATCCCATCTCCGTCCTGATCGTTGATGACTCGGCCACGATGCGGGCCCTGATCGCCCAGCAGCTGCGCGCCGATCCCGGCATCCGGGTCGTGGGCGAGGCGGCGGATCCCCTTGAGGCCCGCGAGGCCATCAAGGCGCTGAACCCCGATGTCATCACCCTGGATATCGAGATGCCGAACATGAACGGCCTCGACTTCCTTGAGCGGCTGATGCGCCTGCGCCCGACGCCGGTGGTCATGGTCTCGACCCTGACGCAGCGCGGTGCGGAAGCGACGCTGGAGGCCCTCGAACTGGGCGCGGTTGATTGCGTGGGCAAGCCGGTCGGCGCCTCGGCCGGCGAGTTCGGCAGCCTGTGCGAAAAGGTCCATGTGGCGGCCCGCGCCAGGGTCCGCGACCGGGCGCCGCGCGAAGCGGCCCCGACCTCGCACGCCCCCTACACGCCCGGCGACCGGATCATTGCCATCGGCGCCTCGACCGGCGGCGTCGAGGCCATTCTGACGGTGCTGAGCCAGTTCCCCGCCAACTGTCCGCCGACGGTCATCACCCAGCATATGCCCGCCACCTTCACGACCAGTTTTGCCGCCCGTATGGACCGGTCCTGCGCCCCGCACGTGACCGAGGCCCGCCCGGGTGCGCCGCTGGAAGTCGGCCATGTCTATCTGGCCCCCGGCGGCCCCGCGCACCTGCGCGTCACGGCCCGTGGCAACGGTCTGGTCTGTGCGCTGGACGAGTCGGATCACGTCTCCGGCCACCGGCCGTCGGTCGATGTGCTGTTCAGCTCGGTTGCGCGCGCCACCTCCCAGGCCGTGGGCGTGATCCTGACCGGCATGGGCCGGGATGGGGCCGAAGGTCTGCTGCGTATGCGCGAGGCGGGCGCGACGACGATCGGCCAGGATGAGGCCAGCTGCATCGTCTACGGCATGCCGCGCGCGGCCCAGGAAATCGGCGCGGTCCAGCGCCAGCTGCCCCTCAACCAGATCGGAGGCGCCCTGTTGCGTGCGGCATCCGCCTCCTCCGCCTCTTCCCGGAAAGGAGCTGCCTGATGCCGGCCGGCTCGGACATTCGCGCCCTGGTCGTCGATGACCAACAGACGATCCGCTCGCTGGTGCGCGCGGGCCTGAAGGACATCGGCATCCACAATATCGAGGATGCCATCGACGGCGAGGACGCCCTGCGCGTGCTGCTGAGCGCCCGCATCAACCTGATCATCTCGGACTTCAACATGCCGAAGCTGGACGGCCTCGGCCTGCTGCGCGCGGTGCGCATGACGCCCCAGCTCAAGTCGATCGGCTTCATCATGCTGACCGGCCGGGCCGATACCGAACTGGTGCAGCGTGCCCAGCAGTTCGGGGTCAACAACTACCTGGTCAAGCCGTTCACCGTCATGACCCTGCGGGCCAAGATCGAGGAAGTGTACGGGGCGATCACGTGATGGCGGCACCCCCACACCCGGCCCTCGACTCTGAAATCCGCGTCCACGTCGGACAGGGCGAGTTCGAGGTAACCGATCGGCATAATCTGGTGTTCTCGACCATCCTCGGCTCGTGCGTGTCGGCCTGTATCCGCGATCCGTCGCTGGGCATCGGCGGCATGAACCACTTCCTGCTGCCCGCCGCCCCCGGCAGTGGCGCCGACGACCGGCGCTATGGCGTCCAGGCCATGGAACTGCTGGTCAACGCCCTGCTGGCCATGGGCGCCAACCGGCATCGGCTGGAGGCGAAGGTGTTCGGCGGCGGCCGGATGAGCGCGGGTCTGGTCGATATCGGCAGCAAGAATGTCACCTTCGTGCGCCAGTTTCTGAAGGACGAAGGCATTCCGATCGTGAGCGAGAGCCTGGGCGGTCTGCAGGCGCGGCGGATTCACTTCTGGCCGGCGACCGGTCGGGCCAAGCAGCAGCTGGTGGCGGATCCGGGTCTGGCCGCCCGCGAACGCGCCCTGGCCGAGCGCGCGTCCCGCTTGGAGCGCGAGCCGGTCGGCGATCTGGAGCTGTTTTGATGGGGCGCGCACTCGAAATGACGGATACGGTTCTGCAGACGGTTCTGGCCAGGCTGGCGGCCGAGGTAGCGGACCTTGCGGCCCGGTCACGCACCCTCGAGGACCGCCTCGCGCTCGAGACCGAACCCCCGACCGACGTGGATATCCAGGACCTCGACTCCCTGACCCAGCATCTGGAGGGTACCGCCTCGGTGCTCGCGGCGCTGTCGCTCGCGACGTCCGGACGCCAGTCGATCGACGAGGCCTGGCTGGGCCGGATCACCGGCGCCTTGCAACTGCAGGGACTGGCCAGTCGTCTGGCCGGGGGCACGCCGCGGGGGGACACCGCTCGAAACACAGGTGAGTACGAGTTATGGTAGTCGCCGACAAACCCGCCGCCGGCGGCAGCGCCCGCATCAATCTGCGCAATGTGACGGTGCTGTGCGTGGACTCCAACTCGCTGGGCCTCGATGTGCTCGGCCAGATGCTGATGGGCTTTGGCGTGGAGCGGATCCGCCGCGCCCCCACGCTGGAGGACGCCAAATCCGTCCTGTCGCGCGAGCAGATCGACTTCACCCTTGTCGACAGCACGGTGAACGAGGAGTCGGGCTATGAACTGGTGCGCTGGTTGCGCCAGTCGACGCTGGACCCCAACCGGTTCGCCCCTGTCATCGTCACCAGCTCCCATACCCCGCAAAGCGAGATCGCCTCGGCCCGCGACTGCGGCGCCAACTTCGTTGTGGCCAAGCCGCTGTCGCCCAGCGTGCTGATGCAGCGGATGCTCTGGATATCCAAGGGTGGCCGCCAGTTCGTCGAGGCCGCCAAATATGTCGGGCCGGATCGCCGCTTCAAATACGACGGTGTTCCCGAGGGTACCAAGGGCCGGCGGGCGTCCGACCTGTCCACCGCGCTCGGCGCGGCCAAGGAACCCAACCTTGATCAGGAGCAGATCAACAGCGTGCTCAAACCCCAGAAGGTCGCCCTGTGACTGGTACAAAAATTCGAATGATCGAGACCGCTTTCGAGCGCGAGGCGCGTCGCCCGGGCGGCAAGCGGGTCTCGGAATGTCTGGTCGAGGCCCATGCCAATCTCGAGGTGCTGGCCCCCCGCACCCTGCCGCGCTTTCAGGAAGGTCTGGAGCGGATCCGCACCATCGTCGGCAACGGGCGCGAACGGCCGTCGGACGAGCACCTCAAGCACATCTTCCGCATCGCCGACGGTCTGATCGCCTATTGCCTGACGGTGAACCGGCCGGGGCTGGATCAGGTCCTGCTGCGGACCGCGCTGCTCAGCGACGCCGTTCACGGCAGCGATCTGTGGATTCCGGGCACCTTTGCCCCGCTGATCGAGACCTTCCAGCTGACCCTCGACGGGTCGCTGGAGCTGACCCAGGTCAGCGTCCTGATCGAGAACATCGACCTGTGCATCGCCCGCTACAAGAGGGCGGAGCGCGAGGCAGTGACGATCGACGCCTAGCGGTTCTGGCCGATGTAGGCGGTCACCGAGGGCCAGGAGCCCTGGCTGGAGCGCTTCTCGTTGCAGGCCACCTCATAGAGGAAGCCGTAGTTGGTGCCTTCGACGATCGGCTCCCAGTCGGCCTCTTCCTCGTAGCGGTCGACCATCGCCCCCGAGCCGTCATAGGTTTCGGTCGACAGGAAGCGGATTTCGCGCGCCCCGCAGCGCAGGGCATAGGCGTCGATCTCGTGGCTGAAGTCCGCGAGCGTCAGCGGCACGCGCGCCACCTTCACCCGTGTCGCGCCGTCAACCAGCGCCAGCGTCCCGGCATCGGCCATGTAGACAGTCGAACTGCTGCGCGAGAACGGATGCCAGTCCGAGGCGGGCGTTGGCGGGTCCTGAACCGGAGCGGACGTCAGCGTCAGGGCCAGGGCGGTCAGAATCGGGATCAGCATCGGTTCCTCCCCCAGAAGATCCGATGATAGATGAAACCGATCACGCAACTTTGGCAATAGCGGCGGTGTTTGCCCCATCCGGGCCGTTTTCCTGCCCGGGTCGCCGTCGCAGGATAGGCTCATGATTTCGCTGCTCGCCTTCTCCGGCCTGATCCTGTCGCTGGCCGCGCCGGCGGGACCGATGGTGCCCGACTCTCCTGCGCAGCCCCCGATGGCGGTGGCGAAAGCTCCGGTGGCGCCGGAAGTCGTGACCGAATCGGGTCCGCAGGCCCGCTTCACCTCCCGCCGGATCACGGTCGAGGTGCGGGGCCCGCAGAATGTCGATCCCGGCCGGGCGGTCCGCGACGTCATCCTGATCCCCGGCCTCGCCTCGACAAGTCTGGTCTGGGAACCGGTCGCAGAGCGGTTGAGCGAAACCTACCGGGTGCATCTGGTGTCGGTGCGCGGCTTCGGTGAGCTGGCCGCTGCGGACAACAGCCAGGGTCTGGTCGCCGGCCCCGTGGCCGAGGAGGTCGCCCGCTACATCCGCAGCCAGCGCCTGCGCGCCCCGGCGGTGATCGGCCATTCGATGGGCGGCCAGATCGCGGTCAGACTGGCCAGCGACGGGCGGTCCGGTGTGGGGCGGGTCATGATCGTGGACGCGGCGCCCTTCTTCCCGTCCCTGCTCGACGACCGGGCGACCGGAGAAGACCTGCAGCCGATCGCCGCAATCGCCTATCAGGCCGTCCTGTTCCTGGGCGACGACGCCCTGTCGCGGCAGGTCTGGGCCGAGGGGATGGGCTCGACCTCCGAGGCGCTGGAATCCTGGGTCGGCTGGCAGGGCGGCGACGCCCGGGTGCTGGCCCAGAGCCTCTATGAGGTCATGACCGTCGACCTCAGGCCGCGCCTGCCCCGGATCGATGTGCCGGTGACCGTGGTCTATGGCTGGAGCCAGCGCGAGGATTCTCCCCGTTACCGGCTGCAATCGTCCTGGCGTCAGGCCTGGACCGGACTGCCGCGACCGCCGCGACTGGTGCCCATCGCGGGCGCCGAGCACATGGTGATGATCGACCAGCCCGCGCGCTTCATGGCGGCCGTCGACGAATTCCTCGGCGCGCCCTGAGGGGTCAGGCGGCCTCGGCCTGCTCGGCGCGGGCCAGCACCTCCAGAACCGCGCGTCCATAGGTGGTCAGCTTGGACTTGCCGATGCCGGAGACGCCCGACAGGGCCTCCAGACTGGCGGGGCGGGCCTCGGCCAGCGCCAGCAGGGTGCGATCCTGGAAGATCACATAGGGGGGGACGCCCTGGGCATGGGCCGCCTCGCGCCGCCAGGAGCGCAGGGCCTCGAAGCGGGCGCGGGCGCCGGGTGACAGCTGCGCCATCAGGTCGGTGGCCGGCGCGCGACGACCGGCCGGTCGGGCGACCTGTGGCGTCTCCCGCTTCAGTTCAACCGCATGCTCGCCGCGATAGACCGCGCGTACGGCGGCAGGATCGCCCAGCCCGATCAGGGGGCGACCGTCGTTCGGGTCCTCGATCAGCAGGCCCTCGAACACCAGATGATCGAGGATGCGGCGCCATTCAGCTGCGGGCAGGTCGCGACCGATGCCCCAGGTCGACAGGCCCTCGCCCAGACCTTCGCCATCCTTGCGACGCCCGGTCAGGTGGTCGATCACCCGCCCCCGGCCGTAACGGCCCTCCAGCCGGTGAACGGCGGCCAGGGCCTTTTGCGCCTCGGTGGTCATGGCGACGAGTTCGGGCGGATGGCGGCACAGGTCGCAGACACCGCAGGGCTCGGCGCCCTCCTCGCCGAAATAGTGGCGCACGGCCTGGGGCCGGCAGACGGCGCCGTCCAGCATGGCGTACAGCTGCCAGACCTTGCGGCGCTGGGCGGCCATGACCTCGGGGTCCAGCGCACCTCCGTCCAGACGCTTGAGCGACCAGGCGACGTCGGCCGAGCCGAACAGGGTGATGCCCTCGGCCGGATCGCCGTCACGCCCCGCGCGGCCGACCTCCTGCCAATAGGCCTCCAGCGAGCCCGGCGGATCGGCGTGGATGACGAAGCGCACGTCGGGTTTGTCGACCCCCATGCCGAAGGCGACAGTCGCGACGATCACCCCCTGATCGGCCTCGAGGAACCGGGTCAGCCGGTCCTGGCGCTCCCGGGCGTCCAGCCCCGCGTGATAGGCGACCGCATCATGGCCGGCTGCGGACAGGGCCTCGGCCAACCGCTCGCAGCCCTTCCTCGATCCGCAATAGACGACGCCCGATACGCCGCGTCGCGCCTCGACCAGTTCGGCCACCTGGGTCTCGGTCTTCGCCTGACCGCCCGCCTTGGGCAGGGCCGAAAGGCGCAGATTGGGCCGGGCGAAGCTGTCGACGAACACCTCGGCCGCGCCGATGTTCAGCGATTGCAGGATGTCCGCCCGGGTGCGGGCATCGGCGGTGGCGGTCAGGGCCACGGTCGGCACTGCGGGAAAGCGGGCCTTCAGCCGCCCCAGACTGCGATAGTCGGGCCGGAAGTCATGCCCCCATTGCGAGACGCAGTGCGCCTCGTCGACGGCGATGAAGGACAGGTCCAGCTCGGCCAGCCGGTCGAGCAGCCAGGACGAGGCCAGACCCTCGGGCGAGACATACAGCAGCTTGATGTCGCCCGCCCGGATGCGCGTCCAGAGGGCGGCGCGGGCCTCGGAATCGAGCGAGGAATCCAGCCGCGCGGCGGGCACGCCCAGCTGGTCCAGCGCGGCGACCTGATCGCTCATCAGGGCAATGAGCGGCGAGACCACCAGCGTCAGGCCGGGACGCAGCAGGGCCGGGATCTGGTAGCACAGGCTCTTGCCGCCGCCGGTCGGCAGGACGGCCAGGACATCGCGGCCCTCCAGCACGGCCGTGATCACCGGCGCCTGAAGACCGCGAAAGTCGTCATGGCCCCAGATACGCTGCAGGAGGGCGCGGGCGTCCGGAAGGCTCCGGCTGGCGGACGAATCACAGGCCATGCCCGGTTCTGCCGGATGGGGCCGGATGTGTCACCCGTGCCCGGGGCGACAATTGCCGCTATAGGCCGCCTTATGAACAGCCTGATCTTCGGTCGCCCGCCCCTTGTCTTCGATCCACCGACCGATGCGGTGCAGGTCTCGCCCCGCGTGCCCGGCGCGGCCGTGCTGGAAGACCTCGCCCCCGAAAGTGTGGAGCAGGCCGTGGTTCTGGCGCCGGCGGGCGCGCTTGAGCGCCAGTACACGCTGGCGTTGGTGCTGCGGGCCCAGAAGCCGGGCGGTCGCCTCGATGTCATGGCGCCCAAGACCAAAGGCGGGGCGCGGCTGGCCAAGGAGCTCAAGGGCTTCGGGGTCGATTGCGAGGTCGTCTCCAAGGCCCACCACAAACGCTGTCTGGCAACGCGGCCGGAGACGCTGAGCGGTATCGAGACGGCGATTGCAGCCGGTGCGCTGCGGCAGGACCCGGACTCCGGCATCTGGACCCAGCCGGGCCTGTTCGCCTGGGACCGGGTCGACCCGGGTACGGCCCTGCTGATCCGTCATCTGAGCGCGCTGAAGGGCCGGGGCGCCGACTTCGGCTGTGGTTATGGCGCGCTGGGCCGGGTGGTGTTGGCGCAGGAGGCGGTCACCGAACTGACCCTGATCGATCTGGACCGGCGGGCGGTCGAGGCGGCGCGGCGCAATCTGGATGATCCGCGCGCACGGTTCGTATGGGCCGATGTGCGCACCCTGACCGATCTGGCGGATCTGGATTTTGTCGTCGCCAATCCGCCCTTCCATGATGGCGGGGCCGAGGACCGGGCGCTGGGTCAGGCCTTCATCGACCGCGCGGCGAAATCGCTGCGCACGGGCGGCACGCTGTGGATGGTAGCCAACCGACACCTGCCCTACGAGACCACCTTGAATGCGGCCTTCAAGACCGTGCGACCGGTCGTGGAAGCCGAGGGCTACAAGATCATCGAGGCGAAGAAGTGAGCAAGGTCCCCAGCCTGCGCATCGACCGGTTGCTGTCCTCGCTGGGCTATGGCTCGCGCACCGAGATGGCGCGGATGGCCCGGGCCGGCGGGATTGTGCTGGACGGCACGGACCTGACCGATGTGTCGAAGCGGATCGCGCTCTCGCCCGATCTGCCCGCGCGGATGGAGATCGACGGCGCGCCGCTCGACCCGCTGCCGGGGCTGGTCATGATGATGCACAAGCCGCTGGGCATGACCTGTTCGCACAAGGAGGACGGGGCGCTGGTGTTCGACCTGTTGCCCGAACGCTGGCGCAGGCGCGACCCGGCCATTTCGACCGTCGGGCGGCTGGACAAACAAACCACCGGCCTGCTGCTGCTGACCGACGACGGCGCCCTGCTGCACCGGATCATCAGCCCCAAACGCCATGTGGCCAAGGTCTACCGCGCCACCCTGGCCCGTCCGCTGGAGGGCGGGGAGGGGGCGCTGTTCGCCTCGGGCGAGCTTGTGCTGGAGGGCGAGGACAAGCCGCTGGCCCCCGCCATCCTTGAGGTCGTCACCCCGACCGAGGCGACGCTGACGGTGACCGAGGGCCGCTATCATCAGGTGCGACGCATGTTCGCTGCCGTCGGCAATCACGTCGAAACCCTCCACCGCGAGCGGGTCGGGGCCCTGGCCCTGCCCGACGACCTGCCGCCCGGCGAGTGGCGCCTTCTGACGCCCGAAGAGGTCGATCTGATCTTTCAGTGACGCCGCCGGAACCCCCGGACCTCTGGGGCTCTATCGCTCCGCCACAGGGGACGGTCGATGAGCGGTGCCACACAGAAGCGGGATCTCAGAACCGGTCGCCCGGTCTGGGCCGACAGCTATGGCCTTGGAGTGCCGGTGAAGGCGCTGACCGAAGCCGTTTCAGTCGATATCGCCATCGTCGGCGCGGGCATCAGCGGCGCCTTCATGGCGCGCGAGCTGAGCCGGGATCATTCGGTGGTCGTGCTGGACCGGCGCCCGCCCCTGACCGGATCGACCATGGCCTCGACGGCCCTGCTGCAATGGGAGATCGACCTGCCGTTGACCGCCCTGGCCGACCAGATCGGCATGCCGGATGCGCGCCGGGCGTATCGGCGCTCCCGCGCGGCGGTGGATGCCCTGAAACAGATCGTGGCGGACGAGGGCATCCGCTGTGGCCTCGAGGACAAGGACACCCTCTATCTGGCCGGCGATGAGTACGGCCGTCGTGCGCTGGAGGCCGAGGCCGAAGCCCGCGCCGACATCGGTCTGGACAGTACCTTCCTGGGCCCCGCCGAGCTGCGCGAACGGTTCGGTATCGACCGGACCGGAGCGATCCTGTCCAGCGGTTCGGCCAGCGCGGACCCGGCGCAACTGGCCGCTGCCCTGCTGCGCCGCGCCCAGGCGGACGGGGCGGTGGTCTATTCGCCGGTCGAGGTGACCCAGGCCGCCTCGGACCCCGATGGTGTCACCCTTCTGACCGATACGGGCCACGCGGTGCGCGCCCGCCATGTGGTGTTCTGCTGTGGCTATGAGTTCCCGGACGGGGTGCCGACGCCGGGGGCCAAGGTCATTTCGACCTGGGCGCTGGCCTCGACTGAACGCACACCTTCCCCGCCCTGGCTGCGCGACACTCTCGTCTGGGAAGCGTCCGACCCCTACCTCTATTTCCGCATGGCCGCCGACGGGCGACTGATCGTGGGCGGCGAGGACGAAGACGCCCCGGGCGCGCATGAGGACCCGGACAAGCTTAAGCGGAAATGTGCGACGATCCGCGAAAAGCTGCTGCGCCTGCTGCCGGACCTTGAGTTCGAGGTCGACTACAGCTGGGCGGGCGCGTTCGGCGAGAGCGCGACCGGCCTGCCGTCCATCGCGCCCGTCCCCGATATGGCCCACGCCTGGGCCGTCATGGGCTTTGGCGGCAACGGCATCACCTATTCGGTGATCGCCAGCCAGGTGGTCTCGGCGGCGATCCGGGGGCACCCCGACCCGGACGCGGACCTCTATCAGACTTGACGCCCGGCCCGGCTGTGCGCAGGTCACGGCCCATGACCCTGGCCAAGATCTGCGGACTGACGACCCCCGAGACCCTGACGGTTGCGCTGGACGCAGGCGCGACCTTCGTGGGTCTGGTGGCGTTCGGGAAGAGCCCCCGCAACCTCGCGCCCGAAGACGCCCGGCGCCTGCTGGACCAGACCGGCATGGTCGGGGACCGCCGCGCGAAGGTGGTGGTGGTCACGGTCGATCCCGACGATGCCCTGCTGGACGCCCTGAGCCGCCACGTCGCCCCCGACTTCATTCAGCTGCATGGCCACGAGACGCCCGAGCGCGCCGATGCGGTGCGCCAGCGGACCGGGGCCGGGATCATCAAATGCCTGCCGGTCTCCGGACCGGACGACCTCAGGCCCGTCGCCGACTGGGCCGGAGTGGCCGATCACCTGATGTTCGACGCGCGCACCCCGGCCGACGCCACCCTGCCCGGCGGCATGGGGCTGAGCTTCGACTGGACCCTGCTGCAGGGCCTCGACCTGCCGCGCCCGTGGTTCCTCGCGGGCGGGCTCAATCCGGGGAACGTCGCCGAAGCCGTGCGGCTGTCCGGCGCACCCATGGTCGATGTGTCCTCTGGCGTCGAGCGCGCGCCGGGTGTTAAGGAACCGGCCCTCATCCGCGCCTTCCTTCAGGCCACGGGTACCCTCCCCGGGAAACAGTCATCTTGAACGCTTCGCTTTCCAACGCTTACGCCTGGCCTGACGCCGAGGGCCGGTTCGGTCCGTTCGGCGGCCGGTTCGTGGCCGAGACCCTGATGCCGGCCATCCACGAGCTCGAGGCGGCCTGGGATGCCGCGCGCGCCGATCCGTCGTTTCAGGCCGAGCTGGATGACTTCCTGACCCACTATGTCGGTCGGCCCAGCCCGCTCTATTTCGCCGAGCGGCTGACGGAACACCACGGCGGCGCCAACATCTGGTTCAAGCGCGACGAGCTGAATCACACCGGCGCGCACAAGATCAACAACTGCATGGGCCAGATCCTGCTGGCCCGCCGCATGGGCAAGACCCGGATCATCGCCGAGACCGGCGCCGGCCAGCACGGCGTGGCGACCGCCACCGTTTGCGCCCGCTTCGGCCTGGCCTGCATCGTCTATATGGGCGCCGCCGACATCGAGCGTCAGGCGCCCAACGTCTTCCGCATGAAGCTGCTGGGGGCCGAGGTGCGGCCCGTCACCAATGGCCGCGCGACGCTGAAGGAGGCCATGAACGAGGCCATGCGCGACTGGGTCTCGAACGTCGGCGACACCTTCTACATCATCGGCACGGCTGCGGGTCCGCACCCCTATCCCGCCATGGTCCGCGACTTCCAGAGCGTCATCGGCCGCGAGACGAAGGAGCAGCTGATGGCCCGCACCGGCCGCCTGCCCGACGCCTGTGTCGCGGCGATCGGCGGCGGCTCCAATGCCATCGGCCTGTTCCACCCCTTCATCGGCGACGAGAGTGTGCGCCTGATCGGGATCGAGGCCGCGGGGCTTGGGCTGGAGGGGAATTCGCACGCCGCCAGCCTGCAGGGGGGGCGCCCGGGCGTGCTGCACGGCAACCGCACATACCTGCTTCAGGACGACGACGGCCAGATCCTTGAAGGGCACTCCATCTCGGCGGGCCTCGACTATCCGGGCATCGGGCCCGAGCACGCCTGGCTGCACCAGACCGGACGCGCCGAATACCGCGCCGCCACCGATGCCGAGGCGCTGGAGGCCTTCCAGCTGTGCTCAAGGCTGGAGGGCATCATCCCGGCGCTGGAACCCAGCCACGCCCTGGCCCGGATCGGCGAGATCGCGAACGAGGTCGGCAAGGACGGCAATGTCGTGGTCAATCTGTGCGGACGCGGCGACAAGGACATCTTCTCGGTCGCCAAACATCTGGGGGTGGAGCTGTGATTGGGGCGGTCGCTTTCATGACGCTCGCGCTCGCGCCGCAGACGCCTTGCGTCGAATTCTGGCGGGGAGGCGATGATGGCCTCACCCTGCGGTTCTTTGATGAGTTGGCCGCGGAAAACAGCCAATGCCCCGAGGGGAGCTTGCGCGTTCTGCTCGATCAAATCCGGCCGGATCACGAAGGCAGCTTCGCTTACCGCGTTTCGGTCAGTGAAGAGGATATGGACGCGCCTGTCTGGTCCACGACGGGCACCTGCCGCGAGGCCGATCTGATTGCCTGCGCTCGAGATGCCTCCACAAAGGTCCATGGGTTCATTGCCTCTCGTGAGGGAGGATCTGACGCATGACCACCGCCCGTATTGACGCCCGCTTTGCGGCACTGAAGGCCGAGGGCCGGGCGGGTTTCGTCGCCTATGTGATGGCGGGCGATCCGTCGCCCGGGGCCACGCTCGACATCCTGAACGGTCTGGTCGAGGCCGGGGCCGACGTGCTGGAGCTGGGCTTTCCGTTCTCCGATCCGATGGCCGAGGGGCCGACCATCCAGCGCGCCGCCCTGCGCGGTCTGAAATCCGGCCTGACACTGAAGGGCACGCTGGAGCTGGCGCGCTGCTTCCGCGAGGGGAATGCCGACACCCCCCTGATCCTGATGGGGTATCTGAACCCGGTCGAGCAGATGGGCTATCAGGCCTTTGCCGAGGCCGCCGATGCAGCGGGGGTGGATGGTGTCATCATCGTCGACTGCCCGCCCGAGGAATCCGCCGATCTTGTCGAGGCGCTGGATGCGGCCCGTCTGTCGCTGATCCGTCTGGCCACCCCGACCTCGGACGATGACCGGCTGAAGGTCATCGCGCGTGGCACCTCGGGCTTTGTCTATTATGTCTCGGTCGCCGGCGTCACCGGGGTCAAGGAAGCCGTGGCCGGCGATGTCGCGCCTGCGGTGGCGCGCGTCCGCTCTGCGACCGGCCTGCCCGTCGCGGTCGGCTTTGGCGTCAAGACCGCCGAACGCGCCGCCGAGATCGCCCGCGTTGCCGATGCGGTGGTGGTCGGTTCGGCGTTGGTCGACCGGATCGAGCCCGCCGTGACCGAGAACCGTGACCCGGTGGCCGACGTTCTGTCCCTGGCGCGGGACCTGTCGCACGCCGTGCATACCGCCCGCGCCGCCGAAACCGTGTAGAAGACTGCCCATGGCTGATCGCAAGACTCCCGACCGCCCGCAACCACCCGCCCGGGGTGGCTGGCTGAGCCGCTTCGCGCCCGGCGTGCGCAAGATCGTCGGCCGCCGCGACACGCCCGACAATCTGTGGGTCAAGGACCCCGACACCGGCGAGATGCTGTATCGCTCGGACCTCGAGGGCAGCCTGTGGGTGACCCCGTCCGGGCGCCATATGCGCATCAATGCGCCGACCCGGCTGCGCTACACCTTTGACGACGCCGAGTATGAGCCGATCGAGACACCCGAGGTGCCCGAGGATCCGCTGAACTTCTCGGACGGCAAGCCCTACCGCGAGCGTCTGGCTGCGGCGCGCAAGGCCGCAGGCCGCAAGGACACCATGGCCATCGGCTATGGCGAGGTCGGGGGCAGCCCGGCCGTCGTGATCGTGCAGGATTTCACCTTCATGGGCGGGTCGCTGGGCATGGCCGCCGGTGAGGCCTTCATCGCCGCCGCCGAGGCCGCCATCGAACGCAAGGTGCCGCTGGTCTGCTACACCGCCGCAGGTGGCGCCCGCATGCAGGAGGGCGCGCTCAGCCTGATGCAGATGGCCCGCACCACCCTGGCCATCCAGGACCTGAAGGCCCACCGCCTGCCCTTCGTCGTGGTGTTGACCGACCCGACCACGGGCGGGGTGACCGCCAGCTATGCCATGCTGGGCGACGTCCATCTGGCCGAGCCCGGCGCCCTGATCGGCTTTGCCGGTCCGCGCGTGATCGAGGCCACCATCCGCGAGAAACTGCCCCCCGGCTTCCAGCGCGCCGAATATCTGCAGGAAAAGGGCATGGTCGACCGCGTCGTCACCCGCGCCGACCTGCCTCGGGTGCTGGGCCAGATCCTGTCCATGCTCATGGACGGCCGAAAGGCGGCTTAAGCCATATCCTCCCCCGCGAGCGGGGGAGGGGGACCGCGGAGCGGTGGAGGGGGCGACAAAAACATGGACCCCATTTCTGAGCGCCTCAGACAGCGGCATCCCCAGAGGATCGACCTGTCGCTGGAGCGGATGACCGACCTGTGTGCGGCGCTGGGCGATCCGCACCGGAGACTGCCGCCCGTGGTCCATGTGGCCGGGACCAACGGCAAGGGCTCCACCATCGCCTTCCTGCGCGCCATGGCCGAGGCGGCGGGCCTGCGCGTCCATGTCTATTCCTCGCCGCATCTGGTGCGGTTCAACGAGCGGATCCGGCTGGCCGGCAGCCTGATCAGCGATGCGGCGCTGGAGGCTATCCTCGACCGGATCGAGGCCATTCCGGGCGAGGCGACGGTGTTCGAAAGCACCACGGCGGCGGCCTTCGTCGCCATGAGCGAGGTCGAGGCCGATCTGGCCCTGATCGAGGTCGGGCTGGGCGGATCGCTGGATGCGACCAACGTCCTGCCCGTACCCCAGCTGGCCGTCATCACGCCGGTGGACCATGACCACGCCGAATTCCTCGGGACCGATCTGGCCGGGATCGCGGGCGAAAAGGCGGGCATTCTGAAGCGGGGCGGCCGCGCGGTCGTCGCCCGCCAGCCCGAGGTCGCGCGCGACGTCATCGGCCACGCCGCGGCCCGGAACGGGGTGGCCCTGTCGGTCCTGGGCGAGGACATCGACGCCTTCAGCGAGCACGGGCGGCTGGTGTTCCAGGGCGTCGACCGGCTGCTGGACCTGACCCTGCCGAACCTCACGGGCCCGCACCAGATCGACAATGCCGGTCTGGCCGTGGCCGCCGCGCTCGACCTCGGCCTGACCGTGGACGCCATCGAGGCCGGCCTGACCGCGGCCGTCTGGCCCGCCCGCATGCAACGGCTGAAGGCCGGGCCGTACGGACAGAAGGCCGAGGCGGCGGGCGTCGAACTGTGGCTGGACGGCGGGCACAACCCCCATGCGGGCCGCGCCCTGTCCGGGGCCCTGCTGGAACGCCAGCGCCGCGACCCGCGACCCATGGCCCTGATCGTCGGCTTGCTGGCCTCAAAGGACGCGGGCGGCTTTTTCCAGACCCTGCGCGGGCTGGATGCCCCGGTCATCACGGTGGCGTTCGAAGGCGCAGCCGTCCCGGCCGAGGCCCTGGCCGCCGTCGCCCAAGGGCAGGGTTTCGGCGCCATGGCAGCCGACAGCGTCGGCGAGGCCGTTCAGCGCGCGCTCGACCTTGGCGCCGGCCGCATCATCATCTGCGGCTCACTCTATCTGGCGGGGGAGGTGCTGGGCGCGTCCGAGGACACCTGGCCGGTCTAGGCGGCGTCGCTGCTGCCGATGCCCTGTTCGGCCAGCCATTCGGCGATCTTGCCCTTGGGGATGGCGCCGACCTTCATCGAGGTCATCTGGCCGTCCTTGAACAGCATCAGGGTCGGGATGCCCTTCACGCCCAGCTTCGACGGGGTCATGGGGCTGTCGTCGATGTTCAGCTTGGCGACCGTGACCTGACCGGCCATTTCGTCGGCGATCTGTTCGAGGGCCGGGCCGATCTGTTTGCAGGGCCCGCACCATTCGGCCCAGAAGTCCACCAGCACGGGGGTGGAGGCCTTCAGCACGTCGGTCTCGAAGCTGTCGTCGGTGACCTTGATCGTCGTCATGGAACTCTCTCGGGAAGCGGGGTGCCGGGCACCCGTCGGCTTTCGGATGTGGGGCGATTCCCGCCCCGTTCAAGGTGACAGCCTACAGGGCGGGCGTCAGCGCGTGAAGCGCCTCGTCGATCAGGGCGTCCGGCACGGGCATCAGGCGCGGCCCGTCCGTCCAGACCAGCGCGGCCTCGACCGCCCGCTCGGGATACAGCCGCCGCAGCAGGGCGACATAGGCCGCCATCTGCAGCAGATGGGCGGGGTCGGTGCGGTCGATGTGGTCCGGTGCCGGGCGCTGGGTCTTGTAGTCGATCACCAGAATCCGGTCGGGCAGGACCACCAGCCGGTCCATGCGGCCGGACCAGGCAATCCCCTCAACCGTGCCGGTCAGGGCCACCTCGGCGCGAGAGCCGGGGCCGAAGACGGCCGCGAACCGGTCGTCCTCCAGCACACCGAAGGCCGCGCCCGTCATCTCCGTGATCTGGTCAGGTGTCAGGCCGGGCTCGCGCGCCAGCAGGCGGTCGGCCGCCGCGCGACGATCGGGGGCGGGCAGTTCGGGCAGCCGCTCCAGCAGCCGGTGGATCAGTGTCCCCCGGCGCAGGCGCGACAGGCCGCCGTCCCGGCCCCGATCCAGCGGCGAAGGCGAGGGCGGTCCGGCGTCCTCGCCCTCACCGGCCAGCCGCGACGGGGCGCGGGCGCGCAGGCCGGCGTCCGGCGGCGGGTCGGTGCGGCACCAGTCGGGCAGGGTCTGCCGTTCGGGGATGGCGGGCACCACGCGCAGGACGGACGCGGGGGCCGGACCAAAGCGCCGGCGGCCATCGTCCAGATCCGCGATCCCGTCCAGCCGGTCGAAGGTCTGGCTGAGCAGGTCCCACCAGCTGCCGTCGGCAAAGCCGTCCTTTCGCCCGGCCATGCCCCGGCCCATGATCACCAGCCGGTCGCGGGCCCGCGTCAGGCCGACGTAGAGCAGGCGCAGGCTCTCGTCGGACGAGGCCTGTTCGCGAGCCGCGCGGGCGGCCGCCAGCGCCGCGCAATCCTCGTCCTTCCGCCCGCCCATCAGCCATCCGGCGGGGGGCGGTGTCTTACCCTCCTCGACCTCGGTCGGCACCTCGAACAGGGCGGTGCCGCGCGCGCCGGCCTTTGCCGTGGTGTCGGGCAGGAAGACGACCGGCGCCTCCAGCCCCTTGGCCCCGTGCACGGTCATGATCCGCACCTCGCCGCGCGGGCCCTCCAGATCGCGTTTGACCTCGACCTCGGCGGCCTCCAGCCGGTCGAGCACCGTCTCCAGGTCCGACAGCCCCTGCTTGTCCAGCGACAGGATCAGCGACAGGGTCTCGTCCAGGGCCTCCTCGGCCTCGCGACCCAGCCGCTCCAGCATCCGCACCCGGCCGGTGACGCCCGCGTCGTCCTTGCGGTTCAGCAGGCCCGAGACGAAGGCAAAGGCCTCGCGGTCCCGCGCATCCCGCGCCCAGGTGGCGAGCGCCAGCGCCCGGGCCCACAGGGGCTGCTCGTGGGCGCGCGCCTGAAGCTCGCCCCACAGCGGGCCTCGGCCCTTTTGACCGGCCAGGGCGTACAGGCTGTCGGGCCCCTCGAAGTCCGGCAGGTCGCACAGCGGACCGCGCAGGATTTCGGCGAGGCTGAGCTCGTCGCCGGGGAAGAGGGCAAACCGCATCACGGCCTTGATGTCGTCAAAGGCGATATGGCTGGACAGCCTCAACCGATCAGCCCCCGCCACCGGCACGCCCTCGGCCTTCAGCGCGCGAATGATCTCCTCGAACGTCGGATCGCGCCGCCGGACGAGGATCAGGAAGTCGTCATAGCCACAGGCGCGCCAGGCCTTGTCCTTCGGGTCATAGACGGCGTCGCCCTGGTCGACCGCGCGGCGGATTTCGCGGGCCAGCGCCCGGGCCAGTTTCTTCCGGCCATGGGTGGCGGGCTCGTGGTCGACCGGCACCCATGGGTCCTGCTCGACCGCCTCGTCGTCGAAGAACAGGGGCCACAGCTCGACCGAGCCGGCGTGATCGGTGCGGGCGGGGACATGTTCGGGCGCCTGCTGAAGCGTCTGGCCGGTCAGGGCACGCGCACGCTCGGGCCCCTCGAATACAGCATCGACGAACTGCAGGACCTGCGGCGTCGACCGGTAGGAGGTGGTCAGCTCAATGCCCTCGAAGGCGCCGCCGGTGGCCTTGATCCTCTGGTCATAGGCCTGGGCCTCGCGCCGCAGCCGTTCGGGGCGCGCCCCCTGGAAGGAATAGATCGACTGCTTCTCGTCCCCGACCGCGAAGACGGTGCGGGTCGAGGTCTCCCCGCCGAAGAACTCGCCGGTCAGGGCGGTGATGATGTCCCATTGCTCGGGGGCGGTGTCCTGCGCCTCGTCGACCAGCACATGGTCGATGCCGCCATCCATCTTGTAGAGCACCCAGGCGGCGGCCTGCGCCTCGGTCAGGAGGGCGCGCGTGCGGTCCACCAGATCGGCGAAGTCCAGCGCCCCCGACCGGTCCTTGGCCTGCTGATAGAGGGCGGCATAGGCGGTGGCGAGCGTGGCCGCGTGTCGCGACCGTTCGGCCGTGCAGGCCGCGCGGCAGGCCCCCAGCGTCTGGCAATAGCTGTCCTGAAGCTCGTTCAGGCGCGTCATCACGCCGGGCGGCACCGACTTCGTCCCCATCTTCGCATGGGGCGCGCCGTCGGCCTTCAGGAACAGGCGGCGCAGCCCGGCAAAGCTCAGGCCCTCGGCCAGCGCCTGGTGCAGGACGGCACCCTTCTTCTGGTCGGTGACGGCGCCTGCTGCCAGTTCCGCCGCCAGCGCCCGCGCTTCGGCCGGGTCGAACGCGGCCAGCCAGTCGCGCTCCAGCGCCTCGACCGTCACGCCGGCTTCGGTACCGGTCAGGGTGTGGATGTCGCAGGCCTCGCCCCGCGCGACCGCCTCGACCCAGGCCGAGATCTTCAGCCGCTCGGCCTCCAGCGTCGCCAGCAGGCCCTCGAAGGTCTGGAAGTCGAGCGTGACGGCGAAATGGCGATAGGCCTCACCCAACGGTCCGTCCCCGTCGGCCAGCGCCGCACGCGCCAGATCATCGCGCGCCTCCCGGGACAGACGCCGCGCCGCCTCGTCCTCCAGCACGGCAAAGCCCGGCGTGACCCCCGCCTCCATGGGAAAGCGCCGCAGCAGCTTCTCGCAGAAGGCGTGAAGGGTCTGGATCTTCAGCCCGCCGGGGGTCTCGAGCGCGCGGGCGAACAGGCGCCGGGCCCGGGACAGGGCCTCGTCGTCATAGTCGCCGGGCGCGCGACCCTCGAGCTCAGCAAGGGCGCGGGACAATTTGTCGTCGTCCATGACGGCCCAGCCGCCCAGCCGCGCGAACAGCCGCCTCTGCATCTCCGACGCCGCAGCCTTGGTGAAGGTCACGCACAGGATGGCGCCGGGCGAGGTTCCGCCCAGCAACAGTCGCGCCACCCGGCTGACCAGGGTGGTGGTCTTGCCCGACCCGGCATTGGCCGAGACGAACACCGACAGGGTCGGATCGGCGGCGCGGGTCTGGGGATGCAGGGGGTCGCTCATCCGCCCTCTCCCTCGCCGTCGGCCGCGCCCATGACATGCCACTCCCAGACCCGTGCCAGATGGTCATAGTTGCCGCCGCGCAGGCTCATGAATTTGGGCACGGCCCATGACCGATAGGGCGTCTCGGCGCGGTCGAAATGGGCGATGCGCCGGGTCAGCCCCTCCAGCGCGTCGCCGGTCGCGGTGGCGGTGTCCTCGAGCCCGGCGGCCACGGTCTTCCACTCTCCTCCCTCGCCGCGCCCGGTGGGGCGGACATAGGCCAGCTCGGCCACCGGGCCGCGGCCAATGTCAGGGCCAAAGCCTCCGGCCTCCAGAATGGCGGCGGTCAGGGTCAGCTGGGGCGCGAGGCCGGCCTCGACCTCCTTCTTCGACGGCGCCATGCCGGTCTTGAAGTCCAGCACGGCGGCGCCGCCCGGCCAGGTCTCGATCCGGTCGGCCCAGGCCTGCAGGACAAAGTCGCCGCCCGGCAAGGTCAGGGTCATTCGCCCCTTCCTTTCCGCATACAGGGTGACGGGGCCGTCCGCGCGGGCGCGGCGGACCCGCTCCTGCTCCGCCAGCCAGCGGGCCGAGGCCTCGGCCAGCGGCTGCTCGCGGGCCAGGGCGGCGTCGTCAAAGCCCGCCTTGACCAGTTCGGCGACGATCCGCCCGGCCAGCGCCTCGGCGAAGTCGTCGCCCATGTCGTCGGGCCGCTCCAGCGTCAGCGCCTCGATGGCGGCGTGAATGGCATTGCCCCGCTCCATGGCGGTCGCCGGCTGGCCGGGCCGGTCCAGCGATTCCAGGCCCAGAATCCACTGGGCATAGAGGGCATAGGGATCGCGGATCCACCGCTCGACCCGGGTGACGTACAGGCTGCGGGGGCGCTGGTCGACGGGTGGCCGGGGCTCGGGCCGGCTGGCCGGTCGCGGCACCAGATCGGGCGGGCTGTCCAGCATGCGGGCCAGCTCGCGCACTGGATCGTCGGTGGTCAGGGCGACCGGGTGGTCCCGGGTGTTGGCGCCATTGGCCAGCATTTCAAGGCGCCACAGCCAGCGCGAGCGCACGGTCGGCTGCCCGTTCCGCCGCTGGCAATGGACCAGCAGGGCCTCGGGTCCCGCTGCCGCCTGAACGAAGTCCTGCGCCGACTGGCCGATGCGTTTCTCCGGCGAGGGCAGGCCCAGGGTCGCGCGCATCGGCCGGGACAGGAAGGGATCGACAGGCGCGGCGGGCGGCCAGACGGTTTCCTCCAGCCCGGCCAGGATCATCCGGTCCGACCGGACCAGCCGCCCCTCGATGGCGCCGAGAATACGCAGGCGCGGATGGGTGGCGCCGCCCTGACGCACCGTTTGTTCATCCAGCAGCGTGCCGATCAGGGCGGCAAACTCGGGCCGGGTGACGGCGCCCAGCGCCCCACCCGCCTCGATCAGTTCGGCCAGCAGGGCGGACGCGGCGTCGCCATCGCTGGCGCACCAGGCCGAGGGACCGGCGAGACTCTCGATTGCGGTGACCAGCGCCCGGGCGGCTTCATCCAGCGGGGCCTCGGGCCGGAAGGCCGACCGGGCGGCGCCCGAAAGGGTCTCCAGTCGATCGATCAGAGCCAGGGCTGCGGTCGCGCCTTCAGGCGGGGTATCGCCGGCGCCGCCGCGCCCTCGCCCCTGCGGCTTCAGAAGCCTGTGGCGCAGGACCGACCCGTCGCGCGGCGCGGCGCCCCGAAAGCCATACAGTTCCAGATGCGCGACGGCGGCCTCGTCCAGACCGGGGCGCACGCGCGGATGCTTCAGCAACGACAGCAGCGTCGGGGCATCCAGCGGCCGGTCCATCCAGCGCGCCACCAGATCGACCAGCCGTCCGGCGGGCAGGGTGCGCAGACTGACCCCGGCGGAATTGTCCGGCCGGATGCCCCATCGCTCCAGCCGGGCGGCGACGCGCCGGCCCAGATCCAGATCGGGCGTGACGAGGGCACAGGTGCGGCCCGGCACTTCCAGGGCCTCGCGCATGGCCAGGGCGAGGGTCGCGGCCGTCGACTCCTCGTCGGGCAGGTCCAGCAGGGTCAGGCCCTCCAGGCCACGCACCACGGGATCGACCGGATCATGCGGCGCGGCCTCGGCGCGCAGGCCGGAGATGGCGGTCCGCCAGTCGCCGGTGGTCTCGGCCGGCCTGAGGGCCTCGTTCAGCACGCGTTCGCGGGCCCGACCGCCGGTCTGGTCGACGCCACCGGGCACGGGCCAGGGCCGCACATCGGCGCGCGAGATTCCGCTGCGCTCCAGCAGCAGTTTCAGGGCGCCTTGCGGATGCAGGTCGTCGACCCTGGCCCACACATCGTCCGGAAGGGCGCGATCCAGTCCGGGCAGGATGACGGCCCCCTGAGGGGCATGGGCGACGGCGTCCAGAACCGCAGCGGCGGCCGGGACCGTGCCGGTCGATCCGGCCGCCAGAACCGGGGTCACCGGGGGGTGTTTCGACCAGTGCTCAGCCAGCAGCCGCAGCAGGGTCACCCGCCGCCAGGCCGGATCGACCAGCCCCAGCGCCGCCAGCCGCTTCGGCCAGGCCTCGACCCCGAGGGCGAGGAACCGGGCCTGTTTCCGCCAATGGTCGGCCAGATCGCCTTCGACCAGATCGGCGACGCGACCGGGGTCCTCGATCTCCTCGATCTGGCAGGACTCCAGGAACCGGCCGAGGGTGTCGGCGTGGGCGAGGGCCTCGCGTACCGACAGGGTGGTGTCGAACGCCTCGACGATCATCCGGGCCAGCTCGAACCGGCGATGCAGGGGCGAGATGGCGGGCGGCAGGTCCAGCCCCAGCGCGCCGGGCGTGAAGGGGGCCTCGTCCTCCTCCAGATCGCCGAGCGCGCGCACCTGCGGCATCAGCACCGGCCGACCGTCACCCACCGCCAGCAGGGCCTGCTCGAACGAGCGCACCGCTCGCCGGTTGGGCAGCAACAGCATGGCGTCGCTCAGGATTTCCGGTGACTGGCGTCCGGACCAGTCCAGCAGGGCCGCTGCGAGATCGTTCAGGAAGGGCCGGTGCGCGTCGATGGAATACCAGCGCGGCGCGAAGATGTGCGGGAAGGGGTCGAAGGGGTCCGTCACCCGGCCTCTCGCGCCAGCCGGGCCTCGGCCTCATCGCGCGCTCCGGGATCGCCGACGTGCATCCAGTCGCCGTCCAGCACACAGCCGAACAGCCGCCCTTCGGCGGCCGACCTGCGCCACAGCCCGCTGAGCGAGAAGGGCCCGTCAGGCCCGTCTGCAACATAGCCGGGCCGGCAGATGTGCACGCCCATATAGGCATAGGGCGCCTCGGCGGCCTCGCCCCGGAAGCTCAGCTGTCCCTCGTCGCCGAGGAAGAAATCCCCGCCGCCCTCGAAGCCGATGGCCCCTTCGCGCCGGGCCAACAGCAGGGCGGCGTCCATCCGCTCCGCGTCCCACAGGTCGGCCAGCTCCGCCAGCGCATCACCCCGGTCGGTCCAGACGCTGTCGATATTGGCGACGAACACCGGGTCATCGCCCAGCAGGGGGATGGCCTTCTTCAGGCCGCCGCCGGTCTCGAGAAGCTCGGCCCGCTCGTCCGAAATCGTGATCTCCGGCGCCCGACTGCGGCCAGCCAGGTGGGTCTCCAGCCGGTCGGCGAACCAGTGGACATTGACCACGGCGCGCGCGCTCCCGGCGTCCGCCAGCCGGTCCAGCACATGGTCGATCAGCGCCCGCCCGCCGACCTCGACCAGCGCCTTGGGCCGGTCATCGGTCAGGGGCCGCATCCGCGTGCCCAGCCCTGCGGCCAGCACCATCGCTGTCTTCGGAACCGTCATCCGCGCATCTCCTTCGGGACATGACGGTCAAACCAGACAGCGACCTGCGACAGTTCCGGTCGTTTCAGGTTTTGTTCCAGATGGCGCCACATGCGCGGCATGAACTGGCGATAGCGGGGCTTGCCGTCCCGCGCGACCAGCCGGGCGAAGACGCCGAGGATGCGCGCCTCGTTCAGAGCCGCCAGCGCAGCATAGTCGGCCCGGTAGGCTTCGCCGTCGACCTGCATGACGTCGATATAGTGGTCCAGCGCGGCGCGCTCGACCTCGGGCGAGACGTCGCGGCGGGCGTCCTGAAGCAGGGAGTGCAGGTCCCAGACGGGATGGGCCAGCACGGCATCCTGAAAATCGATCAGCCCGACTCGCCGGAAGCCCTCACGGTCCGGCAGCCACAGCAGGTTCTCGGCATGATAGTCGCGGTGCGCCATCACCCAGGCCCTGGCCTCGCCCATGGCCGCGACCGGGGCCCAGGCGGCGTGCCATTCGGCGCGCGCCTCCGGACCGAAGTCGAGCCCGGGCTGAAGCTTCGGCATCCATTCGATGAACAGGTCGGCCCCGGCCTGCAGGGCGGTCGCGTCATAGGTCAGCAGCGGCCAGTCCCCGCCCGGCCCCTCCAGCCGCTCCGGCAGGGGCGCGGCCAGATGCAGCCGGGCCAGCGCCTCGACCGCCTCGATATAGAGGGGCCGTTCATCTGCGCCGCGCTCGATCACCCGGGCATAGAGGTCGTCGCCGAGGTCCTCGAGGATCGCCAGACCGTTGGCGGCATCCAGCGCGACCACTTCGGGTGCCGAGAGGCCGGCGGCCCGCAGATGCTGCGCCACCGCGGCAAAGGCCTCGATCCGCCCGGCCGACAGGCGCGCCGTCGCGTTCCAGCCATGGGCCAGACGCTGTTCGGGCGACCAGGCCGGATCACACGGCGGGCTCTCCAGCGCCGGGGCCTGATCCATCAGCATCAGTCGCCCGCCCGAGGCCGTGGTCAGCCGCTCGTAGCGCCGGGTCGAGGCGTCACCCGGCAGGGGGTCGCGCCGCGCGTCGGCAAGACCCGCTCCGGCCAGGAAATCGGCGATCAGCGCACCACGCTCAGACATGCAGATCCTTCAGCTTTTCCGCCCAGGCGCCGTGGCCCGACAGCCGCGCGCGACGGCCCTCGCCGTCGGTCTCCAGCGTGACCGACAGCCGGTCCGGGCTCAAGGCCCCGGCGCCGTCCTCGCCCAGCCGTTCGGGCCATTCGATCAGGGCCACGCCGTCGTCGATGGCCTCATGGAGGCCGATCTCGTCCACCTCGCGCGGGTCGTCCAGCCGGTAGAGGTCGAAATGGGCCACGGGCGGCTCGCTCTCATAGAACTGCACCAGGGTGAAGGTCGGGCTGGGCACATCCTCGTCCGGCCGGGTCAGGGCCCGGATCAGGCCGCGGGCCAGCGTCGACTTGCCCATGCCCAGCGCGCCGCTCAGCAGCACGACCTCACCCGTTGTCAGGTGCGCGGCCAGTGCCTGTCCCAGCCGGGTCGTGGCAGCCTCGTCGGCCAGGGCCATATCGCGGACCTCAGGCATAGGGCGCATCCGGCTGTCCGGGCAGGACCCGCTCGATATAGGCCTTCAGCCCATAGGTGGCGCGGGTGGCGTCCGCATCCAGCCGCTCGGGCGGGATGGGCGGCCCGACCGTCAGGCGGAAGGTCCCGCCGGTCTTGTTCAGCATCTCGTGAAACAGGGTGATGTCGCGCAGCTCGGGCGAGATGCGGTCAAAGGTGTGGAACAGCCGCGACCACGGCCCGCTCATATGGATCGGCACGATCGGCGCCTGATATTTGCGGGCCAGACTGACGGCGGTCGGCGACCATTCCGGATCGGTCAGCTGGCCGTCGCCCGCCACCCGAGCCAGTCGCCCGGCCGGGAACAGGACCACGGCGCGATCCTCCTCGAAGGCCTTCCGCGCGGCATCCAGTGTGGCGCGGGTCTTTTCGCGCGTGCGCTTTGTAGTGACCCATTCGACCGGAATGATCACCTCGTCCAGCCGGGGCGAAACCCGGAGCGCATCGGCATTGGCAAAGAAGATGGCATCGTCCCGCTGCGCGCGGATGGCGTCATAGGCGGCAATGCCGTCGGCGATCCCGGTCGGGTGGTTGCTGACCACCACGCAGCGACCCGCCTGTGGAATCCGGTCGGCATTCAGGATGCGCACGTCCAGCGCCAGCAGTTTCGAGACATAATCCAGCGCCTCGGCCCCGCCCATGGGCGCCACGGCATCCGCCATGGATCGCGCCCGGCCATAGCCCAGCAGCCCGTAGAGGAAGGGGCGGACCAGCGGCCAGGCCATCGACCCCGTCAGGCGCGGCGCGCGCTCGGCGATCAGCACATCGCAGATATGTCGGGAATCGGAGGCCGCCGTCATGCCTTGCTTGTCGCCGCTCCGCTCGCATCGGGCAAGCGGGCTGTGCGGGACTTTGCCGGGACGGGCGGGCGGTGCTAGGCCTGCGTCCCACAGTTCTGGCACAGGCTATGAGGTCCGGCGCATGCGCTCGCTTTCCACATCCTTCTTCCGGTCGCGCCGCATGGCCACGGCCGCCGCGGCCCTGATGGCCTTCAGCCTGACGGCGGTCCCGGCGCTCGCCCTTGATCCGCAGACGGCGCCGGTCGAGGCGACCGCCCCGGCGGCCGACCCCGAGCCCTTCACCTATGAGGTGATGCTTCGCCTGAACCGGCTGTCCGATCCCCAGGTCTCGCCCGATGGTCACTGGCTGACGTATCAGGTGCGCGCGGTCGATCCGGTCAACGGCGGGGGCGGCACCACGGTGTGGGTGCAGGACCTTCAGGGC
Source organism: Brevundimonas sp. A19_0 (assembly GCF_017744255.1). Taxonomy (GTDB): domain Bacteria; phylum Pseudomonadota; class Alphaproteobacteria; order Caulobacterales; family Caulobacteraceae; genus Brevundimonas. The sequence continues at coordinate 2,707 of NZ_JAGHQP010000012.1, read as the reverse complement.
GACATGGAAGCCCGTCCGCTGTTCATGGACGCAGGCCAGGGCAACACGGTGCGCTGGTCCCCCGACGGTCAGACCCTGTATTTCCTCTCCTCGCGCTCGGGCTCGAACCAGATCTGGGCCACGGGCCCGGACGGCGCCGAGGTCATGCAGGTGACCGACCTGCCGGTCGATGTGCAGGCCTACAAGGTCTCGCCCGACGGCGAGCGTCTGGCGGTTGCGCTGGCGGTCTATCCCGATTGCGACAGCCTCGCCTGTTCGGTGGCGCGGGGCGAGGCCGAGGCCGCCCGCAAATCGACCGGCCGCGTCTATGACCGGATGTTCGTGCGCCACTGGGACACCTGGAACGACGGCACCCAGAACCACCTGTTTGTCGTTGAACTGGGCGAGGACGGTAAGGCCGAAGGCGAGCCGGTCTGGGTCACGCGCGGCTTTGACGGCGACACCCCCTCCAAGCCGTTCGGCGGCGAGGAGGATTTCACCTTCAGCCCCGACAGCCAGTCGCTGGTCTTCTCGGCCCGCGAGGCCGGATCGTCGGAGCCGTGGAGCACCGATTTCGACCTCTGGATGACCGACGGCCTGACCGACAGCGGCGACTTCACCAATCTGACCGGGAACAATCCCGCCTGGGACGCCGGCCCGGTGTTCTCGCCCGACGGCCGCACCCTGGCGTATCGGGCCATGGCACGTCCGGGCTTCGAGGCCGACAAGTTCGCCATCATGCTGCGCGACATGGAGACCGGTCAGGTCCGCCAGATCGCCGCCAACTGGGACCGCTCGGCTGACAGCCTGGCCTTCAGCCCGGACGGCAATACCCTCTACGTCACGGCGCAGGACACCGGCCAGCACCGGCTGTTCGCTGTCGATACGCGCAACGGCGCCGTCATCCCCTTCACCGGCGAAGGCTCGGTCGGTAGCCATGTCCTGACCCCGTCGGGCATCGTCTATGCCCAGGCCGCGCTGGATCAGCCGGGTGACCTCTGGTTCAAGACCTATCGCGGCCGCGAAATGCCGCGTCGCCTGACCGAGGTGAACCCGGAACTGGCTGATCTGGCCTTCGGTGAGGCCGAGCAGTTCACCTTCGAGGGCTGGAACGACGAAACCGTCCACGGCTATGTCATCAAGCCCGCCAACTATGTCGAAGGCCGGAAATACCCGGTCGCCTTCCTGATCCACGGCGGGCCGCAGGGCTCGTTCGGCAATGGCTGGTCCTATCGCTGGAACCCCCAGACCTATGCGGGCGCCGGCTATGCGGTGGTGATGATCGATTTCCACGGCTCGACCGGCTACGGCCAGGCCTTCACCGACTCGATCAGCCAGCACTGGGGCGATCGCCCGCTGGAAGACCTGCAAAAGGGGTGGGCCGCGGCGCAGCAGAAGTATGACTTCCTGGACGGCGACCGGGCCTGCGCGCTCGGCGCCTCCTATGGCGGCTATATGATCAACTGGATCTCGGGCCACTGGCCGAATGCCTTCAAGTGCATGGTCAACCACGACGGGGTGTTCGACACCTTCGCCATGGGCTTTGCCACCGAGGAGCTGTGGTTCACCGAATGGGAAAACGGCGGCACGCCCTGGGAAAATCCGCGCGCCTATCAGGAGTTCAATCCGGCCAACCACGTCGACAAGTGGAACACGCCGATGCTGGTCATCCAGGGCGAGCAGGACTTCCGCATCCCGACGTCGCAGGGTCTGTCGGCCTTCACCGCCCTCCAGCGTCAGGGCATCGAAAGCCGCCTGCTGGTCTTCCCGGACGAGAACCACTGGGTGCTGAAACCCCAGAACAGCCTGCAATGGCACAATGAAGTGTTCGGCTGGCTCGACAAATACATCGGCGAGTAGGGCTCTCGTCTCCTCCCCCATCGGGGGAGGGGGACCCTGCGACCCGAAGGGCAGCGCGTAGCCTGAAGCCTCGGCGAAGCAGGGTGGAGGGGGCGACACGCCGTCTCTCGACAAAAAAGGGGACGCCGGAGTGATCCGGCGTCCCCTTGCTGTTTCAGGCGGGTACAGACCCTAGCGGCGCAGTTCGGCGCGCTGCTCGGTCATCCGCTCGAAGCGGGCGAACTCCCGCTCGGTCATGCAGCGCGGCGCTTCCCAGCGCTCGCCGGCGTCGCGGGCGGCCAGCAGGTCCTGGGCCGAAACGAACACCGGCCGCTCGCCATACTCGCGCTGGAAGCTGGCGCGGGTCGCCGCATCCTCGGAACAGATCATAACGGCCTGACCGGGCTTGGCGCCCGTGGTCGGATCGACCGAGGCCAGGACGGGCGCAGCGGCGCCGAGGGCCAGGCCGGCGGCCAGAACAAGGGACAGGGCAGGGCGGATCATGGGCGGTACCTCCATAGGGACAGGGACGCTCCCCGGCGTCTTCCCCCTCAGAATGCGCCGATCTGCGAGAATGTAAATGTTATATGACAGTTTGTGACACGAAAAATGACATGTGCTTGGTATACGGTCGGAATTTCTGCGCTACCCGGCCCGTCATCCTCGGGCTCGACCCAAGGATCGGTTCTCCCTCGGAGGCCGCTGCGCACATCTCCCCTCTCCCGTGGGACCCGAAGGGCAGCGCGGAGCCTGAGAGGGGGTAGGGGGTGAGGGGCTCTCCGGGGCCTTCGGCGTGAGCCGTCGCACCGGTCCTGCCACGGCTGTCGCCGAATGACGCCGCCGACCCTCATCCGGCGCTCACGCGCCACCTTCTCCCATCGGGAGAAGG
>NZ_JAGHQP010000011.1:52500-94458 GCF_017744255.1 Brevundimonas sp. A19_0 | reverse complement strand
GGGGAATCGGCGGGCGGGTTTCATATCCGTGCCGCTTGAACCCACGTCATCCTCGGGCTCGACCCGAGGATCGGTGTCGCCCGCAACAGTTGCCCGCCTGCCCGGACCGATCCTCCGATCAAGCCGGAGGATGACGAAGTTGCGAGCTACCGCCCCGCCTGCCAGGCGCGCAGGTCGGCGAGCTGGGTGGTGTGGCTCTCGATGGCCTGCTCCGCCAGACGGCGGACCTCGGGATCGGGGGAGTCGAGGGCCGCGCGAGCGTCGATCAGGGCCGCCTCATGGCCGGCGATCATCTTCTGTACGCGGGCCGTGTCTTCGTCAGGGGCCGCGACCGGTCCCGAGACCTCACCGTCCTTGACCAGCGCCGCCTGGCGCTCGGCCGAGGCATCGCGCAGGGCCTGCTGGACCGGGTCACCACCGCCGTCGCAGGCGGTGAGGGTCAGGGCGAGGGCGGCGAGGACCACAGAGCGGATCATTGTCCGCTTTCCGGCGGCATGCGCGAGGCATGGGTGCGCCCGTCGATGTGGGTGACCATGGTGGGCGCACGAGTGCTGTAGGGCGGGATGAGGGCGACAATCCCGTCGTAGAGGCGGTTGGTGGCGGCAACGGTGTCGGTCAGGATGCAGAGGGAGGATTCCCCCTCGCGCCCCCAGGTGTCCTCCGGCCAGGCCGCCGCGTCGGAACCGTCCTCAACGAAGGCAAGGACGCGGGCCTTCAGCTCCTGATCCACGCCCATGCCGTAGCTGCCGAAACTCACCGTCACGTCGCAGCCGTGCTTGAGGATCACCATCGTCTCCCCGCTCGTGTCGGCGGGGGGAGGCGCGGAGGCGCAGGCCCCCACCAGCAGACAGAGCGCGACGAGGGCCCGCATCAGGCGCGGCCTTCGATCCAGTTGGGCATCCAGCCCTCGTGCATCTCGCGCAGGTGATCGAGGGGGATGCGGAACAGGTCGGCCCCCGGTGCTCCGGAGGCGAAGTCCTTGCCCTTGGCCGTACCGACGACCGAGGCATGCAGGCCGGCGGCCTGGGCCTTCTCGATCAGGGTCGACGGATCGGACACAGCGACCAGATAGCGGGCCTGGTCCTCGGCAAACAGCAGGACGTGGGCATGCTCGGGCGAGGTGGCGTCCAGCTCGACGCCGCAATCGCTGGCCAGCGCCATGTCGGCCGCCGCCCCGATCAGGCCCCCGTCGCTGAGGTCGTGGACGCAGGTCAGCTCGCCGGCCTCGATGCGATCGCGAACGAAGTCGCCGGTCTTCTTCTCCAGGGCCAGATCGACGGGCGGCGGGGCGCCGTCCTCGCGGCCCAGCACTTCGCGCAGATACAGGGAAGCGCCCAGCTCGCCGCGCGTCTCGCCGATGAGGACCAGGGTTTCGCCCTCGGTCATGCCGCCAAAGCCCGTCACGACATCATAGTTGGGCAGCAGGCCGACGGCGCCGACGGTCGGGGTCGGCGGAATGGCTGTGCCATTGGTCTCGTTGTAGAGGCTGACATTGCCCGACACGACGGGGAAGTTCAGCTCGCGGCAGGCCTCGGCCATGCCGTCGATGGCGCGCACGATCTGGCCCATGATCTCGGGCCGCTGCGGATTGCCGAAATTCAGGTTGTCGGTGATGGCGATCGGGCGGCTGCCGACAGCGGTCAGGTTGCGCCAGGCCTCGGCCACGCACTGTTTGCCGCCTTCGTAGGGATCGTTCTGGACGTAGCGGGGAGTGCAGTCGCTGGTCACCGCCAGCCCCTTGTCCGTGCCGTGCACGCGGACCACACCGGCGTCGGCGCCGGTGGCCGAGTCGTGCAGGGTGTCGGCCATGACGTGACGGTCGTACTGCTCCCACAGCCAGCGCTTGGAGGCCATGTCGGGGCAGCAGACCACGTTCAGCACGGCGTCGGCCCAGCTGTCGGGGGCGGGCACATCCTTGGGATCGATGCGGGGGTGCAGCGCGGGCTGGACCCAGGGCCGGTCATAGAGGGGCGCGTCGTCGAACAGCGGGGCCAGCGGCACGTCGCAGACGACCTGGCCCTTGTGGTTCAGCACCAGCCGGCCGGTGTCGGTCGTGCGACCGATGACGGCGGCGTCGAGGCCCCACTTTTTGAAGATCCGATAACCGTCTTCCTCGCGGCCGGGCTTGAGGACGGCCAGCATGCGCTCCTGGCTTTCGGAGAGCATCATCTCATAGGCGGTCATGCCCTCTTCGCGCTGGGGCACGGCGTCCATGTCCAGCTCGATACCCACGCCGCCCTTGCCGGCCATCTCGACCGAGGAGGAGGTCAGGCCTGCGGCACCCATGTCCTGGATGGCGGCCACGGCGCCCGAGGCCATCAGCTCGAGCGTCGCCTCGATCAGCAGCTTTTCGGCAAAGGGGTCGCCGACCTGAACGGTGGGGCGCTTCTCATCCGAGTCCTCGTCGAACTCGGCCGAGGCCATGGTCGCGCCGTGGATGCCGTCGCGGCCGGTCTTGGAGCCGAAATAGACGACCGACAGGCCCGGCCCGGGGGCGGCGGAGTAGAAGATGCTGTCGGCCTTCGCCAGGCCCACGCACATGGCGTTGACCAGGATGTTGCCGTTGTAGCCCCGGTGGAAATTGGTCTCGCCCGCCACGGTCGGCACGCCGACGCAATTGCCGTAGCCACCGATGCCCGACACCACGCCCGATACCAGGCGGCGGGTCTTCTCATGGTTCACATCGCCGAAACGGAGGGCGTTCAGCAGGGCCACGGGCCGGGCGCCCATGGTGAAGACGTCGCGCATGATGCCGCCTACGCCCGTCGCCGCGCCCTGATAGGGCTCGATGAAGCTGGGGTGGTTGTGGCTCTCCATCTTGAAGATGCAGGCGTCGCCGTCGTCGATGTCGATCACGCCGGCGTTCTCGCCCGGACCACAGATGACGCGAGGCCCCTTGGTCGGGAATTTGCCGAGGTGAATCTTCGACGACTTGTAGGAGCAGTGCTCGGACCACATGACCGAGAAGACGCCCAGTTCGACGTCATTGGGCTCTCGCCCCAGACGGTCGAGGACGACCTGATATTCAGCGGGAGACAGGCCGTATTCGGCGGCCAGTTCGGCCATGGACTTGGGAGCGCTCATGGCTGGCGCTTCTAGCGATGTTCCTCGCCAAAGTCAGCCTTGCGGATCGGCTGGCTGCGTATTTCTGACGGGCTGCAGCCGGAAGCTGAGGATGATGGCGCCGACCAGAACGGCGACGCCGGCGGCCAGGGCTACATAGGCGAGCAGGGTGTTGCGCGGTTGCTCGGCCACGAACACGGCCAGCAGACCCCAGGCGATGGGCAGGGCATAGGCGATCTGGCGCAGGCGGGCGGTGACCATCAGCGCGGTCAGGGACACCACACCCACCGCCAGAATGGCCCAGGAAGTCGGCGGCAGGACCTCGGGCAGGGCCTCGTTGCCGGTCAGCACGGTGATCAGATTGACCGGCGCGGCAACCGTCAGCCAGCCGGCCAGCAGCATCAGCGGCCAGGCGGTCAGCCACAGCTCGGGATCCTTCGGCTTCAGCGCCCGGATCTGGCGCGCCTTGAGCAGCAGCGGGATCAGGATCACCAGCAGGGAGGCGAAGATCAGCACGATGGTGGTGGTCTCGGCATCCAGCGCCGCCGCCATGACCCACCAGCCGATGCCCAGCAGGGCGCCGACGGCCGGCCAGCCCAGGGCCTCGGTCAGGGGCCGGTCACGCCCCTGTGGCAGCAGCTGGAACACCGCATGCGCGAACAGGCCCAGATAGATCAGGCCCCATATGGCGAAGGCATAGCTGGCGACCTTCAGCGTCTCGTCACTGTCGGCCGAGAACTCGGCCGGGCTTTGACCCCAGCCGATGGCGGTCTGGGAATAGCCGATGGCGATGGCAAAGATCACCGCCGAAAGCAGGATCAGGCGGCGGATGAGGCTGGTGGAGACCGAGTTGGGCGTTTGCATGACGGCATTACGCACCGGAACGGCAAAGGTTCAAAGGATAACCGCTAGCCGACCTGACGATCGCGGGCCCATGGGCAATTGGCAGCCTTGGCCAGACGGATCGCCTCCGCTTCTTCTGCGGGGGAGCCGAAGAAGGCGTCCGTGGCGAGGCTCTCGCAGTAGGGGGAGTCTGTTGGCGTGGTTGCACAGGCTGAAAGCCCCAGCACCGCCAGGCCCAGAATCACGGAGGCAGCCTTCATGGTCGACACTTCCCCAAGACGAATCTTCGGGAATCTAGAAGGCTTCTCAGGCCGCGTCCATGATGCTGCGGAACAGGGTGGCGCCGTCGGCAGAGCCAAGTTCGGCCTCGAAGGCGCGGTCGGGGTGGGGCATCATGCCCAGCACATTGCCGCGCGCATTCTGGATGCCGGCGATGGCGTTCACCGAGCCGTTCGGGTTGTCGACGTAGCGGAACACCACCTGGCCCTCGCCCTCGATGCGCGCCAGCGTCTCGGCATCGGCGAAGAAATTCCCGTCGCCATTGCCCTGGGTCATGATGACCTCGGACTGGTCCTGATAGCCGGCCGTGAAGCGGGTGTTCGGGTTGGCGACCTGCAGCGAGATCGGCTTGCAGACGTATTTCAGCCCGGCGTTCCTGAGTAGGGCACCGGGCAGCATGCCGGCCTCGCACAGGATCTGGAAGCCGTTGCAGATGCCCAGCACCGCCACGCCGTCATCGGCCGCCTTCTTGACCGCCTGCATGATCGGCGACTGCACTGCCATGGCCCCGCAGCGCAGATAGTCGCCATACGAAAAGCCGCCCGGCAGGATGATCAGGTCGAGGCCCGAAGGCAGTTCGGTCTCACCGTGCCAGACCATCTCGACGCGCGCGCCGGTCGATCGCTCGACGGCGACCTTGCAGTCACGATCACAGTTGGACCCGGGAAAGACGATGACGGCTGCGCTCATGGCGCGGGCCATTAGCAGGGTTCGAGGCGCTTGTCAGGACGCCGGCGACGCATCGCCGTAGTTGTAGCGATGCCGGATCAGAATGGCCCCGTCGTTGTCCTTCTCGGCATAGGTGTACATCTCGACATCCTGATAGAAGGGGCTGCCTCGCGTCGTGTTCACCCAGGTCCTGGCGCGCACGATGAAATCCTCGGGGTTCGGGCCGGTCTTCTCGGCCCCGGTGGTCGTACCACCTTCCCAGCCGTGCGTCAGGGCAAGGGCTTCGGAGCGGCTTATGCCAGGGTCGTGCACGGCACAGACCAGTCCGGATGTGTGGTCGACACCGGCGACGCCATAGACGTAGCGCGTGCCGGGCCCCAGCTCGCCGATCCATGCGGTGGTGCGGCGGCCGAGATGGTTGAGCGCCACCCACTGTTCGCGGACGATCTCGCTGTCGCGCACACCATGCGGGCGGCGAGGTTCGCCGTCGTCCGGGGTGGCGCCCAGGGCTTTCGCGGCTTCGTCGAACGCCTCCCATGTGAAGCCGGCGGTCGGACACAGAAGGGCGAACTGGCTGGCAAAGTTGACCGCCGCCTTGGTGTTGGGATCGACCGGAGCAGGGGGCTCGCGCCCGCAGGCGCCGAGGGCCAGCAGGGCCCCCACGATGAATACAGTTGTGCCCTTGTGGCGCGATCGCTCCATGTCGGTCCCCTTTTCCTGATGAAGGAAGCGTAGCAGTCGCCCATCGAAACGCCAGTGTACGGTATCTGACATTGGGTGTGTGGCAGGGCCGATGGATTGACCGCCGGGGCGGCGCGCGCATCATGGCGCCATGATCCGTACGATCGCCACTGCAGCGCTGGTTCTGGCCGGCGGCGCCTTTCTCCTCACCTGGCTGGAAATCCAGAAGGCGACCCGCGTGATCGCGCCGGAAATCCACGTCGCGGTGGTCGCCGCAGCCTTTGCCTTGGGCGGGCTGTGGTGCGGGTGGTGGCTGGCGACCCGACGGCACGGGCCGCGCTTCGTGCTGAACACGGCCGCCGTCCAGTCCCTGGGGCTGACCGGTCAGGAAATGCGGGTGCTGACGGCGCTGGCAGCGGGGGGCGCGAACAAGGACATTGCCCGCGCGCTGGGCCTGTCGCCCAATACGGTGAAGACCCATCTGGCCCATCTGTTCGCCAAGCTGGAGGCGGGCACCCGGACCGAGGCGGTAGGACGGGCGCGCGACCTCGGCCTGATCCCCTGAGCGGGTGAAGCGGTCGAATTCACCCGTTCGGGTGATAGGCGGGGGCCCGATCCCGGCGCAGGGTCGGGCCTCACATCAGCGGGGAGGCCGTCATGGCGCGCATCATCTTCATCTACGGGCTGGTTGCCGGCCTGATCATCATTGCCGGAATCATCGGCACGGTCGCGCTTGCGGGCGACCAGCCGCACGGCAATGTCTGGCTGGGCTATCTGATCATGCTGCTGGGCATGTCGGCGGTGTTCATGGGGGTGAAGCGCTATCGCGACCGCGAGCGCGGCGGGGTCGTCCGCTTCCTGCCGGCGCTGGGCGTGGGTCTGGCCATCGCCCTGATGGCCTCGCTGGCCTATGTGCTGGTGTGGGAGATCTATCTGGCTGCGACCAACTATGCCTTTATGGACCAGTACATCACCGCGACGCTGGAAGCGCGCCGGGCCGAGGGCCTGTCGGGTGAGGCCTATCGCCAGCTGGAGGCCAGCTATCGCGAGATGGCCGTGGCCTATCAGTCGCCGCTGTATCGCCTGCCGATGACCTTTGCAGAGATTTTCCCGGTAGGCCTGCTGGTCTCGATCGTCAGCGCCATCCTGCTGCGCAACAGTCGCTTCCTGCCGGCGAGGGCGCGGGCATGAGTGAGGGGGAGGCTGTGTTCGAGGCGTTGCGGGCGCTGATGCTGCATCACTCCGATGGCCTGGACGTCACGCGGGACCATCCGGGCGATCTGGTGGTGCGGACGCGCCAGCCGGATGCGAAGGGGCAACCCGGCTGGTTCGGCACGGTGACGGCGCGCAAGAGCTATGTCGCCTTCCACCTGCCGCCTCTCTACGATCATCCAGCGCTGGCCGGGGCCCTCTCGGACGAACTGGAAAGTCGGCGGCAGGGCAAGACTTGCTTCAACTTCAAGGCCCTTGAGCCTGCCGTGCTCGACGAACTGGAGGTCCTGACCGCGCGGGTCAGGGCCGCCGTGGACGGCGCCTGAACCTCAGCCAACGTTCTCGTAGGTGGCCGTGATCGCCGCCCTGGCGAGTGTGTGGAAATGCAGGTTGAAGCCGTATTTGGCGCCGGAGTCCTCGGGCGAGACCTCCAGACGGTCCGTGTCGACGGCGAAGACGGTGAAGATGTAGCGGTGCGGGCCGTGGCCGGGAGGCGGGGCGGCGCCGCCATAGCCCGGCTCACCGAAATCGGTGCGGCCCTCGACCGCCCCGGAGGGCAGGGGACCGCCGGCCGCGATCTCGGTCACATCTGCGGGGATGTTGGCGACCGTCCAGTGCCAGAATCCCGAGCCGGTCGGGGCATCGGGATCGAAGACGGTGATGGCGTAGGATTTCGTGCCCTCGGGGGCCCCGGACCACTTTAGGTGGGGGGAAATGTTCCCCTTCGCCTGCACCTGGGCATCCGGCAGCACGCCCCCGTCGGTGAGATCGTTTGAGGTCAGGGTAAAGGTCATGGCGCGTTCCCTCTTGTGTGGCGTTGCCTAGGCAATGATGCGCCGCCGTCGAGGTTCCCGGACGCCTATTCCACCTCGATACGGTAGCTCTCGATGACGGTGTTGGCGAGCAGGGTGTCGCACATCTTCTTGACCTCGGCCTCGACGCCAGAGTCGTCTTCCGGGCCGGCGTAGTCGAACTGGATCAGCTTGCCGACGCGGGCCTCGCTGACGCCGGTCCAGCCCAGGCCGTTCAGGGCGCCTTCGACGGCCTTGCCCTGCACGTCCAGCACGCCGGGCTTCAGGAACACATGAACCTTCACCTTGGCCATCAGTGCAGTCCCCCCTGAATCACGGTCGGCATATCCTTCATGATGCCGAGGCGGCGGGCCACCTCGGTGTAGCTCTCGATCACATTGCCCAGGTCGCGGCGGAAGCGGTCCTTGTCCAGCTTCTCGCCGGTCGAGGTGTCCCACAGGCGGCAGCTGTCGGGGCTGATCTCGTCGGCCAGGATGATGCGGCTGAAGTCGTTTTCCCAGATGCGGCCGAACTCGATCTTGAAGTCGACCAGGGTGATGCCGACCGCGCCGAACATGCCCGACAGATAGTCGTTCACGCGGACCGTCATGGCGAGGATGTCGTCCAGCTCCTGGGTCGTGGCCCAGTTGAAGGCGGTGATGTGCTCTTCGGTGACCATGGGGTCGTTGAGCTCATCCTTCTTGTAGTAGAATTCGATGATCGAGCGGGGCAGGGGGGTGCCCTCCTCGATGCCGAGGCGCTGGCTCATCGAACCGGCCACGATGTTGCGGCACACCACCTCGAGCGGCACGATCTCGACCTCGCGGATCAGCTGCTCGCGCAGGTTCAGTCGCTTGATGAAGTGGTTGGTCACGCCAATGCCGTTCAGGCGCGACATGACGAATTCGCTGATGCGGTTGTTGAGAACGCCCTTGCCCTCAAGCTGGGCCTTCTTCTCGCCGTTGAAGGCCGTGGCGTCGTCCTTGAAGTACTGGATCAGGGTGCCGGGCTCGGGGCCTTCGTAGAGAATCTTGGCCTTGCCCTCATAGAGCTTCTTGCGCTTGGCGTTCATGTGCATTCCGAAGGCCGGCTCACCGGCGGGACGAAGGGACTCGCGGGCTGGAATTGCCGTTCGGGCCGCGGAGATTTCCGGGGCATGCGGAGAAAGGCAGGACCGGGCCGTTGAGGGGAAGAGGTTGCGGCCCTCCTTAGCGGAAGCCGGGCCGGGTGACAAACGGGCGGGGCCCCTGTCGGGGCATGCGACAACGACTTTTGTTGCGTTCGGTCGCGGGCGGGGTATAGACCGCCCTGCGCGCCATCACGGGCGCGCGACAGGAGCAGTTGACGCCTATGACCACCTTCGACGATCGGGAAAAAGGGTTCGAGTCCAAGTTCGCCCTCGATCAACAGCAGGAGTTCAAGGCCGTCGCCCGGCGCAACAAGCTGCTGGGCCTGTGGGCTGCGGACAAGATGGGCCTGTCGGCCGAGAGCGCAGAGCAATACGCCGCCGCCGTCGTCCGCGCCGACTTTGAACAGCCGGGCGAAGAAGACGTGTTCCGCAAGATCGCCGGCGACTTCAAGGGCGCGGGCCTGACGGTGTCGGAAGGCGAAATCCGCAGCAAGATGGACGAGCTGGCCTCGGTGGCGCGCGAGCAGATCCGCACCGAGAGCTGATCGCCCTCACATCCCGGACATGACAATGGCCACGCCCGCTAGGACGTGGCCATTTCCGTGCGGGGAGCCCGCGGTATCAGCCCGGGCTCCGCGCCGTCCGCTTCCGCGCGAGGAAGGATGAGGGCTGCGCGGAAGCGAATCGCGTGGGATCAGTTCGGCATCACCACGGTGTCGATGGCGTGGATCACGCCGTTCGAGGCCGCGACGTCGGTCATGACGACCTTCGAGGTGTTGCCGGCTGCGTCGGTCAGGGTGACCGTGCCGTCAACGACGGTTGCCGTCAGCGTGCCGCCCTGGACGGTGGTCAGGGTGGCCGAACCGCCGCCCTGTTCGATCTGCTGGGTCAGGGCCGCAGCATCAACCCGGCCGGGCACCACGTGATAGGTCAGGATGCCGGACAGGTCTTCCTTCTGGGCGGGCTCCATCAGGCTGGTGCGCGTCTCGGCGGGAATCTTGTCGAAGGCGGCGTTGGTCGGCGCAAAGACGGTGAAGGGGCCCGGGCCGTTCAGCGTTTCCACCAGATCCGCGGCTTGAACGGCGCTGACGAGGGTGGAGAAATCAGAGTTGCCCTGGGCGACGGTCACGATCGTGCCGTCGGCCGCCGGCGTCGTCATATCCGTCGCAGCGGGCTCCATGGCGTCGGTCTCGGGCGTGGCCGGCTCGCTGTTGCAGGCGGCAAGGCCGAGCAGGGCCACGGCGGATACGGCAGTCAGCGTGCGGGTACGGGTAAATTTCATGGTCGCTTCTCCTGAGGCGAGCCGCTTGATGCGGCACTCCAACAGATACTGATCAGCGGCTATAAGGATGCATCGAGGGGGCGCGACACGACCGCACACCCGCCTCGCGAGTCATTCGGTCAGCCCTCGCCGAACACCCGGGCGAAGATCGTGTCCACGTGCCTGGTATGATAGCCGATATCGAACAGGGCCTCGAGCTCGGCCTCGGACAGGACGACCCGCTCGTCGGCCTTCAGGAAGTCGAGAAACCGGCCCTCGCCACGCCAGACCTTCATGGCGTTCTCCTGAACCGCGGCATAGGCGTCCTCGCGGCTGACGCCCGCCTGGGTGAGGGCCAGCATGACGCGCTGCGAGTGGACCAGTCCGCCCAGCCGGTCGAGGTTCTTTTCCATATTGGCGGGATAGACGTTCAGCCGCTCGACCACGCCGGCCAGCCGGTGCAGGGCAAAGTCGAGGTGGATGGTGGCGTCGGGGCCGATGCCGCGCTCGACCGACGAATGGCTGATGTCGCGCTCGTGCCAGAGGGCGACGTTTTCCATCGCCGGCGTCACCGCCGAGCGGACCAGCCGGGCCAGACCGGTCAGGTTCTCGGTCAGGATGGGGTTGCGCTTGTGCGGCATGGCCGACGAGCCCTTTTGCCCCTTGTCGAAGAACTCCTCGGCCTCGAGCACCTCGGTGCGCTGCAGGTGGCGGATCTCGACGGCCAGCCGCTCGACCGACGAGGCAACCACGCCCAGGGCGGCAAAGAAGGCGGCGTGACGATCCCGCGGGATGACCTGGGTCGAGACCGGCTCGACCGACAGGCCCATCTGTTCGGCGACATAGGCTTCCACGCGGGGATCGACATTGGCGAAGGTGCCGACGGCGCCCGAGATGGCGCAGGTGGCGATCTCTTCCTTGGCCGTGATCAGGCGCCGCTTCGCCCGCTGGAACTCGGCGTGATAGCCGGCCAGCTTGAGGCCGAAGGTGACGGGCTCGGCATGGATGCCGTGGCTGCGGCCGACGCAGGGCGTGAACTTGTGCTCCTTCGCCCGGGTCTCCAGCGCCACCAGCACCCGGTCGACGCCCTCGATCAGCAGATCGGCGGAGCGCGCCAGCTGCACCGAGAAACAGGTGTCCAGCACATCCGACGAGGTCATACCCTGGTGCAGGAAGCGGGCCTCCTCGCCGACGATCTCGGCGACGTGGGTCAGGAAGGCGATGACGTCATGCTTGGTCGTGCGCTCGATCTCGTCGATGCGGTCGGCATCGAAGGTCGCGTCCTTGCCCTTCGACCAGATGGCCTCGGCGGCGCTGGCCGGGATGGTGCCCAGCTCGGCCATCTTCGTCGCGGCATGGGCCTCGATCTCGAACCAGATCCGGTACTTGGTTTCCTGGGACCAGAGGTCGGCGGCGACGGGGCGGGAATAGCGCGTGATCATGGGCTGGCGTTTCGGTCGCCGGGCCGGGGGAGTCAAGGGCAGGGCCGGGCTTGCAGGCCGGGCGAGCGCCGTTCATGGAAGCGTCGAGCAAGGGAGCCCCGTGATGAAGCTGATTCTCGGCAACAAGGCCTATTCTACCTGGTCGCTCCGGCCGTGGCTGATCCTGAAGCGGTGCGGGGCGACCTTTGACGAGGTGATGATCGGCCTGAACGAGGCCGACACGGCCGAGCAGATCGCTCGCCACGCCCCGGCGGGGAAGGTGCCGGCGCTGGAGGTGGAGGGCGTCACCATCTGGGACAGTCTGGCCATCGCCCTGTGGGCCGAAGAATGCTATCCCGACGCCGCCCTGTGGCCCGCGGATGACCATGCCCGCTGGGTGGCGCGGTCGGTGGTTTGCGAGATGCATTCGGCCTTTGGCACACTCCGCAATGATCTGGGCATGGGGCCGGATCATCCGATGGTCGGCGAGCCGGGCGAGGCGCATGCGCCGTCCGACGCCCTCTCCGCCGACATCCGGCGGATGGTCGCGATGTGGAAGGACGCCAAGGGCCGGTTCGGCGAGGGCGGGCCTTACCTGTTCGGAGAATGGTCCGTGGCCGACGCCTTCTTCACCCCGGTGGCGGCGCGGTTCCGCCATTTCCGCATCGATCTGACGGCCCATGGCGACGACGGCACGGCGGCGGATTATTGCCGGGCGCTGCTGGCCCAGCCTGACTTTCTGGAGTGGAGTGCGGCCGGGCTGGCAGAGATCGGTTAACCGTCACCGAACACCGCTTTTTAGGGGAACATGTGCAGGGTGGTCGGCGTTCATTTCGAACACTGCCCCCTAGCCCCTCGAGCCCCCGATGTCCTCGCCCCTCGTCCCCGGACCCGCTACCGCCGCCCAGCCGGGCTGGGTAAGCGTTCTGGTGAGCATCGTCGTGGCGTGCAGCCTGTGCGCCCTGCTACTCAGCAGCCTGCTCTGATTTCGGTTCGGCCGCGGGCGCTTCCGGCGCCGGTGGCGGCGGCACATAGTCCAGATACAGCGAAATCGCCGTCTCGCCCGAGGCCACGGCCTTGAGCGTGTTCAACGGGCGTCCCTGCATGCGCTGGTAGATCCAGTAGGCGGCGACGACCTTTTCGACATAGTCCCGTGCCTGGGGCACATCGATCGTCTCGATCAGCAGCAGGGGATCGGCCTCGGGCCCCAGCTTGCGCAGTGCACCCAGCATCGGCCCGGGTCCGGCATTGTAGGACGCCACCGTGCGCAAGACGTCGCCGTTGAAGGCCGACAGACGCAGCATTTTCAGCACATAGCCCTGGCCGAGGCGCATATTGACCTCGGGCTGGAACAGCCGCTCGGGATCCGAGATGAAGCCGCGATCGCCACTCAGCTCGGCGGCGGTGGTCGGCATGACCTGCATCAGGCCATAGGCTCCGGCAGAGGAGCGGACGCGCGGATTGAAGCCGGTCTCCTTGCGCGCAATGGCGTAGACCAGCGACGGCTCGATGGTGAAGCCGCCCTCGGGCAGCAGCTCCGGGATCGGATAGCGCGCGGCGTCGATCATCTCGGCCTCGCGATTGCGCGGGGTGAGGGGGCGGGCAAAGGCGCGGCCCAGCGCGGACCAGAGCTTGCGGTCCTCTTCGCCCGGCGCCGAGCGGAAGCCGCTGCGGAACTGGTCGCGGGCCTCGTCCAGCCGTCCGAGCTCGATCAGGGCGACCACGCGGCGGGCCTGGGGCTCGCGCTCGATAAAGGCGATCAGGGTGTCATCGTCGATGCGGATGTCGGGCGTGAAGGCGATGGCGCGCAGGCCGTCATCCTCGACGACGCCATACGGCTGGGGACCCCAGTTGCGCAGGGTCGGCTCGATGTCGAGTTGGTAGAGGGCGATCTGGCCATAGAAGGTCGCCGGCCAGGAGGCGGACAGGCGAAGCAGGGTGTCGATCTGATCCTGCTGGCCCGACCAGGCGGCCGCGCGTGCGGCCCAGAAGGCCGCCCCGGCCCGGACCCAGGCATCCTCGGTCGGGTCCCAGGCCACGCGCTCGAAGGCAGTGAAGGAAGTGGCGAAATCGCCCAGCCGCCAAGCCGAGAGGCCGACGACCCACCAGTCGCCGATCGCGACCCCGGTCGCCTGGGCCCGGTCCAGGTCATTGTCGTTGAAAGCGATGCGGGCGGCTTTGGCGCCCTCGGCCTCGGTCAGGCTCTCCCAGGTGCGACCGTCGACGCGACGGGGGCGACGCGGTTCGGGCGCGCCGTCCGGCCGCCGGCGCAGGGCCAGGGCATAGACGCGGGGCGCTTCGGGCAGGTCGGCATAGTCTTCCAGCCAGGCGCTCAGCTCCTCAAAGCTGGACACATAGTCGGGGTGAAACAGGCGCTCGAACTCGACCTGGCCCAGCAGCACATGGTCGTCGGCCTGCCGGGCCGAGGCGCGCGCGGCCTCGAGGTCGCCGCGCCGCAGTGCGTCATAGGCATTGGTGTAGCTGAGGCGGTCAGAGCTGCTGAGCACCCGCACCTGGGCCGAGGCCGGGGTCGTCAGGCCCGTCGTGATCAGCACTGCCAGCAGGGCCGCGAAGAGCCCACGCGCCGCAAGGTCTGAAAGCCGTCGGATCATGCCGCCCCTCTGGATCACTCTGCGCCGTCTGTCCCGTATCCGGTCAGCGCACCGCCGGATGAGGGGGCACGCGCAAGGCGGATGCCAGCCTGCGCCCGGCGCCCCGAAGCGCGCATAGCTGTCGCCTCAATGGGGCGATTTTGAGTCGTCGCCGTCCAGTCGCACGGCCAGCTCCAGCAGATCAGCCCAGACCATGGCCTTGGCCTGGGGCTGGCGCAGCAGGAAGGCGGGATGGAGGGTGGGCATGACCGGGGCCGAGACGCCGCCTTCAGCCAGATGCCATTCACCCCACTTCCCGCGCAGGCGGGTGATGCCCTCGGTGGTGTGCAGCACAGCGCGCGCGGCGGCCGCGCCGACGGTCAGGACCAGTTTCGGCTTCACCAGTTCAAGGGCGCGGGCGACGAAGGGCGCGCACACCGCCTGTTCGTCCGCGGCCGGGGTGCGGTTGCCGGGCGGGCGCCAGAAAACGGTGTTGGTGATCATCACCCGGCCGTCCAGACCCGCCGCCTTCAGCATGCGGTCCAGCAGCTGCCCGGCCTTGCCGACGAAGGGCAGGCCCCGGGCGTCTTCCTCGGCCCCCGGCCCCTCGCCGACGATCATGACCGGGGCTGTGGCCTCGCCGCGCCAGACCACAGCCTGTCGGGCGCCCATGCCGCTGAGGGGGCAGCCGTCAAAGGCCCGAATCGCATCGGTCAGGGATTCCAGCGAGTCGGCGGTGCGGGCCGCGGCGCGCGCCCGGGCCACGGCATCGGCCAGGGCTTCGGTCGCGCCCATGCTTGACGGTGCCGGGCGAAGCGGCGTGACCGTGCCCGTCGTTTGCGGTGGAGCGGATGCGGGGCGTGGGGCCCGGGGCGGCGGGGCCGTCTCGCGCGTGCGATCGACGGGCGCAGCCTCGTAGCAATCCTCGACCCCGGCCTCATGCCAGAAGGCAAGAAGCGCGGTCAGGGCATCCGAAGCGGCGGGCGAAGCGTTCATACAGGCCGGATCACAGGGTTGATCATGCGGGTGTAAGCCTTGACCACCCCCACGTCACCTTCTGATAAGGGATCAACGACGGACCGAACCCGGTTCGGACAAGCAAGACAAGGGGAGCCGACCACATGGCCGAGGATGCCACCGAAGGCGGAGCGAAGAACGCCTGGCAGGAAGCCGTCATCGACCGCCTGCCCGCCGTGGAGGCCCTGACCGGCGCCGAGCGCGAGGCCATGGAATACGATGTGGTCATCGTCGGAGCCGGTCCCGCCGGCCTGGCCGCCGCCATCCGCCTGAAGCAGAAGGCCGCCGCCGAGGGGCGCGAGGTCTCGGTCGCTGTGCTTGAAAAGGGCTCCGAGGTCGGCGCGCACATCCTGTCCGGGGCCGTCATTGATCCGTCGGGTCTGAGCGAACTGTTCCCCGACTGGAAGGAAAAGGGCGCTCCGCTCGAGACCGCCGTCACCCAGGACAAGTTCCTGGTGCTTGGCCCGCAGGGTCAGCTGGACATCACCCTGCTGCCGCAGCCCGCCTATATGAAGAACCACGGCTGCTACGTCGGCTCGCTGGCCAATCTGGCGCGCTGGATGGGCGAGCAGGCCGAGGCGCTGGGCGTCGAGGTCTATCCCGGCATGGCCGCCAGCCATGTGGTCTGGGACGAGCCGTCCGGCCGCGTCGCCGGCGTGGTCGCGGGGGTGTTCGGCCTCGACCGCGAGGGCAAGCCGACCGAGGATTTCGAGCCAGGCATCGAGGTGCGCGGCAAATATGTCTTCATCGGCGAGGGCGTGCGCGGCTCGCTGGCCAAGACGATCATGGCCCGCCACAACCTGTGCGACACCGCCGAGCCGCAGAAATTCGGCATCGGCATCAAGGAGCTGTGGCAGGTACCGGCCGAGAAGCACCGCCCGGGTCTGGTGCAGCACACCCTGGGCTGGCCGCTGGACGACAAGACCGGCGGCGGCTCGTTCCTGTACCACTTCGGTGATCGTTATGTGTCGGTCGGCTTTGTGGTGCACCTGAACTACAAGAACCCGTTCCTGTCGCCGTTCGACGAGTTCCAGCGCTTCAAGCACCACCCGGCCATTGCCGACCATCTGGAAGGCGGCGAGCGCATCTCGTATGGCGCCCGCGCCATCACCGAGGGCGGCTATCAGTCGGTGCCCAAGCTGGCCTTCCCGGGCGGCGCGCTGATCGGCTGTTCGGCCGGGTTCGTGAACGTGCCGCGCATCAAGGGCAGCCACAATGCCGTCCGCTCGGGCATCCTCGCGGCCGATGCGGCCTATGAGGCGCTGAAGGCCGGGCGCGCCGGCGACGAACTGGTCGAATATCAGGCCGCCTATGAGGCCTCGGACATCGCCCGCGAGCTGAAGCTGGTGCGGAACGTCAAGCCGCTGCTGTCGAAGTACGGCGCGTTCCTCGGCACCCTGCTGGGCGGGATCGACATGCAGATCACCAGCCTGTTCCGCGGCTGGTCGCCGTTCGGGACGCTCAGCCACGGCAAGACCGATGCGGCCTCGACCGAACCCGCCGCGAGGCACAAGCCGATCGCCTATCCGAAGCCGGACGGGAAACTCAGCTTCGACAAGCTCAGCTCGGTGTTCATCTCGAACACCAACCACGACGAGGACCAGCCGTCCCACCTGAAGCTGCTGGACCCGTCGGTGCCGATCCAGGTCAACCTGCCCAAGTACGGCGAACCGGCGCGGCTGTACTGCCCGGCGGGGGTCTATGAGGTGCTGTACGACGAGGACGGCAAGTCCAATCCGCGCTTCCAGATCAACGCCCAGAACTGCGTCCACTGCAAAACCTGCGACATCAAGGATCCGTCGCAGAACATCGTCTGGACGACCCCGCAGGGCGGCGGCGGACCCAACTATCCGAACATGTAGGATTCGCGCGGGGCGAGGGGGCTCTTGCGGACCGTCCGCAAACCGTGAAGGCTTGAACGCATGATGCGTAACCTCCCCCTCACCGCCGGTTCCCTCATCGCCCTCGGCCTGGCGCTTCTGGCGCCGCCCGTACTGGCCCAGGAGACTGCAGCTCCGGACACCGATGAGGCGCCGGTGGTGTCCGACGATCGACCGGTGGCCTTCGACGCCGAAGGCCGGTCCTCCTATGGCCTTTTCCTGGTCGGACGTCTGGCAACCGCTGAGGGCGAAGCGGCCATTGCCGCCGATTATCTTCGCCGCGCCCAGACCCTCGAGCCGGATCTGGAATGGCTGCAGTTGCAGGCTTTCACGTCTTCCCTGATCGGCGGGGACCTCGCCTATGCCGGCCGGGTGTCCCCCCAGGGGACCGATGCGCCGCCCGTCCTGTCCGAGATCGGACATCTGGTCGAGGTGGTGGAACTGACGATGCAGGACCGTCCGGACGCCGCCTGGGCGTTGCTGCAGGCCGAGCCCGTCGGGCGGCCCCACGCGCGGGCGGGCCAGTATGTGGCCCCCTTTATCGCTGCGGCCGCCGGGGACTGGGATACGGCCCTCGCCCCGGTCACGGGCAGCACGACCAGTGCCGATACCCTGTTCCGGCGCGCGCACCGGGCGCTCCTGCTGGAAATTCGCGGCCAGTATCCCGAGGCCGATGCCGAGTATCAGCGACTGATCGCCATGCGTGGCGGACGACAGCTGTTCACCTTCAGCTATGGCGAGTTTCTGGAGCGGCGCGGACGCCGGGCCGACGCGCTGGCCCTGTACGACGCCACCCGCGCCGAGGTGGGCGACGATCCGGTCATTGAACGCGCCCGTCAGCGCGCCGCCGGCCGCGGCCGGGCACCGGCCCTGCCGACCCTGAAACAGGGGGCCGCCCAGGCTCTCGAGAACGCCGCGCTCCAGTCCAGCGTCGAAGGCGCGCATGAGTTTTCGGCGGTCTATCTGCGGCTGGCCTACGGGCTGGCGCCGGCTCCCGAGACCCTGCTGAATGTGGGCGTCAGCCTGGCCGAGGCGCAGCTGGAAGTGGCCGCCCGCAACACCTTTGCCCGGATCGGTCCCGACGCGGGTCGCTACTACACCGAGGCGCGGGTCCAGGCAGCGCTGAGCTATCAACGCGGCGACATGCCGGAAGAGGCGCTGGCCGAGCTGGAGAAGGCCTTTGCCTCCGCGCCGTCGGACCGCGGGATCGCCTTTATGCTGGCCAGCCAGCTCTCGTCGATGGAGCGTTATCCGGAGGCGCTGGCGCTGGTCGAGGGGCCTCTACTGGACACGGCCGGTCAGGACTACACGGTCCGCTATCTGCGGGCCGGGATCCTGGATGCGCTGGGCCGGATCGATGAGGCCGAGGCCGAACTGTGGGCCGCCCACGTCGCCCAGCCGGACGACCCGACCATTCTCAACTATCTCGGCTACCTCTGGGTCGATACAGGGCGCCGGATCGAGCAGGGTACGGAGCTGATCGTGCGCGCCGCCGAGATCGATCCGGGCAACGCCAACATCCAG
The DNA here is from genome assembly GCF_017744255.1 of Brevundimonas sp. A19_0. GTDB lineage: Bacteria > Pseudomonadota > Alphaproteobacteria > Caulobacterales > Caulobacteraceae > Brevundimonas. The sequence goes on along the minus strand of NZ_JAGHQP010000011.1, from coordinate 76,097 downwards.
GACTCGCTGGGCTGGGCCCGCTATCGGCAAGGCCAGTACGAACAGGCCGTGGGCATCCTGGAGGGCGCGCTCGACAAGGCCCCGGCCAATGCCGTCATCTATGACCATCTGGGCGACGCCTACTGGCAGGTGGGTCGTCGGCGGGAAGCGGTGTTCCAGTGGAACCGGGTGCTGACCCTCGACCCTGATGCCGAACTGCGCGCCGAGGTCGAGCGCAAGCTGGAGAATGGCCTGCCGCTGCCCGGAGCTCCGGCGGACGGATCGTTCTGACGCCCGCCATGCAATGGCACGAGGCCGCTCCGGCCAAGGTCAATCTGTTCCTGCATGTCGGGCCGGTCGGCGACGACGGCTATCACCCGCTGTGCAGTCTGGTGGCCTTTGCCGATGTCGGCGACGGCCTGACGCTGGACCCGGACGGGCCGCCGGGACTGACGGTGGCGGGGTCGTTCGCAGATGCGCTCCTCGAAGATCCGGTCGGGCCCGGGGGCAATCTGGTGACCAAGGCCCGGGATGCCTTGCAGCGGATGACCGGCGTGGATGCCTCCGGCCTGTCGCTGACGCTGGACAAGCGTCTGCCCATCGCCGCCGGGCTGGGCGGCGGGTCGTCGGATGCGGGTGCCGTGCTGAGGCTGGCGCGGCGCTATCTGGCTCCGGACATGGATATGCAGGTGCTGGCCGGCGTCGCCGCCGTGCTGGGCGCCGACGGCCCCATGTGTCTGGCGGCCGTGCCCTCATGGGCCGAGGGCCGGGGCGATGTGCTGACGGTCGAGCCGCGCCTGCCGGCCCTTCACGCCGTTCTGGTCAATCCGGGCGTGCCCTCGCCGACGGGGGCGGTCTACCGCGCCTATGACGCCCTGGCGCGCGGCGAGGCCGACCGGCCGGCGCCGCCCGCAGCCTGGGACGCGGCGACCGTGATGGCCTGGCTGGCGCACCAGCGGAACGATCTGGAAGGGCCTGCCGTGCTCAACGCCCCCGCCATCGGCCCGGCTCTGGAGGCCCTGCGACTGGCGGGCGGGGCGCGGCTGGTGCGCATGTCCGGGTCGGGCGCCACCGTCTTTGGCCTGTACGACGATGCGGCCGACGCGGCCCGTGCGGCCCGGGCGATCGAGGCCGACCATCCCGGCTGGTGGGTGCGCGCCACGACGCTGGGCGCCGGACCTGCGGCTTAACCGGGCGCAAACCGGTGATCGGCTAGGCTTTCGCCATGAAAGCCCTCGGCCCCGACCTGATCGCCCGCTTCACCGCCGTCCGGGACTGTGTGTCCGCCGTGGACCGCGATACCCTGGCCGCGCTGGCGCCTGCCGCCGCCGAGTCTGCCGCGGCCTCGGCCCCGCACTGGGACTTTGACCAGCCCGGCCACCGCGTGGAAGAGGCCCTGCAGCAGGCCTTCGGCGACCGGCTGAGTGATGATCATCGTCGGGCCCTCATCGCCCACTATGCGCTGGACCTACCGGCCCGGATTGCAGCCGAGCACCTGCCCGAGGCCAGTCTGGCGCTCTATCCCGAATGGATCGGCCGGATGGCGGATTTCCTGACTGAGGCCGCCGACCCCTATGACCGCGATTTCTGGGCCAAGGATGTGCGGCTGTCGCTGGCGCTGAGCGTGCCGGGTGCCCGCACCCAGATGATCGACCTCTCCTCGCCGCTCGGGCCCGGACAGGTCCTGCGCCACGCCCGCGAGGGCTGGGGCTGGTCGGTGATCCCGGCCTATGCCGCCGCGCAAGCCTGGAAGCCCTGGCTGGAGGTCCATACCGAAAGCCGCGAACTGTCCGATTTCAACGCGGCCGGCTGGGACCGGGCCTGGGCCACCGCCGCCGAGATCCTCAAGACCCGTCCGCACATGGCCGGCATGCTGGGTTCCAGCTGGTTCTACGATCCGCCGCTGGAGACGATCAGCCCGCGTCTGGCCTATCTGCGCCTCAATCCGCTTCAGCACGGCGCCTTCATGGTCCATCAGGGCCCGGGCGAGATCCATACCGAGCGCGCGGCCACCAGCTCCCCGACGCGCAAGGCCCTGATCGAGGAAGGCAAGTACACGGCTCGCTCGTGGATCATGGCCTGGCCCCGCGCCGCGCTGATCCGCTGGGCCGATGCCCGGAAGGCCGCGGAAATCGCCGAGGCGGCCTAGGCCGCTGCCCGGGCCTGCGTCACGCATTCCGACCACGCCTGACCGATCGGCAGGATCGTCAGGCCGGCCTGTTTCGCCAGCGTCAGTACCCGGCCGAGATCGGCGGGGGTGCAGCCATAGGGCGTCGGGTGGTCCGAGACGTCATGGGCATAGGCGGTCAGCCAGCCCCGGTTCGTCGCCGCCTCGGCCATCATCGCCTCAAGGTCGTAGCCGGGCAGGCGGCGGCTCTCCATGCCGAAGCTCTTGATCAGCATACGGTCCTCGCGGCCGACGTTCAGACCTTCGCGCACGCCGCGCGCCAGATCGAAGCGGGGCCGCAGGGCGCGCTTGGCGCCAAGGGAAGCATCGCCGAACGGGTAGGCGAAGGTGGTCATGCGATAGCCGTCCAGCCGCTCTGCCACCCAGCGGGCGTTGCGATCCAGGCTTTCGGCCAGCGCCGGGCTGTCCAGCCGCAATACGCTGTCGTGGCCAAAGGTGTGGCAGCCGACCTCGTGGCCCGCCGCATACAAGGCCTGCAGTTGCTCGGTCGTGAACTGGGGCAGGTCGAGATTGGTGCCGCGCTCCAGCCCGCCGCAGACGTAATAGGTGGCGAGAACCCCGTGGTCGGCCAGGATCGGACCGGCCTCGGTCCAGGCGTTCTCCGGGAAGTCGTCGAAGCTGAGGCTGAACAGGCCGCGCGCAGGCGCGACAGTCACCGGCTCGATCTCCAGATAACGGGCGGCACGCCTGCGGAATTGGTCCAGTTGTCTCATGGCCCTATCCTGCCCGGCGACGTTTAAGGAACGGTGCAGTCGCCTTGTCGCCACGGCCCGGCGCGTCTAGGGTCCGCCGCCTTCTTCCCCGGACGAAATGCCAGACGTGACCACCGAACCTCTTTCGTTTCAGGACCTGATCCTGACCCTCCACAAATACTGGGGCGATCAGGGGTGCGCGATCCTGCAGCCCTATGACATCGAGGTAGGGGCGGGCACCCTGCACCCGGCCACTGTGCTGCGCGCGCTCGGCCCGCGCCCGTGGAAGGCCGCCTATGTCCAGCCCAGCCGCCGCCCCGGCGATGGCCGCTACGGCGAAAATCCCAATAGATTACAGCACTATTATCAGTACCAAGTGATCCTGAAGCCGAACCCGGAGGACCTGCAGGCCCTCTATCTCGGCTCGCTGAAGGCCATCGGGATCGACCCCGCCCTGCACGACATCCGCTTCGTCGAGGACGACTGGGAAAACCCGACCGTCGGGGCCTGGGGTCTGGGCTGGGAGGTCTGGTGCGACGGCATGGAGGTGACGCAGTTCACCTATTTCCAGGGCGTCGGCGGGATCGAGGTCGATGTGGTGTCGGGTGAGCTGACCTACGGGCTGGAGCGTCTGGCCATGTATGTGCAGGGCGTTGATAATGTGTACGATCTGAAGTTCACCAAGGAGGGCCTGACCTATGGCGAGGTCTTCCTCGAGAACGAGCGCCAGCAGTCCGAAGCGAACTTCCACGGCTATGACGTCGACGGGCTGAAGCGCCGGTTCGAGGACATGGTGGCCGAGGTCGAACGCTTCCTGGCCATGAAGGGCCCGCAGGGGCAGGCCCTGGTGCTGCCCGCCTATGACCAGGTGCTGAAGGCCTCGCACCTGTTCAATCTGATGGACGCCCGCGGCGCCATCGCCGTCGCCGAACGCCAAAGCTACATCGGCCGCATCCGGGACCTGTGTAAGGCCTGCGCCACCGAATGGGTCGAGCAGGAGCGAAGCCGGGCATGATCGGAGGCGATCACACGCGTCCCTTCCCCCTCGATGGGGGAAGGGCCGGGGATGGGGGTGCTGCGACGCCGCGTCCCCGCCACGCGCCGGGAGCCGTGCCGCGTGCTCGCAGGCTGCGCCGGGAACAGACCGTGGCCGAGCGCCTGCTGTGGCAGCGGCTGCGCCTGAAAAAGATGAACTTCCGCCGACAGGCGCCCATCGGACGGTTCGTGGTCGATTTCGTGCAGTTCGAGACGCGTCTGGTGATCGAGGTTGACGGCTACCACCACCAAAGGCTGGAGCGTCAGGCGCAGGACAAGCTTCGAACCCTGTGGCTGCAGTCGCAGGGCTTTCGCGTGATCCGCTTTGAGGAAAGCCGGGTCCGAAACGATCTGGATGCCGTGATCGAAGAGATCCTTGCTCAGGCGGCGCCACCCCCAACCCCGACCCTTCCCCCATCCAGGGGGAAGGGCGCAGATAGATACGACGTCCGCTAAATGCCCCAGCTTCTTGTTGAACTGTTTTCCGAAGAGATCCCGGCGCGCATGCAGGCCGGGGCGGCGCGTGATCTGGAGCGGATGGCGACCGATCGGCTGAAGGCCGCGGGCCTGACGTGGGAGGCGCTGACGACCTTTGCCGGACCGCGGCGGCTGACGCTGGTGGTCGAGGGACTTCCGGCAGCGACGCCCGACCGCGAGGAAGAGATCAAGGGGCCCAAGACCAGCGCCCCCGAACAGGCGCTGGAGGGCTTCCTGCGCAAGACGGGACTCGCCCGCGACCAGCTGGTCGAGCGGGACGGCGTGCTGTTCGCCGTGATCTCGGAAAAGGGGCGGGCGACCGCGACCCTGATCCCCGAGATGGTCGAGCGGATCGTGCGCGACTTTCCCTGGCCCAAATCGATGCGCTGGGGCACCGGGAGCCTGCGCTGGGTGCGGCCGCTGAAGCGGATCGTCTGCCTGTTCGACGGGGCGGTGGTGCCGTTCGCCATCGACGGCATCGCTCCCGCCTCAAGTAGCGAAGCGGTAGGCGGACTAAAAAGCGGCGATACGACCGAGGGCCACCGGTTCATGGGCTCGGGCAAACCGTTCGCGGTCAAGGATTTCATCGACTATCGCGCGAAGCTGGAGCGCGAACATGTGCTGCTGGACGCCACCGACCGGCGGCTCAAGATTCTGGAGGCGGCGCGGGCCGTCTGTCACGCCAAGGGGCTTGAGCTGGTCGACGACGACGGCCTGCTGGACGAGGTTTCGGGCCTGGCCGAATGGCCGACGCCGATCCTGGGCGCCATGGACCCGCAGTTCCTCGACCTGCCGCCCGAGGTCATCCGCCTGTCGATGAAGGTGCACCAGAAGTATTTCGCGGTGCGCGATCCAAAGACCGGCGGGCTCGCCCCCAACTTCGTCGTGGTCGCCAATGTCGAGGCGACGGACGGCGGCACGGCGCTGGCCGCCGGCAACAGCCGCGTGCTGTCCGCCCGCCTGAACGACGCCCGCTTCTTCTGGGATGAGGATCGCAAGGTCGGCTTTGACGTTTGGCTGGAGAAGCTGAAGGGCGTCACCTTCCACGCGAAGCTGGGGACCATGGCCGAGCGGGTCGACCGCATCGCCGCCCTGGCCCGCGAGATCGCCCCGCTGGTCGGCGCCGACGCCGATCAGGCCGAACAGGCTGCCCGTCTCGCCAAGGGCGATCTGGCCTCCGGCATGGTCGGTGAGTTCCCTGAACTGCAGGGGATCATGGGCGGGTACTATGCGCGGCTTGCCCCCACCCCCGCCCTCCGGGCGGACCCTCCCCACACGGGGGAGGGAGACGGCACAGATCTCCCTCCCCTTGATGGGGAGGGTGGCCGCGCAGCGGACGGGTGGGGAGACGCCATCGCCGACGCCGTCCGCGACCACTACAAGCCGCAGGGCCCGAACGATGCGGTGCCCACCGCGCCGCTGACCGTCGCCGTCGCCCTCGCCGACAAGCTCGACACCCTGGTCGGCTTCTTCGCCATCGACGAAAAGCCCACGGGTTCGAAGGACCCCTTCGCCCTGCGCCGCGCCGCGCTGGGGGTCATCCGGCTGGTGCTGGAGAATCGCTTGTCCGTCTCGTTGAAGGGCCTGCTGGCCGAACAGATCCGTGCTTCGACCGAGTTCAACATGAGCGTGACTTTGGGAGGTGAAGAACGGAAGGCTAGCCTTGATATCTTCCGTGGGCAGACTCTTTTGCGGAAGTACGACTACGTCGGAGTTGAAGGCCTCAGTGACCGACACGGCGAACTCGCACAAACCGACGCCAAAGCGTTCACCTACGCACAAGCGGACGACCTCCTCGCCTTCTTCGCCGACCGCCTGAAGGTCCTGCTCCGCGATCAGGGCCAGCGCCACGATCTGGTGGATGCGGTGTTTGCACTCGGCGACGACGATCTGGTCCGCATCGTGCGGCGGGTCGAGGCGCTGGGGGCCTTCCTCGAGACCGAGGACGGCGAGAACCTGCTGGCCGGCTACAAGCGGGCGTCGAACATCCTGCGCGCCGAGGCGAAGAAGGGCGACCTGCCGGAGGGCGCTCCCGTTGCGCTGGACGGCGCGCCGGCCGAGGAAACCGCCCTGATCGCCGCCGTGTCGAAAGCGGGGGCCGAGGTCGATGTGGCGCTGGCCACCGAGGACTTTGCCGCCGCCATGACGGCGCTTGCCGCCCTGCGCGCGCCGGTCGACGCCTTCTTCACCGCCGTGATGGTCAACTCTGACATCCCCGCCGAGCGCGACAACCGCCTGAAACTGCTGGGCCAGGTCCGCACCGTCATGGGCCGCGTGGCGGATTTCGGAAGGGTGGGGGGCTGATCCTTCTCCCCTCGGGGGAGAAGGTGGCTCGCGGAGCGAGACGGATGAGGGGGCGATTGAACCCGACTCGTCCGACCGCCGATTTTTCGCTACCGTCCCCCTCATCCGTCGGCTTCCAGCCGACACCTTCTCCCCCGGGGGGAGAAGGGGAGGGACGATGCATCAGTCGCCGGACAAGACCCGCCGGGCGCGACGTCTGAGATCAGATATGTCGCTGGCCGAGACGCGCTTCTGGCAGATGGTTCGGGATCGCAAGCTGGACGGGTTGAAGTTCCGGCGACAGGCGCCACTCGCTGGAGTGACAGTCGACTTCTACTGCGCGGAGCTGAAGCTGATCATCGAGCTGGACGGGGGTGTGCATCGCCTCCGCGAGGCCGAGGACGCCGCGCGCGACGAGCGGCTCAGGTTGGCGGGCTTTGACGTGATCCGCGTCGGCAATGAAGCCTTCCTGAGTAATCCGAATAGGCTGTTTGCGGCGATCCGGCGGCGGGCGGAGCAGATGGGAAAACGTCTCCCTCATTCATCAGGCCTCGCCTGATACCGTCTCCCCGAGCAGAGACAGCTTCTTCTCGAAACGTCACACGCGCTCACGGATTGTTACGGGTGCGGCCTCGCCTTCGCGGGTGCGGCGCGCTAGTCAGAACCGGAGCAGTGAGGCGAGGACGGGCACGATGACTCAGTGGGTGTATGGCTTTGGCGGGGGATCGGCTGACGGTGAGTCGTCGATGAAGAACCTGCTGGGCGGCAAGGGGGCCAATCTGGCCGAGATGTCGTCGCTGGGCCTGCCCGTGCCGCCGGGCTTCACCATCACCACCGAGGCCTGTGTCCACTATTTCTCGAACGGGCAGAGCTATCCCGACGCCCTGGCCGATCAGGTGAAGGCCGGCCTGGCCAAGGTCGAGGCGATCACCGGCAAGACCTTCGGCGATGTGAAGAACCCGCTGCTGGTCTCGGTGCGGTCGGGCGCGCGGGCGTCCATGCCCGGCATGATGGACACGGTGCTGAACCTGGGCCTGAACGACCAGACGGTCGAGGGTCTGGCGGCCCTGTCGGGGGACCGACGCTTCGCGCTGGACAGCTATCGCCGCTTCATCACCATGTATTCCAACGTCGTCCTCGGCCTGAGCCATGACGACTTCGAGGAAGTGCTGGACGACCACAAGGATCGTCTGGGCGTGACCATCGACACCGATCTGGATGCCGACAACTGGCAGGCCGTGATCGCCGACTATCTGGCCGTGGTCGAGGACCGGCTGGGCCAGCCCTTCCCGCAGGATCCGCACGATCAGCTGTGGGGCGCGATCGGCGCCGTGTTCGACAGCTGGATGAACGACCGGGCGAAATTCTATCGCCGCATGCACGACATCCCGGAAAGTTGGGGCACGGCGGTCAACATCCAGTCGATGGTGTTCGGCAATATGGGCCAGACCTCGGCAACCGGGGTGGCCTTTACCCGCAACCCCTCGACGGGCGAGGCGCGGCTGTATGGCGAGTTCCTGATCAATGCCCAGGGCGAGGACGTGGTGGCGGGGATCCGCACGCCGCAATCGCTGACCCGCGCCGGCCGCGAGGAGATGGGCGAGACGGCTCCCTCGATGGAAGAGGCCATGCCCGAGGTGTTCCACCAGTTCGTCGATGTGGTCGGCCGGCTGGAGAGCCACTATCGCGACATGCAGGACATCGAGTTCACGGTCGAGCAGGGCCGGCTGTGGATGCTGCAGACCCGCAACGGCAAGCGCACGGCCAAGTCGGCGCTGAAGATTGCGGTCGACCTGGCCTCCGAAGGCGTGATCTCGGAGGAGGAGGCGGTCAGCCGTGTCGAGCCCTCGGCGTTGGACCAACTGCTGCACCCGACGCTGGATCCCAAGGCCGAGCGCCATGTCGTGGCGGCGGGCCTGCCGGCCAGCCCGGGGGCTGCGACCGGCAAGGTGGTGTTCGACGCCGATGAGGCCGAGCGCATGAGCCAGCTGGGCGACGCCGTCATCCTGGTCCGCGAGGAGACCAGCCCCGAGGACATCCACGGCATGCATGCGGCGCGCGGCATCGTCACGGCGCGCGGCGGCATGACCAGTCACGCGGCGGTGGTGGCGCGCGGCATGGGGCGCCCCTGCGTCTCGGGCGCGGGCGAAATCCACATCAATGAGAAGGCCGGCACCTTCACCGCCCGGGGGCGAACCTTCAAGGCGGGTGAGGTGATCACCATCGACGGCGGCAAGGGCGAGGTGCTGGACGGCGCCGTGCCGATGATCGAACCCGAGCTGACCGGTGACTTCCAGACGCTGATGGCCTGGGCAGACAAGGTGCGCCGCCTGAAGGTCCGCGCCAATGCCGAGACGCCGCTGGATGCCAAGACCGCGCGCGGCTTTGGCGCCGAGGGCATCGGCCTGTGCCGGACCGAGCACATGTTCTTCGATGACACCCGGATCGCCGCCGTGCGCGAGATGATCCTGGCCGATGACGAACAGGGCCGGCGCGCGGCGCTGGCCAAAATTGCGCCGTTCCAGAAGGCGGACTTCGCCGAGCTGTTCCAGATCATGGCCGGCCTGCCGGTCACCATCCGCCTGCTCGACCCGCCGTTGCACGAGTTCATTCCGCACAGCGAGGCGGAAATGGATGCGCTGGCCGAGACGCAGGGGCTGGATGCCGCCAAGCTGAAGCGCCGCGCCAAGGAGCTGCACGAGACCAACCCCATGCTGGGCCACCGCGGATGCCGGCTGGGCGTGGCCTATCCGGAAATCTACGAGATGCAGGTGCGCGCCATCCTCGAGGCGGCGCTGGAGGTGCAGGCCACATCGGGCCAGGCACCGCTGCCGGAGATCATGCACCCGCTGGTCGCCATGGGCCTCGAGATGAAATATCTGCGCGAGCTGACCGACCGGACAGCGAAGGCGGTGTTCGAGGATACCGGCCAGTCGATCGCCTATCTGGTCGGCACCATGATCGAGCTGCCGCGGGCGGCCCTGCGCGCCGGTGATCTGGCCGAACATGCGCAGTTCTTCAGCTTCGGCACCAATGACCTGACCCAGACGACGTTCGGCATTTCGCGCGACGACTCGGGCCGCTTCCTGCAAGCCTATATGGACAAGGGGATTTTCGAGGCCGATCCCTTCGTGCGGCTGGACCGCGACGGCGTGGGCGACCTGATCTCCATTGCGGCCGAGCGTGGTCGGGCCGTGCGCGGCGACGTCAAACTGGGCATTTGCGGCGAGCACGGGGGCGATCCGTCGTCGATCGCCTTCTGCGAGGGCGCCGGGCTGGATTACGTCAGCTGCTCGCCCTACCGCGTGCCGATCGCCCGCCTTGCCGCCGCCCAGGCCGCTCTGGACGCCCGCTCGGGCACCGAACGCGAGAAGGATCGGTAGGGCGCATCTGTCACCTTGCGCGGATGGCGCCCGTTCGCCATCTGTGACGGACCGCTACAATCCATCCTGACCCGCCGACGGAGGCCCGATGCCGCACGCCGACAGCCTGATTCTGACTCTTGTCGGCGGTTTCGTCCTCGCCTTTGTGTTCGGCATGATCGCCAACCGGCTGAAGCTGTCGCCGCTGGTCGGCTATCTGCTGGCCGGCGTGGCGGTCGGCCCCTTCACGCCGGGCTGGGTGGCGGATACCGAGCTGGCGCCGCAGCTGGCCGAGATCGGTGTGATCCTGCTGATGTTCGGGGTCGGTCTGCACTTTTCCCCGACCGACCTGATGCGGGTGCGCAAGGTCGCGGTGCCGGGCGCCCTGTTCCAGATCGCGTCGGCGACCGTCCTCGGCTGGGCGCTGGGCCGGTTTGCGCTGGGTATGGGCGATGTCGAGGCCCTGCTGATGGGCTTTGCCCTGTCGGTCGCCTCGACCGTGGTGCTGCTGCGTGCGCTGGAGGAGCGGAAACAGGTCAAGGGCGATGTGGGCCGGGTGGCGGTCGGCTGGCTGATCGTCGAGGATCTGGTGATCGTGCTGGCGCTGGTCATGCTGCCGCTGCTGGTGCTGCCCGAGGGACAGGCGCTGGATCTGGCGGGGCTGGGCCAGGACCTGGTCTGGACGCTGGGCAAGGTGGTGGCCTTTGTCGGCCTGATGCTGGTGGTCGGCGGGCGGGTGCTGCCCTGGTTGCTGGTGCGGATCGCCCACACCCGCTCGCGCGAGTTGTTCACCCTGGGCGTGCTGTCGATCGCGCTGGGCATCGCCTGGATCGCCTATGCGGTGTTCGGGGCCAGCTTCGCCCTGGGCGCCTTTGTTGCCGGACTGGTCCTGAACGGCACGCCGCTGGGCCACAATGCGGCCGAGCGGTCTCTGCCCCTGCGCGATGCCTTTGCCGTGCTGTTCTTTGTCTCGGTCGGGATGCTGTTCGATCCGACGATCCTGATCGAGCGGCCGCTGGCGGTGGTGGCGGTGCTGGGCATCGTCATCGTCGGCAAGTCGCTGGCGGCGCTGGCAATCACCACGGCCTTCCGGCTGGACCGCGCCACCAGCCTGACGGTCGCCGCCAGCCTGGCCCAGATTGGCGAGTTCAGCTTCATCCTCGCGGCCCTGTCCATGTATCTGGGCGCCATGAGCCGCGAGACGCACGACCTGATTCTGGCGGCGGCCCTGCTGTCGATCACGCTCAATCCGGTGGTGTTCGCCCTGATCGACCGGATGGGCGGCCGGCCCGCACCCGTCAGGGAACCGGCTGCGCCGCAACCGTGATGCGATCCCGGGGCAGGGCCTCGGGGTGTTCGGCCTTCAGCCAGGCGATCATCTGTTCGCGAATCGCACAGCGCAGGTCGAAGGCATCGCCGCCGTTGCGCGCGCTGGCGAGGCAGCGGACCTCGATCACCCGTTCGCGAAGATCCGTGACCTGCAGGACCATCACATCGCCGTCCCACAGGGGCGAGGGGCGGACGATGGCTTCCAGCTTCTCGCGCATGGCCTCGATGGGGGCGGCATAGTCCAGATAGAAGAAGACGCTGCCGATCAGGGTCGCCGAATCGCGGGTCCAGTTCTGGAAGGGGTTCTGGATAAACCAGGTCAGCGGCAGCACGACGCGACGCAGGTCCCAGAGACGCACCACGACATAGGTGGCGGTGATTTCCTCGATATGGCCGAACTCATTTTGAACGATGACGGCGTCGTCGATGCGAATCGGCTGGGTCAGGGCGATCTGGATGCCGGCGATCAGATTGGTCAGCAGGGGCTGGAGCGCCAGACCGACGATAATGCCCGCCGCGCCCCCGGCCGCCAGCAGGCTGACGCCCCACTGGCGGAAGCCGCTGATGGTCATCAGGGCAAAGGCGATGGTGAAGACGATGATCAGGGTCGCGGCCGCCCGGCGCAGGATCCGCACCTGGGTCAGGTGTTTGCGGGCGATCAGATTGTCGGCGACGTCGATCCGGTATTTGCGCAGGTGAAGGGCGGCGGCGATGTCCAGCGCGACCATACTGCCCCAGCCGACCGTGATGACCATGCCGATGTGCAGACCCTGTCGCAGCAGGGCGGCCAGTTCTTCCCGAAGGGGGAGCAGCGGCGAGACCAGGCTGATCGCCAGCAGCACCAGGGCAAGACGGGCGGGCCGGCGCGTCCGGCTGACGAGGGAGCGCCAGAAGACATCGCCCTGCTTCACCACCCGGCGCACCAGCGCCACGCCCAGCGCGTGAACGATCAGGGCCACAGCGAGCGCGCCGCCCAGCAGAATCAGCGACTGGCCCCACGGCGGCAGCCAGTCGAATCGCTCGAGGGCTTCGGCCCATGCAGCAGCGACGTCTGTCATCGGATTGCCGGCAGATCGGTCATCTGCAGGGAAGGGGCGGGGCCGCAGAGAGTTCCGAGGTGCCGATGCTCAGTGCGGCCCCGTGTCGTTCAGAGCACGCCGATCATGGAGGCGACCAGCGGGTGCCGGACGATGTCGCGCTCAGCCAGGTGCACCACGGCGATGTCCGGCACCTGTTTCAGCTTTTCGGCGATGTCCGACAGGCCCGAGACGCCGGGCAACAGGTCCGACTGGTGCGGGTCGCCCGTCACCACCATGGTCGAATTCCAGCCCAGCCGCGTCAGCAGCATCTTGAGCTGGACGTAGGTGCAGTTCTGCGCCTCGTCGACGACCACAAAGGCGTTGTTCAGGGTGCGCCCGCGCATATAGCCGATGGGGGCGATCTCGATGGCACCCTCGGCCATCAGGGCCTTGACCCGCTTCATCGACAGCCGGTCGGACAGGGCGTCGTAAAGCGGGCGCAGATAGGGGGCCAGCTTGTCCTCCATGTCGCCGGGCAGGAAGCCGATCGACTCGCCGGCCTCGACGGCGGGGCGCGACAGGACGATCCGGCCGACGCGGCCCGCTTCCAGCGCCTCAACCGCCTTGGCCACGGCCAGATAGGTCTTGCCGGTGCCCGCCGGGCCCAGCGCCAGCACCATATTGTGGTCGTCGATGGCCTCCATCAGCCCCGCCTGACCGTCGGACTTGGGCTTGAGCGTCTTCAGATAGGCCTGGTCGCGGTCATCGTTGGAGGGATAGGGCGACCAGCCGGAGCGCTGATTCCCCCGACCATTCCCCACATGCGGCGGCAGGCGCCGGACCTTGGCCTCCTGAATGAACTCCGGCGTATCGAGGACGCCGAATTCACGGGCGGCTTCACGGGTCTGACGCTTGAGGGCTGAACGCTTGGTCATGGACGCCTCCAGGGCATGAAAAAAGGCGACACCGAAACGGCATCGCCTGACTGGGCTTGGGGGAGGAAATCGCGACGGATGGCTGCGCGACGACCGGGGTCGGGACGGAGGCCGCCAGGGGCGGCCCGATCCTTGGGGGGAATGTCGTTCAACGGGTGAACCCGTCGAGCCCGGCACGCCATGCGCCACCTCCGAAAGCGACTGCACCGGATAAAACCCGGCGGCGAGGCCGGGACCCGAAGGTCTCGAATCGCCTCAACATCCTGAGGCTAACGTGGTTTAAGGAGTGTTAAACCCCTTATTTGCTGAATATAGAGGCGTATTCGGATGAGTGTTTACACATTGGGCGACAAGAAACCCCAGCTTCCTCCCGAGGGGGAATACTGGATCGCGCCGAACGCCACCGTCATTGGTGACGTGATTCTCAAGCCCGGTGCCAGTGTCTGGTTCGGGGCGGTGGTGCGAGGCGACAACGACCCGATCACCATCGGCCGCGACACCAATATCCAGGACGGCAGCGTCCTGCATTCGGACCCGGGCGAGCCCCTGACCATCGGTGACGGGGTGACGGTCGGCCATATGGTCATGCTGCACAGCTGCGAGATCGGAGACAACAGCCTGATCGGCATCGGCACCGTGATTCTGGGCCGGGCGAAAATCGGCAAGAACTGCCTGATCGGTGCCAATACCCTGATCACCGAAGGCAAGGAGATTCCCGACAACTCCATGGTGGTCGGTCAGCCGGGGCGGGTGATCCGCACGCTGGAGCCCGGGCAGATCGAGGCACTCGAGGCCTCGGCCGCCCACTATGTCGCCAACTGGAAGCGCTATGTGACCGATTTGTCCGAGGCCTAGGCCACGCGGCGGCCCTGTAGGGCGACCAGCTGCGGCCGGGACCGGGGCGGTTCGCCCACCGCCAGGCTGGCGTGGGCCGACAGGCGGGTCGGCGGCCGGCTGACGGGGCGCTCCAGACCTCGCGGGCGATACAGGCCGACAATCCGGTCGGCGCGGCCACCGGGCCCCCGCAGCGGGACCAGCGGCATCTCGATTCCGCCGGGCAGGCGCGGGCAGTCCCCCGTCAGGATCACCGGCCGGATTTCGTGAAGCGTCTGCGCCAGCGCCGCCTCGACCAGCGGCAGGGAGGCCCGGTCCCACAGCTCGCTCCACGCCCGTCCGCCCAGAGGGCGGCCATGCAGGGCCTCGATCCAGTCTCCCGCCAGCCGGATGCGGCTGTTGCGCGGGCGATAATCGAGCAGGAACAGCCGCGTCACCAGCGGCCCCAGCGACAGGGCGTCCAGATCCTGGCGATCGGGAATGCGTCCGGCCCCCGGGAGCGCCGCCCAGGTGTCGATCAGCCGTCTTGTCTCAGCATGAAACATTCCGTTCGCTCCGGCCCGATTCGCCGCAAGGGCAGGGCCAGAGCCGCGCACAACGGAATCGAAAGGGTTTTGTCGCCAAGGTGCAGGCTGAACGGCCCGGTTCTTGCTGGATCAGGCCGACCGGACACTGAAGGAGACCTGCGCATGCGGGTGCGGATCATCCAGGGACTGGCGGCGATGGCGGGCTTCTTTGCCCTGCTGTCGGTTGCCGATTCGGCCCAGGCCCAGTGCAACTCGGGCTGTCAGCCCCCGCCGCCGCCGTGCTGTCAGCCGCCGCCTCCGCCCCCGCCGCCTCCGCCGCCGATTCCCTGCTGCCAGCAGCCGCCGGCGCCGCCGTGCTGCGGCAACGGCGGCAATATCAATGTGAACGTCAATGTGAACGCGAACGCCAATGCCTCGGCCTCGGCCCGGGTGAATGCGCGCGCCGGCTCGACCGTCGTGGTCGGCGGGGGAGGGGGCGCCTACTTCAGCTCCACCCCGCGCTATCCGACGACCATTCAGGGCCTGAACGTCGAGGGCGGCCGCGTCCGTCAGACGATTCGCGTGCCCTATACGGCCATGCGCCGCTTCGAAAAGCGCGTGATCATCCAGGCTGTCTGTCTGGACGATCGCAATGTGCCCCATCCCGCGTCCCAGGTCCGGCCCGACCGCGAGGTGTTTCAGGACTATGAGGGCGAAATCTATCGCTGCATCGCCGGCACCTGGCTGCAGATCACCATCGCCGACTATCAGGGCGAAGAGCGATTCGACCACGGCGAGACCCTGACGTGCCGCAAGGGCGAGGCCCTGTGGTACGGCGGCCGCGAGAGCTTCATGGAATGCCGCCCGCAGCGCCCCGAGCGGGACTGTAACGAGCGGTCGCTCCTGCGCCGCTACGGCGCGGGCATCAAGATCCTGACCCTCTATCGCGAGGAGAGCTACACCGAGTACCGCGAGGAGATCATCGAGACCGAAGGTCTGGCCGTATCGGGCGCGTTCCTGATGCTGGACGGTGGCGTCGGCTCGCGCGGCTACTGATCCCTGACGGGCGGGTTCAGCCCCCCTTCAGGTGCCATATCGCAAGGTACGGGAGATCGGCTCCGTCGATCGTCCTGAGAGAAACTGGCCCCGGAATCGCTTCCGGGGCCTTTTTTCTTATTCGGCGGAGGCTTCGGCCTCGGCGCGCGGGGTCACCTGGATGCGGTAGGCATCCGACGGCACCAGATACTTCCGGGCGACGGCCTGCAGGTCCGCCGGCGTGGCCGATTCGATGTCGCTGATCGCCGAGCGCAGGGTCGGCAGGCGATCCGGATCGGTCTGGGCGTCCTGAAGCTCCGCCATCCAGAAGGCGTTGGTGTTCTGGTTGCGGCGCATCGATTCGATCCGCGGGTTGCGGGCGCGGTCCAGCTCGTCCTGGGTGACCGGATTGGCCACGAGCTCGGCGGCGATCGCGTCGACGTCGGTGAAGAAGCCGGCCAGCTTTTCGGGCGGAGCCTCAATGGCCGCCGACATATAGCCGTAGCCCTCGAAGGTGCTGGAGGCGCTGGTGCTGACCTGCGGCGAATAGGTCACCGCCTGGCCTTCACGCAGTTCGTCGAGCAGGCGCAGCCGCAGGACGTCGGCCAGCAGGCGCACCATGCGGGCCTCACGCGGGTTGGTGAAGTTGTCGCCGGTCGGCCAGGCGACAAAGCCCATGGCCTGGTCCGGGCGACCGCCGTGCTTCAGCTCGATCGGCTCGGTGGTGCCGGCCGGGAAGGTCGAGGTACGGGCCTCGGCCGAGGGCGCCGCAGCCGGGCCGCGCGCCGGCAGGCTGCCAACGGTCGCGGCAACCGACTGGATGGCCGAATCGACATCGACGTCGCCGACGATGATCACCTCGATCGGGCCCTGCGACAGATCACGGCTGACCATGGTGCGCAGATCGTCCAGCGACCAGGACGAGACCTGCTCGAGGGTCGGGATGGTCCAGCGGGCGTCGCCCGAGCGCAGCAGACCCGAGGCGTCGCGCGCGAACACGCCGCCGGTCGTGGCATCCAGCTGCGGCAGGACCAGGCGGAACTGGCCGCGAGCCCGCTCGAACGGCTCGGGCCGCCAGCCGGCGTCGGTCAGATAGGCGGTCAGCACCTGCAACTGCAGGTCCAGATCCTCGGGCCGGGTCGTGCCGGACAGGCGATAGGCGTCTTCATCGGCGGACAGGGAGGCGCTGTACACGCGACCGGACAGAACGGTCTCCAGTTGCTCGGCGGTCAGCTGACCGAGCCCGCCCTCGCTGAAGGCGGCCCCCAGCGCGAGGGCGGCGGTCGGCTCGTCCGTCGGCAGGGACAGGAAGCCGGTGCCCGTCCGGATCGAAACCAGCACCTGGTCGTCCGTGAAGTCAGTCGGCTTGATCGTCAGGCGTACCCCGTTGTCGAAGGTGACGAAGGTGGTGCCGATGTCCTCGATCATCTCCGTCGAGGTGACCGTGCCGGGCGTTCCGAACTGGGTGTAGGGCCATTCCGCGCGGGCCTCGGCGGCGCGGGCCGAAACCTCGGTGCGTTGCGAGGCTTCATAGGCGGCCAGGATGGCCTCATCGCCGCCCTCGATTGCCTCGGGGCCGGTTACGAAGATCAGCGGGCCCTGACCGGTGAAGGTCGAACGCAGGGCGGTATTGACCTCGTCCACCGTCAGGCCGGCGACGACGCTCTCGAAGATTTCCAGATCGGTCGCGGGCGAGGTGAAGACCTCGTCGTTGTTGACCGAGCTCGCGAGGCTGTTGGCCAGACCCGGCGTACGGCGGGTGGCGGCGCCGGCGACGCGTTCCTCCAGCGCCGTGCGAATCTCGGTGATCTCGCGATCCAGCTCTTCCTGGGTGACGCCGAATTCGACGAGGCGACGCTGTTCCTGTTCGATGGCGGCCAGTGAACCGGCCCAGTTTCCGTCCTGATAGACGGCCGTCACGCTGGCCACTTCGGCCGAGTCGAACAGGTTCGAATTGCTGCCCGAGGCGCCGATGAAGGGCGGGTTCTCGCCGCGCGCCATGCTCTGCAGACGGCGGTTCAGGACCTGCAGGCCCAGGCCCTCGATCAGGTCTTCACGCTGGGTCGCCAGGGTGTCGGGGCGGGTGTCAGCCGGATTGACCCAGGTGATTTGCACACTGGGTTGAACCCCGGCCTCGGTGTAGGAGCCGGCCTCCAGACCGCGCGGCTGGACGGTGCCAAGCTCGGGCTCGGGGCCATCGGCCGCCGGGTTTTCCCAGTCACCGAAGGTGGCCACGATCTTGGCTTCCATGACGTCGACGTCGAAGTCACCGACGGCGATCACCGTGGTCCGCGCCGGGCGGTAATAGGCGCTGTAGAACTCGACGAAACGCTCGCGCGGCGCATTGGCCAGCACGGTGGTGGAGCCGATCGGCAGGCGGTCGGGGACCAGCTGGTCCTTCAGCAGGAAGTCGAGCTGGGCGATCACCGAGCGCAGGCCCGGTCCGGCGCGGGTGCGCTCTTCCGACAGGACGATGCCGCGCTCGCGGTCGATGGCATCGGCGCCCAGAGTGGCATTGCCGACCATGTCGCGCAGGATCATCAACGAAGTATCGACGGTCTCGTCGTCGGTACGCGGCAGGTCCAGCTTGTAGACCGTCTCGTCAAAGCCGGTGGACGCATTGGTGTCGGCGCCGAAGGCCAGGCCCAGACGCTCCAGCGTCCTGGTCAGCTCGCCCTCGGGAATATTGGTCGAGCCGTTGAAGGCCATATGCTCCATGAAGTGCGCCAGACCCAGCTGGTCGTCGCGTTCCATGAGAGAACCGGCGTCGATCCGCACTCGCAGAGAGGCCTGTCCCGGCGGGGTGGTGTTGCGGACGATGGCGTAGCGCACCCCGTTGGGCAGCTGGCCGAAGCGGACGGCGGAATCGGCGGGAATGTCGCTGATCTCGTGCGCCCACGGGTCGGAGGGGCGCATGGCGTTGGCCGAGACGGTGGCCGTGTCCTGGGCCATGACCATCGAGGGCAGGCCCGCGCCGGCCAGGACGGCCAGGCTGGAGGCGGCAACAAGCAGAAGGCGGCGGGGGGATCGCATCAGAGAGCTCCTTTGGGATCGCGGCCCGGCGTTTTCACTGGAAAAGCGGGGACATAACGAACAGCAGGCCCGGAAACAGGCCGTCAGGAGCACCCTAGCGGAGGGAAGGCCCGGTTTAAACGACCGGCCCGGAAATATTAACGCGAGTTAATCCCCGCTGCGCGACACATAGAAGGTCGCGGCATTGCCGACAGCGTTGGTGCCGGTGATCACGGCGCGGTTGGCGCCGGACGTGGTGGTCTGGGCCGTGGCGCTGACATTGCCGTTGTTCGTCTGGCTGTTGGTCGCGGTAATATAACCGGCGCAGTCGGCACAGGCGAAGCCCGTCACCACATTGCCCGCGGCATCGGCGCCGACATAGGCGTCATAGCCCTGGGCCCCGGCGAACTGGGCGTTCACGGCCACTCCACCGGTGTTGATCTGGGTGTTGTCGATCTCGACATAGATGTCGTTGTTACCGACCGAGACCTCATTGGCGACGCCGCGGGCATAGGATTCGCCCGAGCCATAGTCATAGGCGGTCACGATCGCCTGCGACTGGATCTGGCTGGAATTGTCCTGGCGGGTGGTCGCGGCCACCGATCCGCCCTGGTTGGTCAGGACTGCCCGGTTGGCCCCGGCATTGGCGCGCCCGGCCAGATCCCAGGCATTGCCGGCATTGGCGCTGACACCGGAATCGATGATGCCGCCGGTCGAGCGCTGGTCGATCGTCATATTCTGGCCGGTGACCGAGGTGCCGGTCACCGCCACCACATTGGCCACGGCCTGGGCGGTGAACTCTGCCTCGGCCGGGATGTA
The DNA here is from genome assembly GCF_017744255.1 of Brevundimonas sp. A19_0. GTDB lineage: Bacteria > Pseudomonadota > Alphaproteobacteria > Caulobacterales > Caulobacteraceae > Brevundimonas. The sequence continues at coordinate 56,592 of NZ_JAGHQP010000011.1, read as the reverse complement.
CTGGGTCGCGGCATAGTTGGAGGCGCGGACATTGGCGTCCGACCACTGCACCAGCGTGCCCTCGAAGGAACTGCGCTCTCCGCCCATGGCCGCCGTGTTGGCGATGGCCGAGGTGTCGACATAGGCCCCGCCCAGCAGGCGCTCGTCGCCCTGGTCCATGGTCGAGGTGGCGACGATCTCGACCTCGCTGACTGTCTGGGCGGAATCGACCGCGAGCGTGGCGTCGTAGGCGCTCAGGCCCAGATAGTTGCCATTGGCCTGAGTGACGGCGCTGACCACGCCATCGGTATCGCCACCCAGTACGAAGGTCGTATCGGCGCGGACATCGCCCTGCATCGTCTGGATCGAGGTGACGCTCATGTCGCCGCCCTCAACCCCGCCGGCCAGGCTGTTGCCGGTGGCCGAATTGCTGACGGTCACCTGTTCCGAGGAATCGATCACGTCCAGCGTCTGTTCGGCGAACACGTCGCCGAACTGGATCTGCTCATTCAGGACGATCGACGGGTCCTGGTCCTGCGCGGCAGCCTCAGTAGCGACTGCGGCGCACGTCACCGTCGCGGCGATCATGCCAGCGAGACGGATCGGCGCGTGTCTGGCCATTGTTCGTCTCCGTATTGGGATAGGCGGGGTAATAGTTGCCCGTGGGGCCATAGGTGTCGCGCAGCAGTTCATTGCGCGTATCGAGGCAGATCTCTGGGCCGGGGGCGCCGTACAGATTGGCCATGATTTCAATGACCGCGCGTTCCACGAGTGCGCGGACGGCCAGTTGGACGGGCTCGAAGCCGCCTTCGCCTGCCGAGATGTCGAACACATTGCCGTTCAGGAAGTCGAACACGCCCGACGAGATTTCGTGGCCGACGATCTGCTTCTGGTAGGAGACCACATCGACGATCTCGAGCGAGGTCGTTTGAACGAGGCGCAGGTCCAGCGCCACGTTCATGATGTAGGTGCGGCCCTGGAAAACGCCGGAGAACGGGGTGTTGGTGTCCGCCTCCCCGCCGCCGACATCAAAGCCCGACGAGCGGATATTATAGTTCACCTCGGTGATGCCACCGACGATATAGAAGTCCGAGCCCGGTACCTGGCCGGCCAGGATACGGCGGTAGCCCGGGTCATCGACGGCGCCCGTGCCCTCGTCACCGATCAGCTTGTTGTTGGCATAGCGCAGCTCCAGCTCGGACACCGAAGTGTCCAGCCGCTCGACCAGAACAGCTCCGGACTTGGCCAAGGCTGTTGTTGCCATCACCGATGCCCCGCCGGTGATTTGACGCCCGCCGTCCGCCGATATTGTTCCCGTATAGTCCGGTATTGCGCCGACCGCGATGCGCGGCGAGGGCAGATTATAGGTCCGCGCATAGTCGGCCAGGCAGTACAGGGCGGTGGAATAGGCGGTCGGATTGGCCGTCACCGGGGCATTGCCGATGGGCGCGGCATAAAGGCCGTTGCTGCCGGCGGAGGGGACGCAGCCGCTCAGCAGCGCCGCTGCCGCGCAGGCCGCCGTGGCCGGTTTCAACCAGCGAAAGGTCGGAAGTGCGCTCATGGCAGGTCGATCGTTCCGTTCAGCGCCGTCCCGGCCGTGACATCGCCCGTATTGGTCTGGGTCGAGTTGACGATCACCGTGTTCCAATTGCCCTGGACCACGACGTTCAGATTGTTGCCGATGGCCGTGGCGCCGCCGATGGTCGTGCCGCCGTTGCCGTTGCCGTTCGATCCCCAGTTGCCCCAGCTGCTCACGCCGCCGCTGCTCTGCGAATAGGCCGAGGCGCCGGTCTGGATCAGGCCGTTGACGATCAGCCGGTTGCCGTTCTGGTCGCGGGTCGAGCCGGTCTGGGGCCGCGCTGTCGTATAGCGCGCACCACCGTAGCCGGCCTGATAGCTGCCGGTGCCCGCGCTGCCCGCCGACTGGGCATGGGCGGCGGCCGGCAGGGCCAGAAATGTCACTGCAGCCGCAGCCGCCAGTTTGAGTCGCATGAGGCGCTCCCGCGCTGTCTGGTCTGTGGGGCAGGCACAGCAAGCCCCGTGCCAAAATGGATCATGGTTATTAAGAAGCGCTTGAGATTGCGGACCGGCGCGCGCATCTCAGGCCCATGAACAGCCAGCCTTGGGGTTCCGGCCCGCTCCAGCCGCAGCCCCCCGTCCGCGAACCGATCCTGAAGATTCCGGCCGCCGCCCTGTTTCTGGCCCTGTCGATGCCGCTTCTGTACGCCGTGCAGCTTCAGTTGCCGGACGGAGGGCTGAACTGGGCCTTCTATCCTGCCGACCTTGCACGCACGCTGGGGCTGCCAGGGCTGGTCACGGCCATGCTGCTGCATGCCAGCTGGAGCCACGCCGCGCTGAATGCGGTGACCTGTCTGTGCTTTGCGCCGCCCGTTGCGCGCATGCTGCCGGGCGGGCGGGGCGCCGCCGTGTTTCTCCTCTTCTATACAGGGTGCGGGATCGTCGCCTCCCTGGGGTATGGCTTGCTGCACCTGTCCGGCACCGATCCCATGGTCGGAGCTTCCGGTGCGGTATCGGGCCTGCTGGGCGCGGCCCTGCGCCTGATGGGCCGTCCGGCCTGGGCGGGACCGGGCCCAATGAAGGACCGCCGCGCCCTGACCATGTTGGGTGTCCTGATGGCCATCAACGTGGCCGTCGGCCTGATCGGCTATGCCCCGGGCACCGAGGGGGCGCGTATCGCCTGGGAAGCGCACGCCGCCGGCATGCTGGTCGGCTATCTGACGGTCGGGCCGCTGTTCCGTCGCACGCGCCGGTGGCTGCCGCTGGTGGGCTGAGAGGCCCCGAATCCCTCCGGATTTGCGTAACCGGCGGGTCTGAGCGATCCTTGGTGCGCGAGCGGCCCGGTCCGCGGTCGTTCAGGTCTCGTCAGGGAGGAGCGACGCATGCTGGTGACCGAGATTCTCAAGGACAAGGGCGACGCCGTCTTCTCGGTGGCGCCGGACCAGACCCTTCTTGAGGCCTGCAGCGAAATCCATTCTCGCCGGATCGGGGCCGTCATGGTCTGTGACGGCGACCGCGTGGTGGGCGTGCTGTCCGAGCGGGACGTCGTGCGCGCCGTGGCGCGGGAGGGGGCAGGGGCCCTGTCCCGTCCGGTCTCGGCCTATATGACGGCCGAGGTGGTGTTCGCCGAGCCGACCGAGACCGTCACCATATTGATGGAACGCATGACCGACCGCCGCATCCGTCACCTGCCCGTGCTGAAGGACAGGCGGCTGATCGGCGTGATCTCCATCGGCGACATCGTGAAGTGCCAGATCGCCGAGGCCACGCGCGAGGCCGAGAGCCTCAGGACCTATATCGCCGCAGGCTGACGGCAGGCGCCTGAAAGATGCCGGAATTCGGCGACCCTGAGTCTTTCAGAAAATCGTCATGAAAGGCCTTTTCGGGGTTGCGGTCTGAAAGTCCCCCTCGTATATCGCCGCCTCGCTCGGAAACGGGCCGACGACGGAACGCGGGGCGCCACGGCGCACAGTGATCCAGGTGGAAAAAGAGCTTCGAAGTTCTTGCTTCCTTCAATGTCTTCGGTTAGGTTCCGCGCCTTCGATCGAATCGTCGGATCGCCCTCGGGGAGGTGCCTACCATCTCCCCCTGGTGCTTTGCGGCCTGGTCACCTGAACGGGTTGAACGGGCAGCAAAAAAACTCCGAAGGTTCGGTTGACACGGGAAAGGCACCTCTCTAGAGACGCCGCTCCCGCCGCCCACGGGCCTCTCGAGGCTCCCACGGCGGACCGGTGAAAAAGTTCTCTTCGGGGCGCTTGACACCAACAACCGAGGCGACTACATCGCCGCCTCCGCCGCAGCCGGGCGCTAAACGGTCGGGCCGCTCCGGTGGCTCACGGTCTTTGAAATCGTTGATCTGGAAAGAGAAACGCAGGCGGCGGTGTTCTGGCGTCGGTTCCACGGAACCGACATCGACACTGACATCTGCGGTCTTTTTGAAAAGACATACCATGTAACCGGTCTTCGGATCGGTGAACGTGGGATCTCGTCAAGAATACGTAGAACTAATGCCAGACGGCCTTCGGGTCGTCATGCTTAGGTCAGAAGTCAACTCAACCTGAGAGTTTGATCCTGGCTCAGAGCGAACGCTGGCGG
>NZ_JAGHQP010000011.1:0-50000 GCF_017744255.1 Brevundimonas sp. A19_0 | reverse complement strand
AAAAGCACCCCGACAAGGGGAGTGAAACAGATCCTGAAATCGGAAGCCTACAAGCAGTCGGAGCCCCCATGCGGGGTGACGGCGTACCTTTTGTATAATGGGTCAGCGACTTCATGTGTCGAGCAAGCTTAAGCCGTTAGGTGTAGGCGTAGCGAAAGCGAGTCTGAATAGGGCGCTAAGTTCGACGTATGACGACCCGAAACCAGGTGATCTATCCATGAGCAGGATGAAGGTAAGGTAACACTTACTGGAGGTCCGAACCCGTGAATGTTGAAAAATTCTGGGATGACTTGTGGATAGGGGTGAAAGGCCAATCAAACCTGGACATAGCTGGTTCTCCGCGAAATCTATTTAGGTAGAGCGTCCGACGAACTCCTTGGGGGGTAGAGCACTGGATGGATGCGGGCTGCGCGAGCGGTACCAATTCTAACCAAACTCCGAATACCCAAGAGAGCTATCGGGCAGACACACGGCGGGTGCTAACGTCCGTCGTGAAAAGGGAAACAACCCTAACCATCATCTAAGGCCCCCAAGTAACGGCTAAGTGGGAAACGATGTGGGATTGCTTTGACAATCAGGAGGTTGGCTTAGAAGCAGCCATCCTTTAAAGAAAGCGTAACAGCTCACTGATCAAGCGATCCTGCGCGGAAAATGTAACGGGGCTAAAGCCGTTCGCCGAAGGTATGGGTTTGCAGTTTACTGCAAGCGGTAGCGGAGCGTTCCGTAAGCCTGTGAAGGTCAACCGTGAGGTTGGCTGGAGGTATCGGAAGTGAGAATGCTGACATGAGTAACGATAAACAGTGTGAGAAACACTGTCGCCGAAAGACCAAGGGTTCCTGCGTAAAGCTAATCTGCGCAGGGTTAGTCGGCCCCTAAGGCGAGGCTGAAAAGCGTAGTCGATGGGAAGCAGGTAAATATTCCTGCACCAGCTGGAAGTGACGGATGGCGTAAGTTGTCAGGGCTTATTGGATTGTCCTGGCAGCGAAGCTGTCCCTGGAAATAACTCCAGCAGAGACCGTACCCGAAACCGACACAGGTGGTCAGGTAGAGCATACCAAGGCGCTTGAGAGAACTGTGCTGAAGGAACTCGGCAAATTGCACGCGTAACTTCGGAATAAGCGTGACTCACTCTGGGCAACCAGAAATGAGTGGCACAAGCCAGGGGGTAGCGACTGTTTAGCAAAAACACAGGGCTCTGCGAAGCAGCAATGCGACGTATAGGGTCTGACGCCTGCCCGGTGCCTGAAGGTTAAAGGGAGGAGTGAAAGCTCCGAACTGAAGCCCAGGTAAACGGCGGCCGTAACTATAACGGTCCTAAGGTAGCGAAATTCCTTGTCGGGTAAGTTCCGACCTGCACGAATGGCGTAACGACTTCCCCACTGTCTCCAGCACAGGCTCAGTGAAATTGAATTCCCCGTGAAGATGCGGGGTTCCCGCGGTCAGACGGAAAGACCCTATGAACCTTTACTATAGCTTCGCCTTGGCGTTAGCGACCGTATGTGTAGGATAGGTGGGAGGCTATGAAACCGGGGCGCCAGCTCTGGTGGAGCCATCCTTGAAATACCACCCTTACTGTCGTTGACGTCTAACCGAGATCCGTTATCCGGGTCCGGGACATGGCGTGGTGGGTAGTTTGACTGGGGCGGTCGCCTCCCAAAGTGTAACGGAGGCGCGCGATGGTGAGCTCAGAGCGGTCGGAAATCGCTCGTCGAGTGCAATGGCATAAGCTCGCCTGACTGCGAGACTGACAAGTCGAGCAGAGACGAAAGTCGGCCATAGTGATCCGGTGGTCCCGCGTGGAAGGGCCATCGCTCAACGGATAAAAGGTACTCTAGGGATAACAGGCTGATTTTGCCCAAGAGTCCATATCGACGGCAAAGTTTGGCACCTCGATGTCGGCTCATCACATCCTGGGGCTGGAGCAGGTCCCAAGGGTATGGCTGTTCGCCATTTAAAGTGGTACGTGAGCTGGGTTCAGAACGTCGTGAGACAGTTTGGTCCCTATCTGCCGTGGGTGTTCGAAGCTTGAGAGGATCTGTCCCTAGTACGAGAGGACCGGGATGGACATACCTCTGGTGGACCTGTCGTGGCGCCAGCCGCGCAGCAGGGTAGCTATGTATGGAATAGATAACCGCTGAAAGCATCTAAGCGGGAAACTAACCTCAAAACAAGGCTTCGCTGAGGATCGTGGAAGACTACCACGTTGATAGGCCAGGTGTGGAAGTGCGGCGACGCATGAAGCTTACTGGTACTAATAATCCGATCGGCTTGATCGTTTCTCAGCAAAACTCATTCGGTTTTACTTGCCGATAATAATCGCGACGATGTCTTCTCATTTCTGTGTGCCGTGTTGACCCGGTGGCTATGTCGGAGGTTCCCCACCCGATCCCATTCCGAACTCGGTCGTTAAGCCCTCCAGAGCCGATGGTACTTCGTCTTAAGGCGCGGGAGAGTAGGTCGCTGCCGGGTCTACCCGTCACACAGAAATGGTCTTTTGCCTCCGGGCAGTCTCGAACCTTCTTCCTTCACATCTTCCCTTTCCATCTTCGACGCGGGATGGAGCAGCCCGGTAGCTCGTCAGGCTCATAACCTGAAGGTCGCAGGTTCAAATCCTGCTCCCGCACCCAAAAATACCTCACACCCGTGAGAGCCATCAGAAACCCCGCCCGAAACGGCGGGGTTTTTGTCGTTCCAGGCCTTGGGATCCTGACGCAGCAGACCGACGAGTTGGCCGCGGACGCGCAGTTCGAACTTGCCCAGGCCATCCAGCGGCACGAACTCGACGACCTCGATCAGCTTTCGCAACTCGCGCCGCAGGTCTTCGCCGGCGTCGCCCTCGATCGCCAGGTGCAGGGTCTCCGCCATGCGGCGGTAGCCTTCCGCGGCGCCGGGGTGCAGTTGCACCACGACCGGGGAGGGCGAGGTGGCGATCAGAGCCTCGAGCTCCGTCCGGCGCGTCTTCAGCGGCGCCGTGCGGGCCTTCAACTCGTCCATGGTGATCATCTCCTCCATGAACATCATCTGGGCCCGCTCCAGCTTGCGACCGATCTCGGACAGTTCGCGCTCGGCCGGGGCTCGCGCGGCGAGAGCTTCCAGGCGGCGGGTGGACTGCTCCTCGTGGAAGATCCTGACGGCGCTGGCAATCGCTTCGGGCGACAGCAGATGGCGGCGGATGCCGGCGAGAACCCGGTCCTCGACCGTGCGGGCGGCGATGATCTTGTTGTTCTTGCAAGTCCCGCGCTCGCGGGCGGCGCTGCAGGCGTACTTGCCGCCGTTCAGCGTCATGCCGGATCCGCACAGGCTGCACTTCATCAGGCCGGACAGCAGGCGTTTGGGCTTACGGGCGTAGGCCGCCGGCTTGTCGGCCAGGGCCGCCTTGCGCGCCTGCACCGCCTGCCAGGTCTCGTCGTCGATGATGCGCAGGTCCGGCACGGGTTCGCGCAGCCAGTCTTCGGGCGGGTTCAGGACCGAGGAGCGACGGCCGGTGTCGGGGTGCTTGCGATAGCGGCGGCGGTTGAACACGCGCACGCCGATGTAGAGTTCCTGGTGCAAGATGCCGTCCTGGGCCCGGCGGTCGCCGTTGATGGTCGAAGGCGTCCATTCGCCGCCACGTGGGCCCGGCTCATTCTCCGCGTTCAGCATGTGGGCGATCACGCGGGGCGAAACGCCGTCGGCATAGGCCTTGTAGATTCTGCGGATGATCCCGGCCTGATGGTCGTCGATCTCCAGCACGCCCTTCTCGGTGGTCCGGTAGCCGTAGCAGAGACCGCCGCCGGAGAAGCCGGCCTTCACCCGGCCGATCAGCCCGCGCCGCGTCTTGCGACCGAGTTCGGCCAGGAACAGCTGGTTCATGGTGCCGGACAGGCCCACGTGCAGTTCGCTGATCTTCCCCTCGGACAGGGTCTCCAGCCCGACGCCGTAGAAGGTCAGGCGCTTATAGATATGCGCCGTACCCTCTTGATCGCGCGACAGGCGGTCCAAAGCCTCGGTGACGACGAGGTCGATCTCTCCGCGCTCGGCCGCAGCCATCATGGCGCGGATGCCCGGGCGATTGGCCATGGCCGATCCGGAGATACCCTCGTCGGTAAAGTGGACGAACTGTACGTCCGTCCGATCCGCGAACTTGCGCTTGATCGCGGCCAACTGGTCGGCCGTGGAGCGGTCGTTCTGAAGGTCCGAGGATCGGCGGGTGTAGAGTGCGACTTTCATGTAGGAGCAATCTAAGGTACGTCGTTCTTAATTAAAATCAGAATCATCGAGAATGAGAATGGCGCGTCTTCCAGGGTTGGCTCAGGCGATTGCGGAGCATGATGATCGTCCCGCGACCATGATCAGCCATTTCGCGCGAGTGCTGCGTGATGCCGAGGTGATTGACTCCAAGACGACGGGGCTTGGCGCCGCTCAGATGGATTATGACGACGCCACTACGCTGTTGCTGGCGACCTTGGGTGCGTTGACGCCCGCTGGGGGGCCTGCGGCGGTAGCCGCGGCTCGTGAACTCCAGCCGCTCGCCTGGGACGATTCTTCGGCGCGGATAAGTCAGAGCCCTCTCGCGGACGTTTGGGGTCAACCGTTTGCTGAAATGGTGAAGCACTGCATCATGAATGCAGACGAGTTGCAGCGATGGGAGCAGACCTATCGCACGCGCCTTTCCGAGGAAGGGCGGCGGCTGATCTTTCCGAGTGGGTTGTTGGGCGCGGTCGTGGAAACGCGCACCTTCAACATCAGTGTCTACAGTAACTGCGTGCTCGCCCGCATCTGGTTGGGCGTGCCATCGCCCGACCCGCAACTCTTCGCCCAGCAAACATTCACGCCTCTCGGCCTGCCTGGAACTGCCGTTAAGAGCGCGGCCGGTCTCAGGTCTGCCGGGATTGATGTGCTGCTGGCGCTGAAGCTTGCGGTCGAGAACCCTCCGCCCGCGAGGACGTGGAAGCGCAAGCGGCCCTGATTTATTGAGAACGGCGTGCTTGACAAGGGGTGTTGCGCTCGTTATTTAGAATGACGTTCCCAAAAATAAGGATGACGTTATGCGTGTTCACGACCCCACCTACCAAGCCGTTGCCATGCACCAGCATCGCTTGGCCCAAGTCCATATTTCGGGCGGCCGCCGAATCAATTTGAAGGTCGTGGCGGACGACTTCGAGGATATGGCGCGTCAACTCACCCGTGATCGCTTCCTCCTCGGAGTGGTAGACACGCCGGAAGACGACCACGTTCCTGGGCGCGCCATCCTCATCCCGGCGAACCGGATCGACTACGTTGTCGACGTCAACGACTAACCAGGCGATCTGCCTCGCCTATCCCCCGGGGCGCCGCAGCCGTTGGCGTGGAACGGCCGCCCAACCTGGGAGCGATGCGCGCGAGGCCGTCATTGGCCTGCATCCCGCCCTCGAACCCCTGATCCGCTGCCTGGTCCGTCGTCTGATCAACAACGGCTAGTGCCAGCCCAATCCGAAAACTCATCTGCTTGACGGACCCTCGGGTCCGAATGCGCCCCCATGCCTGAAAGGTTCCTCATGAACGACCACTACCCCCATCCGGACTACCAGCCCCCGCTGACGCCCTTGATCCGCGCCATCGTCAGCGAGTTCCAGGAGCGTCACGACCTGGCCGAGGTGATCGGGCTCCACGCCCGCCTGTCGGAGGTTTGCGGCGGCGACACTCTGCTCAACATCGTCTGCGACGATACCGGCTGCCATCTGCACGTGACGACGTTCCGCGCATACGGCCTGCCCCACTAGCAGCCTTGTCCGCCTCCCTCACTCACTCAACCCAGGCCCTCAGCATGTCCCAGAAGACCCCCGAGCCGCCCCACGAGCTCCCTCCCTCGAACCAGACCGTCAAGTCGCCTGACCTTCTGTCGACCGATGAATTCGAAGTGACGATCGCGGCCGACGAGGACGGCGATCCGGATCGCTTCCACATCACCTCAATCAGCCCGCGCCCGCGCCGGTAACGCCCTAAGGAAAGGAAAAGAGAAATGCTCATTCGACCGACGCGCAAGCGCGTGGCCCTCTGCTATTCATCGGCTCAGCACCATGCCGACAAGAACCTCACTCGTTTGGTCGCAGAAAAAACCGGAGATGTCGTTGCCATCTTCACCGCCACTGCTCCTAGCAAGCAACGCCCTGGCCGCCCGAGCCCTGGCTCGCTGATCGATTTGATGGCCGCAGCGAACCGCAACGAATTCGATGTCGTTGTGGCGGACTTCAGGCTCGTTTGCACTTCGCCTTGGGACATTCCCCAAGTCGTGGGGCGTCTGGAAGACCTTGGCATCGAAGCCGTCGATATCGCCCTCGGCCGGATGCACCGTCTGGAATGGCTGATCCGGTCGGCCATGTCTGAAGAACTGTCGCGCCATCATGGTCGCCGGGTTCGCAGGGGCATCGCTGCTGCGAAGGCGCGGCGGACCGCCGCTGTGGGCCATGACGCTGGCCAGACGTCGAGCGACGGAGTCTGACCATGGCCAAGACTTGCATCATCTATGACCGCACCAATTTGAAAGGCAAAGACCGGGCTTTGCCCTGTGTCCAGCGCGTCGACCGCTGCAAGGCCGCTGTGTCCGCGATCGGCGGCGACATTGTCGGCGTGTTCGAGGATGTCGGCGTCAGCGGGAGCGAAGGGGCCAAGGCGCCAGCTCGGGACCAACTTATGCAGCGCATCAAGGCCGGGGATATCGACTACGTCGTGGTGCCCGACCTGGCGCGGCTGAGCCGATCAGTGGTCACGATCATGAATATCACCAGCGAAATGAAGGCGTCGGGCGCCGAACTGCTGATCGCCCACGATCTGGTGCGCGAATGACTGCGACGAACGTCGACTACGAGTTGTGGCGCCGGGTTGAAGATCGCCGGGACGCCACGCTGCATCCCGACCTTCCGCCTGAGGAGCAGAAGCTGCTGTCGCTGGCGCTCAGCCTGGCCCGGCTGGCGGCCCGACGGGACAGCGCGACGGGGGCTCTGTCGTGAGTCTCTACGGCAAGGCCGATTTGCCCGGGCCGGGCGCCCGCGTCGTCATCGTGGCGCGGTTCTCGACCAACCAGCAGAACCCGCTCGGGGCCGACGATCAGATCAGAATCCTGAAGGAAGACTGCGAACGCCTCGGCTGGATCGTGGTCGGCGTCTTCAAGGACGAGGGGAAGTCCGGCCGCTCGATCAAGAAGCGGACGGGTTATCTTGAGGCGATGGCAATGGCCGCCACCGGCGACGTGGATGTCGTTGCGGTTTTCCAACTGGACCGGCTCGGCCGTGACGCTCGCGAACTGCACGACGCGAAGAACCGCCTCGAAGATGCGAACGTCGTCATCTTCACTCACGACAAGGGCGTCATGGGCCGCCTTGAGTTCGCCCTCTATGCCGAAATGGCCCAGATCGAGTCCGACAAATTTGCGGACCGGACTAACCGTGGACGGATCGCCGCGGCCGAGCGCGGCAAGTTCCTCGGCGACGCACCCTACGGTTACAAGCTGGTCCCGGAGGTCGATGAGAATGGCCAGGTCGTGGTCAACCGCAAGGGCGTCCCCATCCGGAAGATCGTCATCGACCCGGCGACGGCGAAATACGTCTTGCGCGCGCACCTCGACTTCGATGCCGGTCTCAGTCCGCACCAGATCGCGGTCGCGTTCACGGCAGAGAACGTATCAACGCCTGAAGGCGGCCGCGTGTGGCATCCCAATACCATTGTCGGCACACAGCGCTCCATGAATGGGCTGCTGCGGAATCCGCTGGTTGTGGGACGCTACATCCACGGCAAGACGAGGAACGAGCGCGACCCCAAAACTGGGGAGCTGAAGAAATACAAGGCGGACGTTGCCGATATGATCGAGCACGACCGACCCGATCTGCGCATCGTCCCGCAGGACGTCTGGGACCGGAACCAAGAACGGTTGGCTGTTCGACCGCCGTCCAAGCTGCGGGACCGCCGCCGCCCGACCTACACCTTCAGCGGCCTGGTGAAGTGCGCCGTTTGCGGCGGCTCCTACGTCCAAGTCTCCACGACGATGGGCTGCTCGGCCTACCGCCTTAAAGCCTGCTCCAACAGTCGTCGTGTTCGACGTCAGGATCTCGAGAAGGCCATCTTGAGCGGCTTGACCGATCGGCTTGCCAAGCCGGAGGTGATGACGTGGTTCATCCATCAGTATCTGCAGGAACGTGGTCCCGCCACCGATGCGGCCAACGAGCGCCGTACGCGTGCGCAGCAACGGCTGGCGGAGGTCAACGAAGAGATCGAGTCCATCCGCGAGCAGTGCCGCCTGAAGCCGGGCCCGTTCGCTCGAAAGATCCTGAACGACGATCTCGAGAAGCTTGGAGCGGACCAGGAGCGGCTGCAGCGCGAAGTGGTCCGACCGGCTCCGCCGCCGCCGGCCGAGTTGACGGCCGACTTCGTCATCAAGCGGTTTGAGGCCTTGCTGGAAGATCTCGGTCAGGCCCTCGAAGGCGACGAACGCGATGCGGCGCGCGCGCGGGGGATCGTGCGCAGCCTGATCAGCAGCGTGACGGTCGAACCCTTCGACGGCTATGGCGGCCGTCCCGACGGTAAGGGCGGGAAGGGCGTTCGGGTCTACATCGAAGGCGAGATCAGCAGGCTTGTGGACCGTGCGACGCTCGAAACGAAGATCATGGACGTCCGTGGTGCCGAGGACATGCATGATCTTCCGCTCGCGACGTTTGAGTTTTACGTCGACCTTTTCCAGCCGCAGACGCCTGAGGAAAAGCAGCTCTGGCGGGATGTCGCCCTGATCGGCCGGATGCTGGACGACGCCGACTGGCCGATCCTCTTCAGCGAGATGATCGACGCCATGAACGATCGCGAGGTCGAGCCGTCGCCCGAGCAGCGCGAGGCCGACGAGACCCGGGCGAGGATCGCCTTGGCGCAATACCGCCGGGGCAAGTGGGTCAGGGCTATCCGGCTGGGGACTGGCCGTGAATGGGGCTGGGTCTGGGCTGATCGCCAGATCCGGGACAACGAATGGAGGGTGCGGTTCAACAAGCGGAACAGCACGCCCCGACCAATCGGGATCATTCGGCTCGGAGCGCCCGAGGCCGCCGTGATCAAGATGAGCCACCTGCGCCGGAGCGAAGGCGAATGACTACATTGTCCGGTTCCGGTCGCCCGTATCAACGGCTCGATCTGACTCTTTCCAGACATCCCGAGAGCCCGGTTTCAGGCGGGGCGGGCAGGCGATGATCCGGATCCCTTTTGTGCCAGACTGTATCGACTCGCATCACAGAGAGCGGCCTCTGATTGGAACGACGGCGCATTCAGCGGCGCAAAACACCCTTGTCCAAGCTGGATTCGTCGCCGGTCCTGGCACCATCCGGGACGGGAGATGCATCGAATTTGACGATCAGATATGGCCCGCATCGCCTTGGGCCTCGGGAGTCTCTGACGGCGCGGGCGCGGGCGGTGCAAGGTCTGCCGGGTCGGGCTCGCTTTTCATCTTGTCGCAGCACGACATCTCGGCATCCGCCGCCATGTCCCTGCAGCATTCACAAACGTCTGCGGCGAGGGCCGCGCCGGCGCTCAGGGTCAGGATCGCGCCGGCGGTGGCCAGCAGGGTGGAGACTTTCATCGTCGTTCTCCTAGTGAACCATGAAGCTGACAGAACCGGACATCTTGTGGCCGTCCGGACCTTCGGCCGCCCAAGCGGCGGTGTAAGTCCCTGGCGCGAGGCGCGGCAGGGCCACGCTGACGGTCTCGGCCGCCGGCGCCGCCGGCGCCGTCACGACGATCGGAGCCTGGCCCTCGGCCGTCAATGTCACGGTCTTGAGCATCATTGCATGGGGAAAGGTTACACTGAACCGTTCCGGCGATCCGTGCGTCATGGCGCCGTTCGCCGGGACGGTGGTGATGCCCGACTGAGGCGTGGCGGCCGGGGCGGGCATGGCGTGGCCCGCATGCGGGTCTTGGGCGGCGGCGGCGCCGGCGAACGCCAGCGCGGCGGTCATAATGAGGGTGCGGATCATAGGGTGATCTCCTTGGGCTAGAACCAGGCCTTCAGGCCGACGACCAAGCGAGTGTCTTCGGCCTCGCCGCCTCGGGCTTCGATGTAGTCGGCAGTGTCGCCGAACGCGCGGCTCCACTCGACGCCGACATAGGGGGCGAACTCCTTTCGGAACTCGTAGCGCAGTCGCAGACCCGCCTCGACCGAAGACAGGCCCGAGCCGATCTCCAGCTCCGGGATGTCGCTGGCCGCGAACTCGATTTCCATGCGCGGTTGAAGGATCAGGCGCTGGGTGATGCGCTGATCGTATTCAGCCTCGACGCGGGCGGTCAGATCGCCTTTTGTCGACAGGAAGGCGGCGGCGTCGATCTCCCACCAGTAGGGCGCCAGTCCTTGGAGACCGAGGACCAAGTGCGTCGTGTCCTCGCCGTCGGCGCGGAAGTCCTGGCGCAGGCCGGCCTGCACATCCCAGAAGGGCGTTACGGCACGGCTGTAGAGTGCTTGGAGTTCGGCGTCTTCCAGTTCGCCGCCGAAGTCGCCTTCGCCCTCGGACTTCCACCAGAAGCGGTTGATGTCGCCGCCGCTCCAGCCCTGGACGTCCCAGAGGTAGGTTTCGTCCTCGCTGCCGAACCCGGCTTCGAGACGGTCGATAATGACGGCCGTCGTGCGAACGTCACCGTTCTCGCGCACCAGGGTTCGGCGGGCGGCGGTCATCTCCTCTGCGCCGAAGATCATGTCGGCGGCGTGTGCCGGGCCGCTCAGGGCGGCAGCCGGCAGCGCCTCTTCCGGGGGGCGGCCGGGATTGTCGGCGCTGGTAGGCACGTCCGGCGGCCCCATGCTCATCGTCGACATGTCATGCCCGGCGTGCGGATCATCCTGGGCAGAGGCCATGGTAGACATGTCATGGTCCGCGTGCGGATCAGGCTGCGCGGGCGCCGGGGCCGGCATGACGTGACCCACGTGGGGATCGACGGTTGCCGGTTCAGCCGGCATTTGGTGGCCCGCGTGAGGATCGGCTGCCGGCTGGGTCTGCGCGGGCGGCATGACATGCCCCGCGTGCGGGTCCTGCGCCGCTGGCCGAGCGGGCTCCTGCGGCGCGGGGGTCGGGGCGGGCGCGGGTCGCGTCGGCGGCATTGTATGACCCGCGTGGGGGTCCTGGGCTTGGGCGCTCAAGGCGCTGGCGGCGAGGATCAGCGGAGCGAAGGCGACGGCGAAGCGGTTCATGACACAGCTCCGTCCATCGGCCGCACCGTCACGACGTTGAACATGCCGGCGTGCATGTGCATCAGCATGTGGCAGTGGAAGGCCCAGTCGCCGGGCGCGTCGGCGGTGAGGTCGAAGGTCACCTTGCCGCCGGGCGCGACATTGACCGTGTGTTTCAACGGCTGATGGCCGGGCGGTCCGCCGGTCACCAGCTCGAAGAAGTGGCCGTGCAGGTGGATCGGGTGGGCCATCATGGTGTCGTTGACCAAGGTCACCCGCACCCGCTCGTCGCGCTCGAAGCGGATCGGCTCGACCAGCTCGCTGAACTTCCTGCCATCGAAGCCCCACATGAACCGTTCCATGTTGCCGGTCAGATGGATTTCCATGGTCCGTGACGGCGGGCGCTGGTCCTTGTTGGGCTGGAGCGACACCAGGTCGGTGTAAACCAGGACGCGGTGATCGACGTCCGTCAGCCCGGTCGGACGCTCGCCGAGGCGGTTGGCGGGGTCCATGGCGACCATGTCGACCCCGACACCCACGGCCATGTCCGGCGGGGCATTCTCGGGATCGCGCATGTTCATCCCGGCCATGGACATCCCGGCCATTTCGCCCCCCGGAGCCGCGCCTTGGGCAGGGGCGCCGTGGTCCATACCGGCCATCGCCCCGTGATCCATTCCGGACATGCCGCCCATGGAGCCGTGATCCATTCCGCCCATGCCCATATCGCGCATGGTGAGGTTCGGGACCTCGCGCAGTGGCGGGACCTCGGCGGTCATGCCCAGACGCGGCGCCAGGGTCGCCCGACCCATGCCCGAGCGGTCGATGGCCTCAGACACGATCGTGTAGGCGCGATCTTCGGTCGGCCGGACGATGACGTCATAGGTTTCGGCCACCGAAATCTGGAACTCGTCGGTCTCCACCGGGCGCACGTTCTCGCCATCGGCCTGGACCACCGTCATCGGCAGGCCGGGAATGCGGATGTTGAAGATCGACATGGCCGAGGCGTTGATGATCCGCAGCCGCACCCGCTCGCCGGGGCGGAACAGGCCCGTCCAGTTCTCCTGCGGCCCGTGCCCGTTGATCAGATAGGTGTAGGTCGAGCCGTTGACGTCGAGGATATCGCGCGGGTCCATTCGCATCTGGCCCCACATGCGCCGCTCTTCCAGGCTCATGCGGTCGCTGCCGTCGATCAGTCCAGCCAGCGTGGTGCGCTGCTGGTTGAAATAGCCGGGACTCTTCTTCAGCTTGTCGAGGATTTCGTGCGGATGCATGAAACTCCAGTCCGACAGGACCAGCACATGCTCGCGGTCGTAGGCGACCGGATCGGCGCCGGCCGGGTCGATGACGATCGGACCGTAGTGGCCCATCGCCTCCTGAAGGCCGGAGTGACTGTGATACCAGAAGGTGCCCGACTGGATGATCGGGAACTCATAGACGAACGTCTCATCCGGCCTGATTCCGGGGAAGCTGACGCCCGGCACGCCATCCATCTGGAATGGCAGCAGGAGGCCGTGCCAATGGATCGATGTGTCCTCGTCCAAGGTGTTGGTGACGGCCAACCGCACATTCTGGCCCTCGCGCAGACGGATCAGCGGCGCGGGAAGGGTTCCGTTGATGGTGATGGCGTGCCCCGTTCGTCCGCCCACGGTGAAGGGCGAATGGCCGACGCTCAGATCGATGTTCGACCCGGTCAGGGTTGGCATGTCCGCCCGCAGACCGGCCGATCCTGTCTGCGCCCAAGCGGGCAGCAGGCCTTGCAGTCCCAGCAGACCGCCGCCCAAGGCGGCGCCGCGAAGTAGGGTTCGGCGATCAAGTTGTGACATCGACATAAGTGAGTAGGTCCTTCGGCAATGTTCAGCCGTTCGTTCAATTACGCAGCCCGGCGGCGAAACCCTTGCGTCAGGTCGCCACAGGTCGGGATCGCAGCCTTGTGCACCTTCCCATCATGGCAAGGTCAAGCCCTCTTCGCCCGTAGCCTGAGCCAAGACCTCCGCCAGCTTCTTGCGCGCGCGGGCGATGCGGGTTTCCACGGCCTTGGGGGTGATGCGAAGGAGGGAGGCGATCTCGGCATGGGACCGCCCTTCGAGCGCGGCGAGCAGGAGAGGCTCCTTCAGGGTGTTAGGAAGATCGGACAAAGCGCGTTGCAGGTTCTTGGCCCTGCGCTGGTCGTCCAGGCGCGCCTCAGGCATGGGCGCGTCGTCGCCCACCGCCGTCGCCTCGGGCGCTTCCAGACCCATGACCCCGCGCACGACGCGGCGAACCGCCCGTCGGCGGCTCCAGTCGCGGCATTTGTTCAGAGCGATGGAGCGCAGCCAGACATCGAACGGCCGTGCCGGATCATATCGTCGCATGGCGAGCCAGGCGGACGCATAAGCTTCCTGAAGCACATCATGCGCCTCGGCCTCGTCGCCGACATAGCGGCGAATGAACCGGTAGAGATCGGCCTTGGTGGCGGTCACCAAGGCGGTGAAGGCGGCCCGGTCTCCGCCCGCCGCGCGAACCTCGATGCTCTGCCCGGCCCCCACGCGCCGCGCTTAACCGGCGTCATGGCGCAAGGCCTCGACGACCGCTTCGTCGAACACCTCGGCCTGGCCGGGGGTCAACACGGATCGCATCTCGAAGACATGAGCGATCGTGGCCTTTTGGAGGTCGCCCATGGCTACGTGAAAATGATCGACCGCCGCCTGGACCTGCGGAGTGTCGCCATTACTGGCGGCTATGGCGGCGGCTAGTTCGCGATTGGCGGCGCGGACCTCGGCCTCCAGCGCGGGGCGCTGAGCCGCAAATCGGGCTTCGATGACGTCGAGCTGGCGATCCTGTTCCGCGCTCAGATCGAGTTGTTCATGGACGACGCTGTGTAGGTTGGGCGGTTGCCGCTCCTGCATGACCCACGTCGCGGTCGCCCAGGTCGCCGCGCCGCTGGCCAGCGCGGCCAGGATCGCGGTGATGACCATGGATTTCCAGTTCTCCCTCATCCCCGGACATCCAGGCTGGCAAGCGGCGACAAGCCGGCTGACACGGTGAAAATTCGCATTTCTGACGGCTCTGGCTGAGGCCCCAAGAGCATCAGACCGCCGTTCGTGACGCCGATCGCCAGCGCCAGGGCGACGGCGGCGACGCGAACCTGGCCCACGCGGACACGCTCTCTGCGTTCGCCGATCCGCGCCCAGACCGCATCTTCAAAGTCGGCAAGCCGCGCGGCGTCGCCCGACATGTCCGCGCGGATCAATCTGTCCATCTCGTCGGTCATTTTTCCACCTGCGTCACGCCCCATCTGCCATACGCGCGCCCTTCACATTCCCCTCGCGAGGGGAAGAGCCGTCGCCCACGTAGATATCAGAGAACGACCGGAACAGCCCCGTCGTTCGAGGGGGAGCGATGTGAGCGACAAGTCAGACGCAACACGGGTTCTCTTTCCCGACGTGCTCGATCCGCTCACCAGTGTGAGGTTTTTCCTCGCACTCGGTGTTGTCCTGTTCCACTACCAGCTTCAATGGACGCTCTCTGTCGAAAGCGCCGGTTTGTTGGATCGCGCGCGGCTGGGCGTGGATGTCTTTTTCGTGCTGTCGGGGTTCATCCTAACGCACGTCTACCTCCAAGGTGATCGCGCGCCGGATTACCGGCGGTTCCTTGCAGCGCGGTTCGCGCGGATCTATCCGGCTCACCTGTTCATCCTTCTCGCCATGCTTGGGCTTGTATTGCTCGCGCCTCTGTTCGGCGTCGGGGTGGAGCCGGGTCGGTTTAACCCCGCCGATTTTGTCAGCACGCTGCTTCTCGTTCAGGCCTGGTTCCCACGCGAAACCATGGTTCTGTGGAATGGACCGGCTTGGTCTTTGTCGGCAGAATGGTTCGCCTATCTTGCGTTCCCCGCTTACGCCGCTCTGGCTCTTCGGCTGCGAGCGAGACCGTGGGTCATCATCGCGCTCGCCGCGATCCTGTTTGTCGCGCTCGATGCGTTCTACAGCGCCCAGTTCGGCCGGGTGCTGCCTCGGGCCGAAGACAGTATGGGCATCCTGAGGATCATCCCTGAGTTTCTTTACGGCATAGGCCTCTACTACCTCGGCCAGCGCTGGATACCATCGCCGCGCGCGTCAATCGTGGGCGCCTTGGTAGCCACCGCAGCGCTGCTCGTCCTCATGCAGATCGGCGCCGACGACCGCATCATCGTCGCGGCGGCTGGTCCCTTCATCCTGTCGCTCGCTCTGCTGGCCAAGGCGCGCGTTCGGACCTTCCTGTCCCATCCTGTCGCCCTGTTTGCAGGCGAGGCTTCGTTCGCGCTCTATCTCGTCCACATCCCGATCCTGATGGTTTGGCGCAACGCTGTGCAGGCGCTCGTCGGCTGGCCCGGAGACTACCGGATGGGTCTGGGTGAGCTGGCCGCCATGCTGGTGTTGACCCTCGTCGCAGCCGCCGCCATCCATGTCTTCGTCGAGCGGCCTGGCCGACGGTGGCTCCGGGAGCGAATGGCTCCGCAGCGCGCCGATCCCGTCGAGGCCAGACGTTCCGTTCACAGCGATCAGGGAGAACCCTTTTGAACTCCGTCAACCTGAACCGTCGCCTGTTACTGGGCGCCGCCATGCTCGCCGGCATGACCGGAACGGCCTGCGCCCAGACGCGCCCGTCGAGAAACCTGACGGTTTTCAAGACTCCGACCTGCGCCTGCTGCGACGCATGGATCGAGCACCTGCGCGAGGCGGGCTTCACGACGACCATAGCGGTCCTTCCGAGCCTCCAGTCGGTCCGGAGCAGCGGAGGATTGCCTGACGCTTTGGCCTCCTGTCACACCGGGCGCATCGACGGCTATTTGATCGAGGGCCATGTGCCGGCTCAGGATGTCATCCGCCTGCTGGCCGAACGGCCGACGGCGGTGGGCCTTGCCGTGCCGGCTATGCCGCTGGGTTCTCCCGGCATGGAGACGCCGCAGGGGCACAAGGACCCCTACGACACCCTGCTGGTGCTTCGATCAGGCGCGACCCGCGTGTTCGCTCGCCACAACCAATCGGCCTGACGCAGATCGCGCTGGTCTCCCATATCACCTCAAGTCTGGAGCCTCCGATGTCCCGCACATCCCTTGCCCTCGCCCTGTCGTTCGCCGTGCTTTCGGCGACGCCCGCCTTCGCCCAGGACCACGCCCACGGCCCTGACCAAGCCGCAGGCTCGGTCGCTGCGGAAGCAACGGACGCGGCCACCGCCGTGGACGGCTTCCACGCCGCGCTCAAGGCCGGCGACACGGCGGGCGCGCTGACGTTTTTGGCGCCGGATGTGATGATCTTCGAGGAAGGCGGCGCGGAGCGGTCGCGCGACGAGTATGCGTCCCATCACCTTGGTTCGGACGCCGCCTTCGCCGCAGCGTCGGAGGCGACAGTGGCGCGGAGATCGGGCTGGGCCGACGGCGACATCGCCTGGATCACCAGCGAAGGCCGCACGACGGGCCAGTTCAATGGCCGCGCGGTGGACCGTTTGACGACTGAGACCATGGTGCTGAAGCGGCACGCCGACGGCTGGCGCATCCACCACATCCACTGGTCGTCGCGCGCGCCCCGCTAGGAGCCGTCTCTAGGTCATATGGTCGATGGCGGCGCAAGCGTGCCCATCACCGCGACGACGAACAGCAGCACGACCGCGACCAGCGTCTCCGCAACGACGCTGCGTCGGAGCCGTTGAAGCGCCTGTCGAGGATCTTCGGCGTTTGCCAGAACCGAGCCCAACACCGGCGTCAGCCGGAAGCGGTTGCCGGCCGCCAGGGCGAGCATCAGGGCGAACAACACGAGTTTGACGATCAACAGCTGGCCGTAGAGATTGGCTCCCAAGTGCCCGATGCGCGCGGGGCCGACCAGGAACCAGCTGTTCACGATTCCGGTCATCACTAGGAGACCCACGGCGAGGGTCCCGAGGCTGGCGAACCCGTGCAGGGCGCGATGGATCGCCAGATCATCCGGCACAGTCCGGCGCAGCAGCAGGATCGTCAAGGCTGCCAAGGCGCCTAGCCACACGGCGGCGGCGACGGCATGGACGATGTCGGCAACGAGATGGAGCGGGCCGCCCGGTCCTTCGGTGGCCGCACCATGACCCGTCCAGGCGAAGCTGGCAGCCACGATCAACCCCGCCGCCACCAGCAAGCCCCAGAGCACGCGCCCCGGCTTCAGGGCGACGACCGCGACAAGGGCGAGGATGGCGACCACGGCGCGAACCACCATCGCCATGCCCAAGCCGGTGCCAGTGACCATGAAGGACAGCGACGCGGGTTTAAAGGCTTCGCTCAGCGAGCCCGCCATCACCGCCGTCTGGGCCACCAGGGCGGCGAGCGAGCCAAGCGTGACAACGAGCGCCGCGACGATCAGGGTCGGACGCGCCCAAGCGAGGTTCGGGTCGCGGGTGCCCTTGAAGCTATAGAGCAGGAACAGCGGCGCCCCGAGCAGGACGACGGCGCCGCTGTATTGAAGCCAGCGAAGCGCGATGACCGCGAATTCGAGCACGGCGTCAGCGCACCGAGAAGGTGTATGAGCCCGTCATCCGATGGCCGTCGCTCGACGCGATGCGCCAGTCGACGCGATAGGCGCCGGCGGCCAACGGGCGAGCGAGGGTTCCCGTCAGTGTCTTTCCGTCCTCCGAACCCGCAACCCGGATCGCGACCTTCTCGCCCGCCGCATTGACGACGTCGAAGCTGGAGAAGGCGGGAACGCTGCGCTCGCTGAAGGTCAGGCTGATCGTCCGCGTGGGAGCGACGGTGGCATTCGCCGCCGGGGTCGAACTGACCAGACGGGCGTGCGCCGCCGCCGGCCCTGCGGCCAAGGTCATGGCCGCCGCCATGGCGACGATGGGTGCGGGGTTGAAGTTACGCATACTCGGTCTCCAGACGTTCGGCCGGTTTCGGCCTTCTGCTTCTCTACGCGCCGTATGGGCGCTTCCCTCACGATGGACCGTCGCGGCCGATCAGGCGACCGGCCGCGACACGCCTACGCGATGCCGTAACCAGCTTGCTCGATCGCGGTCCGGATGCGGGCCTCGTCGGCTTCGCCCTCCACCCGCAGTGTCCCGGTTGCGATCTCGATCTCCATCCGGGCGTTTGGCGTCACCTCGATCACAGCCGCCCGGACCTTCGCGGCGCAGCTCCCGCAAGTCATGCGTTCAACCTTCAGCTCGATCATCGTCATCTCCTTTTCGATCGACGATGAGGGAGGTGGGGTTTCCCAGCGTTGGAAGGTCAAGGGGCGAAATCGCTGTCTTGACCTTATCACCATGGGAAGGCGGAAAGGTGAGGTGGAAGGAGATCACTCATGTTCCACGAACATCATTCGCATCCCGAGCACAACGAGGAGGTCGGCGAGGCGCAGACGCACGACCAGGCGCGCGCACTGAACCGTCTGGCGTTCACAGCGACGCTCCACTGTCTGTCCGGCTGCGCCGTCGGGGAAGTGCTGGGCATGGTGATCGGAACGGCGCTGGGTTGGCCCGCCGTCGCGACTGTCGTCTTGGCCGTCGGTCTGGCCTTCCTGTTCGGCTACGCCTTCACCATGGTCCCGCTGCTGCGGGCCGGGCTGGCGTTCGGGGCTGTGCTGAAGCTGGCGCTGGCCGCCGACACCACCTCCATCGCCATAATGGAGATCGTCGACAACGCCATCATGCTGGTGATCCCCGGCGCCATGGACGCGCATTTGACCTCGCCGCTGTTCTGGGGCGCTTTGGCCATAGCCCTTGTCATCGCAGGAGCCGCCGCCTTCCCCGTGAATCGCTGGCTGATTTCGCGCGGGAAGGGTCACGCGGTCGTGCACGCTCATCATGGCGACTGAGCCGTCCGATTGACCGCCGAGGCCGGAACAGCCGGCCGGTCCCATTCGTTGCCCCGGTTTCGGGAACAAGGATTGGGAGACTGAAAATGAAGATGGGTTGGGGCCGGTTCGCCGGGATGATCGCCACCTCGACAGTGGTGATGTTCGTCTTCATGTATCAGCTGGTTTACAGCTGGGATCACGTTTTCTTCAGCCTGAACCGCATGCTGGCGTCACTCATCATGGGCTGCGTCATGACCATCATCATGCTCGGATTCATGTGGAGCATGTATGAGGGAAAGCGCACCAAGATCATGATCGTCGCCGCCGCCGCCGTCCTTGGCGTCGCGCTGCTCTCCATGAACCGCGCGCAGACGCTGGTGAACGACTCCAGCTTCATGGAAGCGATGATCCCGCACCACTCGATCGCCATCAATAACGCCCGCAAGGCGTCTATCAGCGACCCCCGCGTCCGGAGGCTGGCCGATGACATCATCGCCGCCCAGGTTCGTGAGATCGAGGAAATGAAACTCCTTCTCGCCGACATCGATCGAAATGGAGAACGCGCCGACCAACCGCTGCCGGCGCGGCCAGCGGTGCTCACGCCAGACATGCAGCCGAAAATTCAGGAGGCGGTGCGGTAGAGGTTAGGGGCCAAGGCGCGCCACAGGGGTGTCAATTGACGCTGGTTTGGCTCGACGCTTGACCTACCCATGACTGGAAGGTTCATCAAGGGCGGGACTTCGTTTTGGAGACCGTCCCGATGACCGCCACGACCCTGCGAACCCTCGACATTCCCGTGCTCGGCATGACCTGCGCCAGTTGCGTCGGTCGCGTCGAGAAGGCCATCCGCGCCGCGCCCGGCGTGATGAGCGCCACGGTCAACCTCGCGGCCGAGCGCGCGCGAGTGGAAGTGGACGACACCGGCTCTGCGGCGGCGGTGACCCAGGCGATCCGCTCCGCCGGCTACGAGCCGATCGAACGCACCGTCGAACTGAAGATCACGGGCATGACGTGCGCGAGTTGCGTCGGCCGTGTCGAGCGTGCGCTGAAGGCGGCGCCCGGCGTCCTGGATGCGAACGTCAACCTGGCGACGGAACGCGCCACCGTCCGGGTGCTGGAAGGCGCCATTGACGCCCGCGCCCTGACAGAGGCCGTGGCCAAGGCAGGCTACACCGCCGAGGCGGCGTCCGCGCCCGACGCGACCAGCGAGGATCGTGAACAGGCCTCGCGCGCCGTCGAAATCCGCAGCCTGGGACGCGCCGTCGTCGTCGCGGGCGCCGCGACCCTTCCCTTGTTCGTCGTGGAGATGGGGCTGCACTTCGTTCCCGGCGCCCACGGCTGGCTGATGGACTCCATCGGCATGACGCCCTGGCGGATCATCAGCTTCGTGCTGGCGACCTTCGTGCTGTTCGTGCCGGGTCTGCGCTTCTACCGAAAAGGCGTGCCGAACCTGATCCGGCTGACGCCGGACATGAACTCGCTGGTCGTGCTGGGCGCCACCGCCGCCTGGGCCTTCTCCACCGTCGCGACTTTCGCGCCGCAGTGGCTGCCGGCCGGAACCGCCAACGTCTATTTCGAGGCGGCGGCGGTGATCGTCACCCTGATCCTGGTCGGCCGCTGGTTCGAGGCGCGCGCCAAGGGCCAGACCAGCCAGGCGATTCGCCGCCTGATGACGCTCCAGGCCAAGACCGCCCGCGTGGAGCGGGATGGGTCGGAGGTCGAATTGCCGATCGATCAGGTCACACCCGGCGACGTGATCGTCGTCCGGCCCGGCGAACGCGTTCCGGTCGACGGTTCGGTGCTGTCCGGCGGCTCGTATGTCGATGAGTCCATGCTGACCGGCGAGCCGATCCCGGTCGAGAAGATCGAGGGCGCCAAGGTCGTCGGCGGCACGATCAACACCACGGGCGCCTTCCGCTTCCGCGCCGAGAAGGTGGGGTCCGAAACCGTGCTGGCTCAGATTGTTCGCATGGTCGAGGCCGCCCAAGGCACCAAACTGCCGATCCAGGCGCTGGTCGACAAGGTGACCGGCTGGTTCGTGCCCGCCGTGATCGGCGTTGCCGTGCTGACTTTCGGCGTCTGGCTGGCGTTCGGTCCGCAGCCGG
This sequence comes from Brevundimonas sp. A19_0, assembly GCF_017744255.1. GTDB lineage: Bacteria > Pseudomonadota > Alphaproteobacteria > Caulobacterales > Caulobacteraceae > Brevundimonas. Next base: position 28,977 of record NZ_JAGHQP010000011.1, on the reverse strand, counting down.
CGCTGGGTTTCGCCCTCGTCAACGCGGTCGCGGTGCTGATCATCGCATGCCCCTGCGCCATGGGACTGGCGACCCCGACCTCGATCATGGTCGGGACCGGCCGCGCCGCCGAACTCGGCATCCTGTTTCGCAAGGGCGAGGCGCTTCAGGCGCTCCAGAGCGTCGAGGTCGTCGCCTTCGACAAGACCGGCACCCTGACCGAGGGGCGGCCGGAACTGACCGACCTCACCGTGGCCGAGGGCTTCGCCGAGGACGAGGTTCTGAGCCTGGTCACTGCGCTGGAGACCCGCTCGGAACACCCCATCGCCCGCGCCATCATCCAGGCCGCCGCGAAGCGGGGACTGCCCGTGTCGGCGCCCGAAACCTTTTCGTCCCGTCCTGGGTTCGGCGCAGAGAGCCGGGTCGCCGGCCGCTCGGTCGAGGTCGGCGCCGACCGCTTGATGCAACGTCTCGGTCATGACCTGTCCGCCTTCGCCGCTCAGGCCCAACGGCTTGGCGAAGAGGGCAAGAGCCCTCTCTACGCAGCGATCGATGGCCGCCTGGCGGCCATCATCGCGGTCGCCGATCCGATCAAGGCGACGACGCCCGCCGCCATCGCCGCCATCCATGCGCTCGGGCTCAAGGTCGCGATGGTCACGGGCGACAACCGCCGGACCGCCGAGGCCGTGGCCCGAGGTCTGGGCATCGACGAGGTGCGCGCCGAGGTTCTGCCGGACGGCAAGGTCGACGCCGTCCGTGCGCTCCAGGCCGGCGGACGCCGCGTGGCCTTCGTCGGCGACGGCGTCAACGACGCGCCGGCCCTGGCGGCGGCCGATGTCGGGCTCGCAGTCGGCGGCGGCACGGACGTCGCGATCGAGAGCGCGGACGTCGTCCTGACCGGGGGTGACCTGCGCGGTGCCGTGAACGCCGTCGCTCTCTCACGAGCCACCATGCGCAACATCCGCCAGAACCTCGTCTGGGCGTTCGGGTACAACGTCGTGCTGATACCGGTCGCGGCGGGCCTGTTGTTCCCGGTGTTCGGCTGGCTGCTGTCGCCCATGCTGGCCGCCGGCGCCATGGCCCTGTCCAGCGTCAGCGTGCTGACCAACGCGCTTCGTCTGCGCGGCTTCAAGACCCCCATCGAAGGAGCGACCCCATGAACATCGGCCAGGCCTCCAAGGCGACCGGCGTATCGCCCAAGATGATCCGTTACTACGAGTCTGTCGGCCTTATCCGGCCGGCGGACCGGACGGACAGCAACTATCGCGACTTCGGCGAGCGGGATGTGCGGGAGTTGCAGTTCATCCGTCGCGCCCGTGACCTGGGTTTCTCAGTCGAGGAAATCGGCCACCTGCTATTGCTCTGGCGTGACCGCGTCCGTCCGAGCCGGGAAGTAAAGGCGATCGCCCAGAAACACGTCGCCGACCTCGACGCCCGAATCGGCGAGATGCAGGCGATGGCGGACGCGCTTCGAACGCTCGCCGAATGTTGCGCTGGCGATGACCGCCCGGACTGTCCAATCCTCAAGGACCTTGCCGAACGGGATAGCGGCCTGCACAGGGCGAGACGAAAATTGGGCCGCTCTCCCAACGCGGTCTCTTCGGCGCGTGCAAAAGCCCGATCATAGGACTTTTGTCAAAGTCCGCTTCTGGCGCTTCGCGGACGCAGCGAGAGTCACGCAGTGAAGCTGAAAAGTGGTGTGAGGTTCTGCTCAAATCCTGCTCCCGCACCCAAGTTTCCAGCGCCGTCCGGTCCCCCGGGCGGCGTTTCTGCGTTTGGGGCCCCGTTTGCCGGGCCTGTCCCCCGGCCGGCGCCTCCCGGTCAGGTGCGGGAGGCGAGGTGGCGGGCCATTCCAATGGCGGCCAGGAAGTAGTGGACCGACGCCCAGGCGTAGAACAGGAAGGTGACGATCAGGCCGCCCCGTGTCCCGTCGGCCAGGGCCGTCCGGCAAGCCGTAACCAGACCTGCATCCGATGCTTCGGGCGCCACGCCGCCCGGGCAGGCCGCGGCAAAGCCGGCCGCATCCGACACCCGACCGCCCAACCACCCGCCGATCAGGCTCCAGATTCCGCCGACGTCCGCGTGGGTGAAGCGCACACCGGCCAGCTGGTCGATGACCCAGCCGGTAAAGGGCGGCCCGCCGCCCAGCGCGATCAGATTGAGAAACAGGAACAGCACGGCCGTGGCTGTCGCCCGCCGTCGCACATCGACCGAGTTCTGCACCACGCCGAACGTCGGGCCCAGATAGGTGTACTGGAACAGGCCCGGCAGCAGCAGCAGGGCGGCCGCCACCTGCCAGTTCGCCTGGGTGTAGGCCAGGATGTAGAGCGGCGTGCAGAGCGCCAGGCCGATGGCCGGGGTCAGGGCGTACCAGGCCGCATTTCGCCGGGCCAGCCGATCGGCCAGAAACCCGCCGGCCAGGGTGCCGATGCCGGCGCCCACGCCCCCGATCAGGCCGATGATCAGGCCGACGGTCGTCAGATCCAGCCCGAAGGCCGCCACGAAATACTGCGGCGCGAACTGGCCCGATCCGTACAGGCCGAAGGACACCAGGGTAATGCCCAGCGCCATGTTCAGCACCGGCCATTTGCCGAACAGGGCGCGGACGACCGAACCGATCTCGCGCGCCTCGTGGCCGATCGACCAGGGGCCCGGGGGAACGGGGGCCTCGACCGGCAGGCCGACCGCCAGCGCCATTTCCTGATCGGCGTGCCCGCGCGGAGGCTCGCGCACCAGCAGTTTGAAGGCCACGGCCAGCAGAACGCCGGGCAGGCCCACGAGCACAAAGGCCCAGCGCCACCCCAGCGTCTGGGCCAGCCAGCCGCCCGCGGCCGCGCCGAACATCATGCCCAGCGGCACGCCCAGTCCATAGATGGCCAGGGCCGAGGCGCGACGGTGCGGCGGGAAGTAGTCGCTGATCAGGCTGTGGGCCGGCGGCGAACACCCGGCCTCGCCGACACCCACGCCGAACCGGCAGAGCGCCAGGGTGACGAAGCTGCCGGCCATGCCGCACAGGGCGGTGAAGGCCGACCAGACCACCAGCGACACCGTCAGGATGTTCACCCGGCTGTGCCGTTCGGCCAGGCGCGCGATCGGTATGCCCAGCAGGGTGTACAGAAGGGCGAAATACAGGCCGCCCAGCATGCCGATCTGGGTCGAGGTCAGGCCCAGCTCGATGCGGATGGCCGGGCCCAGGATCGACAGGATGGTCCGGTCGATGAAGTTGAAGATGTAGGCCAGCAGCAACAGCCCCAGGACCAGCGCCCTGTACTGCGAGGAGTGGAGCGGGCGGGCCGGGGGCGGCTGGGTCATGGGAGATCCTTACGAGGCCAGTATCTCGGCCAGTGCCCGTCGCAGCGCCTCGGAGGCCGGCCGGACCAGCGCCCCCGTCACGCAGCGCAGGTCGTCATTGCGGCTGTGGTGGAATTTGTGGTTGCCGAAGAAGCCGGCGGCGCTGGTGTAGCCGGCCCTGAGGATGTTGGTCAGTTCGCCTGCCGAGTTCTCGACCGTGGCGGGATAGACGGCCTCGAGCCCCGGCTGGCCGGCATAGGCGCGGGCGAAACTGTCGGCGACGTCGGGGCTGGCCAGCAGATAGCGCTGGGCGTCCGGGCCGGGCAGGGGACGCAACTCGCGTCCATAGGTGTGCCAGTCCCGCGCCGCCAGATTGGCCCCGACATGCACCCACAACCGGGTGCGCTCGGGCTTCGGCGCGAGCGCCTCGAGATAGTGCTCGCCGCCCAGATTCTCGTATTCATGGCCGCTGATCGCCACGAGCTCGACGTCGAACGGGTCCTGTCGCCGGGCCAGCCAGTGGGCGGCCGCCAGCCAGACGGCGATGCCGGACCCCCGCTCGGCGGCACAGGTGAACCAGCCCGACCGCGGCGTCGACAGCACCACGGCCCTGTCCGCGCCGCGCGCGAGTCGGGCAGTCAGGTTGAAGGCCGGGCGTTGTCCGGCTGTGCCCGACAGCACCAGACGGCCGGTCCGCCCCTCGGCGGCTGCGTTAAGAAAGGGCTCCGACTCGTTCGGGGCCAGCACGGCGATGGGGCCGGCCCCGGGCGGCAGCCGCGCGGGGGCATTGAGCGCCAGGGCGTCGCCGGTCGGCCCTGTCGTGATCAGCACCGCGCCGATCGCCCCCCGGGCCCAGACGTCGTTCAGCCGGGTCTGGATCAGCCCGTCCAGAGCGCTCGACCAGCGTCGTGAGGGCAGTACGATCAGCACGATCCGGCCGTCCAGCCGCCCGCTTCCCCACGACAGGGCGAGCGGCGCGCTCACCCCCTCGGAGTCGGTCGGCGTCACGGGCGCCTGCGGAATGACAGAGGCGGTGTGTCCCTCGATGGTCAGGGTGGCCTGATCGGCATCGAAGAAGGGCGAGACGAACGCGTGCCGGTGGCAGTGAAAGCCCAGCCGGGTCAGCTCGTCCTCTAGCCAGGCGCCCGTGGCCATGTCGCCCGGCCCGCCGGTCGACTTGTCACCAAAGGCGGCATAGCGGTCCAGAATCGTTTGATGCCAGGCGTCGTCCAGAAGGACTTCTCCGGCTGTGGCGAAGGGCGCCAGCCCCGCTGTGCCGGCCCCGAGCAGCAGGCCCCTGCGCGAGGGCCTCACCGGCTTCGTTCCCGCGTTTCGGTACGCTCCGGCAGTCCGGGATCGGACATGGCGGCTTCCCTCCCTTTGGGGCCGATAGCGTCCGGCCCTGATCCTCCCGGCGCCGTTCGGTTCGGCGCTCTGGTGGTCGAAGAGGGGCACGTCAGGTCGGCTGTGTCAAATTTCACTCACGTGAGCGTGAACCAAAATATTTCCTGTTTCGGTGAATAGGGGAGGGATCATGTTGAAATGTCTGAATGTCCGGGAAGTCCGGGCGAAATCGCCCATCTGAGTGAACAGTGAAAACATTCACGCACGTGATAGCGAATGTTGACAGAGGCTGATCCTCGTGTCCCTCTCTGGTCAAACGCTGGCGTTCATGACCGGCGTAGGGAGGGATTTCTATGAAAGCGACACTTCTCGCGTCGGCCTGTGCCGCCGCCACCCTTGCCGTCCTCACCCCGGGCCTCGCCCTGGCGCAGGAGCAGGACCCCGGGACCAACCGCACGCAGGAGCGGGCCACGACGCTGGAGGAGGTGGTGGTCACCGCGACCCGCCGCACCGAGCGCGCCCAGGACGTGCCGATCAGCGTCACGACCCTGTCCCAGGAAGACCTGAACGAGCGCGGCATCGTCAACTATGACGGCCTGGCCATCGCCACTCCGGGCGTGACGCTCAACCGGGCCTCGGCCAACTTCAACAACTTCTCCGCACGGGGCGTGGCCACCAACGGCTATGGCGCCAACCTGCAGAGCACCGTCGCCATCTATCTGGATGAGCTGCCGATCTCGTCGAACGGCAACTCCACGATTCTCGACCCCAGCCTCTATGACGTGGAGCGGATCGAGTTCCTGCGCGGGCCGCAGGGCACCCTGTTCGGCTCCGGCTCGCTGGCCGGCGCCCTGCGCATCCTGACCCACGATCCGGATGCGAGCGGGTTTGATGCCTCGTTCCTGATGGACATCGGCAAGATGAACGAGAGCCACGGCCTGCGTCAGCGCTACAACGCCATGATCAATGTGCCGCTGATCGAGGATCAGCTGGCCATCCGCGTGGTGGGCTTCTCGCGCAATGAAGAGGGCTGGGTCGACAACGTCGGCACCGGCATCGAGGACTCCAACACCCTGATCCAGTATGGCGGTCGCGCCATCCTGCAGTGGGAGCCCACCGACCGCTTCGTCGCCCGGCTGCTGGTCTCGAACGAGGTGTCGAACCCGCACGACTCGTCGCTGACCAACCCCAATCTGGGCGACTTCGTCCGGCGCAGCGACCGCCCGGACCGCTTCCAGAGCGACATGACCAACTACAATGCGACCTTCGAATACCAGTTCGACGGCGCGCGCCTGACCAGCTCGACGACCTTCTCGGACTATACGGGCCTGTTCTACGTCGACCTGGCCGGCAGCTATAACCAGGCCTTCCCGTTCGCCCTCGACGCCGATGCCTGGGACGAGACCTTCGTTCAGGAGACCCGGCTGGTCTCGGATCCCGGCGGCGCCTTCGACTGGTCGGTCGGCACCTTCTACTTCCGCAAGCGCCGGGACGTGGACTACGCCTATCGCTCGAACGAGGACTTCCTGACGTCGCGCCGGATTTCGGGCCTGCCGGACGAATATTACCAGCGCTTCGCCTCGCACTTCATCAGCCACGAGATCGCGGCCTTCGGCCAGCTGACCTATCGCTTCAATCCGGACCTGTGGGCGACGGCGGGCATTCGCTACGGCAAGACCGACGCCCAATCCTTCACGGAAGAGGGCGGTTACAACTCCAACTATCTGACCGTCGCCTACAACTATGCGGCCTATGCGGCCTATTATTTCGGCACCCTGAACGCCAGCAGCATCCCGCTGACCGTCACCGGTCCCTATGCGGCGGCTGAAGGGGTAAAGGTCGAGGAAGAGGGGCCGTCCTACCGGTTCAGCCTGTCGTGGCGCCCGACGCCGTCGATCACGACCTATGCCTCCTATTCGACCGGCTTCCGTCCGCCGATCGTCAACGCCCGGGCCGGTGCGGTCAGCACCATCGATCCCACCGACATCGTCATCCCGTACGGTGCCACCTCGGACGAGCTGATCAACTATGAGATCGGCGTGAAGGGCCGGTGGTTCAACAACCGCCTGTTCGCGGATGCGGCCGTCTACTGGATCGACTGGAACGACATCCAGGTCCAGGCCAACCGCGTGTCCGACTCGATCCAGTTCGCGACCAACATCGGCGGCGCCACCAGCAAGGGGCTTGAGGTCGCCCTGGTCGCCCTGCCGGCGCAGGGCTGGACGGTTGCCGTGAACGGCTCGTGGAACAAGACCGAGGTCGATGACCTGACGGCCTCCGAAGCGGCCATCTCCGGGGCTGTGCTCGGGGCGCCTCTGGCCGGACCCGAGTTTTCGGGCTCGGTGCGCATCAACTACGAATGGTTCCCGACCTCGAACGTGACGGGCAATGCCTCACTGGCGATCTCGCATGTGGGCGGCTATCCGAACGCCTTCCCCAATACGCCGGGCAAGCCGAACATCCCGCTGCCGACCTATGACGAGGTGGACAGCTATACCTTCGTCAACGGCACCCTGGCCTTCGCCTTCGACAACTATGTGGTCGGGGCCTATGTCGAGAACCTGTTCGACGATCAGTCGGTCAACTATGTGCACCCTGAAGCCTTCATCGACGGGCGGTACGGTCGGGTCCGGCCGCGCACCGTCGGGATCCGCCTCAGCTATGAGTACTGATCGATGACGGCATCGTCTCCTGTCGCCCCGGACGCGCGCCCTGCGCGTCCGGGAGCCCGGGCCTGGATCGCCCTCGCCATCCTGTGCTTTGTGTATGTGCTGAACTTCCTGGATCGGCAGCTGCTGTCAATCCTGGCCAAGCCGATCCAGGACGACATGGGCCTGGCGGACAGCCAACTGGGCCTGCTGGGCGGGCTCTATTTCGCGGCCTTCTACTGCATTCTGGCGATCCCTGTCGGCTGGCTGGCCGACCGGACCAATCGCGTCCGGGTGCTGGCCATCGCCTGCGCCCTGTGGAGTGCGGCGACCGCCGCCTGCGGCCTGTCGACCAATTTCGGCCAGCTGGCGGTTTCGCGGATGGCGGTGGGTGTCGGCGAGGCCGGCGGGGTGCCGCCTTCGTACGCCATCATCTCCGACTATTTCCCCTCGGGCACGCGCGGCATGGCGCTCGCCCTGTTCAACCTCGGGCCGCCGATCGGGTCGGCGCTGGGCGTGGCCTTCGGGGCCTCCATCGCCGCCAACTATTCCTGGCGCGACGCCTTCATCTGGGTCGGTGTGGCCGGTGTCGTGACGGCCCTGGTCGTCTGGTTCGGCATTCGCGAGCCCAAGAAGGGCGGGCTGGACGTGGCCCCCGCCGCCGAGCCTGTCGCCGAACCCGTCCCGACCGCGGAAACCGTTGCGGCGCCGCGTGCCGGCTTTGTCGCGACGCTCAGTATGTTCTTCGCCAACTCGACCCTGCGCGGCATCTCGCTGGCCTGCGGCGCGACCCAGTTCGTCACCTATGCCCTGCTGGGCTTCGCTGTCCTGTTCCTGATGCGCGAGAAGGGCATGACTCTGGAACAGGTTGCGCTCTGGTACGCCCTGGTCGTCGGCATCTGCGTCAGCCTCGGCATGCTGATCTCGGGGCGTCTGATCGACATGTTCGCCAAGCGCTCGAAGACCGCCTATGCGTGGATCCCGGCCATCGGCCTGATCATCGCCGTTCCTTTCTACGCTGGCTTTGTCTGGGCTCCGACCTGGCAGATGTCGCTGGCCTTCCTGACCGTGCCGATGGCGCTGAACTACTTCTACCTGTCGCCGTCGATCACCCTGGTCCAGGAGACGGTCCGGCCGGATCAGCGCGTCATGTCGGGCGCCCTGCTTCTGCTGGTCATGAATCTGATCGGACTGGGTCTCGGGCCGACCTATCTGGGCTTCGCCAGTGACTTCTTCGGAGCCAACGGCTTCCCGGACAATTCCCTGCAGATCGCCCTCTACACCCTGATCGCCTTCTATGGGCTGGCGATCGCCATGTTCCTCGGCATGGTCGGCAAGATCCGTCGTCAAACGGCACAGGAGGCCGCACGATGATCCGCGCACTCACCAGTCTCGCCGTGGCGCTGGCGCTCACCGCCTGCGCGACGGCCCCGGCGGGCGCCCAGACGCCGCCGGTCGTCGACGCCCCTGCGGGCCCCGTCCGTGGCGTGGCGCAGGATGGCCTGAACATCTTCAAGGGCATTCCCTATGCGGCGCCGCCCACGGGCTGGCGTCGCTGGCGCCCCCCGGCCGAGATGCGCCGCTGGCGCGAGACCCGCGACGCCACCCAATTCGGCGCCGCCTGTCACCAGCCGGTCGCGCGCGGCGAGAGCATCTATGCGGGCGAAGCCCCGACGATGAGCGAGGACTGTCTGTTCCTCAACATCTGGGCGCCCGAGGACGCCAAAGACGCGCCGGTGTTCGTCTGGATCCACGGCGGATCGCTGGTCACCGGTGCCGGCAGCGAGCCGGCCTATGACGGTGCCCGCATGGCGGCCGAGGGCGTGGTGGTGGTGACGATCAACTATCGCCTCGGCGTGCTGGGCTATCTGGCCCACCCCGAGCTGAGCGCCGAGTCGCGCCAGAAGGTGTCGGGCAACTATGGCCTGCAGGACCAGATCGCCGCCCTGAAATGGGTGCAGGACAATATCGAGGCCTTCGGCGGAGACGCCGACAATGTCACCATGGCCGGCGAGTCGGCGGGCGCGCTCAGCGTCATGTATCTGATGGCCTCGCCCGAGGCCGAGGGCCTGTTCGACAAGGCCATCGCCCAGAGCGCCTATATGCTCTCCATGCCCGAGCTGCGCTCGCGCACCCACGGCGACGTGCCGGCCGAGGGGCTCGGCTGGTGGCTGCAGGGACAGCTGGGACAGACCAATCTGGCGGGCCTGCGGGCCATGGACGCCCAGGCGCTGACGGTCGCCGCCCGTGACGCGGGCTATGCGCCCTTCGGCAATATCGACGGTGTCTATCTGCCGGCCCAGCTGGCCGAGGTGTTCGAACAGGGCAAGCAGGCGCCCGTGCCGCTGCTGGCCGGCTTCAACCAGGGCGAAATCCGCACCCTGCGTTTCCTCGTGCCGCCGGCCCCGGCCGACGCCGCCGCCTATGAGAAGGAAATCCGCGATCGCTACGGCGAGCTGGCCGACACCTTCCTGTCCTTCTATCCGTCCGACGACATGGCCGAGAGTATGCTCGCCACCCCGCGCGACGCCCTCTACGGCTGGACCGCCGAGCGGCTGATGCGGACCCAGACGGCGCTGGGCCAGAACGCCTATATGTACTTCTTTGACCACGGCTATCCGGCCGCGGACGACGCCGGCCTGCATGCCTTCCACGCGGCCGAGATTCCCTTCGTCTTCGGCAACCGCGACCGGACGCCCCCGCGCTGGCCGGCCATTCCGGACACCCCCGTCCACACGGCCATGTCCGATGCCATGATGTCCTACTGGCTCAGCTTCGCCCGCACCGGCCAGCCCGTGGCCGAGGGTCAGCCCGACTGGCCCGCCTATGGCCGCACCGCCAGCTATATGCATTTCGAGGAGACCCCGGTGGTGCGTCAGCGCCTGATGCCGGGCATGTTCGAGCTGCACGAGACGGTGGTCTGTCGCCGTCGCGCCGCCGGCGGGATTCCGTGGAACTGGAACTTCGGCGTCATCTCGCCGCCGCTGCCGCCCGCCGCCCCCGGCTGCCCATGATCGACGGGGATATGCAGGACTATGCCCTGACGCTGGACAAATTCCTCGACCATGCGGCGCGCTGGAGCCCGGACGGTCAGGTCGTCACCGCAGTGGGCGAGGGACGGGTCGAGCGCATCGGCTATGCCGCGCTGCGCGACCGCAGCCGCCGCGTGTCGGCCGCCCTCGCGGGGCTGGGCATCGGCAAGGGCGACCGGGTGGCGACCCTCGCCTGGAACAGCCAGGCCCACGTCGAGGCCTGGTATGCCGTGATGGGCATGGGGGCGGTGTGCCATACGCTCAACCCTCGCCTGACCGAGGCCCAGCTGGTCGCCATGCTGACCCAGTCCGAGGCCCGGCTGCTGATCGCCAGCGCGGACCTGGAGCCGGTCGCCCGTCGCATCGTCAGCCGCGCGCCCAGGCTGGAGCGTCTGCTGGTCATCGACGGCGCAGGGCAGGGGGCTGACCATCTCGAGTCCCTGATCGAGGTGGAAACCGGCGAGGGCGTCGTCTGGGGCGACTTCCCCGAGACCCAACCGTCCGGTCTGTGCTTCACCTCGGGCACCACCGGCGCGCCCAAGGGCGTGAGCTACACCCACCGCTCCAGCTATCTGCACACCTTGCGCCTGCTTCAGGCCGACGTCATGGGCATCACTGCCGCCGACCGGGTGCTGGCCGCCGTGCCCATGTTCCATGCCAATGCCTGGGGCCTGCCGTTCGCGGCGCCGGCCGCGGGCGCGCGCCTGGTCCTGCCCGGCCGCTGGCTGGACGGCGCCAGCCTGGCCCGCCTGATCAACGACGAGGGCGTCACCCTGGCCGTCGGTATCGCCACGGTCTGGCTGGGTCTGGTCGAGCACCTCGACGCCCACGGCGGCGAAACGCCCACCCTCCAGCGCGTGATCGTCGGCGGCGCCCCCATGGCCCCGGCCCTGATGGAGCGCATCGAGCAGCGTCTGGGCGTCACCGTCCAGACCAGCTGGGGCATGACCGAGCTGTCGCCGCTGGGCACCTGCGCGCCGCCGGTGGACCCGAACCGCTCGGCCCAGCTGTCCGGCCGTCCCGCGATCGGCGTCGACCTGCTGATCACCGATGCCGAAGGCCGCGCCCTGCCCGAACAGCGCGAGGCCGAGGGGCATCTGCATGTCCGCGGCGGTGCCGTCATCGACCGCTATTTCGGCCAGTCGGAAAAGGCGACGAGCGACGACGGCTGGTTCCCGACCGGTGACCTTGCCCGGATCGACCGCGCGGGCAATCTGGTCATCACGGGCCGCGCCAAGGACCTGATCAAGTCCGGCGGGGAATGGATCAATCCGGCCGAGATCGAGGCCGTCATCAACGAACACCCGTCGGTCTCGCTGGCCGCCGTCATCGGGCGCACCGATTCCAAATGGGGCGAGCGACCCGTGCTGGTCATCCAGCCGCGCGAGGCCGCTGACGTCAGCGACACCGAACTGCTCGAGACCTTGCGCGGCAGGGTCGCGCCGTGGTGGATTCCCGATACGGTCATCCGCGTCGACCAGATGGCCTTGGCCGCGACCGGCAAGATCGACAAGATGCGACTGAGAGTTGACTATGGCGATTGCTGAACCGAGGCCCAAAATCAAAGCTTCCCGCCAGACCGCTGACTCACCCACGCCTGCGCCCAAGCGCCGCCGCCGGACCAAGGTCGAGCAGCGCGCGGACAAGATGGAGCAGATCCTCGACGCCGCCGAATATCTGTTCTCGGTGCATGGTCTCTATGGCGTCACCCTCAAGGATGTGGCTCAGCGCGTGGGCGTCCACCACACGCTGCTGAACTACTATTTCACCGACAAGAAGAAGCTGTTCGACGCCGTCATCGCCCGCCGGGCCGAGGTGACCAGCACCCTGCGGATGCGCGCGCTCGACGACTATGACGCCGCGACGAAGGGCAAGCCAACGGTCGAGGGGGCCCTGCGCGCCTTCCTCGACACCGACCTCGACCTTTACGGCCAGGGCGGCGAGAACTGGAAGAACTACGGCGCCCTGGGGGCCCAGGTGTCCAACACCCCCTACGGCGCCGAGCTGATGGACTACCACTTCGACCCGGTGGTCCTGCGCCTGATCGAGATCCTCAAGAAGGCCCTGCCGGGTTGCGCCGAGGAAGACATCTTCTGGGGCTACCACTTCGTGACCGGCGCCCTGATGCTCAGCCTGGCCCGCACGGGCCGGATCAATCGCCTGTCCGGCGGTCTCTGCGACGGCGAGGATTTCGAGGCCATAAAGGCCCGCATGGCCAGTTTCATGGCCGCCGGCTTCCTGTCGATCTGCAAGCCGAAGACCGACCCGGGCCCGGCCTAGGCCCATCCATTTTTTCAGTAAGGGGGAGTACAGCCCATGAGGCTCGACGGACGAATCGCGATTGTCACCGGCGCAGGCGGAGGGCTGGGGCGTCAGCACGCCCTGTTCCTGGCCCGCCAGGGGGCCCGCGTCGTGGTCAATGACATGAACGGCGAGGCGGCCGATGCCGTGGCCGCCGAGATCAAGGCCTCGGGCGGAGAGGCATTCGGCGTAGCGGCCTCGGTCACCGATGAAGCGGCGGTCCAGGCCATGGTGGACCGGACCCTGTCGGAATGGGGCCGCGTCGACATCCTGATCAACAACGCCGGCATCCTGCGCGACAAGAGCTTCGCCAAGATGGAGATGGATGACTTCCGTCTGGTGCTGGACGTCCACCTCGTCGGCGCCGCCATCTGCTGCAAGGCGGTCTGGGCGGCCATGCGCGAGCAGGGCTTTGGCCGCATCGTCATGACCACCTCGTCCTCGGGCCTGTACGGCAATTTCGGCCAGGCCAACTATGGCGCGGCCAAGATGGGTCTGGTCGGCCTGATGCAGACCCTCGCCATCGAGGGCGACAAATACGACATCCGCGTCAACTGCCTGGCGCCCACGGCCGCCACCGGCATGACCGAAGGCGTGCTGTCCGACACCGCCCTGCAACAGCTGGATCCGGCGCTGGTCAGCCCCGCCCTGCTGCCGCTGGTCGTCGATGACGCGCCCACACGCGCGATCGTCTGCGCGGGCGCCGGTCATTTCGCCCGGGCCTATGTCACCCTCACCCCCGGCCAGTTCATCGGCGGCGGCCCCGAGGCGGGCGAGCGTCTGCTGGCGGCCTGGGATCAGGTGTCGGATGACCGCGAGGCCCTGGTCCCGGCCTATGGCTTCATGCAGGCCGAGCGCGAGGTCGCCAGCGCCGAGCGCCATGCCATGGCGGACGCGACGACATGACCGCCCTCAGCCGCCGCGGGGCCTTGATCGGAGCGGGTGGCCTGATGGCCGCCTGCGCCACGCGGGGGATGGCCATGGCGTCACCGGACCTGACGGTGATCGTCGACCGGGCCATGGCCGACCGGGCCTCCTCGGTGCTGATCGCCCGGGGCGACGCGGTTCTGGCCGAGCGATATGCGGCCGACTGGCCCGCCGACCGCCCGCGCGAAGTCGCCTCGGTCGGCAAGAGCATGGTTGCCGTCCTGTTCGGCATGGCGCTGGATGACGGCTTCATCGACAGCCTCGACCAGTCTGCGGGGGACTTCGTCCCGGCCTGGCGGGACGATGCCCGCGCCGGCATTACCCTCCATCATCTGCTCAGCATGACCTCGGGGCTGAACGATACGGGCCTCGCCCTGCGCGGCGTGACCGGCGACCAGTTCGCGATCAACGGCGCCGCGCCGCTGGCCCATCCGCCGGGCACCCACTGGGCCTACAATACGGCGGCCTATCACCTGCTGTTCCACATCCTGATGCGCGCGACCGGCGAGACAGTGGAGTCCTATGCGGGCCGCAGACTGCTGGAGCCGCTGGGCATGACGGACACGGTCTGGATCACCAGTGAGGGACAGGGCGGAAACGGCCCGGTCACCAACTACTATTCGGCTGCCTCGACCGCGCGCGACCTGTGGACCTTCGGCCGGATGGTCATGCAGGGCGGCGAGTGGCAGGGCCGCCAGCTGGTGTCCGCCGACTATGTGGCGCGGATGGTCAGCGCCTCCCAGCCGATCAACCGGTCCTACGGCCTGCTCTGGTGGGTGAATGCAGAGGAGGGGCTGGACGTCTTCGGCCGCCCGGGGGGTCGTCGCTTCCCGGCCTCCCCGCACGACACCTATGCCGCCCTCGGCGCCGGGGGGCAGGTGATCCTGATCGTGCCGTCGCGCGATCTGATCATCGTGCGCCAGGGCGACCCGCCCGCCTCGGCCGACTTTGCCGATCGCCTGATCGCCGACACGGTGGCAGCCCTCGGCTGAGGGTCCGCCACACCCGACATCACACGGGCAACCCGAACGCCCTCCGATGCGCTATAGTGAAGCTGTAGCAGGGAGGGTCGATGTCATGATCATGCGGATGAAGCGCACCGCTGGCCTGTGGGCCGCCGTCAGCAGCCTGGCGCTCGTCACGGCCTGCTCGCCCGACCGACGTGATCCGCCGGAGCCGGTCGAGGCGCCGTCGCCCGGCGAGGGGGCCGTCACGGGTGTCTCGATCGCCTACGACTGCGAGAGCGGCAAGAGCCTCTCGGTCATCTACGCCAAGGATCGCACCGCCGCCCTGACCTATGAGGGCGAATCCTATCGCCTGCGTCCGGTCAGTTCGGGCAGTGGCGCCCGCTATGCCGGGCCCGGCCTGGAGTGGTGGTCCGCGAACCGCGACGGCCGCGAGGAAGGCCGCCTCAGCCGCCTCGATGCCGAAGGTCGCCCCCAGGGCATCGAGCTGGAGCGTTGCGTGCGCAAGGGCCAGCCCCTGACCCCTGCCAGCAATCCCCAGTCCATGGCCAAGGCCCCTGCCTGTGCCGGACCGCAACTGGCCCTCGAGATCGAACAGTCCGATGCCGGGGCCGGCAATCGCGGCATGATCCTGTCGCTGCGCAATGCCGGGACCGAGACGTGCAGTATCACCGGCTATCCCGGCGTGACCTTGATGAATGAGGAGGGGCGCCCTGTTGTCAGCGTGCGTGCCGATCCCTGGATGCAGGGCGATCCGGCCGAGCCGCCACATCCGGTCGAACTGGCCGCGGGGGGCAAGGCGTACTTCGACATCGGCTGGAATGTCGTGCCGCACGAGAGCGAGGGCGAGACGCGCTGCCCGGTCACCGAAGGTCTCCGGGTCACGGCGCCCGGCGATACGGCGCCCCTGACGCAGCAGACCGAGATGACCGTCTGCGGCGGGCGCATCAAGGTCGGCCAGGTCCGGGCCACCGAAAACCCGACGCCCGCCAACTGATGCCGAAGGTGTGAGGTCGGGCGGGGCTTTATGCCGCCGTCAAAACCGTCTAGCGGAGCGCCCATGACCGCTTTCCACGACCGCATCGCCGCCGAGCTGGCCGACATCGACGCCCAGGGCCTGACCAAGCCCGAACGGATCATCGCCTCCCGACAGGGGCCGGTGATCGAGGTCGGGGGCCGAAAGGTGCTGAACTTCTGCGCCAACAACTATCTGGGGCTGGCCGGGGACGAGCGCGTCGTCCAGGCGGGCATCAGGGCACAGGAGCGCTGGGGCGCGGGCACCGCCTCGGTGCGGTTCATCTGCGGCACGCTGGAGATCCACAAGGAGCTGGAGCGCGCCATCGCCGACTACCTCGGCTTTGAGGACACCATCCTGTTCGCCGCCGCCTTTGATGCCAACGGCGGCATCTTCGAGCCGCTGTTCGGGGCCGAGGACGCCATCGTCTCGGACAGTCTGAACCACGCATCAATCATTGACGGCGTGCGACTCTGCAAGGCGAAGCGCTACCGCTTTGCCAACTCCGACATGGCCGACCTCGAGGCCCGGCTGAAGCAGGCCCGGGCCGACGGCGCGCGCGACATCATCATCGCCACGGACGGCGCCTTCTCGATGGACGGCTATGTCGCGAAGCTGGCCGAGATCCGCGCCCTGGCCGACAAGTACGACGCCCTGATCATGGTCGACGACTGCCACGCCACCGGCTTCATGGGCCCGCAGGGACGCGGCTCCTACGCCCACTGCGGGGTCAAGGTCGACTTCGTCACCGGTACCTTCGGCAAGGCGCTGGGCGGGGCCATGGGCGGCTTCATCTGCGCGACCGCGCCGGTGGTGGCCCTGCTGAAGCAGCGTGCCCGGCCGTACCTGTTCTCGAACGCCCTCAGCCCCGCCGTCTGCGGCTCGTCGCTCGAGGCCATCCGCATCGCCGCGGGCGAGGAGGGCGACGCCCTGCGCAAGCAGCTGTTCGCCAATGCTGCCCGCTATCGCACGGCCATGACCGAGGCCGGGTTCGACCTGCTGCCGGGCGAACACCCGATCATCCCGGTCATGCTGGGCGACGCGCGCCTCGCCCAGGACATGGCCGCCCGCATGCTGGAGCTGGGCGTCTACGTCATCGGCTTCAGCTTCCCCGTGGTGCCGCGCGGGCAGGCCCGCATTCGGACACAGATGTCAGCCGCCCACACCTTCGACCAGATCGATCAGGTCGTTGAAGCGTTCAAGACCGCCGGCAAGGAACTGGGAGTGATCAAATGACCGACACCATGAAGGCGCTTGCCAAGACCCGCGCCGCCGAGGGCCTCGAGCTGATCGACGCCCCGATCCCCGAGGCCGGTCCCGAGGATGTGCTGATCAAGGTCCACAAGACCGCCGTCTGCGGCACCGACATCCATATCTGGAACTGGGACGAGTGGTCCCAAAAGAACGTGCCAGTACCGATGATCACCGGCCACGAGTTCAGTGGCGAGATCGTCTCGGTCGGCAAGGACGTGGATCGCCCGCTCAAGGTCGGCCAGCGCGTCTCGGCCGAGGGGCACGTCATCGATCTGAACTCCGAGGCGGCCCGCGCCGGCCATTTCCACCTCGATCCGGCCACGCGCGGCATCGGCGTGAACCGCCAGGGTGCCTTTGCCGAATATGTTGTGGCCCCGGCCTTCAACGTCATCGAGCTGCCCGATGACGTCCCCTATGAGATCGGCTCGATCCTCGACCCGTTCGGCAATGCCGTGCACACCGCGCAGCAGTTCGACCTGCTGGGCGAGGATGTGCTGGTCACCGGCGCCGGCCCCATCGGCATCATGGCCGCCGCCGTCGCCCGCCACGCCGGGGCGCGCACGGTGGTCCTGACCGATATCAATGACTTCCGCCTCGATCTTGCGCAAAAAGTTGCGCCGGGCGTGCGCACCGTCAACACGCTCAAGGAAGACCTGCACGACGTCATTCCCGAGCTGGGCATGAAGGTCGGCTTCGACGTCGCCCTCGAGATGTCGGGCAGCCCGGTGGCCTTCAAACAGTGCGTCGACACCCTGATCATGGGCGGCGGCCTGGCCCTGCTGGGCATTCCGTCGAAGCCGATGGAGACCGACTGGGGCGCCATCATCCTCAAGGCCCTGACCATCAAGGGCGTCTATGGCCGCGAGATGTTCACCACCTGGCGCAAGATGCTGGGGCTGCTGAAGGCCGGACTGGACCTTCAGCCGCTCATCACCCACCAGCTGGCCTACGACCAGTACCGCGACGGCTTCGAGGTCATGAAGTCGGGCAAGTCGGGCAAGGTCGTTCTGGACTGGTCGAAGGCCGCCTGATCAGGCGGCCACCAGCCGGTCACCCGTCGCGCGCACCACCACCGCGGCAAAGGCGACCATGCCCAGCACCACCAGGGTCGGCCCGACGATCATCATCGGCGGCACCATGGCCATCAGCGACGGCACGCCCAGCAGCTGGATGGTCAGGCCGATCATCATGACGGGCAGGCCGAGGATGGCCAGACCGGCATGCACCCTGGGCAGCCAGCCCGCCGCCGCCTCGGGCGCGGCGCGGTAGAACAGGCCGTACAGGAATATCGACACCCAGCCGAGCAGGTTGATGTGGGCATGGACGGGCGACAGCAGGAACTGGTGTGTGGCGCCCATGAAATAGCCGAGGCCGACGCCCAGCAGGGCAAAGGCGACGGCCAGACGCAGGAACAGGTTGGACAGTTTCATTTTCAGGTATCCCTCCGACAGGAGAGGCCCGTAAACCGCCGTTCCGCAGTTTGCTCAAGTGAATAGGCAGTCAGCTTTGTGGCTCTATTGGGCCAACATCCGGATCAGCTTCGGTTCAAAGGATTTGGCCTCCGGCCCGGGCAGGGCCTCGGCCAGGCTGCCGTCCTCGAACGCTTCCAGCACCGCCGGATGGATATAGGACGACCGGCACACGGTCGGCGTATTGCCCAGCAGGCCCGACACGGTCCGGCAACAGGCCGTCAGCTTGCGCTTCGCATCGGTTGCCGAGGTCGCGGGCTCGGTCTCGCGCAGCACCCGCGCCGCCGACAGGGTCGCCGCCCAGGTGCGGAAATCCTTGGCCGAAAAGTCCTCGCCCATGGCCTCGCGGATATAGGCGTTGACCGCATCCGAGGTGACGGTCGACAGGTCCCCCTCCGGATCGCGGTACTGGAACACCGGCTGGCCGGGCAGTTCGCGCAGGGTTCGGATCACGCGCGCCAGCCGCCGGTCGCGCACCGACACCTCGTGACTCTGGCCGCTCTTGCCGCGAAAGGCGAAGGTCAGCGAGGCGCCGTCCACCTCCAGATGCCGCTTGTTCAGCGTGGTCAGGCCGTAGGACCGGTTCTGCTTCGCATAGCGGGCATTGCCGATCCGGATCAGGGTCAGCTCAAGCAGCCGCACGACCGTGGCCAGCACCTTGTCGCGGCACGGCCCGCGCTTGTTCAGATCGGCCTCCACCCGCTCGTGCAGCCGGGGCAGGGCGCGGGCAAAGGCCGGCAACCGGTCGAATTTCGACTCCGAGGCATGGCTGCTCCAGTCGGCGTGATAGCGGTACTGCTTCCGGCCCTTGGCATCGCGGCCGATCGCCTGGATATGGCCGTTGGCGCGCGGGCAGATCCACACCTCGGTCCAGGCCGGCGGAATGGCCAGGGCATTGATGCGCGCCCGGACCTTCGGGTCACGGATCACCGCCCCCTTGCGATCCAGATAGGCAAAGCCCTTGCCCGCGCGCCTGCGGGAAAACCCCGTGCGGTCGTCGCTGCACCAGGTCAGCCCCGGCGGCAGGTCTGCTTCGGTATCGCTGAGGAGAGAGGCCGTCATTGCGGCGCGTCGCGGGTCATGGCGGATCGGCAACGCGGCCGTCCGCCCCCCGGTTCCTCCGGCAGAGCTCTAGGCGCCGCCGCCCTCGAAGACCCGCCGGGCCGCCCGGGCAAAGTCATCAGCCGTCGTAAAGCCCATGCTGTCCGGGCGCGTGTCCGAGCATACGCCCCGGACCAACACACCGCTGACCGACCCGGCAACCGTAGGCTCCAGCCACTGGCCCGGCTCCGTATGGACCTCTGTGGGCTGGGGTTGGCCGAACCGATGCGTCGTAGAGACCATGACGCGTCGCCGGAAATTCGTGCAGTCGAGCTGTTCCCGGGTCACCAGATAATCCCAGGTCCGCCCGCTCGGCAGGGTCTGGGTTTCGGCCGCCACGACCACGACGTCCACGGTGCGAAGGGTCCCGTTACGGGTCACGCTGTCAGCGTCATACCCTTGAGCCGAGCCACCCCCGTGCGCCGCATACACCCAGTCCTGCGCCTGTGCTGCCCCGGCGAGCGCCCAGGCGGTGATCGCAACTGCCAGCCACTTCATGGTCGATCCTCGGGATACAGCTGTCCCGGCTCGACCGGGCTTCCATCGGAATTCAGCATTCCCGTCGCGCCCATGCAATGTCATAGCGGACCCCAGTCAGCTTTGGTCAGGATCCCGTCCCGCTCCATGAACTACCGTCACAGCTTTCACGCCGGAAACTTCGCCGATCTGGTCAAGCACGCCCTGCTGCTGTGGCTGGTCGGGCGAATGCAGGCGCGGGGGCCGCTGACCGTCATCGACACCCACGCCGGGGCCGGCCTCTATGACCTGACCGGCGATGCTGTCCGCTCGCGCGAGGCCGAGGCGGGCGTCGCCCGGCTGATGGCCAGCGACACCTTGCCTGCGGCGATCCGGGCTCTGGCGCAGGAAGTCGCGGCCCTCAACCCCGACGGCGGCGTGCGCTTCTATCCCGGCTCGCCCCTGCTGGTCGCCCGGCGCCTGCGCGAGGGGGACGCCTACGTCGGCTTAGAGATGAACCCGCCGGTGGTCGCGCTGCTCAACCAGGCGCTCGCCGACCACCCCCGGGCCTCGGGGCGGGCGGCCGACGGCTATGAGGCCCTGGCCGGTGCGACCGCCAGCGCGCGCGGTCCGCTGGTGCTGATCGACCCGCCGTTTGAACAGGCCGACGACTATCAACGCGCGGCTGACGCGGCCGCCGCGGTGGCCCGGCGCGACCCGACGGCGACCGTCGCCATCTGGACCCCGCTCAAGGACATGGAGACCTTCGACGGCTTCCTGCGCCGCCTGTCGGTCGGCAATCCCGGTCGCGTCCTGGTGGCCGAGGCCCGTCTGCGGCCCCTGACCAATCCCATGAAGATGAACGGCTGCACCCTGGTCATGTTGAACCCGCCGGACGGCGCCGAGGCGGTGGCGCAAGAGGTCTGTGGCTGGGTGGCAGAGACCCTGGGCGACACCGGCGCCCGCGCCGAGGTCTGGTGGGCCTGAGGCCTTGCCCTGACCCCCGCTCATCCCCGCGAAAGCGGGGACCCAGTTCTCTTCAGCAGTTTGTCAGCGGACGGTGTTGGGCGGGCAAAAACTCTGGGTTCCCGCTTTCGCGGGAATGAGCGGAAACCAACCCTCCGATTCAGAGCGTCACACCTTCCTCGGACTTTCAGTCGAACGTCTCGCCCGGCTCGTACAGATTGGGTTCAAAGGTGGCGATGCCCATGATGGGGCTCATGGCCTCCACGATGGCCGGGTGGCGCGTCATGGCCTTCCAGTCCTCACGGCTGGCCCACACGCCATGCACCGCGCAGACCTTGCCGTTCAGGCCGCGATGCAAGGTCGCCGAAACGAAGCCGTCCAGCCCGCGCTGGCGCCCGACCATCACGGTCAGGGCGTCCATCAGCGCATCCTGTCGCGCAGGGTCGCACTTGTAGACATTGATCAGGACGACAGTGTCGGAATCGGCGTCGGACATGGCCGTCCCATAGACCATCCCCCTTACCAAGTCGTGCCTGCCGGTCCATATCGAGCCCATGACCGAGCCTCGAAAGCCCTGCATCGCCATCCTCGAGACCGGCGCGCCACCCTCGGATCTGGCGCCGACCCACGGTCGGTATCCGCAGATGTTCCGGCGCCTGCTGGGCGAGGAATTCGAGACGCGGGGCGTGGATGTGCGCCACAGTCCGCCGCCGGACCCCGAGGCGTTCGACGGCGTGATCATCACCGGCTCGCCCGCGGGCGTCTATGACGGTGACCCCTGGATCGATCGCCTGCTGGACTGGATCGCGTCGGCGAAGGGACGGACCCGCATGGTCGGCATCTGCTTCGGTCATCAGGCCATGGCCCAGGCGCTGGGGGGCAGCGTCGAGAAGTCGGATCGCGGATGGGGCGTCGGCCTGCATCGCTATGACGTCCAGGCGGCCGAGCCGTGGATGCAGCCGCCCCTGTCGACCATCGCCATTCCCGTCTCGCATCAGGATCAGGTGGTCGAGAAGCCTGCCGGGGCTCGTGTGATCCTCGCCAGCGACTTCACCCCCTTCGCCGGGCTCGCCTGGGATGACGATGCCGTCTCCATGCAGTGCCACCCGGAATTCACCCCGGACTTTGCCGCCGCCCTGGCCGAGGGGCGCCGGGACCGCATCGGCGCCGACCGCGTCGATCCCGCGCTGGAAACCCTCAAGGGCGACAATGACCGCGACGCCGTCGGTGCATGGCTAAGGACGTTCCTGCGGGGGTAAACCTCGGTCGTCATCCTCGGACTTGATCCGAGGATCGGTGCCACGCACCCCTTGGTCCGGCGGAACCGCCTGCCCGGACCGATCCTGTGGTCAAGCCACAGGATGACGGACGTTTACGGGTCGGAATCCGTCAGGTGCGCGCCGCGAAAAATCGGCTAGCGTCAGGTCTCAATCCGGAGACCTGCCATGACCCTGACCCTGAATGCCCGTGACCTCCTGCTGGCCGCCCTACTGCTCGCCATCGGCGTGGTGATCGGCCTCGCCTTCAACGCCGCCCCCACCCGCGCCCAGTCCGTCGCGACCGGCAGCTATGTGACCCACAACGGCTCGGTCTACTACTGCCAGGAACGCGCCTGCTATCGCGTCTTCTTCAACAGCTGACCGTCAGGGCCACTTCACCTCGGGCGGCATGGAGCTGAGGATCGCCTCGACATTGCCCCCGGTCTTCAGGCCGAAGGTCGTGCCCCGGTCGTACAGCAGGTTGAACTCGACATAGCGGCCGCGGCGGACCAGCTGTTCCTCGCGCTCGGCATCGGTCCAGGCCTCGCCCATCCGGCCCCGGACGATGTCGGGATAGGCCGCGAGGAAGGCGTCGCCGACATCGCGGGTAAAGGCGAAGTCCGCTGCCCGGTCGCCACTCTCCAGATGGTCATAGAAGATGCCGCCGGTGCCGCGCGGCTCCTTGCGATGGGCCAGCCAGAAATACTCGTCGCACCACGCCTTGAAGCGCGGATAGTAGGTCGGATCGTGCCGGTCACAGGCGGCCTTGTAGGCGGCGTGGAAGGCGATCGTGTCGGGCGCATCCTCGCGCCGGTCCACGTCCAGCACCGGCGTCAGGTCGCCGCCGCCGCCGAACCAGCCCCTGGTCGTCGCAATAAAGCGCGTGTTCATGTGCACCGCGGGCACATGCGGATTGCGGGGATGGACGATCAGGCTGATGCCCGTGGCGAAGAAGCGCGGGTCCTCGGCCGCGCCCGGCACCTGTTTCGCATAGTCCTCGGGGAAGGTGCCGTGCACGGTCGAGCAATGCACGCCCGCCTTTTCGAACAGCCGCCCGTGCAGCATGCCCATGACGCCGCCGCCGCCCTCCGGCCGTTGCCATTCGGTGCGGGCGAACCGGCCCGCCTCACCGGGATAGAGGGCCGGGTCCGCGGCATCCTCCAGTGCTTCCAGCGCCGCATGGATTCGGTCGCGCAGGCCTTCGAACCAGGCGCGGGTTTCGATCTTCAGCGTATCGAGATCGGGCTGCGGGGCGGGGGCGGAGGTGTCCATGGCTGGCTTCTAGTCGATTTTTCCGGACAGGGCAGGGGGCAGGGCGACTTGCGCCGCCCGGTCCTGACCGCGACAGTGCTCCGCATGCAAAGGGAGGCCTCCATGCCGCGTCATCTGAAGTCCTGTGTTCTGGCCGCGACGGCGATCGCGCTGGCGGCGACCACCCCGGCCCTGGCCCAGTCGCCCGAGATCAACACCGCCCGGCGCCTGCTGGCGGCCTCGCCCCTGATCGACGGCCACAACGACCTGCCCTGGGCCCTGCGTCAGGCCTACAACAGCGACCCGCAGGGCGTGGACCTGCGCGTCGACCTGTCGGCCGGCACCCGCCTGCACACGGACATCGCCCGGCTGCGCGCCGGCGGCGTGGGCGGCCAGTTCTGGTCCGTGTACGTGCCCGCCAGCATGACCCCGCTCGAGGCCGCGCGCGCCACCTTCGAACAGATCGATGTCGTGAAGCGCCTGATCGACGCCTATCCCGATGTGTTCGAACTGGCCCTGACCGCCGATGACGTCGAGCGCATCCACGGCGAGGGCCGCATCGCCAGCCTGATCGGCATGGAGGGCGGCTATTCCATCGCCGATTCGCTGGGCCTGCTGCGCAGCTTCCATGACGCGGGTGCGCGCTACATGACGCTGACCCACTCGAAGACCACCAGCTGGGCGGACAGCGCGACCGACGCCCCGCGCTGGGACGGACTCAGCCCGTTCGGCGAGACGGTGGTGCTCGAGATGAACCGTCTCGGCATGATGGTCGACCTCAGCCATGTGTCCGAAGCCACCATGCTGGACGCTATCCGCGTGTCGCAGGCCCCGGTGATTTTCTCGCACTCCTCGGCCCGGGGCGTGACCGGCCACCCGCGCAATGTGCCGGACTCCGTCCTGCGCCTGCTGCCGGAAAAGGGCGGGGTGGTGATGATCACCTTCGTGCCCTCCTTCATCGACGAGGATGTGCGGGCCTGGGGCGCCGCCCAGTCGGCCGAGCGTGCCCGGCTTGAATCGCTCTATCCCGGCGACCCGGAAGCGGTCACCGACGGCATGGAGGACTGGACCGTCAATCACCCGGCGCCGACCGCCGACATCGCCGACATCGTCGCCCACATCGAGCACGTTCGCGACGTGGCGGGCATCGACCATGTCGGTCTGGGCGGGGACTTCGACGGCATCAGCAGCCTGCCGGTCGGCATCTCGGGCGTCGACGCCTATCCGCTGATCATCGCCGAGCTGCTGAAGCGCGGCTGGAGCGAGCAAGACGTGCTCAAACTGACCGGGGGCAACATCCTGCGGGTCATGCGCGAGGTCGAGGCGACGGCCGCCCGCATGCAGCGCGAGGAGTCGCCCTTCCTGATGGCCAACCCTGACGCGTCGGATTAGCCCGCCTGCCGCGCCCACTCCCAGCAGGCGATGCCGGCGCTGACCGCCAGGTTCAGCGACCGCGCGCCGGGCTTCAGCGGAATCAGCACCCGCGCGTCGGCGGCCTCATGCACAGGATCCGGCGCGCCGGTCGGCTCCGACCCGAACAGCAGCACATCGTCCCGCTGGAAGCGGAACGTTGTCAGCGGCTCGGCGCCCTTGGTCGTGAACAGCACCAGCCGTCCGGGCCCGCGATCGCGCTGGAAAGCGTCCCAGTCGGCATGGCGCGTCATATGGCCCAGAGGCCCGTAATCCAGCGCCGCGCGCTTCATGGCGCGGTCGTCGAACCGGAAGCCGGTGGGCTCGATCACATGCAATTCGACGCCGAAACAGGCCGACAGGCGGATGCAGGCGCCGACGTTCTGCGGAATGGCTGGTTGAAAAAGGGCGAGACGCATTCTAAGGCCCTTCTACGCGTGAGCCGGGGGCTTGTCGCGGCTGGTTTTGCGAGTCTTTCTCAAGGCATACGCCGTCTTGCGGCGATGAGCCGCAAATCCGGTCCGTACAGCTGGTGTATGACGTCTCGCGTCAAACTATGACGATACCGTCGATGGCCCGGTCCGGGTCCATCGGGGCCCATGAGAGGTGTGATGTGACCGAATCGGTCGAACTGAACCACGACGGACACGGTGGGGGCGACGACGCCACCCGCCGGGATTTCATTCACATCGCAGCCGGTGCTGCGGCGGTCGGGGCCGGGGTCATGATGGCCTGGCCGCTGGTGAACCAGATGAACCCCGCCGCCGACACCCTGGCCCTGTCGACCATAGAATTCGACCTGACCAAGGTCGCCGAAGGCATGCAGGTGGTCATCAAATGGCAGGGCAAGCCGGTGTTCGTGCGCTATCGCACCCCGGCCGAGATCGAGGAGGCGGTCGATACGCCCCTCAGCGCCCTCAAGGACCCCCAGACCGACGCCGACCGCGTCAAGGCCGGCCATGAGCAGTATCTGGTCGTGATCGGCTCGTGCACCCACCTGGGCTGCGTGCCGACCTTCAATGCCGGGGACTACGGCGGCTGGTTCTGCCCCTGCCACGGCTCGCACTACGACACCTCGGGACGCATCCGCAAAGGCCCCGCGCCGCGGAACCTTGACGTTCCGACCTATGAATACGTCTCCGACACCCGCGTGCGGATCGGCTGAGGACGGACGGACAGACCATGAGCGATCACGAATCCACCTACGTCCCCAAGACCGGCATCGAAAAGTGGCTCGACAGCCGCCTGCCGATCATCCGCTTCGGCGCCGACTATATGTCGCTGCCGACGCCGCGGAACCTGAACTACTGGTACACCTTCGGCGGCATCCTGACGCTCTGCCTGATGGTCCAGATCGTCACCGGCATCGTGCTGGCCATGCACTATGTGCCCAATACCGAACTGGCCTTCGCCTCGGTCGAGCGCATCATGCGTGACGTCAATGGCGGCTGGCTGATCCGCTATGTGCACGCCAACGGCGCGTCGATGTTCTTCATCGCCGTCTATCTGCACATGCTGCGCGGCCTCTACTACGGCTCGTACAAGGCCCCGCGCGAGATCATCTGGATCCTCGGCTGCGTGATCTTCTTCCTGATGATCGCCACGGCCTTCCTCGGCTACGTCCTGCCCTGGGGCCAGATGTCCTTCTGGGGTGCCGAGGTGATCACCAACCTGATCGGCGCCATCCCGGTCATCGGGGAGCCGGTCCTGATCTGGCTGCGCGGTGGTCCGGCGATCGACAACGCCACGCTCAACCGCTTCTTCTCGCTGCACTATCTGCTGCCGTTCGTGATCTTCGGCGTGGTCGTGCTGC
The DNA here is from genome assembly GCF_017744255.1 of Brevundimonas sp. A19_0. Classification (GTDB taxonomy): domain Bacteria; phylum Pseudomonadota; class Alphaproteobacteria; order Caulobacterales; family Caulobacteraceae; genus Brevundimonas. The sequence goes on along the minus strand of NZ_JAGHQP010000011.1, from coordinate 2,496 downwards.
ACCTGTGGGCGCTGCACACCTCGGGCCAGAACAACCCCGCCGGCATCCTGATCCCCAAGGAGCGGACGCCCAAGGACACCCTGCCGTTCCACCCCTATTTCACGGTCAAGGACGGCTTCGCGATCATCCTCTTCCTGATCCTGTTCGCCGTGTTCGTCTTCTACATGCCGAACGCCCTGGGCCACGCCGACAACTACATCCCGGCCAACCCGCTGCAGACCCCGGCGCACATCGTGCCCGAGTGGTACATGCTGCCCTTCTACGCCATCCTGCGGGCCATTCCGGACAAGTTCGGCGGCGTGCTGGCCATGTTCGGTGCCATCGGCGTGCTGTTCATCCTGCCCTGGCTGGACACCTCGCGTGTCCGCTCGATGCGCTACCGCCCGACCATGAAGGTCTTCTTCCTGATCTTCCTGGTGGTCGGTGTCGGCCTCGGCTGGTGCGGCGCCCAGCTGCCTGACGCCCAGGTCGTGCCCGGCATGCCCAGCTTCCAGCTGCTGGACGGCCAGCTGAACAGCTATCTGTGGTTGACCCGCCTGCTGACCGGCTACTACTTCGCCTTCTTCTTCATCATCATGCCCTGGGTCGGTCTCAAGGAGACCCCCCTCCCGGTGCCGCACTCGATCTCCGAGCCGGTGCTTGACGGTGGCATCCCCGAGAAGAAGGGCTGATCGTCATGACCATTCAAAACGGGACCCGCTCCGCCGTGTTCAAGATCGTCGCCTCGGCCGTCGCCGCCCTCAGCCTGGTTGCCATGGCCGCTCCGGCCACCGCGGCGGGCGGCGGAGCCAAGCATCCGCGCTCGGGCGGCTTCAGCTTCGAGGGGCCGTTCGGCACCTTCGATCAGGCCCAGCTGCAACGCGGCTACAAGGTCTACCGCGAGGTCTGCGCCGCCTGTCACGGCATGCAGCTGATGTCGTTCCGGAACCTGGGCCAGCCTGGCGGACCGTTCTATGACGCCCACGAAAAGTGGTCGCCGGCCGACAACCCCTACGTGCGCGCGCTCGCGGCCGAGGTCCAGGTGCCGGACATCGACACCGAAACCGGTGAGCCGATCATGCGCCCGGCCACCCCGGCGGACCACTTCCCGAGCCCCTACGCGAACGCCACAGCCGCCGCGGCGGCCAACGGCGGCGCGGCCCCGCCCGACCTGTCGGTGATGGCCAAGGCCCGTCACGACGGCGCCAACTACATCTACTCGCTGCTGTCGGGTTATGTGCCGGCGCCCGAGGGTCTGAAGATGGCTCCGGGCCAGCACTACAACCCCTATATGGCCGGCGACCTCGCCCCCTTCTGGAGCGGCGATCCCGACCACGTGCCCCCCGGCGGCTTCATCGCCATGCCGGCGCCGCTGTCGGACGGTCAGGTGACCTATGACGACGGCTCGCCCCAGACGGTCGACCAGTATTCCCAGGACGTCGCCGCCTTCATCGCCTGGGCCTCCGATCCCCACGCGACCGAGCGCAAGCGCACCGGCTTCGGCGTGCTGATCTTCCTGCTGCTGTTCGCGGGCCTGACCTACGCCAGCTACCGCCGGATCTGGAAGGGCATCGCCCACTAGGGCCCGCTGCTTCCACACCGACTGAATGACCCGCCGGGGCGCGCTCCGGCGGGTTTTTCGTGCCTTGTAGCGAGGGTGAAAAAGTGCTTTAATATGCAAAGCAACGGGAGGGTTGGTCATGATGTCTGCGTCCCTGAATTTCGCATCGGCGCGGCGGCCCCTGCGCGCCCTGCTGGCGGCGGCGATCCTCGGCACGGCCGCCCTGGCCGGGGCCGCGCCGGCCCTGGCCCAGGCGGTCTATCCGCAGGGCACGGCCGAACAGCGCGAGGCCATGCAGGTGCTCGACTGGATGGACGGCGAATGGGTGGGCGAGGCGACCATTCTGGCCGGCCCCGGCGCCCCCATGACCCATCCCCATACCGAGCGGATCGGCCCCATGCTGGGCGGATCGATCAAGGTGATCGAGGGCCGCACCGCCAGCGACGACGGCACCGCCGCCTTCAATGCCTTTGCCGTCATCTCCTGGAGCGAGGAGGGCGGCTATGTCATGCGCTCCTATGCCAACGGCCAGGCGGGCGACTTTCCCCTGACATCCACACCCGACGGCTTTTCCTGGACGACACCCAGCCGGGGCGGCGAGCTGCGCTATGTCACCACCTTCCGCGATGGGGAGTGGGTCGAGATCGGCACCTTCGTCATGCCCGACCGCCCGCCCATGCCCGTCGTCGAATTGCGCCTCCGCCGCCGCGGCGACACCGACTGGCCCGCCGCCGACCCGGTGCTGCCGGAGTAGGGTGCGGTTCCCGTCTCCTCCCCATCTTCGATAGGGAGGAGATAGAGAAACCCGTCATCCTCGGGCTTGACCCGAGGATCGGTGCCGCCCGCGACGGGAGATGGTCTGCATGGACCGATCCTCCGATCAAGTCGGAGGATGACGATGGGCTAAAGGGCACAGCTATGAAAGCCGCCCCCGAATTCCCCCGCCCTTTCAACAC
>NZ_JAGHQP010000010.1 GCF_017744255.1 Brevundimonas sp. A19_0 | reverse complement strand
GGCTTGAACAGCCCAAGACACCGCTGCCCCCACCACCCCAGCGCTACGCGCTGCGGTCCCCCTCCCCCGAGGGGGGAGGATTTGTGAGGTCGCGGAGGGCGGCGAGGACGCCGTCCAGATTGGTCAGCATATCGCGGGCCGGCACTCGCCAGACCCGGATGCCCTGCGCCGTCAGCCACTCGGTGCGGCGGGCGTCGTGGCGGATCTGATCCGGATGGTCGTGGGTCTGGCCATCGACCTCGACTGCCAGCCGGGCGTCTTCGCACCAGATATCGAGGACGAAGGGGCCTATCGGGTGCTGCCGCCGAAATCGCGCGCCCTGCTGTTGTCCACGTATCGCCTGCCAGAGAATGACCTCCGGCAAGGTCATTCGGCGTCGGAGCGAGCGGGCCCACGCCACTGTGGTCCTGGGCGGATACATGCGCGGAGTATTCGAGTCGGCCCGGCGCACGTCAATCGAGCGGAACACCGCCGTTACCCCTGCGTTCGACCGAGGGACCACAGGGAGAGATCACATGCAATCGGTGAAGATGCTGGCGACGGTGGCGGGGTGCGGGCTGATGCTGAGCGGCTGTGCGACCGCGGGCTACGGCGACTATGCCTCGGCGTGCGAGCGGGACTATGCGAAGAACCGCGAGCGGGCCATCAGCGCCGGGGCCCTGCTGGGCGCGGCCGTCGGTGCGGCGGTGGCCGGAGAAGGCAACCGCGAGCAAGGCGCGGCGATCGGCGCCGTGGCCGGGGCGCTCCTGGGCAGCGAGCTGTCGGAAGAGGATGATCCCTGCGGCTACGGCTTTGGCGGCTACAACGACGACTATCGCTACGGCCGCGAGCGGGTCTACTGGCGGGACAACACCCGGCGCTGGTAGGGCCAGCCGTCAGGTGAAGTGATAGGCGTCGAGCCGGGCTTCCCGAATGCGGCCATCGCGATCGAACTGCAAGTTGATCCAGCCTTCGCCCAGGGTGGCGCCGCACGTCTGGCCGTGGTCTGGCTCGGGACGGCACTCGATCTCGACTTCAGGCAGGAAGCGTTCGACCCGCGACAGAACCGCGTCCATGTGGCGGGCGGTGCCGATACCGAGGACCGGTGAGGGACGGGTGTCGCCCTCTGTGAAGGCGTAGGCCTTCACCACCAGCTCGCCTTCCCGAAAATAGTGCTCGACGCCGTTGGCGTCGGCATAGCTGCACTCGCCCCATTCCTGGCACTGTCCCTCAATGACCATGGTCAGGCCCGGTACGCCTTCTCGGGTGCCGAAGGGGATGTCGGAAAAGCTGCGTTCCGCCACCGTCAGCAGCTCGGGGCCGGAGCGGGGCGCGTGGGCGCAGGCTGCCATGCCCAGTGACACCACCCCGGTTATGAGAGGGGCCATCAGAACTGCGAGTATCGTGAGGCGGCGATTCACGGGATATCGATCCTCCTGCGTGCGAGCGGTTCTACTTGAGGCAAGTAAGCTGATACTGGCGGAGTTCGCTCCGCCCTGACCTAAGGCGGGGCGGGAGCCGCGCGGTGGATCAGGATACGTGGCTGTGCGCCGTCGACGAGGACAAGGCTCCAGAAAAGAGAGCCATAGTGACTGTCGAAGATCACCAACTCGAGGTGCCCCTGCTCGTCAGGCGATATCAAGCCAATGCGGTCCAGTGGCAGTTCTGCAAAGAGGCGGGGCAGGTCGGCAGGACAGGGGTCGTGCCTGAGGCTGCTGGTGCATACGAGGCTGACGTCGGCCGCAGGGTCGGAGCGGACCATGCTCTGCAAGTCATCCACGCGCTCCAGCAGGACCGCGACGTCTTCGAGCCCAGCGTTGAATCGGGCGAAAGTGCGTGAGGCGGCACCCGCACAATCCGCATCACGCCGCACGACCGGATAGGTCGTTGTCATGTAGGACTCGACCGGCACAAAGCCCCGACCGTCGACGGATCGGCCTGCCAGCACGTGGTATACCTCACGGTGACAAAGACCTCCGGGCAGGGGCTCCGGTTCCGTATAAAGTTCGACATTCGCCAGAGGATCGGGCGAGCCCGGAGGAAAGGGCGGGCCGAAATAGTGGAGGCGAACAGCCGAATGGTCGGTGATGCGCGAGGCCATCGAAGGCCACAGCATCCGTGCGACCTCAGCCGTATCCATTGTCTGCAACTCGGCGGCCGCCACGGCCTTGGGGTCCGGATCCTGGGCCAGCAGCGCGAGGAGGATCAGGCCCAGCATCGGTCCTTATCCCGCCCGGCGCCGTTGCTCCGCGCTGCGGAGGGTGGAGCGGAGGAAGTCGGCGGGGGGGTCGGTTTCGGCGAGGACCTGTTCCTTGATGGCGCGGGGTTCACCGAACAGGTGGCCCTGTCCCATCGAGACGTCGAGCTCGAGGATGTCGACGATCTGGCGCTCGCTTTCGCACTTCTCGGCGATCACCTCGATGCCGTAGCGGCGGGTGAGGGCGGCGAAGTCGGCGGCCTGGATGTCCCGCAGGCTGGGCAGGGGCGAGCCGCCGTCGAGGTCGAGCAGCTGTTCGATCAGCAGGTCAGCGGCGACCTTGACGAAGCGGACGTCGGAGCGTTGCAGGTCGGCGAAGTCGAGATCCAGCGTCTGGACCTTGTCGATCGAGAAGCGGAAACCGAGGTCGGCCAGCTTGGCCATGTTGCGGGCCTCGACCGCGCCGCGGGCGTCGAAGGTGGCCTGTCCCAGCTCGAAGATCAGCGACTGGTTGAGGTCGCGGTTCTCGCTGAGGAAATGCAGGAACTGGGGGAAGAAGGTCTCATCGCCCAGCGAGGACAGGGCAACGTTGCAGAAGACGCCGACCTTGCGGTCCTGACGTGCCAGACGGCGGACGATCTGGGCGCAGCGGAACAGCAGCAGATTGTCGATGGCGGGGACCAGGCCTTCGCCCTCGGCGACCGACAGATATTCGGCCGGCATCATCACCCGGTCGGTCGAGTCGCGCAGGCGGGTGAAGCTTTCGTAGAAGACGGTGCGCCGCTGGGGCAGGGTCACGACCGGCTGGAGGTACAGGTCGACCCGGCCTTCGGTCAGGGCGTCGTGGACGGTGCGCAGCAGGGCGTGGGACTGGGCCTGGCGACGGCCCTCGAAGGTGTCGGCCGCGACCGGCGCCGGGGTGGACAGGCGCTCGTCGATGCTGGCGCTCATCTGCTGGATGAGGCCCTCGAGCATGCGAACCTCGCCGGTCAGCTCCTCGGTGCGGTTGAGGGCGCCGGACTCGATGGCCTGGGCCAGTTCGGTCAGGGCGCCCTGGGTGGTCTCCAGCGCGTCGGCCAGCAGGCGGTGGGCGTCGCGGATCTGGCCGATCTCGGCCTTGAGGGCGCGCTCGCGCAGGTGGCCGGTCAGATAGAGGTGGATGACGCCCAGCACGCCCAGGGCGCCGAAGGTGGCGGCGATGCCCGCGCCCGCACCCAGTCCGCCACGCCAGATCAGCGCGCCGACCGTCATGGCCAGAAACAGATAGCTGAAGATCAGGGCGGTACGAGTAAGGGTACGCATGTGGGGCGTCTGTCCGGCCTCCCGATGGAATCGATCCAGTATCGGGCTATCGGCCCGGAGCCGCTAGGGCTATTCAGAAAGAATCGGTGGACAGCGATAACCTGAGGAGTGGCGCGCACATGGAACTGTTTGACCTGACCGGCAAGGTGGCGGTGATCACCGGATCCTCACGCGGGATCGGCAAGGCCATCGCCGAGCGGATGGCCGAGCATGGCGCCCATGTCGTCATCTCGTCGCGCAAGGCCGGACCGTGCGACGAGGTCGCCGCCGAGATCAACGAACGCTTCGGCGAAGGTCGTGCCATCGCCGTGCCCTGCAACATCGCCTCGAAGGAGGATTTGCAGCGGCTGGTCGACACGACCAAGGAGACCTGGGGCAAGGTCGACATCCTGGTCTGCAATGCCGCGTCCAACCCCTATGCCGGGCCGATGGGCGGCATCACCGATGAACAGTTCGACAAGATCCTGCAGAACAATGTGGTCTCGAACCACTGGCTGATCCAGATGGTCGCCCCCGAGATGGTGGAGCGCAAGGACGGCTCGATCATCATCGTGTCGTCGATCGGCGGCCTGCGCGGCAATGCCCTGATCGGGGCCTACAACATCTCCAAGGCGGCCGACATGCAGCTGGCGCGCAACCTGGCGGTCGAGTTCGGACCGTCGAACGTGCGCGTGAACTGTATCGCGCCGGGCCTGATCAAGACCGACTTTGCCCGCTATCTGTGGGAGAACCCCGAGATCCTGAAGGCGACGACCGAGCCGGCGCCGCTGAAGCGGATCGGCCAGCCCGACGAGATCGCGGGCACCGCCGTTTATCTGGCCGCGCCGGCCTCGGCCTATATGACCGGCCAGACCATTGTGGTGGACGGTGGCATCACCATTGCCTGGTGAGACGGACAAGCCTGTCAGCCTTCGCCAGGACCTGATCTGGCGGCTGGAGGCAGCGGGGTTCGCCGTCCTGATCGGCCTGTTGCGGCTGATGGGGGTGGAGCGGGCCTCGGCCTTCGGCGGGGGTCTGTTGCGCTGGCTGGGGCCGAAGACGGGCACCCACCGCACAGTGATCCGCAACCTGCGCATCGCCTTCCCCGAGATGACGCCGGAGGCACGCGAGCAGCTGGCCCGCGACAGCTGGGAGCAGACGGGGCGGACCTTTGCCGAGACGGCAGTGATGGACCAGCTGACGCCCGACTCGGGCCGGGTCGAGATCGTGGGTCTGGAACGGCTGCACGCCATTCGCGACAGCGGCCGGCCGGTGGTGTTCGTTTCGGGGCACCTGGCCTGTTTCGAGGTGATGCCGGCGGCCATCCTGGGCGCGGGTGTGCCGTGCCAGATCACCTATCGCGCGGCCAACAATCCCTATGTCGATGCGCAGATCCGCAAGGCGCGGGCGCGCTATGGGGTCAAACTGTTCGCGCCCAAGGGCGGCGACGGGGCGCGCGAGCTGCTGGCCGGAATGGCGCGCGGCGAGTCGGTCGCCCTGATGAACGATCAGAAGTTTTCAGAGGGGCCCGAGGCGATCTTCTTTGGCCAGCCGGTCAACGCGGCGCCGGGGCCGACGCGGCTGGCACTGAAGTTCGGGACGGTGCTGCAGCCCCTGTCGGTGACGCGGCTGCCGGGCGTGCGGTTCCGCCTGACGGTGCATGAGCCGATTGACCCGAAGCAGACGGGCAATCGCACCGAGGACATTGCCCGCGGCGTGCAGGCCATCACCACCTTCGTCGAGGAACGGGTGCGCGAACACCCCGTCGACTGGTTCTGGGTGCACAAGCGCTGGCCCGACCGGGTCTATGCCTCGCTGGACTCGGGCGGGACGTCGGTCGAGCGGCGGTAGGGGCCCTTGAAGCCCTTGGCTGCGCTGCGGCGGCGGTCCGGTCCGAAATAGCCGTCGGTCTTCACGAAGGGGCGCGGCTTGTAGATGACCGCATTCATCCGCTCGAGGATGGCCTTGGCCGTGATCGGCTTGACCACGAATTCGGTGACGCCCGCGTCGCGCGCCTCGACCACGCGGCTCTTCTCGGAATGGCCGGTCATCATGATGATCGGCAGATAGGGATTGGTGCTGTCCGGGCTGTTGCGGACCAGGCGCGTAAACTCGACCCCGTCCAGCGGGAACATGTTGAAGTCGACGATGGCGAGGTCAAACACGTCATTGCGCAGGGCCTCGAGCGCGGCCGAGCCGTCGGGCATTTCGCGAATCTTGCGGATACCGGCGGACTGCAGGATCGCCGAGGTAATCGCGCGCATGTGCTGGTTGTCGTCCACGAGGAGAATGTGAATCGACTGTAGGGAAGACATGAAATTTTCAGGCTGAGGCTGGGGCCCGGAACGGGGCGACGAAGCGGCATCCTAGTCACGAAAGACGTCCGGGTCGAGGACAAGAAATTCGTACGGGGGGCTCAGGTGCGCAGCAGCAGGGACGGGTCGAGATTGCGGTCGCGCCACTTCATCCGCCAGCACAGGTGGGGGCCTGTGGCCCGGCCCCGGGCGCCGACCCGGCCGATCAGCTGGCCACGATAGACGTCCTGACCGGTGGCCACCTCCAGCCGGGACTGGTGCAGATAGGCGGTGATCAGGCCCTGACCGTGGTCGATGAAGACGAGGCCGCCCTCGTAGTGAAAGTCCGGCTCGGCAAGAGTGACACGGCCGGCGGCCGGCGCGGTGATCGGGGCGCCGGTGGGAGCCGCCAGGTCGATGCCGTAGTGAGGCCGGGCCGGGGTGCCGTTCAGGATCCGCTGGCTGCCCCAGGCGCTGGTCACCCGCATCGTCTCGAGGGGCGGCGAAAAGCCGTCACGGAAGAAGTCGGCATCCAGCCGGCTGGCATAGCCGTCGGCCTTGACCTGGGCCTCGGCACGGATGCGCTCAATGAGCGCCGGGTCGTCGGGCGTGACGGTCGATTGCGGCAGGCCGTTGATGCTGTGGCTGGGAAACAGCCCCTCGGACAGGGTGAGCTCGGCGGAGGTTTCCTGCGCAGCCGACCGGGCGGTGATGCGGGTGGTCAGCGGACCGTCGCGGTCGAAGCCGACGATGAACCAGCCGTCGGTCGAGGCCGTGGTCAGGGCCTCTCCATCGACGAAGATCAGGGCATGCGGCCAGGTGCGTCCGATCATATGGCCGCCCTGAACGGCCCGGCCCCGCAGGTTCAGGGGGTTGGCCTGGGCCTGCGCACCGGAGGTCAGCAGGCCGCTGACCGCCATCCCGCCCAGCAGGGCGCGGCGATCCAGGGTCATGACCGCCCGGCCAGACTCTGGGCCGCCTCGTCGGGACCGAAATAGGCCTCCTGACGCTCGACGCTCCAGTAGCGCAGGGCCTCGAGCGGGATGGGGCGGCCGGTGACCGCGCAGCGCACGAATGCGCCCCCCGTCATGATCACGAAATCCCCGTGGGCATAGCGCAGCCGCGCTTCCTGCCCCCCCACCCGGCTCTGGCCGGTCCTGTCGCCCCTGACGTCCATGAGGGCAGTCTAGCGCCTCGGATGGATTAGAAAAGATCGCCCTGTTCGGGCGGGGGCGCGGCCGGTTTGCGCGGGCGGGGCGCGGGCGGCGCGGCCGGGCGAGCCTCACTGTCGCCGCCGTCGGCCGTGGCACCGACCCGCCCGTCGGCGAAGGCCAGCGACAGGGCCTGACCCGGGGCGACGTCGCCAGCCGAGGTCAACCAGGCGCCGGCGTCGTCCTCGACCCGGACGAAGCCGGGCTTGGGCGTGCGCGGGTTCAGGGTGTTCAGCGCGCGGGACAGGGCGATCAGCGACTGGGTGCCGCGGTCGAGCGCGCGGGGCGGTGTCGCCAGCTTTTCGGACAGGGTGGCCAGGCGGGTGGCGCGACGCTCCAGCCCCCGGTCGAGCAGGCCGCGACCCAGCCGGCCCTGCAGGACGGCGAGGCGGTGCTGGTGGACGGCGACATTCTTGCCCAGCGCCGAGCCGAGTCGGCTGGAGGCGTGGTCCAGCCGCTGGCGCGCCAGTCCCAGCAGGTCCTCTGGCCGCTTGGGCAGGCCCCGGGCGGTGGCGCGCAGCCGGGTGCGACGGTCCTCGATCAGGCGGGCAGCACCCTGCAGGCGCCTGCGCTCCAGGTCGGCGAGGGTGGCGACCAGTTCGGCGCGGACGGGCGTCAGGATTTCGGCGGCCCCGGTCGGGGTGGGCGCGCGGCGGTCGGAGACAAAGTCGATCAGTGTGGTGTCGGTCTCGTGCCCCACGGCCGAGACCAGCGGGATGGAACAGGCCGCGACCGTCCGGGCCAGGTCTTCATCGTTGAAGGGCCAGAGATCCTCGACCGAGCCTCCGCCGCGCGCCACGACCAGTACGTCGGGACGGGGGATGGGGCCTGTGGCGGGCAGGGCCTCGAACCCCCGGATGGCGGCGGCCACCTGACGCGCCGCGACCTCGCCCTGGACGACGACGGGCCAGACCAGCACATGACAGGGCCAGCGCTCGCGGATGCGGTGCAGGATGTCGCGGATGACGGCGCCGGTCGGACTGGTGATCACGCCGATCACGCGCGGATAGCGGGGCAGGGCGCTCTTGCGGCCCGGTTCGAACAGGCCCTCCTCGCGCAGTTTCGCCTTGAGCCGCTCCAGCTGGGCCAGCAGGGCCCCGGCGCCTGCGGCTTCCATGCTGTCGATGACGATCTGGTAGCTGGAACGGGCGGGATAGCTGGTGATCTTGCCGGTCACGACGACCTCCAGCCCCGTTTCGGGCTGGATCGACAGGCCGCGCACCTGTCCCTTCCAGACGACGCCGTCCAGGGAGGCCTTGTCGTCCTTGAGCGTCAGATAGACGTGGCCCGAGGCATGGCGGTTGACCTTGGAAATCTCACCCCGCAGCCGGACATGGCCGAACCGGTCCTCCAGCGTGCGCTTGAGGGCGAAGGCCAGCTCGGAGATCGAGACGGCGGGATTGTTGTCGCCGGTGGTCGGAGCGGCCGGGGCGGTCCCCTCGAAGGCATAGGAATCGTCGGTCATGTGCCCTCAGGCTTAGCCCCCCGGAGGTCGGGCAGGCAATGTTGGGGACGGGCGGCTTGACCCCACGGCCCCGTGCCGTCATGTCGCGGGCATGAATATCCTCCTCGTCGGATCGGGTGGGCGCGAGCATGCGCTAGCCTGGAAAATCGCCCAGTCGCCGCTGTGCCGGAAGCTGGTCATCGCTCCGGGCAACCCGGGCATGGAGCGGCTCGGCGAGCTGCGCAGCGATGTGCGTGCCGATGATGCCGAGGCGCTGGCCGCGCTGGCGCGCGAGATCAAGGCCGATCTGGTGGTCGTGGGCCCCGAAATGGCGCTGGAGGCCGGGCTGGCCGACCGGCTGGACAAGGTGGGCATCCCCTGTTTCGGGCCGACGGCCAAGGCCGCGCGGCTGGAGACCTCGAAGGCGTTCGCCAAGGCCTTTCTGGAGCGGCATGACATCCCCACGGCGGGCTATGGGGTCTATGAGACGCTGAAGGACGCACGAGAAGCACTGTCGGTGTTCCGGCCCCCCTATGTGATCAAGGCTGACGGTCTGGCGGCCGGCAAGGGGGTGGCGATCAGCCCCGACCGCAAGGATGCCGAGGCCGAGATCGAGCGGATGCTGGGTGGCCGGTTCGGCAGTGCCGGGGCCCGGGTGGTGATCGAAGAGTTCATGGAGGGCGAGGAGGGCTCGCTGTTCGCCCTGTGCGACGGCAAGACCGCGCGCCTGTTCGGCGGGGCCCAGGATCACAAGCGCGCCTTTGACGGCGATCTCGGTCCCAATACGGGCGGGATGGGGGCCTATTCGCCCGCGCCGGTGTTCACGCCCGAGATGGTCGAGGCGGTCGAGAGCCAGATCGTCAAGCCGACCATGGAGGGCATGGCGGCCGAGGGGCATCCCTATCGCGGGGTGCTGTACGTCGGCCTGATGGCGACGGAGGACGGGCCGCGCGTGGTCGAGTTCAACGCCCGCTTCGGCGACCCGGAATGCCAGGTGCTGATGATGCGGCTGAAGAGCGATCTGGTGCCGCTGCTGCTGGCCTGTGCGCGGGGGGATGCCTCGCGGGCGCCGGAACCGGAGTTCCACGACGGCGTGGTGATCACCGTGGTGCTGGCGGCCAAGGGCTATCCCGACAGTCCGCTGACGGGGTCGGTCATCCGGGGCGCCGAACAGGACTTTGGCCCCGATGTGAAGGTCTTCCACGCGGGCACGAAGCGGCGCGAGGACGGCAGTCTTATTGCCTCGGGCGGCCGGGTGCTGAACGTCTGTGCCCGCGGGGCCGATATCGCCGAGGCGCGCGAGCGGGCCTATGCCGCCGTGCGCAAGATCGACTGGCCCGGCGGATTCCATCGCTCGGACATCGGCTGGCGCGCGATGGAGCCGCGCTAGGCCGCCTGACGCGCCTGTTCGGGAAGCTGGGTGACGGTCTCGATCAGCTCGGCCGCGTCGAAGGGCTTGGCCAGATGGCGGTCGGCGCCGGCGGCCTGGGCGGCGGCCACGTGCTCGGCCAGGGCGTTGGCGGTCAGCATGACAACCGGGGTGCGCCCGCGCCCGTCACTGGCCTCGATTGACCGGATTTCCCGCGTGGCGGTCAGGCCGTCCATCACCGGCATCTGCATATCCATCAGGACGATGTCGAAGCGGTCCTCGCGATAGGCGTCGACGGCTTGCTGACCGTTTTCGACCAGAACCATGCGGGCGCCGACCTGGGACAGGATCAGCTCGACCACCTTGCGGTTGGTGGGATGGTCGTCGGCGACCAGAATGGTGAGACCCTCGCGGCTTTCGGCCACAGGGGCGGCAGGCGCCTCGGCCACCGGCGCGGCGACCCGCTTGAGCGGGACTGACAACATGAAGCAGGCCCCGCCGCCGGGCTCGCTCTCGCAATCGAGGGTGCCGCCCATCATTTCCGCCAGCTGGCGGCAGATGGCGAGGCCGAGGCCCGAGCCCCCGAACTGGCGGGTAATACCGCCGTCGGCCTGTTCGAAGCGGCTGAACAGCCGGTCGCGGGTGGCGGCGTCGAAGCCGATGCCGGTGTCCGACACGGCCAGCCTCAGGGTCTCGCGACCACTGGCTTCTACGGCCGCGCCGATCGTCAGCTGGACCATGCCCTCGGCGGTGAATTTCACGGCATTGGATACGAGGTTGGTCAGGATCTGCTTCAGCCGGACCACATCGCCCTCGATCCAGCGGGGGCAGTCGTCGGCGATCTCGACCATGTACTGGAGGCCCTTCTCGCGGGCGCTTTCGGCGTAAAGCTGGGCCGCTTCCTCGACCGCCAGATGCAGGTCCATGGGTTCGGGCGTCAGCTGCAGTCGCCCGGATTCGACCCGGGCGAGGTCGAGGATGTCGCTGAGCAGGATCTGGAGCGTGCGGCCCGAAGCGTCGATCAGCTTGAGCATGTTGCGCTGCTCTTCGCTGAGGTTGGTGTGCGAAAGGGCCTGGGCCACGCCGATGACGCCGTTCAGGGGCGTGCGAATCTCGTGGCTCATATTGGCGAGGAACTGGCTCTTGGCGGCATTGGCCGCCTCGGCGGCGTCGCGGGCCTCGGCGAGGGCCTGGGCGTCGCGCTTGAGCTCGGTGATGTCATTGACCGCCGTGACGATGCCGCCGGCGGCCGTCATCCGGTCCTGGACCCGCAGCCAGCGATTGCCGGCGATGGATTGCTCCAGGGTGCTGGACAGGCTCTTGCGCGCCTCGATGCGGCTGGCGATCCATTCCTCCTCGCGCCCGATGGCCTCCTGGTAGAGGCCTTCGGAAATGCCGATCTCGAGGATCTCGCGGAAGGTCATGCCCCGCTCGAGCCTGGAGCAAAGCTCGGGATTCACCTCGGCGTAGCGGGCATTCCACAGGACCAGCCGGTCCTGGGAGTCATAGAAGCCGAGGCCGTCGGGCATGGCATCGATGGCTTCACGCAACTGGCGCAGGGCGCTGGTGCGCGACCAGTAGGTCAGTCCGGTTGAGGCCGCTGCCGCCACCACGAGGAGGCCGATGGCCGAGGCGATCACGCCCAGTACTTCGGCGCCGTAATAGGCGGCCCCTACGACAGTGATCGACGGATCCGGCGTTATGGTGGACGCGCCCATGGCGATGAAGTGGAGCGCGCTGACGGCCAGGGTGCCGGTGAACGCTGCGCCCAGGGTGAATTTCCAGCCGCCCCGGGAATGGAGCCAGCCTGCGACGGTGGCCAAGCCCATGCTTGTGAGCAGGGCAGTAGCGACCAGCGCCGGGTCCCAGCTCAGGGTGCCGGGCATGCGCAGGGCCCACATGCCGACAAAGTGCATGGCGGCCACGCCGCAGATGCCGAACAGGCCGGCGAGGATGCGCGCGGCGAGCGTGCTCTTGCCGGCCAGGGCGATCAGGGCGGTGCCCGACGCCGCCCCCAGGGCGAGGGCGAGCGAGGCAAAGGTCAGGCCCATGTCATAGGCCAGCGGGATGCCGGGGTCATAGCCGAGCATGCTGGTGAAGTGGGTGGTCCAGACCGCCAGCCCGCCCGTGACGACGGACCCGGCACCGAACGCTACCCGCGTCTGACCGCGTGACCGGCGCGCGCGCTCGTACACCGACATCGCCGTCACGAGGCCGCCCAGACAGACGGTGGCCGCAAGAGCGACCATCACCCAGTGGTGCTGGGTCGTCAGACAGAGCAGTACGGTATTCACGTAGACGCCATTCCCCTGTTCGCGGGGGAAGCTAGGCCGGAGTCGTGAATATTCCGTGCGTTCGGGCAATTCCCGCAGCGCCAAAGGCTGTCTTGCGGATTTCACACTTCCCGCGCATCACAGGGCATGCCTGACGTCCAGACCTCTTCGCCCGTCGTGCCGTCGCCCGGGTCACGCCTGTGGACGGCCGGGGCGTCCGGGGGGCTGGCGGTGCTGATCCTGCTGGCGCTGGCAGTCTACGATCCGGCCCATGCGGCGCCTTTGGTCGGTGGTGCGCTGCTGGTGGCGGTCACCACCTGGCTGGTCGCCAATCAGAGGCCCGTCATGCCGGAAGGGAATGAGGATTCGGACGGGGGCACCCGTGACGAGACCCGCCCGGCCGGTCCGATTGCCCTGCTCGAAGAGGTGTTCGAAACCGTCAGCGACCCGCTGCTGGTCGTGCGGGGCGGAGAGCCCGACGACATGGCCGGGCGCCGGGTGGTGCTGGCCAACCGGGCGGCGCGCGATCTGCTGCGGATCCCGCGCGAGGGGGCCATTCTGGTTTCGGCGCTGCGCGATCCGGCCCTGCTGGAAGCGGTGGATGAGGCCCTGTTCGGCGGGGTCAGCCGCGAGACCAATTTCGACTCGGGCGGGGTCCAGGCCCGGCACTGGCGGGCGATGACCCGGCCGCTGCCGGCATCGGCCAGCGAGACGCTGGCGCTGGTGCGGCTGCGCGACGAGACGGATGTACGGCGCATGGAGCTGATGCGGGTCGATTTCCTCGCGAATGCCAGCCATGAGCTGAGGACGCCGCTGGCCTCGCTGTCCGGCTTCATCGAGACGCTGAAGGGGCATGCGCGCGAGGATTCGGTGGCCCGCGATCGCTTCCTCGACATCATGGCGGCCCAGGCGGAACGGATGTCGCGACTGGTCGCGGATTTGCTGTCGCTGAGCCGGATCGAGTTGAACGAGCACGTCCCGCCGTCCGGGCATCTGGATCTGGGCCGGGCGACCACGGATGTGGTGGACGCCCTGAGCGTGCTGACCCAGCAGCAGGGCGTGGAAATCGAGGTGGCAGCCCCGGAAGACGCCGTCCGCATCCGTGGCGAGCGGGACGAGATCGTCCAGGTGATCCAGAACCTGATCGACAATGCGATCAAATATTCGCCGCGCGACGGCCGGATAGAGGTGGACATCCGGACCGGACTGACGCCTGCCGAGGCCGCCGCGTCGCGGATGACGGGGGCCGCGCGCCTGCCGCTGCTGACGCCGGACCGCGGTGAGGAGCTGACCTATGCCGCCGTGACGGTACGCGACCACGGGCCGGGCATGTCGCGCGAGCACCTGCCGCGCCTGACCGAGCGATTCTATCGGGTCGAGGGCCAGAAGAGCGGCGAACGACCCGGCACCGGCCTGGGTCTTGCGATCGTCAAACATATTGTGAACCGGCACCGCGGCGGGCTGGTCGTCGAGAGCGTGCCCGGTGAGGGCGCGGCCTTTACCGCCTTCTTTCCCCTGTCGAATCGCACGGCTGTGACAGAACCTCTGACGGTGTAACCGAACTGTCATGGACCCGTCGTAATCCGCTGACCAATCGCGGGCAGGGTCCGCGCACTTTCATGGTGGCCCGAACGGCGACCTGATTCCCCGTATCGCGGACCTCGATGACCCTGACTGTCCTTCTGATCGTGATCCTGCTGGCGGCGGCGGCCTTTGTGCTGGGCCGGCGCCGGGCGGCGCGTCGGGCCGAGGCCCTGACCGGACGGGCCCGGGCTCACTCGCGCCCTGTGCAGCACGGGGCCTATGCGATGATCTGGGTCGCGGCACCGGCCCTGTTCGTGCTGATCGCCCTGTCGATCCTGTCCGGCCCGATCTCGCACCAGCTGATCCAGACCGGTCAGCCCGAGGCCGTCGAGCGCCTCGAAGGCTTCCGCAAGAATGCCTTTGTCGCCGATGCGGCGCGGGTCGCCAACGGAGAGGCGACCCAGGCCATCTGGGAGCCGGAGGTCGCCCAGCATCTGGCCCCCGAAGGCGCCCGGGCCGCCCGCATCCAGACGACCCTGATGTGGGCCGGAGTGGTCGGAGCCCTGCTGGCCGGCCTGGTGGGCGGTCTGGTCGCCTTCATGCGGATTCGTCCGGACTTCCGGGCGCGCAACCGGGTCGAAGGCTGGATCGTGGGGCTGCTGCTGGTCTGTTCGGCCATCGCCATCCTGACGACCATCGGCATCATCGCCTCGCTGCTGATCGATGCGACGCGCTTCTTCTCGGCCGTGCCGCTGCCGGAGTTCCTGTTCGGCACCCAGTGGAGCCCGCAGACCGCCATCCGTGCCGACCAGGTGGGCTCGACCGGGGCATTCGGCGCCCTGCCGCTGTTCGCCGGGACCTTCCTGATCATGCTGATCGCCATGGCCGTGGCCGCGCCCGTGGGCCTGTTCGCGGCCATCTATCTGTCGGAATACGCCGGGGCCGCCAGTCGCGCGATCATCAAGCCGGTGCTGGAGATCCTGGCCGGGGTGCCGACCGTGGTCTACGGCTTCTTTGCCGCGCTTACGGTGGGACCGGCCTTTCGCGAGGGCTTTAACACCCTGGGGCGCTGGCTGGTCGGCGGGCCGCTGGACGGGCTGGGGCAGTATCTGATGCTGGTCCAGAACCAGATGGCGCTGGTGGCCGGGGCCGTCATGGGGATCATGCTGATCCCGTTCGTCTCGTCCCTGTCAGACGATATCCTCAACGCCGTGCCGCAGTCCCTGCGCGACGGGTCCTATGCCATGGGGGCGACCAAGTCCGAGACCGTCAGCCGGGTGCTGATGCCCGCCGCCCTGCCGGGTGTGGCAGGGGCCCTGCTGCTGGCCATGTCGCGGGCCATCGGCGAGACGATGATCGTGACCATGGCTGCGGGCCTGGCCGCGCGCCTGACGCTCAATCCCCTGGACACGGTCACCACGGTGACGGTGCAGATCGTGACCCTGCTGACCGGGGACCAGGAGTTCAACTCGACCAAGACGCTGGCGGCCTTCGGCCTGGGCCTGACCCTGTTCGTGGTCACCCTGGCGCTGAACATCATCGCCCAGCGCATCGTCCAGACGTATCGGCAGCAGTATGACTGAGACCCGTGACGCCCTGGCGGCGACCCGTCTGGAGCGGCTGAGAGGCGGGCTGAAGCGCCGCTATGCCCGCGAGATGCGGTTCCGCATGTACGGCATTCTGGCCATTGCCGTGGCCGTGGCCTTCCTGGCGCTGCTGCTGGGCCGGATCGTGGAGCAGGGGCACACAGCCTTCTATGCCCATGAGGTGTCGGTGCCGGTCTATCTGGACCCGGCCAAGATCGATGCGTCCTATCCGCAGGGCACCAATTTCGAGCAGATGGTCGCCGAGCAGCAACTGGCGACACAGGGCCTGAGCGGCGATGCCGCCGGTCCGATGGCCGCCGAGATGCGCGGCCTGTTCTCGTCCGAGCTGAAGTTCCAGGTCGCCGAGCAGGTGGCCGCCGATCCGTCGCTGATCGGGCAGACGGTGACCTTCGGCGTGCCCGTGTCGGACGACGCTGATCTGTTCTTCAAGGGCAAGATCTCGCGCGACACGCCGTCCGAGCAACGCCGCCTGACCGATCGCCAGATCGGCTGGCTGGACCAGATGGAAGACGCCGGCCGGGTGCACAGCCACTTCAACGCCCGCCTGTTCACCAGCGGGGACTCGACCGAGGCGGAGCTGGCCGGGGTGCTGGGGGCCGTGGTCGGTTCGGCCCTGATGCTGATGGTCACGGCCCTGCTGGCCATTCCGGTCGGCGTGGCGGCGGCGGTCTATCTGGAAGAGTTCGCGCCCCGGAACCGGCTGAGCGCGCTGATCGAGGTCAACATCAACAACCTGGCGGCCGTGCCGTCGATCGTCTACGGCCTGCTGGGTCTGGCGCTGTTCATCAACTGGATGCATCTGCCGCGGTCATCGCCGCTGGTGGGCGGTCTGGTGCTGGCGCTGATGGCCCTGCCGACCATTATCATCGCCACCCGCTCGTCGCTGAAGGCGGTGCCGCCGTCGATCCGCGAGGCGGCCCTGGCCATGGGGGCGAGCCGCACCCAGACGGTCTTCCAGCACGTGCTGCCGCTGGCCCTGCCGGGCGTCATGACCGGCGCGATCATCTCGCTGGCGCACGCGCTGGGCGAGACCGCGCCCCTGCTGCTGATCGGCATGGTCAGCTTCATTCCGGGTGTCGCCAGCTCGATCACCGAGCCCAGCGGCGCCCTGCCGTCCCTCATCTACATCTGGGAGAATGCCTCGGAGCGCGCGTTCCACGAACGGACCGCCGCGGCCATCATGGTTCTCCTGGCCTTCATGATCGTGATGAACGCCGCCGCCATCCTGCTGCGGCGTCATTTCGAGCGCCGGTGGTAAACGCATGAAACAGACGATCTATCGCTCGCAGGACGGACTGGAGGGCGGCGCGCCCGCCGCCGAGGTGCCGGCCGAACTGGCCGCCGCCGCCCAGGCCGCCACCGACCCGAAGGGTGCCGCCCCCGTCGGCCCGACCAAGATCGCCGCGCGCGACGTGTCGGTCTTCTATGGCGAGAAGCAGGCCCTGTTCGACGTCAGCCTGGACATTCCGGACAAGACGGTCACGGCGCTGATCGGCCCGTCGGGCTGTGGCAAGTCGACCTTCCTGCGCACCATGAACCGGATGAACGACACCATCGCCGGGGCGAAGGTGACGGGCCGCATCGAGATGGACGGCGAGGACATCAATGCCCGCTCGCTGGACCCGGTGCTGCTGCGCGCCCGCGTCGGCATGGTGTTCCAGAAGCCCAACCCCTTTCCGAAGTCGATCTTCGAGAACGTCGCCTATGGCCCGCGCATCCATGGCCTGACCCGGTCCAGGGATGAACTGGCGGGGGTGGTCGAGGAATCCCTGCGTCGCGCCGGCCTGTGGGAAGAGGTCGCCGACCGTCTGCACTCGGCGGGCACCGGCCTGTCGGGGGGCCAGCAGCAGCGTCTGGTGATCGCGCGCGCCATTGCGGTCAATCCGGAAGTGATCCTGATGGACGAGCCGTGCTCGGCCCTGGACCCGATCGCCACCGCCAAGATCGAGGAGCTGATCGACGAGCTGCGCGAGCGCTATTGCATCGTCATCGTCACCCACTCGATGGCCCAGGCGGCCCGGGTGTCGCAGCGCACCGCCTTCTTCCACATGGGGCGGCTGGTCGAGACCGGCGATACCGAGGAAATCTTCACGAATCCGCGGGAACGGCGCACGCTCGACTACATCACCGGCCGGTTCGGATAGGGCACCCGATGAACCAGCATACCGTCAAATCCTATGGGGACGAGCTGAACCAGCTGACGGCCATCGTCGCCCGCATGGGAGGACTGGCCGAGGCACAGGTGGCCGATGCGATCGAGTCGGTGGCGCGTCGCGACGTCGCCTTGGCCCGTGCGGTCGTCGAGCGCGATGCCCGGCTGGACGCCCTTCATGCCGATATCGAGAAGAAGGCCATCCGGCTGATCGCCCTGCGCCAGCCGGTCGCCTCGGACCTGCGCAAGACGCTGTCGGCGATGAAGCTGGCGGTCGATCTGGAGCGCACGGGCGACCTGGCCCGCAACATCTCGAAGCGCGCCCTGATCCTGGCCGAGGGCGAGCCGATGCTGCCGCTGACCCGGTCGATCGAACGGATGGGCAAGCTGGTGTCGAACCGGCTGCGCGATGTGCTGGATGCCTATACGGCCTCGGACGTCGACCGGGCGATGGGCGTCTGGACCTCGGACGATGAGGTCGACGAGCACTACAACAGCCTGTTCCGGGAATTGCTGACCTATATGATGGGCGATCCGCGCACCATTACGGCCTGTACCCACCTGCTGTTCATGGCCAAGAATCTGGAGCGGATCGGCGACCACGCGACCAATATCGCCGAGACCATCCACTATGAGATCACCGGCGGCGACATGATCGGTGAACGGCCGCGCTGGACGCCCACCCCGTCGGATTCCGATGTGATGGCGGCCGACGATCCCCTGCGTCCGCAAGAGTCCTGAGACCGGAGACCCCTATCGTGCAGCCCTATGTTCTTGTGATGGAAGACGAGGACGCGCTGGCGACCTTGCTTCAGTACAATCTGGAAAAGGAAGGCTACCGCGTCGTGGTGGCCGGCGACGGGGAGGAGGGGCTGGTCCAGATCGACGAGCGCCTGCCCGATCTGGTGCTGCTGGACTGGATGCTGCCCAAGGTGTCGGGCATCGAGGTGTGTCGGCGCATTCGCGGACGGCCGGAGACCCGCAACCTGCCGATCATCATGCTGACGGCGCGCGGCGAGGAAACCGACCGGGTGCGCGGTCTGGACACCGGCGCCGATGACTATCTGACCAAGCCCTTCTCGATGACCGAGCTGATCGCCCGCATCCGGGCGGTGCTGCGCCGCATCCGTCCGGGCCTGGCCGACGACCGGATCAACCACGGCGACATCGTCATCGACCGGGTGGCCCACCGGGTGCGCCGGGCGGGCAAGGAAATCCACCTTGGCCCGACGGAATTCCGCCTGCTGGATCACTTCATGCAGCACCCGGGCCGGGTGTTCAGCCGCGAGCAGCTGCTGGACGCGGTGTGGGGCTCGGACGTCTATGTCGAGGCGCGCACCGTGGATGTGCACGTCGGTCGCCTGCGCAAGGCCCTGAACGTCGAGGGCACCGCCAACCCGATCCGCACCGTGCGCTCGGCGGGCTATTCGCTGGACCTGGACGGGTAGGGCTGATTTGACGACCCGCCAGCTTTGGTCCTGACTGATCGGATGCTGGTCCCTCTGCTCTTTGGCATCTTACTTGTCGCGGCCTCGGGCGGCTGGCTGGTCGGTCGAGTGACGAAGCGCCGCCACATTTTACTGGCCGCCTGGGTCCTCTTGCCCGTCCTGCTCTATCTGGTGACGGCGCTGATCATCGGGAACCCGGCATCCTGGCGGCAGGAAGTCGGGTGGGTTTTCATCGGGCTGGGCTTCGTCGGCCTTCCCATGCTGGTGTGGGCCGGAGCTGCCGTAGCCGGGTTCTTCGTCGGCAGCTTGAGGGACGACACCTAGACCCCGGCGCCCGCCTCCAGCTCATACACTTTCGCGCAGTATTCGCAGGTGACGTGGATCTTGCCGTCGGGCTCGACCATCTCGGCGCGTTCCTCGTCGGTGAAGCTGTCGAGGACGGTGGCGATGCGGTCGGGTGAGCAGCGGCAGTGGGCCACAAGCGGCTGGGCAGCCTCGAGGCGCACGCCGTCCTCGTGGAACAGGCGATAGAGCAGGGTCTCTGACGGGACCCGGGGATCGATCAGCTCGTCGGCGCCGATGGTGCGGAACAGGGCGCGGGCGCGGTCCCAGGCATCCTCGGTATCGCCGCGCGCGGCATCGCCGGCCAGACGCTGGATCATCATGCCGCCTGCTCGCCAGGCGCTGCCGGTGTCGTCGGTCAGGCGGCCGACGGCGAGGCGCACCTCGGTCGGGATCTGCTCGGACTGCTGGAAATAGTGTTCGGCGCACAGCGACAGGCTGTCGCCCTCGATGGGGGTGATGCCCTGGTGGCGTTCGAAGTCCGGCCCCTGGTCGAGGGTCATGACGAACACGCCCTTGCCCAGCAGGCGGTGTGCGCCGGGTCGGGCCTGATCCGCGGTCAGGGCGGCCAGTTCGCCTTCGTCATAGCGGCAGTAACCGCGCAGCGTGCCCTCGGTGCCGTAGTCGGCGACGACGTATCGGACCGGGCCGTCGCCCTGGGCCTGCAGGATCAGGCGGCCCTCGAACTTGAGCGCCGAGCCGATCAGGGACGCGAGCGCGCAGGCTTCGCCCAGCAGCTCGGCCACCGGGTCCGGATAGGCGTGGGCCGACAGAACGGCGTCGATGGCCGGGCCCATGCGCACGATGCGGCCGCGCACGGGCTGGTCCTGGATCTGGAAGGCGGCAACCCGGTCGTCGGGCAGGCGGGAGGCGTCGGTCACGTCGATATCCTGTGAGGCAAGGGCGCACAGATAGGGGGAGGGGGCGGCCAATTTAAGCCCTTGCAAGCGTTGCCTTATGATATGGCCGGAAACCCCGGCGGGGCTGTGCCGTTGTTCCCGTGCCCCTCACAGTGATCACAAGGCGTCCGATGTCTTCCAAGCCCCAGCTGAAACCGCTCAAGGATCAGGCGATCGTCATTACCGGGGCCACGTCGGGCGTGGGCCTGACGACGGCGCGGCGGGCGGCGCGGGCGGGGGCCTGTGTGTTCCTGATCGCGCGCGGCGAACAGGACCTGAAGACGCTGTGCGAGGACATCCAGGCCGAGGGCGGCCGGGTGGCCTGGGCCGCAGCCGATGTCGCCGACTATGATGCCCTGTCCGAAGCCGCCGACAAGTGCCGACGCCTGTTCGGCGGGTTCGACACCTGGGTGAACAATGCCGGGGTGTCGATCTTCGGCCCGATCCGCGAGACCACGCTGGAGGACCAGCGGCGCCTGTTCGAGACCAACTACTGGGGCGTGGTGAACGGTTCGCTGATCGCCGTCGAGCATCTGCGCGGACGGCCCGGGGGCGGGGCCATCGTCAATGTCGGCTCGATCCTGTCGGATGCGCCCATCCCGCTTCAGGGCATCTATGCCGCGTCGAAGCATGCGGTGAAGGGGTTCACCAATTCGCTGCGGATGGAGCTGATCCGCGAGAAGGCGCCGGTGTCGCTGAGCCTGGTCAAGCCGGCCGCGATCGACACGCCCTATAACCGTCATGCCCGCAATCTGACCGGTCAGGCCGTCCAGAATCCGCAGCCGGTCTATGGCACGCATGTGGTGGCGGACACGGTCCTTTATTGCGCCAGCCATCCGATCCGCGAGATCACCGTGGGCGGGGGCGGCCGGCTGATCGCCTCCTTCTATTCGGCCCTGCCGGGGGTTGCCGAGCCGCTGTTCGCGCGCTTTGCTCCGTCGATGATGCGCGACAAGACCCACGACTATCACCCCTGGGACGACGGTCTGTACGACCCGACCAATGACGGCCTGGCGGACGAACTGCATTATCCGGTGGTGCGCCGCTTCAGCACCCTGGCCGAGGTGCGCAAGCATCCGGGCATTGCCGGAACGGTCGTGGCCCTGCTGGCAGCCGTCGGGGTGGGCTACATCCTGCTGAACCAGAAGTCCGGGCCGACGCGCTTCGAGCGCTGGAAGGCGCAGGCTGACCCGCGGCGCTGGCGCATGCCATCGATGCCGTCCATGCCCTGGCTGTCGCGCCTGCCGTCGTCGATCCCCGGGCTGGGGTCCGGCGGTGCAGAAGGTCGACTGGACGCCCTGCAGGCCGAGCTGGATCGCTATGGCGGACGCGCGCGTCGGGGACTTGAGCGGGCCGGAGGTCGGGCGCGCCGCTATGCCGCCGACGCCGGAGGCTATGCCCGCGACCACGCCAAGGAAGGCGGGGCGGTGGCCGCCGCGACGGCCTTGCTGGGTGTGCTGGCGCTGCTGGCGATGAAGAGCGGGCAGAGCGACGACTGAGCCGTTGCTGCACGTGCGAAGGTGGGCCAAGGTCGGCCCATGACCGCGCCCACCCTGATCTTCGACTTCGATTCGACCCTCGTCGCCTTCGAGACGCTTGAAGTGCTGGCCGAGCTGTCGCTGGCCGACGCCGCCGATGCGGCGGCGATCCGGGCGGAGATCGCGGCCCTGACCGATCAGGCGATGGCGGGCTCGCTCGGCTTTGGTGAGGCGCTGGAGCGGCGCCTGGCCCAGCTGCCGCTGCGGCGCGAGCATGTAGAGGCCCTGGCGGGCCGGGCGGTGGCGCGACTGGCGCCCTCGGTCGCGCGCAACGTCGAGACCCTGCGGGCCCATGCGGATCACATTGTGATCGTGTCGGGGGGCTTCCGCGAGGTGATCGCGGCCGTGGCCCGGCATCTGGGCGTGCCCGATGACCGGATCCTGGCCAATGACCTGATCTATGACGATACGGGCCGTGTGACCGGCGTCGACCGCACCAACCCCCTGTCCATGGATGGAGGCAAGGTCACGGCGATCGGGGCCCTGGACCTGCCGGGGCCGGTGGTCATGGTCGGGGACGGCTGGACGGATGCCGAGGTGCGACTGGCGGGACTGGCCGACCGGTTCCATGCCTTTTGCGAGGTGGTGCGCCGCCCGCGGGTCGTCGAGGCGGCCGATGCGGTCGCCGTTTCGCTGGATGAGGTGCTGCATGCCGAGGGCCTGATCGGGCGCTGGTCCTATCCCCGCAGCCGCATTCGCGTGCTGTTGCTGGAAGCGGTTCATCCGGCGGCGGTGAGGGCGCTGGAAGATGCCGGATATTCGGTCGAATGCGAGAGCGGGGCGCTGGACGAGGATGCCCTGATCGAGCGGCTGAAGGGCGTGCATGTGCTGGGCCTGCGCTCCAAGACGATGCTGAGCGAGCGGGTCATCGAGCAGGCGGACCGGCTGATGGCGGTCGGGGCCTTCTGCATCGGTACCAACCAGATCGATCTGGATGCGGCCAGCCGGCGCGGAATCGCCGTGTTCAACGCCCCCTATTCGAACACCCGTTCGGTGGTCGAACTGGCCATCGGGGTGCTGATCGCCCTGATGCGCGGGGTCGTGGACCGCTCGACCGCCATGCATGAGGGGCGGTGGATCAAGAGCGCGAAGGGTTCGCGCGAGCTGCGCGGCAAGACGCTGGGCATCGTCGGGTACGGGGCGATCGGCTCGCAGCTGTCGGTGCTGGCCGAGGCGCTGGGCATGCGGGTGATCTATCACGACCTGTCCGAGCGGCTGGCGCTGGGCAATGCGCGGGCGGTGGACAGCCTGGACGCCCTGCTGGCCGAGGCCGACGCGGTCAGCCTGCATGTGGACGGGCGCGCCGGGAACCGGATGCTGATCGGGGCAGCGCAGCTGGCGCGCATGAAGCCGGGGGCGCTGCTGCTCAATCTGTCGCGCGGGCATGTGGTGGACGTCGATGCGCTGGCGGCGGCGCTGTCGGACGGGCGGCTGGGTGGGGCGGCCGTCGATGTCTTTCCGGAAGAGCCGCGCACCAATCAGGACCCGTTCGACAGCCCGCTGCGCGGCCTGGCCAATGTCATCCTGACCCCGCACGTGGGGGGCTCGACCGAGGAAGCACAGGAGGCGATCGGCGCCTTCGCGGCGTCACGCCTGCTGGGTTATCTGAACCGGGGGGACACGACCTTCTGTGTCAATCTGCCGAATGTGCAGCTGTCGGACGTGCAGGGCGCGCACCGGTTGCTGCACATCCACCAGAACCAGCCGGGCGTGCTGGCCGCCCTCAACCAGGCTCTGTCGGACGCGGGGCTGAACATTCTGGGTCAGCATCTCAAGACCGACGGACGCACCGGCTATGTCATCACCGACGTGGATCGTGACTACCGCGCGGGTGCCCTGGAGGTGCTGAAAAGTGTGCCCGGAACGCTGCGGTTTCGTACCTTATACTGAGAGTTGACCCAACGGCATCTTGCACAGCGCCCGCGGGCGCGCGCACTATGTCGCCCAACGGTCGGGCTTCACGACCGAGGGAGGATCATCATGTCTCGTTTCATGCGTAATGCCGCAGCCGCGGCCCTGACTCTGGCCGCCGGCGTCGCCCTTGCGGGGACCGCCAGTGCCCAGAGCTACAGCCGTCTGGTCGTGTTCGGGGACAGCCTGAGCGACAACGGCAACCTCTTCCTGTTCACCGGCGGCACCCAGCCGCCCGCGCCCTTCTATTACCAGGGCCGATTCTCGACGGGACCGGTGTTCGTGGAACTGCTGGGCTTCAACCTGGGCCGGTTCGCGGCCGGGGATTCGAACGCCGGCAGCATCAACTATGCCTTTGGCGGGGCCCGCACGGATCTGGCCGGAGCGCCTCCCGGAATGCGGACCCAGCTGAACGCGTACCTGGGCGCTGGCGGCACCTTTGGCCCGAATGATCTGGTCAGCGTGTTGGGCGGTGCCAACAACATCTTCCAAGGCCTGCCCGCCGCGGGCGCCTCGTCCAATCCGGCCGGGGCCATCCAGGTCGTGTCACTGGCCGCGGCCGCCGACATCAACCTGATCGTGAACAATGTGGCCACGGCCGGGGCCGGCACCATCCTGGTCACCAACCTGCCCAAGCTGAGCCTGACGCCGCAGTTCGCCGGCTCGCCGGCCGCCCCGCTTGCCGACTATGCGGTGACGACCTTCAATGGCGCGCTGCTGAGTGGCCTGAACACCGTGGCTGCGAACCAGTCGGGCACGAACATCATCCTGATGGACCTGTTCAAGATCGGCGACACGATCGCCGGCAATCCCACGGCCTTTGGCGTGACCAACGTCACCGACCCCTGCTTCAATCAGGTCGCCCTGACGCTGTGCTCGAACCCCGACGACTATTTCTATCTGGACGGCGTGCACCCCACGGCGGCCGGTCACCGGGCCATTGCCAGCCTGGCCAACGACTACCTGTATTATGGCGACCGGGGCGCCGCGACGGCCCACCAGGGCGAGGTGTCGATGCGCCAGCGCGAGGACTCGCTGGACATGGGCTCGGACGCCCTGTCGGGCTGGGCGGCCTGGGAGCCGGGCCACACGGCTCTCGACGTGCGTCTGACCGGCATGAGCACTGACGTGGATGCCCGTGGCATCGTCCCGGCGGCTGAGATCGAGGGACAGGGCATCCGCCTGGCTCTGGATCACAGCATGTCCGGGACATGGAAGATGGGCGTGGCCGGCAGCTATCAGCAGACCGAGACCATCGCCGGTCCGACGCGCTTTGACGGCGAGAACTTCGCCTTTGACGCCTACGTCGGCTGGAGGTCGGGACCGATGTTCGCCAACCTGACGGCGGGCGCCTCGCGCGACACCTATGACGACATCCAGCGCGCCACCGGCGTGGGGCCTGTCGTCCACACCGGTGAGACGCAGGGCTTCAGCCGCGGCGCCCGCCTGCAGGGCGGCACCTGGTTCGACATGGGCGGGTTTGCGCTGTCGCCGCGTGTCGCGGTGACCTGGGTGTCGACCGACGTCGACGGCTATATCGAACAGGGCGTTGCCGCCCAGTACGCCTATGAGGACCGCAAGGTCGAGGGCATCACCGGTGAGGTCACCCTGCGGGCGGAAGCCGCTGCCCAGGGCGTCAACTTTTACGCCGAGGGCGGCTATCGCGACAGCCTGGACGACAGTTCGGACCCGGTCGGTACCGGCCTGGCCGGCAGCCCGTCGCAGGTTCTGTATCGTGAAGTCGAGGACGCGATGGGGGGCCAGATACTGGCCCGCGTCGGCGGCGAGTTCGAGTGGGGCCCGGCCCGCCTCGACGTCGGCGTCAGCGGTCGCTTCGGCGACAGCGCGGATACGGTCATGGGCGGCATCACACTGCGCATGCCGCTGCAATAACCTCTGGCCACAGGCTGGATGAGGAAGGGCGGGGCCGTGCGGCTCCGCCCTTTTTTCGTGGCGAAAGGTTCCCGGGGTGCGACGGTCTGCCACGCCCGGTGCCTCATTCTCGTCGAAGGCGACCTTCAGAACCCGTCCTCATCGATTGAGACCGGTGCCTGTCCCATGGGGACCCGCCGCTCCTCCTGCCGCACGTTCCAGAACGGAGACGCCGCCCTATGCGACGCCTTGACGCCCGACTGCGTACCCTCGCCACCCAATCCGGCCAGTCCCTCGGACTGATCGCCATGGCAGTCATGGCCATGGCCGCAGCCCCGATCGCCATGCCTGCCGGTGACCCTGCCACCATGGAAGACGAGGGGCCGGTCGCCCCGCCCGTCGTGGCGGTGGCCGAGCCCGCCGGCCCCGTGACCCGGGAAATCCGCTTCGAGATGCCGCTCAAGGGCTATGCGATCAACTCGCGCTTCGGCATGCGGCGTCTGGGCGGGGAGGGCGCTGCCCGTCCGCACAACGGCGTGGACATGGCTGCCCCGACGGGCACGGGTGTGTTCGCCTCGGCCGAGGGTGTCGTCGTCCGCACCGGCTATCAGCCCGAGGGCTATGGTCGCTTCGTCGAGGTGGCCCACCCGAACGGCATGACCACCAAATATGCCCATATGAGCCGCGTTGACGTGGCCACCGGCATGGCCGTGGCCGGCGGTGATCGGCTGGGCCTGGTCGGCTCGACCGGCTATTCCACCGGGCCGCACCTGCATTTCGAAGTGCGCCGGGGCGGTTCGCCGATCAATCCGGCCCGCGTGCTGGAGCGCAGCTTCGACGTGGTGGTGATCGAGGGCTCCTGAGCCCCGTCCTGTCTTCATGACAAGGAATTCATGAAAACCCGACCGGATACGGCCCGGCTCAGGTTGTCAAAGACCCTTTACATATCCTAGGAGTCCCCCTGTCGAGTTTTTAAAGGGGGGCGCTATGGACGCCGCACTCAGCCTGAATGGCATCAGCAAACGCTATGGCGCGTTCCAGGCGGTCAAGGATCTGAGCTTCTCGGTTCCGAAGGGGAGCATCTGCGGCTTTCTGGGGCCGAACGGGGCGGGCAAGACGTCCACCCTGCGCATGATCCTGGGCCTGCAGCCGCAGACCTCGGGCACGCTGGAAATCCTCGGGGCGTCCGATGGACGGCAGGTGCGCAACCGCATCGGCTTCCTTCCGGAAGAACGCGGCCTCTACAAGAAGATGACCCCGGTCGATGCGATCGCCTTCTTCGGCGCCCTGAAGGGCCTGCCGTCCGGCGAGGGACGCAAGCGCGCCCGCATCATGCTGAAGCAGCAGGGGCTGGAGCACGCCCAGGCCAAGAAGATGAAGGAGCTGTCCAAGGGCATGGCCCAGAAGGTGCAGCTGATCGCCTCGGTGGTGCACAAGCCCGAGTTCGTGATCCTGGACGAGCCCTTCTCGGGCCTCGATCCGATGAACCAGCAGGGTCTGGAAGAGATGATCCGCGGGCTGGCCGCCGACGGCGCCACGGTGCTGTTCTCGACCCACGTCATGCAGCACGCCGAGCGCCTGTGCGACAAGGTGGTCCTGCTGGCCCGGGGCCAGAAGGCCTTTGAGGGCACGGTCGACGAGGCGCGCAGCCAGACGCTGCGGCACCTGTCGCTGGAAGGGGATATTGCGGCCGATGCGGTGCGGGCCCTGCCGGGCGTCGCCGCGGTCGAGACAGTTCGTCAGGACGGCGAGGTCAAGACGCTCAAGGCCCAGCTGAACCCCGGCGCCCGGGGGCAGGAGACGCTCAAGGCGGCCTTCCTGGGCGGGCTGGACGTACGCAGTTTCGAACTGCGCGAGCCGACCCTGCACGACGCCTTTATCCATCTGACGGGGGTCGACCCCAATCAGGACCAGACCGTCAAACGGGCCGAGACGATGGAGGCCGCCCGATGAACCGCATCCTGTTGATCGCCCGTCGGGAATTCCTGGCCTATGCCCAGACGGCCGGCTTCTGGCTGTCGCTGCTGGCGTTTCCGATGTTTGCCGTGCTGGGCGGCGCCATTCCCATGCTCATGAAGAACAGCGAGCCGGTGCGAGAGGTCGTGCTGCTTGAGGACGGACCACAGGCCTCAGGTCTGGCGGCGGCCGTCCGCGAAGCTCTGGCCACGGATGTCCAGCGTCAGGCCGAGATTGCTCGTGAAGCCGCCGCGAAAGCAGGAGAATTTGCTGGGGAAGGGATGGGCGCCGAGGCGGCCGCCGGCGCTGCATCCAGCGTGGCCAGACCGAAACTGAACCTGGTCAGCGCCCCTGACGATCTGGCCGGTACCACGACTGCAGAAGAGCGCGAGGCGCGCATCCGGTACTATCTGGGAGACGAGGCCGAGAAGGCGCAACAGCTGGATGCCGTCGTGATCCTGACCCGCAATGAGGAGGGGCGACCGACCGCGCGTGTATGGTCCCGCCGGGCGACGGACAACACGGTGCGCAACTTTGTTCGCGACGCCATGAAAGACGCCAATCGGGCCGAAGTCTTCGGCGAAGCGGGGATCGATCCGGCCATCGTCCGGGAAACCGGCGCCTATGATCCCAAGGTGGTGGTGCTGTCACCCAGTGCCGCCAGCGGCGGAGAGGTGTCTTTCCGCGACAAGCTGCCGGGAATCATCGGCCTCGGCTCGGCCTTCCTGCTGTGGTCGCTGATCATCACGGGTGCCTCCATTCTGCTGAACAGCGTCATGGAGGAGAAGTCGAACAAGATCCTCGAGGTGCTGATGTCCTCGGCCTCGGCGACCGAAATCCTGACCGGCAAGGTGCTGGGCGTGGCCATGCTGACCGCGACCGTGCTGCTGGCCTGGGGCGGGATCGGGGCGGCCGGCCTGCTGCACTTCGCGCCCGAGCAGGCCATGAATGTGGGACAGATCCTGCTGACCGACGGCATGCTGCTCTATTTCGCGGCCTACGCCATCGGCGGCTATCTGATGTACGCCGTGCTGTTTGCCGCCATCGGCGCCTTCTGCGAGACGCCGCGCGACGCCCAGACTCTGATGGGGCCGATCATGATGGTGCTGGTCGTGCCGATCATCGTGGTGCAGATGGCGCTTCAGACCCCCGACGCCCCGCTGGTCAAGATCCTGTCCTGGGTGCCGTTCTTCACGCCCTTCCTGATGGCGGCCCGGGCCCACTCGGACCCGCCCATGATCGAGATCGTGGGCACGATGGTGGGCATGTTCGCCATGGCCCTGTTCATGGTCTGGGTCGCGGGGCGGGCCTTCCGCGCCGGCGCCCTGTCGGACGTAAAGCTGAGCTGGAAGAGCTTCGTCGGCGCCGTACGGGGCGGGGGGCGGTAGTCCCCTGCGTCCCCTCCCCGTCACTGACGGGGAGGGGACCGCCCGCAAAAACTCGCGCACAGCAAAAGGCCGCCCCGGTTTCCCGGGGCGGCCTTGAAGCATTTCAGCCTTGTCGCGGGGTTTAGCGACCGCGCGGCTTGGGCATCGGCAGCAGGCCTTCGCGCTGGGCGCGCTTGCGGGCCAGCTTGCGGGCGCGACGGACGGCCTCGGCCTTTTGACGGGCGCGCTTTTCCGACGGCTTTTCGTAGTGCACGTGGCGCTTCATTTCACGGAAGCTGCCTTCGCGCTGCATCTTCTTCTTCAGGGCCTTGAGCGCCTGATCGACGTTGTTGTCGCGGACGAAAATCTGAACCAGGGGTCTCTCTCCTTTGACTGCCCGCCGCGTCCTTTCTGAAGGGAGACGGGCAGACAAAAACACGGTTTCCCGCAAACCGAGGGCTTCCGGGTGAAGGCGAGCCGGATACACGAACCCGCCCCCCCTGTCCAGTTCGGTGTCGCAGATCGTCGCGGCCTGTTGCGGGGGCTCGTCAGTCTGATGCGGCAGGCCTATCATGCCGCCATGTCTTCCGTTGACGATGCCGATCTGTGGGCCCGGGAAACCGAACAGGCCGTGCTGGACCAGGCCGTGGTGCTTGCGCCCCGACTGGGCTGGAGCCCGGCCATGGTGCGCGCCGCCGCACAGGCTGCGGGCCTGTCGCAGGGGGACCAGGACCTGCTGCTGCCGCACGGGCCGCGCGATCTGGCGGCCCTGCTGTCGCGTCGCCATGACGACCGGGCCTTTGCCGCCCTGGCCGGGGTCGATCCCGCCTCGCTCAAGATTCGCGAGCGCATCGCCCGGGGCATTTCGGCGCGGATGGAGGCCGGGGCCGAGGACCTGGAGGCCTGTCGCAAATGCGCAGGCTTTCTGGCCCTGCCGACCAACAGCGATCTGGGGCTGAAGCTGGCGTGGGAGACGGCCGACCGGCTGTGGGTGTGGGCCGGGGACACGGCCACGGACTGGAACCACTATTCGAAGCGCACCATCCTGTCCGGCATCCTGATTCCCGCCCTGACGATGCGCTGGTTCGACGGGCGCGAGACGGCCGAGGCCTTCGTCGCCGATCGCATCGAGAACGTCATGGCCTTCGAGAAGTGGAAGGCCGGCAAGGACTTTGACGCTCCCCTCCGCAAGGTCACCGAGGTGCTCAGCCGGATGCGGTACGGCGCGCGGACCTGATGTTTGCTCTGGATGCCTTGCCGCCGGAGCCGTGTGTGAGTCTGGTTATCCAGGGTCGGCTCATTTCCCAGGAGGCCGGGCCCGTCCCCGAAACGGTCCCGGGAGCTGTCGTCCTTCGCGGGGCATGGCATCTGACGTTCAAGGTCGAAAGCGTCGTCATCGGCGACTTTGAGGGCGACGCGCTGGATGCGACAGGCATTCAGCATGGACATATCCGTGAGGACTATGGTCGGACCTTCCTCCTGGCGCGCGTGGAGGATGGCTACCGGCTGGTCACGATTTCGCCGGACGTGCTGGTGAAACGTCAGGATATCGCCGCCCTGGCCGCCGAAGTCGGTAGCGAGTTGTGTGAAGGCTGACGCCGACGTGAACGCTCTGCCTAGAGCGGGCGCACGCGGTTGACGTGGGCCATCTTGCGGCCGGGGCGGGCCTCGCCCTTGCCATAGAGATGCAGCCGCATGTCGGACTTGCCGGCCAGCTTTTCCCACTGGTCGATGTCGTCGCCCAGCAGATTGGTCATTTCGACCTGGGCGTGGGCATGGGTGGGGCCCAGCGGCCAGCCGGTGATGGCGCGGATGTGCTGTTCGAACTGGTCGCAAACGCAGCCGTCCTGGGTCCAGTGGCCGGTATTGTGGACGCGCGGCGCGATCTCATTGACCAGCAGGCGGCTTTCGCCAAGGTCGAACAACTCGATGCCAAGCACGCCGACATAGTCCAGCTGTTCCAGCACCGCGCGGGCGATGGCGCGGGCCCGGCGCCCGGTCTTTGACTCGACCTCGGCGGGGGCGACGGTGGTCTTGAGGATGCCGTCCCTGTGGGTGTTCCAGCCCAGTGGATAGACGGCGGTCTTTCCGTCCCAGCCGCGGGCGCAGATGATCGACAGCTCGCGCACGAAGGTGGCCTTGGCCTCGAGGACGGCGGGGCGCTCGCCGATGGCACGCCAGGCGCCGGCGGCCTGTCTCGCGGTCTTGATCCAGATCTGGCCCTTACCGTCGTAGCCCTCGCGCCGGGTCTTGAGCAGGGCGGGCAGGGGGATGACCTTCAGGGCAGTCTCAAGCGAAGCCAGGTCATCGACCATGGCGAATTCGACAGTGGGAACGCCGGCCTCGTTGAGGAAGGTCTTCTCGAGGATCCGGTCCTGGGCGACGGCCAGGGCGCGCGGGCCGGGGGCGACGCGCACGCCGGTCTCAGCCAGCAGCTCGACCGAGCGGGCGGGGACGTTCTCGAACTCGAAGGTGACAACGTCACAGACGCGGCCGAACACATTGAGGGCGGTCGGATCGTCATAGGCGGCGACGATCTGGCCGCGCGAGACGCGCCCGGCGGGGCTGTTCTCCTCGGGATCAAGGATGACGACATCGAAGCCGAGGCGCGAGGCGGCCTGGGACAGCATCCGCCCCAGCTGGCCGCCGCCAAGGATGCCGACGGTCGAACCGGGGGGCAGGGCGGAGGGAAGCGGGGCGGGATCGGCGCTCATCAGTCCTCGACGGTATCGGGTACGGATTCGGTCTGGGCCTCGCGGAAGGCGTCCAGCCGCCCGGCCAGCACAGGGTCGTTCAGCGACAGGATCTGGGCGGCGAGGATGCCGGCATTGCGCGCGCCGGCCTCGCCGATGGCCAGGGTGCCGACCGGGATGCCGCCGGGCATCTGGACGATCGACAGCAGGGAATCGAGGCCGCTGAGGGCCTTGGACTGCACCGGCACGCCCAGCACGGGCAGGGAGGTCATGGAGGCGACCATGCCGGGCAGGTGGGCGGCGCCGCCGGCCCCGGCGATGATGACCTTGATGCCCTTGTCGCGGGCCTCGCGGGCGAAGGCGACCATTCGATCCGGCGTGCGGTGGGCCGAGACGACCCGGGCCGACCAGGCCACGCCCAGACGGTCGAGGCTGTCGGTGGCGGCCTTCATGGTGGGCCAGTCCGAGCGGCTGCCCATGATGACGGCGACCGGCGCCGTTTCATCGCCGGAGGGCGGTGTCGATTCCACGGAGGACGGGGCCATGGGTGTCCCTCGAAGGCGCGCCCGTGCGGGCGGGAAGGGGCCGGTTACAGCACCCGCGTTGCGCCTGCAACCAAGCACGGTAGCATCGGGGCGGGCGAGAGCGCCTGAGTCGGGCCGTCGGGGCCCGTCGACTGACTATGGAGCCCTGCCGTTTCCGTGTCCCAGACCGCCGTCCCCGTTGCCGATCCCGAAGCCATGGAGGCCGAACTGCAGCGGCTGCGGGCCGAGGTCGAGGCCCTGCGCGCGCGCGCCGAGGCGGCCGAGGCGGCGGCAGACCACGATGTCCTGACCCCGGCGCTGAACCGGCGCGGCTTCGTGACGGCGCTCCACCGGGCCATGGCCTATTGCAAGCGGCATCAGGTGCCCGCCGTGCTGCTCTATCTGGATCTGGACGGCTTCAAGGGGGTCAATGACACCCACGGCCACGCGGCGGGGGATGCGGCCCTGGTGCGGGTGGCCGAGCTGATGCGCGACAATCTGCGGGAATCGGATGCTGTCGGCCGGCTGGGCGGGGACGAGTTCGGCCTTCTGCTGATGAATGCCGGGGTCGAGGAAGGTCGGGACAAGGCCGCCCGCCTGTCAGAGACGCTCAGGACCGAGGGGTTCGTCCACGAGGGCCAACGCATTCCGCTGGGCGGATCGTTCGGGGTCCGGGCCTGGAACGGACAGGCCGATGTCGAGACCTGGCTGGCCGAGGCCGACGCCGCCATGTGGCTGAGGAAGCCGGGGCGCTGACGCCGGATGTCAGGCGATGATGTCGGGGAGGATGCGGTCCTCGATCTTCACGATCTCGTCGCGGAGGGCCAGTTTCTTCCGCTTCAGGCGGGCGATGCGGAGCTGGTCCGGGACGGCGGTTTCGGACAGGGCCTCGATGGCCGCATCCAGATCGGCGTGCTCCTGACGCAGGCCCTTCAGACGGATGTGGAGGGCCAGTTCCTCTTCCGTGAGACTCGCGTCGTCGTTCATCGCTGCCGATTACCCCTGAAGTCGCGGTTATATACCCGAGCCGGGCTCAGGCCGAAAGACACGCGGCGAGACGGGTCAGCTCATTTCGAGGCGTGACCGGCGACCAGGCGCGGGCCACGGCGACCAGGGCGGTCAGGCTGTCGGTATCCGCTCCCGCCTCACGCGGAAGATGCTCCAGCGCCTGCATCAGATGGTGTTCGGCGCGGCGTTCCAGCTCGATGGTCTTCTGGCGTATGTCCAGACGGGCGCCGGGCTCCAGATCCGGGTGGGGCGACTTCAGACGGCGACGGAGTGTGCGCAGGGGCTCGACCGTCGTCTCGTCCCAGGCGCGGGCAATGTCGCAGGCGGCTTCGACGGTCTCGCCCGAAGCAGCCTCGCCCCGCGCCGCCAGCCAGGCCGCCCAGAGCAGCAGGGGGACGTTCTGACCGTGCGAGTCCTGCAGCTCGAGGCAGGCGTCGGACACGCCTTCACGGCCATAGGCCTCGAGCGCCCAGTCCCAGAAGCCGGGGGCGCTCACGCCGACGCTCCGCCGGTCAGGCCGCTCCAGCGGCGCACCGGGGTCCAGTCGAGATCGAACAGGTCCAGCACCCGGCCGACGCTCTGGTCGATCATCTGCTCCAGACTGTCGGGGCGGGCATAGAGGGCGGGCAGGGGCGGGGCGATAATGGCGCCCATCTCGGACAGGGCGGTCAGGGTGCGCAGATGGCCGAGGTGCAGCGGGGTTTCGCGCACCATCAGGACCAGACGTCGGCGCTCCTTGAGGGTGACGTCGGCGGCGCGGGTCAGGAGCGTCGAGGTGATGCCGGTGGCGATCTCGCCGGCGCTGCGGATCGAGCAGGGGGCGATCACCATGCCCCGCGTGCGGAACGAGCCGGAGGCGATCAAGGCACCGACGTCACCGACCTTGTGGACCACATCGGCGCGGTCGGTCAGGTCCTGGGGCGAGAGGTCGGTTTCCTGCGACAGGGTCAGCAGGGCGGCGCGCGAAACGACGAGGTGCGACGAAACGCCCAGGTCGCGCAGGGCATCCAGCATGCGCACGCCGTAGATCACGCCCGACGCACCGCTGATGCCGACGATCAGGGGTCTTTGGTCAGTTTGTACGGCAGCGTTCACAACTTTGACCCTTTTGCCGGAGAGGCTGATCAGGCCCGGCGGTGGCCGGAATCACCGAAACGTGATTCCACACGGTCGTCGGACGGGCGCTCAATCTACTGGTCCCTTAGACAAGGAGGCGCAAGCCATGACCATCGAGGCGCGTATTCGCGAACTGGGAAACCGTCACCGCAATCTGGATGCCGCGATCCAGAAGGAAACGACCCACCCGGCCACCGATCCGCTGTACCTCAAGTCGTTGAAGCTGCGAAAACTCAGGCTCAAGGAGCAGATTGCCGGGCTTGAGCGACAGAGCGGATAGCCAGACGCCACCCAAAAATGACGACGGCCCCGGAGATGCTCCGGGGCCGTTTCTGTTTGGGCGCTGAACGCTGCGTCAGTCGTTCGAGCCGAACACGGACTCGGCCGTGTGATGGTCGCGGCGCTCGGCGGCTTCCGGCTCGAACTCGGCCTCGGCGGCCGGCTCGGCGTCGGCCGACTGCAGGGTCGCGCCGCCCTTCTTGGCGTCCTCGCGGGCCTTCTTCTCGGCCGCCTTGCGGATCACCTCGTCGAGGGCGATCTGGCCGACCAGGCCCAGGGTCACGGGATCGACCGGTTTGATGTTGGCGCTGTTCCAGTGGGTGCGGTTGCGCACCGTCTCGATCGTGGCCTTGGTCGTGCCGAGCAGTTTGGCGATCTGGGCGTCGGCCACCTCGGGGTGGTTCTTGACGAACCACATGATGGCGTCGGGGCGATCCTGACGGCGCGAGACCGGGGTGTAGCGCGGCGGAGCCTTGGCGGGCTTGAGCAGTTCGGCGTGGCGGCTGACCACGGCCTTCATGCGGTAGCTGGAGTCGGACTGGGCCTTGTCCAGTTCGTCGCGGGTCAGCTGGCCGTTGACCAGCGGGTCGGCGCCGCGGATATCGCGCGCCACGTCGCCGTCGGCGATGCCGCGAACCTCAAGCGGGTGCAGGCCGCAGAAGTCGGCGATCTGCTCGAAGGTCAGCGAGGAATTGTCCACCAGCCAGACCGCAGTGGCCTTGGGCATGAGAATGTCGGTCATGACGTCGTTCCGGTTCAGGAGGGCTCCGGAAGGCGGAGCCGGAAACAGCGGCGCCCGACCTTTCGGCCGGGCGCGGAGAGTTTCCGTATAGGCCCATTCGCCTGAAAAGAAAACGCCATATGGCGAGGCCATACAGCCAAGGTTCATCTGCGACAGTGAACAGTGAGGCTCATGGAGGCGTTTGGGCCTCGGGACCTTTGGTGGAGGAAAGTCGATGTTGAATTTGGCAGGCATGGCCGCCGTATCGGCCCTGGCAATGGCCGGAGGCGCCCCGGCGGTGGATCATCAGGATCCGCAACGGGCGCCGGGCAACTATCAGGACCCGCAGCGGGTCGCCCCCCGTGGCAGCTATTCGCGCACCTGTAGCGGCGACTATGTGAATCAGGGCCGGCTTTACGCCGACTGCCGCGACGAGCGCGGCCGGATCCGCGGCACCTCGATCGAACTGAACCGCTGCGGCCCCTATGACATCGCCAATGACAACGGGCGTCTGGTCTGTGGCCCGGTGCGCGGGGACTTCGAGGACCGGCGCGGCGGCAACGGCGGTGGCTGGGGCGGCGGAAATAACGGGGGCGGCTGGGGCGGGGGCAACGGCGGCTGGGGCAACCGGGCCGAGATCACCGTCTATCGGGACGCCCGCTTCCGCGGGGCCTCGACGACCTTCACGGGCGAAATCCCGAACCTGGATCGCTCGGGCTTCAACGACCAGATCAGCTCGATGCGCCTGCGAGGCGAGTGGGAAGTCTGCTCGGACGCCTACTTCCGGGGCAACTGCCAGCGCGTCAACGGCGATGTCAGCAATCTGGACCGCTGGGGCCTGAACGATCGCATCTCATCGCTGCGGCCCGTGGGCCGGGGTGGCCGGGGCGACCGCTGGTAATCAGCCGGTCACCAGAACGATCTTGCCGATGTGCTCGCCCGCTTCCAGCCGGAGGTGGGCGAGACCGGCATCCTTCAGCGGGAAGGTCGCCTCGATCGGGGGGCGCACATGGCCCGCCTCGACCCACGGCCAGGCGACGCGTCGGACCTCGGCGATCAGCCTGGCCTTTTCGTCGGCACTGCGGGACCGGAGGGTCGACCCGGTCAGCACGATCCGCTTCAGCATCATCCGCATCAGGTCGATTTCGGCCCGGGCGCCGCTGAGAGTGGCGATCACGCACCAGCGCCCGCCGGGCTTCAGCACCGCCTGGTTGAGGGCGGCATAGTCGGCACCCACCATGTCGAGGATGACATCGGCCCCTCCGGCCTCGCGAATGGCGGCCTCCAGATCGTCCGAGCCGACATCGAGGCTTAGGTCCGCGCCCAGATCGCGCGCCGCCCGGGCCTTGGCCTCGCCGCGCGAGGTGGCGATGACGCGGGCGCCCGCCGCCTTCGCCATCTGGATGGCGGTCACGCCGATGCCGCTGGTGGCGCCGTGGATCAGGAAGGTCTCTCCGGCCTTCAGCCGGCCGTCCTCGAACACATTGGCAAAGACGGTCGACAGGGTCTCGGGCAGGGCGGCGGCCTGAACGAGGTCCATCTCGTCGGGAACGGCGAAAAGATGCCGGGCGTCGACGAGCGCCTGTTCGGCATAGCCGCCCCCGCCCAGCAGGGCGCACACCCGATCGCCCAAGGACCAGCCGGTCACGCCCTCGCCAAGCCGGTCGATCTCGCCCGCAACCTCGAGGCCGAGGGTTTCCGGAGCGCCGGGGGGCGGGGGATAGAGGCCCTGACGCTGCAAGAGGTCGGGGCGATTGATCCCGGCGGCGTGCACCCGGAGGCGGACCTGTCCGGCACCCGGCTCTAGGTCCGGCACCTCACCCAAATGGAGGGCCGTGGCGGGACCTGTGCCGCCCTCGATGGTGATCTGTTTCATGGGGCCGCCCTTGCAATCATCCGTGTCCGGGCGTTCAGATAGGTCGCTGAGACGCGTGAACCAAGGAGGCGGACATGTTCATCGACGACGCCGAACCGCGGCCGCAGCGGGGGGATCTGGTGGCCCGGCTGGCCCGCGAGGACCTGGATCTCTATTCCGTCGAGGAATGTGAGCAGCGGATCGCCGAGCTGGAATCCGAGATCGAGCGGGTGAGAACCGCCATGAAGGGCAAGACGGCGCGCAAGTCCGCCGCCGATGCCCTCTTCAACTTCGGCTCGTAACGGCACGGCGGGCGTGGCATGACCGTTGCAGGCAACCGGGAGGCCGGGCTTCACGCGTGGCAAACGGGTATAGCTGCAGGTACTGAGTGTTGATGACCGAAGAGACGTCCATGCCCCACCCCCTGCCGGGTGCCGCCGCCGGAGACGCACGGCTGTCCGTGGTGACGGAGTTTGCCGGCTCGGACCTGTTCGACCGCACTTTCCGCGAAGGCATGGAACTGGTCGAGGAAACGGCGGCCTATCTGGATGGCGAGGGCCGTCGGGACTCCAAGCTGCTGTCGCGGGCGACCGCGCTCGCCTATGCGGGCGAAAGCATGCGCCTGACCACCCGTCTGATGCAGATTGCGTCCTGGCTGCTGGTGCAGCGGGCCGTGCGCGAAGGCGACATGACCGCCAGCGCCGCCTGTGAGCCGCGCTATCGCCTTGCCGCCCGAAAGATCGATACCGAGACGCCGCCGCCCGCCGACCTGCCGATCGCCCTGGTCGAGTATGGCGTGAGGGCCGAGAAGCTCTACGACCGGATCCACTATCTGGACCGGCGCATGTACGTCGATGCCACTCCGCCGGCCGACACACCCAACCCGGTTCAGAGCCAGTTCGACCGCCTGTCGGCGGCCTTCGGCGGCGGCCCTGCGGCCAGCTGATCCGGCCTAGGGCCCGACGTCGTTGGTATCGACGCGGCCATCCTGCACCGCGCGGGGCAGGGAGACGGCGATGCCGAGCGCTTCGGCCAGCTTTTCATCGCGATTGTAGACGTCCTCGCGGAAAGCCACGCGGCCCTGACCGTCGACAAAGGCGGTCCAGTACAGCAGGCGCACGCCGATTTCCCGTCCGGTGGTCACGCGTGTGGTGCGGCGGGTTTCCTGGGCCGTGTCGAACTCGGCCAGCTTCTGCGGGTCGGGCGACAGCAACAGGCGGGCAAAGTCGACCGCGTCCTGCACCCGCACGCAGCCGTGGCTGCGGTGGCGATAGGCCAGGTTGAAGGCTGCCTTCGAAGGGGTGTCGTGCAGGAAGATGGCGTAGCTGTCGCGCAGTTCGAACTTCACATAGCCGAGGGCCGAGTGGGGGCCTGCACGCTGGATGACCGTGCCGTTCGAGACGTACATGTCATTGGCCGCCAGATAGCCCGGCCCACGCGGCAGGATCTCGTTCCGGGCAATGCCGGCGGGCACATACCAGGGCGGATTGGCCACGACCGAGGCGAACGGCTTTTCAAGGCTGGGCGTCTGGTTGGCCGCAGAGCCGACCACGACCCGGTTGGAGTGAACGGGGCGCCCGTCCTTCCAGTAGACCATGATGGCGGCGGCCGTATTGACCTCGATCCGCTCGGGCTCGACGTCA
This sequence comes from Brevundimonas sp. A19_0, assembly GCF_017744255.1. Taxonomy (GTDB): domain Bacteria; phylum Pseudomonadota; class Alphaproteobacteria; order Caulobacterales; family Caulobacteraceae; genus Brevundimonas. Next base: position 60,355 of record NZ_JAGHQP010000010.1, on the reverse strand, counting down.
CGGGCCAGCCAGCGGCGGCGCTCGAGGTTGAGGGCGATCTGACGGGCGCGGTCCTCGGCCGAGGCCGAGAGAGACTGCTGGGTGCCCGAACCGATCCGGGCGTCGACCACCAGGCCGTGGCGAACCTGGAAGCTGCGGACCGCTTCCTGAAGCTCGGGGCCATAATAGTTGTCGGCCAGACCCAGAAGGCGTGCGCCCTCGGCCGCCGGCAGGTCGCCTTCGGCCACGAGACGCCGGATCAGGGTCGGAATACGGCGATCCACGTCACCGGGCTCGATATTGGCGCCGATGCTGAAGGTCGGCCAGCCACCGTCCTCGCGGATCATGCGGCGGTAGCGGACATAGCCCGCCGACAGATTGTTGTAGCCGATGTCGGTGGGGGCCAGACCCTCGTACCATGACACCAGATCGCGGTTCAGGGCCTGATAGAGGCCGAGCGGCAGGTCGATGCGGTTCTTGCGCATCTCCCACAGGTCCTCGACCGTCTCGGGGCGGATGCGACCCTCGCTGAGCACCCGGGCGTAGCGCAGGGCGGCCGCCGTGGTCAGCATCTCGGCCATGCCGCGATTGGCGGCCAGGCCGTCGAAGTCGAAGAAGTCGTACTGGGCCAGGCCATGGCGCTCGGCCTTGGAGGCCGCGCTGCGCAGGGCCTGAAGGCGCGGCGCCGTCCAGACGGGCGTCCAGCCGTTCATCTCGTAGAAGACGCGCACGTCCGGCTGCTCGATCTCGGGCAGGCGGGCCAGCTGGTCGTTGAAGCCGTTGTAGAAGGCGACGGCGGCCGGATCGCGCGACGGGGGAACGCCCTGGGGGCGGCCCATCGGCGGGTCCTGCGGGGCATTCTGCGCATGGGCGGCCTGGGCGGCTCCCATGATGGCGGCGGTGGCCGCTCCCAGACCCAGTTGTCGACGCGTAATCATCTGGCGTGTGCCGTTCCGTTCGTGGCGAAGGGCGGATGCGCCCCCGTCAAATCATAATCGACGCCAGCTTATCGGCGTTCCAGACAAACAGAAAGCGCCGCCCCCGAGGGACGGCGCTCTGTGTCTTCCGGGACGCACCCGAAGCCGTGAGGCCGAAGCCTACTTCTTCATGAAGCCGCCGAACTTCGAGTTGAAGCGCGACACGCGACCGGCGCGGTCCATCAGGTGCTGGTTGCCGCCGGTCCAGGCCGGGTGCGTCAGCGGATCGATATCCAGGTTCAGGCTGGCGCCTTCCTTCTGGTAGGTCGAGCGGGTCTGGTAGGAGGTGCCATCCGTCATCGTCACGGTGATGAAGTGATAGTCGGGGTGAGTGTCCGCTTTCATCGCGTTGGTCCGGTCTGTTCGGGCGCGGTGACGATGCCGACCGTCGGTGCGCAAAAATGGGAAACCCGCCGAAAGCTCCGGCGGGAGAGGGGCGGCGTTTACACCGGGTAGCGTTCCGGGGCAAGAGGCGCAGGCCATGACCGCCACGCCCCCGTCTTCCCCCACCGTTGCCGATCCGGATGCCGGAGCCCAGGGCCGCCCCGGCGCGGGCGCCCAGCTGAGCGAGCGGCTGAGCGAGGCGGGCGAACGCCGAAGCCGGCAGAAGGATATCCGCCCGCTTCTGCGCCTGTGGCCGTTCGCCGTCCAGCACCGGGGCCATGTGGCCCTGTCGGTATTCTGGCTGCTGATGTCGACCGGAGCGTCGCTGGGCCTGACGGTGACCTCGCGCGGGGCCATCGACAACGGATTCGAGGCCGGGGGCACCCGGCTGGACTTCTGGTTCCTGCTGCTGGGCCTGAATGCCCTGTTCCTCGGCGTGTCCTCGGCGATCCGGTACTATTTCGTGACGCGGACGGGTGAGCGGATCATTGCGGACCTGCGCACGGCGCTGTTCCGCCGGGTGCTGACGCTGGATCCGGCCTTCTTCGTGCGGATGAGGACCGGCGAGGTGCTGTCGCGCCTGACGACGGACATCCAGCTGATCGACACCCTGATGACTACCTCGATCAGCTTTGCCCTGCGCAACCTGCTGACCATGATCGGCGGGCTGATCCTGCTGTTCGTGGTCAGTCCCAAGCTGACGGGGCTGGTTCTGCTGGTGGTGCCGCTGCTGATCCTGCCGCTGTTCCTGTTCGGGCGGGTGGTGCGCAAGCTGACGGTGGCGTCGCAGGACCGCTTCGCCGAGGCGGTCGGCTTTGCCGGCGAGAGCGTCGACGCGATCGAGACCGTGCAGGCCTTCGGACGTGAGGCCTCGACCATCGGGCGCTTTGGCGTATCGGTCGAGGCAGCGTTCGGCGTGTCGCTGAAGCGTATCCGCGCCCGGGCGTGGATGACGGCCATGATCATCACCCTGATGTTCGGGGGCGTGACCCTGGTGCTGTGGCTGGGCGCGCAGGATGTGATCGCCGGCCGGATGTCGCCCGGAGCCCTGCTGCAGTTCGTGCTGCTGTCGGTGTTTGTCGCCGGGGCCGTCGGCGCGCTGGGTGAAAGCTGGGGCGATGTGCAGAAGGCTGCCGGTGCCATGCAGAGGGTCGATGAGCTGATGCGGGCCTCGCCCGACATTCGCCCGCCCGCGCGCCCTGCGGCCCTGCCGCAGCCGCCTGTGGGTGCCGTGGAGATGCGCGAGGTCAATTTCGCCTACCCGGGACGGCCGGACCTGCCGGCGCTCAAGGACTTCACCCTGGCCGTGCAGCCGGGAGAGACCGTGGCGCTGGTCGGGCCGTCGGGGGCGGGCAAGTCGACGGTCTTCCGCCTGTTGCTGCGCTTTTATGATCCGCAGTCGGGGCAGGTGAGGGTGGACGGGGTCGAGGCCTCGACCGTCGACCCGGTCGACCTACGGGCGCGCTTTGCCTGGGTCTCGCAGGAGGCGCCGCTGTTCTCGGGGTCGGCGCTGGAAAACATCCGGTTTGGTCGGGAGGATGCTCCCCTGGAGGACGTCCGCGACGTGGCCGAACGGGCCCAGGCCCTGTCTTTCGTGGAGGCCTTGCCGGAAGGGTTCGATACGCCGCTGGGCGAGCGGGCGCGCAGTCTGTCGGGTGGCCAGCGCCAGAGGCTGGCCATCGCCCGCGCCCTGATCCGTCAGGCGCCGATCTTGCTGCTGGATGAGGCCACGAGCGCGCTGGATGCCGAGAATGAGCGTCTGGTGCAGGTGGCGCTGGATGAGGCCATGCAGGCGCGCACGACCTTGGTGATCGCCCACCGTCTGGCCACCGTGCTGCGGGCCGACCGGATCGTCGTCATGGACGAGGGGCGTGTGGTCGAGGTCGGCACCCATGCCGAGCTGGTCGCGCGCGGCGGTCTGTACGCCCGTCTGGCCCGCCTGCAGTTCCGGGCCGACTGAGCCGGCGGATCAGGTCGCGCGCAGGATGGCGGCGATCTGGGGATGCAGGTCGGAGTTGGCGACCAGGATCTGCTGGCCGTCATGCACATTGCCGGTGCCGTCGATGGTCGAGGCCACGCCGCCGGCCTCGGTCACGAACAGCAGGCCCGCCGCCACGTCCCAGGGCTTGAGATTGCGCTCCCAGAAGGCGTCGTAGCGACCGGCGGCCACCCAGGCGAGGTCGAGCGCCGCCGAGCCCAGACGCCGGATGCCGGCGACCCGCTGGCCCATGGCGTGGATGTCCTTGATCGCCTGGCCGTGGCCAGTCTTGCCCATGAAGGGCAGGCCCGTGCCGATCAGGCACTGGCTGAGGTCCTTGCGGCCGGTCACGCGGATGCGGCTGTCGTTCAGATAGGCGCCCTTGCCCTTTTCGGCCCAGAACAGCTCGTTCATCACCGGGTTGAAGGTCACGCCCGCCACGATCTCGGCCGTGCCATCCGGCGCGCGCCGCTCCAGCGCCACGGTGATGGCGAAGTGGGGCATGGCGTGCATGAAGTTGGTGGTGCCGTCGATCGGATCGACGATCCAGGTGTGCGACTTGTCGGTCCCCTCGATCAGGCCGCGTTCCTCACCCAGGAAGCCATAGCCCGGGCGCGCCTTGGTCAGCAGTTCGAACAGGGTCTGCTCGGCCTTGATGTCGGCGGCGGTGACGAAGTCGGCGGGACCCTTGCGGGACACCTGCAGCTGGGCGACCTCGCCAAAGTCGCGCAGCATCGGACGGGCGGTCTTGCGGACCGCGTCGATCATGGTTTGCAGAAGGGCAGAGGCGAGGGCCATGGGGAATCTCCTGGTCCACAAGTCCTGAAAGGCATCGGCCCGGACAGGCGGAGAAGTTCAAGAAAGAGGACGGCCCGGCTGGACCGCCCGGATCAGTCCGCGCGGCGGACGTATTCGCCGGTGCTGGTGTCGACCACGATCTTTTCGCCGGTCGACATATAGGGCGGGATCATGATGCGGACGCCGTTGTTGGCGATGGCCGGCTTATAGGAGGACGAGGCGGTCTGGCCCTTGACGGTCGGCTCGGTCTCGACGACCTCGAGGACGACCTGCTCCGGCAGTTCGAGGCCGATGGGACGGCCCTCGTGGCTCTCGATCACCACCTTCATGCCTTCCTGCAGGTAGGGGATGCGGTCTTCGCCGACCCAGTCCTTCTGCAGTTCGATCTGCTCGTAGTTCTCGTCGTCCATGAAGACCAGCGAGTCGCCATTGTCGAACAGATAGGAATAGTCCCGCTGTTCCAGGGTGACGCGCTCGACCTTGTCTTCCGAACGGAAGCGTTCGTTCAGCTTGTTGCCGGTCTCGAGGTTCTTGGCCTCGACGTTGGCGAAGGCGCCGCCCTTGCCCGGCTTGACGTGGCTGGCCTTGGTGACGACCCACAGGCCGCCGTTGTGCTGCAGGACCATGCCGGGCTTGATGGTGTTGCCGTTGATTTTCATAGGATCACAGGGGGATGGAGTCTGGAGGCGCAGGCGCGCGCGAAATTTCGGACGCGACCCCTACAGGGGCGGCGGTCAAAGGGCAAGCGCCGAGCGGTGCCCTCAGTCCGGCTCGACCCGGTTCGCCAGTCTGACGCCGGACCCTATGGGCGAGGCCATCTTGCCCGCGCGACTGTCCATCTTGCGGGCCTCGTGGGCGAAGGCGGCGGCCATGCCGGCCGATGACATGGCGGCGGCGATCTGTAACCCCCGGCCCGCAGGTCTGAGCGCGATCCAGACGGCGTTGACGACCTGGGCGGCGCCCCACAGGCCGAGCGCACGCGTACGCGCCGGGCGCGCCGGGGCGTTCCAGACGCGCAGTGCCGACAGGGTCGTGGCCGAGAACATGGCCGGCAGGATCAGACCCAGCGAACCGCGAGGGCGCTCGGTGATCGGCTGGTCCTCGCCCCCCTTGCGGCGGGGCCGGATGGAGAGATTGGCGATCGTGGCCGCGGCGATGGCAAAGCCAACGGTCAGCCCCACGCCCATCAGGACGTGCGAGCCCTCGCGGTCGCGGGCATTGATCAGGTCGACCGCTTCGTCGCGGACGTCATCAAGGTCGAGCATTCCGTCACCTCCAGCCTCCGGAGGGAATGACCCGGACCGCCGTCCGTTCCCGATCCGTTGCCCGATCAGTTCCCGGTGGCACCCGCGTCGGTGACGATCTCCTTCATCGCCGACTGCAGATAGTTCTGGGCGCCCATCAGCTCGATCAGGCTGTGCTGGTTCTCGAGGAAGTCGATGTGCTCCTCGGTGTCGGCAAGGATGCGCATAAGAAGATCACGGCTGACGTAGTCGCGGGCTTCCTCGCACTGGGTGACGGCCGCCGAGGTGGCCTTGCGGCTGTCCAGTTCGAGCTGCAGGTCGGCGCCCAGGCATTCGATGGGATCCTCGCCCACCTTCAGCTTGTGCAGGTCCTGCAGGTTGGGCAGGCCGTCGAGGAACAGGATGCGTTTGATGAGCATGTCGGCATGCTTCATCTCGCCGATCGATTCCTCGTAGATGACGTTGCCGAGGTGGGAGAGCCCCCAACTCTCGAACATGCGGGCGTGCAGGAAGTACTGGTTCACCGCCGTCAGTTCGTTGGTCAGCACCGCATTGAGGGTGCGGATGATCGCCGGATCGCCCTTCATGGCCGAGGCCCTTCTCATTGGAGGCGGCTGATCCGCGGTCACGCGGAATCATCGCCTGTTTCAAGCACGGGCGAAGTGTAGCACAGGGCCGAGGCGTGGCCAAAAATAATCTGATATTTCAGTAAGATGAGAACGAGTTTGCGTTTCGCTCTCGAAAGGGGCGGTGGCTATTCGGCCGCCATGGCCCAGGATTCCCGAGTGTCCTGAATGATCTGGCGCATTTCGCAGACGCATTTGGCGCACTGGGCGGTGCACTGGTTGTGGGCGAAGACCTCACGCGGGCGGGTCGCGCCGGCATCGATGGCGCGGGCGACATCGCGGGGTTTCAGGCCGTTACAGTTGCAGACATACACGGGCAGGCACGCCAGGCTAGTTGATAACGCCTCGCTATAGCATCGATAAAGGCGAGTGCAAATCGTTCGCATGCGCATTCCGGCGTTGACGAACGCGGCCCGGCGTCGCACTTGCGGCGCATGGCCCAGACCCCTGCCTCGACCCGCCCGCCCTGCCGGCTGTATCTGATTACGCCGCCGGCCCTGCCCGATCTGGCGGGTTTTGCGGATCGCCTCGGCGAGGCGCTGGACGCGGGGGACGTAGCGGCCCTGCAGATCCGCCTCAAGGACGTGCCCGACAACGACATCCGTCGGGCCGTCGAGGTGCTGGCGCCCGTGGCCCAGGCGCGCGGCGTGGCCGTCATCATGAACGACCGGGCCGATCTGGCGCGCGGGTGCGACGGTGTGCATCTGGGCCAGCAGGACGGTTCGGTGGCGGAGGCGCGGCGCCTGCTGGGCGCGGACGCCATGATCGGCGTGACCTGTCACGACAGTCGGCACCTGGCCATGGAGGCCGCCGAGGCCGGCGCGGACTATGTGGCCTTCGGAGCCTTTTTCCCGACGCGCACCAAGACCGTTCAACATGTCGCGACGCCAGACCTGTTGGCGATCTGGCAGGAAACCATGGAGATTCCGTGCGTGGCCATCGGCGGCATCACTGTGGACAATGCCGCGGACCTGGCCCGGGCCGGGGCCGATTTCGTCGCTGTGAGCAGCGGCGTCTGGGATCACCCGGGTGGACCGAGTGCTGCGGTACGAGCGTTGAACACCGCAATTCGCGCGTAGGCTTCAGGGGATATTAAAGGCCGGACCTTAAGCATCACGGGCTGTTTGAGTGATGTGGATAAGCCGAATGCCTCTCAGCCCCGCGCTGGATGCCGCCAAGCCTGCCCGGCCCGACGCTGCCTCGATGAGGCCGGCGACTGTCACCGAACGTGTCAGCGAGCCTGTATTCTCGCAACCGCTCGTGCCGATCCTGACGGCGGTCGGTGTGGCCCTGCTGATCGTGCTGTCGATCAATTTCGCCCGGACGGCCGGCCTGGTGGCCGCACTGTGGGGTGCCGGCGGTCTGGCGACCGTGGTCTGGCTGCGGACATCGAGAGGACCGGTCTACGACCTGGCCTATGGCGGGCTCGTGGCGCTGGGCATTCTGGTCGGCGAGTTTCTGGTCGGGAATCCGCCACTGCTCTCGGTGATGTTCACCGTCGCCAATATGATCGAGATTGTTCTGGCGGTGACGTTGGCCCGCCGGTTTGCGCCGGGCCTGAACCTGAGCACCGTCACCGGATGCGGGCGGTTCCTGCTGGGGGCCGCCATGCTGGCGCCGATCCCGGCGGCCCTGTTCGCCGCGCTCTGCCTCTATGCCATGAGTGGCGCGGACATCGGGGCCTCTTTCCAGACCTGGTGGTTCGGACATGCGCTTGGGCTGGCCATCATCGGGACCTTCGGTCTTGCGCTGACGCGCGGGCACATGCAGGTGCTGCGTCGTCCGTGGAAGATGGTGGAAACGATTGTCCTGCTGGGCCTGCTGACCGCAGCCTCCGTGCTCGTCTTCTGGTTCGCCACCGTGCCGATGAGCTTCATCGTCATTCCGCTGCTGATCCTGATCGCCGTGCGCCTGCGGGTGCTGGGCATTGCCGCCGGCTTGATGATCACGACCGTGATCGCCGTGGGCAGCGCCATGCTGGGACATGGTCCGTTCGCTCTGAGCGGAGAGGTGGCGGACCGTGCGATGCTGGCCCAGGTCATGGTCCTGCTGGGCTTCCTGCCCATTCTGCTGGTGGCGGCCCTGCTGGAAGAGCGCGATCTGCTGGCCGAGCGTGCGCGCGCCGGCCAGGTGCGGGCCGAGCGGGCCTCGGAGGCCAAGTCGCGCCTGCTGGCCAATGTGGCGCATGAGATCAAGAGCCCGGTGGGCGGCATCATAGGTATCGGCGAACTGTGGAAGTCCGGTCAGATCGGTGAGGTCACCGACGCCCAGAAGGACATGGCCGACATGCTGGTCCGCACCTCGCGTCAGATCGAGGCCCTCTCGCATGACCTTCTGGACGTCGCCCGCGCCGAGTCGGGCGCGGTAAAGGTCGACCTGCGGCCCACGGATGTGCACGGCGTTCTGGAGGATGTGGCGCGGGTTACGGCGCTTCGGCCGGATGCGGTGGGCGTCCGGATCGAGATGGAATGCGCCGTCGACGGCATGGTGGTGCTTGCGGACTCTCAGCGCCTGGCGCAGGTGCTCGGCAATCTATCCAGCAATGCCGTCAAGTATGGCGCGTCCGGCGGGGTGGTGACGCTCAAGGCGATGCGCGTGACCGGCGGCGTGCGGATCGAGGTCATCGATCGCGGCCCCGGCCTGTCGCCGGAGAAGCAGGCGCAACTGTTCGAACCGTTCAACCGGCTGGGTCTGGAACGCTCGACCATCGAGGGCCACGGCATCGGGCTGGCGCTGGCCAAGCGTCTGGTCGAGCTGCAGCGCGGCGATATCGGCGTGGTGTCCGAGCCGGGGGCAGGGGCGACCTTCTGGGTGGAACTGCCGGCGGCCTGATCCGCGGCACTTGCGCTCGGCAGGCGGGCGGACGATGGTTCGCCCCATGAAGATGACCTCGCTGATCCCGTCTGGCGCCGCTGCGGCCCTCGCGCTTGCCGCTGTCGCGTTCGCACCCGCCGTCGCCTTGGCCCAGGAGGCCGATGCCAGCGACATCACCCGCGACCTGAACAGTGGCCCGCCCGTGGCCACTCCGGCACCGTCGCCTGTTCCCGTGCCCCGCCCGGCGCCGCGGCCCGTACCTGCGCCTGCGCCTGCACCGGCGCCGCGCCCGGCACCGCAGCCTCAGCCTCAGCCTCAGGCAGAGCCCCAGGCCGTTACGCCTCCGGTGACCGCGGCTCCTGCCGTGACAACAGCGCCGGCGGCGCCTGCGCCGGCCCCCCTGACTCTCGCCGAGCGCCGGGCGTTGCCGTTCCGCATCGACCTGCCGGCGGACGGCGCCCTCTTTGCCGGTCGGTCGGGCCCGGACTTCGACATCTATTCCGTGCGGCGCGAGGGGCGCGGCCTGCTGATGATCTATGTCGGACCGACCCCGGATTTTCCCATTTATACCGGTGAAGAGCGTCAGCGGGCCGGTCGGCGCTCGATCGTGGTCACCGAGGATGGCAAGACCTTGGCGCTGGAGCACCTGTTCCGTCTCCGTGACGGGGTGCAAATCCACATCTGGGTGTCGGCCGTCACCGACGAGGACCGCGCCCTGGCCGACGCGATCGGCCATACCATCGAGCCGCGCTAGGCGGCCCGCCGCACCGGCCGGGTCTGTCCGTCGGGCATCAGGCGCAGGCCGCGTGCCCCGGTCATGATCAGGACCTCCTGTCCCGCGCGGGCCCAGGCCGCCAGGGTTTCCTGATAGGGCGCGCGCCGCCAGTCGTGCGGTCGGGCGGCGTCGCATTCGACGATCAGGCGGCGGCCTTGATCCTCGCTGTGCAGGACAAAGCCACAGGCGGAGGGCTTCCACTCCGGCCCCAGGGCGTCGGTCAGCAGCCACAGACAGTTGAAGATGCGGCAGTCCGCGGGCCGCCCGGCATAAATGCGGCATGCGGTCGATTTGCTGAAGTGGGGGCACCAGCGGCCGGCGGGCTTGTCGAGGGCGGTGACGCCCATCAGCTTGCAGCACAGGCCGCAGCCATCACACGACCGGTCTGGCGCGCCTTGCAGGGTCAGGTTTCCGACCGTGCGGCCAGTTGGCCCCCGGCCATTTCCAGATCGTCGGGCCGACCGTCTTTCCGCATCGTCGTCTCCTGCTGCGCGGAAAGGCTTGCCATGAGGGCACCGAATCCGCAAACCTGCAAATGAGTATCAATTACGACTCAGGGAGGCGGCCATGATCCTGATGATGGCGCCGGCGGGCGGGCTGGCACGGCTGCTGGATTTCGACCTAGAGCACCTCGCGCCGCGACAGGTGCCAAAGGGCGAGGGTCAGGGCCAGCAGGCCGCCGCCGAGACCCAGCCCCAGGGCCGTGTGCATGCGCCATCCGTCGCTCGCCAGCATATTGACCGGCATCTGCCAGGGCAGGAAGACGCCGATGCGGGCCGAAGTGGCGACCACGGCGAAGAAGGTGCCGCCGATCCCGACCACCAGACCCGGAACGAAGCTTGAGAACCGGAGCGCCAGCCACAGCTGGACCGCGATCAGCAACACCGCCGCCAGATACATCCGCCCCACGGTCTCCAGATAGGTCCGGGTCTCGAACACGCCGGTCGGATCGAGCTGCGGCTTGAGGGCCACCGCCAGTCGCACCGCAGTCCAGCTCAGAACGAGGACGGCGACGCTCATCAAGGCGACCACGAGGAAGACGCTGACGGCCTTGGCGGCGTAGAGGGTCCAGCGGCGCAGGGGCAGGGCGCGCAGGTGGTCCCATGAGCGAGGGCTATGCTCCATCTGGGCGACGAGGGCGGTCAGGGCCGTCACGCTCATCGGCAGCATGAAGAAGGCCCAGATCCCGAGGCTGCCGATCATCCACATGTCCCACGGCTGGGGGGCTTTGCCGCGCAGCACATTGAAGAAGGTGAAGACGGCGATCAGGCCGGGGGCGGCGACCGCGAGGGCGGCGGCCAGCGAGCGATTGAGCTTGCGCAGCTCGACAGTCAGAACCCGTAGCATCAGGCAGCCTCCTCGGTCGGGTTCGGGGACATCAGGGTGATGTCGCGATAGATGTCTTCCAGGGACCGGGGGCAGGGGCTCAGCTCATGCACCCCGATGCCGGCCTCGACCAGGGTGCGGTTCAGCTGGCGCGCGATGCCCGGCGCATCATCGGACGGCTGCAGGCTGACCAGTCCCCCTTGCGGGTCGACGGACAGGGTCAGGCCCAGACCCGCCAGCAGGGCGCGGGCCTGCTCGGGGGCATCACAGCCCAGTCTCAGGCGGGGCGCCTGACCGGCGCGCAGGCTGACCAGATCATCTTCGAGGACCAGACGGCCCTGATGAACGATGCCGACGCGGTCGGCGACCTGCTCGACCTCGCCCAGCAGGTGGCTGGACAGCAGGACAGTCGCCCCGGTGCGCACCGGCAGGTCACGCAGGAAGGTCCGCATGTCGGCAATGCCGTCGGGGTCGAGGCCATTGGTCGGCTCGTCGAGGATCAGCACCGCCGGCGATCCCAGCATGGCCCGCGCAATGCCCAGTCGCTGGCGCATGCCGAGCGAATAGCCGCCCACGCGACGATCGGCCTGTCGGCGCAGGTCCACGATCTCCAGCACCCGGTCGACCTCGCTGCGCGAGAGGCCCAGCAGGGTGCGGGTGATGTCCAGATTCTCGCGGCCCGACAGGTGGACGTAGAAGCCGTGGGCCTCCAGCAGGGCCCCCATGCAGCGGGCGGCGCCCAGCCGGTCGGCCCGGGCATCGATGCCGGCGATCCGGATCGTGCCCTGATCGGCGCGGATCAGGCCCAGCAGCATCTTGAGCGTCGTAGTCTTGCCGGCCCCGTTACGGCCCATGAAGCCATAGACGCAGCCTTTGGGGACATTCAGCGACACGGCGTCGACGGCAAGGGTGGGGCCGAAGCGGCGGGTCAGGTTTCGGGTCTCGATGGCGAGCATGTGCAGCCTCTCGGTTTTAACTCTTGTATAAAGTTGCGAGGCGTGGAAATTTAAGTCAAGATTAAAGTTCAGACAGGAAGGACCTCATGGCCGCTGACGACCTCGCCCGCTTTCGCACCCTGTGTGGCCACTACCGCTGGCTGGCGGTGTTCATGGTGGTCAGCGTCGGGGCCCTGCTGGCCCTGATGTATTTCGTGGCGCCGGCGATCCTGGCTGCCCGGGGAGATTTTCGGGGCACGACCACGAGCTGGCTGGGCGCAGTGGTCTGGGGAGCGCCGTCGCTGTTCTACCTCTATGCCGTCTGGTCGCTGGGCCAGGCCATGGGGCGTCTGGCCAAGGGAGACCTGATCCAGCCCACTCTGGCACGGGCGCTCAGGCGGGTCGGGCTGGCCCTCGGCATCGGCGGTGTGCTGAGCGTGTTCGGGGTGACCAATCTGACGCGGATCATCCAGAGCGGCGAGGGCGGCTGGCTGCATTTCGACGTCAGCGGCATGACGCTGGGCATGATCGGCGGGGCGCTGTTCCTGCTGGGCCGGGTGCTGGACCAGGCGACCGCCGTTCAGGCCGAGCTGGACGAGATGATCTGAATGCCCGTTCGCGTCACCCTTGATGCCGTTCTGGCCAAGCGCGGCCGGACGGCGCGCGACCTGGCCGCCGAAGTCGGCCTGAGCGAGACACAGATGTCCCTGTTCCGGTCGGGCAAGGTGAAGGGCATCCGCTTTTCGACCCTCGCCCGAATGTGCGCGGCGCTGGGGTGCCGTCCCGCCGACCTGCTGGACTACGAGCACGACCCGGCGGATTTGGCCGCTCCCGAAAACGACTGAGGGCGCGTCCCTCGCGGAACGCGCCCCCATTTTCGTCTCTCGTAAAGCCTAGCGGCGCGGGAAGTAGTTGTTCTCGCGGTCGGCGTCGGCGGTCTCCCAGTTGGGATCGACCTCGGTCTGCACCAGGGTCTTGTCGGTCACATACTGCCAGCTGACTTCCTGGTTGTTGAAGCGCCAGATCTCGGCGGGGATGCGGACGATCTCGCTGGTGCCGTCCTCGAAGGTCAGCTTCAGGATGATCGGCATGACCACGCCGCCGACGTTCTTGAAGGTGAAGCGATAGACGTTCGAGTCGAACGAGTCGGCCTCGGCGATCATGGCCGTCATGCCGTCACGGGCGCCCTGGCCGATGGCCCGGCGCTGCTCTTCGGTCAGCGGATAGCCGTGGTCGGCGGTGTCGTCATAGGCATCGATGCCCGGATTGCGCTCGATGACCGTCTCGATGCCGCTGTTGTTGGCGACCGTCAGGGGCACCGGCGGGGTGTCGTTGTTGGTGTTGCCGCCGCTCGTCGGGCGACGGGCCGGACGGTCGGCATCGGTTTCCGGACGGGCCTTGATGACGTTCTCGACCGAGATGTCGACGTGGTCGGTCGAGTAGAACCAGCCGCGCCAGAACCAATCGAGGTCCATGCCCGAGCTCTCTTCCATGGTGCGGAAGAAGTCATAGGGCGTGGCGCGCTTGAACTGCCAGCGGCGCGCATACTCCTGGAAGGCGCGGTCGAACAGCTCGCGGCCCATGACGGTCTCGCGCAGGACGACCAGGGCGGTGCCGGGCTTGCGATAGCCGATATTCCCCTGGTTCAGGGCGGTGTCGTAGCGGGTCATCAGGGGGACCTGATTGTCCGAGGTCATATAGCCAACGATGCCGCGGGGTTCGCCGCTGGCCGGGAAATCCGGGTCCCACAGCTTGGTCGCCTGGTACTCGAGGAAGGTATTGATGCCCTCGTCCATCCAGGTCCACTGACGCTCGTCGCTGTTGACGATCATCGGGAAATAGATGTGCCCGATCTCGTGGATGATGACGTCGACGAGGGCGTATTTGGTGCGGTCGCCGTTGATGATGTTGCCCTCGGCATCCCGCGTCGGACGGGCGCCGTTGAACGTGATCATCGGGTATTCCATCCCGCCCACCGGGCCGTTGACGGACTGGGCCGTCGGGTACGGGTAGGGGAAGGTGAAGGAGCTGTAGACGTCGATGGCGTGGGCCACGGCGCGGGTGGAATAGGTATCCCACATCGGCCGCGCTTCCTTGGTGTAGAAGGACATGGCCATCACGGTCGGGGCGCCCGGGGCGTCCTGCTCGACGGCCATGGCATCCCAGACGAAGCCGCGCGAGGACGCCCAGGCGAAGTCGCGGACGTTCTCGGCCCGGAAGCGCCAGGTGCGGGTGTCGGTGGAGCGGCCCTGTTCGCGGGCGAGGGCCTCGTCGGGCGTGACGACATAGACCGGCTCCTCGGTGCTGCGACGGGCCTCGGCCATGCGGGCCTGCTGCTCGCGGGTCAGGACGTCGCGACCGTTCTGAAGCTCGCCCGAGGCGGCCACAACGTGGTCGGCCGGAACGGTGATCGAGACCTCGTAATTGCCGAACTCGAGCGGGAATTCGCCAGATCCGAGGAAGGGCAGGGTGTGCCAGCCCTCGTAGTCGGAATAGGCGGCGAGGCGCGGGAACCACTGGGCCGCCTGGAAGATGCAGTTGCCGGCGGGCGTCGGCCCGGGGAAGCACTCATAGCCGCTGCGGGCGCCGGTAACGGCGGTCTCGGCGAACGGCATGCGATAGCTCATGTCGAACACGAAGGTCTCGCCGGGCGCCAGCGGGCGCGGCAGGTCCACGCGCAGCAGGGCGTCGACCTGGGTGGTGTTCAGCGGGCGACCGTCGGTGCCCTTGACCTGGATGTCCGAGAAGCCGCCTTCCCAGGTTTCGCTGCGCGCCAGCCCCAGGGTCTCATAGCGGCTGTAGGTTTCGGACGATGAGGAAGGCGAGGCCACGCTGGCCATCGAGCCCCTGGCCATGTCCTGCTGGTCCAGCAGGATCCAGACGTAGGTCAGGGTGTCGGGCGAGTTGTTGTGATAGGTGATCCGCTGGCTGCCGCTGAGGGATTTGGTGTCCTCGTCGAAGCGGACGTCGATGACGTAATCGACCTGCTGCTGCCAGTAGCGGTATCCGGGCGCGCCCGAAGCTGTGCGATAGTCGTTGGGGCTGGGCCACCCCTCGCCCTCGAACTGGCGGAAGGCATCCTCATAGGTGCCGCGGCTCTGGTCGACGGCGCCGACACTGACCTGGGCCATGGCGGACCCCGCCATGAGGGCCGCCGTCCCGACGGCAGCAAGCAGAAGACCGATACGCATGGAAACCCCACTGGATTGAACCCCGAATGGGCGGGGACCTTAACGGGCCGGCGGGGGGGCGCAAGCGGCGGAATATTACAGACAGTTCACAGTCCGCGTCGGCCCAGCCAGCCCTGAACCAGTTGCGGCCAGACCGCTGCGGGCCGACCCTCAATCAGGCGGATGCCAAATCCATGGCCGCCTTCCTCGAACAGGTGCATCTCGACCGGCACGGCATCGCGGCGCAGGGTGTCGGCCAGCATGAGCGAATTCTCGACCGGCACGGCTGTGTCGTCCATGGCGTGCAGCAGGAAGGTCGGGGCCGCGCCCTGCCAGTCCATCTGTTCCAGACTGTAGGCGGCGATCCGGTCGGGAGAGGGATTTTCGCCCAGCAACTCGCGCCGCGACCCGGCGTGGGCGAAGGGGTCGGTCAGGGTCGCCACCGGATACAGTAGCACCAGGGCATCCGGCCGATGCGAGGCCTCGTCGAGGGCGTCGACCGCGGCATAGGTCGCATCACGCCGGCCGCCCAGCAGACCGGCCAGATGGCCACCGGCCGAGGCCCCGAGCACGACGATCTGCTCCGGCGAGCGGTCCTCGGCCAGCGCCTGACCCCGGACCAGTCTCAAGGCGCGCTGGGCGTCCTGAAGCGGGGCGTCGGGCCCGGCGGCCCATCCGTCAGCGGGCAGGCGATAGCGCAGGACGTAACAGGTGTAGCCCATGGCCGCGAACACATGCGCGCAGTCCATGCCTTCCTTGTCGACCACAGCCCAGCGATAGCCGCCGCCGGGGATCAGCAGCAGGGAGACACCGTTGGCCTGCGCCGGCCGCACGACGGTCAGCAGGGGGTCGCGCGTGTGTTTCGCGATCCGGTCGTGATAGCCGGGGTCGGTCGAGCGCTCGATCACCTCGGGGGTGACGGTCACGGCCTCGCCACCCGGCGCCGCGCCAGGCCACAGGCGCAGCGTTTCGACCGTCGGTTCGTCGGCGGCCACCGCCAGGCCGGGCGACATCAGCCCCAGAGCGGTAAGACCCAGAGCCTGCCGCCGGTCCAGCATGGCGGGATCAGACCCGCTCGACGGCCATGGCGACGGCTTCGCCGCCACCGATGCAGAGTGAGGCCACGCCCTTCGTCTTGCCTTCGGCTTCCAGTGCGCCGAGCAGGGTGGCGAGGATGCGGGCCCCCGACGCCCCGATCGGGTGGCCGAGGGCGCAGGCGCCGCCGTTGATGTTCACCTTGTCGCGGCTCATGCCCATTTCCTTCATGGCGATCATCGGCACGACGGCGAAGGCTTCGTTGATCTCCCACAGATCGACGTCGTCGACGGACCAGCCGGCCTTCTTCAGGGCCTTCTGCATGGCGGGCACGGGGGCAGTCGTGAACAGGCCGGGCTCATGGGCGTGGGCGGCGTGGGCGACGACCCGGGCGACGATCGGCAGGTTCATGGCCTTGGCCACGCTCTCGCGCGTCATGACCAGGGCAGCGGCGCCGTCCGAGATCGAGCTGGCATTGGCGGCGGTGATGGTGCCGTCCTTGGCGAAGGCCGGACGCAGGGTCGGGATCTTCTCGGGGCGGGCCTTGCCCGGCTGCTCGTCGGTGGTGACCGTTTCGGTGCCCTTGCGCGTGGTCACCTCGACCGGCGTGATCTCGGCCTCGAAGGCGCCCTTTTCGATGGCGGCATTGGCACGGCGCAGGGACTCGATGGCGTATTCGTCCTGCTGTTCGCGGGTGAACTGGTACTGGCCGGCGGTGTCTTCGGCGAAGGCGCCCATCAGCTTGCCGGGGGTGTAGGCGTCCTCGAGACCGTCCATGTACATGGTGTCGACGATCACATCGTGGCCGATGCGGGCGCCGCCGCGGTGCTTGTTCATGACGTAGGGGGCGCCGGTCATGGACTCCATGCCGCCCGCCACGATGATGTCGGCCGTGCCGGCCATCAGGGCGTCGTGGGCCATCATGGCCGCCTGCATACCCGAGCCGCACATCTTGTTGACCGTGGTTGCCTCGACATGCTTGCCCAGACCGGCGCCGATGGCGGCCTGGCGGGCCGGGGCCTGGCCCAGACCGGCCGGAAGCACGCAGCCCATGAAAATCTGCTCGACCTTGTCGGCGGGGACGCCGGCACGCTCGACGGCGGCCTTGACGGCGGTGGCGCCCAGATCGGTCGCCTTCACGCCGGTCAGCGCGCCCTGGAAGCCGCCCATCGGGGTGCGGGCAAAGGCGACGATGACGACGGGATCATTGGATTGGGTCATGGAAAACTGTCCCTGAACTCGAATTTGGATGGGGGCTAGATCGACCTTTGTGCGCTGCAACGCAAGTCTGTTCGCAGCTGCGGTCAGTCTGCGGGCGGGCGGCGGGGGCCGAACAACTTGCGTCTCTGCCGGGCCAGAGCCAGCGGACGACCGTCGGGCGCGAAGGCCACGCCATCGTCCAGGGCCCAGCCTCCGGAGACGTCGCAGGTGCGGAACTGGAAGATGGCCCAGCCCTCGGGCGAGGTGTCGGGCGTGATCGGCTCGATCAGGTCGTAGCGCAGATCGACGCTGGCCGACGGCACCGGCGGCAGGGGCAGCACGCTCATGTAGGACGGGAAGATGCCGTCCAGCAGGAAGCACAGGGTCAGCTCGTCCAGAGGCCGGCCGTCGCGCGTGCGCATCCAGAGCCGCAGCGTCGGGTCCGTCAGGGGCGCACCGCCGCCCAGCTTGGGGCCGCCATCGAACCGGTGCTCGATATAGCGCGTGAACCAGGGCGCGAGGCGCGGGTCGACCGGCGTGGGGTCGAGCGCATCGAATGGCGTGGGAGAGGGCGAAAGGGGCCGCACCTCCGGGCCGTGGCCGAGCGTACCGAAGGTCCCCATGGCCGTCAGGGCCGGTCGACCGGGCTGTCCGGCCCGGACCGAGGCATAGGCCACGGAACGACCGCCCCGGTCGAGTGTGGGCGTGAAGGTGATGTCCTCGAACCGGGCTGCGGCCAGATACTGCACCGTCAAGGTCATCAGCGGGGGCTGGATGTCCAGACCCTCACGCATGGCCCGCACGGCCAGCGCCGCCATCAGGCCCCCGAAAGGAGCCCCCCTCAGCGGGTCCGTGGCGAGGGGGGCATTGGAGAAGTCCGGGGTCAGGGTCGCAATGCGCGCGACATCCTCGCCGAAGCTCAGCGCAAGGGCGTCATCGAGGGACTGGACAGGCTCGGGAGGGGTCATGGGAATACGGGTGGACAGGGTGCATTTCTAAAAAGGACTTACATAGGAGCATAGAGGCAGGGTTCAGAATAACAACCCACTTGCAATCAGGCTGCCGTGACGTCACTTTTCGCACATGGGACGCACCGCAGACTATTCCCGACAGAGCTGTTCGATCGCCGCCACCCTTGAGGTGATCGGCGATCCATGGACCCTGCTGGTCATTCGTGACGCCTTTCAGGGCGTGAGCCGCTTCGAGCAGTGGCAGGACCGCCTGGGCGTGGCGCGCAATGTGCTGGCCGCCCGGCTCAAGACCCTGGTGGCGCATGGCGTGCTGGAGGTCCGGCCCTATTCGGAACGGCCCCCGCGAAACGAATATGTGCTGACGGCCAAGGGCAAGGATCTGTCGGACGTGCTGCTGACCCTGCACGGCTGGGGATCCAAGCATCTGTATGGCGAGGCAGACTCGGGCGTGACCTTCACCCACAAGACCTGTGGTTCGGAGCTGTCGCCGCGTCTGGCCTGCTCCTGCTGCGGCGAGATCGTGAAGCGGAGCGACATCGCGGTCGCCTTCGAGGCTGACCGGCCCACGGTCGCCGATGTTCTGCCCAAGGACGAAGCGGCCTAGGCGGGCGGCGTCAGCGGATCGCATCCCCCTTCAGGGCGATCAGGGGGATGACGATGTCTTCCTCGTCGTCGAGATGGCGGGTCAGTGAGGGCAGGGCCGCGTCGAGGGCGTCGGCCAGCCGGTGGGCCGACGACGCCGCATCCGGTGCGTTGCCCGCCACCGCCATGTGAAATCCCCGCCCGGCCTCGAACAGGGCCTGCAGATGGGCGTGGACCGCGTCGTGATCCCGGTCCAGCAGGTCTATGCCTGCGGCGATGTCGGGCTCCATCTGGCGGAAAACCGGGAAATAGTGCCCGCTCTCGATGCGATGATGACCGTCCAAGTGCTGCAGGAAGGCCTGCAACGCCGGGATCAGCTGCGCATGCAGGCCCCGGGGATTGGCGGGGTCCGCCCGAAAGGCCGTGGTCAGGCCGGCCATGTGGTCGCCGTGGTGCCGGAAACCGGCATGCATCTGCAGCCAGTGCGCAGCGACGGGGTTCAGCCCGGCCTCGCCCCATCGGCTGCGCGGAAAGCGGTCGCGAAGGGCCAGCCACTCGCCCGGCAAACCCTGCCGATGCGCCAGATCGAGGGGATCAGACAACCGCGGTCGTGCTCGCGATGAAGCCACCGCCCAGCAGGCGGTCCGGATCGGCCGGGTCGTAGAGGGCGCAGGCCTGGCCCGGAGACACGCCTTCCTCGCCCTCGTCGAAGGCCACGCCGACCGCCTCGCCGTCACGGAACAGGCGGGCGGGCAGGGGCGGGCGGGTCGAGCGCACGCGGGCCAGCACCGGGCGCCCGGCGTCGGCGGCCGTCTGGATGTCGGCTTCGTCGCCCAGCCAGTTGGTCTCTTCCAGCGTCAGTGAACCGGTCAGCAGGGCTTCGCGGGGCCCGACAATGACGCGGCGGGTCCCGGGCTCAAGCCGGACGACGAACAGGGGGTCGCCCACAGCGACGTTGAGGCCCCGGCGCTGGCCGATGGTGTAGTCGGTGATGCCGGAGTGGGTGCCCAGCACGCGGCCGTCCATGTGCACGATCTCGCCCGCTTCGCGCCCCTGCGGACGCAGTCGGTCGATCAGCGTCCGATAGTCACCGGAGGGGACGAAGCAGATGTCCTGGCTGTCCGGCTTGGCGGCGATGCGCAGGCCGAGCTCGGCCGCCAGTCCCCGCACCTGCGGCTTTTCCAGATCGGCCAGCGGAAAGCGTAGATAGTCCAGCTGGTCGCGGGTGGTGGCGAACAGGAAGTAGGACTGGTCGCGCGAGGGGTCGATGGCCTTGCGCATCTGGCTGCGGCCGTCGGGGCCGACGGCGCGGCGCACATAGTGGCCGGTGGCCATGGCCTCGGCGCCCAGATCGCGCGCGACATCCAGCAGGTCGCGGAACTTGACCGTCTGGTTGCAGCGGATGCAGGGCACAGGGGTGCGCCCTTCCAGATAGCTATCGGCGAACTGGTCGATCACCGCCTCGCGGAAGCGGCTTTCGTAATCGAGCACATAGTGGGGGATGCCGAGGGTCTCGGCGGCCAGACGCGCGTCGTGGATGTCCTGGCCCGCGCAGCAGGCGCCCTTCTTCTTGAGGGCGGCGCCGTGATCGTAGAGCTGCAGGGTGACGCCCACGACGTCATAGCCCGCCTTGTGCAGCAGGGCCGCCACCACGGTGGAGTCCACGCCGCCGGACATGGCAGCCACCACGCGCGATCCGACCGGCAGGCCCACGGCCGCGCGCGCGGACGCGATGGCCGCGTCCATGTCGGCCGGAGCCATCGCGGGAATGGGGCAGGCGGTATCCTGCGGGCGGGAGATCACCGTGGTCATGCGCGGCATATAGAGCGCCTGCCCGGCTTTTTCGAGGCTCCCATAAGCAGATGGCCGCCCCTGCGTCGCAGGAGCGGCCATCTCAAGCCTTCGGGGAGAAGAAGCCTAGTTGCGGTAATGCTGGATGCGGGTGGTCCGCAGGCCCTGCATGCCCCATTTGTCGATGGCCTTTTGCCAGGCCAGGAATTCCTCGGCGGTCAGGCGGTAGCGCGCCAGTGCATCCTCGAGGCTCAGAAGCCCTCCGCGCACAGCGGCCACGACCTCGGCCTTGCGGCGGATCACCCAGCGGTCCGTGTTGACCGGCGGCAGGTCGCGCAGGGTCAACGGCGTGCCCGTGGGGCCGACCACATAGGCTTCACCGTCCTTGTTCAGTCGTCGCTCTTGCAACATGGGCTTATGCCTCTTTCACCACCATCACTGAGCAGAACCATAAGCCTCTGGCGCTAAAGGCCGTTTAAGCGTCGTGGTGAAGGAAGGGCTAACGCGCCGCCGCCGGGACGACGCGCTTCGCGGGGCTGAAAGGGCCATTTTTTCCATCGAATCCGACCTCCTCAGGCCCCGGATCAGCGCTTGATGCTGATCAGTTCGGCCAGCATTTCGTCGGCCGTGGTGATGATCTTGGACGAGGCCGAATAGGCCCGCTGGGTGGTGATCAGGCCGGTGAACTCGGCGGACAGGTCGACCGTGGAGGCCTCCAGCTGGGACGCGCCGATGTAGCCGGCGCCGCCCGATCCGGCGGTCTTGAGGTTGAACGTGCCGGAGCCCTGGCTGACGCGGAAGGCGTTGCCCGCCACCTCGGTCAGGCTGTCGGCACTGGGGAAGGTGGCGATGGCGACCTGGGCGATCTTGCGGGTCACGCCGTTGTCGAAGATGGCGGTCACGAAGCCGCGCTCGTCGATCTTCACCTCGCTGAGGTTACCGAAGGCCGTACCGTTGGTGATGGTGGCCTGGACGACTGAGGCGCTGTCGTACTGGGTCAGGCCACCAGCGGCGGCCGTCAGGTCGAAGGTCAGGGTCTGCTCGTCGATGCCGAGGCCCGCCGACCAGTTGAACTCGCCCGCCCCGGGAGCGGCGTCGCTGGACGCGCCGAAGTCCAGGGTGGCGTTGGCCGGGTCGTCGAACAGGGCCTGGGCGCCCAGGGCCTGCATGGCGTTGACGTCGAGACGACCGTCCTGGGTGAAGGCCACCAGACCGGTCTTCAGCTGGCCATTGGCCAGACCGGCACCGGTGATGACATCGCCGGACGGGATGGCGCGGATTTCGGCATACCACTGGTTCGGCGTGGTGCTCTTCAGGAAGGACATGGCGATGGTGCGCTGGCCGCCTTTGGAGTCCGAGACCGGAATGGTGACCTCGAAGTCGGGCTTCACGCCCGTGCCGGTTTCCGGATCCCACATGGCCATGGAGTTGGTCAGCGGGTCATAGGCCGTCGGTCCCGGCGGAACGGCGGCGGCGTCGGTCGCCTCGCTGGAGATCACCTGGCTGGATTTCAGGTTGGCGTTCAGCTGGATACGGGTGGTGGCCTCGGCCGTGCCGCCGACCGAGCCGACGTTGATGGTGCGCAGGCGCGACAGGTCGGACGGGTCGGTGGCGATGTCGCCGTTGGCATCGACCGGCCAGCCCTGCAGGTACAGGCCCGCCGTGTTCTTCAGGTAGCCGAGGTTATCGACGCGGAAGGCACCGGCGCGGGTGAACAGGCGGGTGTCGGTGACCTCGAGGTTCTCGGGCTTTTCCGTCACGACAAAGAAACCCTGACCGGCGATGCCCAGATCGGTGGCCGAGGTGGTGCGCTGCAGCTGTCCGTTCTGGCTGATGAAGTGGCGGGCAGCCGCCTGGACGCCACCGGCCGAATAGCCGGACCCCTGGCTCTGGCTGTTGACCACGGTGGCGAACTCGCTGCTGGTCCGCTTGTAGCCGACCGTGTTCACGTTCGCGATGTTCTGCGAGATCGCGGCGAGGGCGGCGGAGTTGGCGGTCAGGCCTGAAACGCCGGCCAGCAGGGCGCTGTTGATGCTCATGGGGTACTCTCCTTAGGACAGGAATTTCAGGGGGCTCATGGTCGAGGCGATCGAGGCCATCAGGCTCTCGTCCTCTTCCGGATCGGTAGGTGTGGTGGGGCTGGTCGCACTGCCTTCCTGCAGGGCGATGACGCTGCTGAGCGGCAGGATGGAGCCGCCCACGGTCAGATACGGCTGGCCGTCATAGAGCTCGACGCCCGAGATGCGGCCGCGGATCAGGACCTGGCTGTCGACGGCCTCTCCGGCGCCGTCCTTGGCCACGACCTTCAGCGTATAGACACCGCCGTCGGACACCTGGCCGCCGCCGGTCGTCTGGCCATTCCAGGTGAAATCATGCACGCCGTCCGTGGTCTCCGGGGCGTCTCCCGACCAGACGACATTGCCGCTGCCGTCGACGACCTGAAGGGTGACCTCGGCAGCATTGCCGGCCAGCTCATAGCTCCAGGAGGCCGTGCCATCCTGGAAGCGGGTGGCGGACCAGACGGCCGTCGCGTCCTTACCGATATAGGTGGCGGCGGTGTTCAGGCCGGTGCCCTGCTGGGCGGCCAGCAGGCTGGTCAGCAGGTCGTTGGTCAGCAGCTGCTGCTCGACGCCGGCCATCTGGGTCAGCTGGGCCGTGAACTCGTTGGAATCGACCGGGGACAGGGGGTCCTGATTCTTCAGTTGGGCGGTCAGCAGGCTGAGGAAGGTCTCGAAATTGCTGAACAGGCTGGTCGTACCGGCCCCGATCCGGTTGGCGGCAGCATTGGTGGTGATGGCATCGACCATGGATCAGACCTTCAGATCGACGCGGTCGCGCGTCAGGGTAAGGGGTTGCCAGACCGCGGCCTCGATCACCGGCGTATCGGCCTGATTGTGGAGGCTGGAGGCGCGGGAGAAGGCGCGACGGTCAAAGCCGCCAAAGCCCTGACCGGCCGACGAGGGATCGCGCTCGGTAAACTGGAGGGCGTCGTTGTCGAGGTGCAGGCCCGCCTGTTCCAGCTGGCGACGCAGCTCATCCGCCCGGCCCCGAAGCTCGGTCGCGGCGGCCGGATTGTCGAACGCCAGACGCGCGGCCAGACGACCGTCGGAGTCGATTTCCAAGCTGACGTCGACGCGGCCCAGCCCCTCGGGCGTCAGGGCCATTTCAAAGCGGGTCGTGCGTCCGCTCAGGCGGTTCTGGATCTGGGCGGCGATCAGGGCGGTGGTCTCGACCGTCGCGCGCGACAGGGTCGAGAGGCCGAGGTTGCGGTCGTGCACAGCCGGCCCGAGCTTGAACTCGCCGGACGGCTGGCCGTCGCTGTTCAGGGCGCCCCCTGCGCCGCCGTCGAGAGGCTGGGCCGGGGGAGGGGCCACCGGCTCGCCTGCGGTCCGGGCGACCGGAACCGGCGTTTGCGGTGCCGTGGCCGTCGGGGCGGCGCCCCCGGGCGCAGGCGCAGGGGTTTGCGGACCGGTGGCGCCGTCCGAGGTCTCGCGCGCCTTCGTGCCTGAAACCGGCTCGGCGGCGTTGGACGACCGGCCGGACGCAGCCTCACGGGCCTCGTGCGTGGCCAGCAGCCGTTTGATCAGGGTCGGAGCGACAGCCGGAGCCTGTTGCTGGCTTTGCGCGGCGGCATCCGGTGTCTTGCCCGGCGCGGGCGGCGGCTCTGCGGCCTCGGGCATCGGCTCGGTCGACGGGCCCGGGTTCACCTGGGGGGCGTCGGCGTTCTTCTTGCCCGCGACGACCGTCGGCTGGTCCGGCAGGACCGGCGGGCCCTCTGCGGGCTTGCCGACCGTCGGCGGCACGTGCGGCAGGACTTCAGGGCGGCCCTGATCCTTGGCCGTCGTTTCAGCCTCGTGCGGCAGGATCTGGGGTTCGACCGGCTTTGCCGTCGTTACCGGCGGTTCGTCGGGCAGAACCTCGGGCGCCTCCCCGGACTTTGCGGTGTCGACGGGGCCGGGGGGAAGAATCCGGGGCTGACCGTCCGCTTCGGCCGGGACGAGGGTCTGGGCGTCGGTGTCCCGGGGTTCAGACTTGACGGTTGCCTCGTCGGCGGCGGGCGCGACGTCAGCTTCGGCACTGCGCCGGACGGGAGTCGCGGCCCGCACCGACGCTTCGGCCTGCTGCGCTTCGCCCAGGATGTCGGCGAAGGCCTGACCGGCCGCGGTGCTGCCGGCACGCCCCGGGGACCGGGTCGCGGCCTCGGTGGCCGCCCCGCCCTGCAGGGGAGTGAAGACAGTGTCTGCGCGCATCGGGCCGGTGCCCCTCCGTGATGGTTCCAGCCCGGACGGACCGGGCCGGCCAAACCCGTCGCAAGGGCCGGGCCACTTCGGCGCAACTCGGAAAAACCAAGGAAAGCAAGGCGTTTTAACCCAGTCAGGAAATGGCACCTTCACCCTGCCGGGGCGAAACTTGCCGTGCGGACGGACGATTCTTGCCCGGTGGTCCGGGCGGTCGGCCCGGGCCGTTCGGGTTGGCCCGACCCTTGCGCCGAAATCGGTAGAAGGAATGAGCGCCGATTATGAACGCCAAGAATTACAATAGCCTGGCCTCGAGCCCTGCCGTCCCTGCCGGGCAAATTGCGCAGGCGTGCGGGAAGAGCTTGCCGGGTAACGCCCGTCCGGAGGTCTGCTGATGTCGCTGAATGCCATCATGAATACGGCCAACAGCGGCCTGACGGCGGCCCAGACCCAGCTGCGCGTGGTTTCGGACAATGTGTCGAACGTCAACACGCCCGGCTATGTGCGCAAGATCGCCGAGCAGCAGACCCTGGTCAGCATGGGTGTGGGCTCGGGCGTCGAGGTCGCGCGCATCCGTCTGGCCACCGACCGCTTCCTTCAGGCCGCCAGCTTTAACGCGGGGGCCGATGCCGCCCGCCAGTCGGTTCGCTATGAACTGTACGATCGGCTGCAGGGCCTGTTCGGTGATCCGGGTGGGGACAATGGCTTCTTCCAGGGCGTCGACAAGGCCTTTGCCGCCTTCGCCGCCGCTGCCGAGGATCCGGCGTCGTCGCCCCGTCGGCAGGAAGCCCTGTTCAGGACCCAGGCCCTGTTCGACGAAGGTAACCGGATTGCCGGCCAGATCCAGGCCGTGCGCGAGGACGCCGATGGCCGCATCCAGAGTGCCGTCGATCAGGCCAACAGCCTGCTGCAACAGATCGAGGCCCTGAACATCGAGATCGCGCGGTCAAGCGCGGTCGGCGGTGACGGATCCGGCGCCGAGACGGCCCAGGCGGCCCTGATCGGTCAGCTGTCCGAGCTGATGGACGTCCGCGTCTCGACCCGGTCGGTCGGCGGGGTGTCGATCCGCACGGGGGCCGGGGTGCTGCTGGCCGGCGAGGGCCATGCGACGCTCGAGTACAATCGGGCCGGCACGGTCAATGCCGAGACGGCCTTCAACGAAATCTGGGTGACCGAGCCGCGGGGCCAGAAGCGCCCCCTGCTGGAGAGCATCACCTCGGGCGAGATCAAGGGGCTGGTCGAGACGCGCGACATCGAGGCCCCCCAGGTCGCCGAGCGTCTGGCCGAACTGCTGACGCGGGTCGCGGACGAGCTGAACCGCGCGCACAATGCCAACTCCTCCGTGCCGGCACCCACGAGCCTGACAGGGCGCAATGTCGGCCAGTCGCTGGAAGCGGCCCTGACGGGTTTCACCGGCAATACGGCGGTGGCGGTGACTAATACCTCGGGCCAGGTGCAGGCCCGGGCCGACATCGTGTTCGGCGCCGGGACGATCACCATCAACGGCACGGCCACCACGCCGGCGGGCTTTCTGGCCACCCTGAACGCCGAACTGGGCGGCGCGGCGACCGCCAGCTTCAGCAACGGCGTGCTCAGCCTTTCGGCGACGGGCACCAACGGGGTGGTGGTGGCCGACGACCCCTCCAATCCGTCGAACAAGATCGGTCGCGGCTTCTCGCACTTCTTTGGTCTGAACGACCTGATCACCAGCGACCGCCCGGCCATCTATCAGACGGGCCTGACCACCAGCTCGCCGCACGGCTTCACGCCCGGTGAGACCATGACCCTGCGTTTCACGGGGGAAACAGGGGCCAAGATCCGCGACCTGAGCGTGGCCATCCCGGCAGGCGGCACGGTCGGCGACCTGCTGACGGCGCTGAACGATCCGGCGACCGGCGTCGGACGGTTCGGGTCCTTCGTGCTGGACAGCACGGACGGCACCCTGCGGTTCAACGCCCTCAATACCCCGGCCCCGCGCATCTCGGTGCTGGAAGACCGGACGACCCAGGTGCCGTCCGGCGTTTCGATCACCGAGCTGTTCGGCATCGGCGGCGGCGTGCGGGCCTCGCGCGGCGACGGCTTTTCGATGCGGACGGACATTCGCCAGAGCCCCTCGCTGCTGGGTCTGGCGCGTTTCGACTTTGCAGCAGGCGTCGGCGCCACCGCCCTGACGTCCGGTGACGGTCGCGGGGCGCTGGGGCTTGCGGACGCCGGTCAGGTGAACGCGGCCTTCCAGAGTGCAGGGGACTCCCTGGGCGGGCAGATTTCGGCATCGCGCTATGCGTCGGAACTGGCCGGGGATATCGGCGGACGGGCGGCCCTGACCAAGACCGCCATGGACAGCGCGGTGGCGCTGCACAGCGAGGCCGCCGCCCGCCAGCGCGCCGAGGAAGGCGTCAATCTGGACGAGGAACTGGTGCTGATGACCACCTATCAGCAGGCCTTTAACGCCTCGGCGCGCCTGATACAGGCCGCCCGGGACCTCTATGACATTCTGCTGGGAATGGTCTGATGCATCGCGTCTCTACCTTTGGAAATTACCAGACGGCCCTGCTGGACCTGATGACGGCCCAGAGCCGCGCGCAGGAGGCCCAGGAGCGGGTCTCGACCCAGAAGGTCGCCACCGACCTGACCGGCTTCGGGCGCAGCTCGGAAACCCTGACGGCGCTGAAGTCGACGCAGAGCCGGATCCAGGGCTTCATCGAGGCAGGCGAAACGGTCGCGGCCCGGCT
Source organism: Brevundimonas sp. A19_0 (assembly GCF_017744255.1). Taxonomy (GTDB): domain Bacteria; phylum Pseudomonadota; class Alphaproteobacteria; order Caulobacterales; family Caulobacteraceae; genus Brevundimonas. The sequence goes on along the minus strand of NZ_JAGHQP010000010.1, from coordinate 32,800 downwards.
GGAAACCCAGAGCCTCGCCCTGAACCGCACGGCCGAGGGCGTGGGTGGCGCGCGCGAAGCGATCGCTGCGGCTCTGGCCAGCGGCCGGACCGATGGCCTGATGCTGGAGATTCAGGGCTATTACCAGATTACCCAGGATGGGCTGAACAGCCGTCACCAGAACCGCTATCTGTTCGCAGGCGGCCAGAGCGCGGACGCTCCCGTGACGGCTATGACGCTCGCTGACCTTGCGGCCCTGCCGTCGGCGGCGGACGCCTTTGCCAACGACACGCTGAAGCAGGTGTCGCGCCTCGACGAGGGAACCTGGATGGAGACCGGCTTCCTCGCCAACGAGATCGGCGAGCCCGCCTTCGACATCTTCCGGGATATCCAGCTGTATCATCAGACCACGCCCCTGAACGGCAGTATGGATGACGCAACACGGGACTTCCTGACCGCCCAGCTGAACCGTCTGGATAAGGCACGCGAGACGGTGACGAACTTTGGCGCGCGCAACGGCTCGCTGCAGAATCGGGTCGACTCGATCCTGTCGTCGCAGAACACCCAGAAGGTGGCACTGGACGAGATGCTGTCGAAAAAGACCGATGCCGATCTGGCTGAGGCGCTGACCGATCTGGAACTGTCGCAGGTGGCCATTCAGGCCTCGGCCCAGGTGATCAACCAGCTGCGACAGGTCTCGTTGCTGAATTTCCTGAGCTGAGAGCAACCCGGCCGACGTCGGCGCATTTGACACAGGTTCCGCCGACCCCGCGGCTCCGGCCGCGTCCGGGGTGAATTCCTCGTGGGCAAAACGCGGCTTCCGTTCTAGTTAAGACCGCATGGCGACCGCCGATTTCGAGATTGAGAGCGACGAGGCGGGGGCCCGCCTGCGCCTGATCGGCGACTGGACGACGGCCGGGCTCTCGCATCACCGGGGCCGCCTTGGCCCGCGCTTGGGCCGCGAGCTGGGGGACCGGTCGGTCAAGGCCCTCGACCTGTCGAACATGGGACGGCTGGATACGACCGGTGCCCTGATCCTGTCGCGGGTGCTGGGCCGGGATCTCGACGCCGACGCCTGGTCGTCGCGCCCGGAGGCCGGCCGCATCTATCAGCGTGTGGTCAAGGTCGAGTGCAACGAGGGGAAACCTCTGAAGCGCACGCGGGGCCTGACGCGCATGTTCGCCAAGATCGGGCACGGCGTCTACGACATCGGCGGCGAGGCCATCCTGTCGATGGCCTTCCTGGGCCGTCTGATCACGGCCACGGGATCAGCCCTGAAACACCCCGGACGCATTCGCTGGCCCGCCTGGGTCAGCCAGATTGAGCGCGCGGGCCTGGATGCCATTCCGATCGTGGCAGTCACGTCCTTCTTCATCGGCGCCGTGGTGGCCTTCATCGGCGCGGACCTGCTGCAGCAGTTCGGCTTCGACGTCTTCGCGGTCGAGCTGATCGCCATCTCGGTGCTGCGCGAATTCGCCGTGGTGATCGCGGCCATCCTGCTGGCCGGGCGGTCCTCGTCTTCGTTCGCGGCCGAGATCGGTTCGATGAAGATGAATCAGGAGATTGACGCCATGCAGGTCATGGGCGTCAATCCGTTCCAGGCGCTGGTCATTCCGCGACTGGCGGCCATGGTGATCATGCTGCCGCTGCTGACCTTCATTGCCATGGTGGCGGGGCTATTCGGCGGCGCTTTGGTGAGCTGGAGCCAGTTGTCGCTCGGCCCGGACTTCTTCCTCCAGCGACTGGGCACCATCAATGACATCGGCAATCACCTGTTCGTCGGACTGGTGAAGGCTCCGGTCTTTGCCGTAGTTGTCGCGGCCATCGGCTGCCGCCAGGGCATGGCCGTGTCGGGCGATGTTGAATCGCTGGGCCGCCGCGTGACGGCGGCCGTGGTGCAGGCGATCTTTGCCATCATCTTCCTCGACGCCGTGTTCGCCCTGATCTTCCTGGAGCTGAACCTGTGACCGGGGATCGCGACGTCGTCATCGAGGTCGAGGGCCTGCTCAGCCAGTTCGGCGACCGGGTCATCCACCAGGACCTCGACCTGACCGTCGAGCGGGGACAGATTCTCGGCGTGGTCGGGGGGTCAGGCACAGGCAAGACCGTGCTGCTGAACACGATCATCGGCCTCAAGGAGCCCGACGGCGGCGTCGTCCGGCTACTGGGGCACGACATGGCCGCCGCGACCAAGGAAGACCTTGCCGACATTGAGCGCCGGACCGGGGTGCTGTTCCAGCAGGGCGCCCTGTTCTCGTCGTTAAGCGTCCTGCAGAACGTCGCCTCGCCGCTGGTCGAGCACACCGATCTGCCGCGCAGCCTGATCGAGGAGATCGCGGCGATGAAGATCGCCCTGGTCGGTCTGGGCCCCGAGTCGCATCACCTGAAGCCGGCCGAACTGTCGGGCGGGATGCGCAAGCGCGCCGGTCTGGCCCGCGCCCTGGCGCTGGACCCCGAGCTGCTGTTCCTCGACGAGCCGACCGCGGGTCTGGACCCGATCGGGGCGGCCGCCTTTGACGAGCTGATCCGGTCGCTGGCGGACGATCTGGGGCTGACCGTCTTTATGATCACCCACGATCTGGATAGCCTGTACGCCATCTGCGACAAGGTCGCGGTGCTGGCGGACAAACATGTCGTGAACACGGCCACGGTTTCCGAGCTCGAGCGTTCGGACCATCCCTGGATCCGGGAATATTTCCACGGTCCGCGGGGGCGCGCTGCCCACAGGACCGGCTGAGGAGCCACACAGGATATGGAAAGAGACGCCCACTACGCCGCAGTCGGCATCGCCACGGTCGCCCTGGCCGCGGCGCTGATCATCTTCTCGATCTGGCTGGCGCGCCTGTCGTTCAATGAGGAGTACGACCTCTACGACATCGTCTTCTACGGGCCGGTGCGCGGGCTGTCGGAGGGCGGCGAGGTGCACTTCAACGGCATCCGGGTCGGCATCGTCACGGACCTGAGGCTGGACCCCGAGAAGGGGGACCAGGTCGTGGCCCGCATTCGCGTGGATGCGACCACGCCGATCCGCGTGACCTCGCGCGCCCAGCTGGAACCGCAGGGCATCACCGGCCTGAACTATATCCAGATCACGGCCGGCACCGAGGGTAGCGCCCTGCTGAAGAGCCAGTATCCCAACAATGTCGTCCCTGTGCTGCAAAGCCAGCCCAGCCCGATCGCCGAGCTGTTGTCAGGGTCGGGCACCGTGCTGGCCCAGACGGTCGACGCCCTGAACCGCATCAATCGGGTGCTGTCCGACGAGAACATCCGCTCCTTCTCGCTCAGCCTGAAGAACATCGAATCCCTGACCACCGAGTTCGAGGCCCGCAAGGGGATGTTCGATGAGCTGGAGCAGGCGCTGGTCCGCGCCAATGCCGCCATGGCCGAATATCAGGCGCTGGGCGAGTCCGCCCGTCGCCTGATCGAGACCGACGGCCAGCAGGCCGTGAACAACCTCAACCGCGCCGCCGACCAGGCCGCCCAGGCGGCAGAGTCCGCCAATCGCATCGTCGAGGGTCTGGAAGGGCCGGTGAACGACTTTGCCGCCAGCGGCCTGCCCCAGCTGGAAGAGGCCATCCGCGGTCTGGATGCGGCCACCCGCTCGCTGGAGGACCTGGTCGACGAGGTCCGGACCAGCCCGCGCGAGTTCATCTCGCGGCCCTCATCGAATGAACTGGAGGTTCAGCCATGATCCCGGGATCGACCCTGTTCCTGCACCGCGGCCTTGCCGGTCTGGCCGCCCTGACGGTGGCCGGTCTGGGGCTGACCGGGTGTGCCCTGCTGTCGACGCCCGATCCGGTGCAGCTGTATCGCTTCGGCCCGCTGGACAGTGCCTTTGTCGGCGAACGCAGCCCGGCGACGGTGCAGGTGGCCCTGCGACGGATCGAGTTCCCCGACGCGGTGTCCGGTGAGCGCATTCTGGCCATAACCGGCAATGAGGCCGCCTATATCGGCGGCGCGCGGTGGGTCTCGGACGCCGAGGACCTCTACAATCAGAGCCTGGAGACGGCTTTCGGGGGCAGTGCGTCTGGTCTGCGGCTAATCGGGGGGCGAGAGCTGACCCGGGCCGACGTGTCGCTGGACGTGGATGTGACGACCTTCGAGACCCGCTACGCCTCGGCGGGTGCGGTGCCGCGCGTGGTCATCTCGGCGCGGGCACGGCTGCTGAGCATGCCGGGTCGGGACGTGGTTTCGGAGCAGGTCTTCTCGGTCAGCCAGCCGGCTGACGAGAACCGGATCAGCGCCATTGTAGCGGCCTATGATGCGGCCACCCAGGATCTGAACCAGCAGATCGTCGCCTGGACCGAAGCCAATGTCGGCCGGGCGGCAGCTGCCCGCTAGCCGTTTCGCAGGCTTTCCAGCCGGGCCACCTGCCCCTTGCGGCGGTCCAGCGCGGCCGAGACGTCGGCGCGGATGCGCTTGAGCGTGGCCAGCAGCTGATCGCGCAGGGCCTCCAGCTCCGAAACGTCAGGGCGGACCTTGCGCGGGCGCTTTCGATCCAGCCCCAGCCGGGCGGTCCAGTCCTCCTGCCAGTGGGAGAGGGCCGGGGCCGCGCGCCGCAGGGCATCAGTCGCCCAGGCGTCGGCATTCTGGACGGCGCGGACGCAGGGCAGGGCAGTGACGCCGGACGCCCGGTGGCGGTCGAGATCGTCGACGCGGGTGCGCAGAGCCGCCTGCGGGTCCTGGGGAGTGTCTTCGCCCTCACCGGCCACAGGCGGCGGAACAAGCGCCTCAAGTGCCACCTGGACGTGGCCGTTGATCTCCCGCACGCCGTCACGCAGGGCCTGCAAGGCGCCCTCCATCGCCTGACCGCGGCTTTCGACGCCCTTCAGCCGCTCCTCGATTTCCGCAAGCGTATCGCCGACGGTGCGGACCGCAGCCTGAAAGGCAGTCCGGAAGCGCTTGAGGCGCCCGTTCCGGCTGTCGAACAGGCCACCCAGTCCGGTCCGGGGCACCAGATCGCGGGGGCGAAGGCCTTCGATGCAGCTGACCAGATGATCCAGCCGGGCGACGGCCTCGGTCAGGTCGCCGGTGCGCGCCTCGGCCAGCACGCGGTCGAGGCAGTCGCGCACGGCCGCCCGCGAGCGCTCGCCATAGACTGCGACCTCATCGGCCTGCAATTCGGTCTGCATGCCCGCCAGCCGGTCGGACTCCGGCGCGGGGATCGCCCACGCACGCACACTGCTGCCATCCGCCATCACATCACCCTCCACTTCGGCCTGTTCCGGCCGATTGGGGCGACTATGCCAGCGACTTGAGCTTTTCGGAAATTGTGTAGCTGGCCTCGGTCTTTGCCGCGACCTCTTCCAGCGTCACGCCGTCGGCCAATTCGATCAGCTCCAGCCCCGCGCCGTCCGGCTTGACGTCGAAGACGCACAGGTCGGTGATGATGCGGCTGACCACGCCCGTGCCGGTCAGCGGCAAGGTGCAGGCCTTCAGGACCTTGGACTGGCCGTGCTTGTTGGCGTGATCCATGACCACCACCACGCGCTTGACGCCGGCGACCAGATCCATGGCGCCGCCCATGCCCTTCACCAGCTTGCCCGGGATCATCCAGTTGGCGATGTCGCCGTTCTCGGCCACTTCCATGGCGCCGAGGATGGACAGGTTGATGTGGCCGCCACGGATCATGGCAAAGCTGTCGGCCGAGCTGAAATAGCTGGTCTCGGGGATTTCCGAGATGGTCTGCTTGCCGGCGTTGATCAGGTCGGGGTCAACCTCGTCCTCATAGGGGAAGGGGCCCATGCCCAGCATGCCGTTCTCGGACTGGAGGGTAACCTCCATGCCGTCGGGAATATAGTTGGCGACCAAGGTCGGGATGCCGATGCCCAGGTTCACATAGAAGCCGTCCTGCAGCTCTTTGGCGGCGCGTTCAGCCAGTTGTTCGCGGGTGCGGGGCATGGATCAGGCTCCCTCTCTCTGACGGACGGTGCGCTGTTCGATGCGCTTTTCGAAAGTGCCCTTGATCAGGCGGTCGACATAGATGCCGGGGGTGTGGATCTGGTCGGGGTCCAGCGAGCCGGTGGGCACGATTTCCTCGACCTCGACCACGCAGGCCTTGCCCGCCGTCGCCATCATCGGATTGAAGTTGCGGGCGGTCTTGCGGAACACCAGATTGCCGCGCTCGTCCGCCTTCCAGGCCTTGACGATCGACAGGTCGGCGACCAGCCCGGTTTCCATCACATAGTCGCGGCCGTCGAAGTTACGGACTTCCTTGCCCTCGGCCACCAGGGTGCCGACGCCGGTCGCGGTGAAGAAGGCCGGGATGCCCGCGCCGCCGGCCCGGATACGCTCGGCCAAGGTGCCCTGGGGGTTGAACTCCAGCTCCAGCTCACCGGCCAGGTACTGACGCTCGAACTCCTTGTTCTCGCCGACGTAGGACGAGATCATCTTGGCGATCTGGCGGGTTTCCAGCAGCTGGCCGAGGCCGAACCCGTCGACGCCGGCGTTGTTGGAGATGACCGTCATCCCCTTGGTGCCGCTGTCGCGCAAGGCGGCGATCAGGTTCTCGGGAATGCCGCACAGGCCGAAGCCGCCAGCCATCACGGTCATGCCGTCGAAGGTCAGACCTTCGAGCGCGCTCCTGGCGTCAGGGTAGAGTTTCCTCATCGCTTCCTCTTATTTTCATCGTCTGATGAAATTGGGTCCGTCTGTTCGGTCTCTAGTGTGACCGGTCGCGAGGGGCAACCCCGCAGGGGGTCACAGTGCCGTGCCGTGGGTCACGGGACGGACCGGCGGACGGCCGCGTACGCGATAGCGGGCGCCCTTGAGCATCAGTTTGATCGCTTCCCAATGAATGGCGGCGATCACCTTCCAGGTCAGCAGCGGATGGGACCAGAAGGCGCGGGCCAGATGGGCGTCGTCGAGCGGGTGGTGGCGTCCGGCGAAGGTGGCCGTCAGGATCGGTTCGTCGCCGCGTCTGACATTCACCGTCACCGACAGATCATCGCCGGGCGGGCGGACGACGAAGTCGTAGGTCAAACCCATATCCATGAAGGGGCTGACGAAGAAGCGTTTGGGCGCACTCTGGCGAACGGGACCGGCGTCGGCCTCCGGTCTGGCGATCAGATAGCTGTGCCGCTCGCCGAAGGTGTTCGACACCTCATAGACCAGGGCCCTGAGCGCCCCGTCCGGCCCGTAGCAGAAGTAGACGCTGAGCGGATTGAAGCCGTAGCCCAGGATGCGCGGCATGGTCAGCAGCCGGATGGGGCCCCCGTCCAAAGCGATCCCGGCGGCTGACAGATGATCCTCGATCTGGGCGCGCAGGGGGCGCGGGTCGCCCGGAGCACCATAGTCGGCGGCGTTCCAGCGCATCAGGCCCCTGCGACCGGGCCGCAGCCATTTCAGCCGCGAAAGCTTGTCCCCGGCGGCATCGAGATCGAGCAGCAGCATATAGACGCGGTAGCGCAGCCGGTGGTCGAACGGGCGCACGCGCCGGTGGGTCACCTCACCGACGTAGAGACCGAAGGCGGGTGTGGCGGTCGTCACGCGGCTCGTTCGAGCGCCACGCCGGGAGCGGGGCCCAGGTGAATGCGACCGCTCTCGTTTTCAACCGACCAGGGCCTGCGGACGCCGCCCAATTGCTCGGCCACGGCGAGGCCCGCCTGGATGCCGTCCTCGTGGAAGCCCGAACCGAACCAGGCGCCGCAAAACCAGACATTGCGGCGTCCTTGCAGGCTCCAGAGCTGCTTCTGCGCCTCCAGCGCCGCGGCGTTGAAGACAGGGTGCTCATAGTCCCATTCGCCGAGCACGGTCTCGGGCGCGGGCTCGACGGCGGGGTTCAGGCTGACGAACAGCGGCGGGCCCTCAAGGCTCTGCAGTTCGTTCATCCAGTAGGTGACGCCGCCCTCGCCGGCGCGCTCGGAGAAGCCGAGATGGCTCCACGCGGCCCAGGCCTTGCGCCGCTTGGGCATCAGCCGGGTGTCCCGGTGCAGGACGGCCCGGTTCGGGCGATAGGCGATCGCGCCCAGCAGGTCCCGTTCCTCGGCCGACGGTGCTTCCAGCAGGCGCAGGGCCTGATCCGAATGGGTGGCCAGCACCACGGCATCGAACCGCTCGAACCGGCCGTCGCTAAAGCGCAGGGCGGCCTCGTCGCGGCCCCGGACCACGCTCTCGATACCGGCATTGGTGACGACCGTGCCGCCGAAGTCGGCCAGCAGGCGCGACACATATTCCCGCGACCCGCCGGTCACGGTGCGCCAGGTCGGGCGCAGATCGTACTTGAGCAGATTGTGGTTCATGTAGAACCGGACGAAGGCCGCGGCCGGATAGTCCGTCATCTGGTTGAGGGTGCACGACCAGATGGCCGCCGCCTGGGGCAGCAGGTGGGCGTCGCGGAACAGCGGACCGTAGCCCGAGCGCGTCAGATAGGAGTCGAGGGTCTCGCCGCTGCGCTCCAGCTCGGGCAGGTCCTTCGGCGCCTGCTTCTGGAAGCGCAGCAGATCGCCGATCATGCGCCAGAATTTGGGGCTGGCGTAGTTGCGCTTCTGGGCGAACAGGGCGCCCACCCCGTGGCTGGAATACTCCAGCGCCCCGTCGTCGATGGACACCGCAAACGACATATAGGCCGGCTGGGTCGGCACCTTCAGATGGTCGAACAGGGCGGTGAGGTTCGGGTAGTTGTCCTCGTTGAAGACGATAAATCCCGTGTCTACCGCGGTCGGGGTGCCGGTGTCCTCGACGGTGACCGTATGGCTGTGCCCGCCGATGCGGTCGTCGGCTTCATACAGAGTCACCTGATGGCGCTTTGACAGCAGCCAGGCCGCCGAAAGACCCGTTATCCCGGAACCGATGACAGCGATCCTGAGGCCGGTCGCACGGGCGGGATCGGGGTCCGAAGTCACGAGATGGGGGTTCATGGTCTCTCCCTGGGGCCGTCTTTCGGTAAGCTACGCGGCGGCGGGCAGGTCAGATGACTCATCCGGACTCCTGCGGCGCTCGTAAATGTCCAAAACCGGACACATCCGGGCGGAGCCTTTACGCCCGGAGCGACGTTTGGTTGCCAGCTTTGCCATAGGACCGGGGCCCTTCATGAATCCAGCGACCGCCGCCATCCGTCAGCTTCAGGACGCGCCCTTTCCCGATCCGGTCACGCGCTGGGCCATCGACAGCCTGGTGACCGAGGCGCGCAAACGACTGGATCGCGAGGCGCCCCATGACGAGGGGGCGTTCGCCCGCTCGATGACAGAGCGTGCCGTGGCCGAACACACCGAAGCGGCCAATGACCAGCACTATGAGCTGCCGCCCGAATTCTTCGAAATCTGTCTGGGCGACCGGCTGAAATACTCATGCTGCCTCTACCCGACCGGCGATGAGACCCTGGACGAGGCCGAGGTGCTGGCGCTGCGCGAGACCTGCGAACATGCCGATCTGGCGGACGGCCAGACCATTCTGGAGCTGGGCTGCGGATGGGGGTCGCTGAGCCTCTGGATGGCCGAGCAGTTTCCGGCGGCGCGGATCGTCGCCGTCTCCAACAGTCACGGCCAGCGCGGGCATATCGAGGCCGAGGCCCGGGCGCGCGGCCTGCAGAATCTGACGGTCATCACCTGTGACATGAACGACTTCGAGCCCCCCGCCGATGTGGCGGGCCGGATCGACCGGATCGTCTCGGTCGAGATGTTCGAGCACATGGCCAACTGGCGGGCCCTGCTGAGCCGGGCGCGGATCTGGCTGAAGCCGGACGGGCGGATGTTCATCCACATCTTCACCCATCGGGATGCGCCTTACCGGTTCGACCACACCGACAGCGGCGACTTCATCGCCCAGCACTTCTTCACCGGCGGCGTCATGCCCAGCCGGGGCCTGATCCGGCAGTTCCCCGACCTGTTCGAGGTCGAGAGCGAATGGACCTGGAACGGCGAGCACTATGCCCGGACGGCGCGGCACTGGCTGGCCAATATGGACCAGAACGCCGATCGCGTGGCCGAACTGATGGAAGCGACCTATGGCGATCAGGCCCGGCTGTGGACCCGGCGCTGGCGCCGCTTCTATCTGGCGACGGCGGGTCTGTTCGGGAATGACGGAGGCCGCACCTGGGCGGTCAGCCACTATCGTCTCAAGCCCGTGGCGGGCTGAGCAGGGAGGAACGACATGCTGAAATATCTGGCGGGCTACCTGGGTGCGGGTCTGGCGTTTGCGGCGATCGACGCCGTGTGGCTGACCACCATGACCAACCGCGTCTACAAGCCGATCCTCGGCCCGATCCTGGCCGAGAAGCCGGACATGAAGGCGGCGGTGGCCTTCTATCTGATCTACATCGCCGGGATTGTGTTTTTCGCCATTTCGCCGGCGCTGCGGGACGGGGGACTGGCCCGGGCGGCCCTGAACGGCGCGGTCCTCGGCTTCGTTGCCTATGCCACCTATGACCTGACCAACCAGGCGACTCTGAATGTCTGGTCCAGTCGCCTGACCCTGATCGATCTGGCGTGGGGCACGGTGCTGACCCTGTCGGCGTCCAGCATCGGTTACCTGGCCGCGCGCTGGGCCGAGGGCCGGCTGGGCAGCTGACGCATTTTAACCCTGTTGTTCGCCACAGGGGCGCAAGGCCTGTATACGAGCGTCGTATCGGTTAATCTGACCCTTCGGCCTGTCAGTTCGGCCAGAGGTTTCGTCGGGGGACGGCGTGCGCGCGGGTATCAATGCTTTGACGGTGGCCTTCGTGGTCGGGGTGCTTTCCGGGCTGCTGCTGACGCCGGACGGTCGGGCCTGGCTGGCGCATCCGACCCTGATGCTGGGCGGACAGGCCAATGCCTCCGCCTCCCCGGCCGAGGCCGGGGCGGTGGAGGCGTCCCCGGTTGAGACCGTCGCCGCCCCGGTTCCGCAAAGCACGCTCAAGACCCGCTATGCCGACGGCAAGCTGACCATCGGCGTGTTCGGCGACTCCATGGCGGATGGCCTGTGGGCCGCCCTGTATCGTGATCTGGGCGATCTGGACGGCGTCGAGGTCGTCAAGTTCAGCGAGGTGTCGACCGGGCTCAGCCGGTACGACTACGTCGACATCCAGGCCAAGAGCACCCGCCAGCTGTCGGAGCGCCCGGTCGATGTGGCGGTGGTCCTGTTCGGCACCAATGATGCCCAGGCCATTTCCATCGACGGGCAGATACACCCCTTCGGCAGCGAAGGCTGGAAGGCAGCCTATGCCCAGCGCATCGACAATCTGGTCGCGCTGATGCGTTCGCGCGGCGTGGAGGTCTACTGGGTCGGCCTTCCGCGCATGAAGAGCAGCGGCTTTGACGGACGTATGGCGATCATCAACGCGGTCGTCGAGGCGCGCATGGCCGCGCTGGGCGTGCCGTATTTCGACACTGTGGGCCTGACGTCCAACGAGGCCGGCGGCTATGAAGCCTATCTCAGCGACGACAGCGGGCGCCGCCGCCTGATGCGGGCGGGTGACGGCATCCACATGAGCATGAACGGCTATCTGCGCATGGCCGGGCCGGTGGCCGGGCGCCTCAAGCAGGATATGGGCGTCGACGACGAAGCGCCGTCCGAACCGGTCGCGCCCTGATCCATGGTGCGCGCCGGGGCTGCCTTCGCGGCTGCGACCCTGATGCTGGCGGCGTCGGCCTGTCGCGCCCAGACCCCCTATGTCCCGACCGAGCGCCCTGCGCCGGGTGAGACGGTCTGCGGTCAGCCGGTCTGTGGTGCGGACGCCCTTCATCCGGCCTTCCAGCGACTGGAGGCCACCGAGCGCGGCGAAGGCCGGTTCCGCATCCTTCAGATCGGCGACAGCCATACGGCGGGCGACCAGATCAGCGGTCAGGTACGCGGCCGGATGCAGGCGCGCTTCGGGCGCGGCGGACGGGGAATCCTGCCGCCCGGTGTACCCTATGCCGGCTATGCACCGCGACAGGCGACGGTCGAGGCGAGCGGGGCGACCTATCTGCCGGCCCCGCTGATCGCGGGTGGTACGCGCGTGCCCATGGGACTGGCGGGCGGGCAGGGGCGTCTGGAGCCCGGCGACGACCGGTTGATCCTGACGCTCGATCCCGGGGTGCCGCTCGACCGTGTCGGTGTCTGCGGTCAGGCCGGACCCGACCGGGGCACCCTGTGGCTTATCCCGGACATCGGACTGGCCCACCCGGTCGTATTCCGCGGCGAGAAGGCCCGGCCCCTGTGCGCGGAGGTCGCAGTGTCCGCAGCGGCCACCCGCCTGACCCTGATCGCCTCCGACGGTCCGGTGGTTCTGGATGATGTGCGGCTGGAGTCGGCCGGTGGGCTGAGCCTGTCCAATCTCGGGGTGGTGGGTTCGACCCTGATGGACATGGGAGGGCGCGACGAGGCCACGGCCCGCGCCCAGCTGGGCGCCGATCCCCCCGACCTGATTCTCCTCGCCTATGGCGTCAACGAGGGCTTCGACGCGGGGCTGGACCCGGTGGCCTATGAACAGGCGCTGCGAGCCCGCATCGCCTGGCTGCGGGCCGTGGTACCGGACGCGGCCCTGATGATCCTGCTGGCCCCTGAGGGGCTTCGCCGTCGCGCACCGGCCTCCGGACCGGAACGCTGGTCACAAAGCTGTGGCAGCGAGGGCGAATGGCAGGTGCCGCCCACCCTGGCTCTGGTCCGGGATGTGCAACGCCGTGTGTCCGAAGACTTGGGTGTGGCATTCTGGGACTGGTACGGGCGTATGGGCGGGGCATGTTCAGCGGATCGACTGGCGGGCGCGACCGATCCCCTGATGCGGGGGGACCGGGTGCATTTCACCGCAGCCGGGGCCGAGTGGATCGGCGACATCCTGGCCGATGACCTGATGGCGACCTATGACGGCTGGCGCGCCGCACGGACGGGCGGGGACTGAGGCATGCTGTTCCCGACGCTCGCCTTCGGCGTCTTCTTCCTGTTCGTCTATTTCACCTCGTGGTCGCTGGATCGCGAGAACGGCCGGCGCAAGCTGTTCCTGCTGCTGGCCAGCTGGTTCTTCTATGCCCAGTGGGACTGGCGGTTCGTCGGCCTGCTGATTCTGTCCGCGGTGCTGAACTGGGGCGTGGCCGCCCTGATCGCGCGCAACGACAACGACAGTCAGCGCAAATGGCTGGTGGCGCTGGGCGTCGCCGTGAACCTGATCATCCTCGGCTTCTTCAAATACTACGGCTTCTTCGTCGAGCAGATGGGCGCCCTGCTGGCCCAGGTCGGCTGGGAACGCGACCTGCCGCTGTTGCAGGTGGTGCTGCCGGTCGGGATCAGCTTCTTCACCTTCCAGGGCATCAGCTATGTGGTGGATGTGCACCGCCGCAAGACCGAGCCGGCCAACAGCCTGCTCGACGTCATGCTGCTGATGAGCTTCTTCCCGCATCTGGTTGCGGGGCCGATCGTGCGGGCGTCGGACCTGCTGCCCCAGTTCGCCAAGGCACCGCGCCTGACGCGCGAGGCAGCGACGCTTGGCCTGCTGCTGATCGTCTGGGGGCTGTTCAAGAAGACGATCATCGCCTCGGAGCTGGCGGTCAATCTGGTCGATCCGGTGTTCTTTGACCCCTCGGCCTATGGCGCGGGCGACATTGCCGCGGCGGTCTATGGCTATGCCGTCCAGATCTATTGCGACTTCTCGGCCTATTCGGACATGGCCATCGGGATCGCGGCCCTGCTGGGCTATTCCTTCCCGCGCAATTTCGACCAGCCCTATCGTGCGGCCTCGATGCAGCAGTTCTGGCGGCGCTGGCACATCAGCCTGTCCAGTTGGCTGCGCGACTATCTGTATGTGCCGCTGGGGGGCGGCAAGAAGGGGCTCGTCTCGTCCAGCATCAATGTGATGATCACCATGCTGCTGGGCGGGCTGTGGCACGGGGCGGCCTGGACCTTTGTCGCCTGGGGCGCGCTGCACGGCGGGGTGCAGGTGATGGAGCGGGTCGGACGGGCGATCGTCGGCGATCGCAAGGTCATCCCGACCGTGATCGGCGTGCTGATCACCTTCCATATCGTCTGCCTGGGCTGGATCCTGTTCCGGGCCGAAACCTTCGACCTGGCCATGGCCATGCTGCAGGGGTTGGGCCGGATGGGACCGCTGGCCCTCGCCACGCCCTTCATGCTGGGGCTGATCGTCATCGGTCTGGGTATGCACTGGCTGCCGCCGCGCGCGGCCGAGGGGCTGGCGGTGCGCCTGAAGGCCGCGCCGTCCCTGACGCTGGGCCTGCTGATCGGGGCGGCCTTCCTGCTGGTCGAGGCCATGCGCCCGGACGGCGTGGCGCCCTTCATCTATTTCCAGTTCTAGGGGAGGGTAGAGCACCATGGCCGATCACCCCGATGATCCGAACGAGCCGCGCGATCCGCTGGACCCGTTCCCCACGGATTTTCCCGCGCCGCCCCCCTCGCGCTTTCCGCCCGTCGGTCAGGAGGTCGCGCCGCCGACCGACAGCCCGGCCGAAGCGCCGGTCGATCCGACCGATCCGCCCAGCGACTGGAACGACCGGGCCGACGCCCACGATATGCCGGTCGAGACGGAGAAGGTCAGTCGGCTGAAGGTTCTGGGGCGTCTGGCCTTTCCGCCCCCGCCGCCGGCGGACGAGGCGACCCTGGCCGCCCGCGACCGTCGCTGGACCAGCCGTGTGATCGTGATCGTCGCGGTCTTCATGCTGATTTTCAACGGGGCCTCGATCCAGAACTGGGCCCGGCAGCAGCCGCCCAACTGGTTCACGGTGACCGTCCAGCAGATCGCCGACGTCTGGATGGGTCAACTCGCGCAACTCGGCGCCGACAAGCCACGTCAGGGCATCCGCGAAACCTATCAGGAAGCGCACGACGCCCGCTTTCCGGAACAGGACCCCGCCTGAGGCAAACGCGCGCTTGACCGCCGCGCACGGGCGCCCCTAGCTTGCCGCGCCTCCATGTCGGGGGTGATCAAGGGGGTGAGTACCATGCGGCATCGTCACTGGATGAACGGACTTTCGGCTCTGGCGATGGCGGGCGTCCTCGTGGCGCCCTCGGTGGTGCTGGCGCAGAGCGCGGCCACCGATCCGATCGCCTATCAGCAGCCCCCCGCGCCGATCGCGCAAATCCTGGACACCAAACCGAGCGCCGCGCCGAGCCTGAGCCCGGATCGCGATACCCTGGCCCTGTTCGACCGGTCGAACCTGGCGCCCATCTCCGAACTTGCCGAGCCGATGCTGCGGCTGGGCGGCTATCGCATCAATCCGCGCAACACCGGCCCGGCCAACAGCCGCGTGAGCTGGCTGACGGGCCTCAGCCTGAAGGGGCTGGACGGCGCCGAGGCCGAGGCCGTCGCCCTGCCGGAGGGCGCGCGCTTCACCGCGCCCAGCTGGTCGCCCGACGGCAGCGGCATCGCCTTCCTGATGGACGAGCCCGAGGGTCTGGCGCTGTGGGTCGTCGATGTGGAGAGCCGTGAGGCCCGCCGCCTGACCGCGCCTATCGTCAACGCCGCCGCCGGCACGGGCGTAGACTGGCTGCCCGACAGCTCGGGCCTGCTGATCAGGGCCATTCCGGAGGGCCGGGGTGCCGCCCCGGACGTGACCCGTCCGCCGTCCGGCCCGATCGTCGAGCAGAGCATGGGCCGCGCCGCCCCGGTCCGCACCTATCAGGACCTGCTGTCCAATCCGGGCGACGAGGCCCTGTTCGAACACTATTTCACCAGCCAGCTGATGGTGGTGCCGCTGAACGGCACGCCGAAACGCATCGGCCAGCCCGGCGTGTTTCTGGACGCCGCCCTGTCGCCGGATGGCCGCTTCATCCTGCAGACCGTGGCCAAGCGCCCCTTCAGCTATGTGGTGCCCGCGCGCCTGTTCCCCGCCGATGTGGTGGTCACCGACCTGAACGGGCGCCAGGTCCACCGGGTCGCCGACCTGCCGCTGCGGGACAATGTGCCGACGCCGTTCGACGCTGTACCGACCGGCCCGCGCTCCGTGCAATGGCGCGCGGATGCCGACGCCACCCTGGTCTGGGTCGAGGCGCTGGACGGGGGCGATCCCGCCAATGAGGTCGCCGCGCGTGACCGGGTGCTGATGCTGCAGGCGCCCTTCAATGGCCAGCCGACGACCCTGATCGATCTGCCGGAGCGTTATGCCGGGATCCAGTGGGGCCGCGATGACGTCGCCCTGGTGAATACCCGCTGGTTCAACACCCGGCACGAAGCGCGTTATGTCGTCGATCCCTCGAACCCCGGCTCGGGGCGGGTGCTGATCGATCGCAATTATCAGGACCGCTACAACGATCCGGGCTATCCGGTCATGGAGCCGAACGGGCAGGGGCGCACCCTGATCCGCTTCACCGACGATGGCTCGGCCATGGTCATGAGCGGCGCGGGCGCGACCCGTCAGGGCGAATATCCCTTCATCGCGACCATGGACCTGGCCACCGGCGAGCGCACCGAGCTGTGGCGGTCGGCCCAGGGTGAGTATGAGACCCTTGTCGGCTTCCTCGACGGGGACGGCACCCGGCTGATCACGCGCCGCGAGACCCTGACAGAGCCGGCCAACATCCAGTTGCGCGACCTGTCGGACGGCCGCCGGACGGCCCTGACAGCCTTCCCCGATCCCGCCCCGCAACTGGCCGGGGTGACCCGTCAGCTGATCACCTACGAGCGGGCGGACGGCGTGCAGCTGTCGGGCACCCTCTATCTGCCGGCCGGCTATGACAAGGATCGTGACGGGCCCCTGCCACTGTTGATGTGGGCCTATCCGGCCGAGTTCACCGACGCCAGCGTGGCCGGGCAGGTGGTCGACACCGCCAACCGCTTCGTGCGTCCCGGTGGCTCCAGCCATCTGTTCCTGCTGACCCAGGGCTATGCCATCCTGGATGACCCCTCCATGCCGATTATCGGGGCGGAAGGGACGGAGCCCAACGACACCTATATCGAACAGCTGTCCGCCTCGGCGGCGGCGGCGGTCGATGCTGTGGTCGAGCTGGGCGTCGCCGATCGCGACCGCATCGCCGTCGGCGGGCACAGCTATGGCGCCTTCATGACGGCAAACCTGCTGGCCCATACCGACCTGTTCCGCACGGGCATCGCGCGCTCTGGCGCCTATAACCGGACCCTGACCCCGTTCGGCTTCCAGGCCGAGCAGCGCACCTACTGGCAGGCGACCGAGACCTATACGGAGATGTCGCCCTTCACCTATGCCGATCAGGTCAATGAGCCGATCCTGCTGATCCACGGCGAGGCGGACGACAACTCCGGCACCTTCCCGATCCAGTCCGAGCGCTTCTATGCGGCGCTCAAGGGCCATGGCGCCACGGTCCGCTATGTGGTGCTGCCGCTGGAAGCCCACGGCTATCGCGCCCGGGAGTCGGTGGGCCACACCCTGTGGGAGATGAGCCGGTGGCTGGATCAGTACGTCAAGAACGCCGGCCCGCGCGAGGACTGAGCCCTCCGTTCGGATAGCGTCAGTTTTCGACAGGTGCAGTCTGGTCGAGGCATGGCACCCTCCCCGGGAAACCAAGGGAGGGTGCCATGTTCCATCGTGTGAAGCTGGCCGGGGCGGTCGTTCTGGCGTCCTTGTCGCTGGCGAGCTGTGAGTCGCTGATCACGGGCGGGGACCTGATCCGGGAGGGCGAGCCGATGGCGCGGTTCACATTTGAGAATCGGTCACGCGACCAGCCTTTCGACACCATTCTGATCTCGACCTGCGAGGCGTCGTCCTACGGTCTGGACCGCCTGCCCAACGGCGTGGTCATCCGTCCGGGCCAATCCTACACGTGGGACGTCTCGGCCGGCTGCTATGATACCATGGCCGGCAATGTCGGGGACGGATCCACCCGCAAACGGATCAACATTCCGCCGGGAACGCACTTCACGCTGTTCTATACCGGCGAGGGGGCCGACCCCTATCGGCAAGAAGTTCGCTAGCAGCGGGTCGGCGCGCCCGCCCGGCAGACGGGCGCATCCCGATCCTTCTCCTGCGTCAACCGCGATGTTCGCTAGGCTGGGCGGACACAGAATCGTTTGACGAGGGCCCCATGTCTGATCTGAACCGCCTGCTGATGACCCGGAAGTCCGATCTGGGCGAGACCCTGTTGGATACCGTCCCCGCGCCCGAGCCTGTTGAAGGCGAGGTGGTGCTGGCGCTGGACCGGTTCTCGCTGACGACCAACAACATCACCTATGCGGCGTACGGGGACGCCATCGGCTACTGGAAGGTCTTTCCGACCGGGCGGGACGACTATGGGCTGATGCCGGTCTGGGGCTTTGCCGATGTCGTGGAGTCGCGCGCCGAGGGGATCGAGGTCGGGGCGCGGGTGTTCGGCTATTTTCCCATGGCCGACCGGCTGGTGGTCCAGGCCGAGAAGATCAGCAAGGGCGGGTTCGCCGACGCGGCGCCTTGGCGCAAGGCGGTGCCCGATATCTACAACCGCTATGTGCTGTGCGCCGCCGACGCCAACTATGACGTGGCGCTGGAAAATCCGGAGGCCATTTTCCGACCGCTGTTCATCACATCCTATACGGCGGTGGATTTCCTGCGCGAGCACGACTTCTTCGGTGCCAGACAGGTGGTGGTGTCCAGTGCTTCGTCCAAGACGGCCTATGGCGCGGCCTGGTGCATGGCCGGCGACGACGTGCGGCTGATCGCCCTGACCGGCGCACGCAACCGGGCCTTCGTGGAGGGGCTGGGGGCCTATCAGGAAGTCTGCGGCTATGACGAGATCGAAAACCTGCCGACCGGCGTGCCGACGCTGTATCTGGACCTGGCGGGCGATCCCGACCTGCGGCGGCGGGTGCACGCCCGGTTTGGGGCGGACCTGACCTATGACTGCCTCGTCGGCTCGACCCAGGGTGACGCCTTTCCGACGGACGATCCCGAGCTGGTCGGACCGAAGCCCCGGTTCTTCTTCGCCGCGACCTGTCTGGACGCCCACCGGGAGCGCGGGACGCTGCGCGCCTTTTATGAGCGCTTCTTCGCCGACCAGCGGGCTTTCTTCGAGCGGGTGATCGACCCGGCCGCGCCGTGGATCCGCATCGTCGAGTACCCGGGGCTGGACGCGGCGGCGAAGGTGGTGCGGTCACTCGCCGACGGCGTATCGGACGCCGCGGAAGGGGCGGTGGTCCGCTGCCGTCCGGTTCAGGCGAGCCGTGTCGCAGACTGAGGAAACGATGGTGGGTGATGTAGGGCTCGAACCTACGACCCGCTGATTAAGAGTTGGCGGACCCCTGTGGGCGGGTCAATGAAATCAATCGCTTGCGGCCGGGCGGTCGGGCGTTTCCGGGTGGTTTCGGGCGCCATCGGGTGCCGAAGTCGCACGGTTTTGGAGGGCAGCTAGAGCGCGTACCCCTTCCGGGTCAGATAGGCGTCATAGGCCGCGCGGCCCTGTTCGGCGAGGGCGGGGTTGATGTCGCCATAGTGGGCGTCGGCCAGGTTCTTCATGTTCGCGCGAGACTGCAGGGTGCGGCTGGCCTTCAAGGTGTCGTCCATGCCGGCCTCGTCCATCCAGGTGAAGGCGGTATCGCGCAGGTCGGCGTCGGTCTTGGCGGCGACCGAGGGCATGGTGCGGGCGGCCTCGGCCCGGACAAAGGCGAAGCGCTTGCGATAGAAACTGCCGTCGTCGTGGTTCATGGGGCCCTTGAGCGTGGCGGACCAGATGACGTGCGTCGGGTGGGCGTCCATGTCGGCGTGGCGGCGGCGGATATCGGCCACGCGGGCCCGGCCGAGGGCCGTCAGCGGGGTGCCGCCCCGGCGCCCGGTTTTCTGGCGCCCCTGCTGGCCCGTGAGGGCCATGTCATTGCGCAGCCGATCCCAGGGCAGGTTGAGGCGGTCGGTCTGGGACCAGCTGAGGTCCAGCCCCAGCACGATGGCATCGCCGATTTCGGGCAGGCCCATCGCGTCGGCGGTGCGGACCATGTGGCGGATTTCGTCGAAGGTCCAGGTGACGATGCGGCCCTGCGGCGTCTCGCGCGAGACCTCGCTGGCCCAGTTATGGATGGTGCGGCTGCGCCATTCGCGCGCCCAGCTGAGGAAGGAGCCGAAGGCGGCCAGGGTGGCATAGGCCTGATTGACCCCGGCGTGGGCATGCAGGGCCCAGTAGGCATCGCGCAGCGGATCCTTGATGCCGCCGCGGGCCTCGAACGGGGCCAGCGTCTGGATGTGCAGGGCCTTGACCTGGGCGACGGCGCGGGCCTGTGCCGCCGTGGCGCGGGCGTCGTCGCGGGGTGCCTGTTCGGCATAGCCGGCGAGGGCGTCGAGCCCCCGCTTGATGGCCTTGCGATAGCCGTCACGGGTGCGCGGCTTGAGCCGGCCGAACACGTCGGAGGCATACCAGCTGTCCAGCAGCGGGCCGATGCACAGGGGGTCGCTGGGCACGGGGGCGCCCGCGTCGTCGCGGTCATCCAGCCGGGCGTCGGCCGGGGCGATGGCGACAAAGGCCGGGTCGATGGGCAGGCCCGCGCGCCAGTCGGCCACGGTGGCATTCAGGGCATGGGCGCGGTCGCGGCTGGCGCCATCCGACAGCCAGCGGCCCGTGGCGTCCTTGAGGTCCAGCCCGCGCCAGCCCGCGCGGCGCAGGGTGGGCGAGGGCGTCCAGCGCGGTCGCCCGTCGCGCCATTGCCAGTTGGCGGGCGCATCGCCATGCCGCCGCAGACGGCGGGCCGGGGTGGATTTTGTCGATCGAGACACGGCGGTTCTCCGTCGCCATGGAAGCGGGCAGGGTGACGGCGCCCGCGAAAGGGGTCAAGGCCGGGCCGTCAATCCCGGGGCGGCATGGCCCCGCCCGGCGGCACGTGCACCTCGCGCGGCTCGCGGTTGATGACCAGCACATAGGCAATGCCGGGTGACAGGGCGCGCAGCCGGTCGAACAGGGCGGTGGCGTCCTCGACCGTGGCCATGGCCTGGGCCGTCCAGCCACCGGCCAGCCGCGCCTCGACCGCATGCGGCAGGGTGGACGGGCAAGGGGCGGGGGCGGGGGTCATGGGGTGGCCCTCGGCACATAGCACTGGCCGGTCCCGCAACAGCCGTACTCAATGCAGTCGAGGCTCTTGCAGATGCGGCGCCGCCCAGATCCCCCGCAGCTGTCGCACGTCTTTCGGCCGCTTAGCCCTTCGAGGGTTCCCCGGCCCCGGCACGTCCCACACTGGACAATACGGTCGCTCACGATCCCGCCTCCTGTTGCTCGGGCTCAAGGGTGAAGTCGACCCGCCCCTTGCTCGTCCGGTAGCTGTCGGCCAGCATCTGACGGGTGACGGTGTGCCGCCCCCGCCGGTGCAGGACATGCAGCAGGGTGTCGACCGCCTGGCTGGGCTTCCATGCCGACAGGCCCGTGTCCTCGCCGTTCAGATAGATGACGCGCTTGGCGTAGGCGGGGGCGGTCATGGGCGCTCGACCTCGAAGGTGACGACCCAGACCCACGGATTTGCGGCCCAGCTGTCGGGGCCGTTGATGCCCGACCAGAGTGAGCGGAAGGCGCGCGCGGCGGTTTTCTCGTCGATCTGCGTGCCGTTGACGCCGAAGTGTCGCCCGCCGTCCCTATCGGGCGGGCCCTGAATGATGACGCCCTCGGCCTCGGCGTCGCTCTCGCTGATATCCTGCAGCCGCTCCACCCGCACGTCGCTGACCGCCAGCGTCAGGCGCGAGGCCCAGCGGGGCATGTGGATGGAAGGGCGCCAGCCCTCCTGCATCGGTCGCGGCGGATACTTCGACTTGGCCAGTTCGATCGGCACGTCGCGGTGCATTTCCGTCCAGCTTTGCCTTTGAGAAGCGGCATAGACGATCACCGACAGGTTGGTGAACCGCTCATGCTCGGTCCACGTCTCCTTAACCCACAGCCGGTCGCCGGGGACGCCGTAGGGGCAGCGGACTGCGTGCTCGGCCGAGCCGGTAAAGGCGCGCCACAAGCGGCCCGAATAGCCGTGGATCCTGTAGCCTTCGGGCGAGGCGATACGCAGCTGTTCGGCCTCGGCGGCCGCTGAGACCGGCGGCTTCACGATGCGCCGCGTCTGGGTTTTCCTGCCGTCCAGCAGGGCCCGGACCATCGGGCCAGAGAAAAGAATGGGACGTTCGGTCAAGGTGCTGGCTCCACCAGTATCTGTTGAAGGATGCCGTCGCCGCCCAGGGCGGTGCGGGCGTCGGCGGGGTCGGTGCCGCCCTCGACGGCGGCGACATAGGCGGTGAGGGGTTCCACCCCGGCCTCGATCACGGCGCGATCCGCCACCGCCGAGGCCACGGCGGGGTCCGCCGTGATGCCCCGGTGCGACAACTCAAGCGTCAGTGCCGAGGCGATCCGGTCGCGGAGGTCGGAGAGGACGGTCATGCGGGAAAGCCGTCGTGCAGCTGGCCGTCGAGGTGGCGGCCGACGGCCTTCTTGCCGAGGCAGGCAATGCCTGCATCGCTGGCCCATACACCGTTCCCGACCGCGCGCAGTTCGCCGGTCGCGCTGAGCCAATGCGTCGGCCGATCCGTCGCCGCCCATGCCCCCCACTGCTTGAACAGGAAGGGCACGCCCGCCTCGGCGCACTGGTCGCGCAGCTGGCGGGCCCAGTCGGGGTGCATGGGCCGGGCGCCCGACCCGCTTTCGCCGCCGGCGACAACCCAGTCGATGCGGGGCATTGCGTTACCCTCTTCATCGCGCGGGCTGGCGCGCCACCTGCCGGTCAAGGCGTTGATGCGGACGCACTCGTCATCAGTCGGGAGGCCGGGAAGCCCCCGCAAGCCGACCGGCCCCAGCAGGGGCTCGGCGCTGATCCAGCGGACGGCGGCGGGGGTGTCGAGCAGGATGGGGATACGGTCGTCGGCGCGGGTCTGATCCTCGACCGAGACGCCCAGCCAGACGTTGGGGAGGGGCCGACGCGGCCATGCTGGCCGGCCGATCAGGCTTCCCTCGACCGTCCAGAAGCGGTTCTGATCGAAGAGTTTGTCGCCGGTGATGATCCGGTCGATGGTGAGGTTGATACGGGACCAGCGGTCCTCGGTGTGGGCGGGTCTGGCCGGGATATCGAGGCCAGCGACGTGCATTGCTGGCTGAGCGGGAACTTGCCACGTCTCGGCGAAATACGCCCGCATCCGCTCGGGCCGCTTGGTCAGCACCTGAAAGGTGTGCTGGGGACACAGCGCCATGACGGCGAAGATCTGGTCCAGCCATTCGTCGGGCACCCCCTCATGGAACAGGTCGCCGTGGGCGCAGACGAAGATCATGCGCGGCTTGGTCCACCGCAGGGGTTGGGTCAGCCATTCGGCGTTGAAACGGACCTGACCATTCCACACGGGCCCAGCCTTGCTGTCGATCGTCAGGCCCGCGCGGCTGGGGTGGTGCTGCAGCCGGGTGCCCGCCAGCTTCATTGCATAGCAGTTCGTGCAGCCGGGAGAGACGACGGAACAGCCGGTGATGATGTTCCAGGTCGCGTCGGTCCATTCGATGGGGGTCTGGTCAGCCATCACCCCACGCCCCCGGCGCCGCCCACGGTCGCCTGGGCGATGATCCAGAGGATGATGGCCAGCAGGGTTAGCAGGATCGACAGGCTGAAATCCGGGCCGGTGTCGGTCGGGGTGACGCGGCGCGGGGATGTGCGGCGGCGGAACATGGATCAGGCCCTATGTTGCATGAGGGAAAACAGGGTCTCGCGGTCGCGCGACAGGCGCGGCGGGGCGGGGCGCCCGGGGCGAGGGTCATTCTGGTTGGCGGGTGCGCCAGTTTCGGGCGCAAGCACGGCGGCGCGCTGTTCGGCCTCGGCGCGGATCAGCCATGCCTGACAGGCGGCGGCGTTCCAGCGCAGGGGCGCGGTGTCGACGGGCGCGGGAAACCCCCGCCGCACCCAGCCCCGCCACCCCTTGCGCGCCGTGTCGTAGTGAACGCCCCGGAAGGCGGCCACCTGTGACAGGGTGAGCAGGGACGGCAGGGCAGAGGGGCGTACTGGGGCCGGGGAAGTCATGGCGTCAGGCCCAGCCGACGATCTGGAGGCGCAGCTGGCCGTTGGCGTCGGGGCGCCAGCTGCGGTCCTGATGGGTGTGATAGGCCCAGAGGCGCTTCCAGTCGGCAAAGCCCGCGAGGTTGGCCAGGGCCTTGCGCGCCGCATCGAGCGAGGCGGGCGGGGTGCCGTTCTCGGCGGCCAGCACGGCATAGGCCAAGCCCGTCCCCGGGATGGTGCGCCGGGGATCGATCACCCGCACAAGGCCATGCTCGTCGATGACGACGGAAGCGCGGAAGACGCATTTGGTTTCCAGCACCCGCCGGCGGGCGACCTGACCCGAGGCGGCGGCGTCGATGAACAGGGTATCGCCCGGCTCGGCATGGGGTGAATGCGGGGACCGCTCGCCGCCCATGATCAGACGCATGCGGGGCTTGGCCGCGGGCCGGCATTTGCGGCCCTGACTGGCGGTGATGACATAGACTGGCATGGTCAGACCTCGCCCAGGGCCGACAGGTACAGGTCGAAGATCGCCTCTTCTTCCTGACGCTTGGCCTTGTCCTGCTTGCGGGCGCGCAGCACCTTGCGCAGCACCTTGACGTCGTAGCCCTCGCCCTTGGCCTCGGCGAAGACCTCCTTCATGTCGCCCGCGATGGCGTCGGCGTCTTCCTGCAGGCGCTCCAGGCGTTCGATGATTGTGCGAAGGCGCCCCTGGGCCGTGGCCGTCAGGACGTCGGGGGATGGGGTGTCGGGGGTGTCAGCCATGGGGCGCTCCAGCGTGAAGGGGTGCCTCGCCGGGCCTGTCGACCCCGACCCTGCGTCGCCTCGCCTGGAAAGCGGAGGGGGATTGACGCGACGCCCGGCACCGTCCGGCCCGGCGAGACTAGCGAATGCGCAACAAACGACAGGTTCGTCGTAGCGTTATTCGCTATGAGCGCAATGAAGATAGCGATTTACGCAAGGTGTCAAGCCTGTTGTTGCGGGTCTAGAATGGAGCCGGCGAGAGGGAGGGTTTGCAGAATGAGAAAGTTAGCTGCCGCGATAGGTGTCGGCCTGCTGGCCTTGGCGCCCGGGGCCTCGGCCCAGGTGTTCGGCTACAGCCATGGGACGTTCACCGCCTGGATGGGGCGCCTCGAATGGGAGCCTGATTGCAGGCGCCTTGAGCCGCAGAGTTACGAGCGCAACAGCGGCTATGCGTTCGATTTAGCCTTGCAGGCATGGGGCCGCTGCGTCGATGAGCAGGGAGCGGCTGATCTTCGGGTAGCGGCGCGCGCGATCGAGGACGGGAAAAAGCAGGCCGCCGAGGACTTGGTGAACCGGCTGGCGCGTGGGTACTAGCGCCGCATGGTCGCGGCGTGGATGGCCTTTATATCAGTTTCTAGCAGCCGGATTTCCTTTTCAGGATTGTATTGCCACAGGAAAATATAGCCGTCTCGCCTGCCGCGATACTGCTTGACCAGGCCGGTGCCGTCCTTCAGCTCGACCACGCAGTCACCGAAACGAGTGGGCGTGACGTTCAGGGAGACCACCACGGTCTCGCCCGAAAACAGGCGAGGTTCCATGCTGTCACCGACAACGCGGATGGCGATGACGTCCCCCCGTAGGAGACCAGCAGGCAGTTCGATGTGGTCAAGGATCTGATCGGAGGCCATGGCCACGCGATCATCGTCGCCGGCGGCGGCATAGCCATAGACCGGCACCCTGATCGAGGTGCGCTCGGCCACAGGTGCGCGTAGATCGAAGAACGCCTCGACCTGCGCGGCCTCGCTCGGCGTCAGCTCGCGGTCGCTGTTGACAAGACGGCTGATGACAAAGGGTGAAACGCCCATGTGCGCGGCCAGCGCGACCTGTTTCTTGCCGGAGCGCTGGAGCAGCGCTTTGATGTCGGAACCCTTCATGGCGCCGACTGTCGCGGGAAACGCGAAAAATTGCTGTTGCGCTGAAGAGCAAATCACCCGCTAGCTTTATAGCGTTTATCGCTAGAAGCAAAGCACACCATGAAAGAGCGCCTTAATCGAACGCCTGCCGCGCGTCTGATTGCCCGGTTCGGTGCCGCCGCGTTGGCCCATTGGTCCGGCCGTCACGTAAGCCGTGTGTATGCCTGGACGTGGCCGCTGAGCAAGGGCGGCACGGGCGGGCTGGTGCCGCTGCGGGTGCGACAGAGCATCCGCGAAGGGGCGCGGGCCGAGGGCCACGAGATTGCCCTCCACGAGTTCGAGCCGATGGCCGATGAAGTCTACGATCTGGGAGAGGCCGCATGACCGCGAGCATCCAGATTGCCGCATCGTGGTCGGCCAAGGTGGATCGTCGGGGCGGGCCGAATGCCTGCTGGCCATGGACAGGATCAACCACGGTGACGGGCTATGGGCTGTCGCGGGTGAAGGAGGGCGGGCGCTGGCGCACCGCCGGGGCGCATCAGATCGCGCACTATCTGGCGACGGGCCGCTGGGAGCGGCGGGAGGATGGTCGGCTGGTCCGGCATCTGTGCCACAACCGGCCCTGTTGCAACCCCGCGCACCTGAGAGGCGGGACGCCGAAGGACAACGCCCGCGACCGGTTCGCCCGCGTGTCAGGCCGGGCGCTGGTGCGGACCAACCCCTTCCTGTTGCCGGTCGCCGGTGTCGCCAACCGGGTCTTCCTGGGAGAGGCCGCATGATGCGCCCCCTGTCAGCCATCCATGCGCGGTGGGCGGAGGTCCAGAACGCCTTTCTGGTCCAGTTGGGACAGCAGTTGGTGAAGGCCGGCCTGAAGCTCCAGGGCGCCGTCGACGGTGAGGGCGAGTATGCCCGAGCGAACCGCGAGGCGTTCGCCCGTTTGGGTGATCATTTCCGCCGCGAGGCCGATGCGGATCACGCCATCCGAAAAGCCGAGGGCCACGGTGCGGTCGGCGAAGAGGACGGGCGGGTCCGGTGCTGGTGGGTTCTGGGGCATGACCAGAGGGTGCGGCGATTCCCGGCCGGGGGGCAGTCATGACCCGGGCCATCCCCTTTGCGAATGCCGCCTGGCTGGGCCTGTGCGATCTGGCGAAGCGGGCGGTGGCCGGCGATGAGGACGCCGCCGCCATGCTGGGTGTCGAGGCGGGCAAGCGGACCGCGATCGCGCCCCCGGTGCAGGGCGTGCTGGCGGTGTGCCTGTGCAATGAGTTCCGCTGGGCCTGTCAGTCGTTCAGCGCGCATGCGCCCGAGGACCGGCTGGAACGGCGCGGGAGCCTGAAAGCCCTGGAATGGCGGGTGCGGTCGCTGGTCGAGCCCCCCGCGCCGGAGCCCGCCGCCGATGCGGGGACCGATGGCGGGGCCGAGGCGCCGCCGGTCGAGCCGGGCTGGATGAAGCGGGCGGACCTGAATGGCTAGTCTGGATGATCTGGCACGGGCGCCGTCGCTTGGGCGTTACGTGCGAAGCGGTTGGGCGCGCGATGATGCCCGCGCCCGGGCGGCTTGGGTGCTGGCTGTCGAGGTGTCCGCCACACTGATGGCGGACGTGCGGTTCGCCAGTGTTTTCGAGGCGCCCGGCCGGGCAGGGCGGACGTCGGACAACAAGACGGCGATCGCCCGGAAGCTGGCCTGCTATCTGGCGGTGATCGTCGCCGACTGCCCCGTGACATGCGTCGCCAAGGCGTCGGGCCTGAACCGGAAAACGGTGGATGGTCATCTGACGGCCGTCGAGGACTGGCGCGAAGAAGAGGCGTGGGACGCCGTGATTGAGGCAGCCAGCCGCGAGTTGGTCGGCATGGCCGCGCAGGTCGTGTTCGGGGCGCTCGCTCTGGTGCATCCGGGCGAGGTGGCGGCGTGATTGATCTGACCGAGGCCGCGCACGATCTGGCGGCGCTGGGCTGGGCGGTCTTTCCGCTTCGGCCCCGGGACAAGAAACCCTATCCGAACACGCGCGGTCTGGAAGATGCCAGTCAGGACGTGGCCGAGGTGGTGGCGTGGTGGCATGGCGCCGCCACGCTGCCCCGAAAGGATCCGGGCAAGCCCGCCGCGCGGGCCGGACGGGCCGCGAACGTCGGGGTAGCGACGGGCGCCGGTTCGGGCTTCTTCGTTCTGGACGTTGATGGCCAGACGGGCATGGATAGCCTGTTGCGGATGACGCGCGCCTATAGCCCGCTGCCGCACACTGTGCGCCAGTCGACAGGGAAGGGCGGGCACCTGCTGTTTGCGTGGCCGGAGGGCCGCGAGCCCCGAAACCGGGCGGGCAGTCTGGGCCAGACCGAGAGCGGGGTGCGGCCCTATCCCGGGCTCGATATCCGGGGAGAGGGTGGCTATATCGTCGCCGCGCCGTCGATCCACCCGAGTGGGCGGCTGTATAGCTGGGCCGAGGGGTGCAGCCCGTTCGAGCGGCCCTTGGCGGCCGCGCCTCGCTGGCTTCTGGACCTCGTATGCCCGGTTGAGGAGCCTCGCCCGTCGCCCCGATCATCGGTGAACGTCGGCGTGGGTAATGAGGACGCCTATGGCCGCGCTGCCCTGCAGGGGGCCTGTGATGCGATCAGCGGCGCAAGGCCGGGAACCCAGAACGACACCCTGCATCGCCGGGCGTTCAGCATAGGCCGCCTGGTCGCGGGCGGGGTGCTTGATCGCCAGCGGGCCGAGGCGGCGCTGGTTGCGGCGGGCATGGCCATGGCATCAGGAAACCCGCGCGAGCCGTGGACCCGTCAAGCTGTGGCCAAGGCCGTCGAGCACGCCATGAAGCGCGCCGAAGGCTTTCCGAAAGCAGCGCCGCCCAAGCGGCAGGAGGGGGCGCGTTGAAGGTCGCAGACGATCCGATGATGGCGGCCCTGATGCCTGCTGATGGTGCCGACTGGGAAATGATGCACCTGCGCGAGCAGGCGGCGCTGGACCCGCCGCCCGGGTGCCCGCTGAAACTGCCGACCGGCGAGGAACTGGACCCCGGCATGTGGCGCGATCGGGCCGACCGCTGGACGGGTCTGCCGCCGGAATGCCCCGTCGTGCCGCTGGGCCGGACGCGGGGGTCCAGCTGGTTCCTGGACGCGCGGGGCGACATTGCCGAGTTGAAGGACAGTTCCAGCGGCAAGGGCCCGATCGGGGGCCTGTTCGCCGGGCGTAGCCGGTGGCTGGAATGGGCGTGGCCGCGCTATGGCAAGCCGCCGAAGGGCGGCGGGCGCGGGCCTGTCGTCGGCTGGGAAGCGGATGACGCGCGACAGGCGCTGGTCGATGCCTGTGCCTTCATGGGCACCTATGACCCCGACCGGATGCACGGCCGGGGGGCGTGGCGCGATGATACGGGCCTGCTGGCGTATCACGCCGGGGACCGGGTGTTTGTGAGCGGGGCGTGGCGGGCGCCGGGGCGGCATGGGGACTGGATTTATCCGGCGCGCCCTGCGCTGGCGGCCCCGGACCCCTCGCCGGTGCCGGACCTGCATGGGCCGGTCGATGACCTGCGCCGCGTGTTGCAGACGTGGAACTGGCGCCGGGCCGAGGTGGATGTGCAGCTGCTGCTGGGCTGGGTCGCCATGGCGTGGATCAGCGGCGCGCTGGACTGGCGGTCCATGCTGTTCGTGACGGGCGAGAAGGGCTGCGGCAAGTCGACCCTGCTCAAGGTCGTGTCCATGCTGTTCAGCTGGGGTCTGTTGAAGGCCAGCGACCCGACCGGGGCCTATCTGTACCAGAAGCTGGGCCACGACAGCATTCCGGTGCTGATCGACGAACTGGAAGCCGCCGCCGGCCAGAGCCAGCACAAGGTGATGAAGATTGTCGAGCTGATCCGCCAGGCGTCCTCGGGCGACAAGGTGGGCCGGGGGTCGAGCGAGGGCATTGCGCTGGAGTTCGAGTGCCGTTCGGCGTTCCTGTGTGGGGCGATCAACAAGCCGCCGATGCGCCAACAGGACCAGAGCCGGTTCGCGGTGCTGCAGCTGGACCCGTTCGAGACGGCCGAGGCGGATGCGCCGATCCCGTGGGACAGGCTGAAAGGCTGGGGCCGCCAGATCCTTCGCCGGATGCTGGACGGGTGGGCGCGCTGGCCCCTGACCCTGCGGG
Source organism: Brevundimonas sp. A19_0 (assembly GCF_017744255.1). Lineage (GTDB taxonomy): Bacteria > Pseudomonadota > Alphaproteobacteria > Caulobacterales > Caulobacteraceae > Brevundimonas. Next base: position 3,061 of record NZ_JAGHQP010000010.1, on the reverse strand, counting down.
CGTTCAAGGCGGCCCTGATCGAACAGGGGGGGCACGATGCGCGGGGCGCCGACCAGTTCGGGGCCCTGCTGGCCGCCGCCCATATCGCCGAGTTCGACCATGATCCCCGGCCCGATGAGTTGAAGCGGTGGGCGACCCTGCTGAAAGCCGAGGCGCTGGATGAGACGGCCACCAAGACCGAGGACTGGCGCGAGTGTCTGGCGCACCTGATGGACAAGACGCCGGATGCGGTCAGGAACAGGCCGTCGAGCAAGCCCAACCTCGGGTCGCGGCTGGCCGTGTACCGATCTGATCCTAACGCGCTGACCGATCTGGTGGATTTTGCCGTCATGATGGGCTTGGCGATCAGCTTTCCGAAAGGCCAGCCCGAGACCTGGGCGCATGCGCGCCTGTTCATCCCGGCCAGCCACCCGGAAACTCGGCGGACCTTTGCCGGGACGACATGGGAGGGGGCCGAGGGGACCGTGGGGGTGTGGCATTCGACCCTGCAGCGGGCGCCGCGGGACATGATCTGGCCCGACCAGTGCGGGCGCGGCCTGGACCGCAAGCGCCACGGCGTGATGGTCCAGCTGGCCAAGGCATTCCCGGAGGTCGAGGGGGACTAGCCCTCGGCCAGCAGCAGGGCGCGCAGGGCGCCCAATTCCTTTGCGCGGGTTTCGACCATGGCCGCCAGGTCCCGCCGCCATGCGCGGGCGGCGGGGTAGTCGTGGCCCGCGCGGGCGGCCTCGGCCACCCGCTGGACCGTGCGCAGCTGGACGCCCAGGGCGCGCGCCATGTCCGATTGCCACGCCTCGCCATAGAGGGCCCGGCCGGTCATGGCGGTGAGGACGGCGGCGTTCGGGGTGTCAGTCATTGCAGAGTGCATCCAGTGCTTGCCAGCAGGCCCAATAGGCCCGCCATCCGGCGGCATAGGCGAAGGTGCAGCCCTCGAAAAGCCCTATGCCGTCCTGAGCGTCATAGAAGCCTTGGTGGTAATCCGGGTGCGTCTGGATCATCAGAAAAGCTCCTGCTGAGCGCGCGCAGCATCGTCGAACAGGCCTCCGGAGGGCAAGGGGGCGTCACCCCGACCCTTGGCGCGGCGCGCCTGTTCCATCGCAATCAGGCGGGCGGTGAAGGGCACGGCGGACACGCCGGGCACAAGATGCTGATCCTCGGGGCCGTCGTGCAGCTGGACGGTTTCGGTTTCGACCAGGCCGGTGATGACGCTGACCGCATCGGCGCCCCGACCCCGCGTGGTGGAGCGGAAGACGGCGCCTGCAAAGACTGCCTCGGCGATCAGGTAGGCCTCGTCCTGGCTGCGGGCCTGAATGAGGAACTGGATCGCTTGGGGTGTGGCCGCACGACACCGGCGGAAGTCGCCCAGCGTCATCCAGCGGATGCTGATGGCCGTGTCGCGGCGGGTGGCGAGGAAGAAGGTTTCCATGGTCAGCTCTCCCCCTGACGTCCAGTCAGGAAGTCGTGAACGAAGTCGGCCGCAACGGAGCAGGCGCGGTCGGCGGGCCAACTCGACACGTAGGCTCGATAGGGTTCACCCATGCCATGACCGCCCGGTGCCGCCTGAGGCACAAGGATGGTATCGGCCAGCTCTGCGCCCTCAGTGTCGTAGTCGATCACCACGACTTCCACAGGCACGCCGAGCGTCAGAACGTTCTGGACAATGCCGCCTTCAACGATGACGGCAATGCGGACGGGTTCTTGCATTTGATCGGTCCTTTCCGATGCTGGCCCCGACCCGTTGCCGGGGCCTATAGCTGTCGCAATACTACGACAGATGAGCCGCTGTCAAGCGGCGAGATATCCAGGAGGAGGGCGAGGGCGATCAGCCCTCGGCGTCCGAGGCCGCGCAGCGAGCCGCAGGCGAGCGGTACGCGCGGCCACCGCATTCACCACCCTGACCCGGACCCCGGACGGTCGACGATCTGGCTGCTGTTGCGCCCTCATACCCACCCACACCCGGACCCCCAGATGATGGACAGGCATGGCGCGGGGATGCCTGGGCTTCGGGGTGTGGGGGACTTCCACCGACTTCCGGAGCGGCTTCCACCGGAACGCGAGCGATCACAGACAGTTAGGCGGCGTGGAAGCGTGGAAGCGGTGGAAGTCGCTCGCGGCTCATTACGCGATGGATCGCACCTAAAAACAGTCGCGCAATGAGGAAAGCCCACTTCCACGCTTCTATCGCTTCCACCTTACCCCTGAGCCCGAGAACGCTGGAAAAATACCGGAAGTGGCCGTGGAAGCGGTGGAAGCCGACTAAAAAAGGGGCATTTAATGACAGGGGGGCTGGCGCTGACGGGAGGAGCGGACGCGCCGAAGCGGCGGGGCCGCCCGAAGGGGTCGCGGAACCGGCGCGCGGCGGACCTGGCGGCCTATGTCGAGGTCAAGACGGGCGGGACGGCGGCGCTGCACCTGGCCAAGTCGTGCCTGCCGACCGTCGCGGACGTGCGAAGGGCCGGCTCTCCGATCGAGGCGGAAATGGCGCTCGCGCGGCGGCGGGTCGAGGCCGCCCAGGCCGAGGCCGAGCGGCTGGACGGGGGCCTGCGCCAGCTGGTGCGGGATCAGCTGGCCGATCTGGTCGAGGGGCTGGAGCGCGGGACCGTCGACAACCTGGGCAAGCGGCTGGAGGCGCTGCTGGACGGCTGGGCGGTCCACGCGGGCAAGATGACGCTGGCGCAGGCCTTCGCGGCGGTGAAGGCCGAGCAGGTGGCCCTGCTGCCCTACACCGACCAGAAACAGCCCCAGAAGGTCGAGGTGAAGGACGACCGGCCGCTGCCCGTGCTGATGCTGGTCGGAGGATCTGGCGGCCCAGCTGCCGCGGCACCCGAAAGTGTGGAAAATCAAGGCGCTAGCTTCGCGCTCATTGAGCAGGTCGCACAGGACAGGTCGCACGACGGGGGCGAAGGCCAATGATTACAGCGCCTTGTCGTCCTCGGCCCGCTGATGGTGGATTAGCTGCCGCCGCGCGCGGCCTGGGCGGGTTCGGCGGTTCGCTCCCGAGGGCGGCGCACCCCCCCCGGGGGGGGCGACCCCCCACCCCCCAAATCGGACCCGGGCGTCATCC